>JAAVIC010000001.1 GCA_014799385.1 Oscillospiraceae bacterium
CCCACCCCCTTTTTCCTGTGTCATCACAGGAAAGCTGTGTCTATCGGCGGCTGCGGCTTTTGGCGGTTTCGCGCGCAGCGCGAAATGCAATTGCCATAATGGCAATTGCAAGCCAAAAACGCTAAGCTCTCGGGCGAAGCCCGAGAGCTGACCCACCCCCTTTTTCCTGTTTCGTTTCGGGGAAGTTGTGCCTATTGGCGGCACGAGTTTAGTACACTATAACCAAAACAAGTGTTCGGTGATTCGTGCAAATTGAGAAAGCGAGCGGCGCGGCATACGCGCAGCGTGTGCCGTGACGCTCGGCTAGTTCAGATGAAATCCGCAAAGCGGATTTCATCTGAACGGTTCTCAATTTGCCATTCAGATAAGGAGTTAATATGAAGTACGAATATACACCAAAGGGAGTTTGCTCCCGCAAGATGATTTTTGAGGTTGAGGACGGGATAGTCCGTTCGCTTACGGTGGAGGGCGGCTGCAACGGCAATCTGCAAGGTATTTCCTCGCTGCTTATCGGTCTGTCGGTTGATGATGTAATCAAGCGGCTTGAGGGTATCAAATGCGGAATGAAGCCCACATCTTGCCCCGACCAGATAGCTCAGGCGCTCAAAACATTGAAAACGGAGAGTGCGGAATGAAGATCAAGGAGCTTTTTAAGGGCGGCAAGACGGTGTTCTCGTTTGAGATTTTTCCGCCGAAAAAGGACGGAATGCTGGATAATCTCCAAGAGACACTTGAACAGTTGGCGGCGCTGAAGCCCGATTTCATCAGCGTTACGCACGGCGCGGGCGGCAGCGTCCCCGGGTGCTCAACGGCGGATGTTGCGTCCATAATCAAGGACAAGTTCCATACGGAAACAATTGTTCACCTTACTTGTGTGAACTCCACGTTTGCGGAGGTTGACGCCGCTATTGAGGATTTGCAGTCGCGCGGAATCGAGAACGTCCTCGCGCTGCGCGGCGACATCAATCCAGATATTCCGCCCAAAAAGGACTTTGCCCACGCTTCGGATTTGATCGCGTATATGAAAGAGCGCAGTTCTCTCGGATTTTCGGGCGCGTGCTATCCCGAGGGGCATACCGAATCCGAGTCCCTTGACGCGGACATCGCGAACCTGAAGATCAAGGTGAACGCGGGCGCGGAGCATTTGATTTCGCAGTTGTTTTTCGATAACGCGGCATTCTACGAGTTTCGGGATAAGGCGCGCGCGGCGGGGATTTCCGTTCCGATTGAGGCGGGAATAATGCCGTGTGTAAACGCGAACCAGATTAGGCGAATGGTGTCGACTTGCGGAGCCTCTCTGCCACAGAAATTTGTGCGGATAATCAGCAGATACGAGAACAACCCGGACGCGCTGCGTGACGCGGGAATCGCCTACGCGATAGACCAGATTATCGACCTGGCCGCAAACGGTGTTGACGGAATCCATCTCTACACGATGAATAAACCATACATAGCGCAAAAAATCTGCGAATCGTGCTATAATATAGTTAAGTCATAATTATTCACCGCTGTTCTCCTCACGCAAGGAGAACAGCAATTTTATTACAATTTTATTACAATTTTATTACAGTTTTGTAATAATAGTTGACATTTCAAAAAAATATGGTAAAATAAAGATATGGAAAGGCAAGAGCCACGAAACATCTTCACTATCGTTTTATAATTATTCCGAAAATCGCCTTATTCCATCTTCCATTTTCTTTCGGGTGACTGCCGAATGCAATCTCGGCGTTTCCCTCCCGAAATTGCACAGGTGTACCTTCCGTTAACTGTCAATTTGTTTTGAATCTATCTCTCCCAATTTTTTACATTTTGCCTGTGTAATTTTACAAAGTTATTCCCCGAGCCGCTCTATTGCGGTTCGGGGGCTTTTTTGTTTCATTTTATCCCGTGCGCTCTGTGCCGAACATAATGTAGTTGTACTCCCGCGCGAGCGCGTCCCAAGTGGGACTTCCGACATACCCCGACGGCTCCAAGCCGTACAGCCGCTGGAACGTAGTAACCGCGCGTTCGGTTTCGGGTCCGTAATATCCCGTGACATCTATTACGGGAATCTGCCCGATATTCTGACCGATTACACGCAGATAGGTCTGCATTTCGCGAACATCGTTGTTGCGCATTCCGGGAGTGATGATGTAGCCGGGGTAAATCTCCGCTGCCGCTCCCTCATAGCCCTCGGGAAGCCCGTTCAGAATATCATTATAGATTTTGCTGATAAGCTGCCAGGTGCGGAAATCCACAATACCATCGGGATTAAGACCGTAAAACGTTTCAAACGCTTTCACTTGACGTTCGGTTTCCGCGCCGAATACTCCCGTTTGGGGAACGGACGGAATTTCGGAATTGAAATACGCGATTACATTCAGGTAGTATTGCAGCGCGCGAACTCCCTGACCGTAATCTCCGCGGCGCAAATCCTCGTCCCAGTAATTGGTAACCTCACCGGTGGTAAGTCCCTCGCCGCCCAACTCGGACAGTCCTTTTACGGCTGTGAAGATGTACTTTATCTGATACCACGTGGATTTGTTGACAATGCCTGTTACGGGAAGTCCGAACACCTCCTGGAATATCATTACCGCTTGCGTGGTGCTCTCGCCGAAGATTCCGTTTGCGGGAACGATTCGCGGAATTGCTGGATAGTTCTGCCTGATTCGGTTCAGCTCCACCTGAATAGTGCGAACCTCGTTTCCCGAAGAACCGAACCCAAACGGTGTGCCGGGATAACTCGGAATATTCTCGGAAATCGGCGCGTTGTACACAATGTCAATATCGTCACCGTAATAGTACTGCAAAATTTCATACGGTGTGTAGCCTTGATTCGCCAGCGAAACCGTTCCCCACTGCGACAATCCTCGACAGGTAACGGTCGTGCCGTTGCAGAACATCGCAAACATCGGCTCTACACTGCCTCGGCGGACTATGTAGTTGTTGAAGATCTCATCAACAAGCTGAGAGATATTTCCGAAGATGTCGCGCCCGTAAACGAACGCTTGGTCGTACTGGGTGGAATTGGTAATATCGAAATCGTACCCGCGCGAGCGATACCACTCGGTGTAGACGCGATTGAGCGCGAACGAAATCTGAACATAGATGTTCGCGCGCAGAGCCGCCTCGGGCCATGTCGGGAAAATCTCGCTGGAGGCAACGTTTTTGATGTAGTCGGGGAACGTCACGGAAACGTTCGCAGCATCGGAATTGGGCGTTCCCAGGTGGACTATTATCCGTTCGGGAACAAACGGCAAATTACTCGTTGGCATTAGGCACCTCCGTAATTATCTCCGACTCACCGTCATCGGCATCGGGAACCATCGCCACACGCTGAATCGATTGAACTCCGTCAAACACGGGAATGTCCTTTAGAATCACGTTAGCGTAGCCGTCCATTTTTACCGTTGCATCATACAGCGCAAACGGCTGAATGTTATTCTCAACGTGCTGAGAAAGCTCTTTAGACGGCGCAGGGAGCGTCTGCGGAGGAGTCTGACCGCTTTCATCGGTGAGCATTTCGATGATTTCATGCCGCGAACCGGCGATCTGTTTCGACAGAACGCACCGCGCGCCCTTGATCGGCAGTGCCTCGCGCGCCGTGTACACGCGGAATGTAATCGTGCCGCGTCCGATGTTCCGTTCGGTGAACTGTTCATAGCTCTCATACTCAGGCTCGGGATATTCGATTGGAGTTCCTCGGCTTCCACGGGCAAGTTCCTCATCGGTGGGATTTGCGCCAATAGCGGATTCTCTCTGCAGCGGCTCGGGCATTTCGGGTTCGATTTGATCAACGCTCTCATCGGTATTCTCGGTAATCTCGTCCGAAATCACGTTGTCAATGTCCTCGCCTCTCTCATCGTTATCGGAGATTTCCGAAATCAGTCTGCCATACTCATCGGGAACTTGCACATCGTCCTCAACATATCCGATAACACGCGGCTGTTTGATCATTTCGGATTCGGGCAACACCCCGGCTCGGGGTATATCCTCGGCTTGGGGTGGACGGGGTGACGGCTGCACGGGCGTCATGGGAGAGGAATCCGTTTCGGGTACCACCCCGGCTTTGGGAGCGGGTTTTGATGCGCTGCCCCGGTTGGGTGAGGATTTCATTAGATCCATCAGCTCGCGCTTGTATCGTTCAATCATATTTTTAGTGTCTTCCATAAAATTACCTCCGTGATAAAATTCTCTTTTCATTTATATGTTTACGGAGCTTCAATTATTCATTGTTTTGCAGTCGATATGTTGATATGATGAAAGCGGGATAAAGTCCCGAAAAGTCAAGGCTAGTGCAAATTCAAAACGTCTGCGTGGTTTAGGATTTGCCAATCAAAATAAGGGGGTTCTATATGACTGCTAAGGAAATTAATGTAAGCGATTATTTCAAAAAGAACAATCGGAAGTTCATCAAGTTCGGGGAGAATTTCGCCAAGCTGCTGAACGATGAGGAGCTTATCAATGAGCTTGCGCGGAAAGACCTAGAAAAGCTCGCCAAGGTGTGGAAGCTGGTGTTTGAGCTGATGGGCGAACAATCTGCGGATAACGGCGAAAAGCTGGCGGAGCTTATCGGAGTGTACAATGACATCGGAAAGGACATCGAACAATGAAGTTTTCACCGAAACAAGAGCAAGCGCTCGCTCTGATGAAGAGCGGCGGATTGCGGCGGCTGAATATCTTTGAGGGGAGCGTCCGCAGCGGAAAGACCTACATTTCGATGATTATGTGGGCGTTCTGGGTCGCGGGAAGTCCGCGCGGCAGAGCGTATCTGATGTGCGGAAAAACGCTTACCACGCTCAAACGCAACGTCCTTGAACCGCTCAGAGAGCTGCTTGGGGATTCGTTCAGCTATTCCATCACCAAAAAGGAGGGGGAGATGTTCGGGCGGAAAATCTACCTGGAGGGCGCGGCAAATGCCGAGTCCGAGAGCAAGATACGAGGAATGACGCTGATGGGCGCGTACTGTGACGAGCTTACGCTGTTCTCCGAGGATTTTTTCGTAATGCTGCTCTCGCGCCTTTCCGAGGACGGCGCGAAGCTGTTCGCGACCACCAATCCCGATTCTCCGAACCACTGGGTCAAGCGCGATTATCTGGACAACAAAAACGTAGACTTGCTTGCGCTTAAATTCACTCTCGAAGATAATATTTTCCTGCCCAAGACCTATGTGGAGCAGCTAAAGCGGGAATTTACGGGAGTGTTTTACGACCGCTTTATTCTGGGTAAATGGGTGCTCGCCGAGGGACGGATTTACGAGGGATTCTCGCAGAGCAGCATAATCGGCAGAGATGATTTGGAAAACCGTTTGCGCGAAAATCCGATAATTATGTCGGTTATTGGGGTGGACTACGGCGGCAGCGGCAGCGCGTCCGCGTTTGTTCACGCGGGATTTGACGCGGGATTCAAGAATGTTTACGTCCTCGCGGAATACTACGATCCGCGCAACCGCTCCGCCGAGTGTTTGATTTCCAATTTCGCGGAGTTTGTATCCTCACAAAAGGAGCAGTTCCCTACCCTCTCGCTTGCGTGCTGCGACAGCGCGGAGCAGCTCCTGGTCAAGAGTTTTCGCCGCGCGGTTCGCATTGAAGTCAAAAACGCGCTCAAACATCCGATAAACACGCGTATCAATATGCTTAACCGACTTATCGCATCGGGGAGATTCTTCGTTCTGAACGAATGCCCCCACGTCATTGACGCGATTCAATCCGCCGTCTGGGACGAACGTGCCGCCCACAAGGACTGTCGACTGGATAACGGCACGACAAACATCGACTCCCTGGACGCTCTGGAGTACGCGTTTGAACGATACGAGCGGCAACTGTTCCGATTATAGGAAACAAAGATTCCCGATTCATCGAGTGTATGAATCGGGGATTTTTAGAGCGTTTATGTGAACACGCTCCGGTATATCGACAATATTCGACAAAATCTAAAGCATACATTCCGTTAAATCAACAGCATACCTTTGCCGAATATCCGAAAATGTGCGATTGTTATCGCATTTACAGAAATTTGGAAAAAATTTACAGAAATTTCCAAAAACCTCTTGCATTATTTGCCAGAATATGGTAAAATATAATCAGACGGAAAACGGAAAACAAAATTTTCGTCAGGATTAAAACTATTGGAGGAAAATAAAATGACAAATCAAATTAAGGTACTTATCGGAAATGACAGCGCTGACTGCGGAATGGCTTGGGCAGGGGCTTTGAAAAGCGCGGGAATGTACGCAATAACACGGCGGTGCGATGGAAACTCGGTACTTAACTCCATTAAGTCCGAAGCACCCGACGCGGCGGTTCTTGAGGCAAAAATGCCGTTCTGTGACGCAATTGAGGTGATACGGCGGCTTAAATTTGAAAAGAAATACGTTCCGAATGTAATTATTGTGTCGAATGAATCAGACCCCACGCTTGAGCGCGAGGCGGCGGCTTTGGGCGCGGCTTTCACGCAAAAGCCCGTAGACCCGCAATATCTGGTGTCCACCATTAACAGACTGTGCGGAATGACGGAGCAATCCCCCGAGGAGCAGCAATCCGACAACAACGAGCTGGAGCTTGCCGTAACGGAAATCATTCACCAGGTCGGAATCCCCGCGCATATCAAGGGGTATCACTATCTGCGTACGGCAATTATGCTGTCCGTCACCAATGACGAGATGATCAACTCTGTGACAAAGCTGCTGTATCCGACAGTTGCAAAGCAGTATCAGACCACCTCGTCACGCGTGGAACGCGCAATCCGTCATGCTATCGAAATCGCGTGGGATCGCGGGGATATTGACGTTCTCACCAAAATCTTCAGTTACACGGTGCATACCTCGCGCGGAAAGCCCACCAACTCCGAATTTATTGCGCTTATCGCCGACTATCTGCGGCTGAAGTTCAAGCAGAAATCCACGCACAGTATGGCGGTTGCAAGCTACCATTAATACATAAGATTCCCCTCGCCGTTCGGAGAGGGGAATCCGCGTTGGAATAATTGTCCGCTTCTCCGCATATCCCTATACTAAATGCCGACTGAAAGTAGACATTCTTTGCGGTCTATTTTGCGCCCTGCTGCGTCATCGTCCTAGGCAGGCGTCAGCCTGCCGTCGTCCTCTTCCTTGCAGGACACAAAATATCCTCGCAAATCATTTGTCTACTTTCAATCGGCAATTAGTATTAAACAAACGAAAAACAAAGGAGTATGCAAAATGGAGAATGTTGTTGAAATGCCGCGAAATCGTGGAGTAATGCCAAAAATCGAGCCGAACGCTGTTATTACATACGAACGGGAATCGACAGATGACGATGACGAACTGCAAATCCCGGCGGAGCTTACGGACGCGCTGAGCGAAACAGAGTCCGAATCGGAATCGGACAAGACATATCAGCACGTCCGCGCGCCCGAGATCCGGCGCGGCGGTTCGCGTATTCTGATGGCGGCTGCGGGTGTGTGCGGGGCTGCCGCGGGTGCCGCTATGGTGTTCATTGGACAAGTTGTTCCTACTATTCAAAACGGGGACTTCGGCGAGGTGTTCTTCGGAAGGCTGGCAGTCGGCGCGATTATGCTTGCCGCAGAATTTCTGCTCGGATTTTTCGCCCTCGGGGATTGGCTTGTGTGGAGCGTTCCAATGCTCTGCGGAATGGCCTGCGGACTGCGTTTGTGCGCCGATGGAAACTGGGCGGGGTTCATTGGCGCGGCATTTACGCTTATCGGTGTGATTTTTGCAGCCGCGCGTTCCGCGGATTTCTCGCAGCTACTCTTAAAGCTCTCGCGCGGCGGCACGGTATATATGGAGTCCTCACCACGCCGAAGCTATGCAACCTCGTTTCTCGGATATTCCGCGCTGGTGATGGCGGGGGCGTTCGCTGCGGGGATTTCAACATTGCTGTAAATTATATCATCAAGCCCATACAGACTGTAGAAAAAAGCCAATTTAATTCGTATTTCTCAGACTGTCGAGAAACACTCGCAGACGAGGAAAAGCCCTAACGGCTAGGCTTTGCCTGCCGCCGAGGTCGCTATGTTGGCGGCATCCTTGCCGCCTTTTGGCGACCTTGCAGCAACGTCCTGTTGCCGTTAGGGCTTTGACGAAGTAAGCCCCGCCGCAAAGCGGCGGGGCGGTGCGAGGGTTTATCGACAGTCTGAGTGGGCTTGATATTTCATCAAGCCCTTTTGGTTATTTAAGGAATCCCTGTATAATCTTCTCCTCTGCCTGCTCCTTGGTAAGTCCGAGGGAGCACAGCTTGGTGATTTGTTCGCCCGCGATTTTTCCGATTGCCGCCTCGTGGATAAGCTCCGCGTCAACGTTGTTTGCGTTAAGCGCGGGCTGAGCGTCTACTCTGCCGTTTTCGGCGATGATAGCGTCACACGCGGAATGCCCCGTGCAGCGGTTATTCCCCTCGACCACGGAATAGAATGCCTGATGGGAATTTCCTCTTGCCACGGAGCGCGAAACCAAATCCGCGCCGCTGTTCTCGCCGTTTAGCTTAACGGAGAATTTCGTCACCGCGTCCTCCGCGTTATTCGTCATAATGCGCTCGCGGACGATTATTTTCGCGTTTTTATCAAGCTCCGCACTGGTGGTTCGCGTGGATTTATCCACGCCGCCAAGCTGAACGGTATCCATCTCAAGCCGCGAATTTTCTTTCAAAAAGCACTCGGTAACAGGGTCGATTTTTTTAAGTCCCGAGCCGCTGCCGATTCCGATATGCTTTTCCTTGTACAAAACCGAGGAATTAGGCTCAAGGAAAAATCTATGGATTCCGTTGTGGCGCGCGTCCTCTTCTCCCTCGTTATGAACTCCGCAGCCCGCGACTATCACCACGTCCGCGCCCTCGCCGATGTAAAAATCATTGTACACCAAGTCGTCCACAGCGGTGTGAGTTACACACGCGGGAATGAACACGGTTTCGCCCTTGGTTCCGGGCTTGACTATGATGTCGATTCCGGGCTTGTCGGTTTTGGGATTGATGGTGATGTTCTCCGAGGATTTCCGCCCCGCGCACTGCGAATCCTCGCGGATATTGTACGCGCCCTTAAAGCCCGTTTTACTGTCGTAATCCGAAATTACCTTCAGCATTTCCCCCGTTATATCATTGAAGTTTATGTTCATAATATCGCTCATTGACACGCTCCTCCTCTCTTCGGGCAAGAGCAGGTATACTCGCCCTTAAGCAGCGCGGGGAGGATTTCCTCGCGCTTTCCCGCAATGCGGATTTTCCCGTCCGCAACCACAATGATGTCGTCCGCGATAGACAGGATACGCTCCTGATGTGAAATCACAAGCAGCTCTCCGGACGCGCTGTTCCGAATCTCCTCGAATGTTTCCACAAGGCGAGAGAAGCTCCACAAGTCGATTCCCGCCTCGGGTTCGTCAAACACCGAGAGCTTAGCGTTCCGCGCAAGCACCGTGGCGATTTCGATACGCTTTGCTTCGCCGCCCGACAGCGCGCTGCTCATTTCGCGGTCGATGTACTCCTCGGCGCACAAACCCACCTTTGCAAGCAAGTCGCAAAGCGATACCTCGCGCATATGTTCCCCCGCCGCAAGCTCCAACAGGTCGCGCACTGTCAATCCCTTGAAACGCACGGGCTGTTGGAACGCGTAGGCGATTCCGCGCTTGGCGCGTTCGGTTATGTCCAGATCGGTAATATCCTCGCCGTTCAGCAGGATCTGCCCCGAGGTGGGCTGCTCCACTCCCGAAATAAGCCTCGCCAGGGTGGTTTTTCCGCCGCCGTTAGGACCTGTGATTACCGTGAGCCTTCCGCCCGTGGAACAGGAAATTCCGTTTATTATTTCCTCTCCGCTCGGGAGGGAATAATGCAATGATTTTAACTCTAACATATCTTCTCCTTATTTTAATAGCAAATTGCGAGCTGTACAAATGAAAATTGCTTCGCAATTTTCATTTGTACTAGCCTGAGCGTCACGGCACACCGCTGCGCCGAGTGACCGCCTTTGTTGCGCGGCGTCCTTGCCGCGCTTTGGGCGGTCACCTTGCAACTTCGTGTCGCGGTATGCCGAGCCGCTCGCTTTCGCAATTTGCACGAATCACCAATAACTTGCTTTTGGTTATAACGCACTTAGACTGAAATCCAATAGGCTGTTTTGATTTATAACGCGATAAACTTGCTCTCCAAACAGCGGATTTTGGTTATTACTCGCATAACTAACAACCGGCAACTATTTTCCGGCAACTGTTGGAGGTTATATCCGCTTATTCAGAAACTCCAGAATATCCTCCATGGTCTCCTTGCGGTTTAACTCGAAAATCAGCTCGTGACGCGCTTCGGGATATATCCGCAAATTCGCGTCGCAGCCCTGTTCGATATACCTGACGAACGCTCGGCGAACTCCGTTTCCGTACTCTCCGATAGGGTCCATTCCTCCGCTCAGAAACAGCAGCGGCAAATCGGCGGGAGTGTTCTCAATTACGGGCTTGCTGTTGCAGCAAAGCAGCGCGTTCAACAAGTCGCGATATCCAGAAACAGTAAACATAAAGTTGCATTTGGGGTCGGCGTTATACCTGTCAACATTCGCCGTGTCGCGGGAGAGCCAGTCATTGGGCGTTCTGCGATTGGCGATACGCAGATTGAATATACCGAACACCGCCTTTCCAAACCGCGTTCGGTACAAATCCCCGTGATTGCGCACCAGAATATCCAAAGTCCTCCGCAGCGGAATCGAACCTGTAATTCCGCCCGCAGTGCCCATTATCATCGCGCCGGACAATCTGTCCCTATATTTTGAGATGTAGATTCTCGCGAGGAAGCTGCCCATACTGTGCCCCATCAAAAAATGCGGAACAGAGGGGAATTTCCGCTCCAGAATCAGCTTCATTCTGTGCAAATCGCGCACCATATTGATATATCCGCGCTCCTGCCCGAAATAACCGAGCATATCGTCATTCCGCACGGAATTTCCGTGACCGATGTGGTCGTTCCCCGCAAGCGCAATATCATTATCGCAAAGGAACTTTGCGAAATCCTTATACCGCTCAATGTACTCGCACATTCCGTGCGACAGCATAACTACCGCCTTGGGATTTTCTGGTGTGTAGATATAATAATGTACATCACAAATCCCGCTTGCACTATGAAATTTTCCTGTTATTTTCCGCATTTTTTTCTCCTTATTTTAATAGCAAATTGCGAACCGTACAAATGAAAATTGCTTCGCGATTTTCATTTGTACTAGCCTGAGCGTCACGGCACACCGCTGCGCGGTATGCCGCGCCGCTCGCTTTCGCAATTTGCACTAGTAGCCGATAACTTGCCTTGAGTTATGGAGCGAATTAATCGCTCATTATCAATTATATATTTGATTTAAGTCCCCGAAATCCAGAAAATCTATGGCGCGTTGGTAAAACGTGGAAAGCGCTTTCGCGTCAATCTTCTCTTGCGCAAGCCGCCGCGCCGTCAAATAATCTCTGTAACGAATCGCTGTTATTATTATCCCGATGGGGTTTTCATATTCGCCGCTTTCAACGGCTTCAAAAAAGTCCTTTTCCGAAATCGGAGGAACGCTGTCGAAAATCTCGAACGCTGTCCTTACCATCTTCTCCGTTTCCATGTCGGAAAAATCCGCTGCGTTAATGGTATCTTTCTTGCGTATCAAGCCCTTTACCGACCAATCATAATCCGAGTGAACGCCCTTGGACTTGGTTATCCAATCCTTGAAAGCCCGTTCGATTGTCCAGTAGATATTGTCCAGCCACAACGGCTTCGCCATAATCGTAATGTCGATATGCGGCAGGTTGTTGAGACCCAGCTCATGCAGATACATATAATAAAACATTCCGTCCTTATCATACCAGACGGCGTCGCTGCGCTTTTTGACCTTAAACGCCTTCGCGTATTCCTTAATATACGCGGCAACTGATTTTCTCCACTCCTTGTTCCTTTGGTTTTCCTCACGAGTCATGGCTGATTGCCTCCAGTCTGTAAATCGGTTGTCCCAAATCGGTGAAACGCTTTTCGTATTCCGTCATAATATTCCCCTCAAAGCCGCTGTTATGTAAGTCCAGAGTGACGTTTTGAAGCGGGAATCCGCATTGTGAAAACTGCTCAATCGAGAACTCGAAAAAATGCATATTGTCGGTTTTCTGGTGGATCTCCGCGCCGCTTTTCAGGACTTTCCGATAAATTTCAAGAAACCGCGCGTGAGTCAATCGGTGATTCGCGTACTGCTTTTTCGGAAACGGACAGCTGAAATTCAAGAACAGCCGCTCCACCGTCTGCTCGTGGAACAAATGGTCGAGATATTCCGCCTGCCCCAGGCAGAACCGCAGATTCGGGAGATTTTCCGCCATCAGCGCCTCCATTCCGGTAACCAGAACGTTCGGCGTTTTTTCTATGGCAATAAGGTTTATCCCGGGATTCCGCCGCGCGAACTCCAGAGCGAATCCGCCCTTTCCACAGCCGATTTCAAGATACAGCGGATTATCATTCCCGAACGTTTTCCGCGAATCCGCGAAAAACTCCTCCGACAAAGGCTCGTCCGCGTGTTCGTTCTGACACTGCATATACAGCATTACCGGTTTACACGCGGCAATGCGTTCGTCCAAATTCTTCTTTCTCCTCATTCTCATCTTAAAAGCAAATCGCGAACCGTGCAGACGAGCTTTGCTCGGCTAGTGCAATTTGCACGAGCCGCCTGTAACTTGATTCCGGTTATAACGCGCTCGAATTACACTCCGATAACGCGTTTTGGATTTGCACTTCACCCCATTTCTTATTTTAATAGCAAACTCAAATTTCCGAACGCTTGGGCTCCACTTCGCCAGCGTTCGGGAACCGGTCAAAATTTCCTGCGGAAATTTTGACACTTTTGAGTTTGCAAGGCACCCCATTTAGTTGATTTAATTAACACGCGTTTTGGATTCAATTTATCCACGCGCTCTGTAAATTCCAATCGTAATCCCATACAAGCTCAATAAAATGTCCCGGCATAAATTCCCGATTGGATACACAACACTCTATTGTTCCCTGTTCAAGAACCATTACAAAGCTCTCAAAAATCAGCCGCTCACACATCTCCTCCGAGGAGCTTACACGCGACTTGTCTACGCCGTAGAAATCGTAAAACTCCGCGTTGAATCCGCTTGAAATCAGCGAATCCGCGTTTTCCGCAGCATATCTCAGCTTGTCAAGATACAGACGCTTGTCACCCTCGGAAACGCTCTCGCCGATAATATCATAGCCCTCCAAATCCTCCGAAAAACGAGGATTTTCGCCTATAATCCGCAAAATTTCGTTATTTATTTTAATGGCAAATTCGCCCCATTTCGGTGGTTTAATCGGCGGACAGTTCGCGCCCCATCAGAACGCCCATCACGCTTGCCATCATCAGCCCGCGCGTCCAGCCGCTTGAATCCCCGAGGCAGTGAAGTCCGCGGATATTGGTGTTGAAATGCGCGTCCATCTTGACGCGGTTGGAATAGAACTTCAGCTCGGGCGAATAGAGCAGCGTTTCGCCGCTTGCGAATCCGGGAACAACATTATCCACCGCCTTGATGAAGTTTATTATATTGGTCATTGTGCGGTACGGAATCGCCGCCGTGATATCCCCCGCGACCGCGTCAGGGAGCGTCGGACGGACATTCGAGAACGTCAGCTCTTTTTCCCATGTGCGCTTTCCGTCGAGAATATCGCCGTAACGCTGCACCAGAATATGCCCCGCGCCGAGCATATTCGCAAGTTCTCCGACCTTTTTCGCGTAGGCAATAGGCTGATTGAACGGCACACTGAAATTGTGCGAACAAAGTATCGCCAGGTTCGTGTTGTCGCTTTTCAGTTCCTTAAAGGAGTGCCCGTTCACCACCGCAAGATTGTTGTCGTAGTTCTCCTGAGCGACAAATCCGCCGGGATTCTGGCAGAACGTGCGTACTTTATTCCTGAACGGCGCGGGGTAACCGATGAGCTTGGATTCGTAAAGTACCTCGTTTACCTCCTCCATCACCTCGTTGCGGACTTCCACGCGGACACCGATGTCCACCGTGCCTGAGGTATGGTCAATTCCGTGACGTTCGCAGACCCCTTGCAGCCAGTCTGCGCCTTTTCTGCCTGTTGCGATAACGATTTCATCACCGTAAACCGTTTTTTCAGCGCTGCCAGCCCGGCTCGGGTTGTGGTTATCCGCGATAATTGCGCCCTTGCACACCCCGTCTTCAACGATTATATCAAGGCAGCTATGCGAAAACAGAATATCCACGCCATTTTCGAGCAGGTACTTCTCGATTCGCAGATAAAGCTGCTGAGCCATTTCCGTGCCGAGGTGACGAATCGGGCAATCCACCAGCTTGAGGTTTGCGTTGATTGCCTTTTTGCGTATCTCGCGTATCTTGTCGGGGTTGGAAACACCCTCCACACGCGTATCCGCGCCAAATTCAAGATATATCTTGTCGGTATATCCGATGGTTTCTTGCGCAAGCTGTTCGCCAATCAGCTCGGGGAGCGTTCCGCCGACCTCGCATGACAGCGACAGCTTTCCGTCCGAAAACGCGCCCGCCCCCGAAAATCCCGTGGTGATGTGGCAATACGGCTTGCAGTTCATACACACCTTGGTTTTTGATTTCGGACAACTCCTCTGTTCCACGGAAACGCCCTTTTCCACTATCAATATCCGCTTTCCGGAGCTGCGGCGCAGCAGCTCGATCGCCGTGAATATTCCCGACGGACCCGCGCCGATTATTACTACATCATATCGTTCCATTTTTCACCTTTCGGGCTATTGCCTATAAAATGAGTATGCTATATGCATTTTACCACATTTTTTCCTAAATGTCAATACCCTTTCTATTATTCCCCGAATCCTTTTCGGGGAGGTTTCCCCGAGCCCCCACGCCCCTCTTTCCCACTCTCCCCCACCCCCTTTTTCCTGTGTCATCGAGGGAAAGTTGTGCCTATCGGTGACTTGCCACACCATCGGGCAGTACTCACCCGCAGCGACAAACGTAACAACTGTTTCGTGTGCGTAAACATCGCAACCGAGTGTGAGAGCGTAATGACAATCTCCCCACGAAGATACAGCCTTTCCCCTCACTACCACCGAAAAACGGGAAGGGGGTGAGGGGAGATGGGAAAGAGGGATCGGGGGAAAACCCGTAGGGGAGAGGGGGGAATTCCCGTTTTTGCCGGATTTAGTTTCCCCCCCTCTCCCCGAAGGGTTGTCCCCCGTTATCCGCACGTGGGCTCGGGGAAACTCCCCGAAAAGGGTTGTCCCCCGCTTTGGGGCGTAGGGGGTTCGCCCCGCATTGAGGCGCAGGGGTTCGTCTTACAAAAATGTAAGACAATTGTAAGGGTTTTGCTATGGAAATCCCCAAAATAATGTGATATAATTAAAGCATACAAAAGAAAAGAGGTAGCTTTATGACAAACGAAAACATTCTCCTCGATGTCAGAGGATTGAAAAAAACTTATGTTCCGCGATTCAGCGGAAACAAGGTCGAAGCCCTTGCGGGCGTGGATTTCACCGTACAGGCGGGGGAATTTATCGCGATTATGGGAGAGAGCGGTTCGGGTAAGACCACACTTCTGAACATCCTGGCAGCGCTTGACCGCCCAACCGCGGGCAGCGTTCTGTTGGACGGGCGCGACCTGACAAAAATCAAGGACAGCGAGCTTTCGGCATTTCGCCGTGACAATCTCGGATTCGTATTTCAGGACTTCAATCTGCTTGATACGTTTTCGGTCAAGGACAACATTCTGCTGCCGCTGGTGCTGCGCGGAATGAAGTATTCGGAGATGTCGCCGCTGTTGGAGCGCACCGTGCGTTCGCTCGGAATCGCGGAGCTGGTGAACAAATACCCGTATGAAATTTCGGGCGGACAGAAACAGCGTACCGCCGTTGCGAGAGCGATAATCACCGAGCCGAGCATTCTCCTCGCGGACGAACCCACGGGCGCGTTGGATTCCAAAGCCTCGGATGAGCTGCTGCGGCTGTTCGAGAACATCAACTCCCACGGACAGACCATTCTGATGGTTACGCACTCGACAAAGGCGGCTTCACACGCGCGGAGAGTACTGTTTATCCGTGACGGGGCGGTATTCCATCAGATTTATCGCGGGCAATCCACCGTGGACGAAATGTACCGCAAAATCTCGGACGCTTTGACCGTAATGGCGGGCGGAGGAAAACAATAATGGGCGGGCTGTATACCCGGCTTGCGGCGGTTGGAATCCGCAAGAACGGCAAGTCATACGCGCCGTACATTATGACTTGCTCGTTGATGATTATGATTTTCTACATCGTGTCATTCCTCAGCAACAACTACTTGCTTGGAGAAATGCCCGGCGGCGATGGAATGGCATTGATTCTGGCGGTCGGCACGGTGGTTATGGCGATTTTCTCGGCGATTTTCCTGTTCTACACCAACTCTTTTCTGATTAAACGGCGAAAGAAAGAGTTCGGCTTGTACAATATTCTGGGGCTTGGAAAATGGCAGATAGCCCGTGTGCTGATGATTGAAACGCTGCTTGTGTATTTGATTTCGATGATTGCGGGTCTGGGATTCGGAATCCTATTCTCAAAGCTGGCGGAAATGCTGGCGGCTCGTATGCTTGCGGCGAACCTCAGCTACACGTTTTACGTGGATTTGACGAGCGTGATCATTGCGTTTATCTGGTTCGCAATTGTATTTGTGGTGATTCTGCTGAACTCACTGCGGCAGCTTTACTTCTCAAAGCCTATTGAACTCCTTCGCAGCGGTAATGTCGGCGAACGTCCTCCGCGGACGAATATCCCCGGAGCGGTCATCGGGACGATTCTGCTCGGTATCGCGTATTATCTCGCGGTTACGGTCAAAAATCCCGAAGAGGCTGTGCCTCTGTTTATGCTCGCGGTGATTATGGTAATGATTGCCACATTTCTGCTGTTTATCGCGGGGAGCGTGGTTTTGTGCAGACTATTGCAGAAAAACAAACGTTATTACTATCAGACGGGTCACTTTGTTTCGGTTTCGCAGATGGCTTACCGTATGCGGCGGAACGGCGCGGGGCTTGCCTCAATATGCATTCTCGCGACAATGGTTCTGGTGACGATTTCCTCCACAACAACACTGTTTATCGGAATCGGCGACTATGTTAAAAAGAATTTCCCCTATGACATTACCGCGACGGTTTATGGAGGAAACCAAGAAACATTTGAGCAATATATAAAGATGTTTGACGAAAAAGTCACGGAGCTTGGCTACACGCCGCAGAACCAATCCACAAAAGTCTATCTTGATTTGCGGCACGATATGGTTATCGAGAATATGGGCGTGCCGATTCCCGAGGACGAGAACGATCCCAACGCAATGTATCTTCAGAATGCGTGCGTGTACCTGCTTGACGACTTTGAGGATGTCAAAAGCGGAATCCCCCAGCTGGGAGAGGGCGAAATTGCCGTATACGAGCCGACAACGGATTTCCTCAAGCACGCGGGAACGCTGAAAATCAAGAATGGCAAAGAGTACAAGATAATCCCCGTTGAACACGAACTTACGTTCGACAAGGATACCTATTACGCTTCGCATGGCGTGTCGCTGTATCTGTTCACAAAAGACGCTGCGGCAATTAAGGAAATAAGCTGTAATCAAGACGATTTTTACGGCGAGGAGTCCACCCCGTACGGCCTGAGGTTTATTTATTCGTTTGACGCGACCGAGGGTGGAACTCCCACGGACGAACTGGAGCGGCTTGTTATGGAACTGGAAAATCTTCCGAGGATTTGGGACGATAAATTGAATATGGGCGGATTTGACATAGATACTCAGCTTTCGTTCCGCGAGAATATGTGCGGCTATTACAGCGGGCTGTTCTTCCTCGGCGTGCTGATGGGCGGGGTGTTTATCCTCTCCGTAGCGCTTATTATGTACTACAAACAGGTTTCCGAGGGCTATGAGGACGTGGAACGGTTCAGGATTCTGCGTAAGGTAGGAATGTCCAAACGCGAGATAAAGTCGGCTATCGGGTCACAGGTATTGGTGACGTTCTTTTTGCCGCTTATTTCTGCGGGAGTTCATATGCTGTTTGCGTTCCCGATCGTTACACAGCTTTTGAGGATGTTCGATATGACGAATACAGGGCTGTTTGCGTTGACAACGCTCGGCAGCTACATCCTGTTTGCGGTGATTTACATCATCGTATATAAAGTAACTTCCAAAAGCTACAATAATATAGTATCCGGCGAATAAAAGTAAGGATTGGTATCTCAATTTGCTTTTCAAATATTTTGGTATCTCAATTTGCTTTTCAAATATTATGGCACGTTATAATCCAAAATAACCAACAGGCGGCTAATGCAAATTCAAAACGCGTCGCTCAGCGAACATGCTTGAATTTGCCAATTAAAATAAAGGGTGGTATTATGAAAAAGGTTATCAAGCGAATTTTGATCGTTATCGCAATTCTGGCGGGAATTTGCGTTTGTGTGGTCGGGTTCTTTGCAATAAAGGGGGCTATCATGTGGAATGACGCAAAATCCGCGAATCCAATAACGCAAACGGTAGAGCGGCTGCGCGCCGAGAAAGGGTTCGTCAAATACGAGGATATGCCACAATTCTACATAGACGCGGTGGTTTCGGTCGAGGACAGGAAGTTCTTCACTCACGGCGGAATTAACCCGAAGTCCATTGCCAGAGCGTTATTGCACGATATTTCCACGCTGTCGCTTGAACAGGGCGGCTCCACCATTACTCAGCAGGTTGCGAAAAATTTGTGGTTTACGCAGGAGAAACGGCTCGAACGCAAGTTCGCTGAGGTGTTCGCGGCATTCGACCTCGAAAAGGAGCTGTCCAAAGAGGAAATTTTCGAGCTGTATGTCAACTCAATTTACTTCGGGTGTGGTTATTACGGAATTTCCGCCGCCGCGAACGGTCATTACGGAAAGTCCGTGGACGAGCTTTCGGACTATGAATGCGCGATGTTAGCGGGGCTTCCGAACGCGCCCTCAATCTACCTCCCCAACGAAAATCCCGGGCTTGCACGGCGGCGGTTGGAGTTGGTTCTGGACAGTATGCTGAACAACGGTGCGATTTCCCAAGAGAAGCGTGACGAGGTTTCACAGGCGGGCAATTAATCAGGAGGATTTATGAAAAAAGTCATCATTACGGTCATCATTTCAATTATTCTTGCACTTGCGGCAGTGTTTGTTGTTTCATCATTTCTGTTCGGCAACAAGAGCTATTTCTACACGCAGATCGACAACACCAAATACACGGTTTCCCACCAAAAGGACAAGACCTATTATACATATCAGCTAACTGCCTACGACGAGGACGGCAAAGAACACGAATGGAGCTTCGACACCCTCCGTGAGCTTCGCAGTCTTGCGTACCTGAAACTTGAAACATCGGCGATGGGTGTAATAAACTGGGAGGAGGTTCAATGGTCGGAGATTCCCTCCGCCGCACAAGAGAAACTACGAAAATATTTCTCGTTCTAGCGATATATGAGAATTATCGGACAATTCAAGAAAAATTTTCAAAAACCCCTTGACAAATCAAGTTAATCGTGGTATAATAATATCGTTGTCGGAGTTCCGACAGCGATGTTATGCGCCTGTAGCTCAGCTGGATAGAGTATTTGGCTACGAACCAAAGGGTCGGGGGTTCGAATCCCTCCAGGCGTACCAATCGAGGAAAATCCCCTTGCTTTCGCAAGGGGATTTTTTCTCGACGCAATGGCATTTGCGGCTCGCCTTTGGCGAACCGCAAACGCTCATTGCTAGCGCACTTTTTCCTTTGCGGACTTCGTCCGCAATTTTGCTTCGCAAAACCGGAAAAAGTGCGCGGGTTTGTTCTTCTCTTATGAAAATCTTTTTGGTAACAATGTCACAGTCTAGGATAATCCCCATGCTTACACAAGGGGATTTTTGCTTGCTATAATGATGCAGCTGACTTTTAACAGTCAACCGTTTCAGCATCCGGTCTTGGTGATTTTCACTATACACGCTACAAATTTTTTGTCGATTTCGCCGAAAATCCGTTTTTGCATTATTTTATGCCCTCCAAGCCGAAGTTTTATGCTATAATATAAATATAGGAACATAACTAAAAGCGAGGGTATACTTATGTTTATCTCAAAAAGAAATATGAAGTATATTTTAATTACAATCGCGGCGGCAATGACGGCTGCGGTTGTTTTGGTGTTTGCGGTGAAACGTCCCGCAACGGCGGATACGCCCGAACACCAAAGTCACAACAATGTAGAATGGACAGAGTGGACGGACACTGACGAACTCCCGACAAGCGGAAGCATTTACCTTTCGGACGATGTAACTCTGTCGTCAACAATAACACTGGACGGTGACCTTACGCTGTGCCTGAACGGGCACTCGATAAGCGGAACAACAACTAAATTCACTGTTCCGGAGAACACAACCTTAAACATCTGCGATTGCAGCACTGGGGAAAGCGGGAAATTGACGGGGACGACAGATGATTCCGCCGTAATTGTTGATGGCGGTACTTTCAATTTGTACAGCGGCGAGATTTCGGATAACAAAATAACCGCTGACAGCAAAAATGGCGGCGGAGTATGTGTTGAATATGGCTATTTTGAAATGTACGATGGTATAATTTCGGACAACACCGCAGCAGAAAACGGCGGTGGAGTATGTGTTGACTCAAATGGTATTTTGACTATTAACGGCGGCGAAATTTCCGACAACACCGCAAACCAAAACGGTGGTGGTGTATATTTAAACCGTTCTATGGGACCTAACAACAATGTGAAGGACTTCACAATTTCCGGCAACACCGCAACAGACGGCGGCGGTGTATATTTAAAAAACGGTATTTTTGTGATAAACAATGGAACGAACACAATCTCGGAAAACAAGGCAACCGGCAACGGCGGCGGCGTATATTATTCTGACGGTATGTTTGTAATTAACGGTGCTGCCAATATAACCGACAACCATAAGACTACCAAGACCAAAAGCGATACAGATACCGCTAACAATGTTTATCTTCCCAACGGTAAAACCATTACAATAGGCGGTTTTAACGCCGCTAATTCGGAGATAGGCGTTACTGTTGAAAATCCTGCCGTGAACTGCCAAGCATATGTTCCCGTTACAAGTAGTTGCTCCTCGGGTACTGAAAACGGTTTCACATCGGACGATGAGGATTGTGATGTGATGTATGCCAACGGTGTTGTGAATCTGACCGGTCCTCACGATTGGGAGGATGGCGAAATTACACCACCTACTTGCACGGAGGACGGTGAAAAGCCTGTTATCTGCACCATCTGCACCAAAGCAACGACCAAGGCGATACCCGCAACAGGACATGATTGGGGCAAGTGGGAAACCGATGATGATAATCATTGGAAAACTTGCCAAAACGGCTGCGGAACACAAAGTGAAGAAGATGGTGAGCATACGTGGGACAATGATGAGGGCGTAGTTACGACACCGGCAACTACCACCTCAACGGGTGTGAGAACCTATACCTGCACAGTTTGCCAACATCAGAAAACGGAAAATATACCTAAGCTCGAAAACAGCGACCCTGACAACAGCACCACGAGCAGTAGTACCCCGAGTGGTGGTGGCGGCGGAACGCGTCCGATTGAGAGTGAACTGAGTGAAAGTACCCCGACAGAGAGCAGCGAAACTCCTCCCGAAAGCAGCGATCCCACACCAAGCGAGAGCGATTCTTCGAGCGAGGAAAGCAGTTCCGAGCCGAGTGAAGTCGCGCCGCCCATAAGCGACAATCCCCCAACGGGAATCGCGGTTTCAATGTTACCCGTGGCTTCTCTGCTGACGATTTTAGCAATTGCCGCCAAGCGGAAACACACAAAGAAATAACAGTTATCCCAAACAACTGTAACGGTAGTTCGGGATTATCTTTCAATTTTATATTACAGTTGTCTTGCATTCAATAGCATATTTTTTATAAGAGAAGAACGACTCCGCGCAGTTTTTGCGTATTTTGCGCAGAGCGCAAAATTGCATTACCATTAGGGCAATGCACAAACCTGTTTGACGCAAAAAGTGCGCTGGCAATGAGCGTTTGCGCACTCCGCGAAGCGGGGTGTACAAACGCCATTGCGCCATATGAAATATCCCTACGCTTTGCGTAGGGATATTTCATATGGTTGGGATAGTTGGATTCGAACCAACGGAATGACAGAGTCAAAGTCTGTTGCCTTACCACTTGGCTATATCCCAATAGATGTAAGAGGCTAGAGGTAAGAATTTTCATCTTACATCTAACCTCTTACCGATGAAAAAATGGGGTGGGTAGTGGGAATCGAACCCACGATCTTCAGGACCACAATCTGACGCCTTAACCGACTGGGCTATACCCACCATGTGGAAATTAGAAATTTGAGAGGTAAGAAAACATATTATAATCTTTTACATCTAAATCTCTAACCTCTAATTGGTACGCCATGAGGGATTCGAACCTTCGACCTACCGCTTAGAAGGCGGTTGCTCTATCCAACTGAGCTAATGACGCGCGTAGGGCAATGCCGTAGGCGAATGCCAAACAAATAAACAAAATCCACCGAGAAACGGCGGAAATGGAGCGGGTGATGGGAATCGAACCCACGCGGCCAGCTTGGAAGGCTGGAATTCTACCATTGAACTACACCCGCGATTCAATGCTTTATTATTATACCATACTTTTACGGATTTGTCAAGGGGTTTTTTATAATTTTTTTATTTTTTATCAAATTTTGTCTAGAGCGTGTTCACATCAACGCTCAACGCCCGTCTTGGTGCAAACGCCTTTTATGCGCGGCATCCGTGCCGCACTTGGGCGTTTGCCTTAAGACATCGTGTCTTTCGGCTGATTTTCCGCATAACTTCGTTGAAGATTCTTGAAGAGACGACGGAACGTCGTCTGATACATTACAGTACGTCTGCGAATTTTCGCCTTGTTCTGCGAAAAATCCGCTTCGAAATCCGAGCGTTTCGGTTAATGTGAACACGCTCCAAAACCTCTCGAAACACATATAACCTTGCGGTTCTCCCCCCCGCTTGCAGCGGGGAGAGCCGCCGTTCTCTATCGGTATTTGCTTACTTTTCCTTATTGTTTACGCGGTCGACAAAGGTCTGCGCATCGTTCAGAATCTTATCGTACTTGGTGTCGCCGCTTGAAATCACACTCTTAAAGAACGACAGCAGTTTTTTGTTGGAGTCCTGACCCATAACGCGCCGCGCGACATATTCATGAGCCGCCGACAGCTCGGAATTGTCCATGACCGCGATGGCAAAGTCCACAAAACGCTTTGTGTCGGTAAACTGCAAATAGTTGCATGCCGTAACAATGCTCGAATAATAATTCGGAGATACGATAATCTCCCCGTTGCACTCCACATCACCGGCAAGCAAGCAGTTGAGCTGCGCGTCGGAAAGGCTGTCGATTGCGTAAGCGGAGCTTATCATCTCGCTGTCGGGCATCTTATCCGCAGCGTCCAAAACGGGAAACGGAAGAACGTTGTTGCTTACGGATTTGCGCCGCATAGTGCCGAGCTTAGCAATCAGCGTGTTGAAATTTCGCGGCTTGTATTCCGCTCTGCCCTCGATAAGCATTTTAAGCATCTCTTTCGGAATGTCGGCGAGCGGGAGCTTCACAGACGCGCTGCGGAAACCCGTCACGCCATCGCTTACGGGAACAAGCTCCTCGAGTTGGGGGGACGGCGCGGGCGCCTTTGTCTGCTTCTCGGTATTCTCGGGATTTTCGGAATCCTCCTCCGTTTCCTCGGTGGGAGCGGTTTTAACGGGTTGTGGGGGCGCTTTTACGGAGATCACATCGGTATAGGGCTCGGTGATCTTCTCGATAACCGCGCAAGTAAACGGAATCCCCCTTTCGGTACAGGAAGCCGCGCTGTGATGTCCCTTAAGCAACACGGAATGCAGCCCCGACAGATGATACGCGATACCGAGAACGCGCCGCGATTTCGCTGAATCATCGGTAGTCATCTTGGTGCGCGCCTGGAAATAGTCCAGCGGCTGACTCGGAATCAAAAAGCACGGTTTATACGCGCGGTTGCCGATAACGCGGCTGTGCTCCGCCGTTCCCTGAATCTCGTGCGAGATGTTGTATGCGCCCCAAAAGAAATTTCCGCTGCCGTCGGTGGGGTAATAATCCGACAGATAAGCGACATAAACTCCGTCCTGAAGTACGCCGAAAATGTCTTTAAGCGCGGAGCTGAGCGATTCTCCCTCATTGAGCTTCTTGTAACCAATGCCTATTGCCTCATTGATTTTAGGCTCATAGCCCTGAAATCCCGGGCAAAACGAAATCAGCTTGTCGCTTTGCTTATTGCCGAAATTCGGCGCGATAAGACTGATAATTGGGTCGTTGCCAATATAAAACAGGCGCGTAAGAGCACTCGCGCTGTTTTCGATATGACCGGCGCAGCAAGTGCCGATAATGCCATCGCCGTTTCGCACGGACACCAACAGCACGCTCTTTCCATTAATATCAACGATCTCCGACTTTATTTCAGCCGCCAAAATTTCTCAACCCCTTATCTAAATTAGCAAATTCAAAACCACACAGACGAGCTTCGCTCGTCTGTGTTCGCCGAGCGAGCCACTGCACGCTACGCGTGCAGTGCCTCACTCGCGTTTTGAATTTGCACGAATCACCAAAAACTTGATACGAATTATAGCGTTCCGAATTTGCGCACTTTTAACGCTGCTCCAAATGCAGCGCGATTATATCAGCAATTCCGCTTACCATTTTTTTATCGAATGCCTTTTTGGGAATATATGCCAACGGTGATTTCCCCTTATACAATATAAACATCTTATCCGACTCGACAAAATAATCCACCGCTTCCCAAGGAACCAAATCGCGGCTCTCATAGGTGCTGCTCTCGCACGCGGCAAATCCCTGATGGCTCACAATAAACGTAATCGGCTGCCGCGAGGCAATATCCCCGTCAGCCAGCGACTTGAACCGTGCGCGGGCAATCGCGTGGGTGATTATGTACACCAAAAGCACGGTGATTCCGCCCGCCGCTAGCGAAATCGGAATAAAATACAGGAAATTATCGCGTGTAATGCCGATAGTGAAATGCAAGATTCCCATCACGACCAGCGAAATCAGGATAGCAATAAGCCACAACAGCTTCACCAATTTAATGTTCAACAGCATTATGAATGCCGCCGCAGTGTCGCTTTCGTCCAACAGACCCTCGCCCTTGTACACGTTCTTGCCCATGGAGCGCTCCTCGTACAACAGCTTCATCGGAATCATTCGTTGTTCGTGAGCGTAGCCGAAACCAAATTCTTTCTGCTTGCACTCGATTATCGCAATCGCGCGAAGCAGCTCCTCCTCGCTGTCAAACATCTTATTCGACACGGTAAACGTTCTGTTCCCCGCCACTATCGTAATATCGCGCCGCATAACCGCCGCAGACTTGACCTGATCCCAACTGTAAACCGCCGGAATATCGGAGCTTAGCTCATAAACGGCGAAGACCCCGCCGAATATATATGTATTGCCATTCTTCTCATCACTTGCGCGCGCGGATTTCAAATCCCGAAACGCCATTTCAATCACCCTTTGCCTTAATTTGCGTACGCCCTTAAATACAATCTCTTTCTATTATAACATACTTTTCCGAAAAAATAAAGGGGGTTTATGTTGATTTTGTGAAATTTTTTGCAAAAAAGCAAAAGCAGGAAACCCGAAGATTCCCTGCCCTGTTCTTTTAATGAACTACCGCCTTGCCGTAGGGTGCAATATAAAACCCGGTACGCAACAGGGTGGGTAAGATCGCCCAACGTTTTCACGCTCCCGCCAACCGCAAGGAGAACCTTGCGCGAGGTCTGCAATCCGCCGCCGGAGTCGAAATCCCTTTAATTAATTGTTGGATCATAATGGCACACGTATGCGAACAAAGCAGTAATAATAATTTGTACGGTTTTCGGAGGTTTATTCGTCCACCTCATCGCCCTCTTCGGCGAACCTTTCGAGAAACAAATTGCCGATTTCCTCATATTCGTTGTCATCGTCAATCGTACCGAAAGAAATCCCGTCTTCCTCAAAGGACTGTTTGAGTACCACAAAGCTGTCGTCATCGTCCACGGGAATTACCGCGTGATAGATCACGCCATTATGCTCCATACTGTCGATAAGCTCAAACTTAACGGGTTCTCCGTTCTCATCGCTCAACTCGAAACAGCCATCCTCATCGGTGATGTTTTCAATTGCGCTGACCCCTTGACGGGCAATCATCATATCCAGAGCATCATTAAACTCCTTGGAGTTTTCAACGGGCACAAGTTCGATTTCGCCCAGTTCGTCAACCTTTTCCTTTTCCACCATCATATGGCAGTCCGCGTCCGGGATACCGTTCTCATCGCACTTTATCAGCGCGTGATATACAACTCCGTTTATTTCGGCTTGATCCACATCAAGAAACCAACGGTTTTCATCGGATACGCGAAGCTCGATCAATTTAGCGTCCTTGTTCATAAAAACTCCTTAATTTTAATAGCAAATTGCGAACCGAGCAGACGAGCTTTGCTCGCTTTTGTAATTTGCGCAATCGAATAAAATAGCGTTTTCTAAAGACTCACATCTAAAAACATTATACACCAAACACGGATTTTTGTCAAGAGGAATTTAGCGGAAAAATGCCCCGAACAGGAGTTTTCACGAAATATCGTTGAAAATCGCCAAAACCAAGCCCGAAAATATGTACAAAACATCAATAAGAAAATTAAAAAAATCTATTGACTTTTACTAAAAAATATGGTATCATTTAATCAAGGAACAGAGAAACCGAAGGCAAGCCGAGAGGTCGGTACGGAATCTCTAATCCAAATCCACCGAAAGGAGAACGGTCCGATGGAAACTTAAGTTCGGGTTCTGAGCGAAGGCTTGGTAGAGTCTAGCTCATCACTTACGAAAGGGAGTTATTCCAATGGGTTGTTAAACTCACGGCGAAAAAATTCAGCTAATTGCAGAAAGGCGGGCGAATCCAATGGAAAGTGGAGAACCATCTTACATATTGTCTGCGGAGTCGCTGTCCGCTCGGAAGTGACGGTTGAATAGAGGGCGATGGTTTGCATAGATGCGCGATGACATCTGAAAGTGCAAAAATCCGCTGAAGCGAAGGCGTTTATGCCGATAAAACCGCACAGAGCGCAGATAACGCAGATTCCTTACCGCGTAATGCGTTTACATATATTCACAATGGTATGATCGTTTAACGCGTTAAATTTTATCTGAAAGGAATGAGTCCGATGTCCGGAAAAATTTGCTCAACACACAAATTTTGATAAGGAGTACGGTCCAATGTAATATCTGTTATCAAGCGAAATTTTTAATTGAATATGATAATCAACTCCCCCTCGGTTTGAGGGGGAGTTTTAATAGTTGATATTTAATAGTTTGTGCGCCGCGTAAGCGGCGCACAAACTATTAAATTATTCAGAGATATTCTCCTGCTCAGCCGCCTTTTCGGGTAGCTTTGCGCCGCACTTGGGACAGAATGCGTTATCGTTCTTGGTCTTTGCGCCGCACTTCGAGCAAGTAACCTCGCTGCGCAGCTCGTCAAGCTGAGCGGCAATCTCAGCCAGCCCCGCATAGCACTCGTCCAGCTCGGCGATGTACTTGTTAAATTCCTCGTTATCCTTGTCGCCGGACTTCGACATCTGATAAATCAGTTCGCCCAACTTCTCGTATTTGTTCTTGATGTCGCTGCTCAGCGAGCTTTCTTTCAACTTCAGCTTAGAAAAGCGAACGACCTCATCGGTCTTTTTTCCCGCAGTGGAAACCGCGCTCTTGCCGGTGGAAATTACGTCATCAATAAAGCTCATTGTCAAATACTCCTTTCAAAGCACCAAATAATGGGAATCATTCCCGCAATCCGTATAAAAACCCGATTTATGCATTCCTCCCCTGCCTGCGGCGGGGGAGGAATGCGCCTAGGTTTTTATATGCAGTCTGAGTGGAAATTTTTTCCGAAAATTCCCTTATGTGTATTATATCACACTTTCACCAAAAAAGCAAGCGATTTTTGTGGAATTTTTGTGATTATTTCGTAAAATCCACGCGAATCGCGCTTAAAATTATTACAATCCTGTCATAATTCTTGACATTTCGGAAATTTTGGTGTATAGTATAAGTATTGTATTATGTGGAGTGTTTCGTAGAACAAAACATTCCGAGATGGAAAGATTAGGATGGTGAATTAATCCCGATGATCAAAGAAACGTCACTTTGTATGGGCTGTATGAACGATAAGACCTATGACGGTCCGTGCAAGCTCTGCGGTTACAGCGACCTTGACCCGTGCATTCCCACGTATCTCGCCCCCAAGACCTATCTCAACGACCGCTACATCATAGGGCGGCTTTTGTCGTATAACGGCGAGGGCGCGACCTATATCGGCTATGATACCGCCGCGGGCGTGAAAGTCACGATCAAGGAGTTTATGCCCGATACGCTGTGCACGCGCAAAAAGGGCGAAACCGACATTGTTGTCAATCCCAACAACAGCGCTCTGTACAAAACATATCTTTCCGAGTTTGCCGACCTTAACCGCACTCTGATGAAACTGCGCGGAATGGCGCATATCCAGACCGTTCTGGACGTGTTTTTCGAGAACAACACCTGTTATGCCGTTTTTGAGTTTATCAGCGGAATCTCGCTGAAAACCTATCTCGCGAACTCCTCGGGCGGGCTTATGTGGGAACAGGTAAAAGAGCTGTTTCCGCCGATACTTACAACTATTTCCATTTTCCACGAGTCGGGATTTATCCACCGCGGAATCTCGCCGCAAACCATCTTCGTCACCGATAAAATGGAGCTTTTGCTCGCAGGATTCTGTATCACCGCAGCGCGTACCACCAACACCGAGATAGCTTGCGAAATCTTCAGCGGATATGCCTCTCCCGAACAATACACCAACGATGTCAACGGCACATGGACGGACGTTTACGGTATTTCGTCCGTGTTGTACCGCGTTCTTACGGGCGCCGCGCCCACCGAGGCGATTGCGCGCACCAAGGGCAGTATGCTTGAGCCTATGATGATAAACCGAAATGTTCCGCCGAACGTTTCCAAGGTGATTATGCAGGGAATGCGGCTTTCGCCCGAAAACCGTATCCAGTCGATTCGCGAGTTTGTGGATCTGCTGTTCGCGCCGCCGAGGTATGTTCCTGGAGAAAATTCCGCGCGCACGGAGAATGTCCGTACCTATCCGCCCGCCCCGCGCGAGGAAAAACGCTACCGTAAACAAAAAAAGGAAGAGCGTAAATTCTTCATTATTTTGTGCGGAATCGGTGCGCTGCTGATTGCGTTCGCGATTGCCTTCGCGATTACGTTCTCGGGGGCTTGCACCCCGGAGGAAACGCTCTCCTCAACTAATTCAAGCTCGACCAATTCTTCAAGCAATTCCTCCACGTCATCGGGCGAAAGCTCCGACACATCGGATACGTCATCAAGCACGGGAGAGGAAAGCTCCGAGCCGATTTCCAACATCTCGACCGTGGAAGTCCCCGATTTCACCAACTACCGATACGAATCCACCGTCACAACATATTCGTCAATATTTACGTTCGTTCCGAATTATGTATATTCCGATACGGTCGCTGCGGGGCTGATGTACGACCAATCCATCGAGCCGGGCGAGGAAGTTCCGTTCGGTACGCAGATCAAGGTTAAGGTAAGCAAGGGGCGCAGTATAGTTCCGCTTCCCGATTTTAAGGGGCAAAGTGAAACCGAATATGTGGAACAGCTCACCAGGCTGAACATAAAGTATGACATCGAAACCGAGAAAAACAATGATGTTATCAACGGCAGAATCATACGCTGCAGCAAGGAAGTCGGCGATTTGGTGGACGTTGAAAACGGCGAAACGATTACGGTATATGTCGCGGAGAACTTCGAGGAATCCGAACCGACAAGCGATCCGGAATCCTCGTCAACGGAGGAATAACAGATGGATTTAAGCGAAATACGTGTAAAAATAGATGAGATAGATGATAAAATCCTCGATTTGTTCATCGAACGAATGAACCTTGCCACCGATGTTGCGAAATACAAGGCGGCGAACAATATGGTGGTGTTCCAGAGCGACCGCGAGAAGTTCATAATCGATAATGTAAAGCAAAACTCCCCCGAGGAGCTGCGGAAGAGCGCGGCATTCCTGTTTATGAACATTATGGATATATCCAAGGTTTCGCAGATAAACGCGATAACCCCGGATATCGAGATTCCGTATACTGCGGAAGCCAAACCGCGACCATCCGTAGCGGTTCAGGGAATCGAGGGCGCGTATGGTCACGCTGCCGCCAAGCAATTGTTCCAAAACGGCAGCATCAGCTTTTATGCGGCATTCCACGAGGTATTTGAGGCTGTGGAAAACGGCGATGTCGACTACGGAATAATCCCCGTGGAGAACAGCACCGCAGGTGAAGTTACGGTGAATATGGAGCTGCTCGAACGGCATAACGTCTACATCTGCCGCACCACGTTCGTGGAGTGCGCGCACATTCTGGCGGCGCGTAAGGGAGTCCGCGAGGAGGACATAAAGATTCTTCTCGGACACGAACAGGCGATTCGCCAATGCGAGGACTATATCCGGAAACGTCCCGAAATCACGGTGATTCCCTATCACAATAACGCGGCGGCGGCGAAGATGGTATCCGAAAATCCCAGTGCCGAGATGGGCTGTATCTGCTCGGCGGAATGTGCCTCTCTGCACGGGCTTGATATAGTACGTCCGCAAATCGCCACCGACCCCGACAACCGCACGCGGTTTATTTGTATCACTAAAAAACCCGAGGTCTATGACAGCGCGGACACGGTGGCGGTTTCGCTGTCGATTCCGAATATTTCGGGAGCGTTGTATCGGCTGCTTACAAAGTTCGCGGTGAACGGTCTGTCGATGACGAAAATCCAGTCCAAGCCGCTCCCGACGCATATCAAGCAGCAGTTCCCCGATGATTATATGTTCTATATCGAGTTTACGGGCAGCTTGAATCAGCCTGTAATACGCAAGCTGCTGCGCAATTTCGAGGACGAGCTGAATTATTTTAAGTTCCACGGGAATTTTTGAGTGTATGAGTGGGGTGAGTGTGGGGGCTCTGCCCCCACGCCCCCGCTCAAGGGGCAATGCCCCTTGAGAATCCCAACTCCAATATAGTGTGGTTTTTAATTGAAGGTTTTCACTGTTGGAATAGCAGTTGTGAGCTTTGTTCTACGTGCCACGCTGAGGGTTGCGAATTTAGTGCGTTATAGCCCTAAGCAACTTACCGGCGACTTGTGCAAATCCGAAATGCGAGCGGCGCGTTGCACCGCAGGTGTAACGGGTCGCCAAATCTCGCTTGCGAGATTTAATGCAAGCACAAATGAAATCCGTTTTCGGATTTGCTATTTAGATAACGCAATGGCGGCGCAGACAAATCGCGAAAGCCGCCGTTAAAGCGCAGCGAAGCGGAGCTTTAACGGCGAGGCTAGTGCAGATGAGCGCAGCTCATCTGCACGGTTCGCGATTTGCTTTTTTAAGATAAGGAGAAAAGATGGTATCTGTTATTATTGTCGCGGCGGGCAATTCCACGCGAATGGGCGGTGTAAACAAACAGCTTGAAAAAATCGCCGACACGCCCGTGTTTATAATGAGCGCACTGCGGTTCAACAAGTTGGATAAGGTGGGCGAGATCATCATTGTCGCGCCCGAGGACGAAAAAACGCGCTACGAAAAGTTCGCGATGAACTTCGGAATCTCAAAGCTCACGGCAATTGTCGCGGGCGGAGATACGCGGTTTAAGTCCGTGAAAAATGCCCTGGAGGCGGTTTCCCCCAAGGCGGATTACATAGCTATTCACGATGGCGCGCGCCCGCTTATCGAGAGTGAGGATATAGAGCGGATATTGGCGGACGCGGAGAAATACAACGCAGCCATTGCCGCCGTTCCCGCAACGGACACAGTGAAAATCGTTGCGTCCAACGGTTTTGTGGAGTCGACTGTTCCGCGTGAGAAGCTCTACTACGCGCAAACGCCGCAGGTGTTCCAAAAAAAGCTGTATCTCTCGTGCCTGGAAAAGATTGGCTGTCAAGCCGAACAGGTTACGGACGACAGCAGTATTCTGGAGCTTGCGGGAGAATACGTGAAAGTCACCGAGGTGAAAAGTACCAATCTTAAAATCACTCACCCCGACGACCTTATTGCCGCGCAAGCAATTCACGATAACCGCCACACGGTGAAAATCATATGAGAATTGGTATCGGATACGATGTTCATCGGCTGGTCGAGGGGCGGCGGCTGGTTCTGTGCGGAGTGGAGATTCCGTATGAGCGCGGACTGTTGGGGCACTCGGACGCAGACGTGGCGGTTCACGCGCTGATGGACGCGGTTCTCGGCGCGCTCGCTCTTGGGGACATCGGCAAGCTGTTCCCCGACAGCGACCCGCAATACAAGGGCGCGGACAGTATGAAGCTGTTGGATACGGTTATCGGTAAAATGCGTGGGAAAGGCTTTTCCCTCTGCAACCTGGACATTACGATAATCGCGGAAAAGCCAAAGCTCTCGCCGTATATCGAGCAAATGCGCCAAAACCTCGCAAAAGCGTTCGGCTGCGATATTTCGCAAATCTCCGTAAAGGCGACAACCGAGGAGGGCTTGGGGCTTGGCGGCGCGGGAATCGGCGCGAACGCGTTCGTGCTGCTCTCCGCGCGGAGCGTGAAAGCGAAGTGAAACGGAGCTTTCACACGACTGTAGCGCGGCTTTTGCAAATCGAAGATTTGCAAAAGCAAGCGGCGCGGGAGCAGCATATTGTAAAATCAATTACTGGAATAAATACCGCACCTCGTCCATAAACTTTTCGCGCTCGTATATTTTCGGGTAGAAACCGAACACAAGGTCGTAAAACTGCGAATCCGAGAGCGCGTCGAACTCCCCGAACAGAAAGCCGGGATAGCTCTTCATCGCGCTTTTCATGGATTTTGCCTTGTCAAGCTCCCCGCGGACGATTTTCGCGCAGATTTTATCGTTCCCGCAGATAATCCCCGGAATGTGCTTTACCGCCTTGTCAAAATCGTAGTTCAAAACGGGATAGATTCTCGCGAAATACCGCTCCGCAAGATGATAAAAAGCCTTATCCGCCGCCTTGATTTCGCGCTTTAGCTGCGGAAGAGTTTTCGCAATCGGCTGTTTTTCGTCATTGATATGTGAAAGCGTCGCGGAAAGATTGTCCAACAGCGGCACAATATTGTCAATTCCATCGCGTCCGTACAAAGCCTTGAGTATCAACAACACGCGCCCAAGAGCGTTTTTCTCTGTATTCGGCACAACATCACCCCGTGGTTATAAATTTCCCCCGCTCCTCGGAACGGGGGATTTTGATGTCATCAGTTTTCGGGAACAAGCACGGCGTAATTGCCCTCATCGCGCTTGTACACAACGTTTACAGCTCCTGTTTCGGCGTTCTTGAACATAAAGAACTTGTGATCCAGAAGGTTCATCTGCAAAATCGCCTCGTCCACGGTCATCGGACGCATTTCAAATTTCTTGTAGCGGATAACCTCGTAAGCCGGCTCCTCCTGCTCTGCGGCAAGTCCCTCGAACGCGTTTGCGCGCAGACTCTTCTCGACCTTGGTCTTTTGCTTGCGAATCTGACGGATAATCCTATCCACGGTAACATCAAGCGCGTCATTCTTATCCTTAGCGGTCTGCTCGGCACGGTAAATTATACCGTTATATTTTACGGTAAGCTCAAGGATAATCATATCGCGGCGCTCTGCCAGGGTGATTTTTGCCTCTGCCTCCTCCGGGAAAAATCTGTCCAGCTTTGTGTTCAGCTTCTTTTCCGCATACTCGTTAAACGACTGCGAAATGTTCAGCTTCTTGGCGGTAATAGTAACCTTCATAAAATCATTCCTTCCGTTTTGTAAATCGGAGCGTTAAATCAGACTTTTCCTCGGAAAAGGAAGCAAAATCCAACTCGACTGCTCTATACATTTATTTTAACATATTCAATCAAATTTTGCAAGTACTTATAGTTATTTTTGGGTATTTTGCACAATTTTTTCAATGAAATTTCTATATGTTTACAAATTCGGGCTTACGATTACGGAATATCGCGTACCTCTCAAACCCGGCGGATCGCAGCGTCTGCTCCGCTTTGTCGAAACCTGCGGCAATTCGAGAGCCATCGTGCGCGTCCGAGCCTATGGTGACGATCTCGCCGCCAAGTTCCTTGTATCGCTTCAAAATCCACATATTCGGGTGAACATATCCGAGCGAATCCAAGCCCTTGGTGTTTATTTCAATGCCCTTTCCCCCGGAAATCACGGTTTTGAGTATCTCATCGAGAGTCTCGCGGTAGTCGAGCGGATCGTAGCTTTTTTCGGGGGAATAGCGCACCATATAATCCAAATGCCCCAGCACATCAAAGTCATCAAACGCTTTAACAGCCGAAAGCATACACTCAAAGTACCGCAAAATCGCGTTCTTTCCTATTTTCTCATAGTGTTCGGGATAATAAGGGTCCAAACGGTCCACAAGGTGAATAGACCCGATTACAAAATCGAAATCCCAAGCGGACGAATATTCACAGAGAGTTTCCGCGAGATAGTCCGCAAGACCCAGTTCCACACCGAACAGCAGTTCAAGCCTGTCCGAAAGCTCCCCGCGAACACGCAGAAGCTCCTCGCGGTAAGCACGCGTATCAAGCTGAAACTCCCCTGTCGGGTAGTCAAAATCCATATGCTCTGTAAGGCAGAGAGTCTTTAAGCCCTTTTTTATCGCGGATTCGCCCATTTCCAAAAGCGGTTCGGTGCTGTCGGTGGAAAACGATGAGTGCGTATGTAAATCTGCGGTTATCATATTATCCCTCCGGAAGATTGTAATAATCACGGTATTCTGCGGTGTTGCAAATATGGTTCTGCGAGAACGTTTCAATACCTATATCAAAGTACTTGTAACCGATTCCGTGGCGCTCGTATGCGCCGCTTGAACGGAAGTAGTTGTAAGAGTTCCACCCCGAATCGATCCAAATCACGCGTCCGCCAATCACAGCGTAGTTCCACTCGTGATACCCGCCGATGTCGGGCTTTTCGGCATAGGTAACATCGCCCAATACCGCTTTGCCCTTGATGTTGTAACACTTGATTCCCTGCGCCGCGCACAACGCCGAGGTCATATTCGAATATCCCCCGCAGACGCTCGAATGCTTGTCCAACATATACTCCAATGACAGGCACTCTTCGGGTATTCCCGCATCGTGCGCGGGGTTATCGTAGTAGATATTGTCCGAAACCCAGCGTGAAATCGCGCGGAGCTTGTCATAATCGGAATCCAATCCCTCGCATATCTCGTCCGAGATTTCGCGGACTTTATCAAGAATCACGTTTACATCGCCGTTCTCCTTAGTGGTGACATAACGCTTTACCAACGCGGGGGCGAGATTTGTCGGGGTTTCGGCAACTTTGATGTTTTTTTGGACTATCTCATCGGGAAAAACATATGAAAGCTGCTTGTCCGCCGCGCTGTACTTAAGGCGGTAGGAATCGATATGCCCGCCCCTGTCGGTGATTCTCAAATCTGTATATCCGTCACAACCGGCGGAAACACCCAGCGTAACGGAAAAACCCTCGGCGTTCCTTTGCGGTGCGCCGCTCTCGCCGTTATCCAATGAGATCCATTGGATTCCCATATCCGTGTCCTTGCCGTAAACCGTCACCTTATCGCCGTCCAAACGGATATTAACCTCATTCAACGGGTCGCGGACAAGGCGAAAAACATTCGGCTCTTCTATCGGCTCGAGAACCTGCGAAACCTCCGTTGATTCTGTGGAAACGGTTTCCGAACTCGATTGAACGCTTGACAAAAAACTTGACTGAGAGCTTGACTGCTCACCGATTTCCGAACTTGACTCCGTACTTGATAAAACGCTTGCGGATTCGCCGCCGTTATTACAGCCGACAAGGCTCATCGCGGCGAAAATCGCCGCAAACAGCCCCAATAAACGTCTTTTGTTAATAAGTAACAACTCCCTTTTATTCACTCAAGAAGCCTGTAAAAATCGCGGTATTCCGCGCTGTCGCACATATGATTCTGCGAAAATGCCTCAATGCCAATATCGAAATACTTAAAACCGATTCCGTTGTAGTCATATGTACCGTTCGAACGGAAATAGTTGTAGGAATTCCACCCCGAATCGATCCAGATAACGCGTCCGTCAATCACGGCGTAATTCCATTCGTGATAAGCCGCCGAGCCGTGAGCCTCATCATAGGTCTCATCACCTTGGAGAGCGTGACCCTTTATGTTATAGCATTTGATTCCCTGAGCGGCGCACAATGCTGAGGTCATATTCGCGTAACCGCCGCAGACGCTCGAATGCTTGTCCAGCATATATTCCAGCGACAGGCACTCCTCGGGAATACCCGCGTCATGGGCGGGATAGTCATAATAGATGTTGTCCGAAACCCAGCGTGAAATGGCGCGGAGCTTGTCATAATCGGAATCCAGACCCTTGCATATCTCGTCCGACAGCGAACGGATTTTGCCGAGGATCGCGTTTACATCGCCGTTTTCCTTAGTGGTGACATAGCGTTTCACTAATGCGGGAGCGAGAATCGGCGAATTCTCAGTAACCTTGTTGTTCTGCTGAATCGACCCCATAGGGACGACAAATGACAGCGACTTCTCCGCCGCGTTGTACTTCATTCGATAGGAATATGTATAACCGCTTTCGGTAATCAGCCAAAGATTGACAAAGCCGTCTTTCCTTAGGGAAACGCTCAGTGTGCAGGTAAAGTTATTCCCGTTTTTTTCCGGCTCGTCATCATCGCCGTAATCGATCGAAATCCATTGTATATTCAGGTCGCTGTCCTTGCCGTAAACAGTCGCTTTATTGCCGTCAAAGCGGATGTTCACTTCGTTTCGCAAGTCGCGGATAAGATTGAACACATTTGTCTGTTCAATAGGTTCGGAGATTACGGGTGGTTCGGAAGATATGCCGCTTTCGGGGGATTCGGAGGATATTCCGTTTTCCGTACTTTCGGCGGGCGAGGAAACCGATTGCGAACTTGATACGGGTTTCGATGAGATGATCGGCGAGGGCGCGCTGACGGATTCCCCGCCGCCGTTATCACAGCCGGAAAGAATCACAGCGAAGCACATTACCGCCGCAAGTAAACGTTTCTTATTAATATATAACAGCCCCTTTCAACGTGTTCATAATATAATTGTACTACAAACGCGCTGAAAAGTCAAGCCTATTTCTTGGCAAGCACCGTAACAAAGCCGTTCGCCGCCGCAGAGCTTATGTCCGCGCCGACAATTTCTCCGTCAATCACAATTAAATTGGCATAAATTGGTACAATCGGATCGGTACTGTCATAATTTTTTATACTATATGTATATTTCATTGCGGTATAGGCGCGGTATTTCCGCAAGTCAAAGCCCTGCTCTTTCTGGATAGCGTTGTATTGGGTATACGCGTCGTCAAACCGCGTGGGAATGCGTATCTCGCTAACTTTATCGGGCACTGCCCCGGTATCCCACCCAAACGACCGGATATACGCGATTCGTTCGTTGTTTGTTTCCCCCGGGATACCCGCCGCACCGTTAGTCACAAGCCGTATAATCACCCACACCGCCGCCGCAATAAGCAGCGTGATTCCCACAAGCGCCGCTTTCGATTTATGCTTACCCTTTGCCATAATATACCCCCTATAAATAACGTGCCTGTTATTGTAAATTCTATTCGTTTTAGTGATTTTCTATGCGTTTTGACGGAATATCTCGGTGATTTATAGGCAAAAATACAACATATTGTGCTAATATCACCAAATAAACCCACCTTTGTTTGTAGGAAATGCCAAAATTTTGGCTTGAAAATTTCAAACGGCGAAAAAACGCCCTTATTTTTGTGCAAAATGACAACAGAACGGCGTTTTTCAGGGTGCGTTTTTGTAATTGTTGGTGAATATGTATAAAGTCACCCCCTAAATATTGTTCATTTAGGCTCTTTTATTTTTCGTAAAGTTTTGGTAGAATAGTATTAGAGGAATGTTGCTGAACATGAGCCTGTTTACACTTCTACGGTCGTGCAAGCACACTCTGAGTTATATTTCATTTTCAGGAGGTTATATAAATGGCAAGTTTATCATGTAGAGGCATTTACAAGCGTTACCCCGGCGGCGTTGTTGCCGTATCGGACTTCACCATGAACATCAAGGATAAAGAGTTCATCGTATTTGTAGGTCCTTCCGGATGCGGTAAATCCACCACACTGCGTATGATCGCGGGTCTGGAGGAGATTTCCGAGGGTGAGCTGTACATCGGTGACCGCCTTGTAAATGACGTTGCTCCCAAGGAAAGAGACATTGCGATGGTATTCCAGAACTACGCTCTGTATCCTCATATGACGGTATTCGACAATATGGCGTTCGGTCTTAAGCTGCGTAAAGTTCCCAAGGAGGAGATCAAGAAACTCGTTGAGGAAGCGGCTAAGATCCTGGACATCTCCCACCTGCTCGACAGAAGACCGAAGGCATTGTCCGGCGGTCAGAGACAGCGTGTTGCTTTGGGTCGTGCAATCGTACGTGATCCTCAGGTATTCCTGCTCGATGAGCCGTTGTCCAACCTGGACGCAAAGCTCCGTGCTCAGATGAGAACCGAGATCGCAAAGCTCCACAAGAAGCTCGGAACTACATTCATCTACGTAACCCACGACCAGACAGAGGCTATGACGATGGGCGACAGAATCGTAGTTATGAAGGACGGTTACATTCAGCAGATCGACTCCCCGATCAATCTTTATGAGTCGCCTTGCAACAAGTTCGTTGCGGGATTCATCGGCTCTCCTCAGATGAACTTCGTAAATGCGAAGCTGATTATGCAGGACGGCAAATACACCGTAGAGTTCGGCTCCAATGATGTAAAGGGCGGCTCGGGCAGAAAGTTCTATGTAGAGCTTCCCGCATCGCTGGCTGATGATGACGCTCTCAAGTTCTACGTTGACAAGGAAGTTATCATGGGCATTCGTCCCGAACATATCCACGATGAGGAGATGTTCCTGTCGGCGGCTAAGACCGGTATTATCGAGGCTGATGTAGAAGTAACCGAAATGCTCGGTGCTGAAACGTACCTGTACGTAACCTGTGAGGGTGTTCCGCTTACTGCGCGCGTATCGTCCAGATGCACCGCACGTCCCGGCGATACCACCAGACTGGCTATCGATGCGAACAAGATTCACCTGTTCGACCCGAACGATGAGCACAGCCTGCTCGACAAACTCAACTAATGCTTATTTTAAGCGGCACGGCGCAAAAGCCGCGCCGCTTTTTATTTTGAAGGGAGTTGTGCTATGAAAAAAGTTCTCGCGATTATTCTGTTGATAGCAGGATCTCTCTTGGTATCCTACGGAATTTCGTGGCTTGCAATCATTCTCACGTTGGAAATTTATCCCTTTGGAATCGTAATCGCGGTCTTGGTTGCGGCGGGTGACGCGCTTTTGTTGGACTTTCTGCGGCGTTTGTTCAAACGGCGTTTCGACCTGTCCACGCCGAAGTTTTTCCTCTGCGCTTATGCTCCGCCTATTATTGGCGCGGCGGCAAGCTGGATTTACTATCTCGTCATGGAAAACGCAGACCGTTTTCTCGGTTTTATGGCGGGGTTGGGTGAGTTTCTGTTTGCATTTACTTACTCAATCGCTTCGGGAGTGTTTCTGGTTTTCGGAATGATTTGGTTAGGCATTTTTACGGCGGTCGGGAAAAGGCGAAAAAACCGATGAAAGAGTGGGGATAATATGAGCAAAACGAAGAAGCTTATCCTTTTGTCTGTCGGCAGCGTCCTTACCGTACCTGTCACGGCGGCTTTCGAAATGTTGACGTTGCGGTTTGCTTGGGCGGGAGCTTTTGTGGGAATCGCGGCGCTTATTGGTATTGCCTTTGCGTTGAACGCGAATGATGGGAGAAAAAAATGAAGAAATTATCCGCGATTGTACTGCTGATATTCGGCGGATTGGCTGCCTGTCTTGCAATTGCCGCGCTGAACTATTTTTGGTGCTTTGATGATAGATTCAGAGATTTCGCAAGCGATGAAGCACGGTTGATATTGGCAATTCCGCTCACAATTGCGGTTTCCATTCCAATCGAGCTTTTACGAAAGCTGTGCCATAATAATTGGGGTATGAAAACATGGGTATTCTATATGTTTACCTGTATGCCGTCAATTTTATTTTTTGGAGCGTCGTTTATCATAATAATACGGTTGGCTCGCAACGGATATTTTGGCGATGGTATGTTTTCCGGGGTTGCGCAACTTTTAGCTGCCCTTGCCGGACTCGCAACGGCAATACTGATGTTATCAGGCGGAGCGATTGGCTTTGGAATCTCTTCCATTATCAAAAGGTCAAATCACACATAGCAATTATTTAATTTGTTAAAGAAAGGAAACAAAACAAATGAATCCCAAGGTTGAACAACTTATAAACAACATAGATAACGTAATCATCGGCAAGCACGATGTTATTGTGAAGATCGTCTGCGCGATGATTGCAGGCGGTCATGTGCTGATTGAGGACGTTCCGGGAGTCGGTAAGACGCTCCTCGCGGAAACCCTCGCGAAGTCCGTTTCGGGCAGCTTCGGGCGCATTCAGTTCACGCCCGACCTTATGCCCTCGGACGTTATCGGTTACACGGTTATCGACCAGAAGACGGGCGATACATCCTATCGCGCGGGCGCGGCTATGTGCAACTTCCTGCTCGCGGACGAAATCAACCGTACCTCGCCGAAGGTTCAGTCCTCGTTGCTGGAGGCAATGGAGGAGCTGCAAATCTCGGTGGACGGTGTAACGCACAAGCTGCCAATGCCGTTTATGACGCTAGCAACGCAGAACCCGATCGAAACATACGGCACATATCACCTCCCCGAGGCACAGCTCGACAGATTCCTGATGCGTATCTCAATCGGCTATCCAGACCGCTCGGCGGAACTTTCAATGCTCGAAAAGATGCCGCAGAAGATGGCGGTTCAGCCCGTGATGTCGCTTGACGAGGTGTTGGAGCTTCGCGAGAGCGCGTCCAAGGTCGCGGTGTCCGAGCAGGTAAAGGCGTACATTCTGATGATCGTCGGAGCTACCCGAAATCGGCGCGAAATCAAACTGGGAGCGTCCCCGCGCGGCTCAATCGCGCTCTATCGCGCAACACAGGCGATGGCACTGATAAACAACCGAGCGTTCGCCACTCCCGATGATGTTAAGCAAATGGCTTCCGCTGTGCTTTCGCACAGAGTGATACTCGCGGCGGGTCAGACGGAGTTCGTTTCCTCCGAGGAGCTTATCGGAAAAATCCTTATGGATACAACTGTTCCGGTTTGATGATGAGCTCGAACAATTTATCAAGTGCGCTTATTAAACTGCGTTACGCGCTTTTGAGCGGCGACCCCGCGGGAGCTATTGAACGTCTGGCGGAGGTTCGCACGGCTGATTCGGCACTTGCTGCAGAGTTTTGCGAACTGCGTCTGTTGATTGATTCCGCAGCCAATCGAATCGAGGAACTGCTAAATCTTGGCGAGGTTGAGCACGCGTGTGACCTCGCGGACGCGATTCCGCAAATAATAGCAGAGCAAAACGCGGATATTCGGAGCTTTGAAAAATGCTTTGTGAAACCATTCGCCCAAAAATGGAGCGACAGATTTTTTGATGAGTTTGACCTAACTAAGATATTTAAGCGTTGAAAATCGCGGCAATCTCCCGAGGATTGCCGCGATTTTTACTTTTTATCTTTAGGAGAATCCCATTTCACGCACATCACGTTTCATTGGTTTTCCTCGCTTTCGCGGCGAGAGAACACGCACCCGCAGTAGTTCTGGCGGTACAAACCGTACTCGCGGCTCAGCTCGATGGAGCGCAGATAGCCGCCTTTTTTCTTGAAGTTGTTCGGGAGGTTCGGGATCTTGTAGATCTCGGACAGCTCCTCGCCGATTTCATTGAGTTTTTGCGCGTTTTTCAGCGGGCTGATTGACAGTGTGGAACAGAAATAATCGAATCCGTGCGCGGCAGCATACCGCGCGGCGCGCTCCAGACGCAGCCGATAGCACACGAAACACCGCTCGCCGCCCTCCTTGCAGTCCTCCAAGCCCTTCACCGCGCTAAAGAACTCGTTCGGGTCGTAATCGTCCACGACCAACTCCACGGGATTCTTCGTTGGAAGCTCGGAAATCAGCCGCCGCTGCTCCTCGGCGCGTTTGAGGAACTCCTCGCGCGGCGAGATGTTCGGATTGTAATAAAGCACCGTTATCGCGAAATACCGCGACAGATACTCCAGACAATAGCTCGAACACGGCGCGCAGCAGCTATGGAGCAGCAACTTAGGAGTCTCCGAGAGATTGTTTATCAGCTCGTCCAGTTTTCGTTGATAGTTTATTTTCTGCATATCATTTCCCCGCATAGATGTCGCGCTGAGCCACCGCAAGCCTGTCGCAGCGTTCGTTCTCGGCGTGCCCTGCGTGACCCTTGATCCAACAGAACTCCACCTTGTGAATCTCCAACAACTTCAGCAGCCGTTCCCAGAGGTCGGAGTTGAGCGCAGGCTTGCCATCGGACTTCTTCCACCCGCGCCGCCGCCAACCGACAGCCCAATTCTTGTTTATCGCGTCCACAACGTACTTACTGTCGGTGGTAAGGCGCACCTCGCACGGGTACTTGAGCGCTTCGAGTGCGGAAATCACGCCCATCAATTCCATACGGTTGTTGGTGGTGTGAGCCTCGCCGCCGCTTATCTCCTTTTCCTTGCCGTTGCAGCGGAGAATCGCTCCGTAGCCGCCCGCGCCCGGATTTCCGCTGCACGCGCCATCGGTAAAAATTTCCACAAACATCATTTTTCAGCTCCCATTATTACGGTGTTTTTGTTAAACGTTTTCGCTGTACGGCTATAACGTTTTCTTATATTATAGCAGATTCCAATGGAAATGTCAAGCACGAAAAACCCCTCCGAGAGATCGGAGGGGGAAAGTTATTCAACCTTATTTCGTCGGAGAGAAGAAATTACTTTCTCTTCTTAGCAGCAACTACAACAGCAGCGCCTGCGATTACAGCAGGAACAACTGCGAGTGCGATACCGGAGTTGGGGTTGGAAGGATCAGTGTCGCTGTTGTCATCGGGAGTAGAAGTGCCAGCACCAACAGTTGCGGTGATAGCGTCACCCTCAACGATGCCCTCATAACCCTGATCAGCGTTGCCGGTAATAGCAAAGCTTACCTCTTCGCCCTCAGCAGCGGTAACCTCAAATTCCAGTGTAACGATGTCATCACCGGTATTGAAGCCGTCGCCATTAGAGAAAGCGATCTTCTTGGTCTCGTCGCTGTACTGAGCGAGAGCGCCGTTCTTGTTCTCAAACTTGAGACCGCTGTACTCTACAACGAGCTCGCCATCCTCTACGCCGTCCTGAGTTGCCTTAACAGCGATAGAAACCTTGGTACCGGTAACGAAATCGCCGTCAACCTTTTCAGCCTTAACATAAGCGCCGGTGGGGTTCTCAGCAAAAGCTGCAACAGATGTCAGTGCCAGCACTGCAGAAGCAATGCCCATAGAGATAATCTTCTTCATATTATTTTCCTCCATAATTTTGTTTATTTTAATAAACCCATATGCGGGGGATTCCCCGCATTGGGATTATTATTTACCAAAGATGTCCGAATTAAACCCTCAAGCGGGAAAATCAATCCCACTTTTCGTTAACGAGGTACTTAAGAACTGCGGTAGCGTCAGCTGCGGTTATACCGGTCTTACCATCAGCAGCAGCAGCATTCTTTTCACCATCAGCAGTCAGTTCAGCAGAACCAACAAGGTACTTCAAAATTGTTGTTGCGTCAGCTGCAGTAACAGAACCGTTATCGTCAGCATCGCCGCGGAGCTTGCACTCGATAGGCTCGTCGGTGGTGTCGCCATCCTTAGCCTTCAGCATTGCATTCCATGCTGCCAACAGCTCTGCCTGGCTGTCAGACTGCTTGTTAGGATCACCACTATCGGTAATGTTGTTTACACGGTTGTTCGGGTAGAACTTACGATATACATCGAATGCCTCAAAGTCAGGGCCTACATATCTGCCAGATGTGGGAGCCTCAACATTGGACAATGCCAATGCGCATCTCATGATGGCCTTCTTGTAGTCCTCACTGGGGTTATTCTTGTAGTCAACCTCGCAAGCGATGATGTCGTTTGCAATCTGACCGTAAGTTACCTTGAACTTGCTCCAGATATTATACAAGTCATCATAAGCCTTCTTCAAGCCATGATACATCTCATCAGAGTTCATAAACTTTGTAGCATGAGACAAATCAGCATTTCCATCATTGCCGGCAACACCACCACACAGACCAGTAATAGTACCATCTGTATCAACATTGAAGTACTCAGGGTTATCAATCTGAGAAGCACTTATGTCACGGTTGTTGGTATTGTCCTTCCATGCATAGTTGGTAAGAGACTTTCCATACCACTTATCAGCATCGTTAGCAGCTCTGTATGCAGCATCCCACTCAGTCGAGAAAATCTTCTCAGACTTGGTCTGATCAAGCAACCATCTCAGGTTCTCTTCCTGCTCATCGAGCAAGCTCTTAACATCTTTTCTGGTGTGAGCCTTTACATTAGCGCTAGAATCGTTGGAAGTATTGCCATAAACGTCCTGCAAAGCGTAATTTACATAGTTGTAAACATTTGCCCACTCATACTGTGTAGCGTTGTTCTCGCCATGTGTGTAATGAGCAACAGTGCTGTCATCAGCCAGAGTCTGATACTTACGAGTGATAAAGTCACCGTTTGTATCAATATCAACATCAAGGTAAGCCTTCTCGTTCGCAATAACAGCCGGATTCGCACCATTAGAAACCTTAACAACAAGAGTAGTCTCATCGTTTACGGTAGACAATGCAGTAGCACCATTGTGTGCATCACCTGCGCAATAAGTGTACTTACCGTTCAGGTAAAGACCAGCAAGCTCAATAGCCATATCAGCGTCAACAATTGTACCAAGAGAAGTTTGCTTACCGGACCAGTTAACACCGTGAGTGCTATTGTCTACTACACTAGCTACATTGCTTGTCAAACCACCGTTTGCGAGACCGCCCCACAAAAGACCAGCAGAGGTGCTAAAGAAGTCAAAGCTATTGAACGGATTGTTGATTGCAATCTTAGTACCGTTGTCTGTTGTACCAGAAACACCAATAAACCAGTCAGTATCAGCCGCTGCACCATCTCTTACGCCGTTGCCAACGTTGGTGTCTCTTGTGCTGAGTACGCTTGTAGCTCCACTTACAAGCTCGGTAGAATTCATAGGCGCTTTAATCTGACCGAAAGTAGAAGTCGAATCAGGATCAGTTGTGTTTAAGATGATCGCCTGTGTTACATCGATATGATCCGAGAGGTTGAACGGTGCGCCATACTGAACAGGCACCCAAGTGTAGCCGCTGTTTGTGCCGGTCGGGTTATTCTTTGCGTATGTATTGTCCGCAAAAGCAACCCACTTCTTAGTTTTATTATTCTCCAAAGCCATAAAGCTACCCTTTTTGTTATCGTCAGCAGTAACTTTAAGCTCCAGCTCAGCCTTACCGAGCTTACCATCATCACCCCAGTTCAAAGACCACATTTCTCTGAGAACGGGATTCTTTTCAGCATCGCTTTCGTCAACTTCTTTCCACTCCTCAGCAGCCTTTGAGCCACTCGAATTGAAATTAGCAGCCTTTACGTTGTATTCAAGCTTCAAACCAACAGTGCCATCTGCTGCAATATCGGTAGCACCATTGTTGATAACTTCCTTCAAAGACTTCAAAAGAGCCTCGGTTTCATCACCGGCAGCATAACCGTTGTAAGACGGATTGAAAGTACCTGCCACACCACCAACAGTATCAATAATATCAGTGGCTTCGTTATCTGCAGCCGTAATGCCATCCCACTTATCGGTGTTACTGTTTATTCCGATTGTGGTGTAGTTAAACGCCAATCTGTTGTGGTATACATTGTTGATGAGATTATCAACATCGCCCGCATAAGCAGTCTTCTTATAACCCTGAACGAGCTTTTCAGCCTCATTGCCGTTTACGCAGCTGTCAAGGCACTCCAAAAGGGTTACGAAATCCTTAAAGCTGTTAACATACTTGATGTTCGAGGTCTTCTTGATAGCCAAACCGTTGAACTCTGTGAAAACCTTATCAAGCTCGTTGTAAATCTTCTCCATAGCCCACATATAGTAGCCATAAGAATATGTACCGTTAAAGCCCGCAACGTTGTTCTTAACGTTAACACGAGTCCAAGCGTCATACTTGTTTCTCTCGCCGAGGAGCGCGTAGCACTTCTTAACGATTGCGTGGAACTCATCATCTGTAACAGTATCCATCAATACAAGATTGCACGCCTCAAGCTTGTCGTAAGCGTCATCAATTGCGATTCTGTCATCGCTCTTGTTGTCGATAACGTCCTGAGCCTCATCAACTGCCTTGCGCTGATTGGTGTAAGAAGCGTCAGTCCAGTTAAGGTCGTACTCCAAACCATCCTTGAGCTTGTTGCCGCCCTTGATTTCTTCCTCTTTCTTGTTCTTCAGCTCAATAAGATCCTTAAGCTCAGTGTGAGTCATCTTGCCTGCAGCTGCAGCCAGCTCACGGTATGCAGCGGTAGTTTCGTCAACCGCAGCGGAACTTCCGTTATCGAGAACATACGTAGCATAGTTGTATGCCTTCATGAAGTTAGCGGTTCTGATGGTGCCGTAATCGTTAGCTTCAAGTCTCTCCTTGATGTAATTGCTTTCCATATACGCCTTAAGCGCAGCTGCGTCCTTCTTTGCGAAGGCTTCGTTATCATAACCGGGATTGGTAGGATCCTGGTCAGGTCTTGCCGCGTTGGCAACCGTGCAAATGGAAGTAAGCGCCATTACGGAAGCCATCGAGGATGCAAGAATTCTCTTTTTCAACATAATAGTCCTCCTAAATAATTTGGTTTTTAACAACATCTGAGTTATCGGGCACTCGATGCATTAAACGGATTTCCCTCCGCTCTAATCGGGTAGTCGCGGTTTTTCTCAAAAAAGTTTCAGCATTTTGCAGATTTTTTTGATTTCCGTTTCAAACCCGTAGTCACGGGGATTTTCGGAAAAGTTTCGGGTTTCCGAAATTTTTTTCAGGGAATTACATATTTTTGTCCCTGTTAATAATATAACATTTTATGCGCGATAAGTCAATGTGCATTTTGTATAAAGTTTCACTTATTTTTCACGATTTTTATGACGAATCCATTAATTTCGCCAAAACGGACTTTGGGTGCGTCAAAAATTACAGATTTTTACGGGAGCTTTTGGCAATTTTGCACAAAAACGCGGAAATGGCTTGAAATCATCATTATAATATGGTATAATATATAAAGAGGTGTTTTTATGACTTCACAGGAAAGAGTTAGAATCATACTTGGACTTCGTGCCGCCGGCTGGGAAGAAAAAGCGATTACAGACTTTATGTTGTATATAGTGTCGGGCGAGGAACAGTACAAGCCCAAGCCGAATGACAATAAGGAAACAAACACCAAGTAAATCCACAAATCCTCGGCGCAGCCGAGGATTAACATATGCGCTCGTAGCTCAGCAGGATAGAGCGGCCGCCTCCTAAGCGGCAGGTCGGGGATTCGAATTCCTTCGGGCGCGCCACAATTGAGGTAAATCCCCTTGCTCGCGCAAGGGGATTTCTGCTCAACGCAAAGGCATTCGGGAACACCGCTGCGCGATATTCCCGAATGCTCTTTGCTAGCGCAATTTTTTCTTCGCGGACTCCGTCCGCGATTTCGCTTCGCGAAACCGAAAAAACTGCGACAGGTTGCTTACCTATTATAATAGATTACTTCTGCGGGGCGGATATTGATGTGCTGCTCTGCGTGGAGCTTGTATCTCTCGAATCCCCCGCGGGAGTGTCGCCCGACAGCGGAACGCCGTCCTTGCCTATCTGCGCCATTACCTCGGCGGCAAAGGGCTGAAGCTCGCTCGGAAGCGCGCTGAGGTCGCCGTTCTTGATTGCGTTTCTCGCCGCTTGGATCTGCTCATCGGTGATTCCCGCCGCCTTGATTTTGTCGGCGTTCTGCGCCAGAACCTGTTCAAGGCGTTCCTCTGTCAGCTCGATGGAGCTTTTCACCGCGGGGACTTGCTTGCCTTGCGCGTCAATGCTGTAGTTTTCCGTGTAAATCATATCCTTTACGGTTACGAACTCATAACCCTCGGACTTCAGCTTTTTGAGAATTTCGGGCAGAGCCTCGGTGGTATTCTCGAGGTCGTTGTGGAACAGCAGAATCGACCCGGACTTCACGCCTTTAAGGACTTTCTTCTGTATCTGCGCCGCAGTGGGCTTTTTCCAGTCAACGCTGTCCACGTCCCACTGAATCACTTTCAACCCCATACCGTCCATTGTAGTGATCAGACTGTCGTCAAACTCGCCGTAGGGCGCGCGGTAAAGAGTGGGTTCAACGCCGGTGATCATCTTGATTTTTCTGGAGCACTCACGGGTATCGTTGATCAACTCGTTGACGTTCATTCCCTCAACATGCGGGTGATTGTTCGAGTGGTTCTGAATGTCGTGTCCCGCGTCAAAGAACATCTTCACGTCCTCGGGATAGCGGTCGCACCAATCCCCCGTAACAAAAAACGTAGCTTTCGCATCGTTTTCTTTAAGTATATCTATCAACTTCTGTGTATTTGAGTTCTCCCACGCCACATCAAAGGTAAGCGCGATTTTCTTGTCGCCGCGTTCCACGCAGTAGATCGGCAGCAGCCGTTCCGCCGCGCGCGTCCCCACGGAAGTCATTACCACGGTAATCGCCACTGCCGCAGCGGCAACAGCTCCCGCCGCGATTGCCGCCGCGCGGGTGATCTGCTTTTTGGTGAATGTCAATGCTTTCATTATTTTCCCTCCATCATAGATTGGTTTTGCTCTAGAAATATGAAAACAAAGGGACAAATATGACAAGTTCCGAAATAATACAAAAAAATTTCTCAAAAGCTCTTGACAAAATCACAAAAATGTAATAAAATGTAAATAAGTATCACAACAACACTCTTGATTCGGAGGTATATTATGGCACTTGTAAACGTTATGGAAAAAATCGTTGAGGAGAAGCTCGATATTATGCTTAACGAACGCGACTGCTGCAAATGCGAGCGTTGTATCGAGGATATGAAGGCAATGGCGCTTAACCGTCTGCCCGCGAAGTATGCAAGCACTCACAACGGCGAACTGTTCTCCAAGTTGGATTCCACCGCACGGCAGAACTCCGTGGACATCAATGTTGCGGTTGCCAATGCGATTGACTGTGTTTCGGTACGCCCTTCGCATGAGGTCGAAAAGGGTGAATAAATATGTATCGAAACAGACTCATAAGAAGGGTAATCTTTTATTATCTGTCAGATCCATCGCTCTATGGCATAAGCACCAGAGTGCTCGTGTCTAATGTGTATGACATCTTGAAGCCAGTGCTGCCCACACTGTCCAAGGCACATATCTGGGGGAACATTTCTTACATTCTCAGATACGCTGCCAAACTTCGAGTTAGGAGCGCGGGTTATTCACTAATTGCGTGAAAAGCTTTATCTTGTTTCAAACAAAAACCGTCCATAATATATGGGCGGTTTTGTATTCATAACTCGTTTCTGTTTTCAAGTGCCTTGACGAGCGTCACATCATCGGCGAACTCCAACGCGGAGCCTGCGGGCAATCCGTATGCCAACCGCGTGACTTTAATTCCCATCGGTTTGATCAGCCGCCCGATATACATCGCGGTCGCCTCGCCCTCCACCGTGGGATTGGTTGCCATAATAACTTCTTTGACGTCCGCCAGACGCGAAATCAGCTCCTTGATTTTCAAGTCATCGGCGGTTATTCCGTCAATCGGCGACAACAGCCCGTGCAGAACGTGATACATTCCGTCAAATCCGCCCGCGCGCTCGAATGCCGAAACGTCTTTGGGGTTTTCCACCACGCAGATTACACCCTTGTCGCGGTTATCATCGGCGCATATCTCACAGATTTCGCGCTCGGTGAAATTTTGACAGCAGCCGCACAAATGGACGCTCCGCCGCGCCACGATAAGATTCTCGGAGAACTCCTCGACCTCCGCCACGGGCAGATTCAACAGATGATATGCCAACCGCTGAGCGGTCTTGATTCCGATTCCGGGCAGCTTAGCAAACTGCTCTGCCGCGAGTGCCAGCGGCATTGAAACAAATTCCGACATTTTATCCTCACATTTCAGCTTATTGATAAATCAGTGAATCAACCTCAGTTAGCGGGCTAAAGCGCCCCCTAGAAAGCGGGCAAATCCACCTTGAAATCCTTATCGGCGCAGATATTCACACCATTCTCGGGAATCTCCGCCTCATCGGGTAGAAAGTACACCGCCAATCTCGCGGGGGTTTGCGGCGGATTCAGCATTCTGCCGCGATACAGCACGATATCCACAGCAGTTTCGACATCGGAAACCGTCGCAGAACCGACTGACAAATTGCCTACCACGAGCATATCCGCCTCGGGGGCAGCGACAACAGGCAGCTCCGGAAGCAGCTTTTCCGTCAGTTCATTTGCGTATATCACATCGATTTTCACCATCTCGGACAGCTCACGAAGAGCCAGCGAACCGCTGTAATCGGCATTTGGCGCAGCTATACATACAACATTCACCGCGCCGTGCGCGCGAAGGCACTGCGAAATGTCATCGGCAAGTCCGCCTCCGCCGCCCGATATGTACACCGCCGCTGTGCTCCCGCGCATTATGACCGCCGCGGAGGTCACATAATCCCCCACAAAGCGGATCTCATGACGGTTGAATATCATCTCCTGCGCAATAACCAACGAGCAGAGCAAGGAAATCACCGTGCAGCGTATCATCGGCTTAAACAGTCTGATTCTGCCAAATGCGGCAATGGAAATCAACACCGCGCAAGCCAACGGAAACAGCCACGAGCCGACAGAGTCCATATTGATATACATCAGCCTCCACTTTCCGAAAAAGCGGATAGTCGCCGCCGCTATGCGCATTGACCACTCGATCGGAACGGTGAAGACCCACAGCCCCGTCACTGCCGCCGCTGCCATTGATACCATCGCCGCAACCATCAGCGGAGCGAGAATCAGCGTTACGACCGCCCCGAGCATCGAAACACCGCCAAATATTGCCGCGCTTAGCGGCGCGGTACAAAGTACGGCGCTTATCGAGATCGTCATTGCCCTCACCGGGAGATTCAGCCATTCCGCGCGTTCAGGAATCCTCATCATGAGTCTGTCCGCAAGTTTTGGACCTACCACGCCCGCGCCGAACACTCCCATCACGGACATTGCAAATCCCACATCAAGGATATTCTGCGGACGAAACACCGTAATCAGGATAATTGTCACGCACAGCGAATTAAGCGTATCGGCTCTGCGTTTGAAAAATCCCGCCAGACCGCCTATAAAGAACATCGTAGACGCGCGAATCACGGATTTTGTAGGTCCGAAAAACAATATTCCGCTGAATGCCAGCACCAATGAAAACACAGACTTCACTCTGCGGCGATCTTCCGACACCATCTCAAGAAGTGCTGCGGACAATATCGCAAAATGCGCTCCCGAAACCGCCGTGTAGTGTAAAGCGCCGCACACACGCATATTATCTTCCAGTGACGCCGAAAGTCCGTTGTCGATTCCCAACAGCATAGACTGCATAAGCATTTGCGAATCTCCCGACCCGGAGGATAGAAAATCGTTAAACAAGCCTCTGCGAAGAGCTTTTATTGCCCGAGATACCCGCCTTCCACCCGAGGAAACCGGTATAAACTCCGTAATCTCGCCCTCCAACAAAATTCCGTTCGAGAGAACAAAAACCATATCGTTCTTGACAGGCTCGGTAACGTCTATCGTTGCGATAACGCGCTGACCCTCTTCCAGGATGTCGCTGCAGACAAGACCCATTATAACATCGATTCCGTTAATTTTTCCGTGCGCCACCATCAGCCTTACTCCATCGCGCGTTAGAGTAACATCGGTGACCTCGATTTCGGTTGTGACTGTTTCCCCCGAAATTCGGGCAACCGGCAAAGCGACGCTTTTTATCCACACAAGCATCGAAGCGATCCCGAATACTGCCGAAATCGTGCAGATACACAACGTGTTACGTTTTGACACAAGAAAAACCGTAACGAAAATCAAGACCGCAATCGAAATTACCGAGGCAACATCGCCGAAAAGAAATGCCAACAGCATTCCCGCCGCCATAGGCGGAGCAATTTTCACCGACAACAGCGAAAGCCTCCCCATATCGGCGGATCTCAGCTGTCGGATATCAGCCTTGTTCAAGCGTGATTAAAACAGTCCCGGCATTGAAACCCCGCCGGTTACTTTCTCCATCTCTGCCGCGCTGTAATCCTCAATCTCCTGTATGATTTCATTTACACCGCTGATGATCAGATCTTCAAGCATCTCCACGTCATCGGGATTAACAGCCTCGGGGCTGAGCTTTACGGACTTCAGCTTCTTATCGCCCGTCATAACAAGCTCCAACGCACCGCCGCCCACGGTCTTTGTAAATTCTTTCTGCTCCAACTCGCCCTGAATGCGCGTGATGTCCTCCTGCATTTTCTGGGCTTTACGCACCATCTGATTCATATTCGATGCGCCTGCGTTCTGATATTCCTTAGGTAATCTGGACTTCATAATCTTCTCCTTATCTAAATGGCAAATTCAAAACCGTGCAGATGAAATCCGCTTTGCGGATTTCATCTGCACTCGCTAAGCGACCCGCAACACCACTTCGTGGTGTTGCGCGCCGCTTGCGTTTTGAATTTGCACTAATCTCTTATAACTTGCTGTGAGTTATAACACGCCAAACTCACATCACCAATAGGTCGCTGTGGGATTTAACGTGCCGGAACTGCCGACCTATTTGCCGCCTTAATCTGTAACCTTAACCTCGACACCGAGCCGCTGTGCGTTCGCGAGGACGCGCTCCAATGGGCTAAGCTCCGATTCATTCTCGGGGGCTTCCCGCCGCTCGATCTGCATAGACACCGAAAACCCGAGAGCCTGCGAAATAATGCCGTTCAGCCGCGTCAGTTCCTCGTCCTTGGCATTATTAAGCAGCATTTGGTTGTCCGAGCGAACTATCAGCGTCTTTCCGCTAAGACTCGCCTCCGAATCCTTAAACATACTCGACACCATAATATCGCACTTTGAAACTGCCTCAGCCCACCGCTCGGAAGTGATCTCCGTAAGCGGCGGAAGTTCCGCTTGGGTGGGCGGTTCGGGAACATCTTCCGCGGGAGGTTCGGGCGGAATCTCATCTATGGGCGGCGGTTCGCCGATTGGAGGAGCTTCCTCCGCCGAATCGGACTTATCGTATTCCGCCATTAATTCGCGTGTTTTTTGAATATTTTTCCGCTGAACCGGCGTCAGCTGTTCCTCGGGAATCTCAATCTTCGGGATTTCCGGTTTCTCGGGGAACTTCACTGCCGGAGCGGGATTCACGACCGTCTTTACAACGGGGCTTGCCGCGCTTACGGAGTTGATTCCCGTACACATCTGCACCAGGCACATCTCCGCAACGATTTCCCGCTGCTTCACCTTGCCGATTCCGTCCGCGCATTGCCGCAGCAACGTCAGGCAGCGCAGAATCCCCTCAAGCGTGTACATTCCGCAGATACGCTCAACCTCCGCGTACTCATCGGGCAGTGCGGAGAGCAGATCCATCGCCTCGGGAGCGGTTTTATACAGCATTAAATCACGGAAGTGTCCCGAAAGCTCGTCCACAACCGCCGCAATGTCTTTAGAACCTTTGCGCAGCTCCCTCAGCAGCCGAATACAGCCCGCCGTATCCTTATTCGCGACCATCTCCGAAAACGCGAACAAATGCTTATCCTCGGCAACTCCCGCGCAATCGCGAACGATCGCCGCAGTAATGTGCTTGTCCTCGGAAATGCAGCGGTCGAGAATCGACAGCGCGTCACGCATTCCACCGTCCGAAAGCCGCGAAATCAAATCCGCCGCGTCCGCGTCCAGAGCTACGTCCTCTTTTTCCGCGACTTCAAGCAGCCGCGCCGAGCTGTCCGCGATGTTCACGCGCCGAAACTCAAACCTCTGACACCGCGACAAAATCGTTGGCAGCACCTTATGCAGCTCGGTGGTCGCGAGTATGAACTTCACATGGGGCGGAGGCTCTTCAAGCGTTTTAAGCAGCGCGTTGAACGCTTGTGAGGACAGCATATGCACCTCATCTATAATATACACGCGGTATTTGCAGCTTACGGGTGTGTAAGCCACTTCGTCCCGCAGTTGGCGCACATCGTCCACGCCGTTGTTGGAAGCTGCGTCCATCTCCACAATATCGGTGGACGAGCCGTCCAAAATCTCGCGGCAGCGTTCACACTCCAGGCACGGATTTCCGTCACGGGGATTCAGACAATTCACCGCCATCGCGAGGATTTTCGCGCAGGTGGTTTTCCCCGTTCCGCGCGACCCAGTGAACAAATACGCGTGACCGGCAGTCCCGGTCTTGACTTGGTTCTTAAGAGTAGTGGTGATATGCTCTTGCGAGATAACATCATCAAACGTCCGCGGACGGTATTTCCGATACAACGCAAGATACATAATTTTCACCCCTTATTTTTTAATAGTAAATTGCGAATCGCGCAAACGAAAATTGCTTTGCAATTTTCGTTTGTGCTAGCCTGAGCGTCACGGCACACCGCGAAGCGGTATGCCGTGACGCTCGCTTTCGCAATTTGATGATTTTAATAGCAAATTCAAAACCGCAAAGACGAGCTTTGCTCGCCTGAGTGCCGTATCACACCGTTTCACGGTGTGATACGGCACTCGCGTTTTGAATTTGCACCAGTCACCGTAACGCTGACGAGAATTATAGTAAACTTAACGTACTCCGCCACAGTGTTAATTGAGAAATTTCACACGATGTTACAGCGTTTCCCCAGGCAATAAAAATACGCAAAAAATCAATTTACGCACAAAAAAATGCTCTCGATTATGGGAACAGACTTGCTGCGGCACACAGGGCAATCCGCTTAATGCTGCTCGGTTCCCCGCCTGACATGGTTCACAGCGCTCTGTTGCACAGGGTCTGCCCCCATAATCGAAAGCATTTGTACATTGTTTTGCCGACCATTCGACAAATTATATTTATATTATACTACACTTTTCCGAAAAAATCAAGGGGTTTTTGATTTTTTCTTGCATATATCGGAATTTTTTCGCGAAATATATTGACAAAAAGCGGAAAATAGGATATAATAGTAGTAGTTGGCTGTTGATAGGCACAGTTTGGAACCTATGATTCAGAACAACGCTATGTGATACGACAAGCAAATTCAAAACGCGAGCGTTGCCGAGCACTGCAAAGCGGCATTACAAGAGCGTGGTTTTGAATTTGCCATCAAAATAAGGGGTGAGGAAAGTGGCTAACCAATCAGGCGGTGACAATGCGGGAGTAGGGCGAAGTACGTGCGCTCGGTTATTTCACGCCATGCGCGGGTTCCGAAGGGTTTGCCGCTTTTCGGGAATGCTCGGCGCGGCTTGATTTAATCGAACATAGCGAGTACTCCCCCGCTCCATGGCAGGGGAATTTTTCGTCCGTTTTTAAGATTATATGAAACGGAGGATCGTATCTATGGAAGATGAAAAGAATACGGAAATTATTGGTCAAGCTGAGGGCGAAGTCGCCGTAAAGCCCGACTACGAAAGCGAGATCATCGAGATTGTCCGCGGTAATAACACTCCCATCGTTATGCGCAGCAAGCTCGAAAATTACCACGAAAATGACATCGCCGAGGTCATTCAGCAGTTGTCGGCGGTCGAGCGGAAGAAACTCTGCCGCGTGTGTACAACAGAAATGTTGTCGCTGGTGTTCGAACACCTTGATGAGGAGTTGGCGGCGGCTTACCTGTGCGAGATGGATTTGATGAAAGCGGCGGCTGTTGTCGGCGCGTTGGAAACCGATACAGCCTCGTCTATCCTCCACGAGATTGACAAGGAACGCCGCGAGCTGCTTATTGACGCGCTCGAACCCGATACCAAAAAAGAGATTCGCTTGATTGCGTCCTTTGACGATGACGAGATAGGCAGCCGTATGACAACCAACTGTATCGTTATCCGCGAGAATCTGGACGTTAAGGGCGCTATGAACGAGCTTGTGGCGCAGGCGGAGGAGAATGACAACATCTCCACGATTTTTGTCGTGGACGACAGCGAAACGTTCTACGGCGCAATTGACCTGAAAGATCTGATTATCGCACGCAAGGGCGACAGTCTTGAGAGCCTTATCGTAACTTCGTTCCCGTATGTATACGCAAATGAACAAATCGCGGACTGTATCGAGCGTCTGAAAGACTACTCTGAGGACTCGATTCCCGTGTTGGACAATTCCAACAAGCTGCTTGGCGTAATCACCTCGCAGAACGTCATTGAGGTCGTTGATGACGAAATGGGCGAAGATTACGCGAAATTCGCGGGTTTGACCGCCGAGGAAGATTTACAGGAGCCGCTCTCGCTGTCAATCAAAAAGCGTCTGCCGTGGCTATTGGTGCTGCTCGGTCTGGGACTGATGGTTTCGGGCGTTGTGGGCGCGTTTGAAAAGGTCGTGGCGCAGCTTACCATTATAATGGCATTCCAGTCGCTGATTCTGGGAATGGCAGGAAATGTCGGAACGCAGTCGCTGGCGGTTACAATCCGCGTGCTGATGGACGAAAACCTCACCGCCGCGCAAAAACTCCGACTGGTCGGAAAAGAAGTTCGCGCGGGGCTGTGCAACGGCTTGATTCTCGGAACATTGTCATTCGGACTGGTAGGTCTGTATATCTTCTTTTTCAAAGGTAAGTCGATCGGATTCTCATTTGCGGTATCGGGGTGTATTGGTTGTTCGATGATGCTGGCAATGCTGATTTCCGGCGCGGTGGGCACACTGATTCCGCTGTTCTTCAAGAAAATAAAAATCGACCCTGCTGTGGCTTCGGGACCGCTTATCAGCACGGTAAACGACCTTGTGGCGGTAGTTACCTATTACGGAATGAGCTGGATTCTGCTGATTAACGTGTTTGGATTTACGGGATAACGGGAGATATTGGAAACCGCCGGAAATTTTGCATAATATTAAATCCGCTCCGATTGCTCGGAGCAGATAATTTATTCAATCCCGACCAAGGACTTCAGAATCGCCGTTGCGTCTGCGGCGGTCACTTTGCCGTTCTGATCCATATCGGCATTTACGCTGCCCACATAGGAAAGTTCCATTATGCCCGTCAAATGTTTGAGGACTGCTGTTGCGTCCTCGGCATTCACCCTGCCGTCGCAATTTGCGTCGCCCTTTTTCCAAGTCGGAGTAGGTGTAGGTTCGGGAGTGGGCGTAGGTGTTGGTGTTGGGTTGGGGGCGGGATTAGGTTCGGAGTTGGGGTCAATTTTATCAAAGCCCACACCAACTTCTACTTTTTCTACGATTGCGTTTACGGGAATTGCAAATGTATATTCCATTTTGTTGGTTGAGATGCCGTCATCTGCCTTTCCCCAAAAACAGTATAGTTCTGTGCCACGATGAAATATAGTGAAAAGAACAATATAACAGCCGGGATCGGGTGTCACGGTTACGGTTACTTCTTCTCCCAAACTGATATTTTCAAGTTTGCTTACATTTATTGTTCCCGATGAGCCCGGTGACATACGGACATCGTTAACTTCGATGTCGTATGTGTTCGCCGCGTTTGCCGTTATCGTTGTGCCGAGTGAGCTTGCCGCAACGATTGCCGAAAGAGCGGCTGCCATAATTGATTTTTTACCTTTGAATTTCATTGTTTTCCCTCCTGTGAAAAAATCGAGTTTAGTTTCTTGCAAATGAGCATTTTCGCAAATTTGCGAATTGAAACCCACTTTTATTAGACTGCTTTAACGAACAAAACCTCACACAATTTAACGAAACATTTCACGAATGTATGGGGAAAACCATAAACTATTGATACTGCTTTTCCGAGTTTACGGATTGCCGACAAGCAGTTTTAGAATCGCCGTTGCGTCCTCGGCATTCACCCTGCCGTCGCAATTTGCGTCGCCCTTTTTCCAAGTTGGAGCGGGCTCGGGGTCGGGTGTGATTGGCTCGGGAGGATTTATCGGATTCACCGGAGTGATGGGTTCATCGGGGACAGTGACTACAGTTACAGTCATATTAGAAGTAATACCCCTAAAAGTATACGTGTAGCCTCGGACGGGACTACTCGTTCTCGAGGTCTTTGTTTCTCCATTATCATATTTCATAATGACTTTACTGACTTTATGTCCCTCATTAGCCCAGACCATTATATTAACCAATTGGCCGAATGTGTAGCTTGATATTTGGTTTCCCTCGGAATCAACAACCGTTACATCCGCATTGCCGGTGTCGGCTATGTTAATGGAATAGGACTGCTGTCCATCATCGCTTTCGGTGCTGATGTCGGACACATCGGCTGATGCCGCTGTCATTGCCGTGCCGAATGTACCCGTTGTGAGAGCCAAAGTCATCACAGCGGCAATTATTTTCTCGAATTTCATCGTGATTTCCCCATATCCTCGGAATCTGTCATCTGTGTTTACATCTGATATATACAGTGTAACACATCTGTTTCCGTTTGTCAAGTGGATATTGGGGATTAAAATCGTTCTATATCCAAAAATTTTAAGGGGAATTTGTGCATTTTGTAAAATTTTTCAAAAAATTTCAAAAAACATCTAGCAATTTGTGCAAATATCTGTTATAATAGTATACAGATAGTGGGTACGATAAAATGTAACCGCTAAAATGACGTTTTACTCCGTGCGCACGGAGTATGGCGTTAATTTCAAAATCAGGAGGAATATTCCAATGGCTAAGAAGTATTGTTACATGTTCTCCGAGGGCGACGCTTCCATGCGTGAGCTGCTCGGCGGCAAGGGCGCGAACCTCGCAGAGATGACCAAGATCGGTCTTCCCGTTCCGCAGGGTTTCACCATCTCGACCGAAGCGTGCACTCAGTATTACGAGGACGGCCGCAAGATCAGCGATGAGATCATGGCAGAGGCTATGGCGAACGTTAAGAAGATGGAAGAGATCAACGGCAAGAAGTTCGGCGACAAGCAGAATCCGCTGCTCGTATCCGTTCGTTCGGGCGCGCGTGCGTCTATGCCGGGTATGATGGATACCATTCTGAACCTCGGTCTGAATGACGAAGTTGCTGCTGCGATGATCGCGGGCAACCCCGACCCCAAGTTCGAGCGTTTCGTTTACGACTCTTACAGAAGATTTATCCAGATGTTCTCCGACGTTGTTATGGAAGTCGGCAAGAAGTACTTCGAGAAGCTCATCGATGAGATGAAGGAAAAGAAGGGCGTTAAGTTTGACGTTGAGCTTGACGCTAACGACCTCAAGGAGCTTGCTAACCAGTTCAAGGCTGAGTATAAGAAGCAGCTCGGCACGGACTTCCCGTCCGACCCGATCGAGCAGCTCAAGCTCGCTATCGAAGCTGTATTCCGTTCATGGGACAACCCCCGTGCGAACGTTTACCGCCGCGACAACGACATTCCGTACAGCTGGGGTACAGCCGTAAACGTAATGCCGATGGTATTCGGTAACCTGAACGAAGAATCCGGCACAGGTGTTGCGTTCACACGTGACCCCGCTACCGGCGAAAAGAAGCTGATGGGCGAGTTCCTTACCAACGCACAGGGCGAGGACGTTGTTGCGGGTGTTCGTACACCTATGCCCATCTCCGAAATGGAGAAGCTGTTCCCCGATGCTTACAGAGAGTTCATCGAGGTTTGCGGCAAGCTCGAAAACCACTACCACGATATGCAGGATATGGAGTTCACCGTTGAGAACAAGAAGCTCTATATGCTCCAGTGCCGCAACGGTAAGAGAACCGCTCCCGCAGCTCTGAAGATCGCTTGCGACCTCGTTGACGAGGGTATGAAGACCGAGGAAGAGGCAGTTGCAATGATCGATCCTCGTAACCTCGACACTCTGCTCCACCCGCAGTTTGACGCTAAGGCTCTTAAGGCGGCTACTCCCGTTGGCAAGGGCTTGGGCGCGTCCCCCGGAGCAGCTTGCGGTAAGGTTGTATTCACCGCTGATGACGCGGTTGAGTGGAACTCCCGCGGCGAAAAGGTTGTTCTGGTTCGTCTGGAAACCTCTCCCGAGGACATCACCGGTATGAAGGCTGCACAGGGCATTCTGACCGTTCGCGGCGGTATGACCTCTCACGCTGCCGTTGTAGCGCGCGGTATGGGTACTTGCTGTGTATCCGGCTGCGGCGACATCGCAATGGATGAGGAGAACAAGAAGTTCACTCTGGCTGGCAAGGAATACCATGAGGGCGACTGCATCTCCATTGACGGTTCTACCGGTAACATTTATGACGGTCTTATCCCCACTGTTGACGCGACCATCGCGGGCGAGTTCGGCAGAATTATGGGCTGGGCTGACAAGTTCAGAAAGCTGAAGGTTCGCACCAACGCGGATACTCCCGCAGACGCTAAGAAGGCACGCGAGCTGGGCGCAGAGGGTATCGGTCTTTGCCGTACCGAGCATATGTTCTTCGCTGAGGACAGAATCGCGGCATTCCGCGAGATGATCTGCGCGGATACCCTTGAAGAGCGCGAAAAGGCTCTCGACAAGATCCTTCCGTATCAGCAGGGCGACTTCGAGCAGCTCTATGAGGCTCTTGAGGGCTGCCCCGTAACTATCCGCTTCCTCGACCCGCCTCTGCACGAGTTCGTTCCCACTGATGAGGCTGACATCAAGAAGCTGGCTGACGCACAGGGCAAGAGCGTAGAGCAGATCAAGACTATCATCTCCTCTCTGCACGAGTTCAACCCGATGATGGGTCACCGTGGCTGCCGTTTGGCGGTAACTTACCCCGAAATCGCAAAGATGCAGACAAGAGCGGTAATCCGCGCGGCTATCAACGTTCAGAAGAAGCATGCTGACTGGAATATCGTTCCCGAGATCATGATTCCGCTGGTTGGCGAAATCAAGGAGCTGAAGTACGTTAAGGACGTTGTTGTGGCTGTTGCCGATGAGGAAATCAAGGCAGCGGGCAGCAATATGAAGTACGAAGTAGGTACAATGATCGAGATTCCGCGTGCGGCTCTCACCGCTGATGACATCGCTAAGGAAGCTGAGTTCTTCTGCTTCGGTACAAACGACCTGACTCAGATGACTTACGGTTTCTCGCGTGATGACGCGGGCAAGTTCCTGAACGCTTACTATGACGCTAAGATCTTCGAGAACGATCCGTTCGCGAAGCTCGACCAGACAGGCGTCGGCAAGCTGATGGAAATGGCTATCAAGCTCGGCAAGCAGACCAGACCCGATATGCACGTTGGTATCTGCGGCGAGCACGGCGGCGATCCTTCGTCCGTTGAGTTCTGCCACAAGATAGGTTTGACTTATGTTTCCTGCTCGCCGTTCCGTGTTCCGATCGCAAGACTCGCGGCGGCTCAGGCGGCTATCAAGGATAAGAAGTAATCCGATTTTGACGGATATGCTTACTGCATAAACACGAATCCCCTCATCGAAAGATGAGGGGATTTTTGGTTTTATTATGCTGTTTTCTCCGCCGAAATTCATTAACCGATGTGTGGAACTTATTCCCACTCGCTCCCGACAAACAAATCTTAAACGTATTTGTATAGGTGATTTAGCTTGTGGTATTTATATTATCTGTATTATCTATGAGATATAGGCTATCCGATTTTTTGTTGCCAAAATGTTGCCATTACCCCTTTAATTGCTTCCCGATTTTAGATTTTTGATAAATCTTTCTAGTTCAATATACATTGCCCTGCTATTTATCACCTTACCTAAATTTAGAAAACTTTTTACATCCACATTATTATGTAACATAGGTTGCGAAATTACACCGACAAATAATAATCTATTGCCAAGTGCAATTCCGTCCTTAATCGGATAAGTTCCTTGATTATAAATGAAAACCGGGCTGCCGCTTGAGCCTGGAAATACTCCAGCATCAATTAAGAAAGCACTTTCGCCTTTAAAGTCATTCCAGATTGGCGTGGCAGTAATTCCTTCTCTAATGACAGAAATTTTATTTTTTTCATCATATAAACCGTTAGGATATCCAATGAAAGTTATTTTTTCAATTGCAGAAAAATTCTCACATTGCTCATCTGTTGGAATTATATTTTGATCAACACTTCTAAAAAAAATGTTAATATTGTTTTTTTGAAGTTCTGTTAATGTTGCTGCAATTGGCACAGCTATTAAATCCAATTCCCCAAGCTTATTGTCTCCAACAATTGAGCTATCAAATTTAACTTTAGTGCTTCTTTTGGTTGGTATATTATTTTCTCCGATATGAAACTCAATATAACCCGCTTTTGTATTTTCCAAAACATGGTAATTTGTAATCAATAGTGGAATAGATGTATCGTCGTTTTCTACAATTGAAAAAATAAATCCTGTACCTGTTGATTCTTCTCCATTATATTTTTGCACATAAATAGGTACTGTTGTATAAATTAACTGCGTACTAAGATCGTTTATGTTCATTCTTTATCCCTCCCAGCAACATTGTCAATATTTTTAATACATTCCTCTATCTTTTCTGCAAATTGTTTAATATCATAAGTATCTTTCTTCCTGTGAAAAAAATATCCGACTCCGCATCCGATACCACAAACAGGGCAAATCGAGTAGAAGAAAACACTTATTAATTTAAGCTCATATGGAACTTTTGAAAGTATTGCACTAAAAAAAGCGCCTATTAAAAGTGAGGATACTCCTAAAAGAACTTCTCCATATGGAAATGACGTTTTTTTGGCTTTTTCACACTCGTCCTGTATTTTTTTACAGAAGATTCATCCAGTATTATTTTTGCTTCTGCTTTTGGAATGCGCACATTATATGTTTGACTAAACTGTAACTCAGCATTACTGTAGTTATGTATTGTAGCGTCTTGAACAATTTCAGCATCCTCCATACCAATCATTTTTAATCCTCCTTACCCAAAATATAAAACACCCAAACGGGAAACCCGTTTTTTTATAACAATTTTATCAAAAGTCTATAACGAAAACTTAAATGTAATTAATTTTTTCTATATAGCCTATGTATGACTTCTGCCATTAATTTTTCAAAATTCTTTTCAATCTCGCACTCCCAAATCACAATCACATTCCACCCGTCGGATTTCAGCTTTTCGATATTTTTCTTATCGCGCTCAGCGTTTTGGGAAAGTTTTTCAATCCAATAGCTGCTGTTGCTTTTAGGAATATTCGATCTGTAACAATTATCGTGCTTATGCCAAAAACAACCGTTTATAAAAATAACCGTGTTGTATTTTTTCATAACAATATCCGGCTTGCCGGGCAAAGACTTAACATTGATTCTGTAACGGAATCCTTTACTGAATAAGTATTTTCGTACTTTGAGTTCAAGAGATGTTCCCTTGCTATGTATACGGGACATATTCCAGCTTCTTTTGTCCTTAGTAAGATTATCAGCCATTTGTTTTACCCTCAAGCTGTTTCTTTGCAGCATTGGCAATATGCCAAAACATCACAAGAGGAATCGCATTGCCTAATGCACGGTATTGCGCACTTTCTGATTGAACCAGCTTAAAACTTTCCGGAAAAGATTGAATCCTTGCAACTTCACGCGGCGTAAATCTCCGGTACCGCTCACCTTCCATAAGAACCGGATCGGTACTGTTAAGGGAAACTTTCGCAAGATGAGCACCTACGGTATTGCAAGGCTTGGTTATATCTTGTGCACGTCCTTTGTTCATCGAATCCCTGTTTTTCAGCATACCTTTTACAGCTTTTTCGCTGAAAAAATATTTTTCGTCGACTTTATCGTCGATAACTTTTTTCAGAGGGGTAAAAAGCGCTTCGTCGGTTATAGGGACATTGGGAAATTCGAAATGGATATTTAAGTCCTCCCTAAAGCCAACAATAATAACACGCTCTCTTTTTTGAGGCACACCATAATTGGCAGAATTCAAAATGTCATGTTTTACAATATAACCGCATTTTTCGAACTCTTCAAGTATTAAAGGAAATGTTTCGTTGTTATTTGCCGAGAGCAACCCCTTAACATTTTCCGCTATAAAGCACATCGGCTGCTTTTCTTTAAGAATACGGCACATTTCAAAGAAGAGTTTTCCCCTGTCATCTTTTATGCCTAAACGTTTAGGGTTCTGGGCGATTACGGAAAATGATTGACACGGGAAACCGCCTGTGAGAATGTCAAAATCAGGCAAATCCCCGGACGGAATATTCCTTATATCGCGGTTATCGGGTTTGATTCCGAAATTTTTCTCGAATATTTTGCAAGCATTATCATCAATGTCATTTGCATAAACAATCTCCATATCATTACTTTCATAATGCTTGCCGAGAAAAGTAAAATCACCTTTCAACCCGACATCGGTTCCGCCGCAACCGCAAAACAAAGACGCGACTTTTAGTTTTCCCATATTAACAACTCCTCATAGCTGCCTATTTGGTCATCAGAATCGGAGAAACTTATTTCTGCTCCGTCTTTCGGGATCATCGTAATTAAATCCTGTTTGTACAAACCCACAGGATTTTTTAAAATGAACAGCTTCTTTTCATCTTTGCTTATCATAAGGCGGTAAACAAAATAGCTGTTGCGCAATGTTTCAGCCGTACACCACTCATTAGTTGTCATGTGAAATTTAGTGAAGTGCAGCGGTTTTGAGCTTATTGTTGTTTTGACTTCTATGTAACGCTTTTGAGCATCCAATTCTACGGATTGAATATCATATCCGACAGCCAACTGGGTAGGAATCCTTTTTATCAAATGAATTAAATCTTCCCTATCCCCAAGCTTTATCCTTTGGCACTCGTGAGAGTAGATCATACCTTCACCCATATCGCCAATTTCTTTTGTAGATAAAGAATCCGTTCTTTCCAATGTATTATCATATATTGCACTGTCTTTTAATGATTCGTATTCTTTTTCATCTTTGGAGATATAAGCTAAAATATCGGTGGAAAAGTCTGTTTCGGACATATCACGGTTAACATACTTGAACCATTCGTCATAATGCGAGTTAATTTGATCATAAGCATCATTACTGCTGCCGGAAACGGAATCGTATCCTGCGAACCATTCTTGCGAATTTATAAATTTCAGAACCGCAGCGTTTTCCAACGGATTCAGATAATAGTTTTTAGCTCCGTGTGTTACAAGCAGATTTGCTTCTTCCATGTAGTCTAAAATATCTCCGGCATAACGGATAACATCACCGCTCTCATCATACTCAACTTTTTTGTTTCTGTTATCGACAATGCGTTTCCATACCTTATCAAATGATTCATTGTCTCTTGTGCATCTCAAATCGTTAAATATGCAATGACAAGCCTCGGCTTTTGTTATATACTGACGCTTGCCGTCAGCTTCGTCTTCGGCATACTTAAGCAGTGAAAGAATATATTGGGCAGGTTTAAAATGAACTCCGGCACAAATTTGCTCATGAATGTATTGAACTTTTAAATGTGCGCCGGGATATTGAAATGTATAGAGAAAACACTTGAAAAACTCAACCAAATCCTGTTTTTTGGCTAATTCAACTGCTCTGCGTCCAGGTGTAACCTTGTTACCGTCAAACTCAAGGAATCCAAACAAAGCAGAAATCTCTGTTCTCCAATTTGCAATAGTTTTATCGGTTTTGGTGCTGTTTCCGGGGTAATGTTTTATCGCCTTATCCAACTTTTCAGAAAAGGAACTTTTTTTCGCCGGGACTTAATTTAGCTATTTCTGTTGCCATATAGATAAGAACATTTTCAACATCATCCTTAAATCTAGGACGGATTTGATGAATTCTGAAATAATACTCTTCAGGAATATTGTACATCATAATAAATCACTCCAAATATTTTAACAGTGCCTCTGCTATGGCTTTAGCCATTAACGGCGGCACAGCATTTCCTACCTGTCTAAATTGCTGCGTCTTATTTCCCTGAAAAATAAAATCATCGGGGAATGACTGCAACCGTGCACATTCTCTCACTGTTGGAACACGGTTATATTTATAATGAAAGTGATGCCTGTGTCCGGTGTCGATCGTCGGTGCAGGCTTATCGCTTCTGAATCTTGTCCACGCAACATGGAAATTGCGGGTATTCTGTAAATCTTCCGGCAAGTCCTTGTAGTTTCCGCCGTCAGGAACCAGTGCGATTATATCTTTCACTTTTTGCGAATGGCTTGCCGCGATATGATTTCTTACCTCTGATGATCTTTGACGCATCAGCTTTTGATACTCATTCGCCGGTGGAACCGGGTATTTGTCCGGATCTGTTCCGAGAGTTTTTGTCAACGGCGGCAGATCGGATAAAGCCATTTCACATGTAACAGTGCTGCTTTTTGATATAGTGTCAAAATCGAATTTTTGATCTTTCAGTCCAACAAAAACAACACGCTTTCTGCTTTGCGGAACGCCGTAGTCCGATGCACAAAGTATACGGTAATCAACCTTATACCCTAATTTTGTAAGGCGGTCAATTATATTGTCTTTAATTTGACCGTTGAAAAGGCTTACTAACCCGGGAACATTTTCAATAACGAAAGCGGACGGTTTAATTTCGCTGACCAAACGGATATAAGACAGATAAAGGCGGTTACGGGGATCATCAAATTTTCGCGGTCCGGACAAGGACATTCCTTGGCACGGCGGTCCGCCGATTATTATGTCGATCTTTGAATTTCCAATGACTTGTTTTATATCATTATAGTTGATTTTAGTAATATCACCGCAAATTGATTTTGCATTGTTGTGGTTCTTTTCAAAAGCCTCTAAAGCCGTAGCATCGTTGTCAATACCTAACAAAATGTTAAAACCGGCTTGCTCAAAACCGTAAGATAATCCACCGCAGCCCGAAAACAAATCAATGGCATTCATAGCGGAACAAAACTCTCCTTATATAAATATTCACTTATATTATAGCATTTTTTTACTAAAAAGCAAGAGATTTTGGAATTTATAGGGAAATTGAACAATATTAACCGATGATTTTCGTGAATATCTTACAAATACATTATTTTTTCAAATATTCAACTGCCGGATATTTTTACCGCGCCATTTACACGGCGCGGTAAATCGTTATAAAGTGATAATAAACAATACCGAAAAAGAATAACAAAACTTACTTGTTAATCTAAACCTGTTCAACCGTTTAAGAGCCACTCCAACTCCACATCATTGTCCTCGTAAAGCTCCCGAAACGTCATTACCCGCGAATGTTTTTTCCGTTTGCGACCCACCACAACTGCGAACGCAGCCGCCATAAATCCCGCTGCCAATATCAAATTTTTCATAACCTTACCGTCCTCTCTTAATTTGTGCGGTCGGGTGCAAGAACTTCTCCAACTTGTCCTTCAAGCCGAGATTTTCAATGAATTCGATCACTTTCCTGTACCTCTGTTTCCAACTCTCCAATTCCCTTTGCAAAGCCAAAAAGAATTCCGGAGCGACTGCGCAGCGCGAACACTTTCCCGAAGAGTGCTGTTCTCGGAAGTCAGCTTCTCATTTTCTTTTTTCAATTCTGCATTTTCCTTCGAAAGTTTACTTTCCTTGCCCTCGTCCGCAATCTGCTTTTTCGCCAGATCGGTCAGCTTTTCGTAATCGTTTTCCGAGACTGTCACCTTGCTGCCGAAGATCGTCTTGCCCGTTTCGATGTGGTCAATGGTGTTGATTTTCACGACCTTGTGAATACACTCGCCGAGGATAGCCTGTTTTTCGGAGAGAACAGCTTCTCTACTTTGGCTTTGCTGTTCTCCTTTTCGGAAATTTCGCTGTTGAGTCGCTCAATCGCCGAGCTTTTCTCTTGATATTCAGCATCAATCGTATCAATTATCGCTTCGGCTTCCGTAACGGCTTGCTGCCGCCATTCAAGTATCAGTTCCTTGTTGCCGATCTCGCCGTCAAGCTTCTTGACCTCTTTCTCACGCTCCTGTTTCTTGAAATCAAGAACGGACAAGTGTTCGTTATGCGTTCCAAGTTGCTCCCACTCAATGCCGCGCTTCCTCATAACCTCGGAAAGCCGTTGCTTCTCGAAATCCGTCCATTGCTTAGCCGGGGTTTCGAGATTTGTCTTTGCCAAAAACCCTTGCTGCTCCAAAGCCTTGCTCAAAGAGTTTCTGGTAGACAGCCCGCGGCTCTGCCCAGTGGCGAACGGAACAAAGTCAACGTGAAGATGTGGTGTAGCTTCATCGAGATGTATAACAGCGTTGAAAACTCTGATATGCAGGTTGCGCTCCAGAAATTCGTAATAGTATTCCCGGAGTATTTCAGCAGCAACTTCCGCATCGTGGGTTCCGCACGGAGTGTCATCTTTATTACCGATCTGAAAAATCAGTTCATAGAACGGCTTCTCCTGTTTGCCGTTCTCGATGTGGTTAAGATAATTTTCGATACGGCGGTCTTTTCTTTTCTGCTTGGAATTGTATTCCGCAAGCGCCGCGCCGAACAAATCATCGTAGGTTTTCTTAAGGTCAACGTTGCAAAGAACCATGTTATCCTTGACGCGCTTTTCGTCCACATTTTTTGCGACAAATTTTCTGTTGTTATGGGAAATACTTCCCTTGCCAATGCGTACACTAATGGTCTTTTTCAAATAAAATCACCTCCATTGTGACGGTAACAACGCAAAGTTACTTTTGACACTTCACTCGTTCCTCGTTCGTATCAAAAGTCTTTGCGGCAAAGGGGCGTTAGCACCCCCTTTGCAATCCCCCGCTTGCACCGCGCCCCAACATTGCAAGATTGCCCAAATTTTCAGACCCTCACAAACGCAAACTTGAAAGCGCAACCTTGCTGTAAAAATTAATAGCAATCTTGCTTGACAACATTGTTTTTCCCAGACTCACAAAATCTTGACATTCTTGCAATCTTCGATTTTCCACAGCCATTGATTTTGCTTTTTGAACGACTTTATTCCGAGTTCGGCTTTCGCTTTGTCGAGCGTTCTCTTGGCGATGCCAAGAGAGTCGGCGGAATTCATCACGGCGGTCTGCGGTTTTTCTCCCTCGGATAAAAATTCGTGCAGGAAATCCTTTGCTTTGTCCAGCTTTGAAATACTTTCCTGTGCAGTTTCGATTTCCTCAAAATCGCCCCACTCGATTTTGCCCTCACCGTTGATGTGAAAAGCCAACGACCGACCTTTCGGTGCAAGTGAACTTTTCGTGTGCGCGATTATCGACTGTGATTTGTCCTTGGGGTGCTGCATAACGGTCAAAACGCTCCGCGCGGCAGCTACTTGATCCATACTGCCAAGCAGCGCGTTAATGTCCGAATATGTTTGATTTTTACCTTTGTGACCAATCAGTACAATAGCGCAGTTGTTATTCTCGGCAATGCGTCCGAGCCGCGCGAAAATAGGACGTACCTCGTTTGCCTTGTTCATATCCACATTCGAGCCGAGGTATGCTTGTATCGGGTCGAGTATCAGTAGCTTTGCTCCGATGTCCATAACATTTAGCTCAATGCGGTCGTCCGTCATTGTGATGGTATTGACGCGCTCGTTGATCGTATGTATTCTGTTGCAGTCCGCACCGGCAGCCAACAGCCGCGGCTTGATAGTATCTGAAAGCCCGTCCTCGGCGGTGTTGTAGATGATGTCGATCGGCTCACGCGGAGCAGTATCACCGGGGAGACCTTCCCCGTGTGACAGCGCTGCCGCGATATTCAGAGCGAGCATTGTTTTACCCTCGCCCGAATTGCCTTGCATTATCGTGATCTTTCCAAGCGGAATATAGGGATACCAAAGCCATTGCACGGGTGTGACCTCTATATCCCGCTCGAAGTTAAGCATTTCCTTTTCGTTGTTCATTCGCGCTCTCCTTTCATTCCGTTAAGTGTGAAATTTATCAGCCGAATTATTTCAAGCAAATCATCAATCTCGCCGCCGTCCTCAATTCTTTTCAGTTCTGCCAAAACCTCTCCGAGCTTGTCTTTAAGCGCCTTGTAAACTCTGGGATTCGGCTGAATTGTTACCGTTCTGTCCAACAGCTTATTTATAATGTAGTCTTGTTTGGTAAGTCCCGATATGGCTACCGCAGCATTCAGCATTTCGTTTTCTTCGGGTGACATTCTTAAAGCGACTATCTTGTTACGCAGTCGACCCTTTTGGTCGAGATTTTTTGCCGACATATTATTAGCTCTCCTTTCTCAAATTGCTTAATTTATCAGCCATTTCGTTCTGGGTTGACGGGAATAAGTGCGCGTAACGGTATGTAATATCAATGCTCTCGTGACCGACCCTATCCGCGATCGCTACCGCCGAAAAACCCATTTCAATAAGCAAACTTATGGCGCTGTGCCTCAGATCATGGATCCTTATGCGCTTTACGCCCGCCGCTTTTGAACCGCGCTCCATTTCGTGCTTGAGGTAGTGCTTTGTGATTTGGAACAGTCTGTCGGTAGGCTGAATACCGTAAATCTGCCCGATGAAATCCTGTATCTCGTCCGAAAGAAAATCGGGCATCTTAATTGTCCTCACGCTCTTAGCGGTTTTGGGATCGGTGATAATATCACGTCCTTTAATGCGCTGATAGGATTTTGTGATCGATACCGTCATTTTCTCAAAATCAAAATCGGCAGGAGTAAGCGCTAGTAGCTCACCCTCGCGGATACCGCACCAATAAAGCACCTCAAACGCGTAATAAGACATAGGCTTATCCATTACCGCTTCGGAGAATTTCTTATACTCGTCTTGCGTCCAGAAAAGCATTTCGCGCGACTTCTCCTTGCCCATATTTCCGGCTTTGGCGGCGAGATTTGCCGACAAGCCGTAAAACTTCACCGCGTGATTGAAGATAGCGCTCATCTGATTATGTACCGTTTTTAAATACACCGGCGAATACGGTTTTCCGTTCTTGTCGGTCTGCCCATTATTTCATTCTGCCAAGCAATTATATCTTTGGCTTGAATGTCGCTGATTTTGCGATCTTTAAAATAGGGGAGTATTTTCGTACGGATAATATGCTCCTTGGTGTGCCAAGTGTTCTCTTTGAGCCGCTTTTTGGTGTCCTCGGTGTAAACATCCACGAAACTCCCGAATGTCATATCAAGGTCTGATGTGAGCTTGTTAAGTTGCTCCCGTTCCCAAGCCTGCGCATCGCGCTTTGTTGCAAATCCGCGCTTTTGGGTCTGTTTGCGCTCCCCCGTCCAATCCGTGAAACGGTAAACCGCGCGCCAGGTGCCGTTGCTGTCCTTATAAACTGCCATTTAGTCCTTCCTTTCTGCGGGTGCTGTATATATCCGCTCCATAAAATAAGTCTTGGTCACTCTGCCCGAAATCGTCAGGAACCCTTTTTCTTTCAACTCGTTGTTAAGCTGTCTTACGATCTTGTAAGCATACGACTTGGAGATACCAAGGATTTCAGCGACTTCCTCAACCTTTATAAACGTGTTATTCATTTACTCACCACCTTCCAAAGAATGATATTAAGCATATCCGCTTAGTGCTTAATTCTATTATACTAAACATTTTTGCTTTTGTCAAGTGCTTTTTTGAAAAAATTAAACTTTTTTGCTAAATTTATCTTGACAACCCCATAACATCTATGTTATAATAGATATATACACTGATGATAGGAGTTGATTTATTGTGGCAATAGGCGAAAGAATACGATTTATAAGAAATCTGCGCGGAATGACGCAGAAGTGGCTCGGCATACAATCGGGCTTGACCGAGAAAACAGCCGATATTCGTATAGCGCAGTACGAAAGCGGTACACGTGTTCCCAAAGAAGACTTGACCGAGATGCTTGCAAAGGTTCTGGGCGTTTCTCCCACTGCTCTGAATGTTCCCGACATTGAGAGCTATATCGGCGTGATGCATACGCTGTTTGCACTTGAAGATTTGTACGCGCTGAAAATAGACGAGATCGACGGAGAGCCAATTATTCGTTTGAACAAGAACGCAGGGGAGTACACCCAAATGTTCAAGTTACTTCAGCTTTGGGCGAAAGCGGCAGCCAAACGGCGCGAAGGCGAAATCTCAAAAGAGGATTATGACGATTGGCGCTACAACTTCCCCGAACGCGACACATCTGGTTTGTTCCACAAAGTCGGAATTTCCGACAAATTGAATGAACTGCTTACCGAGGAACTTATGAAAAACCGAAAATAAAAAAGAGCTAACCGAACACCAAATCGGTTAGCTCTCATTTTTCATAAAATAATACAGTCGTTGCCAATGTTGCCAAATCGTTGCCATTTTGCTATCAAATATCTAGCAAATGGCTTTGTTAAGCCAACTTTCGAGCTTGCGGCGTTATTCCCACTCGGTATAGTAAAACTTTATTTTCGTGTTAAGTATTGATTTATTGTATTTTTATTTGTTGCAAGTCGCACTTTTTAACCGTATTTATTGTATTATTTATTTTTTTGAGGTCAAAGTGCGGTCAGGAATCTCCCATCATCATATTGTAATGTGCCTCGTGTCCCATGCTAGTAAATATAGTTTTAAAAATCTGCTTATATCGTTCTATTGAATCTGTGTAACTATCGATGAATAAATCATCGGGAATAGAGTGTGAGCCATCGTTTATCCAGCTTAACAGTGAACGACATATCATCTTGTCCTCTATCGTGGTAAATGATTCAATGATTGTGTCATCTTTAGTTTTGCCAAGTATGCTGAAATAGTTTTCTAATATTCTTCGCATTATGTTTTGTGTGGTTACCAATGATGCACTCGCATTGTTTTTCAACTCCTGCCACAGCAATTCATACGATGTTTTTATCGGATTATTTCTTTTATATGCTGTTATCATAGAAATATTTTTATCTTTGCTGATAATCCAATAATTTATGTCATTGCAAATCTGCATTCTCCCGTCAACAAAAGATGTTTCTTTGTGGAAGAACACATTATGAGTAAATATAAAAACTTGTTCAACATCTGAATTCCCATCTCGGACATCTTTTATAAGTCCTTTAACTAAAGAACTTACTATATATAAAATGGTACTATCAAGGCTACAGATAGGGTCATCTAGCACCAAAATTTTACGCGATGAGACTTTTGATATATCAATAGAACCTTTTGCAAACTGCAAAAAATAAAGAAAAGATATAAACGTTTCTTCTCCCTCGCTTAACGTATTTGAAGCGAGAGTTCCGTCCATACGCTGAATTTGGTATGCGTTCTTTTGAGTTGGCGATGGAACTATTTGGAAATTTGTAAAACCATAGCTTTTTAACGAGCGATTGATTTCGTCAACAGTTGGTTGGACACTGGTTATATTTTTCCCAGCCTCAACAATTAGTTGATCTAAATCATCAAGTTGATCTTTGCCTTTATTTATTGCATCCTGCATTCCTTTTTTGGCTTTACTTATATTAGCAATATCTTTCAAATATTCTGATATTAAGTCTTGATTTTCGTTCAATACGAATGCCCAGATATCTGATATTAGAGCGTTTTTTTCAACCGAATAGTTATCAACTATTTCATTATGTTTGATGATAGTATTGTTTCCATCCACAATTAGAGCGCATATTGCTTTAGCAGTTTCATAGGTTTCTGTTAATGTGATAGCTCTACTAGGCTCACTTTCCTTTATAGCCATTTCTGACATATTTCTAAAGTAGCTTTCTTGAAGTAATTTCATCAAAGGTAACAGCTTATCCATGTCAATGTTTGCAGCAAAATATGTGTTTACCTCTGCTTTTAGCAAGTTAATATATTGAATCATTTTCTCAGTATGTATATTGTATTGCCCGATATAATCTTTGATAACATAAATATCGTGTTCATATTCTCCGCTAAAAAAAGCGTCAAGCTGATTTCTAAATTCAGGTGAGATAGTTTGCTTTTGGCAAAAAGGGCATATTTCATTATCTTTAATATGCTTCCGCCCTTGATTTACCCAGTCTGCATTATCCAATGCCTCGATAAGCCTTGCTATTGGGATATCCTTATTTCCTACAACAATTTTTTGCCAAATAGTGCTTGACTCAATTTCACAAATTTTATTAATTATCTCATCTGTAATAACAGGTATGATAGCGCATTTTTCTGGCTTTTTAGCAAATAGAGTTTTGGCTCTTTGTACCAAATCTTCTCTGTTTTCAACAGTTGCAGTGGTATGCTTAAATTGTTTAATAACCTCGTCGCGAAAGCGGTCTTTACTATTCCTAAAACCAGCAAACGCTTCCTGAAAATCCGATTCGTTTCGTTTAAGTATCTTATCCCATACATTTTCTTTAAAGGTATCGGAGCATTTCTTTTCCTCCTCACATTTTTTCCTTAATGACTTTTCTCGATTTGTTAAATCTTCGCATTTGTCATCCCGTTGTTTTTTTAATTCTTCAAGAGCCTTTATATCATCCATAGTTGCTTGTCCAAGGGTGAAAACGCCATCTATGCTTTCTTGAATGTTATGTGCACGAAAATCACGGTTATAAACAAGCACATCAACCGCTGTTCCACTTTCCCATTCTACTTCACACTCAGAATATTTAGGCTCAGTAGGATTATTCAAAAAACTGCTGATTGTAGATTTACCACTTCCATTAGGTCCATAGAAAAAATTGACTTTTTGGCAATCTTCAATTACCGCACCTTCTGAGGAATATGTTGCACAGTTTTTCATTTTTATTGTTTTGATCATGGTAATTACCTTTCTAACATACCATATATAATCTTTAATGTCCAATGTTAAATTGGAGTAAGTGCCTATTTTACATAATAACGGTAGGTTTGATAATGGTGGGAGTGGGGAAACAATTCTTTGATAACTATACCAAACAAATGTTTATTTCCTATATTTATCAGCTATATCATCCCAACGAGGAATAGAAAGCTTTATGCCATAAAACCTTTCATAACTCGTCAGAAATTTCTTTTTCCAAGAAGCAGCATTATCATGCGTTTTGGGATTTTGATAGACTGTTTCCTCAATAGCGGCAATAAAGTCTTCAAGGCAGGAAAACATTGGGAAATTGCCCTTTTTAACACTATACCAAAGTCCTGGGCGAATTTTATGTACCACTCCCTGTTTTACTTGAAGATTTATAGCCCAATCCTCCATACAACGAGTGATTTCCCATACTTTTTTGAGCCAAACGTCTTTAATGGTTACAATGCCATCGTCACTCATATCATAACCGAAAATCAAATAATCTACATCAAGCATATACGGTTTCTCGATAATTTCTTCTTCATACATTCTGAAATCAGCAATATCAAAACCTGGACTTGCAGAACGATTAAATGCCTTAACCTCTAACAAATCTCTCGTCTTATCATCAGGGTTTAAGAAGAAATCAGGCGGCATTTGCGTGTTTTCCGATGGAGCATACTCAATACCACGTTTATCAAGCCAACCTTGTAGCCATTCCTGTATAATATTGCCCACAACATCCTTTTGCTTAACAATGATGTTGACATCACCCAAGAAAAATTTTATCTGTCCTTGGAGTTCGAGGATTTTATCCTCATTAATAAGTTTATTATAAACCTCTTGCGCCGTCAATCTCATAACTTATACCTCACAAAATACAATCTAATAGCCTGTCCGCAACCGCTTGAATAACCGGAACGACAACGGTATTACCTAATAAATCGTATCCGTTTTCCAAGGTGGTATCAAGTTTATATGTATCAGGATAGCCAAACAATCGCAACCCCTCACGCAAAGTTAATGTGCGAAGTCCATTGCCATCAACTACAAACAAGTGCTGCATATCCATAGCTACGAGGGTAGGCGCTATATCTTTCGGATCCAGCACTTTATTTATCTCAAATGACATCTTGCCCGCCACAATATTATATCCTTTTGGAAGTGATTTGTCTTGAATACGTTTGTTCTCGACTTTCTTCTTGGGATATTCCATTTTAAGATAACCCTTTTTAACAAGATCATCAAGCATTGGCTTCAGATCCTTAAAGTTGCAGAATGACTTTATATGCTTAAGTGTCAGCGGCATACCATCCATCCAGTCAATACCATATTCCTCAGCCCATTTTTTCTTGCGGCGTTCCTTTAGCATAATATTAAGCAGTTCCTTTTGCTGAGCGGACACTGCCCCCTTATATTCAATATCCCAACTATGAATATTGTTATCTCCACCTCGCTTATCTTTGATTGATTTTCCATACAGTTCATCAATAGTGTAATGACTTAATACAAGTTTAACGAATGAGCTATCCGATACGGGCAATCCCTGTTCAAGTACCGATTTTAGCGCTTTTTTGGTGTGCTTAAATTTTTCCAAATTTGGCTCTTTTGCCTTTGTGCCAACAATGTAAATGCGCTTTCTGTCTTGCGGAACACCAAAATTTTTAGCATTGAGAACTCTCCACGAGACCTTGTAACCAAGGTCATCAAGGGTTTCTAAAATTGTCGATAATGTTCTGCCAACTTTATCAGTAGGCTTTTCTCTGTCGTGATTAACAAGTCCCTCAACATTTTCAAGAATAAATCCCAATGGCTGTTTTTCTCTTAAAATACGAGCTACCTCAAAAAACAGTGTACCGCGTGTGTCCTCAAAACCCAATCTTTTTCCCGCAGCAGAAAACGCTTGACAGGGAAAACCTGCAAGCAAAATATCAAAATCAGGAATTTGCGAAGTAGCTATTTGAGTAATATCGCCGCTTATGACCTCACCAGGATGATTTTGCTTTAATACATCAACAGCATAAGTCTTGATTTCGGAAGTAAAAACACATTCCGTCAATATCCCCCTTGCCTCGCAAGCGAGTTCAAAACCTTTTCTTATGCCGCCTATTCCCGCAAAAAGGTCGATAAACCGTATTTTTTCCTTAATGCTCATAGCTCTCCTCGCAATCGTCAATACGAAATATATACTTAATAATATTTTATCACAAAATGACTAAAAAGTCAATATCATAACATCTTTTTTTGACTACAACTTTTTCACATTCGAAAAGGCTACTGCAAATATACATATTTGAAAAGAAAATATAGGGCGGCGTTCCTCTCGAAACGCCGTTTTATCATTATTTATGTAGTCTTTTAGTCGGATTGAGAAACGCCTGTAGCTTCTCCACCAGCCCCAAACTTTTGATAAACTCCATAACTCGATCAAGTTTTCGTTGGAGGTTATCCCTCTCCGACCGTAGCTTGGCAATAGCCATTTGTCCGTAAACCGATTGTAATTTTCCGTTCTCGGCTCTAAGTTCGTAGTTCTGCTCCGTCAGCTGTTCTTTTTCGGCGGTGAGAGTTTGGTTTTGCGTTTCAAGAGCCGTGATCCGTGATCGCAAGCTGTTTTCCTTGCTCTCGGCGGCAATCTGTTTCTTAGCGAGGTCGGTGATTTTATCATAATCGTCACGCGCCATTGTGATCTTGCCACCGAAAACCGTCTTGCCTGTTTCAATGTTGTCTATCACCCTGATCTGCGCTGTCTTTTCCGCACTAGTTTTCAACAATGCTTGGTGGTCGGCAAGTTCAGCGGACGTTTCCAAAAGTTTGGTGCTCTTTTCGGAGAGTTCCGTTTCAAGCTGTTTCGCGGTTTCACGCTTTTCTTGTAGCTCCGACCCAAGCTGTTCGAGTTCGGTTTCCGCGCTTTCAATCGCCTTTTCTCTCCATTCTAAAATCAGGCTCTTGTTGCCAATTTCGTTGTCAAGTTGCTTGACTTCTTGCCGCTGTTCCTCGGCTTTTTCTTTCAGCTCGGCATACTCTTTGTATTGCTCAACGGTAAGACTGCCGCGGGATTTTTCGGGAGCGGAAATTTCAATTCCGTGTTCCTTGCAAATCTGTTCTAAAACTGCGCGTTCAGCCAATCTCCAACGATTGATCGCGTCCTTGCCCGTGCCATAGCCCATTTCTTTCAGAGCCTGCGCCAATCCATTCTGCGTATCAACGCCTTGTTTGTAGTGACCTACGGGAATATAGTCAATGTGCAGATGCGGAGTTCGCTCGTCCAAATGCAGAACAGAAAAGAAAACGTGAAAATTCGGATTTCGAGTCGCAAAACCTTTTATGTATTCGGTAAGGCACTCGGCGGCGATCTGTCCGTCGGGAGAGCCGACACCCGTATCGTCCATTGTTCCTATCTGGACAACATCTTCATAAAAGCTCTTTCGTTTGTCTGCCGAGGTAACGACATACGGCGGCGGAGTTTTCCGATTAAAGGCGTGTTCGAAATAGCTCGTGGATATTCGGCGATCGGCGCGTTTCTGCTTAGCATTATACCGTTCAACCGCCGCGCCGAAAATTTCATTATATGCTTGATCAATTGGTTGGTCAACGAATGTCACGTTATCTTTCGTTCGCGACACGTCCACATTTGCAGCACTGAATGTCCGCTTGTTGTGTGTTAAGCTGCCTTTGCCTTGGCAATGGGAAATCGTTTTTGCCATAACATCATCTCCTTTCGTTGGGTAACTTCATTTTAGCCGCGCTCTTTTTACTTTCGTGCCGAAAGTAACGCTATAGTACCTTTGACAGCAATTTCCGCTATGCTACAATCACTATCAAAGGTACAGGCGCTCTCCGAGGGGCAAAGGGGCACTGCGCCCCCTTTGCAATCCCCCACTTTCACAGCCCTCCGAAAATCGGCGGCGCTGAAAAGAAAATTTACGATGAAATTTTCTTTCGGTTCTGATCTTAATCGAACAGTCCGCAGTCGGCATACAGATTATCTTCGTAGAGTTCCCAGAAAGTCATCGGCGGTTTTCGAGCCGCCCGTTTCTTTGTGCGTGTGAGAAGATATGCCGTCCCAACTCCTACCGCAAGGGTTATTGTAGTTATAATCAGTTTCATTTGATACTCCTTTCAAATTCCGTGACGGTCGTGACGATGGTGTCGATGTTTTTGAACGCGGATGCGGTATGTAAAACATCGTCACGACCGTCACATATCGTCACGCTTGCGCCGCAAAATTACGCTTCGACCATTATGAGTGCGCTTGCTATCATAGGAAATGCCGTATTCATCAAGCAAGCGTCCCGCTGTAACGTTTATCTTGAGAGTGAGGACGTTAGGTTTCATCCACCTTGAGCAGCTCAACCAATTCCGTAGCCGTTCCTTGCCACTCCGTCCTCTCACCGAGAAATTCCGAGATTTTCTCCAAAAGCGGTTCGGGCGGTTGTTTCCAAAGCTCCGTTTCCGCGCTCTCAAAATCCCACGCTAACCGTTCCTCGTTTCGAGTAAGGTTTATCTTTTGATCTTGCTGATCGCGCCCCGATATTTCAAGGACTGCCTTGTTAGATGTTCGCTTTTCCTTATATAAAAGAAAGGCTCCGTCAGCCGCACCAAGCAAGCCGTTTGTTCCCGAAATCATATCAAACGTGTCCTCGGCTTTTTGTTTTCGAGTATGATGAACTAGCAGCAAGCATATTTTGTGAGTGTCCGCGAATTGCTTTAACTGTGTTATAATATCATAGTCCGTGCTATAGCTGTAACTCTCTCCGCCTATCTCACGCACTTTTTGCAGAGTATCAATGATGATCAAGCGCGTGTCGGGGTGCTCACGAGTAAAACTTTGGAGTTGCTCGCTCAACCCCTTTCCAAGCTGATGAGCCGTTACCGAGAAGTGCAAATCGGGCGCACAGTCCGTGCCGAACATTCGGTACAATCGTTCTTGCAGTCGATGATAGTCATCCTCCAACGCGAGATACAGCACCGAGCCTTTACGGACGGGATAATCCCAAAGCGAAAGTCCCGTGCTGACGTGGTACGCAAGCTGTAACATAAAGAAACTTTTGCCGACCTTCGGTGCGCCTACAAATAAGTACGTTCCCGCATACAGCAAGCCGTCAACAATCGGCGGCTTGCCGTCATACACATTCTCGTAAAGTTCCGACATTGAGATAGTCGGAAGATAGGAGGGGTCTGTCATTCGCCTAATCATCTTTTTGTAAAAATCGGGATTGCTTTTTTCGTCGGATTGTGCTATAATAGAATTATCAGTTGAGGTCTGCTCCGAGCCTATTGCCGTAGGCTAATAAGGGGCGGTCTTTTCATTTTCTGTCATTTTCATCATCTCCGTTCTTCATCAGTTCTTCCAGCTTTGCAGAAAGTTTCTCTTGCTTATTCGGATAGAGGTGCGCATAGACCTGCATCGTAGTTTCTACTCGCTCGTGACCTAACCGTTCCGCAATCTCAAGCGGCGGTATTCCCAGCTCATACAAAAGGGCGCAATGGCTATGACGAATATCATGCAGTCTTATCCGCTTGACACCGCTTTTCTTACAGCCGCGCTCCATCTCGTGGTGCAAGAAGTGTTTGGTGAAAGGGAATATACGCTCGTTGGATTTTATTCCATAAAGGCTTTCACAATACTGCTTGAGCATATCACATAAGAAATCGGGTATAGAAATTGTTCGGTTACTCTTCGGTGTTTTGGGCGGAGTGATAACATCTCTATCCTCAATGCGCTGATACGACTTGTTGACAGTCAGCGTTTTTCCATTAAAATCAATGTCAGCGGGGGTAAGTGCCATAAGTTCACCTATTCTTAGTCCCGTCCAGAACAATGTGCAGTAGGCAACATAAGCCATAGGCTTGTCGGAAATACAGTCAGCGAACTTTGTAAACTCGTCCTTTGTCCAGAAATTCATTTCGTCCGCCTTGTTCTTGCCGATCGCTCCTGCTTTGGAGCAGGGATTTGAACGCAAGTCGTAGTACTTCACCGCATAATTGAAGATTGCGTTAAGCTGATTGTAGACGGTCTTCATATAGGTTTGAGAGTAATCTTTAGACAGCATCTCATTCTCCCAAGCAATAATATTTGCGGGAGTTATCTCATTGATCTTCTTCGCTCCAAGATATGGCATTATTCTCAAATCGATAATGTAACGCTTGGTACGCAGTGTATTCTCGCGCAGACGTGGAGAAATACCCTTAAAATACATCTCTGTGAATTCTGCAAAGGTTACGTTCAAATCGGCTTTCTGTTCGGACAGAAATGCCCTCAGCCATTCTTCGGCATCGTGCTTGGTATCAAATCCGCGCTTCATAGTTTCTCTGCGCTTGCCTTGCCAATCGGTGTAACGAAATCTTATGTACCACTTTCCTGTTTTAGGGTCTTTCTTTGCTCTCACGTTGCCACACTCCCTTCTGCAAGTGCTGAAAATCCGTACAAACACTTTTCAAGATAGGCACGGGGAAGTTTGCCGGATATTGTCAGAAAGCCTTGTCTTTTCAGATCTGCGTTCATCTCGCGTATCAGCTTGTAAGCGTGACCGTTCGATATACCCATAATTTCCGCCAATTCGGCGGCTGTAATGTAGATGTTCTGCTGTTTCATCATAAAAATCCTCCTTTTTAAACAAATAACAGGATACTTAATATTTATCGCTGTACATATACTATACCACAAAAATTTATCGTCGTCAATACCTTTTTCTATAATTTTTAAAAAATACTTGATTTTTTTATATTTTTGTGATATACTAATATTAAAATAAGATTTGAAGAGGTGTTTTCTATGTCAGAAATTAACTTTGGTGAGCGTATTCGCCTTGTCCGCAAAAATGCAGGGTGCAGTCAAAAGGAGTTCTGCGCTTTGCTTGATATACCACAGTCCACTTTATCGGCTTACGAAACCGACAGAATGCAGCCGACTATTTCAACACTCGTGAAGATAGCGGAGAAGTTCAGCGTATCCATCGATTGGCTATGCGGCATTGAAAAGAATGTGTCCGGTTTTGGAACGGTGGGGGAGGCTTTGTGCGCTATTTATGAATTAGCGGAGATCGAGGGATTAAAAATTGATTTTACTGTAAACGATCGCTTGTCGAACGATACCGAAACACCCAACAACAGGTGGTTTGCGGCAATGACGATATATGGTAATGACAGCGACAATCCTTGTAATGCTGATTTTTGCAATGGCATACGTCAAATCTCCGACAATATAAGCGATTTGAATTCCTACTCCATTGCCAAAGATACTTACGAAAGCGAAAAAGACCGAATGAGGTCATATTACGCAAATCCGATAAAGAAAAGAGAAATTCCCGACCTCTCTCGCGAGGAACGGCAAAAGAAACATCTGGAATGGGTCAAACAGCATTTAGAGGATGAGTAAAATTCAACGCGACAAAAGAGCCGCTGCGGTTGCAACGGCTCTAAAACTATTAAACCATTTAAGCTACTTGCTCAAAAATACTCTTTTGTAAATTCAAGTAGTATTGCAAATCTTCATATGTGTTCTTTTTAGACAGTTTAGGCTTATTGATAGATTTTATACTGATATTATTCGCTTCTGCCAATCGTATAGTGTAATCGAATATGCAATTGATTAAATTGCTAAATTGATATGCTGATATTTTAAAGTTTTTAGGCTTTGAACCCTTTCCTTTAGACAGTTCATAAATCGATTGATTTAAAGCGTTTATAATATCAACCGTTAACCTACCGTCTTTTGCAGCGTCCAAATACTCTTGAAGGCACTTGGCGAATTGCTTTTCAAGCTTTCTCCTTTTACGAACAGCAACAAGACTTATACCACTTGTAGCAACACCAGCTACAACTATAACACCTCCACCAATTAAAAAGGCGTTCTTATGGAGTTTGACATAATCGAGAGCCTTAACTGCCCCTTCCTTTGCAACATCGGCGACAACAGGAAGGTGTTTTGCAACTCTTTTGGTATTAGCATCTTTAGCCATACCGCAAAGTTCCAAAATACCAGCTTGAATTGCTGCATATGTTTTGTCATCAACTGACAGATTTACAGGTACTATAGGCATAAAGTATCCTCCTTATAGATAGTTTTGCTTCTTATCAGCGTTGAATTTCTCACATAGACACTTACATTTGTGTTTCATTTCAAAGGAATGAGGTCAAAGTGAGGTCAAAAGCATTGCAAAGTCTTGACAAATGGCTTTGCAGTGCGGTTTATCGAAAAGTTCGGTCTACTCCCACTCAATAGTAGCCGGCGGTTTGGAGGTAATATCATAAACAATTCGATTAATATTTTTCACCTCGTTGACAATGCGTATGGACACCTTCTCCAGAATGTCATACGGAATACGCGAGAAGTCGGCGGTCATAAAGTCGGAGGTCGTCACGCCGCGCAGAGCAAGCGTATAATCGTAAGTTCTTCCGTCGCCCATTACTCCCACGGAGCGCATATTCGTAAGCACCGCGAAGTACTGATTAATGCTGCGGTCAAGTCCCGCGTTTGCGATTTCCTCGCGGAAGATCGCGTCCGCGTCTTGGAGAATCGTCACCTTTTCGGGAGTAATATCGCCGATAATGCGTATCGCAAGTCCCGGGCCGGGGAACGGCTGCCGCCATACCAGCTTCTCATCAAGCCCGAGAGTTGTTCCAAGAGCGCGTACCTCGTCCTTGAACAGCAGACGCAGAGGCTCGATAATCTCCTTGAAGTCCACATAATCAGGCAGTCCGCCGACATTGTGGTGCGACTTGATAACCGCCGCGTCTCCGAGACCGCTCTCTATCACATCGGGATAAATCGTTCCTTGAACAAGGAAATCAACCTTGCCGATTTTCTTCGCTTCCTCCTCGAACACGCGGATAAACTCCTCGCCGATGATTTTCCGCTTGCTCTCCGGCTCGTCTATCCCCGTGAGCTTTCCGAGAAAGCGTTCGCCTGCGTTCACGCGCACGAAATTCACACCGCTGTTCGCGAACGCAGCCTCAACCTCATCGCCCTCATTTTTTCGCATTAAACCGTGGTCAACGAAAATACAGGTAAGCTGACTTCCGATAGCATTCGCCAGCAGCTTGCACGCAACCGAGCTGTCCACGCCGCCCGACAGCGCGAGCAGAGCCTTTCCGCTGCCTACCTTCTCGCGGATTTCGCGAATCGCGGTCTCGGCATACTTCTCCATCGTCCAGTCGCCCTTACAGCCGCAGACCTTGTACAGGAAGTTTCCGAGCATTTCAAAGCCCTGTTCGGTGTGATTCACTTCGGGGTGGAACTGCGTTCCGTAGAATTTCTTTTCGGGATTCTCAATCGCTCCGTACGGGCATTTGTCGCTGTGGCAAATCGCGCGGAATCCCTCGGGCAACTTTTCGATATGATCATTGTGGCTCATCCATACCACGGACTTTTCCTTTAACCCACCAAACAGCAGCGACTCTGTATCAAATTCGCAGTCGGTTCTTCCGAACTCCGCAACTGCGGAATCGTTCGCCTTTTCAACTGTTCCGCCCAATCCGTAGACCATAAACTGCGCGCCGTAGCAGATTCCGAAAATCGGAACTCCCAGCTCGAAAATTTCCGCGCCCATACGCGGCGAATCCTCCAGATAAACCGAATTTGGACCGCCCGTGAAAATTATCCCCTTGGGATTTTTCGCGCGGATCTCCTCAATCGGCGTCTTGTACGATATAACCTCACAATAAATTTTGTGCTCGCGCACTCTTCTCGCAATCAACTGATTATATTGACCGCCAAAATCAATTACCAATACCAATTCGTGTTCCATAATCTTCTCCTTATTTTAATGGCAAATTCAAAACCGTGCGCACTTCGTGCGCACTCGCCTGAGCGACCCGTCCCACCGCTTCGCGGTGCGACGTGCCGCTCGCGTTTTGAATTTGCACTAGTCACCTATAACTTGCCGTGGGTTATAACGTGCTAAATTTATACCCCGAGAGGTTGTTTTTTATAACACATCACACCGCTCCGCGTTATTCCGCGCCGCTCGCGTTTTGAATTTGCACTAGTCACCTATAACTTGCCGTGGGTTATAACGTGCTAAACTCACAACCCGGTAGGTCGTTTTAAGGCAATACCGCACAAAGATTGTCGTCCGATTACGTTAAGTAAATTTTTCGTCAGATTGCACAAAACGACGAAGTAATACTGGCGTATTTCGAGGAGTTTTGTGCAAAAATGACGGAAAATTTACAAGTAAGCGGGCGGCAAAGCGCGAAGCGCGGTCTTTGCGCGGTGTTGCCTTAATATAACGTTCCAAGCTGCGCCTATCGCACGGTGGATTACGCGCCTGCGACAGGCGAGAACCCCAAGTTTATATACAGTCTGATACGGTTTCCTTAACGGCAATCAACGTATCCATACAATGTTTATGAGGAGTACCGCCGCTGTTGCAGTCAAAGATTACCTCCTCGCACCGCTCAAATCTCCAATCGTGAAAATATCCGAAAAGCTCTCCCGAATGCCACGTTGGAAAATGCCCCGGCTCTTGGTCGGGCGGATTTTGAATGAACGGTTTTTGTACAAACACGTTCAGCGCGTTTACACCGCCCGCTGCCGTATGCCGTTTCCAATTGTCAAGCACCTCGCCGCGAACCTCCTCCGGCAAATAGTGCAGCACCCCGGAGCAAAAGATAACATCGAACTCTTTTTCGAGACGATAGTCGATAATATCCGCGCGAAAGAAATCAATATCCACGCCGTGCCGCTCCGCGAGCCGTTTCGCCTTTTCAATGCCCGAACCCGTGATGTCGAACGCGCTTACCTTGTACCCGTTTTTCGAGAAGAAAACAGCGTCCTTGCCCTCGCCGCAGCCAACGTCCAATATCTTGAGAGGTCTGTCGGGCGGGAGTATTCTCAGCACCTCCAGACACATAAACGATGGTTTTACGCCCCAATAGTACTCCGTATCCTTGTAGCGTTCCTCGTAGTAAGCGGAGGTCTTTTTCTCCGCCGCATACCCCAACAGTGCGTCAATGTTTGTACCAAACACCGCCGCCAGCTCGGGCAGCAGCGAAATATCGGGCGCGGTCGTACCGTTTTCCCACTTGCTGACCGCTTGATATGTCACGCCGAGCTTTCCCGCAAGCTCCTCTTGTGTAAGACCGTTTTGCTTTCGCAGCGTTTGGATATTTTTACCGATAGTGTTGATAATAAACACTTCCTTTCAACCCTATTGTATCACCAACCGCTTTGTAAAGCAATAACCTGTTTTAACAATCGGCGCGGCTTTTCAACCATCGGTTGAATTACACGCGCATATCCAACATCGACAGCGTTATTCCCGCAGGTCCAAACCGCCGGAAGAAATCATTCAGCCGTTCTTTTGTTTCGGGAGTTTCGGCGATTCTGTCCGAATACGAGAGCATCTGATACATCATAAAGAACATTGCGCGTACCGCAATATCCTCGCCCGACTTGAAATACTGCTCGAAATCGTCTGCGGCGGTTTTCAGCTCGTGAATCCGCGCTACAAGCGACTTCGGAATCTTCGCTTCGTCTGCGGTTATCTCGGCGAACGCCCTCGCCGAATCGAGCAGCTTATCCTTAAGCTCACGCTCGATTTGTTCCATCGTCAGCTTTCCGCTTTCAATTACCTCGCGCAAGTTTCGGCTTGCCTTTATGTATATATCGCCCCATATCGGCTCAATGGTAAGCCCCGCGGAATCTGTTGCGGGCTTGCTTTCGGGAATCGTTTCGATTATCGGAGCGTGATTTATAAACTCCGAGATATGCTTGGTTTCCTCAGATATCGCCGTACTTTCGGGAATCTCTTCAATGACATCATCGACATCATCAAAATCACCGAAATCCATATCGTTGATTTCGCTTAATGACTGCGCCAGATAGAACAATGTTTCCTCGCGCGACATATTCTGGATTTTCTCGCGCGCCTCGGATTCGCTTTCCTCGGGTTCTTCGGTCGGATTTTTCGCAGGCTTTTCGGAAATCCAGTTTATTCCCTCATCGGGAATCGGCGCGGGAGCGTACCCCTCGGGCAGCGGTCTCTCATGCGGAATTTCAATCTCCGAAATCACGGGTTCGCCGTCCTCAAATACAATATCATCGGAATTTATTTCGCTTATCCCGTGATTTACCAACGCGCTTTCCGCCAGATTTTGCGCGATTATTTCCGCGTATTCCTCGGTCTGACGTTTCTTCTCCTCGACAACCTCGGGTGGTATTGAGGATACGGGTTCAACGGAAGCCTTCGATGATTCCGTAAGCTCGGAGAGCAGCGATTTAAGCTCGGACTTGTCCAGTGAATAATCCGAGATTCTCACCTCAAAGCCCTCGCCCGAAATCAACAGCTCGTCCGCGAAAGAGTCCTCAAAGCTGCTGATTATCTGCGCGGACTTGATTCCGTCATAGCGAATCCACCGCGTTTCTCCGGCGAGATTCACCGCTATTCCGTCCTCATAGAACGCGATACCGCGAGAGCCGTCCCGGCTCTGCGAAATGTCCAGAACCGCTATGATGTTCCCCTCGGCGAACGCGCACGCGGCGTCCTCGCGGAACGCGGGGCAGACCGCCTTGCACCGTTCGATGATGTTCGCGTCCACCGTCAATCCCTCCTATCGGAAAGCAGCTTTTGCTTGATTTCCCACAGCCGTTCGGACAAATCTACGTGATAGGTGTGCGGATTTTCAAACCGCTTCAGCGAATCCCACAGCGTTTTCTGCTGCTCAGCGCAGAACCGCTTTATTTCGTCAATCGGCGGCGATTGGTAAACGCATTTTCCGTTCAGAAATACGGGGATTTGCAGTTCCTTTGCGGTGAAATCCGTCACACGTTTGCGCTTCCATGTGAAGTCCGGGTCGAACAGCTCCAACGAGCCGTCCGCGTTCAGCATATCGGAAATCTGCTCATCGTGAACGCAGATCAGATCCGCCGCCGCCTTGCCCGTCTTGTTGTCGAAGATTCGGTAAATCTTTTTGTAATGCGGGTTGGTAATCTTCGCCACGTTCTCGGAGATTTTGATTTTCGGAGTAATAACACCGTTTTCCTCAACGGCGGCAAGCTTGTAAACTCCACCGAACACAGGCTCGGAGCTTGCCGTAATCAGCCGCTCCCCGACCCCAAACGAATCGATTTTCGCGCCTTGGGCAATCAAATCCGCGATGATGTATTCGTCCAACGAATTGGACGCGATGATTTTGCAGTCGGGATATCCCGCCGCGTCAAGCATTTTCCGCGCTTCGATCGACAGATATGCGATGTCCCCCGAATCCAGACGTATTCCCACGGGGCGCGCTCCCAACGGCTTTAAGATATTGTCGAATGCCTTTATCGCGTTCGGGACGCCGCTTTTCAGCACGTTGTAGGTATCCACCAACAGCACCGCTCCGTGCGGATAAACTCGGCAGTATTCCTCGAATGCCTCCAGCTCCGAATCGAACATCTGAACCCAGCTATGCGCCATTGTTCCCGTTGCGGGAACTCCATACTGCTCGTCCGTCAGCACGCACGCCGTACCCGAACAGCCACCGATGTATGCGGCTCTCGCTCCGAGAACCGCGCCGGACGCGCCTTGCGCTCTCCGTGAGCCAAACTCCGAAATCGCCCGCCCTTGCGCCGCTCTTACGATTCGGCTTGCCTTAGTGGCAATCAGCGACTGATGATTCACCAAGAGCAGCAGCATCGTTTCTATGAGCTGAGCTTGTATTGACGGCGCGCGAACCGTTATCAGCGGCTCGTTCGGGAACACGGGAGTTCCCTCGGGAACGGCGAAAATATCCCCCTCGAATCTGAATGTTTTCAGATATTCGAGAAAGTCCTCCGAGAAGATTTTCTTGCCGCGCAGAAATCCGATGTCCTCTTCGCTGAAACGCAGATTCTTGATGTAGTCGATAATCTGCTCCAGACCCGCAAACACGGCGAATCCGCCGCTATCGGGCACTCGGCGGAAAAACACATCAAAATACGCGATTCGGCTTGCGTGGCGGGTCTTGAAATAACCGTTGCCCATTGTAAGCTGATAAAAATCGCACAACATCGTCAGATTCTGTTCGTTATTCATAATGAACCTCCATTATCCATAACATAAGCGAAAATCAATAACGCTATAAATGAAATCTCCAATATAATCCCCAAAACCGTCATCAAAACAGCTTGCCCGTGCGCGGGATTCAGCGCGATAAGCCTGTCCGGGTGTTTCGGGTCGAACGCGATTTCATATTCAACACCGTTATCTGCTCTGCGCATAAACGCGGGCGCGGTAAAAGATTCGTTGTATTCCTTGCCCATTCCGTCCTTAAAGCGCAGTGTAAGAATTACTTTGTATACGGTGCTTCTGCGGAATTTTACGGGCAGAAATTTCTTATCCGCAACCCTTGCGGTGACGTGTTCCCAATTTTCTATGCGTCCCCTGTTCACAAGCAGCCAAATGGGACGGACAAACAGTGTAGCCGTCATAGTAAGAAATCCCGCAAAAATGAAAAACTCGGGAGAACCAATTCCTACAGCGATGTTCAACACAAACCCGCCAAGTATTATCAGCCACGCCGAAATCAGAACGACACGTTCCCAGACCTTGAACGTTCCGTTTATCATATCACATCAACCTGTACGCTTTTCATTACCTCAAGCGTCGCCTTATGCTTTTCGCTGTCGAATGACGCGCAAGCCTTACTGTCAACAACGATTCGGCTTTCGGGCAGGGCGGCTTTGGCGATTACCGCGTTGGAAACCACGCAGATGTCCGTAACCAGTCCGCACAATTCCACCTCATCGTAATTTCCGCGTTTCAAAATCTCCGCCAGTTCCAACGACCCGAAAGACGGCTTTTTAATCACAATATCACTCGGAGTGACGCACTCGGCGATTTTTCCGTACAGCGCGTGACCGACCGTGCCGTCAACGCAGTGCTTTACGGGGAGTTTTCTGCCCTCGGCGGTGGAGAGATAATCCTCGCCGTGGGTATCCAGCGTGAAAATCACCTGTCCGCCGTTATTGCGGCACTCGGAAATCTTCTCAAGGATAATCGGTTCGAGAAGTTCCGCGCCCGCGAAGCCCAATGCGCCGTTGACGAAATCGTTTTGGTAATCAATTACAATCAAAGCCTTCATAATGTTAAAGTCTCCTGATAATTTTCCCGAAGGGAATCGGGATTCCAAAGGGGCATTGCCACTTTGGCAGGGGGTGTGGGGGACGGAGTCCCCCACTTAACTCCCTCAGTTCTACTTCTTTTTCCTCTTAAAATTCTTCTGCCAGTTTTCGATAACCTTAGGCTGCGACCGCTCCACTACAAGCGAGTTCGGCGGAACGTCCTTGGTGATTGTCGAGCCTGCCGCGGTAGTCGCGTTTTCGCCGACCTTGACGGGCGCAATCAGGTTGGTATTGCAGCCGAGGAATGCGTTAGCACCGATTTCGGTGCGGTATTTGTTGATACCGTCATAGTTCGCGGTAACACAGCCACAGCCGAAGTTCACTCCGCGTCCGACATCGCTGTCGCCGATGTATGTAAGGTGCGCAACGGCGGTATTTTCGCCGATGTCGCTGTTCTTTATCTCCACGAAATCGCCGATTTTCACGCCCTTGCGGATCACCGTTCCGGGGCGGAGCTGCGCAAACGGACCGATCTTCACGTTGTCCTCCACCGTTGAGGAATACGCTTGAACATTGTTGAGAATAACGTTATCTCCGACAGTGCAGTCCTCAATATGGGAATTTGCGCCGATTTCGCAATTCTTTCCGATAACCGTATTTCCGAGAATTATCGTGTTCGGGAGAATAGTGGTATCGCAGCCGATTTTCACCTCGGGAGAAATGATGATTCCGTCCGTGGAGAGGAAGTTCACGCCCTCGTCCATCAGCCGCTCCATAACGCGTATCCGCGCGGATTCGTTAAGCTCCAACAAAGCCTTGCGCGTGTTCGCGCCCAGTACAATGTCGGGATTATCGCTCTTAAACGCGAACGCGTTTCCGATAATTTCCACGCAGTCGGTGAGGTAAAACTCTCCGGCGGCATTGTTCGCCGAAAGCTGCGGCAAAGCGTACAACAGCCGCTCGGAGTTAAACCAATACGCGCCGCTGTTCACCTCGCATATTTCAAGCTCATCGGGGGAACAATCCTTGTGTTCGCGAATCGCGGAGAGCCTGTCGCCATCGCGGATAATTCTTCCGTAGCCGTCCGGATTTGCGATGTCGGCGGTAATCACCGTCACGGACGCGCGCGACTGCTTGTGGAACTCCAGCGACCGCCGCAGTGTTTTTGCGTCAATAAACGGAGCGTCTCCGTTTAATACGCATACGCAGTCCATCGCGCCGATAAACTCCGCAGCCTGTTTTACCGCGTCACCCGTACCGAGCTGCTGCCCCTGAAAATAAGTATGGACTATTTCGCCGCGATTTTCAAGGAATTGTTCGGTCTGTTCGCGACCGAATCCCGTGATTACGGCGACCTCATCGAATCCGAACTCCGACACAGCGTCCAACACCCAGCCCAGCATCGGTTTTTTCAGTACCTCGCACAGCACCTTGGGACGATCGGAGAGCATACGCTTTCCCGCGCCGCCCGCCAGAATTATGCAGCCTGTTGTCATATAAGTTACCTCCGGAGATATATTTAGGGCATCTCTAAAAACCGGTTTGAAAAGGGAAAATCGGCAGAGTGCGTCGGCTTTCCTAGCAGCCGACGAAGCAAGGCTGTATGCCTTGCGAGGAGGTTTGACGACGCAGACGGCGTGCTATGTCGATTTTTCCTCAAACAAGGTTTTTAGAGGTGACCATATGAGTTTTTTTCTTTATTACATTTTACGGCGATTCTTTGTCCGCCTTGAATTTACAAACAATGAGATCCGCCTTGAAAAGGGGATTTTTATCAAACGCGCCGCCGTTCTCCCCGTAAGAGCAATCACCGAAACCGCGGTGAAACGCACGCTTTTACTGCGTCTCTTCCGCGCCAAGGAGGCAGAGATCCATACCCTCGGCGGAAAAATCAAATTCTATCTTCATAAAAACGAGAGCTTGCCGTTTCTTCCGGAATTTCACACCGCGCAAATCAAACCGCGATTCGGGGAGATTCTGTTCGGAGCGTTTATCGATACCCGCGCCCTCGGCGGAATCTTTGTGTTTGTCGCGATTCTGCGGAAAATCGGCGCGCTGTTCGGCGGTGATTACAGCAACAGAATCGTTGCCGCCATAACGGACGCCGCCGAGAACGTCACCCGCGCGTTGGAGCTGCTCCACATCGCCGTGCCGAAAATAGCGGCAACGTTGGCGGTGTTCGCGCTTGCCTCCTGGATAATCGCTTTCCTGCGGAAAACGGCAAGGATGTCGCGGTTTGAAATCTCGCGGCGCGGGAATATCCTAATGGTTAAAAGCGGACTGATCACATTATATGAACACACGCTTGTACTCAATTCCAACGGTTTTTTCGCCGTCTCGCGGGATACGATAACCACTATCATCGCGGGGCGCGCACCGCTGTATCTGCATAACACAATGATTCTCCCGTGCGTAAAACGCAAGGATTTACCGAGAACACTCCGCACGCTCTGTGGAATGACGCTTCCGAAAACCAAAATCCCGCCGCCCAAACGCGCGTTTATGGGATTCTGCGGCGCGCCGCTCGGTTGGAGTGCCGCGTTCGCCGCGGCATTGGTGATTATCTATTCCACAAAGCTCCGCGCGGCAATGCTCCTGAAGACCGCTTTATACAGCGGTTTTCTAGTCAGCCTTTATGCCGCCGCAATTTGCCTGTTGTATATGAAACGCTCGGGTATCGCGGCAGAGGAGAGCGTCTGCGTTTCCTCGCGAAAGGGATTGCGGTTGTACAATTCCGTTTTCCCGCGCGGAAATATCCGTATGGAAACACGCTCGCAGAGCCTGTTCCAGCTTAAATCGGGGTTGTGCAATCTCAAAATCTCAACACATGGGAAACGTAAATTTGCAGCGCGGCAGCTTATCAAAAGCGAAACTCCGCGCTGTATTCGGTCTTGACCGCGTTCTCCCCATCAACCGCCCACGAAATGATTTCCGCGACTGTTTTCGGGGTCACGATTTCGGGAATCGCAAACGGCAAAGGATACCTCTCCCAACAACCGCTTGTCGGCTTGCCTTGGAAGATTCTTCCCTTGCTTACGGCATACGGAGTCGGCGCGTTCAGCGGAATCGTCAGAATCAGCGCTTTATCCTCCGAAACGATATGCAGAAACGGAGTTTCCCAATCGTTGCTTGAAACGCGCTCCCAATAGTCGCGGTCGCCCGCAAGGACGTACCAGACGTAATTTTTCCCGGCGCAGACGATTTTGCGGCGGTGCTTTTTTGCAACAGCCATAATCGTGGATCACTCCTTGTTTGTAATCACAGAAACGGATTTCACCCCGTGCAGCCTCATCGCAGCAATCGCGTCATCATCAATTACCTCTCCCGGGAACACGATCGGCACTCCCGGAGGGCAATGGGACTTCATTGCGCCGCAGACACCGCCCTTAGCCTGTTCGAGCGGTACGGTGCGGCAGGGTCTCCATACCGCATCCCACATCGGCAGAGCGGCTTTCGGCTTAATGTGAGGATATTGCACGAGCGGCTTCGGCCTCGTCATCGAGATAAACGAAATAGCCATCTCCGCGCGTTCGCAATCCTCATATGTACTTATCGCCGAGAACATCAGAACCACATAGTTCTGATCCGCCATCTCGCACTCCACACCGTTTCCACGCAGCAGAGAGGAAAGCTCGTATCCCGACATTCCGCACTCCCGCGCGTTGATCGTCACTCTCAGCGGGTCGCTTTTCTTCAGCGGAACACCCATCTCTGTAAGTTTTTCCTTGAGATTTGCCACTGCCTCGCAAGCGTTGTTCACAATTTGCGGATTTCCAACGATCATTCCGTTGAACTTATCAAGGCTTTCGAGAATCAAATAGGACGGGCTTGCCGTGCCGAACATCCCCATAAACTCTTTTGCGCGCGAGGAATCTGTGCCGTTGGCGAAGTGCAAGTACCCGCCGCCCGTCAAAACCGGGAGCGTCTTGTGCGCGGATTCCGCGCTCATCAGCGGAAATCCAAGCTCCATCGGGTGCAGATACTCTCTGCCGAATTTCTTTTTATCCACAAACCGCAGATACGCGCCGTGAGCGTTGTCAACAATCACCGGAATTTTCGGATTTACGAATCTCCACGTTCCGCCGTAGTAGTCCACATTGGTGATAAACAGCGCGTCCGCGCCGCGAATCGCCTCGGCATCGTATTTTACATTTGCGGAGAGGTACTCCTCGGGATACAGCCACTTGATGTTCATATGGAGCAGCGTTGCCGCGTAACTCAGCGCCCGATGGGAATATCTGGAGGCAGCGATGGTCTTACAGCCTTGAGATTTCAGAACCGCCATTGCCGCCTGAATCGCAAGAGTGCTTCCCTCGCAGGAATAGCAAGTCTTTGCCGCTCCGAAAATCCGCGCCGCAAACATCTCGGAAGTGCCGATTATACCGTTTGTAATATCGGATTCATAGAGATTATCCGCTCCGTATATTTCGGTAATATCGTGCGGAGTTTCTCCCTTATGCCCCGGCATATGAAGCCGCAGCTTGTTTTCACTTGTGTACTTATCCAGAAATCTGCAAATAGGTGTGTTCATAGCAACTCCTTATGTGGAATAAAAGGTGTTAAGCCCTCGTACAGACTTAACACCTTGAAATATACGGTCGATGCGGATTACGAATTTGGTTTTTTATCAAGTTTAGTAGTCACAATTCCCATTGCTTCGAGTTTTGCGGCTACCAAATTCAATTGATATTCAGCTTCTTCTTTTGGGTTATCGGTTGTAAGAATCCGCTGAAGATTTGCGTAGCTATCAATCAATAAAGCAGCTAATTCCATATCCTGCATTTTATTCACCCGCCCTTTTTCGGGCAACACTATTCGCTTATGTGTAAATCGCTTGTTACAATGCCCATTGCTTCAAGCTTTGCCTTAACCAATTTTAATTGATATTCGGCTTCCTTTTTGGAATCATCACTTTTAACAATTCTCTCAAGTATGGCAAAACTATCAATCAAATTAACAAGCATTCCCTTATCCTGCATTTTATTCACCCTCCCTTTTTCGGGCAACGACTTTTTTGTTGTGCAGTGCTGCCTTAATTTTGCTTGCTGCAAATTGCCTCATATTTTTCTACAAGCTTTTGAAAATCCTCGAGGGTTTGGCAGCTTTGTAAATCATTTAAGATTTTTTGCTGTTCCAGCTGCTTAGCCAGTTTTTCAATTGTTTCGGCATTGTTGGGCATTTTATCAACCTCCTCATAATAAATAATTATACCATATTTTTAGTTCCCAATATTGTGTTGATTTCAGTCGAACGCAGTTTGCTGTAAGGATATTGGGTTATCTTTATTATACCACGGATTTGCCGAGATGTCAAGTCTGTATTCGGTTTTCAAGGAACTTTAATTTCAATCGTTAATTTGACGAGCTTTCCGAGTCGGAACTCGAATCCTCGGGATTATCGATTCTCAACAGGTCGTATTCGATTTGGAACTTGTATTCGTCCCTCCACTCATAAACCCGCTGATAGTAGTGATTCTGACGAAGCTGCTCCAGAACGCTGTCGGTAATGGCGGATAAGTCATCGGGATTTACCTTCGCTTCGGAATCGTAAACCATAATATGCACGCCATAGTCGGTAACGCAGTTTTTACGTCCGCCGACCTCACCGATTTCAAACGCGGTTTTCTGGAACTCCTCCATATAGGCTTTTCCGTCCGGAACGGTCAGATACCCGTTGGGATTAGCGGAAGTACCGTCCGCGTCCGCGCTGTATTCGCTCACCAGCTTCATAAAGTCCTCGCCGTTGTCCAGCTTCTTTTCGACCTCGGCAATCTTGTCCGCAAGTTCGGCGGCTTTCTGCGCGCGGAAGGTATCCGCCTCGCCGTCCTTGCCGTCTGTACGGAGGGCTTGTATCTGCTGCATATCCTCATCGGAGAATCCCAACAGGATATGCTTGATCATTCGCGAACCCTCGGGAATATAAATCTTTGTGTAATTGCTCCGCTCATAGGAAATTACATCGCTCTTGTACAGCTCCTTAGCACTCTCAATGCTCTCGTTCACGGCTTTCTCCGCCTCGGAACGACTAACCTCTTTTCCAAGCTCTGCCATCAGCTTTTGCCCGATAATCGCGCTCTTGCTCCACTGTTTCAGAATATCAAGCGTCATATTGGATTCCTCAAGTATCTTGGAAAACAATTCCTTGCCGATTTCCTCAATCTCCTCTTCGGTGCGCGATTCGGAGGAATCCGACTCATATCCGTAAGCCGCCGCATTCTCGCCGATGTACTTTATCTGCTGCTTGTAATTCTCTTCAAACTGTTCGTCAAGCTCTTTCTGCTCGTCCTCGGTGATCGTATCGACATTCATCTCATGTGCCTTTTTGAGAACCACTTTCTCGATAATGATATTGTTGATAATGGTTTCCCGCCGCTGCTTGCAGGTATCCGCAACACTTGCTGCGGTATCGTCCTCGATCCTCCCGGACTTGAGATAGTAGAGATATTCTCGTTCAAACTCTCCGTAAGTAACGGACAAATCGTCCAAATTGTCGCCGACAGTCGCTTTGGCAACGATCTTGTTCAAATCAACCGAGTTCGATGAATCCTCCTTGGGATTGGTCCCGAATTTTACCGAGCACCCGCAAATGCTCACCGCAGTCAGCAAAGCCGCCGCAGACATAAATATTTTCCCAAATTTCAGTTTCATTTGTGTTTCCTTTCATTCTGTCTTTCTCCGGACTTCGGAAACGCCGATAAACGCGAATCTTTGTCCTAAACCTACATTTCTATTATAACATACTTCTCCGAAAAAATAAACACAAATTTTCAAACTTTTTCGGAAATATTTCAAAAAAGTAATGATTTTTTTCGGAAAATGTGTTATAATAGTATGAGGTAGTATTGCAAAATGACGATTTTCAATACTTAATGTAATTTTATACATAAAAAATAACAGGAGGTTATATCGTTATGACTTCAAAATCCCTCAAATGGAAAAAATTGTCTGCTTTGTTGCTTGCCGCGTGTATGGTGGTCTCACTTGCGGGGTGCAACGGCGAAAGTGAAAGCTCATCGGATTCGAGCGACAGCAACACCAGCGATGTGGGCGAGGAGATTGTTTATCACAAGGTTGGCTACATATTCGCGGGAAAGGTTGTAGACAACACAACAACCGGCGAAATGAACGAACAGCGGATCAAGGCTTCCAACCGCAGCAGCGTAGACACCTGTTATATCGAGAGCGTGACCGTCTCCGATTTTGAAACAGCGGTAAAACAGCTCGCCTCTGCCGGCTGCACGGATATAGTTGCCGCAAGCCACATTTACTCGAACATAATATCTTCCGTTTCGTCAAAGTATATGAATCTTAACTTCATTGGCTACGGACCGTCCAGCAACGGCGCGAACGTAACCGTTTACACCGAGGAAACATATCAGGGAGCTTATGTTGCGGGAATGGTAGCGGCGCAGAACTCCAACTCGCAAAAAATCGGCTTTGTAGCTGATAGCGGGCTTATGTATACGATACAGGCAGTGAATGCCGCTGCTTTGGGTACACAGCTTGTATACAGCAATCCAACGCTTTACGCGGCGGCGGCAACCCGCGACAACGAAATCAAGAATGCCATAGACGAGCTTCTCAACAAGGGCTGCGACGTCATAATCGGCTACACCAATTCCGACTACACCGAGAAATACTGCCAGAGCAAGGGTGTAAAATTTATCGCGAACCACGATTACAGCGGCTCTTCGGAAAAATACTCCAAAATGCTGATGTATTACTACCCCAAGCGCGACAGCTTTTTCCTGTCGCAGTTCAAGCAGATGAAAATGGATACATGGCAGCCGTCCGTATATTCGGGCAACATCGGCAACGGATTGATAAATGTATCCGAGGCGCTTCCCGAGGCAAAGGAGGGCACTCAGCAGACCCGTGACGCGCTGATCCCCAAGCTCTCAGCAGGCGGCGAGGGCATCTTCAAGGGAGAGCTTACAGACAACACCGGCGTTGTAAAGTATATGCAGGGCGTACAAATGACCGAGCGTCAGATCAACAGTATGGACTGGTATGTACGCGGGGTCGAGGTCGTTGGAAACTTCCGCGAACCGCAGACCAACATTCCGACCAACAATTTTGAAATCAAGGAGTAATCCGCACTCACAAGTAAAATCCCCCTCCGCAAGGAGGGGGACAACTTTTTCGGTGGGTGTCCCGAACCTGCCGCGTTTTAGTGGGGGGGCAACCCTTTTCGGGGAGTTTCCCCGAACCCTCTGCGTTTAGTGGGGGGACAACCCTTCGGGGAGCGGGCTAAGTCTTGGACAACGCTTGCTGCGCCTGGGGCGCAGAGCGTTGTTGCCAAGCCTTTGCATTTTTCGCTTTGCGAAAAATGCTCAGCAAACCCTCGGGACGGAAAAGCCCCCGCCCCTTTTGGGCGGTTGCGGCTTTTGGCGGTTTCGCGCGAAGCGCGAAACGCAATTGCCATTAGGGCAATTGCAAGCCAAAAACGCTAAGCTCTCGGGCGCAGCCCGAGAGCTGACCCACCCCCTTTTTCCTGTGTCATCTCGGGAAAGTTGTTGTTAGTTATAATGCGCCTATCCGCAGCTCGTCCATACCATCGGGCAGTACGCCCCCTAGTGAATGTACGTAACAACTGTTTTGTGTACGTAAACATCGCTATTGAGTGTGATAGCGTAGTGACAATCTCCCCACGAAGATACAGCCTTTCCCCTCACTACCACCGAAAAACGGGAAGGGGGGAGTAGGGAGAGGGGAAAAGGGGATCGGGGGAAAACCCGTAGGGGAGAGGGGGGATTTCCCGTTTTTGCCGGATTTTGTCTTCCCCCCTCTCCCCGAAGGGTTGTCCCCCGAAGAAACGCGGGGGGCGCCCCGCATTGGGGTTCGGGGAAACTCCCCGAAAGGCTATCCCCCTCCGCACGGAGGGGGATTTTTTATGCCTGATTGTCAATTATATTGCGTTTCGGGAGTGATGACCATCTGATCCGGTGCAGCGGGTTTTAAGATATAGTCCAGCGAGGAAAGCTCCGCCATCATAGCTTTTGCGTCCGACTCGGGAATATGAATATATTGACGGAAGTTCAGAGTATAGCCTATATTATCGTTTTCATCGGATTTTCGTATAAACTGGTCTTTCGGCGAGGGGCAGGGATTAAACATTTCATCGCTTTCCGCCCTCAAAATAACGTTATAGCTCTTCCCGAAAATTATATCAAACGGATTGGTATCAGCTCTGCCTTTTACAAGATATTTTTTGCAGATCGACATTACCTCGTCCGCTTGCTCGGCGGTAAGAACGGCTGTGTTCAGTTCCTCTCTGTGATAACCGTAAGTTGTGGAATTGTAATCGTTATAATCGAAGTACATAATTTCAAAAGCCGCTCCGTCAAGATATTCCGCGTCGGGACGCGAGTTGATATGCCCGAACCCGCCGGTCTTTACCGTAATGACCAACAGAACCGTAAACGCCGCCAAAGTCGCGGCATACTTCGCGCCCCACTTGAGAAACGAGAGAACATTTATCTTCGCGCGGGAAACTATGATGTTTATGATGACATAACCCACCGCTGAAATCAGTATTCCCCAGAATACATAGTCGCTCATTGAGAACGCCGTGAATATGGTCGCGCAGCTGAGAGCCATAATTATCTCGAAAAACAGCTTGCTCGCAATCGGCGTACCGACCGTCCGCGCGTCACGCTTGACATAGATAAATCCCGAGAGGAGCATTATCGCAAGCGAGATCACGCTGCTTACCAGGCAATGCGGAATCATTTTATCGAAGTCTGTTACCAGAAAAAGAACACCGAAATAACCGAGGTCAAAACCCCTATCCAAAGTATAAAACATATCGGTGAATCCCGAGGATTTTGCTATTACATAGTAAACATAAGCCATCGGCAGCGCGTTCAGAACGCCCATAAGGATAATCGAAAAGTATGCGCTTTCCGCCAAAGCTCCACAGCAGCACGCACACAGCACCGCAATCGCCATTATGAACATACTTCCCGCCAGACAGGCGAGAACTATCATAAACATTGTCTTTGCCGCTTCGGGGTCGATACTGCCAAACTGAACTTTTCCCCAGAGTATGGCAATGCCATTGCCGACAAACGTTGATACGATAAGCGGAAATATCTGGATATAAAACAGGCTCAGCACCTTTGAAAAGAACCGCTCGCTTGCCTTTATCGGCAAAGCCATCGAAACATCGCAAAGCTGTTGATTGTTCATATCGCGGAATATGTTCAGCGCGGTGAAATATCCGACAATCACGCCGACAACGGCGAAAAATACACCCCACGCTGACGGAACGAACACCGCCGGGATAATGTCATCGCGTAATTTGTAAACCTCCGAATCAAATATAAACAGAAGCATTGCCACGCCGTACAAAACAAGCGTGATTATCGACAGCTTTTTGTGAACGCGAACCTCCGCAGCCGCAGCGCGGTGAATCTTCTTGAACGATATTTTATATGTGTTGATTGATTTCTGCTCCATAGCCTCTCGCCTCCAATTCGTAAATGAAAATCTCTTCCAATGTCAACGGAATAAACTCGCTTATTTCGCAGCCGAACACGCTCATCTTCTCGGTGATTTCCTCCTCCGAGCCGCGCACCACCGCCTGCGACACAGAACCCATAGTCGAATACTGCATTACATCAAGACCCGCGTTTTTCAACTCCTCGGTCGTTACCGCGCCGCTTTTGCGCGCAAGCTGGATTTTTCCGAATCCGCTCTTGATATTGTCTATCTCGTCCGCGAAGATCATTTGTCCTTTGTGAACCAACATAGCGCGGTCGCACAGCTCGTTTATCTCAACGATGTTGTGCGAGGAAACCACCATAGTCGCTTGACGCTCGATAAGCTCGTTGATGATGATTTGCTTGATGAACCGCCGCATTGCGGGATCAAGACCGTCAAAAGCTTCGTCCAACAGCAGATATTTCGTGTTGCACGAAAGCCCGATAATAACCACCGCCTGACGCTTCATACCCTTTGAAAACTCGCTCATACGCTTGGTTCGCGGCAATTGGAGCTGAGAAACAAGGCGATTGTATATCTCGTATGAAAAGCTGTCATAATAGCTTGCGAAATACTTCGCGAGACCGTCCAGCGTAAATTTCGTGTACTGCACCGTTTCATCGTTTACGAAAAAGATTTTCGCCTTTGCGTTGGGATTGTCAAACACGTCCTCGCCGTCTATTTTAACGCTCCCCTGTTCGGTTTTATACACTCCGCACATCATTCGCAAAAGCGTGGATTTTCCCGCGCCGTTTGAGCCGAGAAATCCGTAAATGCAGCCATCGGGAATGGTGAGCGAAATGTTGTCCAAAGCCTTGAAGCCCTCTCCCGAAACGGCTTTCCCCACGCCTCTTTTGGCGAACACCATACTTGCGTTGCTGATTTCAATCATTGCTTTTCTCCTTTCAGCCGATTTACCGTTTCAATCAAAACCTCCGCGGATACTCCCGCGTTCAGTGCCTCCAGCGTTATCGCCTCGAAGTCCCGTGTAAGCGCGGATATTGCCTTGCCGTTCTGCGCCGCGACAAAGCTGCCGCGCCCCGCAAGCGTGTAAATTATCCCATCGCGCTCCAGAATCGAATATGCCTTGGAAACGGTGTTGGGGTTCAGCCCGAGCTGCTGCGCCAATGCCCGTGACGCGGGGATCTTGTCGTTTTCCTTAAGCACTCCCCGCGCTATCTCGCTGCATATCGCGCGGCAAATCTGCTCGTAAATCGGCGTTCTGCCCGTTACGTCTATGCTTATCAAAAAAACACCTCCATAGTTGCACCAGTGTGACTGTTTTAACTAGTACAATTATTATATCATATACACATAATTTTGTCAAGAGGTTTCTTGAAAAATTGGGAAATAAAAAAATGAACCCATTAACTTTCAAACAAAGATTAGGCGGCTAATTTCTCAGCCGCCTATATCCTTGCAGTTTTAAGTTGTTTGCTTATTCAATGCTGCGTAACAGTTTAACGACATCGGCAGTCTTTAATACCTTGCCCATAGAAACCACCTTGTCATTCACAACAATTACCGGCATACTCATCACTCCATAAGCCATTACCCTTTCCATATCGGTAATATACTCGACCTCAATGTCAAGTCCGATTTCGGCAACGGCTTTCTTTGCGTTTTCGTACTGTTCGTGACAGGACTTGCACCCGGCACCCAGAACTTTTATGCAGCAAATTCCGTCCGTGACTTCACCGCTGCAACAGCCAACTGTTGTTTCAACCGCTTCTGTTGTTGAACAATCGCATTGACACGCGCAAGTCGGAGTTTGTTGTTCCTCGTTCTTTTTTCTGTGATTAAATAATGCCATAATAAGTTCCTCCATAAAAATTTTTATTTCAAAAGCTCTAAACGAGCAACCCTTGAACCGCATTAAAGAAATATCCGACAATTATGATACCTACCGTACATATTGCAATAAAAATACCAAGCAGTTTAGGCTTTACAGCCTTTTTCAGCATAATCATTGACGGCAGTGACAAAGTGGTAACGCCCATCATAAACGAGAGAACAACACCAAGCAACGCACCTTTTGCAAGCAAAGCCTCTGCTATCGGAATAGTACCGAAAATGTCAGCATACATAGGCACGCCCGCAATCGTTGCAATAACCACACCGAGAGGATTATTTTCACCGAGTATCTTCACAATAAATTCTTCGGGTATCCAATTATGAATGAACGCTCCTATGCCTACACCAACAATAACGTATGGGAAAACCTTTTTTACCGTTTCCCAAACCTGTTCCCAAGCGAATTTAGCTCTATCCTTGAAGTGCAGTTCTTCTTGTGGTACTTCAATGGCTTTTCCGTTGCGGATAAAATCCTCTACTTGATTTTCAAGGTGCAGCTTTTCTATCAATGTTCCGCCCAATACTGCTATAACCAGACCTACCACAACATATACTATGGCAACCTTCCAACCGAAAATGCTCATTAAAAGAACCAAAGACCCCAGGTCAACCATAGGCGAGGAAATCAGAAACGAGAACGTGACGCCAAGCGGCAATCCCGCACTTGTAAATCCGATAAACAACGGAATTGACGAGCAAGAACAGAACGGAGTTACCGTTCCCAACAAAGCTGCTATGCAGTTAGCTCCTATGCCGTGAAAACGTCCAAGTATCTTTTTGGTGCGTTCCGGCGGGAAGTAGCTTTGAATATACGATATGATAAAAATCAGCACTCCCAGTAGCATCATAATTTTAATCATATCATAAATAAAAAACAGAACGCTGCCGCCGATCTTTTCGCTTGTATCAAGACCGAACGAGTTCAGAATACTTGCTAAAAGCCTGTTTAACCAAGCCATTCCGAGGATTTCATTTTGAAAGAAATCCCAAACGATTTTTAATGCTTCCATATTGTATGCCCCTTTCTTACATAGATAAATATAAACATTGAAATATATCTATATTTTGTCCATAATATAAGCCGTATTGCAGAAAACTTTTGTCTATTTTCTGCAACACGGCTCGCTTGTTTCGGTAGAATTTGCGGAGGTAAGCGTTTCCAAGCACTTACGCGCATATTCCGAGCCAACCTTTGAAATTGAGTAGTGCATCCACTTGCCGTCTTTTCGTGCTTCAACAATACCGCTGTCGCACAAGATTTTCATATGATGTGAAAGTGTAGGCTGCGTGATATTCATTTCCTCCAGCAGCTTGCAAGCGCATTTCTCTCCGCTTGACAAAAGCTGAAGTATTTTTATCCTGTTCTCATCACAAAATGCTTTGAAAACAACGGCTGTTCTTCTAACATCTAAATCCACATTCTCACCTCGCATTCAAGTTTGTCTATATATAATTATATGCCATATATTGAGATTTGTCAATATGTAATTTTGCACAAAGATATACTTGAGGTTATGTGCAAAATTACAATATAATACTAATTCACAATCTACGTATAGACATCTTTGCGCGAACGAACGCTGTGCGTTCGACCTATCCCGCGCTTATCACTTCGTCAAAGCTCCTTGCAAGAGGACGGAACGTCCTCTGATACATACAGTACGACTGCGTCGCTTTTTCTCGCGCTAAGCGCGGTCTCTCCGCAAATCTTGTCTATACTACGATTGCGAATTAGTATAAGAAACGGGACAGCAATATGCTATCCCGCTTCTATAATGTTGTGCATATCCCGTCGCTTGTCTGTAACGATTTAGAAAACTTCTACATCGCTACCTAACTAAGGAGCGGTCAACTTTTATATAAAGTGTGGCGACTTCCCTATTTTTGCGGATTTTTCGACTTGCAGCACCCGCATGACGCGCAACTGCTGCCGCACGAGCAAGAGCTTTTCCCCGCGCGCTTATCGCGGACACCCTTTACGATGATCAGCGCGACAATCGCCAACACGATCGCTCCCACGATAATCGAGCCGCCGTAATTCGTTATGAAGTCTAACAATTTTGCACCTGCTTCCTTTTCGCGGTATGTTTCTCTGAGCGAACGAGCATATAAACCGTAAACCCGAGGACGATTGCCGCAAAGATAAGTCCGATTATATTAACATTGCCGGTGAACAGTCCGCCGAATTGATAGATCATCAGTGATACGGCATACGCGAAACCGCACTGATAACCGATCGCGAACCACGTCCATTTTGCACTGTTCATCTCGCGGCGTATCGCTCCGATTGCCGCAAAGCACGGCGCGCACAACAGGTTGAACACGAGGAACGAGTATCCCGCGAGAGGGGTCATTGCAACGAAGTCGAGAACTCCGAATACTCCGACAACCTCCTCTTTCGCAACCAGCCCCATAACAGTCGCGACTGCCGCGGTCGGCTCGCCGAATCCGAGAGGAGCAAAAATCCAACAAATCGCAGAGCCGATTTTCCCGAGAACCGTATCCGCAAGCTCAAACTCCGTGCCGAAGCCGAACGCTCCGTCCACCCAGCCGAACGAGCTGCCTGCCCAGATAACGATCGAGGACAACAGAATAATTGTACCCGCCTTTTTGATGAAGCTCCAGCCGCGCTCCCACATCGAGCGCATTACATTGCCGAATGTAGGCAGATGATACGCGGGAAGTTCCATTACAAACGGCGCGGGGTCGCCCGAAAACATCTTGGTTTTCTTCAGCATAATTCCCGATACAACGATTGCCGCAACTCCTATAAAGTACGCGCTCGGCGCAACCCACCACGCTCCGCCGAACAGAGCCGCCGCAATAAGCGCGATGATGGGCATTTTTGCGCCGCACGGAATAAATGTCGTGGTCATAATCGTCATACGGCGGTCGCGCTCGTTTTCAATGGTACGCGACGCCATAATTCCGGGAACGCCGCACCCCGAGCCGATAAGCATAGGGATAAAGCTCTTTCCCGACAGACCGAAACGGCGGAAAATTCTGTCCATAACGAACGCGATTCTCGCCATATAGCCGCAGCCCTCCAGAAACGCGAGGAAGATAAACAGAACCAACATCTGCGGAACAAATCCCAGAACCGCGCCGACACCGCCGACAATACCATCGACAATCAGACTTTCGAGCCAATCAACGCAGTTTATCGCGTCCAGACCCGATTCGATCAAGCCCGGGATTCCGGGAACCCAAATTCCGTAATCTGCGGGGTCAATGCTTTCGCCGATTGCCTCCATAGGCTCGTCAACCAACTCGGAGATGTCAAAGCCCTGCTCCGCAAGCTCATCGCCGTATGTACCGTAAGCCTCGTCAAAATCGCCGAACGAGCCGTCCTCAATCGCGCCGAGAATGTCCTCCGCGCCGATCACCTCCGCGTCGGCAGCCTCCCGAACAAGTGCCGTAACCTCATCGGTGAAGATGTTCTCTGCGGCATAATCGTCCTGAGCAGATTCGTAATCGGAGGTTCCGATACCGAACAAATGCCAGCCGTCGCCGAACACCCCGTCATTCACCCAGTCGGTGAAAATCGCCCCGACAGACGTTATCGACACATAGTACACGATCACCATAATCGCCGCGAAAATCGGCAGCGCAAGGATTCGGTTGGTGACGACCCTGTCAATCTTATCGGAGAGCGTTGCGCCCGTGTTTTTCTTTCGGCAGCACTTCTTGGTTATTTCGCCGATAAGCGTGTAACGTCCGTCCGTGATTATGCTTTCGGAATCATCGTCCGCTGTTTCCTCGCACGTCTTGATTTCCGTTTCGATTTTCTCCGCCGCGCTTTCGGGAAGTTTAAGCTCTTCGAGAACCTTTTCATCCCGCTCGAACACCTTTACCGCGTACCAACGCTTGCGCTCCTCGGGAACATCGCCCAGAGAATCCGTAATATTCGTCAGAATATTTTCAATGTCGTCATTGAATTTCATCGGCTCAACGGCAGCATTCGATTGCGCGGCCTTGACCGCCGATTCCGCCGCCTCTTTTATGCCGCTGCCCTTAAGCGCGGAGATTTCGCAGACCGCGCACCCGAGCTGTTCCGACAGCTTTTCCGTGTTGATTTTGTCGCCGTTCTTCTGCACTGCGTCCATCATATTCACCGCAACCACCATCGGAATCCCCAGCTCTGCGAGCTGCGTTGTGAGATACAGATTCCTTTCGAGGTTCGTTCCGTCAACGATGTTCAGAATCGCGTCCGGACATTCGTTCAGCAGATAATTCCGCGAAACAACCTCCTCTGTTGTGTACGGCGAGAGGGAATAAATTCCCGGCAAGTCCGTAATCGTTACGTTCTTGTTTCCGCGGAGCTTTCCCTCTTTTTTCTCCACGGTTACGCCGGGCCAGTTCCCGACAAACTGATTTGAACCCGTCAAGGCGTTAAACAGCGTAGTTTTTCCGCTGTTAGGATTGCCCGCAAGAGCTATTTTAATGCCCATATTAACTCCTTATCTTAATAGCAAATTCAAAACCACACAGACGAGCTAACGCTCGTCTGCGTTCGCTGAGCGACCCGTTACACCGCTGCACGGTGTAACGCGCCGCTCGCGTTTTGAATTTGCGTTATCTAAATGGCAAATCCGAAAACGTGCGCGCTCCGCGCGCACTTGCCAAGTGTCACCTCACACCGCTGCGCGGTGTAACGCGGCAACAGGATGTTGCCAGCGACCGCCCAAAGCGCGGCACGGATGCCGCGCAATCAAGGCGGTTGCTATAGCTCGCATTTCGGATTTGCGTTTCACCCCAATACGTTGTTTCGGATTATAACGCGCTAAACCTCTATCATCTCCGCGTCCGCCTTGCGGAGCGAAAGCTCATATCCGCGAACCGTTACCTCAATCGGGTCGCCCAACGGTGCGACTTTTCTTACATATACCTCCGCGCCCTTTGTAATGCCCATATCCATTATTCTGCGCTTTATCGCGCCCGAGCCGTTCAGCCGTTTTACCGTGACTGTCTGCCCGATTTTCGCATCTCGTAATGTGTTCATAGACCCTCCTTAATGGCAAACCCGAAACCGTGCACACCTGCGGTGTGCACTTGCCTGAGTGGCATGGTTCACGCTGCGCGTGCACCGCGCCACTCGCATTTCGGATTTGCACTTCACCCCGATACATTATTTCTGATTATAGTGTGCAAAACCGTTCGTGATCCGCGCGCACTTGATAAGCGTTACTTCACACCGATGCGCGGTGAATGGCTACACCATAATTCTCCGCGCCATCTCCTTGGAAACCGCCACGCGGCTGTCCTTGACCTTGACGATAAAATTTCCGCCCATTTCGGACACGATCGTCACCTCCGCGCCGACCACAAATCCCAGACTCTCCAGAAATCGTTTCACTTCACCGCTTCCGCCGACCTTGCCTATCGTAACTTTTTCGCCCGTCCGTGCCAATACCAACGGCATCATAACCTACCCCCAAACCGAACGCTGTTAGTTTTCGCTAACCTCTGCGTTGAATGTATGGGTTAGGTTTCCCTAACCCCAAATCTCAAATATAAGGTTAGCATTAGCTAACCCTAGTTATATTTTACTACCCCTTGGCAAAAAAGTCAAGGGGTTTTTGTAAAATCCACGGAAAAAAATCTACTTTCGTTTATTTTGCACAAAAATCCGTCAGATTAATTGTGAACATTTCCCAAAACAAATTATGCAATTGATTTCCCAAGCTCAAATGCTTCGCTCAAAGCCTTGTGATTCGCAATATCGCCGCCATCATTTACACCGCCCGCGAACACTTTCCCCGCGAAACGCGCTTTCTCGAAACAGTCGATCCAACCTTGAACACCCTTAGCCGCGCCTGCGTCAACGTAATCTTCGTCCTCGGCGGCGGCGCTCAGCAGATACACATCGCGGAACGCGTAATCCGCACTGTAAAGCCAGTTCGCGCGGTCGATAAGAGTTTTCATCTGACCGCTCATCTCATAGTAGTAAATCGGCGTTGCCCATACAATAACATCGGCATTCAGCATCTTGCGCGATATTTCCGAGGAATCGTCCTCGATAACGCACTTCCCCAGCTTTTGACACGCGAGACAGCCCTTGCAGAACGCGATGTTCTTTCCTTTCAGCGACACAATTTCAACCTCGTTCCCCGAGGACTTCGCGCCTTTCGCAAATTCCTCCGCAAGAGCGTCCGAATTGCTGTTTGCACGCAGACTGGTTTCAATAATCAAAATCTTTTTAGCCATAATAAACTCCTATCTAAAATGGCAAATCCGAAAACGCACAGATGAAATCCGCTTTACGGATTTCATCTGTGCTTGCTGAGCTTCACCTCACACCGCTGCGCGGTGTTCGGCAAAGCTCGCATTTCGGATTTGCATTACTCTCACCGAGTTTGCTTTGGGTTATAACGCACCAAAATTTCACTCCGGACAGGGGATTGTGATTATAACCCGCAGATTAATTATCAATCACAGCTCATATCCTCACGGGCTTTTTGCTCCAGAACGGCATAAATCTCGGGCATTGCTTTCTTGAAATTCAGCGGAGCGAATGTTTTAGCGTCCACAAATCCGTGGGAGCTTGTGCCGGTGGCAAGGATTTCGGTTTCCCCTTTTCGCGTAACGGTATACGCGAACTCGATACGCGCGACGCCCATCCGCGTTACGCGCGCGGTGATTTCCAGAACATCGTCATAACGCGCGGGGCGGCGATAATTGCACGTGATTCCCGTCACGGGGAGCATTACCCCGCCGCGTTCCATTTCTGCGTAAGACAGCCCCACAGCCTTAATGTAGTCCGTGCGCGCGATCTCATACCACACGGGATAAACCGCGTGGTGAACCACACCCATGCAGTCCGTTTCGGCATAGCGCACGGTTATTTCTGTTATGTTCGGCATTATTTCCTCTTCCTTTTCGACTGAAACCAACCCGCGCCCCACGCGAGAATACTATCCGGGAGAATTTTCCCAAGCAAAATTCCCGCCTTGGAGATTTTGTTTTCGGTAATCAGCAATGTTCCGCCGAACATTTCGCGAACGGCGTGTTCCGCGAGCCGCTCGCTGGAGTACGGCACAGACATAAACCGCACCTGCGCGGTTTCGGAGAACTCCGTAGCCACGGGTCCGGGGCAGAGCATCGAAACATGAACGTTACTGCGCTTTCGCCTTAACTCCTCGCGGACGGCTTGCGTCATTCTCACCACATACGCCTTGCTTGCGTAATAGGACGAGAACCACGGTCCGGGCAGAAATCCCGCAGCACTGGCTGTATTGAGTATAAATCCGCAGTCGCGCTGCTTGAAATCCCTCAAAAACAGCTTGAACAAAATATGAAACGCGCGGATATTGACATTCACCATATCCATTTCCCTATGAATATCAGTTTCGGTGAACTCACCGAACACACCGAATCCCGCGTTGTTCACAAGAATATCTATATTGTACTTCTTAACCGCGTTATACAACGCGAACACTTGCTTTTCGTCCGACAAATCGGCGGTGATATACATCGCCTTTACACCAAACTCCGTGATAAGCTCGTTTTTAAGCTCCGCAAGTCTGTCACGGCGGCGCGCGGTGAGAATCACATTCACACCGTGCCGCGCCAGACTCCGCGCAATATCACGACCGATTCCCGAGCTTGCGCCCGTTACCAATGCAATCATTCTTTTCTCCTTATCTTGATAGCAAATTCAAAACCGCAAAGATGAGCAAAGCTCATCTTTGCTCGCCTGCCCGTCACATAACACGCAAAGCGTGTTATGTGACGGGCGCGTTTTGAATTTGCACTAATCACCAAAAACTTGCTGTAAGTTATAACGTGCTAAACACGCGTCCAACAGGTTATTTTGAACTGTACGCTTACATTGCGATTCTGAACGGCACTATGGGCAGTCCGAACATACTCTTGATATGGATTTCGGCATTATTCCGCCATAGATACCTCACAGCCACGGGCTGAGGAACTTGCTCACACGTGAGGAAGATTTTCTCGCCCGAAATGTCCGCGATAGCGGGATAATACACGCCGTCCGTGCCGCAGACCTCGAATCCGCTCGGCTCGTTGCCCTCCACCTTGAATCCGCCGCGAGCGTTGTTGAACTGAAGCTCCACGGTGTCGCCACGCCAGATCGCGTCCTTGAAAGCAGGCGCACACGATCCGTCACAGCCGCCATTGATGATATTCAGCGCCTGCATTGCAAACCGCCGCCCGACTTCGGGAGCGCAATCGCGGTCGGCGCAGTCCAACAGTGCGCATATTCCCATATTCTTGAAAATATCGTACATCTTCATCTGTGCCTCGCGGATAAGGGAGTATTCCTCGCCGTCATCGGGCTTGTCGCCAAGCATCGGAAGCTGCCCGATAATAAATGTCAGCTCGTGATTTCCCCAAGCCTCGCGCCATCTGTCGAAAACCCGGGTAAGGTCAATATAATGCGCATTCGCGCGGTTGCCGTCCGCCTCACCGTGATACCACAGCACGCCGCCCAGCGTATACGGACAAACGGGCTTTATCAAGCTCTCGAAAAGCACGCCCGGCGAGAGCTTGCCGCGCGGAGCGTCAAAGTCAACTCCCGGCAGAACGTCCGCGGCGTTATCCATACCCTCCGTGTCAAGCCAGCTCAGCGCGGGAGTTTCGCCGTAACGGCACTCGATCACTCCCACCGTGACGTTCAGATATTCCGACATTTTTTTTGCGAAATAAAATCCGACAGCGCACTCATCGCCGTCAAAGCCGCGCCATCTTGCCGCGTTAAGCGCGGATTCGTAATTCTCGTCAAGCACCGTGCGGCGCGGCAGCGAGTAATATCTCACGTCCGCAGACTCCTCGGGAGAAAGCTCGGGCACGCCGTCCGCGCACTCCTTCAAGGGCAGTTCCATTCCCGAGCCGCCGCAAGCAAGCCACACCTCACCGATCGCGACTCTCTCAAAGACGATCTCATCGTCCGTTTCGTCATCGGTAAGCGTGAGATTGGTGAACCGGCACGCGCCCATCGGCGGGAACACAAGCCGCCACTTCCCTTTTGTCACAGTGCAGGAGGTGGTGAATCCGCATAGCTGCGCGGTAATTTTTACGCCGTCCTCGCCCGTGCCGAACACGCGGATATTTTTTCCGCGCTGAAGCACCATATTGTCCGAAAACATCGCCGAAACTTGAAACCTCATTTCAATTCGCCCTCCTATCGGGATTGATCCGTATGAAATCAAGTGAATATTTTGCCTTGTTTATATTTTACCTCATTTTTCAAAAAAAGTCAAGAAATATCTTTACAAATTGGGAAAAATATATTATAATCTATAATGGAGAATTAAGAATTTGGAGCGGAAAGCTGGGACAACCCTTTCGGGGAGCAGCCCCGAGCCCTCCGCGTTTAGTGGGGGACAACCCTTCGGGGGCGGGGGAAATGAAACCCTAAGGACGGAAAAGCCCCCGCCCCCTACGGGTTTTCCCCCCACTCCCCTCTTTCCCACTCTCCCCCACCCCCTTTTTCCTGTGTCATCGTGGGAAAGTTGTTATTAGTTATAGCGCACCTATCGGCGGCTTGTCAATACCATTGGACAGTACGCTTCAGCAGCGACTGTACGTAACAACTGTTTCGTGTGCGTAAACATCGCTACCGAGAGTGGGAGCGTTTCTACAATCTCGCCGCGAAGAAACAGCCTTATCCCCTCACGACCACCGAAAAACGGGAAGGGGGGAGTAGGGAGAGGGGAAAAGGGGATCGGGGGAAAACCCGTAGGGGAGAGGGGGGAATCCCCGTTTTTGCCGGATTTTGTCTTCCCCCCTCTCCCCGAAGGGTTGTCCCCCGAAACTCCGCGCCCGAGGGCGCGGCAACCCCGCAAAAACGCGCAGTGGCGGCGCAGTTTAGCACGTTATAACTAAAAGCAACCTACCAAAGTGAAGTGCAAATCCGAAATGCGAGCGGCGCGGTGCACGCGTAGCGTGAACCGTGACGCTCAGGCAAGTGCAAACGCGCAGCGTTTGCACAGTTTCGGATTTGCCATTAAAAATACATTTTAGATAAGGAGTTAAGATGTTTCGACTTGCTAGGTATTTGAAAGAGTTTAAGATGAACGTAACGATAGGTCCGTTGTGCAAGCTGACCGAGGCGGTGTTTGAGCTGATTGTGCCACTGGTTATGGCGCAGATTATTGATGTGGGAATCGCGAACGGCGATACTTCGTACATTTGGCGGCACGGGCTGATTCTCGTGGGGCTGGCGGTTGTGGGACTGTGCTGCGCATTGGTTTGCCAATATGTGGCAAGCGTTGCGTCGCAAGGAGTCGGAACGCGTCTGCGCGCGGATTTATATCGTCATATTAATTCGCTCTCCCACGCGGAGCTTGACAAGCTCGGCACTTCCGCGCCGATTACGCGAATCACCAATGACGTGAACTATGTTCAGAACACGGTCGCAATGCTGATTCGTCTGGTTGTCCGCGCACCGTTTCTGGTGGTTGGCGCAACGATTATGAGCTTTACGATTTCCCCGCGGCTGTCGCTGATTTTCTTTGGAGCAATGGCAGTAATCGTTCTTGTGATGTATCCGATTATGAAAGTCACTGTAAAGCTCTACAAAAAGCAGCAGAAGTCACTGGACGGAATCTCGCGTATCACAGGCGAGAATCTGTCGGGAGTGCGTGTGGTGCGCGCGTTCTCGCGGCAAGAGTACGAAAAGGAGCGCTTTGACGAAACCGCCGAGGAGTACCGAAAATTCGCCGTTAAAGCGGGACGGATAAACGCACTGCTGAATCCCGCGATTTTCATCGCCGTGGACATTGCGTATCTGCTTATCGTGTACTTCGGCGCGGATTTCACCAATCTTGGCATTGACGGAATGACGGGCGGAAAAGTAATTGCGCTTGTCAACTATATGACGCAGATTTCCCTTGCATTGGTCGTGGTGGCGAATCTTGTGAGCATATTCACCAAGACGGTCGCAAGCGCGGCGCGAATCAACGAGATTTTTGATATGCGTCCCTCGGTGGTCGGCGCGGAAAGTTCCCCCGAACAAGACGAAAACGCTCCGGCTATCGAGTTTGAAAATGTGGATTTTTCGTACATCGGCGGAGAAACCGCTGTCGAAGGAATCTCATTCACGCTGGGGAGAGGCGAAACGCTCGGAATTATCGGCGGTACAGGCTCGGGAAAATCCACGCTTGCCTCGCTGATATGCAGATTTTATGACGTGGGTAAAGGCGCAATGAAAATCAACGGCGCGAACGTCCGCGATTACCCAACGGCGGAACTCCGTAAAATCGTCGGAATCGTGCCGCAAAAGGCGGAACTGCTCAGCGGCTCTCTGCGCGAGAATATGTCACTGGGGAATCCCGATGTGACGGACGACCGGATACACAAGGCTCTGGAAATCGCTCAAGCAGATTTCGCGAAGGATTTGGATTTTCGCGTTCAGGAGGGCGGCAAGAACTTTTCGGGCGGACAGAAACAACGTCTGACCATCGCGAGAGCGTTGGCGCAAAACCCCGAGATTCTTATTCTGGACGACAGCTCCTCGGCTCTCGACTATGCCACTGACGCGGCTTTGCGAAAGGCTCTGCGTGCTCTCCCGATGACTTGCGTTATCATCTCGCAAAGGGCAAATTCCATAATGCACGCAAACAAAATCATCGTACTGGACGATGGAAAAGCAGTCGGAATCGGCACTCACGCGGAGCTGCTCCGCACTTGTGACGTATATCGTGAAATCTGCGCTACACAATACTCCGAGGAGGAACTGCGCGAACAGGAGGCGATGGGCGATGAATAACCGAATGAACAAAAAAGGCGCCCTTGGGCGGATTTTGCGGTATATGAAAGGGCAAATTCCGATGGTGATCGGCGCAATTGTCTGCGCGGCAGGAAGCGTTCTGCTGTCGCTGTATGTTACCGTCTTAATCGGCAAGGCGATAGACTGTATCGGCGAAACGGTCGGAAAGCTCGACAGCGGGCGAATGATTCCGATTCTGATTACCATTGCGGTGATTATCCCGATTGCGGCTCTGCTGCAATGGCTGATGTATTTCCTCACGAACAAAATCACCCACACCACCGTCAAGCGGCTCCGCACGGACGTGTTCAACCACTTGCAGAAACTGCCGCTTTCATATATTGACGCAAACTCCCACGGCGACATAATCAGCCGCGTGGTAAACGATGTGGACGCGGTTTCGGACGGTTTGCTGCAAGGCTTTCAACAGTTCTTCACGGGTATCGTCACGATTATAGGAACGTTAGTGTTTATGATTTCGCTCAACTGGCAAATCGCGTTGGTGGTCGTGTGCATTACTCCTCTGTCGTTCGCGGTTGCGGCAATTATTTCGCGGCTGTGCTTTAAGAAATTCAAGGAGCAGTCCGTAATAAAGGGTGAGCTTACGGGATATATCAACGAGCACATCGGAAGTCAGCGTCTGATAAAAGCGTTCGGATTCGAGAAAACCGCCGAGGAGCAATTCGGAGAAATCAACGACCGCCTGAACGTATGCGGACGAATGGCGCAGTTCTACTCCGCGCTGACGAACCCCTGTACGCGTTTCGTAAACTCGCTTGTGTACGCGGGGGTCGGCGTGTTTGGCGCGCTCTCTGCGGCAAAGGCGGTGACGGGCGGATTTACCGTCGGAGACCTGAGCTGCTTTTTGCAATACGCAAACCAATACACCAAGCCGTTCAACGAAATTTCGGGAGTAATCACCGAGCTGCAAAACGCTCTGGCGTCCGCGGCGCGTATCTTCACGCTGATTGACGAGCCTGCGGAAACTCCCGATACGGAAAATCCCGCGCTTTCGGAGTGTGACGGGCGCGTGGAAATATCCAATGTGGACTTCTCCTACGTCCCCGAAAAGCCGCTTATCGAGAACCTGAATCTCTCGGTAAAAAGCGGTCAGCATATTGCTATCGTAGGTCCGACCGGCTGCGGAAAAACCACGCTTATCAACCTGTTAATGCGGTTCTATGACGTTACAAGCGGTGAGATACGCGTTTCGGGGAATCCCATCAAGTCCATCACGCGAAACAGTCTGCGGCGGAGTTTCGGAATCGTGCTTCAGGAAACGTGGGTTTTCGAGGGGACCGTCCGCGACAACATCAGCTACGGCAAGCCTGATGCGACTCTTGACGAAATAATTGCCGCCGCGAAAGCCGCCCACGCGCACAGTTTCATCAAGCGTTTGCCGCAGGGCTATGACACAGTTATAACCAACAGCGCGGAACTTTCTCAAGGGCAAAGGCAGCTCCTTTCAATCGCGCGCGTAATGCTCACGCTGCCGCCCATGCTTATTCTGGATGAGGCTACGTCCTCGATAGATACGCGCACCGAAATGAAGATACAGAACGCGTTTGACAAACTGATGGAGGGGCGCACGAGCTTCGTTGTCGCGCACCGCTTGTCCACGATTCGCGAGGCGGACTGCATTCTCGTAATGAAATCGGGGCATATTGTCGAACAGGGAACGCACTCCGAATTAATGCAAAACAACGGTTTCTACGCGGAGCTGATACGCTCCAGACAGGAAGGATAACAAAAAATCCCCCCTCTTTCGAGGGGTAGCGATGCAGAAGTTTTTCAAATCGTTACAGACGAACGGCGGAATTATGCAAATATCAAAAGCCTCCTTTGCAGCACACAAGCTGTGAAGGAGGCTTTCTCTATTATAGCAGCGGCAGGTTTAGCAAAAAATTCAAACGCGTTAAGCTCCCGGCTGTTTGCCGTCAAACGTATTCACCCCGCACTTCAACGCCGCGAGATTTGCTTCAATAAGGTGAGCCCGCTTCGCCGGAATACATTTCTCCAATGCCTTGCGCACGGTATCGAACGAAAATAAGTGCGTCTGCGCTAACATTCTCCCGAGAAGCACCATATTTTCCATACCGTCCGCCCCGATATTCGAGGTCAGCTCGGCGGCAGATACCAAAACGAATGTGATGTCCGTCCGTTCACATTCCGCGCTTACCATCGAGCTGTCAACGACCGCGAGACCTCCCGGCTTTACCGCGTCAATGAATTTTCGGTAAGACGGTTCGTTCATCGCGATAAGGCAGTCGGGGTTTGCCACAACGGGCGAACCGATAGGCTCATCGGAAATACACACAGAGCAGTTCGCCGTGCCGCCGCGCATTTCGGGACCATAGGACGGCAGCCAGGATATTTCTTTTCCGTCAATCAGGGCGCAGTACGCCAGCACTTTTCCGGCGAACAGTATCCCCTGTCCGCCGAAACCCGCGAGAATTATCTCGGTCGTCATACGTCCGCCTCCTTTGATACATCTTTATAAACGCCAAGCGGATAATACGGTATCATTTTTTCCGCGACAAATTTCATAGCTTCCACAGGCGAAAGCCCCCAATTTGTCGGACAAGTCGAAAGTACCTCGACTATTGACAGACCGCGCTTCGCCTGTTCGTTTTCAAACGCCTTGCGGATCGCGTTTTTCGCCTCGCGGATGTGTGCAACGCTGTCTATCGCCACACGCTGCGCCAGCGCAACTCCGCTCAGCGTTGCCATAAGCTCGCACACACGGATAGGATAACCGGCGGTCTCGGTATTGCGCCCGTATGGAGTGGTCTGCGTGATCTGCCCCGGCAGCGTGGTCGGTGCCATTTGTCCGCCCGTCATTCCGTAGGTCGCGTTGTTAATGAATATGATGACGATGTTTTCGCCGCGCGTTCCCGCGTGAACGGTCTCGGCAGTGCCGATAGCGGCAAGGTCGCCGTCGCCCTGGTATGTGAATACCGTCCTGCTCGGGTTGGCGCGTTTAACTCCCGTCGCGACAGCGGGCGCTCTGCCGTGCGGTGCTTCGATAACGTCCGTTCCGAAATAATCATACGCCATTACCGAACACCCGACGGGAACAACTCCGATCGTGTTTCCGCCAAGTTCCATTTCATCCAGAACCTCGCATACCAGACGGTGGACTATCCCGTGACCGCAGCCGGGACAATAGTGAGTAGGCACATCAAGCAGCGACTTCGGACGATCAAATATTACAGACATTATTTTACACCTCCCGACAACTTTTCGATAATCCCCAGCACCTCCGCGGGCGTCGGGATAACTCCTCCGGTTCTTCCGAAGAACTCAACAGGCAAACGGCACTCCACAGCAAGCCGAACGTCGTCTATCATTTGACCCATAGACATCTCAACGTCCAGAATTTTTTTAGCATTTGCGACAGCTCTGTACAGTTCTTTTTTCGGAAAAGGATAAAGCGTTTTCGGGCGGAACAGTCCGACCTTTATCCCCTTTTTCCGAGCCTCGGTAACTGCCGATTTTGCTACTCTCGCAGACGCTCCGTAAGCGGTAACGACTAATTCCGCGTCATCGCAAAGATACAACTCGGCGTCGGTCTCATTCACCTCAATTATCGAATAACGCTCAAAGCGTTTCAGAATTATTCCCTCAAGCGTAGGCGCGTCGAGATACAGCGAATTTATTATGTGATGATCGCGCTTGTTGTCGTGACCGCAAGCCGCCCAAGAGGAATTGTCGGGCAGCTCGATAAGCGGCTCGGGAAGCGTTANNGGCTCCATCATCTGNCCNANCAGNCCGTCCGCGAGTATCATTGCCGGGATACGGTATTTGTCCGCTCTGTCGAACGCCAGCATNACCATATCCGCCATTTCCTGAACGGAATACGGCGCNTACACCAATATNNGNANATCGCCGTGTCCCATCGCGTGNGTAGCCTGAAAATAATCCGACTGCGCGGGCTGAATAGACCCCAGCCCGGGACCTCCGCGCTGTACATTGACGATAACTCCGGGCANNTCGNACGCTGCCATNTACGATATNCCCTCGGATTTCAGNGANATTCCCGGCGATGAGGACGAGGTCATNGCGCGGACTCCCGTAGACGCNGCGCCGAGNACCATATTTATCGCGGCGATCTCCGATTCCGCTTGCAGAAACACTCCGCCNGACTTCTCCATATATTTCGCCATATACGCCGAAAGCTCGGTCTGCGGAGTTATCGGATANCCGAAAAAGCACTTGCAGCCTGCTCGTATNGCCGCTTCCGCCAAAGCCTCNTTGCCTTTCATAAGACTTCTTTNCATANTNANTCCTCCTTACTTATTATAATAGCGCAGTCGGGGCAGATCACCGCGCACGCCGCACAGCTCACACATTTTGACTGATCGGTGCAGACGGCGGTGAAGTATCCTTTTTCGCTTCGCTTTTCCTTTTGNATAACGATGATTTTTTTCGGNCACACCGAAACGCANAGNCCGCANCCCTTNCAGTATTCGGTTCGTACNGNCATTTTCTCCATTTCAATTACCCCTTTCCCAGATNGGTTTTACATATATTTCGGCANAAAGCCTGTTNGGAACNTCAATNTCTATATCCGAGCGGCAGACGTTGAACACTATNGGCAGCNTTGTGAGCTCGGATATTTTTTNGNCATATTGNATTGAATTNNNGAACAATCTCCGCAGTAGTCTCNATNCCGAGNTTGGAATTGTTGACTANNCCGGTGCAGNNCATCCGNGAAGCNGCTTCGNTATCGCGNAGCANNNCGGCTTCCTCGNCGGCNTTGTCGNTCTGTNTANCGGTAACGGTTGATNACATAAAGCATATCNAGCCTGTCGGGAGNATATTCGTTCAGTGCGGCGGAGTAACGCCCGAGNGCNGCGGCTCCNGCGTCGTCGCCNCCGACNTCGACTATCAGATAACCCGGCTCGTAAGCCATTCGCTCNANATCGAACGTGACCGCNGGAATGTCAAGGCTNGTGTTNGCGTANGCNGTCGCGGCGAGNGTNATCCCNTGNGCTTTGAACAGCTCCGCAAAGTCGGCGGTGCGAAAGTACGGGTTTACTATATCCAGATNNACGACCGTTACGGGTTCGCCCGTNNTTGAACATTCAAGAGCCAGATTTACCGCAAGATTGGTTTTNCCCGAGCCNTAATGNCCGGTTATTACNGTGATCTTCTTCATANGCAGTTCTCCNANATAATAATTTTGTTCCGCATAATTAAGTATAGNTCACATTTNAGGAATAATCAACCTANTNCTCCAAAAATTACTCCACAAANANAAAAAANAAGAGTAGAGAGGTTTCAAATCCCTCTCTACTCTCAATAGAACCGTGTATTNAAGCCGNTTGCGGGTTATTTTTCCGAAAAAAGGTGTACTTTAAGGATTTTGTGTTCACAAACNCATTTCCAGATGTAACAAACNGTGACCAGAAGCTGCATTACTCCGGCAACCGCAAAAANTATCCAAGCCCCGGCGACCGGAAACGTGACATAAACCGACAGNGCCGCCGACCAGATGATCCCNGTAATACAGATGAATCTCCACACAAACGGCCACCANAGAACCGACAGNACCAGCCACACGATAAANCCGGCGGCNGCCGCNTANCACATAACGCGNCCNTTCCACACATCGGCGATNTNCGGCGCNAGNAANCGGAAGATGCAGANNGTCAGAAAACCGCATAACCACGCCGTTCCTACCGACAGGAGAGTTATAAAACAGTGGTTCGGGNCGGNTCTCTTGGCAGTAGAGTTCCCTTNGGNAGCCGCTTNGGGNGCNTTTTCCGATGAGTATACCAGCTCGTTTACGGTAATTCCGAAAATCTCAGATAACNGAACTAATGTTGTTATATCCGGAATTCCCTCGCCGCGCTCCCATTTTGAAATGCTCTTATCGGAGTAGTTTATCTTTTCCGAAAGTTCNGNCTGCGTCAGTCCTATGAGCTTCCGATATTTTGAGATGTTTGCGGCGATNGTNTGNTTGATNATTTNCTCGGTCATTGTATTACCTCATTACCGTTTTTNAATTTNTNGATTTATNGTATCAAAGCGCAGTNNGCNNATAAAATCGTATTTCACGGAAATAAACAAGCCATTACCTCATATTCCGCTTTTACCATTATATCACAAAAATTATTAAAAGTCAAGCAAGGTCTTGCTGTAGAGCGATANTATCGATTCTGTAAACGGTTCACTTGTTTTTTATTGAGGCTGTTGATAAATTTGATTATCCTCCGTAAACTCGAATATTTCNCTTNATTTGTTAAGTCACNCCCCCNTTAAATAACTGNACCTATTATGATTACGAACAGCAAAATTTTTTCAAGCATTATTCAATCAGCCTTTTTGTCTTCGGCTTGACTTTCCGTGACAGCGGAATTGTCAGCCGAATTTTCTTTAAGGGNAAATATCTTTTTCCAACANACGCCCAACGTAATGAGCGATGCNATGCACGACAAGCTGTCTGCTATGGGGNCTGCCCACAACACCGTNGTCACTGTGCCGACCGCGCCCAAAATCAAAATGGCGGGAACCAATATGACGATCTGGCGAANCAGCGACAGTACCATAGCGTGTACGGATTTGCCGATAGCCTGGAAGAAAATGCCCGTTACGATACTTGCGCCGACGGTAAAGGTAGCCCCCAAATAAATTCTCATACTAAGTATTGCGAATTCCTTGAAAAGAGGACCATTATCTCCGAATATCATTATGATCGGACCCGGTATTGCTTCCACAAGGATACACGCGACCACCATTATCGCCGTACCGATCAATAACGCCCTGCGATACAGCTCTTTCAGTCTGTCAAGCTGTTTGCTGCCGTAATTGTAACTGATTATCGGCAAAATGCCGGTCGCAAGTCCAAGCACGACGGAAACCATGATCTGACTGACCTTCATAACGATACCTATTGCGGCAATAGGTATATCCGCACCGTATTTCGATACGGCGCCGCGGGCTCCCAAGGTGTTGTTCATAACGCCGATGACGATAACAAGCGCAAACTGCGTAATGAAGCTCGAAACACCCGAAAGACATATCTTACCCAAGATCTGAATTCTCGGTATAAAGTCCCTATGCTCAAGCTTAACGCTTTTACAATGTATTACACATATGACGAAATAGATCGCGTTTAGTATCTGTCCGATTATGGTAGCCCATCCCGCGCCCGCAACGCCCCACTTAAAAACAAATATAAAAATGGAGTCCAAGATCATGTTTGTGATACAGCCGATCAGCATACCGTACAGGCTGACGTTGGCGCGTCCGTCGGCACGAATAATGCTGGTGAACGCCATATCTATACCGAGAAACAGGAAGCCCAAAATAATAGGACGGCCGTAATCAATACAGTATGAAATAGAGTTCTCCGTCGCGCCGAACAGCCAACACAGCGGTTCAAGTAAGACCTCACACAAAATCGTAAATACAACGCCGAATATGAGAGTGATGACTACGGCGGTTCCTACACCTTGCGCCGCCTTTTTCGTATCACCTCTGCCCATATTCAATCCCATAAACGCGGCGCAGCCGTCGCCTATCATTAGCCCAAACGCCATAACCGCCATCATTAACGGCAAAATGATGTTCGTTGCGCCGATTGCAATATCGCTGTTTTCAACGCCGTTGCCTATTACGATCTGATCTACAACACTGTATATCGAGTTGATCACAAGCGCAATAATGCTCGGTACGGCAAAGCGCACCATCAATTTTCCAATCCGCTCGGTTCCGAAAGGATTGATCTTAGCAGCTTCTTCCATGTTCCATCAAGCTCCTTTTCAATAAAAAAACTCGTATTTCCCCGCTATGATATTGCTCATTAAAATAAAAAAACGGCAAATACGAGAAACCTCTCATATTTGCCGGTTCTTATGATGAGACGCAAATACCACTGAAAAACTGTTAATCAGTATAGCACACATAAAATAATTTGTCAATACCTTTTCAAGTAAGTTTTTATAATATAAACAAGAAAATATGATGTTATGTCATCAAATATGTGCAAAATAGCCTTTGGCTTTTTCGTTGATTTAATATAATTAAATCAACGATGTGCAGCATACCGCGTAATTCCAATCCGACTGCCGTTGAAAAAACANCCNCNCTATAGCAGGGTAGCGATGTAGAAGTTTTTCAAATCGTTACAGACAACCGGCGGAATATGCACAAAACTCCCGTTATCATTATGATAGCGGGAGTTTTACTCAAAGCCGTTGNTTGTTTGAATACACATAATTGTTATGCCGCNANGCTTAAACCGTCTTACGGCGCGTTTTGCGAAATCTGTCGAGAAATAGGGACTTTGCTCCTCACTTGATAAGCGATGATATGAACTCCCCTGTTATATGCCGAGTTAGGTGTGAAACGATCTCGCAAACCCTCGGTAATAAAGATTTCTCCGTCNTGCGAAATNAATANCATCTCAAAATCATGATTTTTACGCCNNAATTCAGNAGCCTTTTCAAGCCCCATAATAAAAATAGCTGTGGAAAGAGCNTCNGCATACTTNCCTTCGCTTGCGATAATTGTTGCGGAAGCAAGTCCGCTGTCGGCGGGATAGCCCGTAGATGGNTCNATTATATGTCCGTAAACTGTNCCGTTTTCATCGGTAAAGAACCGCTCATAATTTCCGGAGGTGACGACTGCCGCGTCGCTTATTTCAAGCACTCCCGCCGTACCCTCGCCGAAAGGATTTCTTATACCAAGCCGCCAGTCCTTTCCGTTTTTGTTACCGATAAGTTGAATGTTTCCGCCGATGTCAAGAAGCGCAGAATTGACACCGTTTTCCTTTAAAATTCGTACAGCTTCATCGCCCGCCGCGCCTTTTCCTATTGCGCCCAAATCAAGCTGAACACCCGGTTCAAGCCGCACCGANTTCTCATAAACCGTAACCTTTTCACTTCCTACATTTTGCAGAAGCTCTTTAATTTCCTCTGTGGACGGAACGCGGTTTTCACCTGTTGTAAAGCCCCAAGCCGTTAAGATCGGATATATCGTAGGCTCAAGGGTTTTAGTTTCTTGTGACATTTGTAAAGCGTAAGAGATTAAATCGGCAGTCGTCGTACTTACGATAGTTGAATTGCCGTTTGCGTGATTTATCGCATAGATATCGCTTTTTTTATCGGTGACCGACCATAACGACTCTAATTCATAAAAACGCTGTTCTGCCGATTCCAATGCAATTTTTGCGTTATCTCCGTATGCNGTGAATTTNACAAAAGTATCCATTGCGAAAAATTCCGTATCTTGTTGAACGGGATTGCTCTTGGAGGAGCAAGCAGTGAAAGCAAGTAAAATAATTGCCAAAAAAGCGAACTTAATCTTCACTGCTTTTCTTCCTCCCGATCCGNCTTAGAAGCANNGAAATATAATGTCCCGCGAATACGAAAAGTCCCATGATTGCAATATAATCAAGGATAAAGAATATCAACGGCTCTTCAAAATCAAAGAACACAAACTGCGTTTTTAGAAACATATACCCAACCAAATCTCTCTTAATTAATGCATAAACCCCATAACCCGCTATCGCCGTGCCAATCACTCTTAACGCCCATTTTACCGGAGGCTTTCCGATAAGTGTTCTTGCCGGATTTAACATAANGATCCAATGAAAACCGAGATGCAGGCTCATCAAAATAAATCCCCAATANGCCGATAGCATATGAAGCGTTCGTCCGAATGAACGTCCGCCGCTTATCGGCAGAAATTTCAGCGCATGACGGGAGATTATCACACCGCTCACCGCCGAACCGAGCATAGCAAGCATTACCCCGGCAAACAGAATTGTCTGAAAAATTCTTATCGGTGAATATTTTCCTTTGAAAATATTTTTATAAAATCCGCCGTTAAGAATATGGTGCAAAATAAAAAGNGCAAAAATNGCTATTCCNAGCCATTCGTGAAGTGCCNGCCCNATCATCTCATAAGTCATTAAAAGCAATAAGATCGCCGTCATTGCAAGGTCTGTGCAGAGCTTTATGATCATTTTCGGTTTCATTTTCTACTCCTGTTTCTTGTGAGAAATTATCCAATTCAAAACANTCTTGTCGTCGAAAACAATATTTCCGCCGCCGTGATAGTTNTANATNCCACGCGAATTAAAATATTCATTATCGGGGATTTCCAACCGCAATTTTTTACCGATTTCTTCATCGNAAAATCCGTTNTCCCGATAAGCGTTATACAATTCGGCATAAGCATCGCGAGCCTTTTGCGAACCGTAATACTCGTCGTTTTCCGCCATATAAATATACACCGCGACGCCGTTTTCCGCGATCGGTGCAAAAGCTCCGTCCCACTGCGATGCGCCGTGCAAATATGCCGCGTACAGCTCGGGACGGAGAGCGACCGCCTGTGACATGGTTTCGCCGCCCGCCGAATATCCCGCCGCGTAAATTCGGTTTTCATTCACGGCAAAGTTGTCGACAAAGTATTGCGCAAGCTCATTCGCCTGACGTGCGGATTTTTCGTGCCAGTCGGTGAGCTGTGCGGAAATTACGATCATCTCCTCGTCAAGCTCCGCCCATGTGCGAAATCCGTTCCAATCAATGTTGTTTCCCGATGAGTCCTCGCCGAACCACATTCTGTCGTATCCCGGTATTGTTACCATCATCGGAAATTTACAGCTTCCGTCATAGCTTTCGGGGAGAAAATAACTGTAATGTATCTCGCCCTCTGTGCCGTTTAGTATCTGCTCGCGAACCAAACCCGTTTGTATGGTTTCGGGAATATCCTTGCTTGTAGTTTCACTTTCGGAGAAATTTGAGCTTATCTCATCGCCAAAATTTTCAATATTTTCAATTGAATTTGCATCCGAAACGGAAACTAAACTCTCTTCCGCGGAATATTGCGTTTTTTCCGCCGAACAAGCCGTTAATGACAATAACATTATTGACGCGATGATTTTATCGATTTTCAAGTTAATACTCCAATCCGTCGAGCCATTCCTTGACTTCCGCAACAGCCTCGGGAACATTGCGCTCACTTATTGTGAAAGCGTCCGTGATCACGTTTGCGTTCGGTTCAAGCTCCGCGATAGTACCTACCGTTCCCGAAAGCCGGCTGCCGTTGTGGACATTGAACGGAATTATTGTCTTTCCCGAAAAGTCGTACTCATCAAAAAAGCTGTACATAACCTGCGGAAGATCCGCCCACCAATTGGGATAACCGACAAAGATCGTATCGTACTTGTCAAGATCGGCAATGTGGCTTGTAAGCTCGGGACGCGCGTCCTCGCGCTGCTCTTCCGCGGCGTAATCAATAAGCTCGCCGCCGTCTGCGGGATACACCACCGATGTGCGTATTGAAAAAAGCTCGCCGCCCGTTTCCGTTTGTATCATATTCGCAATGGCGCGAAGTCTGCCCACAGGCTCGCCGTTTACCATTGAATAGCTTGCCGAAGCGACAGCGTCCACTCCGCTGTTTTCGGCAGCGGTGAAGTAAGCAATAAGGATCTTGTTCTCCGATCCGTTATTATCGGGAGCGGGTGAATTATCGCTTTGCTCCGCGGAATTATCCGCCGTGCTTTCCGAATTTGACGGACTTTCCGTGCTTGTTGAATTTGCGGTGCTTTGCGGCGCGGAGCTTGTGTTTTCCGAGGAATTATCATCCGTGCTGCAAGCCGTAAGTGTAAGCACTAACGCTGCCGCCAATATCGCGGTTATTTTTTTCATATGTTCTCCTTATCTGTGCAGACCCGTGATCATTTCCACCGTTGCGGGATCATAATGCGAGAAGAACAGGCTCTCTCCCTCGTCAAGCTTTTGTATTGCGGTCATATCATCTGCGCTCAGCGTGAAGTCGAATACATTATAATTCTGCTCCATTCTATCCTTGTGAGTGGATTTGGGAATTACCACAACATTACTTTGAACAAGAAATCTCAAAGCGATCTGCGCCGCGCTTTTATTGTACTTTTTGCCGATCTCAGCAAGCACGGGATTGGTGAAGAAATCCTTGCGTCCCTCGGCAAAAGGACCCCAGGATTCATGCTGAACTCCGTATTTGTCCATATACTCGTGAGCCTTTTTCTGCTGCTGGAAAACGTGCGTTTCCACTTGATTTACCGCGGGCTTTACCTCAACAAATCGACACAGATCAACAAGTCTGTCGGGATAGAAATTCGATACGCCGATCGCTCTCAGCCAACCCTCCTTGTACGCTTCCTCCATTGCGCGGTAAGTGCCGTAGTAATCGTTGAACGGCTGATGGATAAGCACGAGATCGATATATTCCGACTGCAATCTTTTCAGCGATTCATGAAGTGATTTTTTTGCGTTCTCATAACCGCCGTTGGAAACCCATACCTTTGTGGTGATAAACAGCTCGTCACGCGCCACTCCGCACTTCTTGACGGCATTTCCCACCGCTTCCTCGTTACCGTAAGCCTGTGCCGTGTCTATCGAGCGGTATCCTACGCTTATCGCGTCCAGCACACAGCGCTCGCATTCCTCGTTGCTCACCTGATACACGCCATAGCCCAAGATCGGCATTTTAATGCCGTTATTCAATGTTACAAATTCCATAACCGTTCCTCCTGTAATGTTGTTTTATAATTATATTTTAACAAATCTATTCTTTTTTGAGAAGTTCCTTTTAGTATATCTGTTATTACCTAAAGGTATAAATCGAAAAGACCGAGCTGTTCAGCCCGATCTTTTCCGCAAATCACTCTTTAATTATTTTAGACCCGCCGAAAACGGGCGACATTTCCATATTATCCAACGCGCTGTCTATCTCAGCGATCTCATTGCTTGTCAGAACAATATCCGTGGCTGCAAAGTTTTCCTTTAATCTTTCCGTCTTGCGCGTGCCGGGGATCGGCACGATATACGGTTTTTTACACATCATCCACGCAAGCGAAATCTGAGAGGGAGTAGCGTTCTTGTTCGAAGCGATTTTGTTCAGCAAGGACAGCAGCGCACTGTTCTGCTCCACGCCTTTATCGGTGAACTGCGGCATTGCGCTGCGGTAATCTAACACACCGTCGAATTGTGTTCCTTTCCCGTATCGTCCCGATAAAAAACCGTTGGCAAGCGGTGAGAATGCAACAAATCCGATATTTAATTCCTCAAGAACGGGGAACAGTTTTTCGTGCCAACGCGCCATCATTGAATAGCGGTTCTGTATCGCGGTCACGGGACAGACCTTATGAGCGCGGCGGAGTTGCTCCTCGTCAGNCTCNGACAGCCCCCAATGCGTGATCTTGCCGGCTTTTATAAGCTCCGACATTACNCCGGCNACTTCCTCGATCGGAACATNCGGATCGNCGCGGTGCTGATAATACAGATCGATATGATCGGTGCCGAGCCGCTTCAGCGATGCGTCTGCGGATTTCCGTATCGTTTCGGGGCGCGAGTCGGGAATAAGCGGCTTGTTGACCTCGGGAGAATTCATATCGAATTTTATTCCGAATTTTGTCGCTATTATCACCTTGCCGCGAACATCTTTGAGCGCTTCTCCGACAAGCGTTTCGTTCTGATGAGGATCGTCGGCTGTTCCGTAAACCTCCGCTGTATCGAAGAAATTATATCCCNTTTCAACCGCGCNGCGTATCGCTTCAACGGCGGTTTTCTTATCGGTCGGAGCGCCGTAAGCATGGGAAAAACCCATACAGCCAAGACCTACCGAGGATACTTCCAGGTCTGCGCCTAAAATTCTCTTTTTCATGTGATCACCCTATCTCTTTAATGTATACAGCAAATGCACCGCGTCACCGATTTTTCTTACGTCCTTAATTTTGAACACCGCCGGTTCTCTCACGGGGAGGAAATCCGCTTTTTCAAAAATTGACGCTGCCGCCGAATTTCCGTCCGCAGCAGGAGCGATAACNATACTCANNTCGTCAANCAANNTNTCTTGNACNAGCGACCAATTCATCAGNCCNCCGCCTGCCGCAAGCAAACGCTCAATACCGAATAAATTATACAGCTTTTCAAGCATAAGTTNACAGTCAAGACTGTCTTTACCCGCGAAAATATATGATACTCCGTTATTTTGCAAATATGATAAATAATCGTCCGAAACCGTTTCCAAAAGCACCTCTATAACGTGCGCTTTCGGGCGGTTTTTCTTTTCAATATATCCCGAATCAAATCCGAGAATACCTTTCGGGTCAACGGAAACAATATAGTTTTTTACATCATTCGGAGCTTTGAAATCTTCATGCGGAATTTCGTTCTCGCAATGGGGAATTTTTTCGGCAAGCCCGTCCGAATAGCCGCCTAGCATTGTGGTAGTTCCGTACAGTGTCGCGGANCAATTAAACACCTTGCGCAAATTTCCGTATTCCGCAAACGCTTCGGCACACTCGGGAACACTCATATACTCACCGTCTATCTTTCCGTCTAACGAGGTCAGCATATGACATATCACATATGGTTTGTTCATTTAGTTGTCTCCTTAATTGCTTGTGAATATTCTCTCTAACCACTCCGCATAAGCGGGTATCCAGCCGCGGGTAAATCCGTATCCATGCGGTGCGTCCTCCAGCACATTCACCTCGACGGACACATCGGCTTTGCGAAGCGCCTCCGCGTTCAGTTCAAACTGCCGCACAAACGGGTCGCGGGTGCCGTAGCAGAAATATGTCGGCGGAAGATCGGACTGCGCGAATTTTTCACTGTCGGTGGAAGCAACGCTCAGTCGTCCGTAAAACGAATAGATCATTCCGTCAGCGCCCGCGTCCGCCGAAACTTCNTCAAGCGAATCGGGAATATANTCCGCGTCNAGNGCAGTACCGTTNACNAAGCCGTCAAAATTNAACAGCATTTCNCCCGCGAGAATACCGCCCGCCGAAAATCCCATAACCGCGATATCATTTTCATCGATACAATAAACATCGGCATTTTTTCGCACGAACCTCACCGCCCGCGCCAGATCAAGCGCACCTTCTTCCTGCGTGTACGGGCGCAACCGATAATTCACAACAAAGCTCTGATAACCGAGCTTGCTCAGTTCCTCTGCAACAGGCGTTCCCTCGGGGTGATCGCTGCGGAATTGAAACGCTCCGCCCGCGCAGATAAGCACCGCACCCTTGACTTCCGTGCCATCGGGCACGGGAAATGTCACCACATACGGACGAAAATCGGGNTCGTCAAAATAATTTCCGTTATTTACGGTNTANTCGGTCACNGCGGGANCNTTGTCCTCTTCCCAAAGANAAAGCGTTTGNGAATTGTGAGCGTCCGCNGCTGCGGTGAGAACCGTATTTCCGTTNGNCGAGGGCGCTGCCGAAAGCGGCNNNGAGGTGTTTATGTCNAGGCTTTTCGCCCANTCCGTAATTNTNNCCTCGTTTCCGAGAANATCNTTNCNCGACAANTTCAGCGAATTNTCGCTCACAAACGCTCCNGGTTGGAGGTCGGAGATCGTTTTTCGTGTATTGGAAAAGCCGCTGCCGCCGTGTGTTACAAAAGGAATTATCGTCTTTGCGCCAAGATCGTATTCCTCAAGAAAAGTATATACGGGCATAGGCAGGTCAGCCCACCAATTCGGATAACCGAGAATTATCGTATCGTATTTCGAAATATCCTCAATGTGATTTTTTAACTCGGGGCGCGCATTATCTGCCTTTTCATCGGCAGCGAAATCGGTCAGAGCGTCATGGTCGTGAGTGTACTCCCGAACCGCCTCGATTTTGAACAGATCGCCGCCGATAGCCTGTTGTATCACGTTCGCGACGTATTCGGTATTGCCGAATTTTTCACCGTCCTTGACTACCACGCTCGCCCTCGCAACAGTATCCACATCGTCCTCCGGAACGGTGAAATACGCGATAAGAACCCGCGAATTACCGCTTGGCGAGGGAGTGGAAACAGCGTCGTCATTCGCAGAGTCCGAACCGCCTTGAGCTGAAATTCCCGTTGAACTTCCCGATGAGCCCGTGCTGTTTTTTTCGGAATTGGCGGAATTGCCGCCATTTGCGCTTGTTTCCTTGCTTGAATTACCGTCATTGGCACAACCCGTGCAAAGTAATAACGCCGCAAGAATAATTGCAGAAAACTTTTTCATGTGATCACCTACTTTGTAAGTCCGTTTTGCTCAAGATAGCTTGTAATTACCGCGGTATCGGAGGGTCTTGCGAACAGTCCGTCATGCACCGTCGCGTTTCCCGCGCAGCCGCGCACAAATTCCATTGATTGTTCGAACTGCTCCGCGTTCATAGAAGCCGACTGCGTAAACGGATAAACGTCAATTCCGCTCAGATCGTAATTCTCCAGAAAAGTGCCGATTATCATAGGCGCGGTGTGCCACCAAATCGGATAGCCGATAATAATATTGTCGTATTCCGAAACAGAAGCGGGGAGATTTTGGATAGCGGGACGGGCATTATTGTCACGTTCCTCGAGAGCTACCTCGGTGCAGGGAGTGTACTCCGCAGGGTACGAAATTACGGGAACGATCTCAAAAGTATCCGCGCCTGTCAGATCGGCGATAGTTTCAGCCATTCCCGCTGTGTTGGATGACCATGTGAAATAAACCACCAACGTTTTGTCCTCTGCGGGTGCTGTGCTGCTTTGTTCCGGTGTGGTTGATTCGATGGGCGCAGTCGATTCGGGAGTGCTTTCGGACGATTCCGATGTACTTTCCGAAACGGAGCTTTCTTCGCTTGAAGATGACATTTCCGAAGAACTTGTGCTTGTTGAGCTTTGGCTTGTCGTACTTGTGGTTGACGATGTTGACGTTGAAGAACTGCTTGATGTGCTGCTTGAACCGTTCTGAATTAACGAGGGTGCGGAAATTCCGCTGCCCGAGGTTTGGCTGTTATTGCAGCCTGTCAGACACAATGCCAATGCCAGACTTGCTAAGATCGCGCTTAATTTTTTCATGGTTATTATCTCCTCTCAAATAATCAAAATCCCAATTCTTTCAGCCATTCGCTGACATCGGATTCGGACGGACGGGAAGCAAACCGATGTCCGCCGAGCCAATTACCCGAGCCTGCCGTATCGGCAAGCAACTTTCCGCTGTTTCCAAGCCCGGAGCTTGACGAGGTGCAGAACGGAACTACAGTCTTGCCCGAGAAATCATTTGCTTCAACAAATCCGTCCACGGACCACGCCGCGATCTGCCACCAGATCGGATATCCGATGAATACGGTGTCATAGCTTTCCCAATCGGGAACGTTTGTAGATTCAAGCTCGATTTTGCGGGCATCGGGATTGTCATGCTCATAGCAAACACGGCTGTCTTTGTCAGACCAATTCAGATCTTCCGAGGTATACGGGTCTTTTGGAACGATCTCGAATAAATCACCGTTTGTCTGCGCCGCGATCATCTCGGCGGCAGTTTTGGTGTTTCCCGAAGCGGAAAAATATACAACAAGAACCTTACCGGCACTCTCGATTTTATCCGACTTACATCCCGCAAGTCCAAGCATTAAAGCAGCGCATAAAAATATTGCAAACAGCTTTTTCATAAAGAATCACTCTCCTTTTTTCTCACCTTTTTTCTCAATAATCACCGATTCTCCGGCATCTCCGTAATTAAAAAATATACCGACATCGGAGGTTATTTTCCCGATAGGAACAACCGGAACCACAGTTTGCTCGCGGTTGTCGTTATGAATTATCGCGATTGACGGACCCTCAAACCAATAGGCAAGGCTGCCGAGCTCATAGTTTCTCGTGCGCGCGTCCTCATCGGGTATTTCCGAGGGAAGATCAAACGCTTTCGCGTAGCCGTCGGCGGGATTCCAAAGCGTACTTGTCATCGGCAGCATATCCGCGAAGCTCCGCGCCGTGAAATTGTCGAAAAGTACTCCGTCAAGCACGGTATCTCCTGCGGTTATCATTATTTCCATCAATATCGGCTGTGCGGACGGCGGAGTGTTTTTTGGTTCGCCCGATTCGGAATAGTTATTGGCGCAGCCCGTCAGTCCAAACAACATCGCGAATACTACCAGGAATTTACACGCTTTTTTCATACACACTCCTTGAGAATTTCCAGAATTTCCTCGTGAGTTAATTTTTTGCAGCAGCCCGCGGTGATATTTGTGGAATCCGCGATCGCTTTGAAATCGGTGCTTTCGGGAATTCCCATTTCCGAAAATTTTGTGGGAAGTCCGACTTCTTTGATGAAACTTTCGAGCGCGGAAATTCCAGCGAGAGCCGTTTCTTCATCGGAATTTTTATCGTTAATTCCCCAGACATTCTCTGCAAATCTCGTGAATTTTTCCAAACCGTCCTTGTAGATGTGACGGTACAAAACAGGGTGAATTACAGCAAGACCTTTTCCGTGATTGCAGTCGGTGTACGCGCCGAGCTGATGTTCGATCTGGTGCGCCTGAAAGTCCGTGATCTTGCCGATTTTGAGGATTCCGTTCTCCGCCATTGAGCTTGCCCACATCAACTCGCTCCGAGCGTCGTAATTCTCGCGCTCGGTGAGCAGCACGCGCATATTTTTGATAACACTGCGCATTACCGCCTCGTTAATATCATCGGACAAATTATTCTCGGACGGCTTGCCGAAATATGTTTCCATCGCGTGACTGAGCGTGTCGAACGCTCCCGAAATTACCTGCTCAAACGGAACGCTCATCGTATACATCGGGTCAAGGAAAGCAAAATCCGCTTGCGCTCCGAAAAGCCCGCACTTGATCTTTTCGGTTTCGTTGGTAATTACCGCGCCCGCGTTCATCTCCGAACCCGTTCCCGACGCGGTCACAACAGCACCCATCGGAACAAATTCGGTCGGGAATTTCTTCTTTTTCGTTATGTTTTCCCATATATCCTCGTCGATTTTCGCCTGCGCGGAAACTATTTTGCAGCAGTCGATGACCGAACCGCCGCCGACCGCGAGAATATATTCGACATTGTTTTCACGGGCGATTTTTGTGCCCTCTAAAACCTTTTTGTAAGTGGGATTCGGCATAATTCCCGAAAATTCCACGACGGTTTTTCCCTCGGAATTTAATATCCCGATAATTTCATCGTAAATTCCGTTTTTCTTGATCGATCCGCCGCCGTAAGCCAGCATAATTGTGCTGTAATTTTTCAGCAGACAGCCGAGATATTCGCGAACACCGCCCTTGCCGAAATATACTTTTGTTTTGTTCTCGTAAATAAAATTATTCATAGTAATTAACCCCTTTATAAAAAATTAAAATTGTTTCTCCCAGAATTTCACCGCGTCGTCAAGCCAGCCCTCGGCGACCGTTCCCGTGCCTATTCCGAAGCCGTGCCGCAGTCCGCTGTAAACGTGAAATTCGGTATCGATACCGAGCGCGCTCATATTATCAAGCCGAGTTTTCATTGTCCGCCAGCTTGCTATGCCGTCGCTGTCACCAACGCATACGTAGGTCGGAGGATCGTTCTCGGAATACTCACTAAGCCCCGTGTACTGTATGATCGCCGCTCCCGCGTGAGGAAGCTCGCGTTCGCCGAAACCCTCGGGTCCGTAAGAACCTACCCAAGCGGACATTCTCCCGCCCGCCGAGCCGCCCCAGAGTGAGTAACAGTCGGTATCAACTTGAAGCTCGTCGGCATGATCAAAAATAAAAGAAATCGCTCTCGACAAGTCTTCGCAAGCCGTCTGAGAACCGGGACGGTAAATTACCGCGAATGCGTTATAGCCGCGCTTTGACAGCTCCAGAGCGTGCGGAAAGCTGTCGTGCATAGCTCCCACATACGCAAATCCGCCGCCCGCGCTGCAAACCGCAAACTTTTCACCCGGATCTCCCTTGAAGAAAAACAATCCCGTATCTTTTTTCCGAGGATCGGCGGCTTTCTCCGAATCGGAATAAATATCGTAGAAGATCACATCGCCCGATTCCGCGTGAGAGCGCATATAATTCGCAATCTCAACAGTCTTGTCGGGATCTATGTTGTTGTACCATGTAAGGCTCAGTTCTCCCAACGTTTCGCCGCTGTAATATCCCGTATTCACGGGGAAAATAAGTCTGCCGTAATTTCCGAAAACTGGATCGTTTATCACTTCAGAAATTCGCGTGCTGCGTGTGTATGGATCGCTTGTAATCACGGGTTCGCTCACTTCCTCCGAGGCGGTATTTGACGAAATGCCGGGTTTATTTTCCGTACTTACGGATTCGGAGTTTTCTGTGCTTTGAATAACATCGTTGGGCTGTTGTGTGCTTTGCGATTGGGCGCTGTCTTTGGAATTCGTTGTATCCACACCGGATGTTTCCGAACTTACAGACGAATTCTCCGAGCTGTCAGCTGTGGAGTTCTCTTCAAGCGACGAACTTTGAGTATTGCTCAAAGCTCTGTCGGAATTCATCTCCGAACTGCACCCCGCCGCGCAAATTATCATGATCGATGCCAATATAGCTGCAATTTTTCTCATTGTCACCGCTCCTTTCTTATTCTATTATAAACAAAAAAGACCTCCATCGGAAGTCTCTTTTGGTTTATAAGTTTATACCTTGGGGTTTATAGTTGGCTCGAAACCGCTTTTTTCGCTGCGCGCAGGAACTCTTTAACTGTTGCGGAGGGCTTTGGCGAGTGCAGTAATCCATACGGGATACTGTAATCCCAGTCCACGGGAATGACCTTTAACAACGGGTGAACATTCGCCCAGCCCGCGATCGCAAGCAGAACGTCATTGCTGTTTTCGCAGCGGTTGAAGATGCTCATATTATAAAAATCGAAGTCTATGATATTTATTTGACTGTGATTTTTCCATATTTCATCGCGCAGGCGGTCGACGTAGCTGCTCCAGTTCCGTTTCATCAAAAGCAGATTTTCACCGTACAGATCTTCAATGGAGAGCCTGTCCTTTACGGCAAGCCTATGATGTATCGAGACCGCGCAGCAGAACGGCTCGCGCGACAATTCAAGACCTGCGCAGCTTCGCAGATTCAGCATTGCCTCATCGAAAATCCCGCCCACGACGTCAATATTTTTCCCGAGATTTCCGAGTATTTCACGCGCGTTTTCGGGAGTGTTCTCAAACGGAACAAGCTCAAATTTCAGATTCGGACAATACACCTGTATCTTCGACCAAAGCTGTACCAATAGCTGCGCCGGAGTCATCGGCGACGTTCCTATTCGGATAATACTGCTGTCGGACTGCATGGCATTTTTGGCGCGAACGACCGACTCCTCACAATACCGAATGATATATTTTGCGTCCCGATAGAGCGATTTTCCGGCTTTTGTAAGCGTTAGTCCTCGGTGAGTCCGCTCGAACAGCTTCACGTCCAGAGAACCCTCTAACAGGTTTATCTGCTTTATTACCGCCGTCGGAGTGATGTACATTTCTTCGGCGGCTTTGTTGAAGCTACCCGCGTCGGCGACCTTTAAAAACGTTTCAAGCTGAGGATTATACACCCGAATCGCTCCTTTCAATAGTCTTTATACCATTATAAAATATTTTTACCGAAATGTCAACAGTAAAAAGTCAAAAGTATAAACCGCATAACTTTTTGGAACTTCACAAGCGATAAAAAAAGTCTTATAATAATGATAACAGAAGTATTTGAGGGGTGATTTTGATGAATAACGCTTTCAAAAAAATCAAAGCGATGTTGATTGCTTTAATGATGTGCGGTTGTTCAAACAATACGGTATTAACAGAAGATGTGACCAATTCAGACAGTTCATCGGCGATCAATACCGAGAACGCCGCAGGGAAAACCGAGAGCGATAACACGACAAGCAACACTTCTTCAATAAGTACATCCGAAAGTGGTGATAATATCGAACAGAAAAACAGTCTTTCGCCAAAGACATTTCCGCAGAATTTAGAAGAGATTCCGCATGAATATTTCAGCACTGCGCAAGAACAAGGAACACTTGTCGATCTCAATTATACAACTTATGAGTCCTTTTCCTATGCGGAAAAATCGCAGGAGCTGCAAAAACGCGCAGTGGTGTATCTGCCTTACGGTTATAATGAGCAAGAGAAATATAATGTGTTCTACCTTATGCACGGAGGCTGGAGCAATGAAACGACTACGCTTGGCACTCCCGAAAGTCCCGCCGTTATGAAAAACGTGCTTGACAATGCCATAGCGGACAACAAAATTCCGCCGCTTATCGTAGTTTGCCCCACCTACAACAACACAAGCGGCGAGGACAGCGCAAGCTACAGCCTTGCGCTTCAGCTCACGAGAAATTACCACAACGAGCTGGTCAATGACCTTATACCCGCAGTCGAGGGAAAGTACAGCTCGTATGCTGAAAGCACGTCTGCGGAGAGCTTGATCGCCGCGCGCAATCACAGGGGATTTGGCGGCTTTTCAATGGGTTCGGTGACTACTTGGAGGACTTTCGAGTATTGTCTTGATTACTTCCGATACTTCGCGCCGTCAAGCGGCAGCCTTACGACCGACGGCAGCTATATGGACGATATAGTAAAGAATTCGGGATATGCTTGGAACGATTTCTTCCTAGTCACTATGACGGGAACAGAGGACTTTGCAGCCTCGGCATTTGAACAGCAAATAGAAAATATGCAGAATTACGACAGCTTCCGATACTCAGACACCGAAAAGGACGGCAATCTGACATTCCGCATTAAAGAGGGATATTCTCACAACGGAGCAGCGTCAATGGAGTATGCCTATAATGCGCTGCTGTGGTTCTGGAATACAAATCAATAAGCAGGAGGCTTTTATGGATGATGCATAAAAATAAATTAATTGGAGTTTTTTGCGTTAACTTGCTCATTATAATTCTGGAGTTTATTGCTCTTGTTTTGAGCTTGGTAGAGCAGGGGCTTGAGAGTTTCTTGTTCTATACACGGGACAGCAACTATCTTGCAATGGCGGTAAGTCTGCTGTTTTGTATATATGCAGTGAAAGAAATGCGAGGAAAAGGTAAGCTTCCCGCTTGGATACACTCTATGCGTTACATAGCATGTAGCTGTCTAATGGTAACCTTTTTTGTAGTCATATTCGTTTTAATGCCAATGATGGGAGAAGATGCACTTTTTATGTTATATGGGGGTTCCATGCTTTATCAACATACGCTTTGTCCTATTTTGGCTGTGTTCTCATTTTATGTGCTTGAGATGAGGAATAACCTGCCGAAGGCTGACGTGATAAAAGCACTGATTCCTACACTGATTTATGCCGTAATTACCATAACACTTAATATTTGTAAAATAATCGAAGGACCTTATTTTTTCCTGATGGTTTATTCTCAACCTTGGTATATGTCTGTAATATGGTGTATGGTGGTTCTGGGTATAGCCGGTTTTCTTGCATTCGTTGTGTGGAAAATGTATAATTTTGTCTGCAAAAAAAGAATAGATTAAGAAAGTTGCCCTTATAGTACCAACGAATATCCGGAAACCAAAACATGAAAGCTGATTCAAAATTATATAAGGAGATTTTTACAATGAGAAAGAATTTTGAAGTAAGACTGTCAGGTGACACGGGCGCACAATCCCAAGAAGGGGTACATCAGTCCAATTGCCGCTTTCATTATAGTTTAAACTTTGAGTACCGTCTATCACCTTTACTTCGGGTGGATCTGCCGGTAACTATATTATAACAGGAGGATATATTTATGAAAGTTCTTATGGTAAACGGTAGTCCTCACAAGGAGGGCTGTACATACACGGCACTTTGCGAGGTCGCAGAGGTTCTGAGATCCGAAGGCATTGACAGCGAGATATTATGGATAGGCAACAAACCAATCGGCGGCTGTATCGCTTGCTTGAAATGCCGTGAAAAAGGAGATTGTGTATTCGACGATGTTGTGAATGAGTTTCGCAGAAAAGCATTGGAGGCAGACGGCTTTATATTCGGCACTCCCGTACATTATGGTGCGGCAAGCGGGAACATGACAGCTTTCATGGACAGAGCGTTCTATTCGGAACTTGGCGGAAACGCAAACAAAGCATACTACATGAAGCCTGCCGCTGCTGTTATATCGGCTCGCCGCGCGGGAACGACCGCCGCATTTGAGCAAATGAATAAGTACTTCGAGATACAGGAAATGCCCGTTGTTTCGTCAAGATACTGGAATATGGTTCACGGAACAAACGCCGACGAGGTAAAGCAAGACGCTGAGGGTATGTACACCATGCGAGTTCTCGGGAGAAATATGGCATATATGCTAAAGGCATTTGAAGCGGCATGCAACGCAGGGATCGCGCTTCCCGAAAAGGAACAGGCTGTCTTTACGAATTTCATTCACTAAGGAGGAACCCGGTATTAAAACTTGGCTGATAACAAGGTGTTCCTTAGGGTTTGGAAGAATCCTTGCACGGGCGACCTTGAAAAAAGGATATAAAGCGCTTTTGTGACAGCACGGGATGTGCTGTCGATCATTAAATTTCAAAAAAGTATCCCGAAAAAGTACTTCGGCGGTATTGATGTGCTTGTGAACAATGCAGGTTGAGATGAGCGACGGGTTGCTGCCTTATGCGGGAAATAATTTCTCGGTTTCGATTAAGTTGCTGCTAATAGTATTACGCGCCTTTCAAGGTTATCCTTGAGGGCGCATTTTTTATGCTCGAACTTTGCTGGTGAAAACACTAAGGGGGTGTTGTTAATTTTGCACAAAGTTGTTTGTGAGAAATGTAGAAATCGAAAAAATAGACCGTATTTTTGGCTTAAAAATTTCCTATAAGTAGAGGGAGTTGTTCAGAGTGGCAGAAATTGGAAGTGGTAGGAGGTGAGTGAATGGTGGTCAAGTAAAATTTTATAAAATCCGTTGCCTTAGACTAACCGCATTGAATTTCAGACACAAGTTTCCAAAGGGGTATGGCAACTCTGCACAACTGCGAAATCTCTTCTTGTGCAGTCCGCCGAAAAATCTCAAACAGGGTTTACAGAACCCACCGATTTTGTAGGTACTTATGGAGAGAGAAAATTTTTAGCGTTTCCCAATCTCTGTTCAAACTGTTGGACTTGGACAAATCACCAAAGCAAAGACCTCTCAAAAAATTTCCTTGTGCAAATTTCACGAACTTGTCGAGCGAGGGTTTTAAAACGCACCTCGTTTTGACCGGAATATGTAGGGGGTATGCAGAGTTTCAACTTTGTCGTGAGAATGTACAAGTCAAGCCCTCGGGTTATATGCAAGCTACCGATTTTTTGAATATCGATCCCAAACAGGCTGACGAAATCCGCGAAAAATGTCCTATAAGTGAGGGAGCATTAAGCAAGCGAATTGTGTCATCTGAAAAAATGAACAGGTTGGTAAAATCGTCTAATAGCCTATAAATCTTGTAGGCTATATCGGCTTGCCGTTACGATGATTCAAGTAATCTTGCACAATAACAGTGGGTAGAAATTTTGCAGTCCTACAAAGTTCAAAAATTTTCTCGGAACAGACTTAAAAAATCGTTCAAAAATTTAGGTACTTATGGAGGGGGTGTTCCGAAAATCTAACTTCTACATTTTGCACAAGCCGACCACCCTCGGTTTAGTTATTTCACCAAAGATAAAAAATTTTTGGCCTTCCCCTTGATTTTGCCTAATTTTTTATCCGTTTATATGAGGGATGGTGAAATCTTCTGTCCGCCGCCGCAGAAAATTTTCGGAGGGGGCATACCGTTTTCTGGATAGCTCTTGAAAAAATTTTCGAGGGGGGTGCGCATACGCGCCGGGGAGTTGAAAAATTCGGAATACGCACTCTAATGGTTTTTGTCACCATAGCAAGCCATAGAAAAAAGTGCATACTATGCCACTTTTTTCCATTTGTCGGAATACCCCCTCCAAATCTTCCTTAGGGAACCCAGCCCTAAGACTAATTACCCCCAAAGCAGTAGGCTTTGAAACCAAAAACCAAATCATCACAAGGAGGTAAAGAATTATGAGAAAGTACAAGCAGGTCAAAGAGAAGAAGGTCGTCTATTCGCTCGAAGAATGGGCGGTCATTGAACACCGCGCCGCCAAACTCGCAATGAAAACCGGAACGTACATAAAACGCATATTGGTTGACGGTCAGATAAATTATTATAGCGTTGGAGATATAACGCCGGTGATGAACGCACTCAGAATTATCGGCAACAACATAAACCAGATTGCCAAGAAAGCAAACGAGACCCACAGTGCCGAAGCAAGCACCGTAGAAGAATTACGAAAGGAAGTTGATGCCTTATCCCGTACATTAAGTCAATTAGTATTCACAGCACAGTCGAACGTAGCTTAAATTACATACTTGATCCCGAAAAAACGGACGGTCTTATCCTTACCAACTCAATGAACTGCATTCCCGATCCAAAGTGTGCGTACCTTGCTATGAAGTTGGTGTATGAACAATTTTCGGGAAACAAATTCGACGAGCCACCACCCAAGCAAGGAAAAGGAAAAGTGAAAGCAATTCACTATATTCAGTCATTCGACCCGAAAGATAAAATTTCACCTGAGCTTGCCCATAAGATTGGCAGAACCCTTGCTCGGAAAGCGTTCGGCGATAATTGTCAGGTTGTTATTGCGACCCACATTGATAAAGGACACATACACAACCACATTATCATAAATACATACGGCATTGACGGCAAGAAATTCAATGCCAACAAGAAAACTCTTGACGAGATAAAAGAAATTTCCGATAGGGTCTGCCTTGCTCTCGGTGTTCAGCCGTTCGATAAATCCAAAGCTAAACGAACGACCATCGCTTATAACGAGTGGCAGAATGAAAAGCGCGGAACTTCGTGGAAACAGAAAATCCGTGACGAGATTGATAGGCTTGTCGGCTGGGTAAAGAATGTTGATGAACTGCTTGCGGAGTTGGAACACCTCGGCTACACAGTCAAGCGTGGGAAATATATTTCGGTCAAAGCGCCCGACCAGCAGCGAACTGTGCGCCTAAAAACTTTGGGTGAGGACTACACGGTCGAGCAACTTGCTTCAAGAATTTTGTGGCGAGATGTTGGAGCAGGATTGAATAATCCTTGTGAGAAGTCGGCGCTCCGCGACAAGTATTTGGAAACAATCAGCAATGTTCAAGAGGTCAACACTTCGCACCCTACTCTTGAACAACTTGGAACTCTGCTTACCGTCATCAACCGCGATAATCTCCGAACTATCGGAGAACTCGACGGTAAGATTGAGCAAATAAAATTTGAATTGGAGAAATCCAGAATGGAGGTCAACACTATGGAAACAAAGTGCAATTTATTGACGAGCCTTGCGGCACAAGCGGAAGAATTTTTTGCGCTTATTGACAAGCCCTCGCTCACAGCGGAGGAACAGCTTCGCACTAAAATGTATTAGGAAACCCTTGCCCAGAAAAATATTGTAAGCCGTTCGGACTTGGACTATCTTAAAGGGGTTATCGCTGAAACGGAGCAGAAAGCTGCACCCATAAAAGCACATTATAATAAGTGTGCTGCCCTTTTGAAAGAGTACTCCGATATCGCGACTACATACGAAGAAATTTCGCAAGGCGACTACATCTCAAAACTTATCGAACAGCAACGAAAAAAGGACGTACCCCAAACACGTCAGCGAAGATAAAACAGTCGAGTAATCGACGGAAAGGAGAAAGATGATCAGAAATGTACAATCAACGACCGCCGTAGCAACGGCAGCAAATCAGACGTCCGAGTATAAGATCGGAAACACCACCTACATCGTGGAGTTGCACTTCAACTTGGACTGCAAGGAAACCCTCGATGAAATAATTGAACGGTTGGTACATAACGAATTGGAAAATGCGGCATAAAAATTTTCAGCGGATCGTGTAATTTATTGCTTTAAAGCCTTGACAAATACTTAAAAATAGTTTATAATAATATTGCATGATCCGCCGATTTTGTCGGAAAGAGAGGTAAATATGTTAGACAAAATTACGGCATTATATTGTCGTTTGAGCAACGATGATGACTTGAACGGCGAGAGCAACAGCATTACCAATCAGAAAGCGATACTCCGGAAGTACGCCGATGACAACGGTTTTCGCAACGCTCAGTTTTATGTTGACGACGGCTTTTCCGGAACCAACTTCAACCGCCCGGATTTTATTCGTATGATGGAGGACGTTAAATCGGGCAAGGTCGGTACGGTTATTACCAAAGACTTGTCAAGATTTGGGCGCGATTATTTAATGACAGGTCAGTACATCGAAATGATATTGCCCGATTATGACGTTAGGTACATAGCTATAAATGATAATGTCGACACACTTCGCAGCGAGAACGAGATGATGGTTTTTAAGAACGTCTTTAATGATTGGTTCGCCCGCGATTGTTCCAAGAAGATTAGGGCAGTGTTCAAGTCAAAAGGTCAGTCGGGAAAGCCGTTAGCAAGCACACCGCCCTACGGCTATAAGAAATCCGAAACGGATAAAAACGTGTGGGAGGTTGACGATGAAGCCGCACAAGTTGTCAGACGGATTTTCAAGATGTGCATTAAAGGATTTGGACCTGCTCAGATCGCACGGCAGCTTCGCTCGGAAAATATTCCGATACCCACCGCATACGCTCAATCCAAAGGCAGAGGCGGAGCGCGCACTTTCAAAAATCCGACCCGTTGGGGCGAGACGACGGTCAACAAAATACTTGACAGAATAGAATATGCCGGACACACCGTCAACTTCAAGACGCACAATAAGTCCTACAAGAACAAAAAGCGTATCGAGAACAGCAAAGATGATTGGCTCATTTTCGAGAACACTCACGAGCCGATTGTATCACAGCACGATTTCGATTTGGTACAAGAAATGCGGAAGAACAAGCGCAAAATTCAGAAATGCGGTGAGGTCAATCCGTTTTCGGGAATGGTCTACTGCGCGGATTGCGGAGCGAAAATGTATCTCTGCCGCTCACGGAGTTTGACAGATGAGCAAGAGCATTTAAAGTGCAGCACCTACGCTAATGATTCGGACGAGTGTTCGGCGCATTATATACGGACAATTGTTCTGCGGCAGTTGGTTCTTGGAGAACTGAATAAGCTGCTTGAAACGGTTCACTCTAACGAGGGAGAATTTGTTAATGCTGCTATGGAATACGCTTCGACCGCTCAATCACAAGAAGTGAAGAAAGCACGGAAAATTCTCACGCAGTCCGAAAAGCGCATTGCCGAGTTGGATAAGCTGTTCACACGGCTTTATGAGGACAATGTTTCGGAGAAAATCTCCGATGAACGCTTTGCTCAAATGTCCTCAAACTATGACAACGAACAAAAGCAGTTAAAGCAGACAGTTTCCGAACTCAAGGCTTTTATCGAGGCTACCGAGCAGAAAACCACGGATGTTTCCAACTTTATCCAACTCGTTCGCAAGTATACTTATATTGAGGAACTTACTCCGGAGATAATGCACGAGCTTGTGGAGAAGATTGTCGTTCACGCGCCCGATAAATCAAGCGGGCATAGAGAACAGCGCGTTGAGATTTACTTCAGGTTCAATGTGGCGAGCGCAACTGCGACACTTGGTCACGGAAATCAGGGCAAAAAGAGAAAGGCTGCGTAGGGTTTCTACGCAACCTTTTCAAAAATTCGGAATACTTCTTTACCGCGCCCGCCCTATAAGTGAGGGAGTGCGTTGAAAGAGTGAATTATGTTATCCGAAAAAAGAACAGGTAGACAAGGATGAATAATGACCTACAAATATTGTAGTATATGCTCGCTTTTCGTTTCGATAATTCGAGTAATCTTGCACAATAACAGCAGGTACAAATTTTGCAGTCCTACAAAGTTCAAGAATTTTTTCGGCACAGACTAAAAAAATCGTTCAAAAATGTAGGTACTTATGGAGGGGGATCAGAAATCTAACTTTTACTTTTTGCACAAGCCGACCACCCTCGGTTTAGTAATTCCACCAAAGATAAAAAATTTTTGGTCTTCCCCCTTGATTTTGCCTAATTTTTTATCCGTTTATATGAGGGGGTTACAGATCTGATGTTCGCCGCCGCAAAAAAATTTCGGAGGGGTGCGCATACACTCCAAGGAGTTGAAAAAATTAAAATACGCACCCCTATGGTATTTGTCATCATAGCAAGCCATAGAAAAAAGTGCATACTATGCCACTTTTTTCCATTTTTCGGAATGACCCCTCCAAAAGTTTCTCAGGGAACCCAACCCTAAGACTAATTACCCCAAAGCACTAGGCTTTGAAACAAAAAATCCCAATCATCATAAGGAGGTCAAGAATTATGCGAAAGTACAAACAGGTCAAAGAGAAGAAAATCATCTATTCGCTTGATGAATGGAAACTGATTGAGAAGCGCGCCGCTTCGGTTCTGATGAAAACGGGAACGTTCATTAGACGGATGTCACTTGACTGTCAGATTACATTTTACAATATGAATGAAATCACCCAGATAATGAATGCTCTCAGAATCATCGGAGGAAATATCAACCAGATAGCCAAGAAAGCAAACGAAACCCACAGTGCCTATGCCAACACAGTAGAAGAATTAAGAAAGAAAGTCGATGCCTTATCCCGTACATTAAGTCAATTAGTATTCACAACACAGTCGCCGAAGCGAGCAAGCTCGCACCTGCAGCTTAGCTTACATACTCGATCCCGAAAAGACGGACGATTTAATTCTCACCAACTCAATGAATTGTATTCCCGATCCGAAGTGCGCCTACCTTGCTATGAAGATGGTGTATGAGCAATTTTCGGGAAACAAATTCGACGAACCACCACCCAAGCAAGGTAAAGGAAAAGTGAAAGCGATACATTATATTCAGTCGTTCGACCCGAAAGATAACATTTCACCGGAGCTTGCCCATAAGATCGGCAGAACTCTGGCTCGGAAAGCGTTCGGCGATAATTGTCAGGTCGTGATTGCAGCGTTTTCGGCGAAGCCGATAATGCGCTCACATTGACAAAGGACACATACACAACGTATGCCCAGATAGGGCAATAAGAAAAGCAGAGTAAGAACTGCACCGTAAGATAACGCGGGAAACGACCGTTCTTACCGAAAGGCGAAAGCCGAAACGGGAACAAAGTATGAACGGAAAGCGGTAAGTTATCCAAAGGCAATCGGATACAACTGAACCGCGACGGTAATCGGATACAAGGTATAGGCTGGGTTTGCCGAATGCAAGTTTCAAGCTTCTGTTATGTGCGGACTTGGGAAAGTGCCTGAAACCCATGGTATAAAAAAAGATAAGTTATGGTTGTGGACTTATCTGTTATCGCGGATTTATACAGCCTGTAGGAGAACCTATGGAAAAGAAACGAAAGCAATGCCGATAATCCGAATTCACCTGTTCTTATTGCTAACTGGGGATACCCTAAACAGGAGCGCCAACGAAAGGAGGACAGACAGGCTATGACCTCTCGTGTCTGAAAATCTTGCATGGGTACGGAGCACTCGTAGTAGTCCGAGAGAGTTAACGGCTCTTACATGGCGAAGGGGTGCAGTTACTGCGTAATAAAATTAAAAATTGATTAGGGAGGAATACCTCATTGAAACCAACAATGGAAATTTTATCAAACCTCGGCAAAAACTCATTAAACAACAAAAACAAAATATTTGCAAGACTGTACAGATACCTGCTTCGCCCCGATATATATTTTGCGGCATACAAAAATCTTTACGCAAACAGGGGTGCAGGTACAAACGGAATAACCGAGGATACGGCTGACGGTTTCGGGGAAGAAAAGATAAAGAAGATTATCGATTCTCTTGCAAACGAAAGCTATCAGCCAATGCCTGTGCGGCGTACGTACATTCAGAAGAAAAACAGCAATAAACAAAGGCCTCTTGGGATACCGACCTTTTCGGACAAGCTTGTACAAGAAGCTCTCAGAATGATATTAGAGGCTGTTCACGAACCGATATTTCTGAATGTGTCTCACGGCTTCAGACCCAAACGCAGCTGTCATACCGCTTTGAAATTTATTAAAATGGAATTTAACGGTGCAAGATGGTTTGTAGAGGGTGACATAAAGGGCTGCTTTGATAATATCGACCATCAGCGGTTGGTTGGGTTGATAAGAAACAAAATCGAAGACGCCTGAATTATCAGGTTGATATACAAATTTCTGAAAGCAGGATACGTGGAGGACTTTAAGTATCATAAAACCTACAGCGGTACTCCGCAGGGCGAAATAATTTCACCGCTTCTTGCGAACATTTATTTGCATGAACTTGATAAATTTGTTATGAAGCTGAAAAAAGATTTTGACAAACCGAGCAAGGATACCATTACGCCCGAATACCGAGAAGCTCACAATGAAATCAAAAGAATTTCCTACCGATTGAAAAAAATCAGCGGCGGGGAGCGCGAACGGCTTCTTGAAGAATACAGGGTTAAGCGAAAGCGGCTTACGTCTATTCCCTGCACGGCACAGTCCGACAAAAGAATTAAATATGTGCGCTATGCGGACGATTTTCTGATTGCCGTAAAAGGCAGTAAAGAGGACTGCTTGGAGATTAAGAGAAAATTGGCTGAATTTATCAGCGGTACGCTTGGCATGGAACTTAGCGAAGAAAAAACTCTTGTAACCCACAGCAGCCAATGTGCGAGATTTCTCGGTTACGACATACGTGTCAGAAGAAAAAGCGCAGTTAAACGCGGCGGAAACGGGCATGTTAAAAAGCGCACTATGAACGGAGGTGTTGAATTACTTGTGCCTTTTAACGATAAATTACATAATTTTATTTTCTCGAAAGGAATTGCAATTCAAGCTGACGGCGGGAAAATGTTTCCCGTTCACAGAAAATATCTGATAGGTTCAACTGATTTGGAAATTGTCATGATATACAACTCCGAATTAAGGGGAATATGCAATTACTACAGTCTTGCAAGCAATTTCAATAAGCTTGATTATTTCGCTTACCTTATGGAATACAGCTGTCTTAAAACATTAGCGTCGAAACACAAAAGCAGTATTTCCAAAATCAGAACCCAATATCGGGTCGGCAAGGACTGGGGTATTCCGTATGAAACGAAAAAGGGCAGAAAAATCTGTCTGTTCGCAAAATACTCGGAATGCAAAAGGTCTTATGATTATTCCGACATGATGAGCAATGCGGCGATAGCTTACGGTTACGCCATAAATACTTTAGAAAACAGACTCAAAGCGCATATTTGTGAATTATGCGGAGCAACGGACGGTAAGTTTTACGAGGTTCACCATATCAACAAGCTGAAAAACTTAAAGGGCAAGAAAAAGTGGGAATTGGCTATGATCGCTAAAAAGCGTAAAACTCTGATTGTTTGCAGAAAGTGTCACAGGAGCGTTATTCACAAAAAAGAGTTTTTTGAACGAGCAGTAACAGAGCCGTATACCTTGAGAGGGGTACGTACGGTTCCCGGAGAGGTCTGCGCAGACCTGCCTCAGCAATGCGGCAAGGCGGCGCTTTCCTACTCCACCACATCATCATAAACACCTACGGAATTGACCGTCAGGAAATTTATGCTACCAAAGGAAGATTAAATGAAGAAATTTCCGATAGGGTATTATCTTGCGTTCAAGATTCAAACGTGCAATAAATCAACACTTTTTTTGCATAGTCGGCATAGCAAAAGAATGTCACTAAAAAAATAATATCATCAACTTTTTTATCAACGAGTTAAAATTATAAGAGATTTCCTTTCCCCCAATTACAACTACTACATAATGTTTGAAGATTGTCTAATATTGTTTCGCCACCTTTTGACCAAGGGATAATATGGTCTATATGTAACTCAACAGAAGGATCTTTTGCGGGCGAGGCTCCACAGATGCAACACTTAAAGTTATCACGAGACATAACTTTGAAACGCAGTCTTAAATTTATCTCGCGTGGAGTATTATGTGATATATTATTATTTTCTATTTTGCTATCTTCTTTCGGATAGTCATTTTCAACATCGTTAATATACTCTATAAAAGTTTTAAGTGCGGTAGTCCATTTTCCGTATTTTCTCAAATAGGCACCACTCGAAATTAACGATATATTTTTGTTATCCATATCTCTCCTCGACGGTTGCTTCCCCTTATATATCCATACTCTTTCAATGTTATTAAACAGTTCTTCTTCAGTGAATTGTCGGTTATTTATTTCTGCCCCTATAAGAGACAAAGCATTATTCCAACTGCCAAAGTGTCGTATAATGGTGGAACTATTATAGCTTCCCTTTTCATCATATTCAGCCATTGAGAGTGATATACCACAGCCATTTTTAATAACCTCTTTCATATCTTTTAAAAGTTCATCATCAGGAACTTTTGTATTGGGATATTCAGAAAATTCAAATTTCATGATAAGTCGCACTCCTATAATTATAACACATTTTTTATTTGTGTCAACCCAAAACAATCCAACTATAATTAGAATGAATAGTTGGTATACAACTAATTGTAAAACGCGGCATAATTTTTTCAGCGGATCGTGTAATTTATTGCTTTAAGGTCTTAACAAACGCATAAAAGTAGGTTATAATAATATTGCATGATCCGCCGATTTTGTCGGAAAGAGAGGTTAATTATGTTAGACAGAATTACGGCATTATATTGCAGGCTCAGCAATGATGACGACTTGAACGGCGAGAGCAACTCGATCACGAACCAGAAAGCTATTCTTCAAAAGTATGCTGACGATAACGGATTTCATAACGCTCAGTTTTATGTTGACGACGGCTTTTCCGGAACGAACTTCAACCGTCCCGATTTTATGCGTATGATGGATGATGTTAAGTCAGGCAAGGTCGGAACGGTCATAACCAAGGACTTATCCCGTTTCGGGCGCGATTATTTAATGACAGGTCAGTATATTGAAATGATATTGCCCGATTATGATGTTAGGTACATAGCCATCAATGACGGAGTTGACACGCTTCGCAGCGAGAATGAAATGATGCTATTCAAGAACGTATTTAATGATTGGTTCGCCCGTGACTGCAGTGTTTTCAAGTCCAAGGATCAGTCGGGAAAGCCGTTAGCAAGCACACCGAGCTACGGTTATAAGAAATCCGAAACGGATAAAAACGTGTGGGAGATTGACGATGAAGCCACCCACGTGGTCAGACGGATTTTCAAGATGTGCATTAAGGGATTGGGACCTGCTCAGATTGCACGGCAGCTTCGCTCGGAAAATATTCCGATACCTACCGCGTATGCTCAATCCAAAGGCAGAGGCGGAACTCGCACTTTCAAAAATTTCACTCGTTGGGGAGAGTAAACAGTCAACAAAATTCTTGAAAGAATTGAGTATGTCGGACACACTGCCAATTTCAAGACATACAAAAAATCTTACAAGCACAAAAAGAAGTTGGCAAATTTGCGTGAAGAATGGATGATATTCGAGAACACTCACGAGCCGATAATTTCACAGCACGATTTTGACTTGGTACAGGAAATGCGCAAGAACAAGCGCAAAATCCAGAAGTGCGGCGAGGTCAATCCCTTTTCGGGAATTGTATTTTGCGCGAATTGCGGAGCGAAAATGTATCTCTGCCGCTCACGGAGTATGACAGACGAGCAGGAGCATTTGAAGTGCAGCACCTATGCCAGCGACTCGGACGAATGTTCGGCGCACTTTATACGGACGGCCGTTCTGCGGCAATTGGTTCTTGGAGAACTGAATAAGTTGCTCGAAACGGTTCACGCGAATGAAGATGAGTTTGTAAATACGGCAATGGAATACGCTTCGACCGCTCAATCGCAGGAAATAAAGAAAGCGCAGAAAACTCTCACTCAGTCCGAAAAACGTATAGCCGAGTTGGACAAGCTGTTCACACGGCTTTATGAGGATAACGTTTCGGGAAAAATTTCCGATGAACGCTTTGCTCAAATGTCCGCAAACTATGACGTCGAGCAAAAGCAATTAAAGCAGACCGTTTCCGAACTCAAAGCCTTTATTGAGGCTACCGAGCAGAAAACCGCGGACGTTTCCAACTTTATCCAATTCGTTCGCAAGTATACCCATATAAATGTAATCACTCCCGAAATAATGCACGAGCTTGTGGAGAAGATCGTCGTTCACGCGCCCGATAAATCAAGCGGACATCGGGAACAGCGCGTTGAGATCTACTTCAGGTTCAATGTAGCGAGTGCCACGGCTACACTCAGTCACGGCAATCAGGGCAAAAAGAGAAAGGCTGCGTAGGGTTACTACGCAACCTTTTCAAAAACTCGGAATACTTCTTTACCGCACCCGCACTTTGGAGGGGATTTTTCATATTTCAGTTCTTATGTAATGCGAGGTTCGCCAGCCAAACTCCGCGAGGATAGCCATCGCGCGGTCTTTGGGCATAAGCTCCTCCGCCATTTTCACTGCCTTTTGCGCCGCACATGCCATCGCCATCATTCGCTCTACGGGATAGCGCGTATATGTTCCGAAAGTTACCTCGAACCTGTTGCCGAGTTTTTCCGCGATTTCTTTTGGTGAAAACGCGACATATTCCCCAAACGGGGTTATCCAATACTCGGGAGTACCGCCGGTTTCCGCACATTTTGCCGACAGCGGCTCAACAAATGACAACGATATGTTATTATCGCAAGCGGCGGTCATGTAAAACGAGATAAATTCCCCCGCGACACAATCTCCGAGCGAAAGTGATTCCCACCGCTGAGTTTTTGCCCTTATTCGCGCGATTAAACGAAACAATTACAACAATAAGCGTCACAAAAATGTAAAGAAATAAAAGCATTATTCTCACTCCATAAATCTCAATTCATCCGTATCTACATAATCCTCGACATACTGTTTTTTCAGCAGCTCACGCGGGATATAATCGTTATACTTTCCGATGATCTCGCAGTTATCGGGAATTTTGAACGTGTATTTATCCGCGCCGTTCGCGCGGATCTCATTTAACGCGGCTATCAGCGCGGGGAGACCAAGGTCTGTATTCACCTCGATACACACCGGGATTTGCCGCTGAATGTACAGAGAAGCCTCGAATCCGCGCTGACGGAGCGCGAAAACCAGCGCAGCGATTCCGCGAGTACCAAGAAACGGAAACACCGCAAAGCACGTTTCCGACAGCGGGAACACCATACGCTCCCCGACATCGGGCGCATTGTCTGTAAGCGCATTGGACGGCTCAAAGTCGGTCTTAGCGGCATTTCGGCACAACAGGCGAATCTCCGAAAGACGGAGAGACGCCGAATCGTCCAGAAACACGTACTCCTCGTCCGAGCGAATCACTTCTAGAATCTTCTTCATCACACGCGTGTGAACGTATTCGTTGCCCGTGTCCGTCCACATATTCGCGGAGATTCCGGGGATTTGCTTGACATAGATCATCAGATTTTTACGGTCAAGCTCGGTGACTTCCCACGCCTGCCCCGCCAACGCGAACTGCGCGTGCGGCGGAAACGGATTTTGCACCGTACCCACCACCTCGGAGTTATGCCGAACGGTGTATTCCATCGGCACGGAGAACACCGCCAGGAACTCGTAATTGTTCACAATTCCCTCGCCCTTTTCGCCGATTAATAACGAACCGTCCTCGGAACGCTCCAGCATTCCGTTCTCAAGCAAGTGACGAAGAAACAGCAGATAATCCTCTTTGGAAACATTTCGGAACACTGACAGCGTGAGTATCTCGCGGGCAAGCTCGCGCGGCTGCATACTCCCCGCCGCTGTCATTACCGCCATCGTCTGGTGAAACAGCAGACTGTACGGCAGCTTCGGAAGATACATAGGCTCAACCCATTTTTCGCGCGTGTACAGCAGAATCATCGCGATACACATCACAAAATCCCAATTGATGTCCTTATAGAACACGTTTGACGGCAGGCTCATATCCTGACGGAACGCGAAATACATTTCCCCTGTCGCCCTTGGCTGCGCGGCATTTGTACCGCCGCGCCGACCCGTTCTCCCGAGCCGTTGAACAAACCCCGAACAGGTAAGCGGACAGCCCGTCTGAACTATGCGCTCCAGACGACCCAAATCGATTCCCAGCTCCAGCGTGACGGTCGCGCCCGTGCATACGGGCAGCTCGCCCGACTTCATACGCTGCTCGGCGAACTCCCTCAGCGCGGGGGAGATGTTCGCGTGGTGGACGAGATAGCAATCGTTTCCATGCCGCTCCTCGGAGATTTTCCGCATATGCGCGATATTCTCCTCCACCTCGCCCTTGCTGTTTGAAAACAGAATGCAGCGTTTTCCGTGCGTGGATTCGTAAAGGTAATTGTAATAATTTGCCAGAAGGACTGCGGAGTTGCTGTTCGGGATTTTCTCGGCAATCGGGAAAAACCGCACTCCCAACCGCACCTTCCTGCCCGGCTCTTGAACGCGCGGAGAGATACACCGCGCGGAAGTACCCATACAAAGCCACTTTTCGGCATTTGTCGGGTCGCCGAGCGTAGCGGACAATCCGATTCGGCGCGGGGAAAAACCGATAAGCCGCTGAAGCCGCTCCAATACGGATAAAAGCTGTAATCCGCGGTCATTGTCCATAAAATAATGAACTTCATCTATAATGACGAACCGCAAATCAGAAAACAATCGGAACGCATTGGAGCTGTTGCGGATAAGCATACTTTCAAGGCTTTCGGGAGTGGTCTGCATTACGCCGCGCGGATTCTGCACCAGCTTGCGTTTCGCGGCTTGAGAGGCGTCCCCGTGCCATTTCGTCACGGGAATATCCGCCTCTTCAAGCAGCTCCTCAAGCCGCTCGAACTGGTCGTTGATGAGGGCTTTCAGCGGCGATACGTAAAGAACCCCCACGCTGCCCGAAGGGTTCTCCCACAGCTCGGTCAATACCGGCAAAAACGCAGCCTCGGTCTTGCCGCTTGCCGTACCCGATGTAAGCAGCAGGTTGTCTCCGGTGTCGAAAATCACCTCCGCCGCCGCGACCTGGATCGGGCGAAGCTCCTCCCACTTGTGGGAATAGATGTAATCCCGAATGAACGGGGCGAAACGATTAAAAACGGTATTCTGACTCATATTTTAATATCAAATCCAAGACAAACCGAGTGTCTTGGATTTGTTACTTCACCCCTTAGCCTTATTTCAAATTACAGCTCAAAGTCCCCGAACCCGTCATTATTATCGGAATTATCTCCCTCGCTCTTGGAAAAGCTGAACTCCTCCTCGCCCATAAGCTGCGGCAGAGTTTTGTCGGGATTCTGATACGCGATATTCAGCAGCTCAATAAAATCGCGTATCATCTCGCGCGGAGTGATATTCGTATCCGCGCCCACGCGCTCAAATTCCGCCTTGACGAAATAAACCCGGTCTTCGAGAGTGATCTTCGGCTCATAGCCGTACAGTCCCGCGTGAATTTCCGCGAGCTTTTCCGTTAAAACCGTCAGCTCCTCATACGTCAGCGGATTCAGACGGATTATCGGCGCAAGCATATCGTGAACCTCGTCCGTGGCATAGCGTCCGCGCTCCAGACGGCTGCGCAAAGCCTCATAGCTGAACACTCCGCGGCGTGTGTCCTCGATACACTGCGGCGTGCCGCCCATTATTATCCCCAGGTGTGAGGATTTACCCTGCATACAATCGTTATACATCATCAGCATTTTTTCATAGTTGTTCTGCCGTGTGACCGAATTGGGGATTTTCATAATATTCACCAACTCGTCTATCATCACAACAAGCCCCTTATAACCCGCGCTGACGAGGAATGCCGACCACAGCTTAATGTAATCGTACCAATTATCGTCCGAGACGATGACATTAACACCCAAATCCTGTTTTGCGGCTGTTTTGGTGGAATACTCTCCGCGCAGCCAACGCAGCGCGTTAGAGCGCGTTTCCTCCATTCCGGCGGCATAGGCGCGGTAATACTCCGTGATGACCATCGCGAAATCAAATCCGTTCACCATATCACGAAGTTCGGTTATCCGCGAAAAGATGCGCTTTTCCACCTCGGCGTCAAAAAACGGATTCTGAGGTGACATTCCATCATTTATCACAGAGCTTCGCACACTGTCGATCCACTTTTCGAGTATCAGCGACAGCGCGCCGCCATCGGGCTTTGCCTTCACGGAAAGCGAACGCATAAGCTCCCGATAGGTCGCCAGACCTTGACCCTTTGTTCCCGTAAGACGGCGTTCGGGGGACAGATCCGCGTCTGCGGCGGCGAATCCTCTGTCCATAACGTGTTGGCGCATTGTCTGAATCAGAAAGCTCTTGCCGCTGCCGTATCGTCCGACTATAAACCGAAAGAACGCGCCGCCCTCCTCCGCTATCGACACATCGTGCAGCAGCGCGTTTATCTCGCTCGTCCGCCCGACCGCGATGTATCCAAGCCCAACACGCGGCACAACACCGCCCTTCAGAGCGTTTATTATTCCATTAGCTATTCGTTTTGGTATCTGCATCTTAACTCCTGATTTTAATGGCAAATTGCGCCGCCGATAGGTTTCTTTAACCGTCTATTATCTTGTCCAACATTTCCAGAAGATTACCTATATTTATCGGTTTCGCCAGATGTCCGTTCATTCCGCTGCGGAGGGCTTCCTGTTTGTCCTCCTCAAACGCGTTGGCAGTCATCGCCAGAATCGGAATTTGGGCAAGCTGCTTGTTATCCAGCGCGCGGATTTGACGTGTTGCCTCGTAACCGTTCATTACAGGCATTTGCACGTCCATCAGCACAACATTGTAATACCCGGGCTCGGAGTTTTTCACCATATCTACGGCGGTTTTTCCGTTATCGGCATGCTCCACGAGAAAATCCACTTCGGTAAGCAGCGCTGTTGCGATTTCACAGTTCAGCTCGTTATCCTCGACCAACAGTATCCGCCCCGAGCGTATCTTGCGCGGCGTCTGCTCCTTTTCATCTGCGGATTTCGGCATTACGATGGATTCCAGGCATCTCTTAAGCTCCGACATAAACAGCGGCTTGCTGCAAAACGCGGTAACGCCCGCCTCGCGCGCCTCGTCCTCAATATCCGTCCAATCGTATGCGGTAAGGAGAATTATCGTGACATTTTCGCCCTCTTCACGGCGAATTTGGCGAATCACCTCCAACCCGTTCATATCGGGCAAGAAACAGTCAACTATGTACAACTTGTATTCATCGGAGCGCTCGTATGCCTGCTTGGTACGCAGCAGAGCCTCCTTGCCCGAAAGCGTCCATTCCGCGTGCATTCCGAGCTGCTGCAGCATAAGCGTAACACTGTCGCAAGTGTTGAAATCATCATCAATAACCAACGCGTGGCAGTTCTTAAACTCCGGCATTTCGTGCTGCGTATGCGGAACGCTGCACAGCTTAAACGTCAGGACAACGCGGCATTCCGTGCCCACACCCTGTTCGCTCTGAACATCGATGGTTCCGTTCATCATATCCACGATGTTTTTAGTGATCGCCATTCCCAGACCCGTGCCCTGGATACCGCTCAGCGTGGTGTTGCGCTCACGCTCGAACGGCTCGAAGATGTGCTCCAGAAACTCCTTGTCCATACCGATTCCCGTATCCTTGATAAGGAACTCATAGTCCGCGCTGTCGGGAGAGTCCCCGCGGTGTTCGGTAACTCTGAAAGTGATTTTTCCGCCCTGTTCGGTGTATTTAATCGAGTTGTTCAGCAGATTCAGCAGCACCTGATTCAGGCGCAGCTTATCGCAGACTATATCCTCGTCCAGAACGTCCACCGCGTCAACGCTAAATTCGAGTTGTTTGTTGACAATATCGCCGTTGAGGATATTCCGCAGTCCGCAGATGATCTCCGACAGACTGCAGGGGCTTTCGTCAAGGCGCATTTTGCCGCTCTCGATACGGCTCATATCAAGAACATCGTTAATCAGCCCAAGCAAGTGATTGCCCGAAGTCATTATCTTTTTGAGATAATCCTCCACGCTGTTCTTGTTGTTGATATGCGACAGCGCGAGGGTGGTAAATCCGACTATCGCGTTCATAGGCGTGCGGATATCATGCGACATATTGGACAAAAACACGCTCTTCGCCTTATTCGCGCGGCTGGCTTGCATAAGAGCGTTTTCAAGCAGCTCCTTTTTCTCCATCTCGGCGCGTATCTCATCGTCCACGCTGCGGAAACCAAGCACAGCGGTGTGATTGTTCTCCCAGTCCCCGGTTCGTACTGCCTTCATCTGAAAGTACTTTATCTGCCCACTGCAAAGCGTGCGGTAGTTAATGTGATAAACGTCTTTGTCGGCGAGAGCCTCTTTCAGATTTTCACGCGAAATTGCCGCGCGGAACATCTCTCTGTCGTCCTCATACACGCAAGAGTCAATATACGGATCCATACTGCCTTCCAAGTCGGTCTTCTCCGTAAACATTGTCTTAAGCAAATGCTTTTCACAGTCAAGATTCCGCAGAGTGTTCCCCTTGCCCGTGTCCAAATCGTAAGAGCACACAAGATTGTAGTCGATACACAGAGCGTGAACCAACTCCATCTGCCGCCGCTCTGTTTCCTGTTCGCGAATCTTCTGGTCGGTCACATCCAACAAAAACCGCCGGTAGAAGCTCTCGCCGTCCTCGCACAACAACCCGACATTGCCCATAATGTGTATTATTCTGCCGTCCTTGTGACGGGCGCGGTATTCCACGTTTATTGTGTCGCCGACGTTTTTCAGAGAAACTATCGCCGCGCGGAGCTTTTCCTTATCCTCGTCCAACACAGAATCCGCGACCATATCGAACCCGATCGACATCATCTCTTCAATGGTCGAATAGCCGAGTATCTTCAATGCCGCGTCATTTGCGCTCATAATTTTCTTTCCGTCCAGCGAGTGCGTCATAACACCGCAGTCAATGGACGTGAACACCTTTTCGAGAATACGGTTTTTCTTGATTATCTCGCGCTCGTATACGCGTTCCTTGGTGATGTCCTTACCGATTCCAACCGTACCCATTACGCTGCCGTCAATGTCATACAAAGGGGATTTATATGTGGTGAGCATTCGCTCGCCGCTGCCCGTGTCTACGGTTTCCTCGGAAACCGAAGTGCGCCGCCCGTATATCGCCTCATTGTCGGACGCAATACAGGACGGAGATTCGCTTTCAACGTCCCAGATGAACGTATGCTTTTGCCCACGAATCTGCTCCTTGGACTTGTGCACCGTATCGCAAAAGCTGTTGTTTACCTTTATGTGCGAGCCGTCCAGAGCCTTGAACCAGATAAGGTCGGGCGTGCTGTCGATCAGAGAATCCAGATAATTCTCGGACTGCCACAAATCGCGGCGCAGTTTGGATTCTCTCTGCCACTTTTCAAGGCGGAAGTCCAGCTCTGCGGCGGTCATCGGCGTGATCCACAAATCGGAAACACGCGGGAGAAGTTCCGTGCAGTCCGCGTCCTTGTCCGCAAGCAGAATTATCTCCGCCGCATCGGGAAGCTCCCCCGCGCCAAATTCCGCGAAAACAACATCGCAATTATCCGCGTTATGCGAGAACTCGTATGAAAAGCCCTCGGGCGCGTTTATTGCCGAAATACGCTCCCAAATCGAGTCATTTTTCCCGATATAGCCGATACGCAATTTACAATGATACATTCAGACCCCTTCTTTCGCAACCAAATCCTGTTTTAATTATAGCATAGAATTTGACGTTTGTCAATTAGAATTGAGCCGCACTCTTCATTTTTTTGCAGTCGCGGACGTGCTACCATATAATCAGCGCCGCGCGGGACTAATACTAATTCACAATCTACGTATAGACATCTTTGCGGAAATCCCGCACTTATCGCTTCGTCAAAGCTCCTTGTCGCCTGTTGCCCTCTGTTGGCGGCATCCTTGCCGCCTTTTGGGGCAACTGCGCAAACATCCTGTTTGCGTACAATACGCCTGCGTTGCTAGGTTGAACGCGAAGCGTTCATTCGTCCTCGAGCTAAGCACGGTCTCTCCGCAAATCTTGCCTATACTACGATTGCGAATTAGTATAAAAACCCACGCACCAACGAGCGCAGAATTTCATACACTAAAAGGAGGATTCATATGGATAACACGATAATTGTTGCCTTGATTTCGCTGGTCGGAACTCTTGGCGGCTCGCTCGGCGGGATTCTGGTATCGAGCAAGCTGACGGCATACCGAATCGAACAGCTCGAAAAGAAAGTCGAGGAGCATAACCAATTCGCGCGGAGAATGCCCGTGGTCGAAAGTCAGCTTGAGGAGATCGCGCGGCGCGTGGACGATTTGGAAGAGTATCACAAGGGGGTATAACTATGAAAATAAACTGGCAAAGAAAACTTACATCGCGCAAGCTCTGGGTGTCCGTTGCGGGATTTGTCGCAGGGCTTATAGTGATTTTCGGTGGTTCCGAAGAAGAATCCGATAAGATTTCAGGCTCGATTTTAAGCGGCGCGGCGGTGGTCGGATACATATTCGGCGAGGGACTGACGGACGCTTCCGCCGTGAAGAACGGAGGTGAGAGCGATGACGATGAAAGGGATTGACGTAAGCGGCTGGCAAGGCAAAATCGATTTCGCAAAGGTAAAGGCAAGCGGGGTCGAGTTTGTTATAGTCAAGGCGGGGTATGCCACGTCCACGGTGGACACGTTCGAGAGCAACTACGCCGCCGCCAAAGCCGCGGGACTTCATGTCGGAGCGTATTGGTACAGCTACGCGGATTCCGTTGAGGGCGCACTCGCCGAGGCGAAAGCCTGTATAAATGCGGTGAAAGGCAAGCAGTTCGATATGCCGATTTACTTTGATTTGGAGGAGCAGTCGCAGTTCAACAAAGGCAAGGAGTTCTGCACGAAGCTTGTGGAAACATTTTGCGGAGAGCTGGAGAAAACCGGCTTGTTCACAGGGCTTTATATGAGCCGCTGGTTTCTTGAGAATTACATCTTCGAGAGCGTGCGGAAAAGGTTCGCGATCTGGGTCGCGGAGTATTCGTCCGTGAACCGGTACAAGGGTACATACGGAATCTGGCAGTACGGAGTCGGGCGCGTTTCGGGAATTGACGGCGATTGCGATATGGACATCGGATACATCGACTATCCCGCGATAATCACGAATGCCGGTCTGAACGGCTATGGCAAATCCGAATCTCCCGAATCACCGACAGAGAAATCAATTGAGGAAGTTGCACGCGAGGTGATTCGTGGCGACTGGGGCAACGGCGAGGAACGAAAAAAACGTCTTACCGAGGCGGGCTACGATTACTACGCTGTTCAAAGAGAGGTGGATAAGCTGCTGAATCCCCCGAAGAAATCCGTTGAGGAAATCGCGAAAGAGGTGATTCGCGGCGACTGGGGCAACGGCGAGGAACGCAAAAAACGTCTTACCGAGGCGGGTTACGATTACTACGAGGTACAAAAAGCGGTAAACTCAATGCTTAATTAAAAACGAAGGTGCGCAACATAATCGGCGCACCTTCATTTCATTTAAGTATCAAATCTTTGATTTTTCGGAAGTCCCCGTCCATAACCGTAAAGGTCGCATCGGACGGCGGTTCGGGGCATTCGGGGGAAATTTCGGTGTGGATATACAGCGAATCCATTCCGACAGATTTCGCGCCCGCAATATCCGAGCTTGCGTCATTTCCTATCATTATGCTGTCTTGTGGTTTCAAAAGATACCGATCCATCAGCCCGTTGAAGAACTTGGGCGAGGGCTTTTTCACACCCTGCTCCGAGGAGATAAAAATCCCGTTGAAGTACTTCTCTATCCCGAGGAGTTTCAGCTCGGGGCGCGTGAATCCCCTCTGCGCGTTGGAGAGCAGATATACGTGCTTTTTCTTTTTCTTCAGTGCTTTAAGGAAGTCCTCTACGCCGTCATACAAGCAGATAAACTTCGTGGAGAGAGAGCGCGTGAACATCATAACCGCGTTCAGCGTGGAATCGTCGATCTCAACGTCCTTGTCCGAAAACAGCTTGCGGAACACCAGATCCAAGTCGATTTCGGCAAACTCATCGGATTCGCGAGCCGTGGATTCCAACTCGCGGCAATATGTAAAATACGCGCATTTCAGCTCGGACTTTTCATATCGCGCTCCGTAAAAACCGAAAACCTCAGCCATCTTTTCCCATAAATAGGGCTTGTTTTCGTTGGTGCGAATGTCCACCAACGTGCCGTATAAATCGAAAATGTAATTCTTGTACATAGTGACGCTCCTTAAATTGTGTTAGAGCCTGCTCACACAAACTCTCCGATTTTAGTATAACACATTTGGAGCAATTTGTCAACCGTTTGATTTTATCGGAACCGTGTAAATCACAACAATTACCGGACGTAAAAAACGAGCGGCAGACCCAAGTCTGCCGCCGGAAGGTAGTATTTTTTTGCTTATTCGGTTCTGCCCGTTTCCGCAAGAAGCTCGGCGAGATTGCTTTGGGCGGTTTCGTTGCCCTGTTCTGCCGCCATACGGTAATATTTCTCCGCTTCCTCTTTTTCTCCGCCGGTATAAAGCAAATTGGCGAGATTGTTTTGCGCGCTGGAATTGCCCTGCTCCGCCGACAGAAGATAGTATTTTTTCGCCTCTTGGGTTCTGCCCGTTTCTTTAAGCAAGCCGGCAAGATTACACTGCGCGTTGGAGTCACCCTGTTCCGCCGCAAGACGGTAGTATTTTTCCGCTTCCTCTTGTTCTCCGCTTTCATCAAGCAAATTCGCGAGATTGTTTTGTGCGTCAACGTCACCCTGCTCCGCCGCCAGACGATAGTATTTCTTGGCTTCTTCCGTTTCTCCGTTGTCCTCAAGGAAAACGGCAAAATTATATTGCGAATCGGAATCACCTTGCTCTGCCGCCAGACGATAATACTTTCTCGCTTCTTCGATTTTACCGGATCGCTTCAGCAAAATGGCGAGATTTTTCTGCGAATTGGAATGACCTTGATCCGCCGCCATACGGAAATACTTCATCGCCTCGTCAACATTATCCGCTTCATACAGAATGATCCCAAGATTGAACTGCGCCTGAGAATCGTTTTGTTCAGCCGCAAGGCGGTAATACTTCTCCGCTTCGGCAAGATCGCCTTTTTGTTCATATAAAATCCCAAGATTGAGCATTGCGTATGCGTTGCCCGCATCGGCGGACATATGCCAGTAGCGCGCGGCTTCGTCCAAATTGCCCTTTTGCTTTAATATGAACGCAAGTTCGTTCTGAGATTCAGCATCGCCCTTATCTGCGGCAACGCGGTAATATTTTTCCGCGCCGTCAATATCGTCTCGCGCACTGAGCAATTCCGCATAGCAGGCCGCCGCATCGGGTTCGCCCTGCTCAGCCGCCAGACGGTAATACTTCTCGGCTTCCTCATGAGAACCCGTACCCTCAAGGATCATACCGAGCATACACTGCGCGTCCGCCATTCCCTTGTCCGCCGCCACACGGATAAGGTTTGTCGCGTATCCGTACTCGCCGATTCGCGTCAGCAGCATTCCGAAAACAAAGCAGCTTTCGGGTTCGCCGTTCTTCGCTTTCTCAACCCGCTCCCGCAGTGATTCCTCCGCGCCCTCTCGTTCGCCGTAAAACTGGCTGTCGGATGATTCAGACATATGCTTAACCAATAGCTTAAATATAGACTTATCCTCAAAAACCTCACTATTCATTATGATTCCTCCCAGATTAATCGTGCACCGGAATGTCGGTGACGAACTTCTTCAATTCCGAATTATTCTTAAACAATAAATTACTCATAAAGAACTTTCAAAAATGAAATCTTTTAATCATTATATCATACTAAATATGAAAAGTCAAGCCTGTTTTGGAATTATAATTCTTGACTTTTGCGAAGAAATGTGGTATAATTTAGTTGTAATCTCCGGGCATTATAACTCACGGCAAGTTACCGGGGTGAAGTGCAAATTGCGAAAGCGAGCGGTGCGGCATATCGCAAAGCGATGTGCCGTGCCACTCGGCTAGTGCAGATGAGCAAAGCTCATCTGCACGGTTCGCAATTTGCTATTAAAATTAAGGAGTTAATATGATTAGACATATCGTAATGTGGAAGTTTAAGGACGGCGAAGAGGAGAATATGATGAAGTTTAGGGAGCGTCTGCTTGCGCTGAAAGGGCAGATCCCCGAGATTCGCGCTATGGAGGTGGGAATTAACGTCAACCCCTCCGAGCGGAGCTTTGACGCGGTTTTGGTCTCGGAATTTGACAGCCTTGAGGACTTGCGCTCGTATAGCGTAAATCCTCTGCACGTGGCGGTTTCGGAGTTTTGCAAGTCGATTCGGACGCAGTCCGTAAGCGTGGATTATGAATTCTGAACGCGTATCCCACGAGTTTCCGCCCGTGTACGACAAAAACTCGCGAGTTCTGATTCTGGGCACGATGCCGTCACCCAAATCCCGCGAGCAGGGGTTCTATTATATGCACCCGCAGAACCGTTTCTGGAAGATTCTCTGCGCGGTTTTGGGCACGGAAATTCCGCGCGACATTGAGGGTAGACGCGCCCTGTGCCTGTCGCGCGGAATCGCTTTGTGGGACGTTCTTGCAAGTTGCGAAATCAATGGAGCGTCCGACAGCTCGATTCGCAACGCCGTCCCGAATAATTTACGGAAAATCCTCGCGGAGTGCGAGATTTGCGCGGTGTTCACCACGGGCAAAAAGGCGCACGAGCTGTACTCCCGATTTTTCGCGGACTGTATTCCCGATACCTGTTTGCCCTCCACCAGCCCCGCAAACCGAACTATCGCCGAACCGGAAATGTTGGAGCAATATCGCCAAATCCTTGCCTACTTGTGAATACACTAATTCTGCCAGTTTATTTGTTCGCTCTCGATTTGGGGGAACGTTTTCAGCTTGTCACCGTCAAGATTCTCGCGGTTCATATTCACGGCGGAGATACGGTGATTTCCGTAGGTTGTGTAGTAATAAATTCCGCGTGTGCAGTCGCAGCAGCAGGTATACCGCGTGATTTGATACACCCCGTCGCCGATGTCGCAGCAGCCGCGCGGAGTATCCACGCCGCCGAGAACGTGGAAAAACTGCGATACACTCGCATTCTCTCCCTCGCCGCACACGGAGTTGCTCTTGAAAAACGCCGCCCTCGCGAATCTTGATTCCGAGGACAGATCCCCCGGAAGTCCGATTGCGCCCATTCCGCGCGAGTACGGGCGCAGCTCGATGCTCGAACAGAAATTATTAACGGGCGGCTTTGCGGATAGATTCATATAATTATTCAGCTGCAGCATCTGCTGCGGAAATTCGGGGTTATTCGTAAGCACGCCCGCGCAATTCTCATACACATTAAAACCGTGAGCGGTGCTCTCAACGGTCAGCGCACCGCTCTCGTCCGCGATTATCCAATGGAGCTGTGCGCATGGCAGCTCCTCGGAAAATCCGCGGTCGATAAGATTGATATTCGTGAGGAGCTTACGCGCCTCGGACAAATCCTTGCACAACCCCAATACATACGGAATAAACTCGTGCGGCGGCAGGTTTATCTTGTCGCCGCGCGGTTCGCTGTAATGCGCGTAATCCACGAAATTCAGCCCCGCCATTCCAAGACCCTTTTCGTTCATAGCCTCATAATACAACGGTATTCCGTTCGCGATATGCGCCATTCCTATCATCGCGTAATGCCGCGAATCCAGCTTCGCGCTGCTGAATCCGAAACGGAAATTCCGCGGAGTAACCGTTATGCTGTCCCCGTATGAAAATTCATAATCCAGAGTCCGCCCAAAGTAAAACCCATCCCCATTCAAAGTAATAGCAGTACACATATTAAAATAGCAAATTCAAAACCACACAGACGAGCTAACGCTCGTCTGTGTTCGCTAAGCGACCCGTTACACCGCTTCGCGGTGTAACGCGCCGCTTGCGTTTTGAATTTGCACTTCACCCCCTAAACTTGATATAAATTATAACGCTTTTGCTGAGCGAGCTACTGCACGCTTAGCGTGCAGTAGCTCGCTCACATTTCGGATTTGCCAGCGCAGCGTGTTCACCCCCTAAACTTGATATAAATTATAACGCGTTCGCTGAACTTTACCTCACACCGCTGCGCGGTGTGAGGCAAAGCTCACGTTTTGGATTTGCCAGCGCAGCGGGTTCACCCTCCAAACTTGATATAAGTCATAACATTCTTAACCCGCTCTCCAAAGCGCGTTTCGGATTTGCGATAACCGTCAAATATAAAATCCCCGCCTATTACAGTGTACTGCAACAGGCGAGGATTTATTCGTGTTTTTCTTACCGCGAGTTGGAAATAAATTCCACGAAATCGGGCTGCGAAATCGGCTTGGAGAAGAAATACCCCTGAATAAAATCGCACTTCAAATTCGAGAACGCGTCCACCATCTCTTGGGTTTCAATTCCCTCCACAACGATTTCCATCTGCATATCCTTAAACATCTTAACCGTATTCTGCAAGAATATCCACATTTTGGGATTATGCTGCTCGTCTACAAAGGACTTGTCGAGCTTGATGATTTTCAGCGGAAGCTGAATCACGCGCTTCATATTCGAATATCCCGTGCCGTAATCGTCCAACGAGAATGTCAGTCCCGCGCGCGACAGCTTGTTCAGATTCTCGGTCATCACACGCTGCGAATAAGACGCGGCGGTTTCAGTGATCTCCAGATTGATCGTATCGGGCGAAACCTTGTATTGGCTCATTGTCGCGAGGATATTATCCGCCAAATCGCCGTGCATACACTGCGCCACCGACAGATTAACCTCTATGTAATCCAGATTGAGCTGCTTGAACGTATCGCTTGATACGAACTTGCAGACCTCCTCAAACACATACGATCCGATTTTGTGGATAGCGCCGCTCTTTTCGGCTGCGGGAATCAAAATCTCCGGCGAAATGAACCCGTGTTCCTCATCAAACAACCTAAGCAAAGCCTCTGCGGAAACAAACCGCCCCTGCTCGGTGGAGTAAATCGGCTGATAATACACCTGGAAACTGCGGCGATCCAGTGCGCGTTCAATAATCGCGTCGATATTATTTTGGATCGTGAACTCCTTGCGGCGATAAACCTCGGGAGCCATCATAACCTGTCCCGTGTGGTGGTTCTTCAAATGGAAATCCTGCCCAAATGCCATCAGCGACTTAAAGCTCTCGATTTCTTCGGGACAGCGCGCCAATACAACATATGGCGCAAGATTTATGTCAAAGCCCTTAAAGCTCGAACGAACCTTCAGTTCACTGAGAAGAGCGTCGGCGAAAATCTCCGCGCGCTCATACTGTTTTTCCTTAAACACGATTCTGTAACGTCCGCGGTCGAGGTAGTAAATCAGCGCGCCCGCGCGGAATCCCTGATTAAGCAGCACTATTTTCTTCGCGACAAACCTGACAAGCTCCTCGGAAAGGTCGTATCCCATCATATTGCGCAGATTGTCCATATTCCCGATATTCAGCATCACCACATTGACGTGCTTATCGTTCGTGAAATTCCGCTTCATATCCGCAGCATACGCCGACAGCTTAAACAGCCCGGTTGAGGTGTCCATATAGTCCTCGGGACGTTGGATTCCAACGCTTACGAACATCATCGCCACCGCGATTCCGAAGCACTCCAGACGCTGCGAAGGAATGACCAGATGAATGCCCACGGTTATCAGCGGCAACAGCGACAGCGTAAACAGCGAGATAACCTTGCGGAGCTTCAACTGCTTGCGGTAGCAGATAATAAGCGCCGAATCCACGACCAAATATATTGCCATAGGGACGTATATTGAATAGAATGCCCACGAATGCTGATAGCCGTTTTGCGCGTCAACCGTGAAAATCGCGTGGGTAAACGGATTTGTAATCAATGCCAGAAACGTGTACGCGTATGGCACCACCAACAGAATCTTCAACGACAAATGTCGATCGATCTTGTGCCAGATGTCCAAAAGACTGATTACAAAAAACACCTGAAGCGGCGGATTGATGTTGTGCACAATCAAAAACAATGTGTGAAAGAACGAAATCGAGAACACATTGCTGCTTCCCGCATTGTCGATGGTGGTTGCCCATATGTCCGCACACGACGCGACAATTGCGCAAACCACACCAAACAGGAACACGCGGTTTGCCGTGCCCTTGGTCATCTTACGGAACACGATCGAGCCGAACAGCACACAAAGCAAAATAAGCCCGGCAATATCGAACGAAATGTTCTTCATATATAATCCCCCTTTCGGGATTTACCGATTTGGATTACCAAACCAAAAATTGTTTCTGTTTTCAACAAAAACAACATAAAACAACAATAATTTTTGTTAAATTTATATAATTGATTATACCACATTATTAACAAAATGTCAACAGCTTTTCAAATAAAAAACAGCGTTTTGTGCAACTTGTGCAGAAAACGCTGTTCATAATTGGCACATTTTATTGGAATAGTCATCAATTTCTACCCGCAATTGCGCGGACAACCTCTCCGGCGATGATCAGTCCCGCCACGCTCGGCACGAACGCGCAGGACGCGGGAACAACGCGTTCGCCCTCTTTGGTCGGAGCGGCAGGCGGCAAGACGGAACTTGCCGCAGCCGCAGCCAAGTCGCCGACAGGATGTCGGCGACCAAAAGCGGCAGGCGTTTCGGTGGAATACACAACCTTAAGCCGCTTTATCCCGTGTAATTTCAGTTCGCGTCGCATTACCCTTGCCAACGGACACACGGAGGTTTCATAAATATCCGCCACTTGGAACTTTGTCGGGTCGAGCTTGTTCCCCGCGCCCATGGAGCTGATAAGCGGCGTGCCGCTCTCTTGGCATTTCACGGCGAGGAGAACCTTCGCGCGGACGTCATCTATCGCGTCCACAACATAATCGTACTCCGAAAAGTCGAATTTCCCCGCCGTTTCCTCCGAAAGCCGAAACGGAAATTCCCGAATTTCAATCTCGGGATTAATGTCACGGAATCTCGCCGCCGCGACTGCGGTTTTCAGCGTTCCGACCGTGCTGTGCAGCGCGACTATCTGGCGGTTGATGTTTGACTCGGCGACCACATCACCGTCCACCAAGTCAATCGCTCCGATTCCGCTGCGGACGAGAGCCTCCGCAGCGTGACCGCCCACTCCGCCTATTCCGAACACCGCCACACGAGCAGCTGATAAACGCTCCATAGCCGCCGTTCCGAGCAGACGCTCGGTTCGTGAAAATTCATTCATCTTAATAGCAAATCCAAAACCGTGCAGATGAGCTTTGCTCATCTGCACTCGCCTGCCCGTGGTATCACACCGTTTCACGGTGCGATACCACGGGCGCGTTTTGGCTTTGCACTTCACCCCGATTCGTTTATGTGATTTTATAAGTTCCAAAACGGCACACCGCTTTTAGAGGTTTTTACCACTCTTGGCACTGCCCCACAATCTCGGACAGGCTCTTGATTCCGTTTTTGTCCATATATTCCGCCAATCCGTCAATCACTTTAAGCGGCGAATACGGGTCGGTAAAAATCGCCGTTCCCATCTGAATCGCGGACGCTCCCGCAAGCATAATTTCAACCGCGTCCTCCCAGGTGGAAATCCCCCCCATTCCGATAATCGGGAGAGACACCGCCTTATAGCACTGACGAACCATTCTCACCGCCACGGGGAACACCGCCGAACCGCTCAATCCGCCCATATTGTTGTGCAGAATCGGGCGGCGGGTGCGGATATCTATCCGCATTCCGAGGAGCGTATTTATCATCGAGAGAGCGTCCGCGCCCTCGGATTCCACTGCCTTGGCGATTTCCGTAATGTCGGTAACATTCGGCGTGAGCTTGACGATAAGCGGCTTTTTGGTCGCCGCGCGAACCGCCTTTGTAACGCTCGCCGCGCCGTCGCACGAGATTCCCCATGTCGCGCCGCCCGCCTTGACATTCGGGCAGGAGATGTTCAGCTCAACCATATCCACATCGGACGCGTCCAGCGCCTCAGCCGCCCGAACGTAATCTTCGATAGTCGCGCCCGCAACGTTCGCGATTATCACGTTGCCGTCCTGTTTAAGCGTGGGGAGGTAATACTCGATAAACCCGTGAACGCCGATGTTCTGAAGTCCCACGGAGTTGAGGATCCCCGAATAGGTTTCGGCGATTCTCGGAGGAGGATTGCCCTGTTTCGGTTCGATAGTCATACCCTTACAGGAAATTCCTCCCAGCTTAGAAATCGGATACAAATCCGTATAGCACTCGCCGTTTCCGAACGTTCCGGACGCGGCGATTACGGGGTTCGGAAACGCCACACCCGCGATTTTCACACGCAAATCAGCCATCGAACTTCACCTCCTCCGCATTGAACACGGGACCGTCCTTGCAAACGCGCGAATACATTTCCTTGCCGTTTCGCACGGTCAGGCACGAGCAAACCACGCACGCGCCCACTCCGCAGCCCATACGCTGCTCCAGAGAAACCCGGCACGGAACATTATACACATCGCACATTTTCGCCACGGATTTCAGCATGGGAGCAGGACCGCACGCCATTACCGCCGCCACATCGCCCTTTTCCAGCTCGTCCGCAAGCGGGAACGTCACCAAACCCTTTTGCCCCGTGCTTCCATCGTCCGTGCAAAGGTGAACCTTTGAGCCGTTTTTCTCGAAATCCTCCGCGAGGATAATCCTTGACTTGTCGCGGAATCCGATTATCGCGGTGCAGCGTTCGCGCGTTTCGGCGGAAATTTCAAGCATCGGGGGAACTCCGATTCCGCCGCCCACAACGATGATTCTCCCCGTTTCGGGAATTGAGAATCCGTTGCCCAGCGGCGCGAGAATATCCAGCTCATCTCCCTCGGAGATTTTCGCAAGCTCCGCAGTACCCTTTCCTCTCATTTCGAACACGAACCGCAGAGTGCCGCGCTCCTTATCGATTCCGCAGATCGAGATTGGTCTGCGGAGCGTGAACCCCGGAACTCCGATATTAGCGAACTGCCCCGCAACCGCCGCTTTCGCCGCGTTCGGAGCGTTCACAATGACCGAATAAATTCCGTCCGCAAGCTCCCGCTTTTCTATTACGGGATATTTTTCACAAAAATACATCTTTTCTCCTTATCTTAATAGCAAATTGAGAACCGTGCAGATGAAATCCGCTTTGCGGATTTCATCTGCACTAGCTGAGCGACCCGGCACACCGCTTCGCGGTATGCCGCGCCGCTCGCTTTCTCAATTTGCACGAATCACCAATAACTTGCTTTTGGTTATAGCGTGCTAATCGCGAGTCGCCGATAGGCGCACTATGACCAATAACAACTTTCCCCAGATGACACAGGAAAAAGGGGGTGGGGGAGATGGGAAAGAGGGGAGTGGGGGGAAAACCCGTAGGGGGCGGGGGCTTTTCCGTCCCTGGGGTTTGAATCCCCCGCCCCCGAAGGGTTGTCCCCCGAACCTCCGCGCCCGAAGGGCGCGGCAACCCCACTAAACGCGGGGGGCGGGGCAGCTCCCCCGAATGCTACTCCTCGTCATCGTCCTTAATCCGCACCTTTATCGGGCAATCGTCATCAACCTTTTCGCGCTTGACCTCGGTTATACTCCTTATTCTGTGAACCGAAAGCCGAATTATAATCGCGACAGCCACAAAATACAAAATAATCTGAACACTAAACAGCTTTACGTCCTCAAACATCATTTTCCGCTGAAACGCGTACATAACGTCAAACACCGCCATCAGCGCGGGAATTTTACACAGCGACACCGCGAACGCGTACCAATCGTAAACCGCCTGCGCGTTGTCCTTGGTGACTTTATACTTGCGGAACTCGTGGCTTTTCAGCGTGAGGATCAGATACACCGCGATTACGATCACCGCCAGCGCGGGGAAAATCCACGCGAAGTAATGCCGATAGGTCAGCGAATCGCCGTATTTGAACATGATTCCGTACAAATCCTTTTCCGCCGCTTTGGATAAAGCCGCCTTGTATCGCGGAAAAAATCCGACTGTCAGCACGAAAATCATCGCCGTGATTCCCAACGAAATCACGTCTGCGGCGATTCGCGCGGGCTTAAACCTCGGTTTTACGGGGTATTTTCCGATCTTCATATCTTGGTAATATCCACCATTTCCACATCGTTAATGGAGCGGTTCGCCTCAAGGCAGTCCAACAGAGCGTTTGCGGTATCTATCGCCGTCAGACAGGCAATGGAACGCTCCACGGCTTTGCGGCGCATACGCACGGAATCCAGCGAGGGCTTGCGTCCCGTTTCGGAAGTGGAAACAACGTAATTTATCTCCCCGCTCTCCAACAGAGTTATCACGTTCGGCTCTTTGTATTCGTGGATTCGGTAAACGTGGTTCGCGGCAATCATATTGCGGTTGAGTACGGAAGCCGTTCCCGCGGTTGCGTAGATTTTGAATCCGAGAGCCTCGAATCTGCTTGCGATTTCAATAATTTCATTCTTGTCCGAATCACGCACCGAAATCAGCACGCCGCCCTTTTCCTTGTTGCCGCTGAACTTATATCCCGCCGCCGTCAAGCCCTTGAACAGAGCCTCGCCGAACGTCTTTGCTATACCCAGACACTCGCCCGTGGACTTCATCTCCGGACCGAGCTGATTATCCACATCGTGGAGCTTTTCAAAGCTGAACACGGGAACTTTAACCGCCACATAATCCCCAACGGGATAAAGTCCGCTCTTATAGCCCATATCCTTGAGCTTTTTGCCGAGGATTATTTTGGTAGCCAGATCCACCATAGGAACGCCCGTAACCTTGGAAATATACGGCACGGTTCTTGACGAACGCGGGTTCACCTCGATTACATACACCTCGTGATTGTACACCACGTACTGAATATTCACCAGACCGATAACGTGCAGTGCCTTGGCGAGCTTTTCGGTGTAGTCGATAATTACTTTCTTGATATGCTCGGTAAGGTTCTGGCACGGGTAAACGGAAATCGAGTCGCCCGAGTGGATTCCCGCTCTTTCCACATGCTCCATAATTCCGGGGATAACAAAATCCTCGCCGTCGCAAATCGCGTCGACCTCGACCTCCGTACCCATCATATACTTGTCCACCAACACGGGATTTTCGAGCTTTGTCGCGGTGATTATCTTCATATACTCTTCCACATCGGAATCGCAGTGAGCGATAATCATATTCTGTCCGCCGAGAACGTAACTCGGTCTTAACAGCACGGGATAACCGAGCTTGTTTGCGGTTTGAAGAGCCTCCTCGGCGGTGAACACCGTTTCGCCCTTCGGACGCGGAATACCGCACTTTTCAAGCAGCTCGTCAAACAGCTCTCTATCCTCAGCCGCGTCAATGTCCGCCGCCTGCGTACCGAGAATCCGCACGCCCAGCTCCGTGAGGTGCTTGGTAAGCGAGATAGCCGTCTGTCCGCCGAACTGAACCACGCAGCCATACGGCTTTTCGGTCGCGACAAGAGCCTCGACATCTTCACGGGTGAGCGGGTCGAAATACAGACGCGTTCCCGTGTCGAAATCCGTGGAAACGGTTTCGGGATTGTTATTGCAGATGATAGCCTCGCAGCCCTCGTCTTTCAGCGTCCATACGCAGTGAACCGAGCAATAGTCGAACTCGATTCCCTGTCCGATTCGGATAGGACCCGAGCCGAACACAATAACCTTTTTCTTGTCCGAGGGGTGATTTTCGATGAACTCCGCCGCCTCGTTCTCGCGGTCGAACGTATTGTAGAAATACGGCGTTGACGCTGAGAACTCCGCCGCGCAGGTATCAACCATCTTATACACCGCAAGCCGCCGCTCAATTCCGCAATCGGAGATTTTCTGCCCCGACAGCCGCTCAATGGTGCTGTCAAGGTAGCAGTATTTCTTCGCGAGGTCGTACTTCTCCTGAGTGAGAGCACCCTCGGCAAGCCACTTCTCAAGCTGAGCGAGGTTGTTCAATTTCGATATGAACCACTTGTCTATCTTGGTGATGTCGTGGATTTTGTCCACCGAGATTCCGCGTTTGAGAGCCTCGAACACGCAGAACGCGCGGTCGGTGTCCACGTCCTCCAGTTTTTTCAGAACCTCGTCATCGGAAAGCGAAACGAACTCCTTTTTGGTGAGGGAATCCATCTTCAGCTCGATAGAGCGCGCCGCTTTCATCATTCCCGCCTCAAACGAGGGAGCGATAGCCATAATCTCGCCGGTCGCTTTCATCTGCGTACCGAGCGTCTTTTTCGCGTAAACGAACTTGTCAAACGGGAAACGCGGGAATTTGACCACAAGATAATCCAGCGCGGGTTCAAAGCAAGCGTATGTCTTGCCCGTGACTTGGTTGATGATTTCGTCCAGCGTGTAGCCCACGGCGATTCTCGCGGCAACCTTCGCGATTGGGTATCCCGTAGCCTTGGACGCAAGCGCCGAGGAGCGCGAAACACGCGGATTGACTTCGATTACCGCGTAATCGAAGCTGTCGGGCTTCAGCGCGAACTGACAGTTACAGCCGCCCTCGACCTCCAGAGCCTGAATGATGTCCAGAGCCGCCGTGCGGAGCATCTGATACTCCTTGTCCGCAAGTGTAACTGTCGGAGCGACAACTATCGAATCTCCCGTATGAACGCCCACGGGGTCGAAATTCTCCATCGAGCAGACGGTAATTACGTTGCCCTTGCTGTCGCGCATTACCTCGAACTCGACTTCCTTCCAGCCCGAAATGCACTTCTCCACCAGAATCTGCGTGATCGGCGACAAGCGCAAGCCGTTTGTGGCGATTTCGTGCAGCTCCTCGCGATTTTCGGCGATTCCGCCGCCCGTGCCGCCGAGAGTGAACGCGGGGCGAACGATTACGGGATAGCCGATTTCCTCCGCGAACGACATAGCGTCGTCGATATTCTCAACCACCTTGGACGGAATGCACGGCTGACCGATGGATTCCATCGTGTCCTTGAACGCCTGTCTGTCCTCCGCCTTGTGAATCGTTTCGGGATTCGAGCCGAGCAGCTTAACGCCGTGTTCCGCGAGGAATCCGCTTTCGGCAAGCTGCATAGACAGCGTAAGCGCGGTCTGACCGCCGAGGTTTGAAACCACCGAGTCGGGTTTTTCAATCTCGATTATCCGTTTAACAACGTCCAAAGTGAGCGGCTCGATGTAGATTTTGTCCGCCATATGCTTGTCCGTCATAATGGTTGCGGGGTTTGAGTTTATCAGCACGACCTCAAGACCCTCCTGTTTGAGGGCGCGGCAAGCCTGCGTTCCCGCATAGTCGAACTCAGCCGCCTGTCCTATGACGATAGGACCCGAACCGATTACCAATACCTTCTTTATATCACTTCTCAGCGGCATTACTTGTTACCTCCCATAAGCTCCAAAAATTCATCAAACAGATACGAGGTATCATGCGGACCTCCGCAAGCCTCGGGGTGGAACTGCACGGTAAACGCGGGCGCGTTGGTATACCGCACGCCCTCGCACGTTCCATCGTTTCCGTTGATGTGGCTGACCTTGCCCGCGCTCTCGGGGACGCTCTCGCCGATTACCGCGTAGCCGTGGTTCTGCGAGGTGATGAACGTCTTGTCCAGAGCCAAGTCCTTAACGGGCTGATTTCCGCCGCGATGACCGTATTTCAGCTTTTCGGTCTTTGCGCCGTTCGCCAGAGCCAGAAGCTGATGTCCCAAACAAATTCCGAACGTGGGGATTTTCGCGGGAATCAGCTCCCGCAGAGTGTTTATAGCCTCCACGTTGTCCGCGGGGTCGCCCGGACCGTTCGAGAGCATTATTCCGTCGGGATTCAGAGCCTTTATTTCCTCGGCTGAGGTGTTATACGGCATAACCGTAACATTACAGCCGCGCTTATTCAGCTCTCTGCGGATATTGAACTTGTGTCCGTAGTCCATCAGAACCACATTATATTTCGCGTTTTCAACGGGGAAATACTCCTTCTCCTTAACGGAAACCTTAGGCACTACCTCGCCGACCTTATACGCGCGTATCTCCTCAAGCAGCTTGTCCTTATCGAACTCGCCGCATACAATCGCGCCGTTCATAACGCCGCTCTCACGGATTATCTTGGTAAGGCTGCGCGTGTCGATATCGCAAATTCCCACGATATTCAGACCTTTGAGATAGCTGTCCAGATCGCCCTCGCAGCGGAAATTGCTCGGCATTTCGCAGCACTCGCGCACTATGTACCCGGAAACCACGCTGCCGCGGCTCTCGGGGTCAACCTTGTTCACTCCGTAATTTCCGATAAGCGGAAACGTCTGCGTGACTATCTGCCCGCAGTAGGACGGGTCTGTAAGCGTTTCCTGATAGCCCGTCATAGCCGTTGTGAACACGATCTCGCCGATAACTGTGCCCTCCGCGCCGAATCCCAGCCCCTCAAATACCGTGCCGTCAGCCAGTATCAGAGCGGCTTTTCGTTTACTCTCAAAAATCATAATATCGCATCTCCTTATCTTAAAAGCAAATTGCGAACCGTGCAGACGAGCTTTCGCTCGTCTGCACTAGCTGAGCGTTACCTCTCACCGCTTTGCGGTGCTCGGCAACGCTCGCTTTCGCAATTTGCACGAGTCGCCAAAATGTGGCTTGAATTTGCACGAGCCGACGGTAGGCTTTTCGTTATTCTTCGCGCGAAACCTCAACGCTCGATTTTGAAATTGCACCGGGTGTATAATCAACTTTTCGGTCTTTGCAGCTCATAAAGTGTTTCATCAACGAACACTCCGCGAAAATACGCGTCCACCGCATTGTCAAGCCGCTCGATATAGCCGTTATACCGCTTATTCGGAAACTTCCTCAGCTTGGACAAATCGCGCTTGTCGAAATGCCATATCATTTCCTTTAATATCCGCTGATAAACTAACGTTATCTTTCGTGCCGTTTCAAAGTCTCTGCCGCTTTTCAAAGCGTCCTGCGCGAGAGTTATCACGCAGTCATAAAATTCCCAGAAACGTTTTTTGGAAAACAGTTCGCACTCGTGCAAGCTATCAATCAAACTATCCTCGGCACAACTCACGTTCTTTTCTAAAATCGCCTTTGCCTCTTTCACCGTCATAGCTTAACCTTTTGAAACGATAATCTTCCCGACCTCGCCCATAATCTCGTCGCGCATACGTATAGCCTCTTTGCGCGCCGCCTCGGCGAACTCGCGCTCATCGCATTTCTGCTTTTGATACGCGCACATAATCCCGCGAGAGCTGTTTACGATACCGCCCAGACCGTTCTTATCGAACGCCGCCGCAATATCCTTTGCGCTTGCGCCTTGCGCTCCGTAGCCGGGAATCAGGAAGAACGTGTGCGGCAAAAGCTCTCTCAGACGCTTTATCTGCTCGGGATATGTAGCTCCCGCGACGATTCCCACGCCGTTATATCCGTACACTCCCGGGACTTCCTTGCCCCATTCCTCGCACATTTTGCCCATCAGCTCATACACGGGTACGCCGTCCACGGTCTTGTCCTGTAACTCGCCGCTTGACGGATTGGAGGTTTTCGCCAGTACGAAAATCCCCTTATCGTTCTCTTGGCACACCCTCAACAGCGGCTTTATCCCGTCACTGCCGAGATACCCGTTGACGGTGAGCGCGTCCGCGATAAACGGCTCGTACTCCTCTTTCCCGACCTTGACCTTGCCGAGATGCGCCGTTGCGTATGCCTCCATAGTCGCGCCTATATCGTTGCGCTTGCCGTCCGTAATGACGTACATTCCCTTGGAGCGCGCGTACTCCTGCGTTTTGTACAGCGTTTTCATTCCTTGAACTCCGTACATCTCGTAATACGCCGCCTGCGGCTTCACCGCGGGAACAATGTCGTACAATGCGTCAATAAGCCCCTTGTTGAACTCCAGCAGCGCCTTTGCCGCGCCCTTGAGCGTTTCGCCGTACTTATCAAAGCACTTTTCGCGAATGTACTCGGGGACGTAGTCCAGCTTAGGGTCAAGCCCCGCGACCGTGGGGTTTTGTTTCTGTTCGATTTTCTCAATCAATCTGTCCAGTGACATATTCTTCTCCTTATTTTTAATAGCAAATTGCGAACCGAACAGATGAAACGTGCTTCGCACTTTTCATCTGTTCTAGCTGAGCGACCCGTATCACCGCGAAGCGGTGATACGCGCCGCTCGCTTTCGCAATTTGCACTAATCACCAATAACTTGATGTGAGCTATAACGCTCTGTAACTCACTCCAATACGTTTTCACATAATATAACGCGCTAAATCAGCTCGTCAATATTTCGATGAGCGTTGATTACCCTCACAACATTAACCGTTTCGGTCGATTCGTCATACTGATAAAACACATAATTTCCGCTTACAAGGAAATATCTTAAACCGGAGTCTTTCCATTCTCTGTACCGATTTGGAAACTCTTTCAATTTATCCGCAGCCGCCTTGATTTTGGAAATGATATTTCTCGCTCTCTGCGGAGAATCTTGTTCTATCGAAATGTAATCGTAAAGCAATCTCATATCATTCTTTGCCTTACGCATATACACGATCTTCATATTCCGCAATACCCCTGAAAGAAATCGTCCATTTCCTCCTCAGAGCAAACTCTTCCGTTTTTAAGGTCGTCCAAACCCTCCGCCAACATATTCTCAAGCTCCGCCCTTGAATGTACGGTATTCGGCGGCTCGGAAATAAAAGCGTTTTCGAAAAGCTTTACAAACCCCTCCAACTGCTCGTCCGTAAGTCTGTCGAAAATTATCTGAGCGCGTTCTCTTGTACTCATGTAATCACCCCTTTATTTTTACAACAAACCGCATTATATCAAGCTGTCGATATTCCTCCGTGAATAGAAAACATTCATGACATAAACTATATCGGAAGATTTATCATAAAGATAAATCACCGTATGGTTCTTTACGGGAAAGCACCTCATATCGGTATCGCGCCATATTTTGTGCATTTCCGGGAAAACCTCAAGGTCTTTAACCCTCTTTCGGATAAGGTCAACTCTCTTTTTCGCCAATCCCGGTTCTCCGAGATTGTACGCAATGTAATTGTAAATATTTTCAAGGTCGGATAGGGCTTCATCGGTATAAATTATCCTCATATTCCGTACCTTTCCTTGAAATATTCATCAACTTCTTCCGCTGTATAAACTCTGCCGCTTTTAATGTCGTCATTGGCTCTCGCGATTCTCTCTTCGATTTCCGCAAGCGAATGAACAGCATAAGGCGGCTCGGGGAGGAAATTATCCTCGAGAAATTCAACAAGCTCCTCTATCTGCTCATCCGTTAAACCGTTAATAATCATCTGAGCGCGTTCTCTTGTACTCATAACTTCACCCCCTGAGCCGGAAATCCAACGCGGAACATCTTCAGTTACTCGCAACTGTCCTTGTATACTATTTCCCCGTCCACGACCGTCATTTTCACTCTGCCCTTAAGCGTCATTCCCTTAAAGCAGGTGTTATGCGATTTGGAGTGCAGCTTATCGGGGTCAACCGTCCACTCCTCATTGATATTGAAGATCGTGATATCCGCAGGTTCGCCCTCTGTAAAGCTGCCGCCGGGAACATTAAGAATCTTCCTCGGATTCACGCACATAAGTTTAACAATGCGTCTGAGCGTGATTTTCCCATTGTGATACAGCTCGGTAAGCGTTGCCGCGAGCGAAGTTTCCAAACCGACCACCCCGTTCGGAGCGTGCTCAAAGTCCGCTTTCTCGTTGGGAGCGTGCGGCGCGTGGTCGGTGACTATGCAGTCGATCGTTCCGTCGCAAACACCCTCGGTAATCGCGGTAACATCGTCCTCGGTGCGCAGCGGCGGATTCATACGATAATCCGCGTCACGCGCGCGGAGCTTCTCGTCCGTAAGCATAAAATAATGCGGACAGGTTTCGCTTGTTACCATCGCGCCGTACCTTGCGCCGATACGAACCAACATCATACTCGTTGATGTTGAAACGTGCGCGATATGGATCGGCATCTCCAGATCCGCCGCCAGAACGATCTCACGCGCCGTCTGGGTATCCTCGGAGAGGCGGTGCATTCCCTTAACACCAAGCTCCTTTGATATTATTCCGCTGTTCATAATTCCGCCCGCAATGATGTCCGGGTCCTCGCAGTGGGATATAACGCGAAGTCCCGCGTAATGCGCCTTCACCATTGCCCTTGCCATAATCCGCGCATTACGGACAGGCTTTCCGTCGTCCGAAACCGCCACACAGCCTGCGTCACGCAAAGCGTTGAAGTCGCACAGTTCCTCGCCGTTTAACCCCTTGGTTATGCACCCCACGGGGTACACCTTTGCCTTTGCGCCCTTTGCCTTATCTATAATGTACTTCACAATCTCGGGATTATCCACGGGCGGCGTTGTATTAGGCATACACGCAACCGCGGTAACTCCGCCCGCGACAGCCGCCTCGCACCCCGTCAGGATATCCTCCTTGTGGGTCTGACCGGGGTCACGGAAATGCACGTGCATATCGCAAATTCCCGGAATTACGTGAAGTCCCGAGCAGTCAACGACCTCCGCGCCGTCCTCCTCAATATTCGGGGCGCACTTGACGATTTTCCCCTCGTCCACGAGAATATCGGCGATGCCCTCGAAATTATTCGCAGCATCGACCACATATCCTCCCTTAAATAACAAACTCATATAATCTCCTTATCTAAAAAACAAATTCAAAAACGCGCAAACGAAAATTGCGCTGCAATTTTCGTTTGTGCTCGCCGAGCGACACGTTACACCGCAAGCGGTGTAACGCGCCGCTCGCGTTTTGAATTTGCACTAGCCGCCGGTAGGTTGCTTGGGGTCATAACTACCAAAAACCGCGCTGCTTGCATTTCGGATTTGCACCAGTAGGTTTCTGTTTTTTAATATTCCACACACATTATCTACGGAGTTCAACCGAAATTCTCCCGTAAAAGCTCATTCATTTCCTGCTCGGAATAAACTTGCCCATTACGGACAGCTTCCTCGGCTTCCTCCAAAAGTGCCAAAATCTCCTCCTCGGAATCGACAGATTCAACGGACGGCACTCCCGGTGGAGCTTGATACCGCGTGATAAATTCCTTAAGCTGTTCCTCCGTAAGTTCATCAATAATCATATGCGCATATTCTCTTGTACTCAACCAATTCAACCCCTCTCTCAAAAAAAGCCGCGGAAAACGCGGCTTTTCTGTTGAATGTCAAATAAGCTCCCGCGCAAGCGCGTCAAGCTGAGAAACGTTTTCGCCGGTCATTGCCGACTTGATGGTAACGGTGGTATCGGTATAGGTTATATCCTTGGAATCGGCAAGCATTCCCTTGATGATTTTCGCGGCTGTGGGAGCCCATGTACCGTTCTCGATGATACCTACCTTGCGGTTTCGGAAATTCCGTTCGGTCAGATGCTCGATAAACTCGCGCATTTTGGGGAATATATCCATATTATAAGTGGTAGTCGCAAGGACGAGCTTCCCATAACGGAACGCGTCCTCAACAGCCTCGGCAATATCATCACGCGCAAGGTCGGTCAACGCGACCTTCGGACAGCCAAGCTCCTTGAGCTTATCCGCAAGCTCCTCGGCAGCCGCCTTGGTATGCCCGTAAACGGAAGTATACGCGATAGCCACACCCTCGCTCTCCACGCCATAACTCGACCACGTATTGTACAAATCTACGTAATAGCCGATGTTTTCCGTCAGCACGGGACCGTGCAGCGGGCAAATCCGCTCGATCTGCAATGCCGCCGCCTTTTTCAATACCGCCTGAACCTGCGCACCGAACTTTCCGACTATACCGAAATAATACCGCCGTGCCTCGCAAGCCCAATCGTCTTCGATATCCAACGCGCCGAACTTACCGAACCCGTCCGCCGAAAACAGCGTCTTATCCGTTTCGTCATACGTCATAATAACCTCGGGCCAGTGAACCATCGGCGCAGTGATGAACTTCAGCGTATGCCGCCCAAGTTCCAATGTGCCGCCCTCGCCGACAACCACCTGATTCTCCGGGAAATCGGTTCCGAAAAACTGTTTCATCATCACAAACGCTTGCTTTGAGGAAACGATCTTCGCCTCCGGGAACATCTCGTTGAACAGGATTATACTGCCCGAATGATCCGGCTCCATATGCTGAACAACGAGATAATCGGGCTTTCTGCCGTTGAGAACCACCGCCAGATTATTCGCCCACTTTTCGTCAAACCGCGCGTCTACGGTATCCATAACGGCGATTTTCTCATCGTCGATAACATATGAATTGTATGCCATTCCCTTAGGAATGTTGTATTGACCCTCGAAAAGGTCTGTTTCGTGGTCATTGACCCCGATGTACTTAATATCATTGGTAATTTCTGTCATTCCGACCGCCTCACATATCTGTATAAATTACGCGTAATCTGCCGCGTTGCATTCCTTATATTATTATATCACGTTTTCGCAAATTAGTCAAGACCAATTTTGTGAAAATTTCGACATTTTTTCAGTTTGCCGAAAAATATTGGTTTTTATTGGAAATATCTTTTACGCAGATTGTCATTGTTAATTATTCACAAATTTTATGCTGAAAAATTATTTATTCCTACAAAATTCAAAAAATGATGTAACGTTTTTCAAATTAAAACGTTTATATAAATAGAGGGTAAAATTTTGTAACAATGTTATCAGCAAGATCTACGTTCTAACCTCACAAAACTCATTGCTCATAACAATGGAAATCGGAAGCGGCAGTCCGCCGCCGTCACATTAACAATCATCTTGGGGGATTCGGATATGAAAAAGCCACTATTGATCTTCGCATTCGCGTGTGTTGTCGCGTTATCATCAATCATCTGCGGAAACCTTTGCGGGCACACAACCGCCGAATCCGCAAACATAAGCTCCGAAACCGCCGACAGTTAGTTTACAGCCATCATTCACCGAAGAATAATCATAGCATTTGTTCATCAGCCCTCTCAATTTTCTTTCAGTGCGAAAGACAAAGGAAGTGCCGCGTATTTTTTACGCGGCACTTCTCAGTCTGTAAAATCAATATACCATTAATGTGGTGAAAATCTCTTACGCCCAATGTGGGGACAGCCCTTTTCGGGGAGTTGCCCCGAACCTCAATGCGTGGAACTCCCGCCGCCCTTAATGTGGGGGCGAATCCCCTACGCCCCGAGGTGTGGGGGGACAACCCTTCGGGGGCGGGGGAAATGAAACCCTAAGGACGGAAAAGCCCCCGCCCCCTACGGGTTTTCCCCCCACTCCCCTCTTTCCCATCTCCCCCACCCCCTTTTTCCTGTGTCATCTAGGGAAACTTGTTTTTTTGTTATAACGACCTATCCGCAGCTCGTCCATACCATCGAACAGTACGCCCCCGCAACAAACGCACGTAACAACTGTTTCGTGTGCGTAAACACCGCAACCGAGTGAGAAAACGTAATGACAATCTCGCTGCGAAGAATTAACAAATCCCATTCCCGACCACCGAAAAACGGGGGAGGGGGGGTGAGGGGAGAGGGGAAAAGGGGATCGGGGGAAAACCCGTAGGGGAGCGGGGGGAGTCCCCCGTTTTTGCCGGATTTTTTTCCTCCCCCCGCTCCCCGAAGGGTTGTCCCCCGAACCTCCGCGCCAAAGGCGCGGCACTCCTTAATTGTCAATTAAAACTTGTTCCGATGATTACGCTTTTCGGCTTGGCGGTGAGTACGTCCTCAAGCTCGTAAAGCCCCTCGGCGCAAGCACGCTTGTCGTCCGCGTAAACGCGGTATTTACCCTCGCGGGCATACGTCACGCTCTTGTCGGTGGGATTGATAAGCACAAACAAATCGTCAACGCGCATTAAAATCGCTCCGCCGTCAATGTCCTCGAACGATACGCGTTCGCGGATTTCATCTGCATCGCGCAGCCTGAGCTGCGGGAACTTCTTACGAATCGCGATAAGCCCGCGATAATAGTCCACGATCTCCGCGTTTTCCGTTACCTTGTTCCATTTTATGGAATTTATCGAATCGGGGGATTTGTAGCTGTTCTCGTCAAATCCGCCGTTCGGAAGAGGCTTTGAGCGTAACATCTCCTGCCCCGCCTGAAAGAACGGGATTCCCTGCGCCGTGAAAATCAACGCAGCCGCGAGCTTATCCATCGCGATTATCGTTTCCTCGCTCTCATCGGGGCAGGAAACGTGCAGCTTGTCGAATAGCGTGAGGTTATCGTGAGCCTCCACATAGTTTACCGTTTGCTGTGGAGCGTCCGCCCAGATTTCCCTGTTGTCGCGCTCCACATCGGGATTTTTCAAACCGCCGCACATCAGCGACTTTACCAGCTCAGCGGATTTCGGATTCTCGCCGCCGTTGATATAGCCGCAATCCGTGTCAATAAACACAGAGCCTTTAAGCCCGTCGCGGAAATCGTCCGAGAACATCGCGAACCGCGGCAGCCCGCGCGCGTTTTTCTTCATCGCGCGGAGTTCCTCGTCCAGCGGGCAATCGCCGCCCGTCCAGCCCTCTCCGTAAAGGATAACGTTCGGGTTGATTTCGCGGAGCTTTTCGGCGCAAAGATTCAGCGTTTCGATATCCAGAAGCCCCATCAAATCGAACCGGAAACCGTCAACCTTATAATCGCGCGCCCACATACACAGGCTGTCGCAGATGAATTTCCGCGCCATGGCGCGTTCACTCGCGAACTCGTTTCCGCACGCGGAACCGTTCGAGAGCGTTCCGTTCGCGTTGTGGCGGTAATAATACCCCGGCACGGTCATATTAAACGGCGAATCATCGGCGGAGTAGGTATGATTATACACCACGTCCATCACAATGCCAAGTCCGCTTTCGTGCGCTGCCTTTACCATTTCCTTAAACTCGCGCACGCGTGTCAGACCGTCCGCCGCGTTCGAGGAGTAGCTTCCCTCCGGAGCATTATAATTTACGGGGTCATAACCCCAGTTGAACTGCGGCTTTGCGCTAGACTCATCAACCGAGCCGTAATCAAAGGAGGGCAAAAGATGGATATGCGTAACTCCAAGCCCCCTGATATAACCCAGACCGATTTCGTCTCCGAACGCGTTTTTTACGCCCTTTTCGGCGAACGCGCCAAACTTTCCGCGATTACGGAACCCGCCGCTGCCGTCAATCGAAAAATCGCGCACGTGCAGCTCGTACAGAACCGCGTCCACGGGGTTTTCAAGCGTTACATAGCCGCAATTTTCCCAACCCTCGGGATTCACGCGGCTCATATCAACGACCATTCCGCGCTTGCCGTTCGCCCCGGCGGACTGCGCGTAAATATCTATCGTTTCGGAAATTTCCCCGTCGAAATTCATCGAATACGTATAATAAACTCCGTGCAGGTCTCCCGAAACCTCGACCGTCCAAACCCCGTTTTCGGACTTCATCTCCTCCGTACCGTACGGAATTTTGCATACGGAATCCCGATACAGATTCAGCGTAACGCCGTCTGCTTTCGGGCTCCACACGCAAAACTCCGTTTTTTCCCGCGTATAGACCGCGCCCAACGCACCGTCATACGCATACTCTTGATCCATCTTTTCAAAAATGTTCATACTAACTCCTTATCTAAATGGCAAATATTTTAATAGCAAATTGCGAAACGTGCAGATGAGCTTCGCTCATCTGCACTAGCCGAGCGTTGCCTCACACCGCTATGCGGTGTGAGGTAACACTCGCTTTCGCAATTTGCACTGGTCACCGATAGATTGTTTTTAATTATAACGTGCTAGTCACAAGCCGCCAATGCGGTGTTTGGAATCATAATGCGCCAAATCGCGCCGCCCTGCGGTGTTGAACGCCGCTTGCGTTTTGAATTTGCACGAATCACCGATATAGCTTGTTTTTGGTTATAACGCGCTAGTCACAAGCCGCCAATGCGATGTTCGGGATTATAATGCACCAAACTGCGCCCTAATAACTATCCACCGTAATAATATGCCGGGATTTCCTCCCACCGCAAACCCGCGGCTCGGCATATCTCCGCGAAATCACCCTGCTTGCCGCCGTCAAACCACTCATACCACGCGGAGTAGAGCCTCTTATAATAATCAAGCTCGTCCGCCAACTCCCGTGGAATATCGTTCTCGGCGATGATTTTCTCGGCAAGCGCGACCGTTTCCCGATACACCGAACGCTCCATGCAGCACCCATCGGGAAAATGGTGCGCGCCGAATCCCAACACGCTCAACTGCTCCTCAAGGAACAGCTCGGCGGTTTTCATGTCACGCTCCGGGTGATTGTAAGCGCGCTCCAGAATATCATAGGCGGGGCGTTCGTTTTTCGGGTCGTGCGGATTGTAATACCGCCCGAACAACTGATAAGCCCACCGCATATGCGGCATTCTGTTCAGCTCGGACTGCCGCCTGAGGTACTCGTCAAGCAGCTTAGTCAACTGAAACGGCAGATTTCCGGCTTTTCCCCTGCGGTGCTCCGCGAACAGTCCGCCATCAATGCACTCGCGGCAGAGCCGCTCCAGAATCGCGTCCAGCTCCGCTCGCGGAATCTCCGCGCAGCTTCCCGTAAACTCAAACAAATATTTGTTCGCTTGCTTTTTTAATCCGCCCTCGTACAAATCCCAATATTTGTCAATGGCGGCAATAAATTCATCATATGTCATTATTTTAACTCCGGATTATGGTCATAATCCCAACAACTTTGTGCTTATTATACCACACATTTTACGGAATGTCAACCTAAATCGGCGAAATGCACAATAGATTCACCGAAAAATTGTTAAAACTGCCGTGGACATTTCCCGAAAAATATGCTATAATGATATTAATAAAACCCGCAGATACGGAATGCGGGAATTACGGAGGTATTTTTTATGGCCGGAAAAAAGCTGTTTGGAAACAACATCAAGCCGTCTTGCAAGTACTGCCAAATGGCACAGGCGGGCGAGGGCGACAAAATCATCTGCCCGAAAATGGGAGAGGTAAAGATGTACGATTCCTGCAAAAAGTTCATCTATAACCCCCTCAAACGAATCCCCAAGAAGGAGCTTCAGTTGGTAAACTCCGCCGTGAATGAAATTGATTTCTGATTCACGCTTTTTTGAGGAACTTTGGGCGGTCGAGCGTGACTGCTTCGGAGATTCATGGACGCAAGATATGCTGCACAGCGAGCTTTCGGGCGCGCTGTCGCTTTGTTGTACGGAACAGCGCGGCGGGAAGATTGTCGCGTTTGCGCTGGGACGCGTTGTAGCGGACGAGGGGGAGCTGTTCCAAATCGGAACGCTGACCGAATTTCGCGGACAGGGCATTGCGGAGGGACTGCTCCGCCGCCTGCACGCGGAAATGCTCCGGCGCGGCGCGAAAACGTGCTTTCTTGAAGTCCGCTCGAAAAATTCCGCCGCTATTGCGCTCTACCAAAAGCTCGGCTACACGCAAATCGGTATTCGCCGCGGCTACTACCCCGATGATGACGCAATAGTAATGAAAACGGAGCTATTTACGGATTAACAAATAATGAATTTCTCCCTACCGAGTCGGTAGGGAGAAACGCATATTTAATCAACTTCTTGTGTAAAACGGCATAACATTCTTCACCGCGTTTGCGCCGAAACCGCTCTTCGCGTCTACGATATGCAGCGGCATCTTTTTGAGGAACGACCGCGCGGCTTGTCCGAGGCGCGAGAACACAACATTCCTGTCGCCGTTGAAGTCCACCAACAGCAGATACCCGTCCTGACCATCGAGCTTCACACCGCGCAGCCATAGCGCGTCTATCGCACCCGTGCTCTTCGCCGTTTCAGTCAACGCGTTTGACATCTCCATCGGATACGGACTCAGCGCATACAGCTCACACGGTGTGTCCGCAGTGAGTACACTGTTGGTCTGACCATCGCGGAGCATATCGCGGCGCTCCTTCATATCCTCCACAAACCGCCGCGGAATCACCAGATTCTGCCCGAACGGATTCACCACGATCCCTGCGCAATTGGCATTGGTTTCGACTACCATCGACATATTGTCAAACCCCATCAAAACCGTATTTCTCTCGCTATCGCCCCCCCACTTTTCCATATCTGCGCGTTTGGTAAACATAGGCAGGTAATGATTTCCATCGTTGGCGGTAAGCATATAAAACGAGATTCCCGTCCCCTCTTCAATCACCTGGTCTCCGTTCGGGAGCGTTTTCGGCGGCTGAGACATCTTAATCGCCGTAACCAACAGCGCGCGATCCATAATCTCCATGAATATCTCCTCGATATTCGCGGTGATGGCTTCCGTATCCTCCGCCTTAACCAATTCGAGCCGCCGATTCATAAGCTCCTCAAGCTTTGAATTGTCGTGCTCCTTATTAACAATAATTCCACCCGTCATACTTAACTCCTTATCTAAATGGCAAATTGCGAACCGCACAGATAAAATTGCGCTTTGCGCAATTTCATCTGTGCTAGCTGAGCGACCCGGCACACCGCTGCGCGGTATAACGTGTTGCTTGCGTTTTGAATTTGCATTGGTCGCCAAAAGGTTGTTTTGAAATATAACGCTCTAAACTTGCGTCCTGAATTTGCACCGGTCGCCAAACAGCGGATTTTACCTATATTTCCGATAACCAACAACTATTCTCTGCCAACTATACATGCAATGGAAATATCGTCCCTTGAACCGCTGCGGGAGCGCATATGCAAATGCTCGGCAAGGGGCGCGGTACTGTCATCGCTCACGGCATTCAGCACGCGGCGTCCGAAGCTCATAAAATCCCCGACGCTTCCAAATGAGTTGATCAAGCCGTCACTGGAGAGCATTACCCCGTCAAACGCGCCCCTCCGATAAAAATACCGAAAATTCGCGATAGCGTCACTGTCGCACAGCGAGGTAGTCAGATTTCCCACCAAGTTGGTATCCACGGGCATCGGAGAGCACATTTCGCCGTTATCCAACGCGATAAAATCCCCATCGCCGATTTGCAGCCCGAAACAGCCCTCGGCGGTCATTGCGGCGACAATCAGCGTTGCGCCGTACATCACCTCGTCCGCGATTCCGCCGTGCCGCTCGAAAATTTCCGTTTCTTGCGGATTCAGCGGGAACGCGCGAAAATGCGCGGCAATTTCGCTGTTCCAACCGCAAATGATATTCGCGGCGATTCGGCGCGCGGCATTCTCGGGTTTATCCGTAAAAATGCCGTCCAGACCGCCGTTTCTCTCACGGAAATCGCAAATCGAACGAATCGCCACGCGCGTTGCCATTTCGCTGCCCGCTGCCGAACGGAAATGCTTTTCGCTTCCGTGACCGTCCGCCACCGCCGCCACCGCGAAATCCGCGCCGATGTACACCCGCGCGCTGTCCTGACAGCCCGTTCCGTCCGCCTCGTGCATAGCCCCTCGAACCGATAATGCGTGCCCCTTAATCACGATTCAAAGCAACTCCCCAAATACAATTTTTCCTTTACCAGCCCTCGTCAATATTCGCGTTTATCTCATCGCTCTCGGCGAACTCGCGAATCTGCTCGGCGGCGCTTTCCTGCTTGGTCTTGAAATCTTCCTCGGTTTCGGCAAGGCGCATAGAGCGACTTCCGATCTGCGAACTCGTAACCGCCACGAACTTGACGAGCTTAGCCAGAGCCTCTCCGTTATGCGCCGTCACCACGCTGTCGGGATTGCCCGTGAAACGCGCCAGAATATCAAAATCCGCGTCCTCTCCGATAGCGACCGCCGCCTTTATCCCCGCGTTGTACCACCGATTACGTTTCAGTTCTTCAAGTCCCTTCTCAAAATTATCCGTGGGATAGCCGTCCGACATCAGGATCATCACCGGCGCGAACGACAGTGACGGACTGCTCATAAACGAATTTCGTGAGAGCTTGGCGTTCAGTTCCCCGAACGCACTTCCGAGATCCGTAACATTCTCCGCGTCCAGCGGTTTCCACTCGAACTCCTCCGCCGAAATCGGCTCGGAATACATCCACTCCGAACCTCCCGAAAACTTCAGCGCGGCAATTTTGATATCCGCGTCCGCGCCGCCGATAGTCCTCAGCTCGGGGATAAGCTCCTCCATTACCGAATTTACCGTTCCGATCTTACTTCCGCCCATACTTCCCGAGCAGTCGATCAGAAAAAACAGAACCATTGACTTTTTCGCGATTTCCTCCGCGTCATCAAACGGATTAACAGCCATTCTCTTTCCTCCTTATCTAAATGGCAAATTCGGCACCGCTGCAAACGAACTACGCTGCGCTCCGTTCGTTTGCGCTAGCTCGCCGCGAAAGCTCCGCTTCGCTGCGCTTCCGCGGCGGCTTGCCGAATTTGCACGAGTCACCAAAGCATTGTTTTGAATTATGATGAGCTATGCATTAGCCGCCACGAACTTGCTTTAAGTTATAACGCGCTATGCACGAGCCGCCACTCCGCTCCAAACTCGCACCCCCGACGATGTGACAAGTAACCGATAGGCACAACTTTCCCGAGACGACACAGGAAAAAGGGGGTGGGGGAGATGGGAAAGAGGGGCGCGGGGGGAAAACCCGTAGGGGGTGGGGGCTTTTCCGTCCCGAGGGTTTGAAATCCCCCGCCCCCGAAGGGTTGTCCCCCCGCTCATCCGGGCGTAGGGGGGCGCCCCCACATTAGGGGCTGCGGGAGTTTCCCCATCAAAGCATTGTTTTGAATTATAACGCGCCTGAATTACGCCCAAACAACTGCCAACTATAACCATTATATCACAACTTTACGTGATTGTCAACACCTTATTAAAATTAAATCCCCTTGACAGCCGCCGATTTTCGCGTTATAATAGAAACAGAGAATATTGATTTGGCGGAAAAAACCGCAACCGAATCAGTAAACGCAAATTGGAGGAATAAAAATGCCAATTAAAATCGCGGACGGACTGCCCGCGCAAAACATACTCGAAAGCGAGCACATCTTCGTAATGACGGAATACCGTGCGCTTCACCAGGACATTCGCCCGCTGAAAATCGGAATACTTAATCTTATGCCCACGAAAATCACCACTGAAACGCAGATTCTCCGCTGTTTGTCGAACACACCGCTCCAAATCGAGGCGGAGTTTATCGCCGTTTCGTCTCACGAATCCAAAAATACGCCGCCCGAGCACCTCGTCGCGTTCTACAAGAGCTTTAAGGAAATCTGCGAGCAGAACTTTGACGGATTCATCATCACGGGCGCGCCCGTGGAACAGCTTGAATACGCCGATGTGGACTACTGGGACGAGCTTTGCGGGATAATGGAGTGGACAAAATCTCACGTCCACTCGACCCTGCACATCTGTTGGGGGGCGCAGGCGGGGCTGTTCTACCATTACGGAATCCCGAAATATCCGCTTTCGCAAAAGGTTTCGGGGATTTTCACCCACCAACTCCTAACACCGAAATCGCGGCTGTTCCACGGCTTTGACGGAGAGTTTCTCGCGCCGCACTCGCGGCATACGGAAGTCCGCGCCGAGGACATTGTGAAAGTCCCCGGCTTAAAACTGATGGCAACCTCGGACGAGGCGGGAGTTTACGCGGTCTGCAGCGCGGACGGACGGCAATTTTTCGTGATGGGGCATTCGGAATATGACGCGAACACGCTGGATTCCGAATACCGCCGCGACTTGGATAAGGGCTTGAACCCGCAGATTCCGCGGCATTACTACCCCGATGACAATCCCGACAACGCGCCGATTTTGCGGTGGCGCGCTCACTCCACACTGTTGTTCACCAACTGGCTTAATTATTTTGTTTATCAGACCACGCCGTTTGATATTATGCACAGCGTTTAGAAACGCGGAATATTTATCGGTGTTGTGCAAAATCACTAAATTCCGTGCTCAAGGATTGGCAAATTCGGCAAATTGCTCAATCACACTTGCAATTCCCCGTGAAGTATGCTATAATGGTAATTAGAGAATAGTTGTTGATTTTTGGGGTTTTAACTCCAAGCTGTTATTAAAATAAAACCCATTGGGGTGAAGTTTAGGCGCACTATAATTCAAAACCACATTTTGGCGACCAGTGTAAATTGAGAAAGCGAGCTGCGCGGCATACCGCGCAGCGGTGTGCCGCGTTGTTCGGCTAGTGCAGATGAGCTTCGCCCATTTGCACGGTTCTCAATTTGCTTTTCAAATCAACTAACTACGCGCAACATTACGGGGCGCAAGTTAAGAACGTTGTAACTCAAAGCAAGTTATTGGCGGCTCGTGCATAGCGCGTTATAACTCAAAGCAAGTTTACGGCATCTCGTGCAAATTGCGAAAGCAAGCGGCGCACAACACCGCATAGCGGTGTTGTGGGTCGCTTGGCTAGCGCAGATGAAATTGCGCAAAGCGCAATTTCATCTGCGCGGTTCGCAATTTGCCATTTAGATAAGGAGTAAATATGGCAGAGAATAAAGTTGTTCATTCGATGGTCGAGGTTACGGTGAACCCAAACCGCGCGGCGGCGTTCGCATCGTTCAACCGACCCGAAAACGGCGGCTGGGACATCACGGTAGACCGTATCAAATCCGCGATGGCGGAAAAGCTGATAAGCCATGGCATTCTCGAAGACGATATCAGAATGGCAGTGGAACAAAAACGTTATGACGAGAATATCTGCGTGGCAAAATGGGACGCTCCCCAACACGGAGTGAACGGTGTTATCAAATACCATTTCAGTACCGAAAGCCATGCCGCTCCCGTAGAAAACGAGCACGGCGTTGTGGATTATAAGAACCTCGGAGTTGTGAAAAATATCACCGCCGGAACCCCCATCGCAAGCATCACCATGCCGACCGAGGGCACTCCCGGAAAAGACATCACGGGAATGGCTGTGCCGCAGAAAAAGGGCGTTCCCGCAAAATTCAACGTGGGCGCGGGAACAACGCTTACCGAGGACGGAACGCAGATACTCGCGGCAGTAAACGGAAATCTTGTCTACCGCAACGGAGCGTTCTGCGTGGACGAAACGCTTGTTATAAACGGCGATGTGGAGGTTGCTACGGGCAATATTGACTTCATTGGCGCGGTGACTGTCAAGGGCAGCGTGTTTGAGGGATTCCGCGTGACGTCAAAGCGGGACATCATTGTAAACGGCACGGTAAGCGGCGCGGAGCTTCACGCTGACGGCAATATCTCCGTGAAAATCGGCGCGATAAATTCACAAGTCGCCGCCAAAGGGAACATCAGGATGGGCTTCTGCGAGAACAGCAAAGTCACCGCCGACGGCACTGTGGAAAGTGCGTCTTTCGTGGGCGGCGAGATTTTCTCAAGGCAAAAGATCATAGCGTCCGGAAAGGGCGTTATTATGGGCGGAAAGCTCACCGCGCTTGACGGAATCGAAGCGTCGGTAATCGGCTCGGAGAAGTACGTTAAAACCGAGCTTACACTGGGAAACAACGCGGTTTTGTCCGAGGAACGCGACAATCTCGAAAAGCTGATTTTGGAGATGGAGGACAAGGCGGACCAGCTCGGAAAGATACTGACCACGCTTGCCGAAATGCAGAAAAAAGGCAAGCTCTCGCCCGACCGCGAGCAGATGAAGTCCGATTCGCTGCGCAACAGATTGAGGCTTCAAAGCGAAATCAAGCGTTCAAAGGCGCGTATCGCCGAAATCGACGATACACTCCAGCTCACCCAAAATCTGTCCATATCGTGCAAGCGAATGTTCTACCCGGGCGTAACGCTGAGAATAAATTCCTGCGTGCTGTCCGTAAAAGCCGTCACCAACAGAGCAAGGGCAACCGTTGAGAACGGGGAGATTACATTTAAGCCGCTGTGATTGCGGTCTGATAGGCTGCGCGTTGCAATGGAGGAATCATAATGAAGTTAAGTCATTCGGTAAGCGGAGCGGTTCGGCAGTTTTCCTATTGGATAGCAAATGGGACTGTTGGCTACCCGTTATTAGAGGGAATAAATTACTTTGATGAATTTAGAGAAAGTCCAAGTTTGCTTGAAACCGTGTATGCAATCTTTATCAATAATCTTGAAGTTGATGAAACCGGCGAGGTATTAAATGCGAAATATGCTGAGCAAAGAGCTGCACAGTATATAAAGCAATGGTGCGTGAAGGATTATACGGCTGAACCGACTTTTTGCGGTTCGGAGGAAGCTGAATTATATTGATAAATCGGTATATATTTAGCAGCTTCAACGAATCACCAACATATAAAACCGTCCGCCTCGGTGGACGGTTTCAGTTTGTAGAAAAAGTCCCCTTTCAGACTGTCGAGAAGCCCTCAGATGCTAGGAGACGGCTTGTCGGCTAGCCTTAATGGCTGCCGATCAAGCCGTTGACGACGCAGATGAGGGTTTATCGACAGTCTGAAACCGTCCGCCTTGGTGGACGGTTTTTTATTATGAAAAGTTTGTGTTAACAAGAAATGGCGGTTGACTTTTTGCTCAAAATGTGTTATAATAATAATGTATGAGAATTGACGGAACAATAAATTACAATATTTCCCATTATTATTGATGGAGGGATTTAATGAAACGTGTAGGACTTGATATAGGCTCAACGACCGTCAAGGCGGCGGTGTTGGGTGAAAATAACGAGCTGCTGTTCAGCGAGTATCGGCGGCATTTTTCGGACATTCGCAAAACAGTCGCGGACATAATCGCCGAAGTCGGCGAACATCTTGACGAATCCCGCGTGGAAATCGCCGTGACGGGTTCGGGCGGAATTTCCGTGTCACAGTGGCTTGGGATTCCGTTTGTACAGGAGGTCGCCGCGGGTACGGACGCGATACGCGCGCTTATCCCAGAAACGGACGTGGCAATCGAGCTTGGCGGCGAGGACGCGAAGATTACATATCTCAAGGGCGGCTTGGAGCAGCGTATGAACGGCTCTTGCGCGGGCGGAACGGGCGCGTTCATCGACCAGATGGCGGCTCTTCTGAACACCGACATCGGCGGCTTGAACGAGCTTTCCAAAAAGCACACCACGATTTACCCGATAGCGTCACGCTGCGGAGTTTTCGCGAAGAGCGACATTCAGCCGCTGCTGAACGAGGGCGCGAAACGCTCCGATGTTGCCGCTTCGGTATTCCAATCCGTGGTGAATCAGACAATCAGCGGACTTGCGTGCGGCAAGCCTATCCGCGGGAACGTGGCATTCCTCGGGGGACCGCTCCACTACCTGTCGGAGCTGCGCCAACGCTTTATCGAAACGCTGAATCTTACCCCCGAGCACATAATCTTCCCCGAGAACGCGAATCTGTTCGTGGCAATGGGCTGCGCGCTCTCCGAGGAATCAGCTGAAGTCGACTTTTCGGAGCTGGTTCAAAAGGCGCAGTCGCTCGGCGAAAACGCGCTGAACGAGGTGGAACGTCTTGAACCGCTGTTCAAAAACGAACAGGAGCTGAACGATTTCCGTGACAGACACGCGAAATCGGTGATTCCCGAGGCGGATTTGAAATCCCACAGCGGCGCGTGCTACCTCGGAATAGACGCAGGTTCAACCACCACCAAAGCCTCTCTCATCGACAAGGACGGCGCGATTCTCTATTCGTATTACGCGGGCAACCAAGGCGACCCGCTGAAGTCGGTAATCGGCATTCTGAAAGAGATTTACGGGCTGATGCCCGAAAATGCATACATCGCGAAAACCTGCACAACGGGCTACGGCGAACACCTTATAAAAGCGGCTCTGGGCGCGGATTTCGGCGAGATCGAAACCATGGCGCACTACAAAGCGGCGGACAGAGTTCTCCCGGGCGCGGAGTTCATTTTGGACATCGGCGGTCAGGACATGAAGTGTATGCGCGTGAAGGACGGCGAGATTGAGTCTATCCTCTTGAACGAGGCTTGCTCCTCGGGGTGCGGCTCGTTCATCGAGAACTTCGCCAACGCGCTTGGAATGAGCAGCCGCGAGTTCGCCGTGTTGGGCTTGTCGGCGGAAAATCCCGTGGATTTGGGTTCACGATGTACAGTGTTTATGAACTCCCGTGTAAAACAGGCGCAGAAAGAGGGCGCGACCGTTGCGGATATTTCCGCGGGACTGTCATACTCCGTGGTGAAAAACGCGCTGTTTAAGGTAATAAAGCTGCGCGATACCGCCTCAATGGGAACGAAAATCATCGTTCAGGGCGGCACGTTTATGAACGACAGCGTACTCCGCGCGTTTGAACTGATTGTCGGCAAAGACGTTATCCGCCCCGACAAGGCTGGTCTGATGGGCTGCTACGGCGCGGCTCTTATCGCGTTGGAGCGCGATGACGGAGAGCGCTCCTCTATCGCAGATTTGGAACATCTGGAGAGCTTTAAGGTCGAAAAGACCGCCGCTCGCTGCGGAAAATGCTCCAACAACTGCTTACTCACGATTACAAAATTCCCGGACGGCTCGCGCTACATAAGCAACAACCGCTGCGAACGCGGAGCAGGGAATGTTCAAAGCGGTGAAAAACTCCCGAATCTTTACGATTGGAAGTATCATCTGCTGTTCGACCGCGAATGCCTTGACGAGCAGTCTGCGAAGCGCGGCGCAATCGGACTTCCGCGCGTGTTGGGAATGTACGAGAATTACCCGTTCTGGCACAGATTGTTCACAGAATTGGGCTTTTGTGTGAAGTTGTCGCCGAAATCCTCACGTTCTATCTACGACAAAGGAATCGAAACAATGCCGAGCGAATCGGTATGTTACCCCGCGAAACTGGCTCACGGGCATATACAGTCGCTGATTGACGAGGGACTGAAGTTGATTTTCTACCCCTCTATGCCGTATGAAATGGCAAACGACAACGGCGGCGACAACCACTACAACTGCCCCGTGGTAGCGACATACAGCGAGGTCATCAAAAATTCCGTGCCGGAGCTTCGCCCAGACAACAAAAATTACGTGAAGTTCCTCAATCCGTTTTTGCCGATTTTCAACGAAAAGCGTATGGCGGAGAGATTGTTCGAGGAATTTTCCGAAAAGCTACCCGAAATGAACATCACCAAGCCGGAGATTTCTTCGGCTTTGGAAAAGGCATACGCAGCGGACGCGGAGTTCAAGCAAATCGTCCGCGAAAAGGGCGAGGAAACGCTGAATATGCTGAAAGCGGAGGGCAAACGCGGAATCGTGCTTGCGGGCAGACCCTACCACGTTGACCCCGAGATAAATCACGGCTTGCCCGAGATGATAAACGGCTACGGATTCGCGGTGTTTACCGAGGATTCCGTGGCGCACCTGGGAGAGGTCGTAAGACCGATCCGCGTGGTCGACCAATGGACGTATCACACGCGACTGTACGCGGCGGCGCACGTTGTCGGCGCGAATCAAAATCTGGAGCTGGTTCAGCTTAATTCGTTCGGGTGCGGTCTGGACGCTATCACCACGGACGAGGTTCAGGAGATACTGCGCGGTTTCGGAAAGCTGTATACCTGTCTGAAAATCGACGAGGTGAACAACCTCGGCGCGGCGCGTATCCGTCTGCGCTCGCTGATTTCCGTAATGGACGAGCGTGAACGGCGCGGCTATGAGCCGACGCGCGGACAATTGGGATATGTGCGTCAGCCCGAGTTCACCAAGGAAATGCGCAAAAAGCACACCATTCTCTGCCCGCAGATGGCGCCTATCCACTTCGATATGCTGGAGGCGGCGTTCAATCACAGCGGCTATAACGTAAAAATCCTCAATGACTGCTCCAAGGAAGTCGTAAACACGGGGCTGAAATATGTCAACAATGACGCGTGCTATCCGTCCATACTTATCGTCGGGCAGCTTATCCACGCGCTGCAAAGCGGAAAATACGACCTTGACAACACCTCCGTGATGATAACCCAGACGGGCGGCGCGTGCCGAGCGACAAACTACGTGGGAATGCTGAAAAAGGCTCTCAAGGACGCGGGATTTGACAACATTCCGCTGATTTCGCTGAATATAGTAGGTCTGGAAAAGCAAAGCGGATTCAAGCTCACGCTCGGAATGGCAACTCGCGCGTTTATGGCGATCATTTACGGCGATGTGCTGCAGCGGTGCCTGTACAAGGTTCGCCCGTATGAAAAGGTCAAGGGCAGCGCAAACGCGCTGTACGAAAAGTGGCGCGTGTTCCTCAGGGACGAGCTTAAAAGCCTTTCCATAAAGCGGTTTAACCGCAATGTACGGAACATCGTGGCGGAGTTTTCCGCGTTCCCCGTAAATGACGTGAAAAAGCCGAAAATCGGGTTGGTAGGCGAGATTCTTGTAAAATTCCACCCGATTGCGAATAACAACATTATAGAGCTGCTGGAGCGCGAGGGCTGCGAGGTGGTAGTTCCCGATTTGATGGGATTTTTCTACTACATATGCTCTCATGGCAAGACCAAAAGCGAGCTGCTCTATTGCTCCAAGCCCAAGGAGTTCGCCGAAACCGCGGCGATAAAGCTCTTCGAGATGATGGAGCGCAGCTACCGCAAATCGGTTACGGGAACTAAGTTCGGCTGCCCCGGGGATATTTTCGAGATGCGCGAGAGCGTCCGCCCGATAGTTTCCCCCGGAAACATCGCGGGCGAGGGCTGGTTCTTGTCGGCGGAAATGCTGGAGCTTATCGGCGAGGGCGTGCCGAATATCGTGTGTATGCAGCCGTTCGCGTGTCTGCCCAATCACGTTACGGGCAAGGGCGTAATCGGCGAGCTGCGCCGTCAGCACCCCGAAAGCAACATAGTGGCGGTGGATTTCGACCCCGGCGCGTCCGAGGTAAACCAAGTCAACCGCATCAAGCTGATGCTTACACAAGCGTTCGCAAACGCGGGAATCAGCCGCAAGACTGTAATTCCCGAGCTGTCTGTAACGGATAAGTACTCGGAACTGATGACAGTTAATAGTTAAGGTTCGCGCTCAATGCGGGAGGTACCCCGAACCCTTCGTGTTTTAGTGGGGGGACAACCCTTTGAGGGTTGCCCCGCGCCTTCGGCACGGATAACGGGGGACAACCCTTCGGGGAGAGGGGGGAAGACTAAATCCGACAAAAACGGGCATTCCCCCCTCTCCCCTACGGGTTTTCCCCCGATCCCCTTTTCCCCTCTCCCTACTCCCCCCTTCCCGTTTTTCGGTGGTCGTGAGGGGATAATGCTGTCTCTTCGCGGCAAGATTGTAGAAACGTTTTCCCTCTCGGTTGCGATGTTTACGCACACAAAACAGTTGTTACGTACACTCGCTACTGAAGCGTACTGCCCGATGGTATGACAAGTCACCGATAGGCACAACTTTTTGGGTTGCCAGTTTAGAGCGTTATAACCAAAACAAGTATCCGGTGATTCGCGCAAATTCAAAACGCAAGCGGCGCACTGCACGCGCAGCGTGCAGTGTGACGTGAAGCGAGCACTCTTGAAATGCCGCAAAGCGGCATTTCAAGAGCGCGGTTTTGAATTTGCTATTAAAATAAGGAGTTAAAAATGCAAAAATTTTCTACTGAGAACAAAAAGAAAGAGGACGGCTTCGGCTATGGAAAAATTGTGCTGTTTGTCGTGATTGCGGTTGTTGCGCTGATCGTGATTTTCAACAGCTTTTCAGTTGTCAACGAGGGATTTATCGGAGTGAAGTACCGTTTCGGAAAAATCGTCGGCGATAACCTCACAGCAGGACTTAACGTGCATATCCCGTTTATCGAGAGCATTGAACAGGTAGACACGCGCGAACAAATCTACTCGGTTGACGCTGACGCGTACACATCGGATACCCAGACGGTCGACAGTCTTAAGTTGAAGTTGAATTATTGCTACGATACGTCAAAATTGTCCGAGATAATCCGCTCGGCGGGTATCGCAAATGTGGAATCCAAGTGGCTTGTGCCTAATGTGGCGAAAATCTCCAAGGACGAAATCGGTAAGGTAAAGGCGGAAGATCTCGTTCAGAACCGCGCTACCGTTCAAGACGCGATTTACAATTCGCTTAAAGAAACGCTTGAACCGCAAGGGATTATAGTGACGGCGTTCGCGATTGAGAACCTGTCGTTTGATGACGCGTTCGAGCAGTCCATTCAGGCAAAGGTAATCGCCGCTCAGGACGCGCTTAAAATGCAGAACAAAACCGCCGAAAAGGAGGAAGAGGCAAAACAGCAGGTAATCGCGGCGCAAGCGCAGGCGGATTCGCAGAAAATCAAGGCAGACGCGGACGCTTACGCAATCAGGACGGTTCAGGAGCAGCTCGCCAAAGATCCGACTTATATCGAGTATTTGAAGATTCAGAACTGGGACGGCAAGCTGCCGCAAGCAGTGGGAGATGTTAATCCGTTTATTGCGCTTGGCGGCGGTAACTGATTTCGGCGGCAAAGTCTGGTGCGTTATAACAAAAACAACATATCGGCGGCGCAGCTTAGCGCGTTATAACCCAAAACAAGTGTTTGGCGACTCGTGCAAATTGAGAAAGCGAGCGTGGCACTGCACGCTATGCGTGCAGTGGCTCGCTCGGCTAGTGCAGATGAAATCCGCTTTGCGGATTTCATCTGCACGGTTCTCAATTTGCTATTTAGATAAGGGGACAAGATGAACTATTTAAAATTAAAAAAGTTTGCGCTGGAATCGCAGTTTTCCCGCGCGAACAATATGCAGAAACAGGCTATATTTAAGGTGAACGGTTCTGTGCTGATAATCGCGGGCGCGGGCAGCGGAAAAACCACGGTTCTCGTAAACAGAATCGCGAATATGATGCGGTTCGGAAACGCGTATCATGACAACGAGGTTCGCGAGATTTCGGCAGAGCAGACGAAGTTCCTTGAGGAGTACCCCGCAATGGAGAAAACTCCCGAGAACGCGCAAAAGCTCGCGTCCATCATCGCGGTGAACCCCGTAAACCCGTGGAATATCCTCGCAATCACATTCACGAATAAGGCGGCGGGCGAACTGCGCGAACGTCTTGTTTCGATGATCGGCGAGGACGCGAAAAAGATATGCGCGGCAACGTTTCATTCGGCTTGCGTAAGGATTCTGCGGCGCGAAATCGAACATCTGGGCTACAAGCGCGAGTTCACGATTTATGACGATGACGATACAAAGCGTTTGATTAAGGAAATTATGAAACGTCATAATCTCAGTGAGCGCATTGTCGCACCGAAGGTGTTCAAAAACGCTATCTCATCGCTGAAGGACAAGATGATTTCGGCTAAGGAGTACGCGCAGATGGCGCAGGAACACGCGGACGCGAACGAGATACGCAACGCGGAGATTTATGCCGAGTATCAAAAGGCTCTTGAAACCGCCAACGCTGTAGATTTTGACGATATTATTTTCCTTACCGTGCGGCTGTTTGAGGAGTTCCCCGAGGTGTTGCAGCATTATCGGAATTTGTACAAGTACATAATGGTTGACGAATATCAGGATACGAATGTCGCGCAATATCGGCTTGTGTCGCTTCTTGCGGGGGATTCGGGAAATCTGGCGGTCGTGGGAGATGACGACCAGTCGATTTATCGTTTCCGCGGCGCAACGGTCGAGAATATCCTCAGCTTTGAGAAGCAGTACAAAGACTCCACAGTTATTCGCCTGGAGCAGAATTACCGCTCCACCGAGAATATCCTCAACGCGGCGAATGCCGTAATCAAGAACAACCAAAACCGCAAAGCCAAAACCTTGTGGAGCGATTTGGGCGAGGGCGATAAGATAGAAGTAAATTATTACCAGTCCGAGCAGTCAGAGGGGCGCGGAATAACCGAGATAATCACCGAGGGGATAGAGAACGGCGGAAAATACTCGGATTACGCGGTTCTGTACCGTAACAACGCGCTCTCGCGCGGATACGAAACCGCGCTCACGCGCGCGGGGATTCCGTATAAAATCGTAGGCGGCGTGCGGTTCTACGACCGCAAGGAAATCCGCGATATAATGGCATATCTCACGCTTGTGAACAATCCGTATGATACCGTGAGATTCCGCCGCGTGATCAATGAGCCGAAACGCTCTATCGGCGATGTTACCGTGGACGAGGTAATCCGAATTGCCGAGGGGCTGAACATAAGCCCGATTGATGTGTGCAGAGACGCGTTCCAATATGAAACTCTCACCAAGAGAGCGAACGCACTGAAAGCGGCGGCGAATATCTTTGACGAGCTTGAGGAAATGGCGGATAAGGTCGGTCTGGACGAGCTTATCGGCGCGGCGGCGGAGAAGTCGGGATATTTGGAAATGCTTAAAGCTCAGGGCGATGACGGAAAAACGCGAATTGAGAACATCGAGGAACTGAAGTCCAACGCGGTGCAAATGGCGGCGGAAAATTCCGAGGTCACGCTCGCGGATTTTTTGGAGCAAGTCGCGCTCGTTTCGGATATTGACAACTACGATACCGAAACCGACCGCGTTTCTCTGATGACAATGCACAGCGCAAAGGGACTGGAGTTCCCCGTGGTGTTTATGGTCGCGGCAGAGGACAATATTTTCCCGTCGGCGGCGTGCCAGTACAACTCCACCGAGATGGAGGAAGAGCGCCGTCTGGCATATGTGGCGATCACCCGCGCGAAAAAGCGGCTTGTAATCACGCATTCGCGTTACAGAACGCTGTACGGAAAGACCGCCTGCAACAAGCTCTCTACTTTTGTACGCGAGATTCCGATTGAGCTGTGCGACAAGCACGGCGAGGAGGCAAAGCCCGTTCACGCGTATTCCAAACCCGAGCCGCGCAGTTTCTTCACCGAAGAGACCGCCACAATGAACAATACCGTTTCCTCGGCAAATACCGAAGAGTTCGCTCCCGGCGACAAAATCAAGCACAAAATTTTCGGCGAGGGGACAATCGAAAAGGTTGAACCCACCGGCAATGACGCAATGATAACGATAAATTTTGCCACCCGAGGAACAAAAATCGTAATGCGAAACAACTCCAAAATGACAAAGATATAATGAAACAAAAATCGCGCCTCCGTCGTTCTTATCAGAACATCAGCGCGGGCAACACCCGCAAACGGCTGCGCGATTCAATTATTGCGCTCCCTGATGGAAGCCCCGTCAAGAGCGATAATCCCCGGCGGGGATTACTTGCCTCTTGAAAATACTTATCGGCAGACTTTCTCCAAACTTTAGCGTTTTTTGGAAAATTTGTAAACTCTCATAATCGGGCAAGCCGCATTTTGGTTATTTTCACCAAAAGTTTTCCCGCTTCGCGGATAAGTTTTGGTGCGGATAGCGGGGGGTGCCCCGAACCCCCGCGTTATTGTGGGGGGACAACCCTTCGGGGGCGGGGGATTTCAAACCCTAAGGACGGAAAAGCCCCGCCCCCTACGGGTTTTCCCCCCACTCCCCTCTTTCCCATCTCCCCCACCCCCTTTTTCCTGTGTCATCGAGGGAAAGTTGTACATATCGGAGGCTTGTGACTAGAGCGTTAAATCCAAAACCACCTACCGGCAGCTCGTGACTAGCACGTTATAACCAAAAGAAAGTTATTGGTGATTCGTGCAAATTGAGAAAGCGAGTGGCGCGGCATACCGCGCAGCGGTGTGCCGTGACGCTCGGCTAGTTCAGATGAAATCCGCAAAGCGGATTTCGTCTGAACTGTTCTCAATTTGCTTTCTAAATAAGGAGAAAATATGACCCTAATTTATGTTACCGACAATGACTGCGCCATCGGGCGCGGAAACTCGCTGTTGTGCCGTTTGCCGTTGGATATGAAACAATTCCGAGAGCGCACAACGGGCGCGGCAGTAATTATGGGGCGGCGAACGTGGGAAAGTTTCCCGAAACGTCCGCTGCCAAACCGCGAAAATATCGTTCTGTCACGGAGCTGCACGGAACTTGACGGGGCGCGCGTTTTCTCCGATATTGATAGCGTTCTGGAGTACGTTCGCGATAAGGAGCGTGTGTTCGTAATCGGCGGCGCGGAGATTTACCGCCAAATGCTCCCTTTTTGCGATGAGGTGCGGGTTACGCGGGTTTATGAAAACTTCGGCGGCGATGTGTTTCTGGAGGATATTGGAAGAAATTCCGAGTGGGAACTCGCGGAAATCTCATCGGTGTTGGAAACGGAGTGCAGACGGATTCGCTTTTTCAGGTACACCAGGAGGAAATGAATGGACGCGTTTGACAAACTGATAGAGCAATATAATGAGATAAAAAGCTGGAGGAAATTGATTCTGCTGACGGCGGGACTGATGATAGCCATTGGAATCGTGCTTGGCTTTGTCGGATTTTTTATGCCGTCTGTATGGTGGATTTTTCTGATTTTCGGGGGTGTGCTGGCGATTTCCGGAATCGTGTTTTTTCTCATCTTGAGGAATACATTGAACAACGTGGAGCGCAAGGCAGCCGAAATTATCAACAACGCGGAAATCTCCGAAACCCAGCGCGCAAAGATAAAAGCGGAGCTTGGATTAAAATAGTATTCGGACGTTCCCTCGGGAACGTCCGAAATTCGTTATTTGCGCTTGCGGTGAACCGCCGCAACGGTAACTCCCATTGCCGCAAGGACTGCCGTCGCTGCGGGTACAGCGAACGAAACACCCGTAGCGGGGCTTGCCGCAACGTTTGAAATCGTACTGCTTGAAGTTGTTCCGCTTGTGGTTCCGCTTGTAGTGCCACTTGTGGTGTTGCTTGTAGTTCCGCTTGTAGTGCCACTTGTGGTGTTGCTTGTGGTATTGCTCGTAGTGCCGCTTGTGGTGTCGCTTGTAGTTCCACTTGTTGTGGTGTTGTCGGGATCAACAACATCGTTTGTTGTGTCATCGCCGGAATCGCCGGTCACTCCGCCTGTGATGTCCTCAACGCCGTCCGTAACGCCGCTTACCGCGTCACGGACGGCATTTCCCGCGCCGTTCACTATATCCTCACCGGCATTAACCACGCCGTTTACCACGCCCTGAGCGCCGACAGTCGCCGAAAGCGCGCCAAAGCACGCGATAGCCGCTGCCGCCGCCGTAATCCTATTAAAATGCATAGTCATCTCTCCTTATTTTAATTTTCAAATTGCGAACCGTCAACACTCGCGTGACGGATTTGTGTGTCATTTTAATATTCAAGTTATCAGAACCGCACCGCGCGGAACGTCACTCACGCGTATCGGACTGCCAAAAGAGGTTTTCTTTGCGGATAAAGCCGCCGAAATCGTCCGTTCCGCGCGGATTTATTTCCACGCAAATTTATTATCCGCATTAAAAAAACGAATATGTCAGCGAATTTTGTGCATTTCGACAAAAATTTACCTAATTTTCTGTAAATTATGTTCAAATTAGCACTTGAAAAAAATATCGAAATGTAGTAAAATAGAATACGGGGAAAGTTGACCGCGCGGGGGAATCGCGTGGTCGGCTATGGCTTGTTCGCACAACCCGAATACGGGAATTGAGTGATGGCGCGGACAAGCGTTAGTGTATGCTATCACACAAACACACATAGGGCACTGATGTATTTAGGAGGATTTTGTTATGAAGATTAAATCTGTTTTGGCAGCTGTTGCGGCTGCTGCTGTTCTGGCTACCGGTTCTGCTGTTGCTTTTGCTGAGACTGACGAGGAGAACACCCCCGTTGTTACCGCTGAAAACGACGAGAACGCTGAAAATGCTGAGAACGCTGAAAATGCTGAGAACGCTGAAAATGCTGAGAACGCTGAAAATGCTGAGAACGGTGAAAATGCCGAGAACGGTGAAAATGCCGAGAACGGCGAAAATGCCGAGAACAACGAGAACACCGAGAATACCGATGACGCAAACAGCGATACCGGTGTAGAGGGTGTTGCGGCTGTTGTAGGCGTAGTTGCACTTGCAGGTGCGGCAGTTGTTGTTTCCCGCAAGAGAGCTTAATTCGCATATATCCGATAGCATATGCACATAGATAATATGCCCTCTCGGCAATAGTCGGGGGGGCTAGATTCTATACTAATCCCCAATTGGTATTAGGATTTTGGGTATTCTACTCCCCTTCACCGACAATCGAAACACAGTGAATAATACCCAAAAACACCGCAATAATCTTTCACAGATTTGTGCAAGTATACAAAATTGTGGAAAAAATTACTATTTTGCGTGAAAATTACTTGATTTTTTATTATAATAGGTTAAAATATAATTAGCACTCAATATTAATGAGTGCTACATTTTGAAAAGCTGTTAGATAAACGCTTGAAAAAAGCGCGGCTTTTCAGAATGCGGCAATCAAATTATCGAGCGCCAAGCAATGTTAAAGGACATCATTATTAGGAGGAAACATATATGACTATCAGACCTTTAGCTGATCGCGTAGTTATCAAAATGGTCGAGGCTGAGGAAACCACCAAGAGCGGTATTATCCTCACGGCTTCGGCACAGGAGAAGCCCTCCATCGCGGAAATCGTTGCGGTGGGTCCCGGCGGAATGGTTGACGGCAAGGAAGTCACCATGAACGTCAAGGTAGGCGAAAAGGTGCTTATCAGCAAATACGCGGGTAATGAGGTAAAAGTTGACGGCGTGGAGTATTCCATCGTTCGCCAGAGCGATATTCTCGCGGTTGTAGAGGGCGCGGAAGCTCCTAAGGCTAAGTCCGCGGCTAAAGCGGAAACTACCAAATCCACGGCTAAGAAAACGGAAACTACCGCAAAACGCGGCAGAAAGCCCGCTGCAAAGACTCCCGCAAAGCGCGGCAGAAAGTCCAAGGGAACAAAGTAATCCAAGTAATCTTGTTGTTCAAACTCCCGCGCTCGCGGGGGATTGGTAAACTTTCGCATTTTTTGATTTTTTACATTGAAAGGAGATACATTCTACTATGGCAAAGGACATTATTTATGGTGAGGAAGCCCGCAAGGCTCTCCAAAAGGGTATCGACACACTGGCGGATACCGTCAAGATCACGCTCGGTCCCAAGGGCAGAAACGTGGTTCTGAACAAGAAGTACGGCGCGCCGCTTATCACCAATGACGGTGTGACTATCGCAAAGGAAATCGAGCTTGAGGACGCGTTCGAGAATATGGGCGCGGCTCTCGTTAAGGAAGTCGCTACAAAGACCAACGACGCAGCCGGCGACGGAACGACCACCGCTACCCTGCTCGCTCAGGCTCTGGTTCGCGAGGGTATGAAGAATATCGCCGCGGGCGCGAATCCGATGGTTGTAAAGAAGGGTATGAAGAAAGCCGTTGACGCGGCTGTTGCCGAAATCAAGAAGAACTCCAAGAAAGTTGCGGGTTCTGCGGATATTGCGCGCGTAGCGACTGTTTCTGCCGGTGATGAGTTTGTCGGCAAGCTGATTGCCGAGGCAATGGATAAGGTTACCGCTGACGGCGTTATCACACTTGAAGAGAGCAAGACCGCCGAAACCTACTCCGAGGTGGTTGAGGGTATGCAGTTCGACCGCGGCTACATCTCGCCGTATATGGTCACCGATACCGACAAGATGGAGGCAACTCTCGACAATCCGTATATCTTGATTACCGACAAGAAGATTTCCTCTATCCAGGACATTCTTCCGCTGCTTGAACAGATCGTTCAGTCGGGCAAGAAGCTGCTCATCATCGCCGAGGACGTTGACGGTGACGCGCTCACCAACCTTATACTCAACAAGCTGCGCGGAGTATTCACTTGCGTGGCGGTTAAGGCTCCCGGATTCGGCGACAGACGCAAGGAAATGCTTAAGGACATCGCTATCCTCACAGGCGGCGAGGTTATCACAGACGAGCTTGGTCTTGACATCAAGGAAACTCAGATTTCCCAGCTCGGTACTGCAAAGCAGGTTAAAATCAACAAGGAGAACACCATCATTGTTGACGGCGCGGGCAAGTCTGCGGACATCAAGGCGCGTATCTCCGAGATTCGCAGCGCAATTGACGCTACCACCTCCGAGTTCGACCGTGAAAAGCTCCAGGAGCGTCTGGCTAAGCTCTCGGGCGGTGTCGGCGTTATCAAGGTCGGCGCGGCTACCGAGGTTGAGATGAAAGAGAAGAAGCTCCGCATTGAGGACGCTCTCGCGGCAACCAAGGCTGCCGTTGAAGAGGGTATCGTAGCGGGCGGCGGTGTTGCTCTGCTCAACGTAATCCCCGCTGTTGAAAAGGTTATGAACTCCCTTGACGGCGATGAAAAGACAGGCGCGTCCATCGTGCTCAAAGCTCTCGAAGAGCCGGTTCGCCAGATTGCGCTTAACGCGGGTGTTGAGGGATCTGTAATCATCAACAACATCTTGTCGAAAAAGACCGTTGGCTATGGCTATGACGCATACAGCGAGAGCTACGGCGATATGATAAAGAAGGGTATCGTAGACCCCGCAAAGGTTACTCGCTCCGCGCTGCAGAACGCGTCCTCCGTTGCGGAAATGGTTCTCACCACCGAGTCCCTCGTGGCTGATAAGCCCGAACCCGAACCCGCTGCGGCAGCTCCCGCACCCGGTATGGGCGGAATGTACTAATTTTGGACAACGCTTGCCGCGCTTTCGCGCGGAGCGTTGTTACCAAAATTGCACTTTTTTCGGTTCTGCACGCTACACGTGCAGAACCGAAAAAAGTGCTGCGTTGTTCCACTCCATAAGGTAATGCATTTCAAAACTAAAATCCCCCTCCAAATCGGAGGGGGATTTCTGCTCAACGTAATGGCATTCGCCTGTGCCGCTTTGCGGCTTGGCGAACGCTCATTGCTAGGGCAATCGCATTCTGCACGCTGCGCGTGAAGAACCGAAAAAAATGCTGCCTTGCTCCACTCCATAAGGTGATGTATTTCAAAGCTAAAATCCCCCTCCAAATCGGAGGGGGATTTCTTTCAACTATTACATCAGGAACGCTATTCCATATGGCGGAATCTTCAAAGTTCCGTTGTCGAGGGTAACTTCCTGAGCGGAATCAGTGGTGAGATAGCCGCGAATCTGCTTGGAGCCGAGATTCAAAGCCGAATCGGTAAACTCGCGCTCCTCCTCGGAGTAGTTGTACACTATGGTGATGGTCTTGCCGTTGTAAGAACGCTCGATAGCGGCAATATTTACGTCATCACCAAGGTCGATTTTCGCGGTCTTTCCGCGAGCGATTTCGGGATTCTCATTACGGATTCGCGTGGCGCGCTTGTAGTAATTGAGAATCGAGTTGGGGTCGGCAAGCTGATCCTCCATGCTCATGAAGCGCTGCTCCTGAGTTTCCATACCCGAGGGAGGATTAGGACTTCCTGTACCGTTGGAATCCCAAATCATCGGGGCGCGGTAATTTTCGTCCTTGTTTCCCGAGCCGGAGAGACCGATTTCCTGACCGTAGTAAACGAACGGGCTGCCTGTCATAGTCATCAAAAGCCCTGCAGCAGCCTTAATTTTGGTGGAATCATAGCGCAAAACTCCCGAATCACGACCGTTATCGTGGTTGCTGATGAACGGCGCGTCGATACCGTCGGGGTTGCGCTGGGCGATACCCTCCTCAATGGTGACCATCGCGTTTGTAAACTGCTTCACGCCGGTGCTCACGGTATTGATAACCTTCGCGATAAGTCCGTTCTGAGTTGCCAGCTCGTACCCGAATATGCTCGGTATACCCGAATCGTAATATTTCACATATGTGCTGAAGTTGTCCCATTCCTCGCCAACGAGGTAACAATCGGGATTGACGGACTTACAATAATCCACAAACCACTTCAGAGTTTCAACGTTTTTGTCGCTGTTGCCTGTAAAGAACTCCTTAACCGCGTCCAGACGGAATCCGCCAACGCCCTTGTCCAACCAGAATTTGGCAATATCCTCAAACTCATGACGAACGTCCTCGTTGTCGAGGTTCAAGTCGGGCATCTGATCCCAGAATTGGCACTCGTAGTAATACTCCGAGTTGAGCTGGTGGTACTTGGACTTACTCTCCTTGGAGAGGTTGTAATAATTCACATATTTGCAGTGAGTGGGGCATTTTCCACCTGCAAGGCATTCTGCGTCCCCCGCCGCTCCGCACGCGGGACTGTTCAGCGCGTCACGCATTTCGGTGAACCACGGGTGTTTCGCCGAGGAGTGGTTCATAACCAGGTCGAGAATCAGCTTGATTCCGCGTTTATTGCATTCGGCAACAAGCTCGTCAAAGTCGTCCATTGTGCCGTATTGCGGGTCAATCGCGCAATAATCGGTCACATCGTACTTGTGGTAGGTGGTGGACGGCATAATTGGCATCAGCCAAATTCCATTAAATCCCATATCCTTGATGTAATCGAGTTTGGAAGTGACGCCCTTGAGGTCGCCGATTCCGTCCCCGTTTGAATCGCAGAATGAATAGACGAAAATCTCGTAATAATTCCGATAGTTATCATCGATTATGTTAAGCTCCTGCTCGTACTTGTAATCAACATTCACTGCCGGAGAATCCGATGAATTTCCGTCAATTGTTCCGGTGGACGTTCCGGGACTTGTGGAATCCGAGCTACTTCCGGAACCCGCATTACAGGCGCACAAAGTCACTGCTGCAAGCACCGCGGAGATAGCGCGGAGAATTTTGTTACGTATTGTCATTTAGACCTCGCTTTCCAATAAACGCCAATCGGCAGCGGGATAAACCGCCGCCAAAAAGCTCAAATAATCCAAATGAGTGGATAATCGTCAATTTCCGATTAACCCTTAACTGCGCCGCCGGTAACACCCTCGACATAGTACTTCTGCATCTTGATGAACAAGAGAGAAATCGGAATCGAAACGAGAACCGCCGCTGCCGCGAACTGTGCATAGTATTGACCGATGAACTCCTTTGTGATCATCTTGTACATACCCGTTGCAACAGTGTACGTATCGTACTTGTCGGCGCAAATCATACTCGGGAGTACATAGTCGCCCCACGGAGCCATAAACGAGGTGAGTATCGTGTAAACGATGATCGGCTTGGACAGCGGAATCGTCACCTTAAAGAACACCTGCGACTTTGTCGCTCCATCGAGGTATGCCGCCTCGTCCAATGATTTCGGAATCGTGTCGAAGAATCCCTTTGCGATGTAGTAGTTCATACCCGCGCCGGCAATATAAATGATTGTCAAGCAAACGAGCGGATTTTCTGTTAGCGTGAAAGCCTTCAGAATGTAGTAGATCGCGATCATGGACATAAATCCGGGGAACATTCCGAGAATCAGTGCCACATTCATCAACGGCTTACGAGCCTTGAATCTCAAGCGGGACAACGCGAACGAAACCATCAGCACCATCAGCGTTGAACCGAGGCAAGAGCAAACTGCTACAATCAGCGTATTCAGGAACCATCTTACAAACTTAAATTGCTGCGCATCGAACAAAAGGTTCTTGTAGTTGTTGAGTGAGAACTCCTTAGGCACAAACGTAAATGCCTGACCGGGTTCGGCACTGAAGGAGGTCAAGATGATCCAAATAAGGGGCAAAATCCAAATAATGCCTAATATCAGCAAGACAACGAAAATAACGCCGCTTGCAACTTTTCTGCCGGTATTGTAATTCTTTGCCATTACTGAAACGCCTCCTCATTTTTATAAGATCCGGTATTACGGAACGTAATAAGCGATACAAATGCCAGAACAACGAACACCAAGATACCGATAGTTGCGGCATAGTTATAGTCGCGGGAGTTTACAGTCAGCTTGTAGAGCCACGTTATCAGCAAGTCGGTCTTACCTGCCTGATAGTAATCAAGCGTTTCGGGACCGCCGCCGGACAGGAAGAAGATGACATTGAAGTTGTTGATGTTACCCGTGAACTGTGTGATGAGGTACGGTGTGGTTACGTGCAGGATGTACGGCATGGTGATCTGCGTGAACATTACGACCGGCGATGCGCCGTCGATTCTTCCCGCCTCGTACAAGTCTTCGGGAATATTCATCAAGATACCCGAAACCATCAGCATGGTGTACGGAATACCTACCCACAGGTTTACGAGGATAACCGTAACCTTCGCCCAAACGGGATCAGTAAAGAACGGAAGAGCGTTGCGAATCCAACCCATGGACAGCAGGGTTTCGTTGATCGGACCGTGAGCCGCCAGGAGGTTTCTCATAATCAGCAGCGAAACGAACTGCGGCACCGCGATGGACATTACGAAGAGGGTTCTGATAAGACCCTTGCACGGAACGCCCTTTCTGTTGATACCGAGGGCGAGAATGATACCGCCGATATAGTTAAGGAACGTAGCGAATACAGCCCAGATAAGCGTCCATCCGAGCAAATTCCAGAACGTTTTACCAAGCGGAAGGTTGGAGTTCATCAATGTACCGAAGTTATTCAGCCCTACCCAGGTGAACAGGTTTCCGGGAACCTGGTGCTTAGCGTCATAGTTGGTAAACGCCAGGCAAATCATATAAATCAGCGGGGTAATGGTGAACAACAGAATACCGAAAATCGGCAGGAACATCAACGTCTTGTGGAATCCGCCGTCAAGCAGATGCTTGATATCATCGATGAACTTCGGAGGCTTATGATTGGTGGATTTGCATTCATCCGCATAAGCCGAGGACTTAATGTTCGCGACATACATACAAATGAACGCAATGGTAATGATGATGCTGAATATACCATACAGCAAGATCAACATCGAGTTATCGTAAACATCGCGATAGCGGTAAACGCCGTAAACCTCATCGAAATATCTCTCCATCGGAGTCGTACCGAGATTGCTCAGCTTCATTATATTGCTGAAGCCACTGGTAATCATAAACCAGATGTAGCCGACTTCCGCTGCAAGGAAAATCAGTCCCTTGATAAATTGAGCGTGCAAAAGATTGCCCGCGCCCATTATCACATATGAGAGCTTTGTTCCGATCGAGCCTTGCACAAGCGTTTTTCCATACCACGCAAAGCCGCGTCCTATCATCTTGAAGAACCCTGCAACAGCCTTGGGGATCGAGCAGAAGAAATTCGCGATGCCTTTACCAATACCGGCGAAGAACAATCCGATTTTGATAAAGAATCTCTGATACCACGGCATAGCATAATAGTCCAGATTTGTCATTGCCATAACCTCCCATTTATTTAATTTTACGCTTCTTGCAGTTTCCATACGTCCGGCTCGTACGGGATTTCCGCGGATTCTGTCGATTCCGCGCCGGAAATATCGAAACTGCAAAAAGCCAAATTCCATTTTCGCGGACAGTTTTTCGACTGTCCGCGATGGAATTAGTTATAACGATTTAATCGTTAGCTTTAGCTATTTGCTGTTGAGAGAATTAGCTGCTGAGACCGCCTGCGGTGATCTGGCTAACAGCCTCGTCCATCTTCTCCTTGATGTTGTCCTTGGTGATGGTTGTGCCGATATTGTCCAATACGCCGGACATAACGGTCCAGTACTCACCCATGCTGCCTGCCTGGAGGTTGGTGAACGAGCACTGAGCCGCGTTAGCAGCAACTGCAGGGTTGGAAGCAAGAGCAGCGGAATCCGCAGCAAGCTCCTTGTTTGTGGGAGAGTCGGAGATCTCATCGAATCTTACCTTCTGGCTTTCCTTGTTGGTGAGGAAGTCAGCGAGGTCAGCCGCAGTGATCGGGAACTCAGAACCTGCCTTAACGCCCATAGCGTTGTACTGCGAGAAGCCGCCGAGCTGAACCTCGGTACCATCGATAGTAGCCTTCGGAAGGATTGTAGCAGCGTAGTTCTCACCAAGAGCCTCCTGGTACTCAGCAGCCTTCCAAGTACCGGTTACGCATGCACCGATCTTGCCCTCCTTGAACAGCTGACCATACATGTTCTCCATCTCGTCCTTATCGGGGCAGAACTTAGAATTAGCAAACAGGTCTACCATATAGTTAGCAGCCTTCATACCTGCCTCGCTGTTGAAGTCGCAAATAACGGGGTCGCTACCGGTCAGAGTGCAGCCCATGGGGAAGAACAACATAGGAGTGTACCAGGTGTTCTTCAGCGGAATGCAAACATTGTATTGAACATCGCCGCCAAGATCCTTAGAAACCATTGTGTCAAGGCTCTTAACCTCATCCTCAGTAAACTTGCTCTTATCGTAGTACAGGATATAGGTCTTGGAGTTTACAGGGTAACCGTAAAGCTCATCGCCAACGGTTACAGACTTAGAAGACTCCTCAAGGTTTCTGTCGATGATGGTCTGCTTGTTTCTGGTAACGGGAGCGATAACGCCTGCGTCAACCATAGCCTCGGTGTGGTCGGGAGAGAAGAAGAATACGTCAGCCGCATTGTCCTTATCCTTGATGATCTCGTCCTTCGCAGCATCGCCGCCTACTACGCCGTAGGTGAACTCGATGTTCTGGTCGGGGTGAGCTGCCTTAAACTCCTCGCAGAGCTTTTCAACCATAGCCTTCTCCTCGGAAGGATACCAAACCTTGAGCTTAACGTCCTTCTCGGGGTTCTCGGTAGCAGCGGGAGTAGAGCCGTTGTTGTCGTTGCTGGTCGAACCGTTGTTGCCGGCGGGGCTGTTGTCGCCGCCGCTGCTGGTGTTGTCATTGTTACAGCCCGCGAGCATAGTTCCAACGAGAGCAACCGATGTGATTGCTGCCAAAATCTTTCTGATCTTCATGAATAGTTCCTCCAAAATTTGAGTTATTTTTCTTCGGGAAAACCCGAAACATTTTCTTGCCCCGATGCAAGCCGCCCGCCTTTATACGCTCGGCGGACCGCGAAAAATATCGAAGCATATTCAGCTTTACAGACTCCGAAAAATTGCAGACTTTTCCGCATGTCTGTAATTAACATTATACCAACAAAATTAAATTTTGTCAAGGGATTCCGTATGATTTTTTTAGCGTTTAGGGAATTTTCGGGATTTTTTCGGCATTTTTCCCAACATTTCGGCAAAACTTTTGTGAATTTTACCCAACAATTTGGTGAAAACGCGTGAAATCTACTTCACTTCTTCGTCATTTTCACCAAATTGGCTTGTTGCTTTTGGGCAATGCCGCCGAATCCTCTAACAGCTTAAACGCTCACACCTCATTAATATGCCAAATCTCCTTAGCATATTCGGCAATCGTGCGGTCGGAGCTGAACTTGCCTGCGCTGCACATATTCAGCCAGCACTTCTTAGCAAACTCAACCTCGTTCTTGTAATCATAAAGAGCCTTCAGCTTGGTATCAACATAGCTCTTGAGGTCGCCGATGAGGTAGTAATTATCGGCTCTGTGCCAGCTTGCGCCCTCCATCAGCGAGAAGTACAGCTCTCTGAACGCGCCCGTGCCGCCGTCGGAAAGCGTTCCGTCGATAAGCGTGTTGAGTACGCGCTTGATTTTCGGGTCGCCCTCGGAAACGTCGCGCGGAACGTAATTCGGCATAATGCGGTCAAGCTCTTCAACGGTCGCGCCGAAGATATACTCGTTCTCCTTGCCTGCCTCCTCGGCGATTTCGATGTTCGCGCCGTCCAACGTACCGAGCGTAACCGCGCCGTTGAGCATCAGCTTCATATTGCCCGTGCCGGAAGCCTCTGTGCCCGCCGTGGAGATCTGCTCGGAAATATCCGCCGCCGCAACCAGTTTCTCCGCATAGGATACGCGGTAGTTGCTTACGAAAATTACCTGCAGCTTGTCGCGTGTCTCGGGATCGGAGTTCACCAGCTTTGCGATTTCGCCGATGTACTTGATTACGCCCTTTGCGCGGTAATATCCCGGTGCAGCCTTCGCGCCAAAAATGAACGTTGTCGGTGTGAAGTCCTTGAGGTTGCCGTCCTTGATTTCGTAATATAAATAAAGTATAGAGAACGCGTTAAGGAGCTGTCTCTTGTACTCGTGCAGACGCTTGATCTGAATATCGAAGATAGACTTCGGGTTGATTTTGATACCCTCGGACTTCTCGATGAAATCGGTAAGCTGCTGCTTTTTGGTGTTCTTTATCTCGATGAAGCGGCGCATTACGCCCTCATCGTCCGCGAATTTCTTAAGGTTGGCGAGCTGCGACAGGTCGGTGATCCAGCTCTCATTGCCCAACAGCTCGGTAATCAGCGCGGAAAGCTCGCGGTTGCACAACGCAAGCCATCTTCTCTGGGTGATACCGTTGGTCTTGTTCTGGAAACGCTCGGGGTAAAGCTCATACCAGCTCTTAAGTACCGTGGTTTTCAGCAGTTCGCTGTGGATTGCCGCAACGCCGTTTACATAAGTCGAGCCGAACACCGCGATATTCGCCATATGAACTGTGTTGTTCTTGATAAGACGCATTTCGGCGCGCTTCTCTTCGGGAACGTTCTTAGCGTGCATTTCCGACTCGAATGCCTCGTTCAGCATTATAATAACCTTGTACACATCGGGAACTACCTTCTCCACGAGCCAACTAGCCCACTTTTCGAGAGCCTCCTGCATGATGGTGTGGTTGGTGTAATTGAACACCTTGCGCGCAGCCTCGAATGCCTTGTCGAACGACCAGCCCTCGTCCTTCATCATCACGCGGATAAACTCCGGCAGCGCGATTACGGGGTGGGTATCGTTCATCTGAATGCAGTTGTAGTCCGCGAAGTTATCCATTGTGCCGAAGTTCGCCTTGTGCTTGCGGATAAGGTCTGCGACAGCCGCCGCCGAGAAGAAATACTCCTGTTTCAGACGGAGAATCTTGCCCTGCTCGGTTTCATCGTTCGGATACAGAACGCGGGAAATATCCTCGGCAATGCGCTTTTTCTCGCCCGATTCCGCGAACTTTCCGCGGTTGAACAAATCGAAATCGAACTCATCGTTGGTTTCAGCCTGCCACAAACGCAGAGTGCCGACATTTTCCGTGCCGTAGCCGATAGTCGGGTAATCATACGGAACAGCGTTCACATCGCCGTCGGCGAAGTGAATCACAACGGTTTCCTGTTCGCGGCGGATAGACCACGGGTCGCCGAATCTCTGCCAGTCATCGGCAGTCTCTGTCTGGAAACCGTCCTTGATAGCCTGCTTGAACAGACCGTACTTATAGCGGATTCCGTAGCCGTCCAGCGGCAGGTTCAGCGTTGCCGCACTATCCAGGAAGCACGCGGCGAGACGTCCCAGACCGCCGTTTCCGAGAGCGGCGTCCTCAACGTCCTCAAAAGCGGAAATATCCGCACCAAGCTCTTTAAGTACGCTCTGAGCATCCTCAAGCAGACCGAGGCAGAGCAGGTTATTATACACCGCTCTTCCCACGAGGAACTCCATCGACAGGTAGCTTGCCTTGCGCACCTTATCGTGCGCGACGCGGCTCTTATCCCACATCGGAGCTATCTCCTCCATCACCAGCTTGGAAACCGCGCAGTGGAGCTGATTTGCGTCCAAATCCTTTACCTCTGCCCGATACTCTTTAGCGCACAACGCGCTGAGCTTTTCCTTAAAATTCTCAATCTTCATAAAAAACTCCTTATCTTAATGGCAAATTCAAAACCGCGCTCTTGAAATGCCGCTTTGCGGCATTTCAAGAGTGCTCGCTTCACGTCACACTGCACGCTGCGCGTGCAGTGCGCCGCTTGCGTTTTGAATTTGCACTAGTCACCAAACACTTGTTTTGGTTATAACGCTCTAATCTCGTGCCGCCAATGCGCGGCTTTGGATTGAACGCGCTAAGCCTGCGCCCCGATAGGCACAACTTTCCCGAGACGAAACAGGAAAAAGGGGCGGGACTTTTACGTCCCTAGGGTTGCTGAGCATTTCTCGCGCAGCGAGAAATGCAAAGGCTTGGCAACAACGCTCTGCGCCGTAGGCGCAGTTAGCGTTGTCCAAGACTTAGCCCACGTGCGAATCTGTTGGAAAGCTTTGTCAGCTTCAACAGCCATTCCGCGTTCTTATCGGACAAGTCCTCCTCGGTCGCTCTCCACCGCCAGTTATTGCCGCCGAGCGTTGAAGGCACATTGATTCGCGCCTCCGTGCCGTAGCCGCACAGCTCCTGAATCGTGGTCATCGCAATGTCCGCGATACTCGTCCAACCGAGCTTTATAAACGCGCGCGGAATATCCTTGTCGTCCTCAACCCCGAGATACTCGCGGCAGAAATCCAGCGAATCCTCGTCCGCCGTTGATACCCAACCCGCAACGGTGTCGTTGTCGTGTGTCGCGGTGTACGTAAGGCAGTTTGTGGAAGTGAAATTCTGCGGCAGAAACTCGCTGTTGCCCTTGGGGTCGAACGCAAATTCCAGAACTTTCATTCCGGGGTATCCGCATTGGCTCAGCAACAGACGCACCGCCGGTGTTATGATACCCAAATCCTCGGCGATAATACCGCCCTCGCCGGTTTTCTCTTTGATTACCTCAAACAGCGGATATTTCGGACCCTCGCACCACTTTCCGTTACGCGCGGTGGTATCGCCGAACGGAATCGCGTAATAGCTGTTAAACCCGATGAAATGGTCGATTCTGACAATATCGTAAATTTTCTTTGCGAACGACATACGTCCTACCCACCAACGGAAATTCTCCTCTTTCATCTTGTCCCAATCGTAAATGGGATTGCCCCACAACTGACCGTCCTTTGAGAACCCATCGGGCGGGAATCCCGCTACCACGATCGGATTCAGATCCTTATCAAGCTGGAACAGCTCCGGCTCGCACCAAACGTCCGCGCTGTCGAGAGCGCAATAAATCGGAATATCGCCGATGATCTCGATTCCGTTGTCATTCGCGTACTTCTTGAGCTTTTCCCACTGTTCAAAGAACTTGAACTGCAAAAAGCAGTAGAAATCCATATCCTCGGCATATTTCGCCTCGGCTTCGGCAACGGCTTTCGGTTCGCGGCGGCGGATAGGTTCTTCCCACTCGCCCCACGCTTTGCCGCCGTGAGCGTCCTTAAGCGCCATAAACAGCGAATAATCGCCCAGCCACGGATTCTCCTCCAAAAACTTCGCGTAATCCGCGCTCCTTGCCTTTGAAAAACGCCCGTAAGCCTTGCGCATTACCGCATAGAAGTTATCATACATTGTCGAGTAATCCACATAGCGCGGGCTTTCGCTCCACTTGACCTCCGCATACTCGCTCCGCTCAAGAAGCCCTTCCTTTTCAAGAACTTCAAGACTGATGAAATACGGATTGCCCGCGTAGATTGAAAAACTCTGATACGGAGAATCTCCGTAGCTCGTCTGCGACAGTGGCAAAATCTGCCAAACGCTTTGTCCGCTTTTCACAAGGAAATCCACAAAATCATACGCTTCCTTGCCCATAGTTCCTATACCATAGGCATTCGGCAGCGATGAGATGTGCATTAAAATTCCGCTTTTTCTCATAATCTTCTCCTTATTTTGATGGCAAATCCGAAAACGTGCAGATGAAATCCGCTGCGCGGATTTCATCTGCACTTGCCGAGCGCGAAAGCTCCGCTTCGCTGCGCTTCCGCGCTCGCATTTCGGATTTGCACTAATAACCAACAACTTGTTGTGGGCTATAACACGCCAAATCCGCAACCCGATAGGCTGCTTTTTGATTGTAACTTTATACAAATCTATCTTTTATAATTTTACCATAATTTGTGTATATTTTCAATACTCTTTGTGCAAGTTTTACGTTTTGCACAACATTTTGAAAAGTTTTTTGGTGATATTCGCCAAATCGGTTGTAAGAATTAATAATCAACCACTTCAGCTGCCGCTGGAAACTATTCCCTTTTCCGCGTCCATTGTTATGGCTGTACCGCTTTTGAGAATCTGAACCGCGTTCTCCGCGCCGATTATAACGGGAATATCGAGTGTCATACCGACAATAACCGCGTGAGAATCGGTCGAATCGTCCTCGGTGATGATTCCCGCAGCGGTCTTGAGTACATTCAGAACCTTATTCGAGGTCTTGTGGATAACAAGAATCTGCCCCGCCTCAAAGCGTTCGATTGCCTCTTGCTCATCGTTCGCCACGCAGACGGTAGCGGTCGCCGTGCCTTTGGTCACGCCCGTTCCCGTCACAAGAACATCGCCCACCATATGCACTTTCATCAGATTGGTAGTACCCGAAACGCCGAGCGGCACGCCCGCCGTGATTACCGCCAAATCGCCGTTTTTCAGCAGTCCCGCATTGGAAGCCTTTTCCACCGCGTGATGAATCAAGTCATCGGTATTGGTCATCATTTCCTCAGCCATCAGCGGAATCACACCCCACGAGAGAGCCATCTGCCGCCATGTAACCTCGCTTGTGGTGCACGAAATGATAGGACATTCGGGGCGATAGCGTGAAATCATACGCGCGGTGGTACCCGTTTTAGTGACCGTGATTATCGCAGTCGCGCCCAAATCCATAGCCGCGCTTACGGTCGCGTGGGAAATCGCCGTGGATACGTTGACATTGGAGCGCGTTTCCAGAGCGTAGAAGCGTTTCTTGTAATTGATCGCCTTTTCCGTGGTTTCGGCAATCAGAGCCATGGTCTTTACCGCCTCAACGGGGTGCGCGCCCGCGGCGGTCTCGCCCGAAAGCATAATCGCGGACGTTCCGTCGTAAATCGCGTTTGCGACATCGGTGGTTTCCGCTCTTGTCGGGCGCGGATTGTGAATCATACTCTCCAACATCTGCGTGGCGGTGATTACCTGTTTATTCGCGTTATATCCCTTTTTGATAAGCATTTTCTGAATCTGCGGAATCTCCTCAAACGGAATTTCCACGCCCATATCGCCGCGCGCGACCATAATTCCGTCCGAAACGCGGAGAATCTCGTCAATATTCTTTACGCCCTCGCCGTTCTCGATTTTGGAGATTATGCGAATATCGGGTCTGCCCTCTTCCTCGAGGATTTTCCGAACCGCCACAACATCGTCCGCGCAGGTGACGAACGAAGCCGCCACGAAGTCATAACTCTCCCGCGCGGCAAAGCGGATATCCGAAATATCCACCTCGGAAAGATACGGCATAGACAGCTTTACCCCGGGAATGTTCACGCCCTTGTTATTTGAGAGAACACCGCCGTTCAGCACGGTGCAGACGATTTCAGCCGTGCCGTCCGAGTTGCGGACAATATCCGTACAGCGGATAATAACGTTTCCGTCATCAATCAATATGCGCGTGCCGACCTCAATATCATTTGGGAGATTCTTATAAGTAACCGAAACGCGCGAGCTGTCGCCCTCGATGTCGGCGGTAGTCAGCACAAAGCTGTCGCCCGTCTTGATTTCAACCTTTTTGTCGCCCTTGAACTTCTTCAGGCGCACCTCGGGACCTTTGGTGTCCAACAGCGTCGCAACGGGCTTTCCAAGCTCCTTAGCCACGCGGACTACCTGGTCGTGCGTGACCTTGTGGCTCTCGTGAGTGCCGTGCGAGAAATTCTGCCGCGCGACATTCATTCCGTTCTCGATAAGCAGCCGCAGAATCTCGTCCGACTGCGTGGACGGTCCCAATGTACAAACAATCTTTGTTCTTCTCATAGCAGTTTTGCCTCCTTATTTAGATAGCAAATCCGAAACCGTGCACACCTGCGGTGTGCACTTGCCTGAGCGTCACGGTTCACGCTGCGCGTGCACCGCGCCGCTCGCATTTCGGATTTGCACTAGTCACCAATAACTTGTTTTAGTTATAACGCGCTAATCTCGCGCCGCCAAAATGTGGTTTTAGTTTGAACGCTCTAAACTCGCGCCGCTGATAGGCACAACTTTCCCTCGATGACACAGGAAAAAGGGGGTGGGGGAGAGGGGAAAGAGGGGAGTGGGGGGAAAACCCGTAGGGGGCGGGGGCTTTTCCGTCCCGAGGGTTTGAATCCCCCGCCCCCGAAGGGTTGTCCCCCACTAAACGCGGTGGGTTCGGGCAATCCCCGAAAAGGGTTGTCCCCCGAAAAAAGCAGGGTTTCGGGGCAGCCTCCGCTCCAAACTCGCGCTCGCAAGATTATTCCGAAATTTCCGTGAATTTATTTTTTGCAATCCCACATATTATTATAACTCAAAAATTTGGAAATTGCAAGGGGGGAAACGCAATCTTCCGTAAACATTTCAGTAAATTGCAGTCTTGAACGTGATACAATAATTAATGAAAGGACGTGATACATATGGGCTTTGTACAGCTATCAGACAACTTGACAAACTGGGAGTGGTTCGATGATAAAAACACGGTATACGTTTATTTGTGGCTTCTTTTGCGCGCTGAATGGCGGGCAACGAGGTATCGCGGAATGGAAATCGAACGCGGACAGGTAATTACAACTTACACCGAAATATCGGAAAAATGCGGTGTTACCATTCGACAGGCGCGAACGATACTTGACCGCTTGAAAACGACAGGTAAAGCGACAGTCAAGACAACCTCGAAATTCAGCATTATAACAATGCTTGAATATGACTGCAACGTTAAAAGCGACAGTCTGAGTGACAGCCAAATGACAGACAAACGGCAGACAGCACGTCAGTCAAATGACAAGCCTACATTATATAATACAAACATACAGAATACAAAAGAGCAAACCCCGCGCGCTGCGCGCGAGGGGCTTGAGGATGATGTTAATTTTGAGAAATTCTGGTCTTCTTATCCGAAGAAAATCGCAAAACAACAGGCTCTGAATGCTTGGAATAAAATCAATCCCGATGAGGAATTAACCGCTAAAATCCTTGCGTCTTTGGAACGGCAAAAGAAATCCGTTCAGTGGACAAAGGACAATGGGCAGTATATCCCATATCCCGTGACATGGCTTAACGGCAAGCGTTGGGAGGACGAGCCGCAAGAGACAAACGAAAACGAAAAACATAACCGGGATATTAGCAAACGTTCAAAGTCGGATTGGCTTGCGGGATTTATATAATACTAAACGTCAATTATAGCCCCGCGGCTATTTGCCGAACGCTCCTCAAAAACAGTTCAACTTCCTGCGCCGTAGTGAACGCTGAGGGCGAAAATCTAATCGTTCCGCCGTCTATCGTGCCGAGCTTTTTGTGAGCAGCGGGAGCGCAATGCAGACCGCCCCTGAGATAAAATCCGCGTGAGCTGAGAATCCGCGCGCCCTCGGAGCTTGGAACTCCCTCGAAATTAAACGATACCACAGGCGCGTAACTCTCCCTGTTTTCGGGAGTGATTCGGTTATACAGCGTTATGCCGTTTATCCTCCCCAGACCCCCGCACACGCGCTCGCACAACGCAAGCTCGTGATTCAGGATAGCCTTGGGAGTCCGCCGCTTGACGAACTTTACCCCCTCGCCGAGAGCGATTGCCCCGGCGGTGTTGATAGTTCCGCTTTCAAACCGGTCGGGCGGGAAATCGGGCTGAAAAATGCTCTCCGAAACGCTGCCCGTGCCGCCCTCTATAATAGTCTCCAACGGGTAATTTCCATCGGATACCAGCAGACCCGTTCCCATCGGACCGTACAATCCCTTATGCCCCGCCGCGCAGATGATATTCGCGTCATCAAGCGTAATCGGCAGAACGCCCGCGCCTTGCGCCGCGTCCACAATAAAGCAAACGTGTTTTCTTTTGCACATCTCGAAAATCTCGCGAATCGGCGCGCGCAGTCCAAACACGTTTGACGCGGCGGTGCATATCACCGCAACGGTATTCCCGTCAATCGCGCGTTCCGCGTTATAGACCGTCTGTTCAACATCCTCGGTCGCGCTGAACATCGCGCACTCGCCGCCGACAGCCCTTGCCGCTGCGTATGCGGGGCGCATTACCGCGTTGTGTTCCATATCGCTTACCACAAATTTACATTTATTGCGGGCGATACCCTTAATCGCGAAATTCAGCGCGTGGGTGCAGTTCAGCGTGAACACCGTATTCTCGGAATCCGCGCCGAACAGCTCCGCGCACTCTTCCCTGCTTTTGTAGACAGCCTCGGACGTGCGTTCGGAAAACGCGTAACCGCTGCGTCCCGGGTTTGCGCCGTAGACGCTCATTGCCGTCTGCCACTTCCTGTAAACCTCGCGCGGCTTTGGGTATGTAGTCGCCGCGTTATCCAGATAGACCACAGTCCACCCCTATGGAACTCAGCAGAGCGCAAACCTCCGCTTTGTTCGCGTTTCTATCCGTTACGCGGAGCGCGAAACCGCACCCCGCCTTGCCTGTTGTGCGCTCCACCGCGCACCGTATTCCGTGGCGCTGCAACAGCGCAAGCGCCTTTTGAGCCTTTGTAATCGACTTTATATAAATAAACATAAATCCTCCTGATCTAAATAGCAAATCCGAAACCGTGCAAACGCTGCGCGGTGGTTGCCGCGCCTTTAGCACGGAAAACGGGGAGTTACCCCGAACCCGCCGCGTTTAGTGGGGGGACAACCCTTCGGGGGCGGGGGATTTCAAACCCTCGGGACGGAAAAGCCCCCGCCCCCTACGGGTTTTCCCCCCACTCCCCTCTTTCCCATCTCCCCCACCCCCTTTTTCCTGTTTCATCTAGGGGAACTTGTTTTTTGTTATAACGGACCTATCCGCAGCTCGTCTATACCATTGGGCATTACGCTCTCGCAGCGAGTGTACGTAACAACTGTTTTGTGTGCGTAAACACCGCCACCGAGAGCGGGAGCGTTTCTACAATCTTGCCGCGAAGAGTCTACCTTTTCCCCTCACTACCACCGAAAAACGGGAAGGAGGGAGTGGGGAGAGGGGAAAAGGGGAACGGGGGAAAACCCGTAGGGGAGAGGGGGAATCCCGTTTTTGCCGGATTGCTGAGCATTTTTCGCTTTACGAAAAATGCCAAGTCTTGGCAACAACGTTCTGCGCCGTAGGCGCAGTAAGCGTTGTCCAAGACTTTGCCCTCTCCCCGAAGGGTTGTCCCCCGATTTCCGCGCCGGGGGTTCGGGGAAACTCCCCGATTAGCGTAGCACGTGGTTATTTGAGTAGTTATTTGATTTGAAAAGCGAATTGCTTTTCACAACATTATATGCGCGAAACAAAAATCGGGCAATCCAAAAATATTTTTTTGAAAAGTGTTGAAAACTCTCAGAAAATATGCTATAATTAAAATGTACAACTTTGTTCGGAGAGGGGGCTGTCTATGGAGTGCGCTTTGTGGCTTAACAGGCGGAAAATCCGCGACGCGGCGGAGATTCCGCAAAACCTCGATATTGCCTCGCTGCGCGGATACTTCCTCGCGGGCAGCCTTGCGGAATGGCTCAGGGAACATAATGGCGCGGATTACGCGTCAGAGCTGGAAAAAATTCCTACGGATTGCCCCGAGTTGAACTCCCGAATTTCCGAAATCTTCGGCGGAACGCCCATCGAGGGAAAGCCGCTTAACGGCGCGTCCGCGGCGACCACCGCTCCCTCGGCGGTTTGGCGCGGCAGCGCGCACGGGCTTGTCTGTTCATTCGGCGGTTCGTTTAATGGCTCGTTCGGCGGTTCTTTCGGGAGTTACGGCGGATTTGCCAACATATGGAATCTTTTCGGTAGTTTTGGCTCGTTCTACTTAACAAGCGGCGGATTCCACGAATGGGAGTGGGAATGGCTGTTCGGATTCGGCGGCTCGTTCGGGAGTTTTTCGTTCACAAGCGGCGGGTATGAATCCGCGTTAAAAAATCTCCTCACGCAGTTGAAATTCGGGAGCTTTTCGAGTTTTGGCAGCTTTTTGAATTTCCCGTGGAATCTTGAGGAAATGCTTGGAAGTTACCGTGGGTTTCCAATGATGGACGAATACGACTTGATTCTCTTGCAAACGCTGTTAAACTGCCCTTTGGACAGATACGGCTATGGAATCCACATCATTTAATCCACTGTTTGGGGTGGAGTTTTGGCGCATTATATACCGCATCAACAAATCGGAGAGAAGCGCAAATTCAAAACGCGAGCGGCGCGTTGCACACGCAGTGTGCAGCGGGTCGCTCAGCGAACGGTCTTAAAATGCCGCAACGCGGCATTTTAAGACCGTGTTTTTGAATTTGCCATTAAAAATCATGAAACGAATTATTGCTTTTGTATTGTTGGGTCTTATGATATACGCGGGCGGCTTCATTCTGGTGTACGGAATCGGAAACGCTCTGGAATACAGCAGCGACACCACACACGACTTCAACGCGATGAAGCTCGATGATTTCGGGCATAATGTTCTTGTGGAGGGCAGCGTAAGCTATCTTAAGGAGTATTATTTATCCGAGGGTTCTCCGGGAGATAAGATCAGCGAGATGTACGCAGACCCGCCGAAGATTTTCGGGATCCCGATCGGGAAACAAAAACGCGTAAAACGGTATCTCGCCGAGGTAGGATATACGGAGAAAAAAGAGGACAAGATATTCTGCATTATCGCGTTTTGCGAAGAGGATATAGAACAAGCGGACAACACGCTCAAAAACGGCACAGCGGTCGAGTTCAGCGGAATAATCAAGGATTCGGATATAATAAACGCAAAGAACAACAATATGTTTATTAATAATCCCGACAGCAATATTATTCCGTATGTGATTTATGTTGCAGATACCGACGAGCTGTTTAATACCTTGCCAACGGTTATCGTGGGGGCGGTATTGCTTTTGGTCGGCGCGGGCGGAGCAACGCTGTTGATTATCCGAATCAAACACGAAAGGGAGGGGTATTGACGGTGAATTATTGACATAATCCGCTGTTTCGGGGAGCTTCCCCGAACCCCGCGTTTCTTCGGGGGACTTCCCCGAGCCCCCGCGTTTAGTGGGGGGACAACCCTTCGGGGGCGGGGGATTTCAAACCCTCGGGACGGAAAAGCCCCCGCCCCCTACGGGTTTTCCCCCCACTCCCCTCTTTCCCACTCTCCCCCACCCCCTTTTTCCTGTGTCATCTAGGGAAAGTTGTGCCTGTCGGCGGCTGCGGCTTTTAGCGGTTGAATCAGCCAAAAACGCTAAGCTCTCGGGCGAAGTCCGAGAGCTGCACCCCCTTTTTCCTGTGTCATAACGGGAAAGTTGTACCTATTGGCGGCTCGCGATTAAAGCGTTCAAGTCAAAGCAAGTTATTGGCGGCGCGAGTTTAGTACGCTATAACCAAAAGCAAGTTATTGGTGATTAGTGCAAATTGAGAAAGCGAGTGGCGCGGCATACCGCGACACGAAGTCGCAAGGTGACCGCCCAAAGCGCGGCAAGGATGCCGCGCAACAGAGGCGGTCACTCCGCGCAGCGGTGTGCCGTGGCGCTCGGCTAGTTCAGATGAAATCCGCAAAGCGGATTTCATCTGAACGGTTCTCAATTTGCTATTTAAATAAGGAGGAAATTATGAAGTTAATCAGAGGTATTATTGTAATGGTGGTTTTTGTGATTGTGGGAGGATTCCTCACGGTCGTGTCAATACGCGACAAGGTGGAGTTCGCCAACCGCAAGGATATTTCCCCGATGGGCGCAAAGGATTTCCACGCGGGACAGTTCGTGACCGGTGAAATTTATGAGTTGTGGGATCAGTTTGCGTATACAAGGGAAACGAATACCGATACGAATACGACCAAAACCACCGATCGTTACTTCGCGATGCCGTTGGAATCCACGTTTGAAGATGATGAACCGATATTTATCGCGATAGTCGTCAAAGACAGCGCCGATGTAAGGATCGCAAATAAAATGTCCAAGGAAACGGACGATTATTATCTGGAAGGTATCGAGCCAGACGTATGGACAACAATGAAGGCAGACGGAAAAGTAACTAAAATGGACGACAAAGAATATGACGCTTTTCTGGATTACCTTAAGGGACAGGGTTACAGCGCGCAAAACGCGGCGAGATATGTGGTACATATCGGCGGAAACGCGAACAGCTCCACGGCTCTGCTTATTATCGGACTTGTTCTGCTTGTTGTCGGACTGTTGGTTATCACCATTATCGTGCTGAGTTTCCTGCGCCATAGAATGTAAATGCAGGCAATACATATCGCAAGCTCCGCGCCTGCGTTTGCCAAGGGCAAAACGGCGGTTTCCGCTGAGGATTTTGATTTGTACTGCACCGCGCTCTCCGCGCTGCAATGGCGGAAAAACGGCGGAAAAATCACGATGTGCTGCGATTCCCGATACGCGGAATATTACCGCGAAATCGGGTTTGCGGACGTGTGGGACGAAATCCGCGTGTGTATCGCGGACGACCTTGAGGGCATAAATCCGCTGATGTTCTGGGCGGGCGGAAAGCTGCTCGCCTTGCGCGAGGTAAGCGCGCCCGTGGCGATGATAGACACCGATTTCATAGTGTGGAAAAATCCCCCGTTCGGCTCGGAAATCATTGCCGCCCACCGCGAGGATATTTCGGACGGGATATATCCGCCGCTGTCGTTTTTCAAGACGCGCGGTCACGTGATTCCCGATTTTTCGGAAACGGAGAAGCCGCTGAACACGGCTTTTCTGTATCTCCCGGATAATGACATCAAGGAGTTCTATACAAGTCAGGCAATCGCGTTTATGAAGTCCGCCGAGGACGCGGACGATTTCCTGAAGTATATGGTGTTCGCGGAGCAGCGAATGATCGCGATGTGCGCGGACTACACGGGAACGCCCGTGAAAACGCTTCTGGACAAGGATTCTCTGTTCCGACCGCAGGACGACTTCACCCACCTTTGGGGCGCGAAACAGGCAATGCGCGATAATCGGGAACTTCGCGCGGATTTTGTAGCAAAATGCCGCGCAAGACTAAAATCAGACTTTCCGGAATATCTATATTTAGCGGAGATTATCAGTGAGCTAAAGTGAATAATTGGCGAAAAAATCCCCACAATAAACGGTAAAAACGCATTGGGGGATTTTCAAATGGCAATACGCGCGGACAATTTACGCAAGTTCTATACGGTGGGCGGTCAGACGGTAAAGGCTCTGGACGGTGTTTCGCTTGACATAGCGGACGGCGAGTATGTAACGGTGGTGGGAACTTCCGGTTCAGGAAAGTCCACACTGATGAACATTCTCGGGTGTCTGGACAGCCCGACCTCGGGGAGTTATATCCTTGACGGAGAGGATGTTTCCGAGTTGTCGGACAATGCGCTCTCCGAGATACGCAGCCGCAAAATCGGGTTTATATTCCAGAGCTTTAATCTGATTCCGGGACTTACCGCGCTTGAAAATATCGAACTTCCGCTGTTGTATCGGAAAGTTCCGAAAGCCAAACGGAGCGCGGCGGCTCTTGACGCGCTGGAGAGCGTCCGCTTGTCGGACAGAGCGCTCCACCGTCCACGAGAGCTTTCGGGCGGTCAGCAGCAGCGCGTGGCAATTGCGCGGGCAATCGCGGCAAATCCAAAGGTGATTCTCGCCGATGAGCCGTGCGGAAATCTGGACAGTCGCTCGGGCGCGGAGGTTCTGGATATTCTGAACGAGCTGAACCGCGACGGAAAGACGATTGTGATGATTACCCACAACGAGGATACGGCGAAAAAGGCAAAGCGGTTGATTCGCATTTCGGACGGGAAAATAGTGCAGTAGCGCAAAATCCAAAGCCACATTTTGGCGGCGCGAGTTTAGTACGCTATAGCCAAAAGCAAGTTATTGGTGATTCGTGCAGATTGAGAAAGCGAGCGGCGCGGCATACGCGCAGCGTGTGCCGGGTCGCTCAGCTAGCACAGACGAGCGTATGCTCGTCTGTGCGGTTCTCAATTTGCTATTAAAATAAGGAGCTTAGAATGACATTGCAAGAAATAGTCAACGACAGCGCGCGGATAGTGTTCTTCGGGGGCGCGGGAGTGTCCACGGAGAGCGGAATCCCGGATTTTCGGAGCGCGGACGGTCTGTATTCGCAGAAGTACAAGTATCCGCCTGAGCAAATCGTATCGCATACGTTCTATGAACGGAATACCGAGGAGTTCTTCGCGTTCTATCGGGACAGAATGATTTTCCCGAACGCGAAACCGAACACCGCGCATATAAAACTCGCGGAATTGGAGCGGTCGGGCAAGCTCTCGGCGGTGATTACCCAGAACATTGACGGACTTCATCAGGCGGCTGGGAGCAGGAATGTTATTGAACTCCACGGAAGCGTACATAGAAATTACTGCGAAAAGTGCGGGAAATTCCACGGGCTGGACGCGGTAACGGGCAGTACGGGGATTCCGCGATGTGAGTGCGGCGGAAGAATCAAGCCCGATGTGGTACTGTACGAGGAGAGCCTCAACGGAGATGATATTAATCGAGCGGTGAACGAGATTTCCGCCGCAGATACGCTGATTATCGGCGGTACTTCGCTGGTGGTCTACCCCGCTGCGGGATTCGTGAATTATTTCACGGGGAAGCATTTGGTGGTGATAAACAAGTCCGAGACCAATGCCGACCGAAACGCGGAACTGGTAATCAATGATAGTATCGGAAAGGTGTTCTCGGAGATACACACAGAGTGAGCGTCGGGGGTTGCCCCGAATCCCCGCGTTTAGTGGGGGGACAACCCTTTTCGGGGAGTTTCCCCGAAACCCCGTGTTTAGTGGGGGGACAACCCTTCGGGGGCGGGCTAAGTCTTGGACAACGCTTACTGCGCCTACGGCGCAGAGCGTTGTTTCCAAGCCTTTGCATTTCTCGCTGCGCGAAAAATGCTCAGCAAACCCTCGGGACGGAAAAGCCCCCGCCCCCTACGGGTTTTCCCCCCACTCCCCTCTTTCCCCTCTCCCTCACCCCCTTTTTCCTGTGTCATCGAGGGAAAGTTGTGCCTATCGGCGGCTCGCGATTAAAGCGTTCAAGTCAAAGCAAGTTTTTGGCGGCGCGAGTTTAGTTCGCTATAACCAAAAGCAAGTTATTGGTGACTAGTGCAAATCCGAAATGCGAGCGGCGCGGAATATCGCGCAGCGATGTTCCGTGACGCTCAGGCAAGTGCACACCGCAGGTGTGCACGGTTTCGAATTTGCTATTTAGATAAGGAGCTAAAATGGATAGTATTACTTATCAGTGTCCGAATTGTAATGGCGCGTTGGAGTTCGACAACGCCAGCGGGCGGTTCGTTTGCAAGTTTTGCGACAGCACGTTCTCGGATTATGCGATTCGGAATATATTCAAAACGCGGGACGAAAGCGTAAATCTCGATGAGAACGAGCCGCCGCTTACGGAACAGCAAATGGCGGACGAGGAATTTACGGGTCAGAGCGCGCTATATACGTGTCCGAACTGCGGCGCGGGAGTGATATGCGACTCGCTGACAGCGTCTACGCGGTGTCATTTCTGCCATACTCCCGTAATCCTTTCGGGGCGGCTTTCCGGGGACTTCAAGCCGAATCTGATCATTCCGTTTGCAACAACAAAGGAGCAAGCCGAGGAGAATTTCCGTATATACACAAAGGGGAAATTACTCTTGCCGAACGGATTTATTAAGAACGCGCGGATTTACAGCGTTTCGCCGCTGTATGTTCCGTATTGGCTGAAAAGCGGTTCAACGGACGTACATCTCACGGCGATAGGCAAGCAGACCCACTCGTGGACTTCGGGCAACAGGCATTACACTCACACAAAGGAGTATCAGGTGGAACGCCGCGCGGATATGGCTTTCGTGCGCGTTCCGTGCGATGGCTCGCGCAGAATAGACGATTCGCTGATGGAGAGTATCGAGCCGTTCGATTACACGGGGATAAAGCTGTTTTCGATGTCCTATTTGTCGGGGTGCGCGGCGGAAAAGTATGATGTGGACAAGATGGAGGCGGCGAAACGCATAGACCAGCGAATCCGCGAGGCGGCTGACGCGGAGATCCGCCGTATGGCAGACGTTTACACAAGTCTTGACAACGCTTCGGTCAATATTACATACACAGACCGGCAATATGTTTACGCGCTTATGCCTGTGTGGTTCTTGAATTACAACTACAATGGCAAGGACTACGCGTTTGTAATGAACGGTCAAACGGGAACAACGTTCGGAGAGTTGCCTGTAAGTAAATTTAAGAAGTTTCTGCTCAGCGCGGGGATTTTCCTCATAACATTTATTATTGTGTTCTTATTGGGGGGTGCGTGTCTGCAATGAAAAAAATCGGATTCAAGATTTTAGCGGGATTGCTCGTTGCGGCGCTGGTGTTCTCGGTATTTATGCCCGTGCTGAACAAAGCGAACGCGTATGCGCCCGATACATATGAGATTTACCTTGAGGACATTGACGAACTCTTCACAACCGAACAGAGGGAATCCCTTGAAGAGCGTATGAGGACGACCGCAAATGCCGCGCGGTGCAATCTGGGAATTTATGTGGTAAGCGACCTTCGCGATTATAATGACAATTGGGATTACGCGGAGCAAACCTTGAATGATTTTTACGGCGAGAACTCGGTAGTTCTGGTGTACTACCGGAAAAACGACGGCGGAACGATAAAGCATTACAGCGGAATCGCTATGAGCGGCGACGCCGAAAAGGTTTACGGAAGCCATTCTTTTGAACTCTCCGTGCGGATTAACAGTACCGCGTTAGCTTCGGGCGCGCAGACGGCGCTTGAGGATTTCTGCAGCCGTTTTACGGAATACGGCGAAAAGGCTTACGGAAGCTCCGACCCCGACCAATACCGCAACAGCGACGACCGTCTTTTGATTAAGGGCGATAAATACAAAGCGGCTCTGGCGGACTATGACGACTGCCTTACAAAAACCCAGGAGGAGTTTCTCCTCAACTATATGGAAACCACCGCCCGCAAGGTGAAGTGCAATGTCGGAATAGTTATTACGCGCGATATTGACGATAAAACCGATGTTCAATACGCTGAAGCGTTTCTGGACGATAATTTCGGCATTATAAGCGATTCGGTGGTGCTGTTGCTGCTTAACACGCACGACAATCCCAAATATACCTTTTATCAGGATTGGATATCGCTCAGCGGCAAGGCGGAACAAAAGTTCCAAAAGCACTTGGACGATATTTTTGATGAAACCTATTACGCGCTTGACAAAAATGGAGCAAGCATTGTCACTAATTTTGACTCCGCTTGTCTTGCGTTCTGCGATTCGGTAAGAATGTACGGCAGTTTCAACTTTTTGCGGATTCTGCTTGTGTTTGCTCACAACCCCGCGGCAACGCTTGTGGCGATTATTTTCGGGCTTGTGGTTTCGCTTATCGTAACAAGCGCGGCAGCGTCAAAATACAAGAAAAAGAAACCGATAAGCGCGGCTCAGTACATAGACCGCCGCACTGTCAACGTTACATTTCGGCGAGATGACTTTATCCGCGAGTACACCACCAGCGTACATATAGACAGCAGCCATCACGGCAGCGGCGGACATCACGGCGGTGGAGGACACAGCGGCGGCGGACATCACGGCGGCGGTGGCGGAAGACATAGGTAGTTGTCGATTGTCTGTTTTTCATTATTAATCAAAAAAGACCGCCGCTCCATTACGGGGCGGCGGTTTTTGTTAATCATCAAGAGAGATATTTCGGTGTGTGTTCGGTTTGCTCGAACCTCAGCGCGCACCTTAACAGTCTGCTATCCCTTACTGCCATAGTATGCTAAAATCAGGTCGGTTACTTGATTATAGGAGCGCACGCCCTCCTCTACTCCTTGCGACTTGATGAAGTTATCGTTCACCTGGGAGGAAACCTCCGAAACGGAGATCTCGGTCGAGCCGATTTTAATTTCCTTTCTATGGTCGTCTAAGAAACGGTTGCTTGCGGCATAATCCGCCCACATTCCGTCGGTTATGTATTCGTTCACCTCTTTGCGATACTCGGAATCGAGGTCGCGGCGGCAATAGCTCAACGCTTCCATATATCCCGAATAGCGGTATTCGGGATATTCGCTGTTTATACAGGACAAAAACGCGAGGAAATTGCACTCGTTCTCAAAGGCGATTCCGCGCGAATGCGCGCTTTCGTGCGCGGCAGTGAACGGGATACAATAGTCGGGCTGAACCGTGTTTATGTTGCACTCGGCAAGCATCGGGAAATACATACCCACGATAAACGTGTACGACCACTGCTCGGAGAGCATTACGGGCTTTTGCCGCCAAATAGACGTCCACAAAAACGGATATTCATCGGTAAGCGCGGAATAGCCGCTCCCCGCGCGGGTAAGCTCGGTATAAATGCTCTCGGAAAACTCAAATTCCGCGTCCTCGGGAACGTCAAGCTCCGCGCGGGCTTGCGCCGCTCCTTGGGCTAATATAATGCAGACCCTTTGAAGTTCCTCCTGGGAGCGGTGAGAGGTGTCCAGACCCATATTGCGCTCCAGCGGATAACGGTAGTAGTTCGCGCCGTGACAAGTCATATACAGAAACGAGGTGATAGAAATAAATCCCGCAAGGAACTTCCCCGCCCCGAGGAGCGTTCGAGACTTTTTCTCGCTTTTCCGCAGTTTCACTATAAGCAGAACAATGAGGAATATAACGATAGGTACGCTCAGGATAAGCAGCCACTCGGTAAGCGAAACGGGAATCAGACTTGTAAGGAATCCGAGCGGCACGGTGATGATTTTGTTCAGTCCGCGCGAGATGACGTATTCCGTAAAACCCGGGAACAACGGCAGCAGAAAATACATAGCCGCCGCCAAAATCAGCGGAATAAAGACCCAGAATCTTCCAAAAAACTTTTTCATAGTAACTCCTTATCTAAATAGCAAATCCGAAACCGTGCACACCTACGGTGTGCACTTGCCTGAGCGAGCCGCAACACCGTTTCACGGTGTTGCACCCCGCTCGCATTTCGGATTTGCACTAGTCACCAATAACTTAATTGCAGTTATAACGCTCTAGTCACGAGTTGCGGATAGGCGTACTATAACCAATAGCAACTTTCCCGAGACAACACAGGAAAAAGGGGGTGGGGGAGATGGGAAAGAGGGTTGTCCCCCCACTAAACGCTGAGGGTTCGGGGAAACTCCCCGAAAAGGGTTGTTCCCCGCTTTCCGCGCCGTTCTGCAAGAACAACCGATATTTTTTAGTTCCCATAAGGTTGACATTTCGGGAAAATAGTGTTATAATAAAGATAACCCAATATCCTTACAGAAAACCACGTTCGGCTTAAATCAACGTAATATTGGGAACTGAAAAAAAGGTAATGGGGGATTGTTATGACCGACGAAACCAGACATAATTTAATGCAGGCGGTCGCCTCGGCGAGAATGGAAGGATTGGACTTCACCGAGGAGGAAATCAAAATCGCGGAGAAAATCCTCGATGGAGAGATGACGATTGAAGAATATGTTGAGGAGATAATGTCCGAGTAATGAGATACTCTTTATCGGCTTCCGATGACTCCTGTTACCCATGCACAACAGTTCTGATAAACAAGCAAAATATTCGGAAACAGGAAAAACTTAACAAGGTGGAGAAGATGTATGTGACGCTCCGCACAGACGAGTTGATGAAAACGGATTTCACAGAGCCCTTCACATTTGAGTTTTATTGCTATATTCACAAAGTCCTGTTCGGGGATATTTATGATTGGGCAGGGGAAATCTGCACTGTTGACATATCCAAAAAAGGAACAAATTTCTGCCGCTCCGGCAACATACGCTCTTTGGGAAAAGCCAAGTTTGACTATCTGCAAAGAAACAACGAATTTAACAGCCTTTCCCGCGATGAATACATCAAAGAAATTGCCGATTTCTACCACGAGCTGAATATGCTGCACCCATTTCGAGAGGGAAACGGGAGAACGGAAAGGCTCTTCTTTTCGCTTTTACTGAAACGAAACGGAAACAGCATAGATTTTGCAAAGTGCGACACGGACTTTTTAATGATGGCTGCGATGTATGCCGCTCAAGGCGTTATTGATTATCTTGAGGATTTCTTTCGTTCATCGGTTGATTTCGGAACGAACCGGTAAATCAAGAATCATCGCCGATAACAAAACACTATCAACCGATTTCGGGGAGGTTAGTATGCGAATATCCGAAAATTACACCGATTGGCGCAGTGCGTATCTGCGCGACATTGAGGTTGCGGAAACCGAACTGACGCATAAAAATTTCCGAAACGAAAACTGTTCGGTATTATGCGATATTTACGCGCTGCCCGCGCATAATCACCAGACGTTCTTTGCGCGGATAGTGTCCGAGCGCGGATTTTACAAGATGATCTTTGCCAAGCCTATCCAGAACTCCATTTGGTTTCACGACCCGATTTATATGTACACGTTTGACGAGGCAAAACGCTTTGAGGAGCACCCAATGAAACAAGGGCGGATAATCTGCCGCGCGCGGCTTATCGATAAGTCACTTGCGGATAGTGTCATCTTTTCGGTGTATAAGCTCGCGGATTCGCAGCCCGAGGAGACGGTTACTCCGACCGGCGAGGCGGTGTTCACGGCAATTCGTGTGTATGAAGGCGGACGTCCGTGGCGCGAGGTATTCTACACGGACGCGGAAAAGCTCGTTTTCTCGGACTCTACCGACCATTTCGAGGACGTGAAGCTGCTGTCCAATCTGTACCTGAAAATTGAAAAACTCATAGGCGTAGGTTGATTTCCGCGGTTGCCGTAACAGTCCTGATTATATTATACAACGCGGCGGTAGGATTTGTCAAGTATCTGTAGAATAATAAAGGAGCGTGAGCGGCGATGTGCGTATACAAAATCGAGGAAATTGCCGAGAGAGTGCGTCCGATAGCCGAACGTTACGGTGTTGGTAAAATCTACCTTTTCGGCTCGTACGCTCGCGGCGAGGCAACCGAGGAGAGCGATGTTGACTTGCTTGTTGAAGTGGAGAATATCAGAGGACTGGAATTTTACGGTTTGTGGAGCGATTTGGAAAATGCTTTGAAAAAAAGTCTGGATTTAGTTACGACACGATCAGTATATAAACAGGATCAAGACGACTCATTATCAATAAAATTCCGCAATGCTGTTGACAAAGACAGGAGAATCATCTATGACAAGTAAAGACAGAAGCATTGTTGAACATATTCTGAAGTGGTGCAGCTACGTATGTGAGGACGTTGAACTGCTTGAAAACTCATTCGAGCAGTTTGAATCAAACCGACAGTTCAGAAGTTCAATCGGAATGAATATTTTGCAGATCGGCGAGCTTGTACACAAGCTATCGGATGAGTTCAAGGAGAACACAAAGCAATATGTTCCGTGGAATCTGATATACGGTATGCGCTGCCACTTCGCACACGGTTATGAGAAAATGAATAATGAGGCAATTTGGGATGTTGCCGTGAACGATGTCCCCGCACTGAAGAGGTTCTGCGAGGAGCAGTTATCCGCGTAAACGTGGAGACTTCCCAAATTTCACGCTTTTTTCACAAAAAAATCCGGAAAAGGTATTAACATTTGGGAAAAAATGTGTTATAATAAAAACAGCGGCAAAACCGCAAGCGGTTTTGTGACGGCACTTCATGCCGTCCGCGGCTTCGCCGCTTGAATTTGTGTTATAATAAAGGTATGCATTTACAATGTACAGTTAATTTGGGTTATAACTGTAATCCACTGTTTGAAGTGAAATTTTGTCGCGTTATAACTCGCAGCAGGTTATCGGCGGCTAGTGTAAATTCAAAACGCAAGCGGTGTTGCAGCTCGCTTAGCGAACACAGACTAGCGAGGCTCGTCTGTGTGGTTTTGAATTTGCTATTTAGATAATGCAAATCCGAAACGCGCCTGTTACGGCGCACGCATAGCGTGAGCCGTGACAGGCAGGCGAGTGCAGATGGAAATCCGCAAAGCGGATTTCCATCTGCACGATTTCGGATTTGCCATCAAGATAAGGAGTATTATGAATAAGATTATTGATTTTTTCCAAAAAAAATTCCGTTACATCAAAATCAAGGACGACGAGCCGCGTCCGCGGGATAAGAAACGCCGTGAGCATACAATGAAGAATATAGGTCACGCGCTGACGGTTATCGGAACCACCATCTCGGCTATGATGCTGGTGTTGGTTATAATGATCTGCATTGTGGCGATCGTGGTGGTAGCATATGTGCTCGATTTCGCGGATTCGGGGTTCGATATGAATCTGCGTAATGCCGAGAAGATGTACACGACATTCATCTATGCCAGGGACGCCGAGGGGCAGGAGGTCGAGGTGAAACGTCTTTTCGATGAGCGAAACCGTATCTGGGTCGACTATGAGGACATCTCCCCGAATATCCTGAAAGCGGTGGTCGCAACAGAGGACAAGCGTTTTTCCACGCATAAAGGCGTGGATTGGCGGCGTACCGTGTTCGCGCTGGCTATGGATATAGTAAGCTCTGATGAAAGCAACGTGCGTCAGGGCGGTTCTACGATCACTCAGCAGTTGATAAAGAACATCACCGAAGATGACGAACAGACTTGGGAGCGTAAGCTCCGCGAGATTTTCCGCGCGTTGGAAATCGAAAAGAAATACACAAAAGAGCAGATAATCGAAAGTTATCTCAATAACATAGGCTGGGGCGGAATGAATTACGGTGTCGGCGCGGCTTGCGAGGCATATTTCGGCAAGCAGGCAAGCGAAGTCACCATAGCCGAAGCCGCAATATTGGCGGGAATGATACGAAATCCGAATATACGCTCTCCGTATACCGACCTTGCCAACTGCAAAGCGTCTCAAGAATACGCGTTGGATAATATGTACGAGCAGGGATACATCTCCACCGCCGAATACGAGGCTGCGTATAAAGAGAAGGTGCAGTTCAAAAACACGGTAATAGGCGACGCGTTCGGATATATTGACCCGCGTTCGCTAAAAAACGATGAGGACGAGGAAGACCCCGATGAGGATGCCCCCGATGACGATACCTATGAGGCTTACCGTTGGGACGAATACGAAGTCACGCAGAATTGGTACGTTGACGCGGCGATAAATCAGGTTGTCAGCGATTACGCGGAACTTAAGGGAATCTCCGAAACCTCGGCGCGTAAAGAGATTTACAACGGCGGCTACAAAATCTACATCAACGAAGATATCGAAATGCAGAACAAGCTCGAGGAGGTTTACAAAGACCCGTATCTTGTTGTAACAAGCTATAACAAGAACGCCCCCGCAAACGAGCTTGTCCAGGCGGCGTTTGTGGTGATGGACTACTCGGGCACGGTCAAGGCGATTGCCGGCGGACTGGGCGACAAACCGGGAATCAACTGCTTTAATCGCGCGACAATGGCGGTGCGTTCTCCGGGTTCAACAATGAAGCCCATTTCCGTGTACGCAACGGCGGTTCAGAATAACCTTATCACCTACTCCACAATGATTCCCAACGCGCCCATCTGGATTATCGGCGATTACGGCGGAAAAGAACAGTGGCCCTGGAACTTCGGTCCTGCTTGGGGCACCGGCGAACCCACTCTTGTGTGGAGCGGTGTGCGTCAGTCATTAAATACTATTGCGGTGCGTGTGGCACAAATGCTTACGCCGCAGGTGTGCTACAATCAGCTTACGCAGAATCTCGGCATAACCACAATGACAGAAGCGGATATCGCGCTTTCGCCTGTTTCGCTAGGCGCGCTTACCGAAGGAATCAAGCTCGTGGAACTGGCGGCGGCGTATCAGATGTTCGGAAACGGCGGAATCTATTACAGACCCATGCTGTACAACCGAGTGCTTGACGTCCGTGACAATGTAATTCTGGAGCAGAACTATATCGGCAATCAGGCGATAGACCCCGATGCCGCGTGGATAACCAACCGTATGCTGAGAACGGTAGTCACCAATCCCGGGACCGGCGCTGCCACCGCGCAGCTCCCGAACATTGAGGTTGTCGGAAAAACCGGTACCTCAAACGACAGTAAGAACTTCACGTTTGTGGGACTTACTCCCGAATATGTGGGAGCGTACTGGGTAGGATATGAGGGCGGTCAGGAATTCGGACGCGATTTGCCCGACTATCACCGCTACACCGCCACGGTTTGGCACGATACGATGATCAAGCTCGTAGACACCTCGCAGTCGAGCAAGTTCGTCCCCGAATCGACAGTCCTCGAACGAAGATACTGCCTCGACACGGGATTGCTCGCCTCGTCAAAATGCACAAATACGGATATTGGATATTACCGACAGAACAATATCCCCAATATGTGCTCGGGCGACCACGAGGCGGAAATCGAAAAAATCAAAGATCATTGGGCGGATATAGACGCTGCCAACCTGGCGGCGCTGGGGTGACAACTCCCGATTTTCAAAAACAAAAGCACGAATCCCCACGGAGAGAATCCGTGGGGATTTACTCTTGCCGCCCTCGGCGCGGATTGCGGGGAGCTGCCCCGAACCCCAATGCGGGGAGTACCCCGAACCCTCTACGTTTTAGTGGGGGGACAACCCTTCGGGGAGTTTCCCCGAACCCCAATGCGGGGAACTCCCGCCGCGTTATTGTGGGGGGACAACCCTTCGGGGGCGGGGGATTTCAAACCCTCAGGACGGAAAAGCCCCCGCCCCCTACGGGTTTTCCCCCACTCCCCTCTTTCCCACTCTCCCCCAC
>JAAVIC010000002.1 GCA_014799385.1 Oscillospiraceae bacterium
TCGCGCAGCGAAAAATGCAAAGGCTTGGCACAAACAGGATGTTTGTGCTGTCGTCCCAAAAGGCGGCACGGATGCCGCCAACAGAGGACGACAGGCAACAACGCTCTGCGCCGCAGGCGCAGCAAGCGTTGTCCAAGACTTAGCCTGCCCCCGAAGGGTTGTCCCCCGTTCTTGGGGGCGTAGGGGGTTGCTCCCACATTAAGGGCGGCGGGAGTTCCCCACACACTTTAAGCGTAAGGTAATGCTTTTTTCAAACTATTTTCCCCGAATATGTAAGATTCGGAGATAAAATTTGTCTATAATAGTGAAAGATCTTTTGGAGGTGATTACGTGCCGTTTATGGAGGACACCGAAATAATCCGTAAATTTATGGAGCGCAGTGACACCGCAGTGAGCGAACTTCAACTCAAGTACAAAAACTACTGCGGCAAAATCGCGATGAATATACTAAACTCTCATGAAGAATCCGAGGAGTGTGTAAATGACGCTATGATGCGTATCTGGGAGCTGATTCCGCCGCACGAGCCGAAATCTTTGCGCGCGTTTCTGGGAAAAGTAACCAGAAACCTCGCCCTTAACCGCCTGAAAAAGCTAACCGCCGAAAAGCGCGGAAGCGGTGAGATTACTTCGGTGTATGAGGAATTATCTGAGCTGATTTCCGGAAAAGCCGATATTGAGCAGCAATACGAGCGTTCGGAGATAATCCGCGAGATAAACGCTTTCTTGGGTTCGCTGTCGGAGCAGAATCGGAATATATTCGTCTTGCGGTATTGGTACTGCGAGAGCGTCAAGTCAATCGCCGAAACACTCGGAACAAATGAGAACAATGTGTCCGTCACGCTTTCACGAGTTCGCAAAAAACTAAAGACGCATTTACGAAAGAGAGGTTATGAGATATGAAATCAGAAGAAATCTTTGAAATGTTTAACGATATTGACGATAGCTTTGTAGACGCGGCATTTCCCAACGCGGAGAAATCGGAGGTGGTTCAGCCGCAGGAGATCCATATGACCAAGCGTCGCTTGCCGTGGGGAATCGCGGCGGCTGCGGCGGCTTGTCTGGCGGTTTGCGCGGCGGTGGGTGCCGTTATCGCCGTGAATACGGGCAAGAGCAAAATCCCGGTTGAATCAAATTCTCCGCTGCAGTCGGGTTTGAATGCCATTGCCGCCGAGTGCGTTTTCGATTCGAGCGACTATGGACAAACGGATGATAAACCATATCCCGAAATTAAAGAGATGTTCTGCGAGTTCACAATGGACGAATATCCCGAATTGACGTTTCGTGTAATTCGTCTGAGCGGCGGAGAGGGCGGTCCTACTTTGTATTGTGTTGAGGAGGGCGTTGAATATCGGCTGCTCAGCGGACACCAGATTTATTTGTGTGACTTTGACAGCGATGGTAAGCGTGAAATCTGCTTAAACCGTTCGATAGGATCGGGGATAGTTCACAAATTAGTATTGGGATATGATCCAGAGGACAGAACCGCATATTATTACGATAGTCATTTTAGTAGTGACAATGAAGAACAGTGCCGCTTGATAATAGTGGACGGAGTGCTGAAGGTTCAGGTAAGCCCTGCGTGGTGCTATACTCCGGAAATCTGGGAAGCCGATGACGTTGAAATTCGACCGTTGGAGCTTGTAAAATCCGAGACTTTAACCGTCTACAATTCCGTTACCGAGTATGGGGACGAGCTTACAATACAGGTAAAGCCGTCAAAATTCGAGTATAAAGTCGGTGAAATGATTCCTGTCGATGTGGAAATCACGAACGTTTCCGGAAGACCGATTTACCTATATCAGGGATTTCAGGCGATGTACAACGATGGAACATCCGATGAGGATAAATACTACATCGTTGACGGAAATATTACAAGAAACGATCTATCGCTTGAAAACAAGAGCCATCCTTTTATTGGCAATGATGCGATTTATACCCTGCAGCTTGAACAAGGCGAAACATACACCGCCCGACTGAACTTCGAGGCGACCGCCGGCGAAAATACACCGTTCGGAATGTATCAGGGCGTTATCACCGTGGCAACGGCTTTCGACCCGCATTACTACGAATCGCTGACAACGCATACGGTAAAATTCCCGATTAGAATCTCCGACTCCAAACTTGTCACCCCCGATGACTCCGGCGTATCCACCGAACCTAATACCCCCGAAGACCCCGGCGAATCCACAGAACCAGAACCGCTATACTCTTTCTTTGAAAACGACAAGCTCAGATTACAGGTAGATTTGGAAAAGTCCGCGTACAAAAAGGGCGATATAATCACCGTTGACGCGGAGGTAACCAACAAGTCCGACAAGAAGTTCTATATTTTTGTTCCGACTGCGACCGCGGATACCCATACGGAAATCCGCACCTACATCAGCCTTGACGGAAGAAGATTGAACGATATTGACGCGGTACAGTACTGGGACGACGCGATAACACTAATTCCCCTTGAGCCGGGCGAATCCTTTACGCTGAAGAAAGTGCGGTTTGATACCACTTATACGGGTGATGAATCTCTGGGCATAAGCAAACAGCCCGTACAGTCGGGAATATATCAGGGTACCACCGAGATAACCATTATGGAAAGTACCGATTTTCAAACACCCGCTGAGAGCTACTACACGAGCTTCGCAATCGAAATTATGTAACAGGGGGTAAGCAATGAAAGTCAATATCAGAAAAGCAATATTTGCCGCCGCTATCGCGTTGATGTTCGCGTTTGGCTCATTCGGTGCGGCAGCGGTAAAAGCGGCGGAAGCGTCTGCGGAATCCACACAACGGGAATATAACATTATTGTGGATACCATTTATGCGGACGTAATCATCGAGGGTTGGGATTCCACTGTTTCGGATATAGTCGTCAAATCAAAATTCAAAGCCGGTGAAATGGTTTTTGTAACCGCAACCGCAAAACCCGCTTATTCGATTATTACAATCAATCATTCCGGCGGCGGAGTATCGGGACAAATACTCGGATTAAAAGGTGTATTCAGAATGCCTGAGGGTGATGTTACTATTACCGTGAATGCAGCAAGCGCGTTTAGTGTATCTTCGCACGCAGGCGACCATGTAACCGTTAGTATCAGCGGAACAGGCAAAGGGACTAAAAAAAATTTTGCACGATACGAAGATTCTATATCTGTAACTGCCACTCCCGATTCGGGATATATTCTCACCAAGCTTGAGGTAAGGAGTTATGGTGACGACACTGTTATAGCGTCATTTTCCGGCAGCAGCGGAACGTTTTCAATGCCCGCAAAGCCCGTTATAGTAGTTGCGGAGGCAGAACCCGCGCCGCCAACTGCTCCAACAGACCCAACAACGCCCACTACACCAACAGAACCCATAACACCGACTACCCCGACAGAACCTGTTGTGCCAACCACTCCGACAGAACCCATTGCTCCGCAGTACAAGAAAGGCGATGTCAACGGCGACGGCATAGTCAGCGCAAAAGACGCAACCCTGATTCTCAAACACGCGGTAGAGCTTATAACGCTTGATTCCGAGCAGCTCGACAGAGCCGATGTGAACGGTGACGGGAGAGTAAATGCCGCAGACGCAACGATGATTCTCAAGGTAGCCGTTGGACTTATTCCTCCGCCAATTATCAATTAACCGTATACAAACTAAATTCGCCCCCGAATCTCGGGGGCGATAAATTTTAATTATCCCTTTTGTCCTCTGGACTGTCTTACCATATCCTCGACCACGATGTCGTAAATCTCGCCGAGGGAGCGGCAGTATTCGAGGATTTTCCAAGGCTCGTTGGTGTGGAAATGCAGCTTTGCGGTGGTAATGCCGTTTTCGTCCTCGTCCGCGATCACCAACAGCGAATCACCCTCAAAATGAGTGCGGATATACTCGTCAAGCGAATCCTCCACATCATCGCCCGGATTCTCCACGTCCAAAAGCAGTTGCGTATCGTATCTGAACTCAATATCTTCCATTGTTCACTTTCTCCATTTCATTGAAATATCAAACGCGGAGACGCTGTGCGTCAGCGCGCCCAGACTGATTATATCCACACCGGTTTCCGCAACGGAGCGGATATTTTCGAGTGTAACATTTCCCGAAGCCTCCGCCTTTGCGCGGTGATTGATAAGCTCACACGCGGACTTCATCTCGTCAACGCTCATATTGTCCAGCATAATCACGTTCACGCCACAGTCCAGAGCCTCTTTCACCTCATCGAGATTCCGCGTCTCCACTTCGATTTGCAGCATATGACCCGCCTTTTGACGGAGCGCGTTCACCGCGCCGGTGATAGAACCGTAAGCGTCAATGTGGTTGTCCTTCAGCATTGCCGCGTCCGTGAGGTTGTAGCGGTGATTGCGCCCGCCGCCTACGGTAACGGCGTACTTTTGCAGCGCGCGAAGTCCCGGGAGAGTTTTCCGAGTATCGGCAATAGACGCGCCCGTACCCTCAATCGCGTCCACACATTTGCGTGTGTAGGTCGCGATTCCGCTCATATGCTGAAGAATGTTCAGCGCGGTGCGCTCCGCTTTCAGCATAAGCCGCGTGTGTCCGTGAAACTCCGCGATAAGGTCGCCGCTTTTCAAGCGTTCGCCGTCCTTAATGTGATTTGTGATTTGGATTTCGGGATCAAGGATTGTAAACACACGCTCCGCAATTTCCAACCCGCACAAAACACCGTCCGCCTTGGACACGAAATACGCGTCCGAAACGCTCTCCTCCGAAATCAGCAGGTCGGCGGTGCTGTCGATGTAGTTGATGTCCTCGCTGAGCGCGGTTTTGATGATGTCGTCCACATAAAACGGAAGTAAAATCATTTCTCGTCTTTCCTTTCAAGTATTTCTTTCAAGATGATGTACGCGCAAGTTACAATGGATTTCGTTTCCACGAAATCGGGAGTAACCGCCCATTCATTGCTGTTAAGCATGTCCTTTAGCTCGGTAATTCTCTTCAAGCCTTTTTCCGCCTCGTCATAATCGGGATATATGAAATACGCTTTCTGCATAATATGCCGAATCTCGGTGCGGATTCCGTGCGGGAGCGGTTTGCCATCGGGTTCTCTCATTGAATATTCCACGTAATCTATGTTGTCGGGAACACGGCTGATTTGGTTGATCCGTTCGGCAATCAGCCGCGAGAACACCAGAGCCTCCAACAGGGAATTGGACGCAAGGCGGTTCGCCCCGTGAACTCCCGTATGCGAGCATTCTCCCGCCGCGTACAGTCCCGCGATGTTTGTCGCGCCGCTGCCGTCCACATTGATTCCGCCCATCAGATAGTGCTGACACGGATAAATCGGAATCGGCTCTTTGGTCATATCGTAGCCCTTTTCAAGTACCTTGTTGTAAATCATCGGAAAACGCTTCTTGATAAATTCGGAATCCTTGTGCGAGATGTCCAGCCAGAACTCGTCCGAGCCTGTTGCTTTCTGCTCCTCCATAATGCACTTTGAAACCACATCACGCGGAGCAAGCTCTTTTCGCTCCGGTTCGTAGCGCGGCATAAACCGCTCCTTGCGGCAGTTGAGCAGGTATGCGCCCTCGCCGCGCACCGCCTCGGAAATCAAAAAACTCTCCCGATTTTTCTTGTCCGCGAACGCAGTCGGGTGGAATTGAATATAGCTGAGATTCTTGATTTCAGCACCGAGATTATACGCAAGCCGGATTCCATCGCCCGTGGCAATCGCGGAGTTGGTGGTGTAGTCATACACGCGCCCGATTCCGCCCGTTGCGAGTATCACAGAATCGGCGCAGTAATAATCGTAGTTATTCGGCTCGGTGAAAACTTCAGCGAAAAATATGCCGTTTTCCCGTTCAAGTCTGCACAGAACGGAGTTATTGATGACCGTGACATTTTGGAGATTTTGAACCTGTTCGATAAGGCAAGTTTCGATTTCAAAGCCCGTTGTGTCCTTGTGGTGAGCGATTCTGCGGCGGGAGTGTCCGCCTTCAAGCGTCAAGGCAAGACTTCCGTCCTCCTTGCGGTCGAAATCCACGCCGTATTTCTCCACAAGCCGCTCCACATCGCGCGGACCTTGCTCCACAAGGATTTTCACGTTGTCGAGGTTGTTCTTATATTGCCCCGCAATCAGTGTGTCCTTGATGTGCAGCTCGTAGTCATCGTTGGTGGGGTCCATAACCGCCGCCACTCCGCCTTGCGCCAACGCGGAGTTACACAAGGTAAGCTCCTTTTTGGACAGCATAAGAATAGACAGAGAGCTGTCGAGATTAAGCGCGGCATAGATTCCCGAAATGCCCGTGCCGACTATCAGAACGTCAAATTTCTTGAATTTCATAATATTCACCCCTTATCTTGTTGGTGGTTTTTACGGAAAGACTCCTCATCAATAAACCTGTTCGGCGGCATAAACTTGTCAAACAGCCAATTTTCCAGTGTCTTCACAATTTCATCTTTATTTCTTGATGAGAACGAAAGCAGCGGATTTTCCCAATTATCGTTCAAAATTGCTTGTAATTTGAAGCTGCCGTTCGGGTCGCCTTCGGGATACCAGCCGAGGTCAATACCCAGGGTTTGGATTTCCGTTTGTTCGTTCCGCTTGCGGGTTATTTCCGTGGAAATATAAAGCAGATCCTCGCTGAAATAAAACAGCCATTTGTCATCGTCCTCATCTGAGATTTTTGAGGGGTCAATATCCATAAAATCATTGAAATTGACCGTCCACCCGCCCGGGATTCGGAGCGGCTGTAATTTTCGCATTTCCATCTCAATCACCCTTGTCCCAATCATCGGGAATGTTGTCAAACACGAACATAACCCCCCATTATTCCATTCGGCGGTATTTCTGTAATTCCAGCATATCGAACTCGTCTTTGTCGGGAGTTCGCCAAACTCCTAACTCTTTTAACAGAGCGTTTATAGTCCCCTCGCCGCTTTTCGGAGCTATCGCAACCTTACCGTTTTCGTACAGAACACCCGATTGCGTTCCGTTTCCGCCGAAATAGTCGGTTTCGATATAGGCGAGTTTGGTTCGGAATGAGTACTGCTCCATAAGCTCCTTTACCGATATGTCGAAGTAGTCAAGCTCGGGAAAGCAAGGTTCGCCGGATTCGTTCTCGGTTTCCATAAGCTCGGCGATGTCATCTAAAAGCCTGTTCGTACAGAGAATCATTCCAAACCCTTGCGGAAGTTGGATTTCATTCGCTTGAAACCAGTCGTCCGCAATCTTATGGATTGATTCGTGATTTCCGATTATAGCGTGTATACAGTGACCCATTTTTTCCTCTATTCCGTCCATTCCCAACCGTCGCGCCGCCCTATGAAATCATTCTGCATTCCCTCGAATTTGTCGGTCGGCAGCGTTTCGCCCTCAATCGAAATTTTCATTTTTCCGCATGACGTGTACCACTCAAGCAAATCCAGAACATCGAAAATCGCTGATGAGTACGCTCCGAGAATAAACTCCGACACAATCTCTCTGTCCTTGTCCGATAGCTTTTGCAGAACCGCGTTGATTTCTTCGGAGTCCGAATATGGCACTGAGCCTTTTTTCACATTGTTCGCATCAACGCATTCGCGTGACATTTTTACAAGCTCATCTATCAGATCCTGATATAATTTTGTTCCTTTATCCATTAAATCCTCCGAATTTCACCGAAATCGATTTGCTTGCTTCCTATTGAACGGTAAACCCCGTCCATTCAATGTGGTTATATTGCATTACATCATTTGCCTTTTCCATTCCGAGTTTTTCATAAAACGGAATCGCGTTTTCATTCGCAATCAGATATACGGCGATATTCTTTTCGCCGCCCGCTTTATCATGAGCGGCTTTCATAAGCTGCGTTCCGATTCCTTGTCCCTCATAATCTCGGCTCACTCCTAAATCCGTCACATATAGCCAATACGCATAATCTGTCAACCCAAATAAAACGCCGATAATCAAGCCATTCTCGTTCCTTGCAATGAGGCTTATTGAAGCATTGTTCACGAGTTTGCGGATTCTTTCCAAAAACCGTTCCTTTGGATATTGCGAACCCAAATCCGTTCTCTTTAAGAAGTCAATATATTCCTCCGCGGATACCCGTTCTTCTTTAATTTTGACTTTTTCATTCATAAGAAACCTCTGTCTTGAATTTATATCTCTCTTTTCAGATTATGGTTGCTGACTCTCTGTTTTCTAAATTCTTCGTCAAAGTGACGAAACAAAGTGAATAAAATACAGGGTGCTCCCTTTTCAGATTAGGGTTACTGATGCGCTGCTTTCCAAGTTTTTCGTCAAAGTGCCAGGACAAACAGCTCAATAACTCGGAATTTGTCACATTCTTATCTTCTCAAACGTACAACCGATATCATTTCTTGCTCCGTTAAATTTCGGCCATGCATCAATCTCATCATTCTGTTGTCTGGGAATAATATGAATATGGAAATGGGGAACCGATTGACCTGCGCTTTCATCGCTGGCATTAAGCAGATTGACCCCGTCATACCCGCATTTTTCAGTTAGATGCAGAGAAACATTTTTTACCGTTTTCATAACGGCATATAATGTGTCAAGTTCACAATCCAGAACATTCTTACAATGCTTTTTCGGGATTACCACTATATGACCGTCAACATCTTTGGCAATATCCATAAATGCAATCGTTTCTTCATCCTCATAGACTTTCATACTTGGAATATTCCCTGCTACAATTTTACAAAAAATACAATCACACATTTTTTACCTCCAAAAATCTTGATTTGGTGCTCTGAATATTATCATTGGCATCCAGCACATTCAATATGAGTACGGTGAAATTGCCGGAGTTTTATCCCAGCAACCACCATCTTATAAAGGGACATTTATATTTGACGGTTGACAAATCCACGATTATGTGTTATAATATATGGGTTACTCACTCCTATTTACGAAAGGAGAATTTTATGGAAGAAAAACAACTCGAAAAAGCAATTTTAGTTTCCGCCGACATTGGCGAATACGACTGTGAAGCGTCCGTGGACGAGCTTTCTGAGCTTGCCAAGACCGCCGGCGCGGAGGAAATCGCCCGCGTGATTCAAAAGCGTGACGCTTACGAATCCGCGACCGTAATCGGTGAGGGGAAGCTCACCGAGGTAAAAGAACTCTGCCAAAATCTGGGGGCAACGCTGCTGATTTTCGACTGCGAGCTTACCGCCTCGCAAATCCGCAACATAGAGGACGAAACGGAAGTCCGCGTAATCGACCGCACAATGCTGATTCTGGACATCTTCGCCGCCCGTGCCGTATCGCGCGAGGGTAAGATTCAGGTCGAGCTGGCTCAACTGAAATATCGCCTGCCGCGCCTGATGGGAATCGGCGCGAGTCTGGATAAGCTCGGCGGCGGAATCGGCACGCGCGGACCGGGTGAAACGCAGCTAGAAACCGACCGTCGCCACATTCGCCGCCGTATTGACAAGCTTTCCGCAGAACTTAAAGAACTGGAGGAGCGCCGCGGTTACTCGCGTGAACGCCGCAAAAAGGACAACGTTCAAGTCGGCGCGATTGTCGGCTATACCAATGCGGGGAAATCCACACTGTTGAATCTGCTGACAGGCGCGGACGTTCTCGCCGAGGACAAGCTGTTCGCAACGCTTGACCCGACTTCCCGCGCGATTGAGCTTCCGGACGGACGCAGCTTGACGATTGTTGACACCGTAGGACTTATCCGCCGTCTGCCGCATCACCTTGTGGAGGCGTTCAAGTCCACACTTGAAGAGGCGGCTTGCGCGGACATAATTCTGCATGTGTGCGACGCTTCCGACCCCGAAGCCGCCGAAAAAGCCGAGGTCACGCTTTCCACACTCGCTGAGCTTGGCGCGGCGGAAATCCCGACCGTGACGATTTTCAACAAGTGTGACAAAATTGCCGAGCAAATACCGACAGATGACAAAACCGCAAAAATCAGTGCGCTGAAAGGGGAGGGAATCGAGGAGCTTCTGGAAAAGATTTCCAAGAATCTTCCGCAAACATCTCGCCGAATGAAGCTGCTGCTGCCGTATGACAAGGCGGGATTAACCGCGCAGATCCGCGTGAACGGCAAGGTGTTCTCCGAGGAGTACACCGAGCGTGGAATCGCTGTGGACGCGTTGGTCGACATTATGCTAATCAAGCAGATGACAGAATATGAGGAGAGGTAATTTTACCTCTCTTTTTTCTCCATCAGCACCTCGCACGCTCCCGTGGGGCGAATCGTAAGCACATGGCAAGTTCCGACACCGAAAGCGCGCTCGGTATTCATTTTGAACTGTTTGAGCATATCCATCGGAACAAACGCTTGAATTGTTCCTTGAAAGCCCGCGCCGTGAATTTTGCACGCTCCCTTACGATGGAGCGTATTCTCGGCGAGGATCAGCGCGACTGAAATGCTTTGATTGCGGACGTCCGAGCTATTATACACGTTCTGGAGATATTTGAATGAGCTTTCTCCGCTTTCGCGCGCGGCGGTCAGAAAATCATCGAAATTCTTATGCTTCAGCGCGTGAACAGCACGTTCCACGCGTTCATTCTCGTTGAAGAAGTGAAGCGCTCTCAGCACCGCGCGATCTCCCAGCTTGAACCGCAGTCCGCCTATGTTCAGCGTTATGTCTGCAAGAGAAAGTGAGCGAAGAGTTGTACAATCGAAAAATTCCGCGACCATGCGCATTTCCTTGTCGATCTGCTCAATTTCGGATTGCATATCTTTTTGTTCGGCTTTGGGATCAACTATGCACAGCGCGTGACCGCAAGACGCGAAATCGAATGGAATCCCCTCGATAATCGGCGTGTCATCGTCCTTGAAATCAACCGACACGAATCCGCCGACCGAGCAAGCAAGCTGGCTCATCATACCGCATTTTCTGCCGAAATACGTATTTTCGGCGGTTTGTGCGATTTGCGCGACCTTTACCGGAGAAATTTGTCCGCCATTGTACAAATGTGACAAAATCGTCCCGACAAGCACCTCGAATGCCGCCGCGCGGGATAATCCGCCGTTCTCGATAATCGTGGAGGTCGTGTACGCGCGGAATCCGCCGATTTTGTGTCCGCTCTTCTTGAATCCGCGCACAACACCGCGAATCAAAGCCGCAGCACTGTTTTTTTCGTCCTCGTGGATTTCCAAATCCGAAAGCTCTATTCTGTCTGAGGGAAATCCCTCGGACTTTATCTCGATGAAGTCCTCGTCAATCGGTTCGGCGATGGCGATCGTATCCAGATCCACTGACGCGGCAAGCACCTTGCCGTTGTTGTGGTAGGTGTGATTTCCGCAAATCTCGGTCTGTCCCGGCGCTCTGAAAAAACGGTGTTCGCCTAACGTACCGAAATGCTCCGCGAAGCCGACCTCGGCGGCGCGATAGCGTTGAATTTGCCGTTCAAGCTGCTCTGCGGGGTAAATAATGTTTAAGTCGCGTACAATAGGCTTCATGGAATCCTCCTTATTTGAATAAAAATCCAAAATTTCCGAATGTTTAGGCTCCGTTCGCTGCGCTCACTCCGCCAACATTCGGAAACCGCTCAAAATTCGCTTGCGCGAATTTTGAGTCTTTTTGGATTTTACGATACACCGTGAGGTTGTCGAAATTTCGGAATGCTTAACCTCCACTGCACTTTCGCAATTTGCACGAATCACCAAAAACCTTCTTTGAATCAAAATGTGCTATATCCGCACTCCGAAAACGTTTAATGTTTTTGGATATTTTGGTTCACTAATCCTTTTCGGTATAGAACATATGCTTTTCCTTTTCCTTATGTGCGGAAACGCTCAGCACCAATCCCATACACGCGTGCATCATCAGCATAGCCGTGCCTCCCGTGCTGATAAACGGCAGTGGGATACCGATTACGGGAACTACCGAAAGAACCATTCCTATATTTATCACGCAGTGAAAGAACAGCAACGCGAACACGCCCGTGCAAATCATCTTGCCGAGCTTATCCTGCGCGCCCGAAGCGTCCGACAGAATCTTCAGACACAGAACCATCAGCACCAATACAACCGCCATACAGCCGATAAATCCCATTGTCATACCGATATACGAAAACACGTAATCGTTGTTTATCTCAAACGTCCAGTGGTAGTTGTCCGTGTTGGTAAAGCCCAGACCTTTGAGCTGTCCCGAGCCAAGACAAATCGTTCCGTTATATTGCTGCATATAGGCGTCGAGAATCTCCTGTTCCTGCATTTCCTTGTCGAACAGTATTAAAATGCGCTTGCGGTGGTGATCCTGCATTATGAAATTCCACGCAACGTATAAAATCGGCGGAACACACGCAATCCCCGCAACGATGTATTTCCACGAAATCCCCGCTGAGAACAGCATTACCACGAAGATGAACACAAATACCAATCCCGAACCTGCATCACCCTGTATCATAATCAGCCCGGCAGGGAACAGTCCATGCGCGAGCAGCGGCAGCAGATGCTTCGGGGAGTTTATCTTGTCGCCGATCTTGTGGATATGCGTGGCGAGCGTGATGATGAACACGAATTTCAGGATTTCGGATGGTTGAATGGAGAGCGGTCCGATTTCCAGCCATGCAAGGTCATCGTCGCGCCGTACACCAAGCGGCGTCCATACAAGCAGTTGTAAAATCAACGCAATCGGCGCGATAACAAACCAACATTTCGAGATGAACTTGTAGTCGATAAGGCTTATTACTCCCGCCGCGCAAATTCCGAGAATCGCCGCCGCAAGCTGAACCTTCACCGCGTGCTCGTCAACGAACCCGGGCTTTACCATTGAATTTACGAGAAATATGTCGAACACCGTCAATCCAATACAAATCACCGGAATCACCTTATCCATATGCTTAAGGTGATTTCCGAAGAATTTCAGAACTCTTTTCATTTTTCTCCTATATGACGAAAAATTATCAATCGTTTAGTGCGGAATATTGCGCGTTTCCCGTGCCGATAGCATGGAACCCGCAGATAATAAACTTCCGCACTTCTATTATATACCATTTTTTTACCTTTTTCAATACTATTTCGGTGAAATATCGCCGATTTTGAAATTTCGCCAAAACGACCAAAAAGCCGAAGATTAATGTAAAAATCTTCGGCTATTTTGATTACAAATTATTCGTTGGTAATTTGCATACGGACGGTTGATTTTACTTGCGAACCGCCTTCACCATTTTTTTGAGGAACTCCGTTGAATGGAGCGGTCTTCCGTTTATAATTCCCTGAACCGCATCCGCGCCGAAATTATGCGCGCGTTCCTGAGCTTCGGGGGTGTCCACGCCCTTGACTGTCACATCAATGCCCTTGTCATGGGAGCGATTGATAAGGCTCTTTACGAATGCTGCAGTGATTACATCGTCCGAAAGCCGCCGCGAACGCATCTTTATCGCGGTTATGTACGGATTATCTTGTAATGCGGATGTGAAGAAGTTTCCCCCGCGGTCATCGGCGGTTATACCCATTCCCATATCGTTGATTTGCTTCAGGGTTTTCGCGGAAAGCCCCATCGTGCCATCGCTCTCTTGGATCAGTATGGTAAGCGCATCGGGCGGCAATGAGTATTCCAACACCGCGTTGCGTAGAATCAACATACTTTCATTATCGTTCAGCGTATACTCCGGGAATGAAAATTCTACGCGGAAGTCCGGAAGTCCCGACTCACGAATCATCGTACAGAAATTGCAAATCTTATCCGCCACAAAACGAAACAGATTTATAGATTTGTCAAGCTGCTGAATTATAGGCTGGAATCGTTCGCGCGAGATGATAATATCACCGTTTGTCCAGTAAAGGTGCGCCTCGCACGAATAAAGCTCGCCGGTTTCGGCATCGGTTATCGGGGTATAGAGAATGTAGAATCCCTTGAATCCGTTCTCGGCGGATTCGGCAATCAGCTTACGGACGCGCTGATTGTCATTCAGACGCTCCTCCAGACCCTCCGAGTAGCACACCGCGTCATGGAGCTTTCTGTCCTTGGCAAGACGCAGAGTCCGTGTTGCCACGCGAACGCAGTCTGCGATGTCATCGGCATTTTCGGGGAACATTCCTATGCCGGCATAGATGTCCAGTCTGTTTTCGCTGTCGTTCAAGAACCACGGGGACTTGAATTTCGCAAGTATCGTCTGTGTGAAGCTCATAGCCTCATCACGCGAGAAGTCCTCAATCAGCACAAACAGTACGTCATTGGAAAAACGGTAAACTTTTTTCGGAGCTTCGGTTGGGATTGCGCCGATGTATTCCGCGATGCTTTTCACAATATCGTCCGCGTACTGAGTAGAATGAATCTCCGTTAAGTGTTTGAGATTCGCGATTTCTATGGAGATTACGGCACCCGAATTTCCCTCGGTTATTTCGTCGCGGAAATCCCGCTCGAAAGCGCTTCTGTTCGGAATCCCCGTGGTGGTATTGTAATAAGCCAGCCGCATAAGGCTCTCCTGAGACGCGGCAAGCTGATTTTCCACAAAGGAGCGGTAAATCACCGTACTGATGATCTGCGTAATGGTGCGTATCACCTTACGGTCGCGGTTTGTCCAGAGGCGGTCGGATTTGGGCGAAATGAACACGATAACCCCTTGCGATGTGCCGTTTTCGTAAATCCTTGACATTGCGAAGCTCCTGTTTCCCGTTCCGCAAACCTCGCTTTCGGGCAGGCACAGCACGGAATTGTTATTAAGCTCGCGGTCAATCTTGGGGATTGCGGCAGACTTCACCTGAGATGGCATAATACTGCCGTTTTTATCCCACCGATATATGGTGACCGGGTCTGTGGTATCAAGGCAGAACAGAATGTCATCAAGATCAAAGTATTCCTTAATCAGCGGAATTACGCACCCGAATGAACTTTCGGTATCCTTGCTCTGCAAAATCATCGAATAGATGTTGTTGATAAGTATCTGATCCTCGAAATTCTGCCCGAGCAGCTTGTTTGCTTTCTGAGAGTTCTCCATCTCCTCGCTGATAACGAGGTAACTGTTCGCCATTCCCGATACGGTCTGAACCATTACATCAAGCAGCGGCGCGGAATTATTGATGTTGTCGGGACTATCGCCGGCGATGATCCATGACGCAACGTTCTGATGCTTGATTCTGATATCCTTTTTACGTTGATAGTTCATCTTATTGATGTTGATTTCCGAATCCTGACCCTCTGCGGCGGCGATAAGCTGCCCGTCAGAGCCGACAATTATCGAATACAACCCGTCAATATGCGCAAACGGCTCTTGAATGTGCTCCAGATACTCTGCGCCGAGGATATCCAAAAGCCTGGGCGGATGTTCTACGGAATCCACAGTTGCTCTAACGTGCTTGCGGTAGCCGAGCATAACGGAATCTTCGGCGTCGCCCGAGAAATACTGCGTCACATCGAACATCATTCCCGAAATCGCCGCAACGGAACCGTCCGCGCGGGTTTCCGGCGCGGCGGATACGTAGAACCACTTGTAAGTGCCGTTTACCATCAGGCGTGCGTGCGCCTTGAACTTGTCTTGTCTGTCATTGATAACCTCGCCGATTACCTCGCAAAACGGGCTGTAGTCATCGGGATAGATGATTTCTCCCAAGGTTACCGTGTCCATATCGCAGAACGGATTATCTCCGCACAGAAACTCAATCGGAAAATCCGGTCTGTATTTCATTCGGAACGAAATAAATTCACTGTTGTTGATTGCTGTTTCAAGTCTAGTCATTTGATCACCGGCTTTTATATGTCGTTCATCTTTGCGACGGAAATCAACGCTTTAATTTGCAAAAGCAACGAGAACGCTTCAATCCGTGCAAATTGTTACCCGTTAATTGTATTTTCAACAGATGTAAAAAATGCGGAATTACACACTTTTACTTATCTGCTATATACATTATAACACAAAATTTTCAACAATGCAAGCGGTTTTTTGTGATTTTTTTAAAATTTTCATATTTTTTTCAAAATAAGGGAGAATTTGACAAAGACAATATAAACCTTGCGGTTCACTCTGCTTGTGGCAAGGTGAACCGCGAGGCTAGAGCGTTAAATTATCATATTCGAGTGGTGAGTTAGTCGCTCACTCATAATGTTCGGTCAAAAAAGTCCAGGATTCGCTGTTTGCTGTCTGAAATGCACTCACGGCATTCTTGCGGGTGGTCGGACCACGCTTTCATCATTTTTTGCAGCTTTTTTGCTCTCTTGCCGTCAACAAGCATATCTCCACCCATATTATGGCAGCCCTTTTCATAAATGCGGCTTTCCACGATGTGGGCATATCCGCAGGTTTTCAGTCTGTTTTCTATGCGGATTGCCGCAACGTCCGACGGCCAGCAGTCATCATTTGCGGAAGCCAAAAGCAGCACGTCGGCGTTCATATTTTCAACCGCGATAGCCGATTGTTCGGTTACGGGATTGTTGTCATAGGCAAACCGCAGCATTCTGCTCAATCCGTATTTCTTATCCCTTACACATCGTATAAGTAGCTTGGGCAAGCCGGTATTCAACAGTTCCCATTGAGAAAACGGCAGCGCCTCGCCGTGCCAGGTATACGAGGATTTTCCCGTTCTCTTGAAGGACGATGTCGTACCCTCCATCACATAATCAAACGGAGAAGCCAACGCGATTGTTGAAATTTCAGGAATTTTTGACGCGCACGCAAGAGTATATAAAGCCCCTTGAGAAATGCCCGTCATTCCTATTTTGAGGTTGGGGTTGCCCGAGCATTGCTTCAGCCGGTGAATTGCCTTTTCAACATAGTCCAAGGGAATCTCGCTGACAACATTTCCCAATCCGCTCCATAAATAATATCCAAGAAATAACACACTGTAACCCGCGTCGACAAGAAATTGACCGCTGGCTATTACGCGCTCTTTTTCCGCACCGCTGCCGCCTACGCGTATAATTACCGCATTTTGTTTTCTGCTTCCTTGATGAAAGCAGGCGGCGAAACCATCTTTTTCAACCGTAAACTCCTGCATTTTGTACCCCTCAAATTATCTCCTCCGCGTGGCGCGTTACGTGACAGCCCATATTCACCGCCACAGGTAATCCCGCAATATGTGTGGGAGCTTGCTCGATATTGACATAGAGTGCTGTCACTGTGCCGCCGAAGCCCTGAGAGCCGATTCCCAGACGATTTATGCCGTCCAGCATTTCGCGCTCCAGTTCCGCATAGAGCGGCTTGGGATTGCGCACACTCAAATCGCGGCAGAGAGCCTTTTTCGCAAGGAGCGCGCACTGCTCGAAATCACCGCCGATACCCACTCCGACCACGATCGGCGGGCACGGATTCGACCCCGCGATTGAAGCCGTTTCCACCACAAAATTCACAATATCCTCGCGCGTTGCGGACGGTGTGAACATCTTCAGGCGGCTCATATTCTCGCTCCCAAAGCCCTTGGGAGCAACGGTCAAGCGTATTTTGTCCCCAGGAACCAACCGCGTGTGAATAATCGCGGGGGTGTTATCTCCGCTGTTCACGCGTTCGAGCGGATCCGAAACAACGGACAGCCGCAGTTTTCCGTCCACATAACCGCGCGCCACTCCTTGATTTACAGCATTCTCGAAATCGCCGTCTATATGAACTTCTTGACCGATTTCCGCGAAAATCACCGCCATTCCCGTATCCTGACAGATGGGAACGCCCAGCTCTGCGGCGCAGTCGAGATTAGCGGTGATGTCGCCCAGAACCGACTTACAAATCGGACTTTTCTCGGATTCTGCCGCGCCCTCAATGCACTCGCGCATTCCGCACGGCAGCCGCAGATTTGCCTCCACGCACAACCGCGCCACAACCTCCGTAATAGTTTCAGCCTTTATTTCACGCATCTTTTTCTCCTTATTTTAATAGCAAATCCGAAACCGCACAGACGAAATCCGCTTCGCGGATTTCGTCTGTGCTTGCCGAGCGACCCACTGCACGCGCAGCGTGCAGTGCGCCGCTCGCATTTCGGATTTGCACTAGTCGCCAAAGCCCTTGTTTTGAATTAAAACAGCAAAGACACTGCGTTGTTCAAATTCGCCTTGGTTGGCAATGCCTTACTTTGAATTAAAACCGCCGTTTTCCGTCTATGAACACCATATCGGGCATAACCGTCACGTCCAGCGGATCTCCCGCGAACAGCGCAAAGTCCGCGTCCTTGCCGACCTCGATACTCCCCAGGCGGTTTGAGATTCCCAGAATTTCCGCTGCGTTAATCGTGATGGATTTCAGTGCCTCATCGCGCGAAAGTCCCCCTCGCACCGCAACTGCCGCCGTCAGCGGTAGGTATTGTATCGGTGTTTCGGGGTGGTCCGTGCAGACCGAGAGCTTGATTCCGTGGGAGTTCAGCGCGGCGGGCGCGGAAATATCGTGATTTATAAGCTCCGGCTTGCCGCGGTCGCCGATAAGCGGACCCATAACCACGCACGGCGCGTCCTCGGCAAGTTCATCGGCAATCAGCGCACCTTCGGTGCAGTGAATCAGCACATAATTCAGCCCAAATTCACGCGCTATACGTACCGCCGTGAAAATATCGTCCGCGCGGTGACAGTGAAAATGCGCCTGAAGCGGCTCTTCCTTATTAAACAGCGGGAGCATTGCATCGCATTTCGCGTCAAAATCGGGCTTGGAAACCTCATCGTCCGTGCCCTTTAGCCGATTGTACTCGTCCCAATCCTCCTTGTAACGCAGAGTTTTTCGGAGCTGCTCACGGATAAGCGCGGCAGTCGCCATTCGCGTAATCGGAGTTTCATCGCGGTCGTTGTACGTGTTTTTGGGATTTTCACCCAGTGCGAATTTAATGCACGCTGGATTCTTGACGACCAGCTTATCCACACGCTTTGAACCTGCGGTTTTGAGTATCGCGAAGTTTCCTCCAATGGGATTCGCGCTGCCGACTCCCGTGCACACAGCAGTAACTCCCGCCCGCGCCGCGTCCTCAAAGCACCTGTCCATCGCGTTTATGCTGTCTATCGCGCGGAGCTGCGGAGTAACGGGGTCGGTGCATTCGTTGCCGTCATCGCCTTCAAGCTGCATGGAATAACCATCACTCCACATTCCGAGGTGGCAGTGCGCGTCAATAAACCCGGGGTAGAGCGTCCGCCCGTCACCGTTGATCACGTCCTCATCGACCTCAACATATTCGCTCATATCGCCGATTTCAGTGATTATCTCTCCAAAACGGACAAAGCCGTTATCGTAGTCCTTGGCGGACATTGTTCTTATTCTGACATTCTTAATGACCATTTAGATTTAATGCTCCTCGAAATATTTCACCAGCTTCGCGATTTCGTCCGCAATAACGAAATCGGAGGTGTTTCCGTTGACCATATAGGTCGCGTTCTTTCGGTAAATATCGGCGCGTTTGCTGTACAGCTCACGGAGCTGTTCGGGGGTATTGTTCACCACAAGCGGACGGTTGGAATCTCCCTTGATACGCTCATAGCAGACCTCAAACGCGGTGTTGATATACACGGACAGACCGACCTCCCGCGCGAATCTCGCGGTTTCATCGTTAAGCAGTGCGCCGCCGCCTGTTGCGACAATGCTCCCGCCGGACAGTTCGCGAATATATTTCGCTTCAAGCTGCCTGAAATGCGGTTCGCCGAACCGATCAAAAATTTCGGGTATCTGCATATTCTCCGCTGTGACAATGTATTTGTCCAAGTCCACGAACCGCCGATTCATAGCGGTTGACAACATTCGCCCGATGTGACTTTTTCCGCAGCCCATAAACCCGCATAAATAAACGCTTTTCATACCAGATTCTCCATATCCGCAATGAGTTTGTCAATATCTTCCTTTTTGTAGCTTGCGTTATCCCAGATTTCGTGCGCCGCAACCGCTTGAAGCACCAACATAGCCATACCCGTCATTGCCGTGCAGCCGCGTTCCCGCGCGGTTTTCGCCAGAAGCGTTTCTTTGGGGTTGTAAATCGCGTCAAACACGTACTTTACATTGTCCAACACCTCGGGCAGGCAGGGCATTCTGTCCACTTTCGGGAACATTCCCACGGGGCAGGCGTTCAGCAGCAAATCAAATTTTTCACCGCCCAAATCCGCGTTACTAAGCCCTTTTTCGCCGATTTCCGCGATTTTCACCTTTGTATCGGGATTCAGAGCGGTAATTTCCTCGACAGCCTTCTTCGCCAGCGGCAAATCGCTCGGCAGCGCGGCAATGGTAAGCTCTCCGCCCTCCAGAGCGGTTTCGATTGCCATCATACGACCTACTCCGCCGCAGCCGATAAGCAGCACCTTGGATTTCAGCGACGCCCCCAACATCTCAACCGATTTGGTGAACCCGATACAATCGGTGTTGTGACCGACCTTGCGGGTACCGTTTTTAACGCAGTTTACCGAACGGTAACGCTTTGCGCCGTCCGAAAGCTCATCACAATAATCAATAATTCCCATTTTGTGAGGAATTGTGATATTAAATCCGTCAAATTCCGACAGGAAATCAAATTTTGATTCCAACTCCGAAGGATCAATATCCTCCAACGTATATTCCACCTTTTCCCCGGACAGCTCAAACAGCCGCGCGTGAATCTGCGGCGAAAGCGAATGCCCCAAGGGATGTCCAATCAAACAAAACTTACGCATATCTTCTCCTTATTTTAAAAGCAAATTGCGAACCGCACAGATGAAAATTGCAAAGCAATTTTCATCTGTGCTAGCTGAGCGACGCGGCACACCGCTTCGCGGAGTGACCGCCTCTGTTGCGCGGCATCCTTGCCGCGCTTTGGGCGGTCACCCTGCGACTTCGTGTCGCGGTATGCCGCGCCGCTCGCTTTCGCAATTTGCACGAGTTTCCAATAGGTTTTTTTGGTTATAGCGCAATTGATTTCACCCCGAACAGGGGATTATGGTTATAACCCATATAACTTTCAACCGTTAATCGCCGCGAGTGCCTTGTCAAGCGTTTCGGCATTCTCCACATAGGTGTTTACTGCGGGTTTGAGAGTCTTGCGAACCAGCCCCGAAAGCACCTTGCCCGGACCAAGCTCCACATACGCTTCAACTCCCGCTTCATTCATTGCGTTAAGCTCGTCCGTGAATTTCACGGGATTGCAGATATGCGCGGCGAGATAACTCGGCATATCCGCGAAATCCGTCATTTTTGCTCCATACAGATTTGAGTAGAAATCGCAATTCGGCTTTCCGAATGCAAACCCCGCGATTTGCTCCTTGAACTCCGCCGCCGCGGATTCCATATGCTTGGTATGGAATGCCGCAGACACCGCGAGCTTCACACATCTGATTTTCCGCTCGGTGAACGCGTTTACTGCCTCGTCCACCGCCGCCGAATCCCCGGCAATGACCGTCTGAACGGGACAATTATAATTCGCGGGAACGCAGTATCCGTTAACGCCCGCGCAGACCTCCTCGATTGCCGCGCTGTCTGCGCCGATAACCGCCGCCATCGCGCCGTGAGTGCTTTCCGCTGCCTTTGCCATCGCCGCCGAGCGCAGCTTGATCGCCTTAAACGCGTCCTCAAGCGTGAGCATTCCGGCTGCGTACATCGCCGCGTACTCGCCCAGCGAGTGTCCCGCAACGGCGCAGTTTTCCACGCCGTTCTCGCGGACGGTGTTCAGTGCCAGCAGTGACACCGTGAAAATCGCGGGCTGTGACAGCCGCGTTTGTGCAAGCTCCTCCGCAGTGCTGTCCGTCAGCTTTTTGAGCAAATCATAGCCCAGAATGTCCGAGCCGCACTCCAGAATCATCTTTGCGCTGTCGAATTTCGCCGCAAGCTCCGCGCCCATGCCCGGATACTGCGACCCCTGTCCCGAAAATAAAAATGCTGTCTTCATAAAAAACTCCTTATCTAAATTTGCAAATCCGAAACCGCGCAAATGCTTTTCATTTGCGCTTGCTGAGCGACCCATATCATCGCTGCGCGATGATATGCGCCGCTCACATTTCAGATTTGCGCTTCATCCCAAGCTGTTGCTGTGAAATACAACGTACTGACTCCTCACTCCACAGCGTTGTTCCGCGCCGCTCGCGTTTTGATTTTGCATTAATCACCGGTTTGTTGCTTGGGGATATAACGCGCAAAACTTCATTCAAATCTGTTTCCATGAACGATAATGCGTCTGAAATTCTCCCAGAACAGCAGATTGTGAATATAACTCAAATAACTGTCAACTGAATTTTTGCACTAAAATCTTGAAATTTTGATAAAAAATTCACAAGTTATCCAAAAATACGGTTGACAAATTGGATAAAATAGGTTAAAATAATAAGTGTATGTATTTACAATGTTCGGGATTTATATCCCCCACGTTTCATTATACATTATTTTCAAAATAAAATCAAGGAGTTTTTTCAATGAGCGGTATAGAATTTTTGGGAACGGGCAGTTATGTCCCCGAATTTGTTGCGGATAACGACAAATTTTCGGAGATTCTCGATACGTCCGATGAGTGGATTTTCCCTCGGACTGGTATTAAACAGCGTCACATCGCAACCGACAAGCCGAACTACTATATGGGGGCGCAAGCGGCGAAACGCGCCTTGGAATCCGCGAAGTTCAACCCCGAGGACGTCAATCTCATCATAGTTTCCACTTGCACGCCCGACTTTTTCTATCCCGCGATGAGCTGCCTGATTCAGAAGCTCATCGGCGCGAAGAATGCCGCGTGTTTTGACGTGAACAGCGCGTGTACGGGGTTCATCACCTCGATGGACATCGCGCAAAAGTTCCTTGATACCGGAAAATATGAAAACGTCCTGATCGTAAGTACCGAGAAGCTCTCAAATCAAACCGACTACACCGACCGTGCGTCCAGTATCCTGTTCGGTGACGCGGCGGGCGCGGTACTTATCAAAAGGAGCGACAAGACATATACATCGTTTCTGGGCGCGGAGGGGGACGAATTTGAGGCACTTTACTGCAAAGTCCACTACCACCCGAATTGCCCGTGGTTCGGCGATATAGACGAGTATTACGAGCACCGTTTCGACACCGAGGGCAAGCAGAATTACCTCGTTCAGGACGGCAAGGCGGTGTACAAGTTTGCTGTTAACGCAATGGCGAATGCCGTTAAAACTGCGGCAGAGCAGATTGGACTGGATATTTCGGAGCTGGATTTGGTGATTCCGCACCAGGCGAATCTGCGAATCATCGAGAAGGCCGCTGAAAATATGGGAATTCCGCCCGAAAAGCTGTTCACCAATATCAAGCATATGGGAAATGTTTCCAGTGCGTGCATTCCAGTTGGCTTGGACGAGATGTTCAAGGCGGGGAAGATAAAACCCAGTATGAAGATATGCTTTGTAGGGTTCGGTGCGGGGCTGACTTACGGCTCTATTATTATGGAAGTATAAATTACAATTATTGGTAAAAATATTTTGAGCTGTATGATAATTCCACATCAACTTTAAGGTGACTAACGCAAATTCAAAACGCGAGTGAGGCATGTCATCGCTCAGCGATGATATGGCTCGCTCAGCGAACGCAAATGCGAAGCATTTGCGTGGTTTTGGATTTGCCATTCAAATAAGGTGATTAACGCAAATTCAAAACGCGAGTGAGGCACGTCATTGCGCAGCGATGATATGGCTCGCTCAGCGAACGCAAATGCGAAGCATTTGCGTGGTTTTGGATTTGCCATTTAAATAAGGAGTATTAAAGATGGCTAAGACTGCAATTATAACTGGTTCGGGGCGTGGAATCGGCGCGGCAATCGCGAAGCGCCTTGCAAAGGACGGATTCAACATCGTGATTAACGAGGTATCGCAGGAAGCTCTCGACAGCTACGGAAACGCGACCGCAGAGGAATGCCGCGCGTTCGGTGTTCAGGCGGAGTGCATTGCCGCGGACGTTTCGGATTATTCGCAATGCGAGGAAATGGTGAAGAAAGTCAAGGAGATTTTCGGAACTATTGACGTTCTCGTGAATAACGCGGGAATCACGCGTGACGGCTTGCTGCTGCGAATGGCGGAGGAAAATTACGATGATGTGATTCGCATAAATCAGAAATCTGTGTTCAATATGACCAAGCACGTAGGAATGGTTATGCTGCGTCAAAAGAGCGGCAAAATCGTCAATCTCGCGTCTGTGGCGGGCCTGTACGGAAATCCGGGGCAGATGAATTATTCCGCGTCAAAGGGTGCGGTTATCGCGATGACAAGGACCGCCGCCAAAGAGCTTGGTTCTCGCGGAATCAACGTGAACGCGGTCGCACCGGGATTCATTAAGACGCCAATGACAGATAAGCTGACCGATGAGCAGCGTGATGCAATGCTCGCGCAAATCGCTATGAAGCGTTATGGAGAGCCTGAGGAGGTTGCCTCTGTGGTATCGTTCCTGTGCAGCGATGACGCGTCTTACATCACCGGACAGATTATCGAAATCAGCGGCGGATTGAGTATGTAATGCAGTACTTTACGGAGGATTATTTAATATGATGGGAAATGAAAAACGAGTGGTGATAACGGGGCTTGGGTGCGTTACACCATGCGGAAATTCGCCTGAGGAGCTTTGGGCGAATCTGCTTGCCGGCAAGCACGGCTTCGAGTTGGGGAACTGGTTTCCCGAAGAGCCCGAATCACGCAATATCGTGGCTAAGGTAAAGAATTTCGACCCTGGGGAGCTGTTCGATAAGAAAGAGCAGCGCCGCAACGATGTTATTGTTCAGTATGCCGTGTACTGCACCATGCAGGCGCTGAAGGACGCGGGGACAGACTTTAAGGACCTTGACCCTTACAGAGTCGGCTGTGTTATCGGCAGCGGAATCGGCGGTATTTGTACCACCGAACAGGAGCTTGACAACTACCGTGAAAAAGGAAACAAGCGCGTATCTGTGTTTACGATTACCAAGATGATTGGAAATATGGCGGCGGGCGAGGTTGCTATCCGCACGGGATTTAAGGGCACGAACTTCTGCGTGACTACCGCGTGCGCGTCCGGTACGCAGTCAATCGGCGAGGCATTCCGCGCTATCAAGCACGGGTATATTGACGCGGCAGTCGCGGGCGGCACGGAGCATTCCGACATCGGATTCTGCTATGCGGCGTTCAACAATATGAAAGCCATCACACGCTCTCAAGACCCCGACCGCGCGTCCGTTCCGTTTGACGCGGAGAGAAGCGGATTCGTGCTTGCGGACGGCTGCGGAATCCTGATTCTTGAGGAATACGAGCACGCAAAAGCGCGCGGAGCGAAAATCTACGCGGAGATATGCGGCTACGGCTCGACCTGTGACGCTCATCACGAAACCAGTCCCGACCCCGAGGGAAAGGGCGGCGCGAAAGCTATGGAGCTGGCAGTACAAGAGGCGGGAATCGACCCGAGCAGTGTGAATTACATCAACGCTCACGGAACGTCCACACATATGAATGACGCGACCGAAACAATGGCAATCAAGCTGGCATTCGGCGACCACGCGCGCAATATCGCGATTAATTCCACCAAGTCGATGACGGGACATCTGCTCGGTGCGGCGGGCGGCGTAGAGGCAATCGTTACCGCGCTTTCCATCAAGAACGGAAAAATTCACCGCACGCTTGGATATAAAGTTCCCGACCCCGAGTGCGATTTGGATTACGTAACCGAGGGTACACGCGAGCTGAAAATCACTGCCGCGCTGTCCAATTCTCTCGGATTCGGCGGACACAACGGATGCATTTGTTTGAAGCCCGTTGATTAAGTTTAACCGTTTTAACAATTCGGAAAGGAAATGGAAAATGAACTTAAAAGATAAAATAGAAACTCCGATCGAGGACACCGTGGAGTGCGTTGAGGCGCTCGCGAGAATCGTCAAGGAGAACGACCTTGGCAAAATCAAAATCAGCACTGCAGATATTGATATTGTGATCGAGGGCAGAAAGCAGCAGTCCGCGGTGATTCCGCCTATGACGGCAGTGGCGTCTGTGGCGGCTCCCACAGCGGCAGAACCCGCGGAGGCTGTAAAGTCTGCGGAGCCTGTAACGGGGAATTTCATCACCAGTCCGATTATCGGAACGTTTTACAGCTCTCCCAGTCCCGAAAAGCCCGCGTACGTAAAACTCGGCGACACCGTTAATGTCGGCGATGTGGTGTGCATTATCGAGAGTATGAAGCTGATGAACGAGATAAACAGCGAGTTCTCGGGCCGTGTAGCGGAGATTTACGTGAATAACGGCGATTCCGTGGAATACGGGCAGAAATTGTTCAGGATTGAGTAACGGGGGGATGTATTATGACGCTGAATTTGGAGCAAATCAAGGAAATCATTCCGCACCGCGACCCGTTTTTGTTGATTGACGAGGTAACGGAGCTTGAACCGGGTGTGAGCGTTAAGGCGAAAAAGTACCTCAAGCCCGATGAATACTGGTTTAAGGGGCATTTCCCGGGGCAGCCGGTCACTCCCGGAGTGCTGATGATTGAGATGTTGGCGCAGGCGGGCGCGGTATGCGCGTTGTCGCTCCCCGAAAATAAGGGTAAAATCGCTTTTTTCGCGGGAATAGACAAGGCTCGTTTTAGAGGACAGGTTCTGCCGGGGGATACATTGGAGCTGTCGGTTACAATTACGAAACAAATGGGCGCAATTGGCTTTGGAAGGGCAGTTGCGACTGTAAACGGAAAAAAGGTTGTTACCGGTGAAATTAGCTTTGCGGTTGCGGATCCGAAATAATAATTGAAATAGTGCGGTGCGTGAAAACACTCCGACAGGTTTTCTTCGGGCGAGATTGAATTTCAAAAACCTATCGGAGAGTAGTGACGGGGCGTTATAATTCACTGCAAGTTTATGGTGATTCGTGCAAATTCAAAACGTGAGCGTTACATCTTACCGCGCAGCGGTGAGATGTAACGCTCAGCGAGCACAAACGAAAATTGCAAAGCAATTTTCGTTTGCGCGTTTTTGAATTTGCCATTAAAATAAGGAGCAGAGATGTTTAACAAGATACTTATTGCCAATCGCGGCGAAATCGCGATTCGTATTATGAGAGCCTGCCGCGAGCTTGGAATTAAGACCGTGGCTGTGTATTCCACGGCGGACAAGTCGGCGCTCCACGCGCAAATCGCGGACGAGGCTATATGCATAGGCGCTGCGCCCTCGAAGGACAGCTATCTGAACACCAAGTCGATTATCGCCGCGTGCGAGATTACCGGCGCGAACGCGATTCACCCGGGTTTCGGGTTTCTGTCCGAGAACGCGGATTTTGCGCGGTTATGCGAAAAATGCGGAATCACATTTATCGGTCCGACACCTAAGACCATGGACGAAATGGGAGATAAGGCGCACGCGCGGCAGACGATGATTGACGCGGGTGTGCCTGTAATCCCCGGTTCGGACGGAATCGTCAAAACGCTTGAGGACGCGAAAGCTGTCTGCCGCGAAATCGGCTATCCCGTTATGGTAAAGGCAACGGCGGGCGGCGGCGGACGTGGAATCCGCCTTGTTGAGAACGAATCCGATTTGGAGGCGAAGTTCAATGAGGCTTCCGCGGAGGCGGCGGCGAATTTCGGCAACGGGGATTTGTATATTGAGAAGTTTGTCGTAAATCCGCGCCATATTGAGGTTCAGCTTTTGGCGGACGATTACGGAAACGTGGTACATCTCGGAGAACGTGATTGTTCGCTTCAGCGGCGGAATCAAAAGGTTCTCGAGGAAAGCCCGAGCCCGATTATGACCGATGAGCTGCGCGCGAAGATGGGCGCGGCGGCGGTCGCGGCGGCAAAGGCTTGCGGATACCGAAACGCGGGTACGATTGAGTTCCTTGTTGATAAGGACAGAAATTTCTATTTTATGGAAATGAACACACGCATTCAGGTTGAACACCCAGTTACGGAGTTTGTTACGGGAATCGACCTTGTGAAAGCGCAAATCCGTATTGCAAGCGGCGAGAAGCTGTGGTTCACGCAGGACGATGTTCACGTTACGGGGCACGCTATCGAGTGCCGTATCAATGCCGAAGACCCGCGCAGCAATTTCCGTCCGTGCCCCGGAGTGATAAGGTCTATACACGTTCCGGGCGGCTTTAATGTGCGTATCGACAGCGCGGCATATGTGGGATACGAAATTCCCCCGTATTACGACAGCATGATAGCCAAGCTGATTGTAAAGGGTATGGACAGGGAAGAGGCGATCGCTAAAATGCGTGTGGCACTCGCGGAGTTCATCATTGACGGTGTGGAAACGAATATTGATTTCCATCTGCGTTTGATACGCAACGAGAACTTTGAAAGCGGCGAGTTCGACAACGGCTTCTTAAACCGCGTAAACATTATGGAGGATTGACTAAATGGCGTCTATTGAGGATTTGTTCAAGGTTGTAAAGTCGCGGTTTATGGACGACAACCAACACACACCCGCGACAAAAGACGTGGAGATTCCGCGCGATTTGCTGTTCAAGTGTCCGCGCTGCGGCGGAGTGTTTTATAATGAGGAGTTCGTGAACGCGCTGAAGGTTTGTCCGAAGTGCAATTATCACGCGCGCCTAACGTGGCAGGAGCGGTTGTCGCTCACTGCGGACGATGGCAGTTTTATTGAGTTGGACGCGGGTATGAAATCTCTTAATCCGATAGGTTTTCCGCGTTACGAGGATAAAGTGGAAAAGTGCGCCGAGCAGTGCGATACCAACGAGGCAATCGTGACGGGCGAGTGCACGATTCGCGGATACCGCACGGTTATCGGCATTATGGACAGTCACTTTATGATGGCGAGTATGGGCAGCGTGGTGGGCGAGAAAATCACCCGCGCGTTTGAATACGCGACCGAAAAGGGTCTGCCGGTAGTTATGTTCACAAGCTCCGGCGGAGCGCGAATGCAGGAGGGAATCATCTCGCTTATGCAGATGGCAAAGACCTCAGGCGCGGTAAAGCGGCACAACGACGCGGGCGGACTGTACATCACGGTTATGACTGACCCGACCACGGGCGGTGTTACGGCTTCATTTGCGAGTCTGGGCGACATTATAATTGCCGAGCCAAAAGTGCTTATCGGGTTCGCGGGGCGGCGCGTTATTCAGGATACGATTCGTCAGCGGCTGCCGGACGACTTCCAGTCGGCGGAGTTCCAGTTGGACTGCGGTTTCGTGGATACTATCGTAGAGCGCGGAATGATGCGTAAGGCATTGTCCGGTATACTTAAGCTGCACGGATTCCCGAAAGAAACAATCGCGAGGTAATTATAGAGAACGGAGAAAGTCCGATTTCGAGAACGATATTCCGGTGGGAGTATAAGAATGAGCGTTGAATTTATACAAAAGTGGATTGAAAGCGCAGTCTGCGGGCTGCTCGGCAAGGACGCGGTCGACGAGAGTGATCTCGCAAAAATAAAGTATCTTGCCGTAGGCGAAAGCTTTCAAAACGATTTCTTTATCGAGATGTCGCTTGAACAGCCGCCTAAGCCATTTGTCAATTTCGATGGCGGTGATGAATGGACTTACTGTCTGCGCGGAGCGGATATAAAGCCTTTGATAGAGAAATTTAAGGGCAAAACAGACGTTGAGCTTTCGATGTTCGGTCTTGATAAAGAAGACGAGGAGTGGGAAGAAATCATTTTCACGGAGGAGTCGGAGAGCCTTTGGAAGAAGTTCTCAAAGTGTGTTTTCAAAGATAGACACTACGAGAAGCATACCGACCTCGATGAATGGGATGCGTGGTATGATGGAGTCAGTGCTTCGCTGTGGCGGGATATATCGCTGTTTACGGGCGTTGAGGTCTTGCGTATACAGGGGCTGGATATACCCGACCTTACGTTTTTGGATAATTTCCCCGATCTGAGGGCATTGGAGCTTGTCGAAACGAAGTTCGCCAAGACGGACGGCATCGAGAAGCTGGAGCGTCTTGAACAGTTGGCTTGTTGGTTGGATTAAAGTGAGGTAAAAAGGGAGGTCAAGTCGAAATGACAAAATGGGTTGCAGACGCAGTGGGGAATCCCGAAGACGCAGCGCGGATAAAGTACCTCGTAATCGGGGAGACTTTCGACTGCGATTTCTTTATTGAGTTATCGCGCGAGATTCCGCCAAAACCGTTTGTTAATACGGACGGCGGAGATGAGTGGGCGTGCTGTCTGAGAAACGGCGATATTGCGAAACTAGTTGAGAAATATCGAGGCAAAACAGATAATCAGATGTCCTGTTTCGGAATTGATCGTCCCGATGACGCAGACTGGCGGAATTATTGCTTTTCCGATGAGGCGAGGGCGAAGTGGAATGAATTTCGTGAGAGTATTTCCGATGCGCTGTATTACGAAGAACTTCCCGATTCCGAGTTCGAGCGTTGGTATGACGGTGTTCGCGAGAACACTTGGCGCGATATTGCGCTGTTCACCGGGGTTGAGGTGCTGAGAATCCAAGGACTTGTAATTCCCGATTTTACGATATTGGGCAATTTTCCCAATCTGCGTGCTGCGGAATTTGTTGAAACAGTGTTCACGTCCGCAGATGGGATTGAAAATCTGCTTAATCTCGAACAGTTAAGTTGTTGGCTGGATTAAGCGTTCAATAGCGTGTTGTGCAAATCAAGGCTTTGGCGATTCGTGCAAATTGCGAAAGCGAGCGGTGCGGTGCGCACAGTGGCAACCAAAGATAATCCAAAAAGACTCAAAATTCCCGAAGGAAATTTTGAGCGGTTTTGGAATGCTGGCGAAGCGAAGCGGAGCCCAGGCATTCCAAAATTTGGATTTTAATTTAGAATAAGGAGTAAAGATGAGTAATTTAACGGCTTGGGAGCGTATGGAAGTTGTTCACCACAAGAACCGTCCGACAGTGAATGACTACATTCCCGCTCTGTTTACGCGGTTTATGGAGTTTCACGGCGACCGCTGTTTCGGTGACGATGCGGCGATTATCGGCGGAATCGGGCTGCTGTCGTCAACTCCCGTGACGGTATTGGCACAGGTAAAGGGGCGCAATCTTGAGGAGAACAAACGTTCGAATTTCTCGATGCCGCACCCCGAGGGATATCGCAAGGCTTTAAGACTTGCGAAACAGGCGGAGAAGTTTCGGCGACCTATAATCTGTCTTGTGGACACGCCCGGCGCATATTGCGGGATAGAGGCGGAAAAGCGCGGTCAAGGTGAGGCAATCGCGCGGAATCTGTACGAGTTTATGACAATAAAGACGCCGATTATTTCAATTGTGCTCGGAGAGGGCGGAAGCGGCGGCGCGCTTGCGCTGGCGGTGTGCGATGAGCTGGCGATGATGGAGAACGCACTGTACAGCGCGATTTCCCCGCGCGGAGCAGCTTCCATTTTGTGGAAAGATGGTTCAAAAGAACGTGAAGCGTGTGAAATCCTGAAAATCACTGCCGAAGATCTGACAAATTTCGGCGTGTGCGACAAAATTATCAAAGAGCCGGAGGGCGGCGCGCACAACGCTCCCGAACAGGCGGCTGACAGCCTTTACGAGTACCTTACGGAGGCGGTTGGGCGACTAAGCTCGGTGGACGAAAAGTCCCTGTTGGAGCGCCGATATAACAAATTCAGGAAAATCGGAATGTTTACGGAATAAAATTTTGTGCAAAATCACTAAAAGATTTTTTCCGTAAGCACTTGATTATTTCAAAATAATGTTTTATAATAGTACTTGATAATGCTGTATAAATACGGCAAGAAAAATGGAGGATATTGAGCATGGATATTTTTGAAGAGGTAAAGAAGCTCATCGCTGAAAATCTTGACGTTGCGGATGTTGATTCGATAACCGAGGGTACTTCAATCACCGATGACCTTGGCGCGGATTCGCTGGACGTTGTTGATCTGGTTGTTGCTGTCAACGACAAGTTCAACGTTGAGATTCCCGATGACGAGGTTGAGAACATCAAGACCGTCGGCGACATCGTAAAGTACATTGAGGACAAGATGTAAGTTTGTCAGAACACAAAGAATCAGCGGAGAACCGAAAGGTTCTCCGCTTTGATTTTAGGTTTCCTGTTCCGTAGAGAGCGCGATTTTATCCAGCAGTTCAACGATTTCCTCTTTGGTGTATTCCTTTTTTTTCGCCGTTGGTGAAAAGCAGGCGAAGTTCGTACAGTGTTGCCATTTTGGTGTCTTGTCTTTCCTTTTCGGTCATAGGAATCACGCTCCTTTCGTTAATTCAATTATAATATATTCCGTGTAATTTGTCAAGTAAAAAAATTTTATATAATTTGGCAAAAAATACTTGAAAAATCTTTGGAAATATTGTACAATATATAGTGTAGAGGTTTGAGATTCTCTCAAACAAATATTTCACATAACGAAAGGAAATGTTTACCATGGCTAAGCTCAACAAGAAAAATGTAGAAGATTTGAACGTAAAGGGCAAATTCGTCCTCGTGCGCGTTGATTTCAACGTTCCGCTGAAGGACGGCAAAATCACCAACGATAACCGTATCACTGCGGCTCTTCCGACCATTAACAAGCTCACCGAAAACGGCGCAAAGGTAGTTCTTTGCTCGCACCTCGGCAAGCCGAAGAACGGTCCCGAGGCTAAGTTCTCGCTTAAGCCCGCGGCGGACAGACTCGCGGAGCTGGTTAAGTCTAAGGTTACATTCGCTCCCGATGATACCGTAGTCGGCGATAACGCGAAGAAGGCTGTTGCGGAGATGGCTGACGGCGATATCGTTGTTCTTGAGAACACACGTTTCCGCGGCGCTGACGAGACCAAGAACGGCGAGGGCTTCTCGAAGGAGCTTGCAGACCTCGTTCACGGCGAGATTTTCGTTATGGACGCGTTCGGTTCCTCTCACAGAGCGCACGCTTCCACCGTTGGCGTAACAAAGTTCGTTAAGGAAACCGCTGTCGGCTACCTGATGAACAAGGAGATCGAGTTCCTCGGCAACGCTGTCGAGAATCCCACACGTCCGTTTGTTGCGGTTCTGGGCGGCGCAAAGGTTGCGGATAAGCTGAATGTAATCTCCAATCTGCTCGACAAGTGCGATACGCTGATTATCGGCGGCGGTATGGCTTATACCTTCCTTAAGGCTAAGGGCTGCGAGGTAGGCAAATCGTTGGTTGACGATGAAAAGCTCGATTACTGCAAGGAGATGATAGCAAAGGCTGAAAAGAACGGCAAGAAGCTGCTCCTGCCCGTTGACACCACCATTGCTAAGGCATTCCCCGACCCGATTGACGCGGATATCGAGGTTTCCGTTGTGGATTCGGACAAGATTCCTGCGGATATGATGGGTCTGGACATCGGCGAAAAGACCATGGAGCTGTTCGCGAACGAGGTTAAGTCCGCAAAGACCGTTGTATGGAACGGACCGATGGGCGTATTCGAGAACCCGACTCTCGCAAAGGGAACGATCGCGGTTGCTAAGGGTATGGCAGAGGCTGACGCTACCACGATTATCGGCGGCGGCGACTCTGCGGCGGCTGTTGTTCAGCTCGGTTTCGCGGATAAGATGAGCCACATCTCCACCGGCGGCGGAGCGTCTCTTGAGTATCTGGAGGGTAAGGGTCTGCCCGGAATTGACGCTATTCAGGATAAGTAATAGTTGACAGTTATGGTATGCCGCCGCGGCGCGGCGGCATACTTTTGTTAATGGAGGCTAAGTTGGGCAAAAGAAAATATTTCATTGATAATCTGAGAATTTTGGCAATTCTGATGTTGTTTCCGTTTCACGCGTCAATGTGTTTTCTGTCAGGCGGCTATTACAGCTTTTACGTTTATGGAGGGGAAATTCCCGCGCTTCGGTATATCGATCTCTCGGTGTATCCATGGTGGATGTCCTTGATGTTCGCGCTTGCGGGAGCGTCGACCTTCTTTGCGCTGAAAAAACGAACGGCTGCTGAATACGCAAAGGAGCGTGTTCTCAGGCTGCTTGTTCCGTTCGTGAGCGGGCTTCTGCTTTGGATACCGATTCAGAGCTTTATCGCGGACGTTTTCTACAACGATTATCAAGGCGGATTTTTTAGGCACTATTCGGTTTTTTTCACCAAATGGGGCGACCTCACGGGCTATGACGGCGGGTTTACTCCCGGTCACTTGTGGTTTATATTGTTCCTGTTTGTGTATTCGTTGGTGTTCTTACCGTTGAATATTTGGTACGTTAAGAGGGACAAAAAACCCGATATGTCGAAAATACCCGTTGTGGTGATGATAATCGGCGGATTTGCGCTGCTTTGCGCGGGCGGTCTTGTTGCGAATGTTGGCGGAAAAGGTGTGCTTGAATTTGCTCTCTGCTTTCTGTTGGGGTTCTTTTTATTCACCGATGACAAGGTGATTGAAAAGCTCAAACGCAATTGGATTCTGCTTGGCGGTTTGTGGCTTGCAATGATGATATTCCGTTGCGTTATGTGGAATATCGGCATTGAAAGCAATCTCTTTTGGTATCTCGATTTCAGAGCCTTAGAGTGGACGGGAATCCTTGGCGCAGTGGCAGTCGGAGCGAGGTTCTTGGACTTCAAAAGCGGATTCACGAGTTACTTCTCGCCCGCATGCTTCCCGATTTATTGGCTGCATCAAACCGTACTTGCAGCGGTCGCGTTCTTTATCGTAAAGATCGATTGCGCCAACTTCGCGCAGTTTGTCTTGATAACGGTCGTCAGCTTTGCTGTTACCGTGGGGCTGTACGAAATCTGTAAAAGAATAGCTCCGCTTAGGTTTATTACAGGAATCAAAAAGCCGGAAAAATCGCGCGGTGATACTACCGTAAAATGATTTGAGATGTTTTCTCAATTGAAAGGAATGTTTTACTATGAAGAAGAATGTAAGAAAGGCAATTATTGCCGGAAACTGGAAGATGAACAAGACACGCCCCGAGGCGAAGGCTCTGCTTGAGGAACTCAAGCCGCTGGTTGCGGACGTTAAGGGTGTGGAAATCGTTGCGTGTGTGCCGTTCACCAACCTTGAAACGGCTCTGGAAGCGACCAAGGGCACGAACATCAAAATCGGCGCGGAGAACTGCCACTTTGAGAAGAGCGGCGCGTTCACGGGAGAGATTTCCGCGGATATGCTCGCTGAGATGGGCGTGGAGTATGTAGTGCTTGGTCACTCCGAGCGCCGTCAGTACTTCAACGAAACAGACGAAACTGTAAACAAGCGTACCAAGGCGGCTTTGGCAGCGGGTTTGAAGCCCATCGTGTGCGTGGGCGAGCTTCTCTGGGAGCGTGAGTGCAACATCACCGAGGAGGTTATCGCGCGCCAGATCAAGCTGGATTTCTTCGCGATCTCCAAGGAGGACGTTAAGAAGTGCGTTATCGCTTATGAGCCTGTATGGGCTATCGGCACGGGCAAGACCGCTACCGCCGACCAGGCGGAGGAAGTTTGCGCGTTTATCCGCGCTCAGCTCGCTAAGCTGTACGATAACGACACTGCGGAGTCCATCACGATTCAGTACGGCGGCTCGATGAACGCGGGTAATGCCGAGGAGCTGGTTTCCAAGACCAATGTAGACGGCGGACTTATCGGCGGCGCTTCCTTGAAGGCAGGAGATTTCACCACTATCATCAAGGCGGCAGAGAACGGTTGATTTTGGGGAGCAAAGTGTATGTATAGTGCGTTTCTCTTGTCGAGCGTAAGGGATTACTTCAGAAACAAGGAGTTTCATAAAATCCCCGGGGAAGTTTTCCGCGATTTGAAATGCTGCGTTCAGCGAATCAAAAAGGGCTTCTGTTACAGGGATATTTGGAATATCAACAGTTGGTTTTTGTGTGTGATTTCCGATATGCTTGATGAGCTTAAACGCACAACACACGGCTTTCCATCAAGGTTTTTGAAGAATGACGGTTCCGATACGGACGAGGAGATAGACAGGGCTTCCGCGAAATGGAAAGCAATTCTTTCGCGAATGGCGTTCTTATTCCGCGAGGCAAACGAGGAAACCTGTCAAAAGAAAAATCCTTACGATGAGGAATACAGTATAGTTTTACACAAGTTTATAGAGTGTTTCGGTATTAACGGAAAATGGGTGAAAAAGAAAGACGGAACACGCGTTTTTATTCACGATTTAAGCGATATACCGAAATACAGAAGGCTTGATGAAAATTACCATAGAGTTGAAAAAGAGCTTTACGAATACAGAAGTAACTGCCTGAAAAAGGCGATGTCGATGTTCGTGGAGTATTTCAACGATTTATGGGATTAAGAAAGAAGGTATATAAAATGGCAAAACCTGTTTTATTGGTTGTAATGGACGGTGTTGGCTACTCCAAGACGGGGCTGGGCGACGCTGTTACCGAGGCGAACACCCCCACTCTGGACTGGCTGCTTGCCAACTGTCCGAATACGCGTCTTAAGGCACACGGTGACGCGGTAGGTCTGCCCACCGATGACGATATGGGCAACTCCGAGGTCGGACATAACGCGCTCGGCTGCGGTCAGATTTATTCGCAGGGCGCAAAGCTCGTGAATGAGTCCATCGAGAGCGGCAAGATGTACGATTCCTCCGCTTGGAAAGAGATCGTTGCGAATGTCAAGGCGAAAGACAGCACACTGCATTTTATCGGCTTGCTGTCGGACGGAAACGTTCACTCGAACATCTCCCACCTGTTCAATATGCTCCGCAAGGCGAAGTCCGAGGGAGTTAAAAAGGCTCGTGTTCACGTTCTGTTGGACGGACGTGATGTTCCGTCCGATTCCGCGCTGACTTATGTTCAGCAGCTTGAGGATGTTCTCAAGGAACTGAACGATGGTTCGTTTGACGGCAAAATCGCCAGCGGCGGCGGACGTATGACCATCACAATGGATCGCTATCAAGCCGATTGGCCGATGGTAGAGCGCGGTTGGAATATCCACGTTAAGGGCGAGGGACGGCAGTTTGCTTCGGCAACCGAGGCTGTTCAGACCTACCGTACCGAGCTTGGCAAGGCGGACGACCAGAATCTCCCCGGATTTGTTATCGCCGAGAACGGTGTTCCCGTAGGTAAAATCGTTGACGGTGACAGCGTGGTTCTGTACAATTTCCGCGGCGACAGAGCAATCGAGCTTTCAATGGCATTCGATATGGACGAGTTCAATCATTTCAACCGCGGTAAGAAGCCCGATGTATGCTACGCAGGTATGCTGCAGTATGACGGCGATTTGAAGCTCCCGGCGAGATTCCTTGTAAATCCACCGGAGATTCACGATACGCTTTCCGAGGTGCTTGTCAAGGCAGGTCTGCGGCAGTACGCGGTATCCGAAACGCAGAAGTACGGTCACGTTACCTATTTCTGGAACGGCAACCGCAGCGGCAAGTTCTCCGAGGAGCTTGAAACATTCAAGGAGATTCCCTCCGATAACGTTTCGTTTGACCAGCGTCCGTGGATGAAGTCTGCGGATATTGTGGACGATTTGATTGAAGCAATCAAGTCCAAGAAGTATGACTTCCTGCGCTGCAACTTCCCGAACGGCGATATGGTAGGGCATACCGGCTCGATGGAGGCAACGATTATCGGTATGGAGAGCGTTGACATCGGACTTGCGCGGCTTAAAAAGGTATGCGATGAGGAGGGCGTTACAATGCTTGTAACCGCCGACCACGGCAACGCCGATGAGATGCTCGAAAAGAACAAGAAGGGCGAGGTTCAGGTTCGTACCGCGCACTCGCTGAATCCCGTTCCGTTCATCATCTATGACAAGGACGTGAAGTACACCATCAAGGACGGCAATTACGGACTTTCCAATGTCGCTCCGACTGTTGTCAAGATGTTCGGTCTTGAAGCTCCGGCAAGCTGGCAGGAGTCGATGATTTAACGAGGAATAGTGTTGACTGTTCCTTGTGTAGTAGAATTGAAATCCCCCTCCGAAAAGAGGGGGATTCAGACTGTCGATAAACCCTCGCACCGCCCCGCCGCAAAGCGGCGGGGCTTACTTCGTCAAAGCCCTAACGGCAGGCATAAAGTCTAGCCGTTAGGGCTTTTCCTCGTCTGCGAGTGTTTCTCGACAGTCTGAGAAATGCGAATTAAATTGACTTTTTCTACAGTCTGTTCGTTTGTTAATCATCAAAGTGGTATAGAATAACCTCTGACATATCCGCGCCGCAGCCGGGACACCAGCTGTCAACCTTAAACGCGGATTTACCATCGTTTATATAGTCGTAGGATTCGGCAATCATTCTTCCGTACTCATCTTTTCCGGATATGATGAACGATGATATTATCATTCCATCGTGAGGGCAGTATACAAATGCCATATCTCCCGCTTTGGCGTAATCCGGGAGAATAACCGTGCGGTCGGCGCGAACCGACAGCGACTCCGCCGCGCCGAGGTGAGTTTTCAAAAGCTGAATGAACACCGCCGACTGATTGGGATAACCCACAGAACACCCGCCCGCGCGAAGAATCCTTGAGGTGTGGTTTGCGCCGAATGCTCCAACACCGTCCGCCGGATTGGATTTCGCGTATTCCAGTGCCGCCGCGCGGTCGAATTTCTCGTCCGGGAGAGTGTAACCGCGCTCCTCCAACAATACAACGTCTTTGTTATTTACCACCTCTTCGGGAAGTCCCTTGTCATCATCGCGGTAAAAGTGGTAGTAGAAAATCTCCGCAGTATCGGCTTTACAGCACCAGCACGGATCGTTGAGGTAGTCAACAAGGAACGTGTTTTCGCCACTGTTGCGCAGATTGTGGGCAACAGCGCGCATTCTGCCCTTGTCGTCCGTACCTACAACCAATGTCGAGTGCATCATTACGCCCTCATATGTGCAATAAAGCTGTACTACATCTCCGGGACGCGCATATGACGGCAGTGTGATGGTGTGGTCTTCCTTGCTGTACGGCAGAAACTGACCGAATCCCAGACGCGAGTGGAGCAGCATAAGCGTGATCGCCGTGGAGCTGTCGGTGTAGTTGGTTATATTGCCGCCTTGCGTCAGACAACTGGACAGGAACTCCGCACATAAGCCTATCCCGTTATTCCAGTTTGCTTTTCCGTATGTAACCGCTCCGTCCGCATTGTAAGGGCTCCACGGGGTTTCATTAATGGTGCTTGTCCAGAGAACCTTTCGCTCGTTTGTCCAGTTGAAATCGCCGTCATAACGCTGCCTGTTTGACGTATCCAACGCATTGGGATTATAAATGTAATTTCCCGTGGAAAAGTCATGAGCACCGTATACCTCTTCGGGGATGTCCTCAATGACAGGCAGCTTGACCGTTGTGCTTGTGGATTCGGTGCTTGTGGAGCTGCCTTCCGTACTGCTGTCGGTAGAAGAGCTTTCCGATACGATAATGGTGAGTTCGCTTGATTGTGTAAAATCGGACGTGCGCTCGTCTGTGACGCTGCACCCGGCGATAACCGAGATAAAGATTGCCAGAGCTGTAATTGACGCAAATTTCTTCATAAAAACCCCTTATTACAAAAATATATTTTCCATACTACATTATAAATCAATTGAAAAATAATTTCAATAATTATTAATAAATTGTAATAATTTGTAATATTTTGTAACCTTTTAATCGAAGTGGCAAAGAATTACCTCGTCGATTGCCGCGCCGCAGCCGGGGCAGATTTCGTCCGTGTGGAACGCGGAAGTGCCATTGTTCACGTTGTCGTATGACAGCGCGATCATTTGACCATTTTCGTCCGCGCCGTCAATAATGAACGAGCTTAGCATCATTCCATCGTTTCGACAGTAGATAAATCCCACATCACCCGCACAGTCATATTCGGGCAGCGTAATGGTATGGTTTTCATTTACTGTAAGGCACTGAGCCGAGCAAAGCCGCGATTTGACCAACTGGAAGAACAACGCCGACTGGAATGAATGCTCTACGGGGATTCCGCCCGCGACAAGTGCCGCGGAAGTGCTTATCGCGCCGCGCTCTCCGATTCCGTCTGCGGGATGGTTTTTCGCGTAAGAAACAGCGTTTTGGCGGTTGTACGCGGCAGAGAGCCGATAACCGCCGGATTCGTACATCATAACCCGAGAGTTGCTCAATGCAGTATCGGTAACTTCGGTGGGGAGATTCTCATCGGATTCATCATAAAAGTGAAAAAAGAATACATCTCTTATCGGCGTGCCGCAACTGTGGCAGTGTTCCCAGACTTTATACGCGCTTTCGGCATTCACTGCGGGATTGTGCGAACAGCCGAGCATTTGCCCGTCCTCATCGTTGCCTATGTATATAATTGTATGCGGCATAGCGTCATACGGGCAGAAATATTGAACAATATCTCCCGGAGCGGCATATTCGGGAAGACTTACGGTGTGGTTGTCATTAACGGGGACGAACTGCCCGAAACCTGCGTTGGTGTGCATCAGCTTTAACGCAAGTGCCGTGGAGCTTGTGGAATAGACGTTTGCGCCGCCCGCGTTCAGACACGTTGAGGCAAATTGAGCGCACAGTCCCACGTTGTCGTTCCAGTGTGCTTTGGCATATTCCGTTATCTTTTCGCGGTCGATAGATAAACTTACCGGGCTGCCGATTCCGCTGAACAGTACAGCGGGGGTGCTGTTGGTGCTTAAATTCGCGTAATATTGCCGATTGACGGGATAAACCGTATTGCTGTTATACAACACATTTCCGGTTGTGAAATCGTGGATTCCCGTATCATATTTCGGTGTCCATATGTAGACCTCGGGTTCGGTAATCTCCTCGGAGCTTGATGTTTGCATTATTTCGTTTGTGCTTGTGGAGGTTGTTGTGGATTGGCTGATTGAGCTTGTATAGCTTGTGGAGCTTGTAGATTCGGATTCCGGAATAGAAATCGAATACGGCAGTTCTCTCGATTCATTTGCCGCGCAAGAACTTAAAAGTATCGCGCAAATCCCCATTAAAGCCACAAGCGTGTATTTATATTTCCTCATAAAATCCTCCACAAATTTCGACACTAAATTTATTATACTCCAAAATGGGGATTTTGTCAAGTCTTAGAATAAGGTAAATTGCTGTGGCTCGGGAAATTCAGACATATATTGGAAAATGCGTTCTTGGCGAAATTCAATGTTGTATCGCTCACATTCATTAATGAATGCCGCCCATAATTTTTCGCCGTTCGGTGAGGGTATCTCGTACTGCTCGCCGAAAGTACGGATATAACGCTGTTTTACCCCCGGAAAGTGCTTGTCCAGAGCCGTGTAAAAGTACTCGCGGTCGCCGCTGCGGAGCGTCATACCGATTCCGAATGTAATTATTCCCTGCACACCTGCCTCCGCGCCGATTTGAACCAACTTCCGAATGTTGGATTCCGTATCGTTGATGAACGGCAGAATCGGTGTAAGCCACATAACTGTGGGGATTCCGCGCTTTTTCATCTCCATAAGGACCTCCGCGCGCCGCGCCGTGGAGCAGACGTTCGGCTCCACGATTCGGCACAGGCTCTCGTCGGCGGTAGTAAGCGTCATCTGCACAACCGCTTTCGCGGAGGTGTTAATTTCTTCCAGCAAGTCAATATCGCGCATTACAAGGTCGGATTTGGTCAGCACCGCCGCTCCGAATCCGTACTTCGCGATAAGCTCCAGGCACTGCCGCGTGAGCTTCAATTCGCGTTCGGGAGTGCAGTAGGGGTCGCTCATTGCGCCTGTACCTATCATACACAGCCGCCGTTTGGATTTCAGAGCGGCTTCCAAAAGCTGCGGTGCGTTGATTTTCACCTCGATGTCCTCAAACGCGTGATTCATCTGATAGCAGTCCGAACGCGCGTCACAGTAGATACACCCGTGTGAACAGCCGCGGTAGATGTTCATTCCGTTATTCGCGCTGAGAATGGATTTTGCTTGTACAATGTGCAAATTCCCCGCCTCCTCTGTTCATAGTTTTTGGACATATGGAATATTATAGCACTTTTTTCACTTTTTGTCAACTAAAAATCCCTTAAAAATGCGGAATATAGCAATAATGAACAATAAATCGGGGAAAATAGTACAATATTTTGTGTACATTTTTTTGAAAAACACTTGACAAACTAAAATAAATATGATAAATTATAACTAGCACTCAAAGTAATTGAGTGCTAACACTGAAATTGATTTCACCGTGTAGAATAATGAAAGGCGGCGAGAGGGTGGATCAGCGAAGCGAAAAGATACTTGCGGCGATTGTTGATGAGTTTATCCGAACAGGCGAGCCTGTTGGTTCTAAGGCTCTGGCGGCGCGTCCCGAAATGGGCGTTTCGTCAGCTACGATACGCAATCATATGGCGGCTCTCGAACAAGAGGGCTACCTCGACCACCCTCATACCTCTGCCGGGCGCGTGCCGACTTACAAGGGATTTCAGTACTATGTCGAGAATCTGATGTCCCCCGAACCGATAAACGCGGAGAAAATCGGCGAAATCGATCGAATGCTGGACAGCAGCGTGGGAAGTGACGAGTCGATCATCGAGTGCGCGTCAACCGCGTTGGCGGAAATCACCAAATGCGCGGCAGTTTCCACCAATCACGCGTCCAAGTATTCCGTAATTTCCAAGGTGGATGTTGTTCCCGCGGGGCGGAGAATGTATGTTCTGCTGATGATCACCTCCAACGGCACGATTAAAAACAAGGTCTGCCGTATGGAATTCGACCTGACGGACGAGCAGATGTCGGGATTCACCGAGTTTATGAACGACCACCTTAAAGGTGTGAATCTTGAGGAGATGTCCGAGGAGTATATCAGCGGTCTGGCGTCCGCGCTTGGGAGCTATATGCTGTCGCTTGCGCCGCTGCTGCACGCGGTTTACGAGCTTTCCGAGGAGATGATGCGCGATTCGGTGGAGGTCAAGGGCGAGGCAAATTTACTTGCGTGCGCGGAGTTCCCGACCAATGATGTGCTGAAATTCATCGAGCGTAAGTCGGAACTTTCGGATCTGCTGAATGACGCGTTATCGGGAATCAATATCCGCTTCGGCGGGGAGAACGGCACGTTCGCGATTTCAAACGGCGCAATGATAAGCGCCGGCTATTACAAGGACGGAAAACCCGCGGGGACTCTCGGAATTGTTGGTCCTATGCGGTTGGATTACCGAAAGGTTATTCCGTATATAGAATATTTAAGCAAAAAGGTGACGATCATGCTGTCGGAATCCGACAATTTGCCGCCTTTGGGAAGCGAGGGAGATGACAAAGATGATGAATGATGAAGATGTGCTGAACGAGGAATCCGAGGAGATCATCGAGGAAACCGAACAGCCCGAAACCGAGGTCGAATCCGAGGATGACAAGACGGCAAACGAGCTAGCCGAGATCAAGGATCAACTGTTGAGAACCATGGCGGAGTATGACAACTTCCGAAAGCGTTCGGCGCGTGAAAAGGAGGCTCTGCGAGCGGAAATTATCACGGACATTACCGCGAAATTCCTGCCCGTGATGGACAACCTGGACCGCGCGTTGTCTGCGGATTGCATGGACGAGAGCTTCAAAAAAGGTGTTCAGATGATTTCCGACAGCTTTACAGAAACCTTGAAGAGCCTGGGTGTTGAGGAAATCACGAGTGACGGCGAGGCGTTCAATCCGAGCTTCCATCAGGCGGTTCAGCGTGTGGACAATTCCGACGCGGAGAGCGGCACGGTGGTGCAGACATTCGCCAAGGGCTACAAAATCGGCGATAAGGTAATAAGATTCGCGATGGTTGCAGTCGCGAATTGATTCAAATTTGTTGAGTATACAGTCTGACGAGAAATATTCGCAGACGAAGTAAGTGCCGCCTCAGGCGGCACGGTGCGGATATTTATCGTCAGACGAGGAGAACATTTAGGAGGATACAACTATGAGCAAGATTATTGGTATTGACTTGGGTACAACTAACAGCTGCGTATCGGTTATCGAGGGCGGCGAACCCGTGGTAATCACAAATTCCGAGGGCAGCAGAACTACTCCGTCCGTTGTGGCATTCACCAAGGACGGCGAGAGATTGGTAGGTCAGCTTGCAAAGAACCAGGCGGTTCAGAATCCCGAAAAGACGGTTATTTCTATCAAGCGTCATATGGGCAGCGATTACAAGGTTGACATTGACGGCAAGAAGTACACCCCGCAGGAGATTTCCGCGATGATACTCACCAAGCTGAAGAATGACGCAGAGGGTTATCTCGGCGAGAAGGTTACGGACGCGGTTATCACTGTTCCCGCGTACTTCACCGACTCTCAGCGTCAAGCAACCAAGGACGCGGGACAAATCGCGGGACTGAACGTTCAGCGTATCATCAACGAGCCGACAGCGGCTGCGCTGGCTTACGGCGTTGATAAAGAGGAAGACCAGAACATCGTGGTTTACGACCTCGGCGGCGGTACGTTCGATGTATCGGTAATCAATATCGGTGACGGCGTTCAGGAGGTTCTTGCGACTGCCGGAAACAACCACCTCGGCGGTGACGACTTCGACCAGAGAATCATTGACTTCCTCAGAGAGGAGTTCAAGAAATCGGACGGAATCGACCTGTCCACAGATAAGTTCGCAATGCAGCGTTTGAAGGACGAGGCGGAAAAGACGAAAATCGCGCTGTCAAATTCCACTTCGGTAAATGTTTCGATTCCGTATATCACTGCGGACGCTTCCGGCGCAAAGCACCTGAATGTAACCATTTCGCGCGCTAAGTTCAACGAGCTTACCGCCGACCTCGTAGAGATGACAATGGGTCCGCTGAAGCAGGCAATCGCCGATTCGGGTCTGGATAAGAGCGAGATTCACAAGATTCTGCTGGTGGGCGGTTCCACCAGAATCCCCGCAGTTCAAGAGGCGGTTAAGGGATTCCTCGGCAAAGACCCGTTCAAGGGCATTAACCCCGATGAGTGCGTAGCGATCGGCGCTTCTATTCAGGGCGGCGTTCTGAACAAAGAGGTTCAGGGAATCGTTCTTCTGGACGTTACTCCGTTGTCGCTCGGTATCGAAACCGCAGGCGGCGTTTGCCACAAGATGATCGAGCGCAACACCACCATTCCGTGCAAGGAAACTCAGGTATTCACCACCTATTCGGACAATCAGCCGTCCGTTGATGTTAACATTCTCCAGGGTGAGCGCGAGTTCGCCAAGGACAACAAGTCCATCGGAAACTTCCGCCTGGACGGAATCGCTCCCGCGCCGCGCGGAATCCCGCAGATCGAGGTTACGTTCAACATTGACGCGAACGGCATTGTAAACGTATCCGCGATGGATAAGGGCACGGGCAAGGAGCAGCACATCTCCATCACAGCCTCCACCAATATGAGCAAGGAGGACATTGATAAGGCGGTTCGCGAGGCTGAGGCATACGCTGCCGAGGACAAGAAGCGCAAGGAAGAGGTTGACGCGCGCAACGAGGCGGATTCGATGGTTTACCAGATTGAGAAGTCGATGAACGAGTTCGGCGACAAGGTTACTCAAGAGGATAAGGATAAGGTTCAGCCCAAGCTAGACGCGCTGAAGGAAGCTCTCAAGGGTACGGATATCGAAGCTATCAAGAAGGCGAAAGAGGAACTTCAGAACGCGTTCTATGAGGTTGCGGGCAAGGTTTACCAAGCTCAGGGCGGCGACCCCAACGCGGCGGCAGATGTTTCCGGCGCGGCGGACAATTCCAATGATGGCAACGGCGATGACGGCGCGGTTGATGTGGAGTTCACGGAGAAATAATAACAGTTACGGTTGGCGATTAGGCGCGTTATAATCCACAGCAACCTACCCACAGCGCAGTTTGGCGCGTTGTAATCCAAAACAACCTATCCGCGACTAGTGCAAATCCGAAATGCGAGCGTTGCCTCACACCGCGAAGCTGTGTGAGGTAACGCTCAGCAAGTGCAGATGAAATCCGCAAAGCGGATTTCATCTGCACGGTTTCGGATTTGCTTTCAAAATAAGGAGTTGTAAATGAATACAAAACAGGCGGAAGTGGCAATTAATGATTTGTCGGAATGGCTTGTCGATTCGGAGATTCTGGATAAGCCGCCCGTTGCGGTCGAGTGTACCGGAGATTTCGAGAAAGACGGACTTGTCTATTATATCTTGAAGTACCGAAAGAAAAGGCTCGGGAAGTGGTATATCGGCGTGTGCGGAGGTTTCGAGGGCGATTCCGAGGTGCATTGCGGGCATATCTTCAGCGGCGGAGAGGATCTGTACGAGGAGGAAAACGCGCAGGAGCTGGCTTGGCATATGGCTGAGTTTATCAAGGGGTATCTTGAGCGTGAGGCGTTCCAGAGCGTGGCTCAAGACGCGTTCAAGGAGAATCTCGAATACATCAGCCAAACCGAGGTTGACGCGGAGAAAATCGACGCTCAGTTCGTTAGAAACGAAACGCGTTTCTGTTTGCCGATAGGAACGGCGGATATTCCGAGCGGACGCGTGGTGGTTGCCGACCCGCTGTGTTATATGGCGGGAAGTGAAGTGACTGCTCCCGTGTTGAAGCGCGAGATCCCTGCGGGGAGCTATCCCGTTGAGGTTGCGATTTGCCGCAGCGAGATGGTTGGAATCAGAATGTGTACCGCGCGGCTTAAAATAAAGCCTACCAAGGCAGTCAGCTACGAGCTTGCCGAGCCGACGCACGAGACCGCCGCGTATCAGGCGAGTGACGGCGATGTGACGGGATTCCCCGTGGACGCGGGTATGATGTGCTTTTGCGACGCCGAGGGCGCGAAAGACTATGAGAACTTCATTATGAATTGGCATAAGGAGAATCCGGACGGGAATCACTATGATGATTATTTCGCGGCATTTTTTGCGGAAAGCGAAAAGGAGCTGCCTGCGTATCAGCGTGACGGCGGGGATTTCATCGAGTGGAAAAATCCCGATAACGGACAGCGAATCGTGATGATTTCCTCGGGAATGGGCGACGGATTTTATCAGTGCTTTTGGGGAATTGACGACAGCGGAGAGATTTGCGAGTTGATTTGCCCGATGGTAGACCCCGAGCTGTTTGACGCATAATTACAATCGCACAACTGTCCGCGCATAATGTGCGGACAGGTTTTGCGTATATAATATATGGGCAATTGAGAGGATTGAGAATATGGATAAACGCGATTATTATGAGGTGCTGGGAGTTCAGAAGGGCGCAACGGACGCCGAAATAAAGAAGGCATACCGCAAGCTGGCAAAACAGTATCACCCCGATTTGAACCCCGACAATCCCGAAGCCGAGGAGAAGTTTAAGGAGATAAACGAGGCGAATCAGGTGCTGTCAGACCCCGATAAGCGCGCCAAGTATGACCAGTTCGGGTTTGCGGGTGTGGATTCGAGCTATGGCGGCGGAGCGAACTTTACCGGCGGATTTGAGGGCGTGGATCTTAGCGATCTGTTCGGGGATATTTTCGGCGGCGGATTCGGATTCGGCGGCGGGGGAAGAACGTCCTCGCCGAATGCTCCGCGGCGCGGCGCGGATATCACCGTTCAGCTTGAAATCGGCTTTATGGAGGCGTGCAAGGGCGTTACGCAGGACATCACCGTGAATGTTACCGACTCTTGCCCCGACTGCGGCGGTTCGGGCGCAAAGGCGGGAACTTCCGCGAAAACCTGCTCCGAATGTAACGGCAGGGGATCGGTTACTGTTCAGCAGCGCGGTCTTTTCGGTATGATGCAGACGCAGCGTCCGTGCTCGAAATGCGGCGGAAAGGGAAAAATTATCGAAAGTCCGTGCTCAAAGTGCAGCGGTTCGGGCAGAGTGAACACGCGCAAGACCGTATCGGTCAAAGTCCCGGCGGGTATTGACGAGGGCTTGACGCTCAACGTGCGCGGTCAGGGAAATGTTGGTGTTAACGGCGGACAGCGCGGCGACCTTAAAGTGCGTATCGCGGTTCGGCGCGACCCCGTATTCGAGCGCAACGATTACGATATTCTCATTGATTTTCCGATTACTTATACGCAGGCGGCGCTCGGCGCGGAGATTGAAGTCCCGACAATTGACGGTATGGTGAGCTATAAAGTTCCCGCGGGTACTCAGCCGGGGACGGTGTTCAGGCTGCGCGGAAAGGGTGTTCAGCGGCTTCAAAGACCCGAGGGCGAACGCGGCGATCAGCTTGTAAAGGTTTCCGTAGAAGTGCCCAAAAAGCTCAACAAGAAGCAGAAAGAGGCTCTCGAAGCGTTTGAATCCACACTGGAGGAGGGCAACTACGAGAAGCGTAAGTCGTTCTTTGACAAGATTAAAGAGCGATTTTCAAAATGAATGACGATTGATCCAATCTTGCAGATTTCGTGATAAAATGTGTGAAATTCGCGCGAAAATGAAATGTTTCGGATATCGAAATTGCAAGATGTTGTGCAAGGTGCTGTAATTTTCGCAAAATGCATATCAATGTTTGTTGAAATTAACAGTAGACAAATCGGAATTTATCGGCTATAATAGTAAATGTAAGGAACAACGGCGTTTCTGTACAGGGATTACTGTGCAAAAATGCCGTTTTTTGTTTGCGTAAATTTCGATTACGTTTCGGAAACGTACAAAATTCCGGCAACGCATTCGGAGAGTAAGGAAATTTTGAAATGCGAGTGAAAGTGACGGAGCGAAGCGGAGTCAATTTCGCTCGGCAAGTGCGGACGAAGTCCGCACGTTTTCAAAATTTCAAATTAAGATCAGGAGGAAAGGGAAATGGCAGAAAATTTTAATGTGGTAGAACAGTTCGGTATTGACGTGTTCAACGAGGAGACAATGAAGCAGCGTTTGCCGAAGAACGTGTTCAAGGCACTGAAAAAGACTATCGCGGAGGGCAAGGAGCTGGACAGCTCAATTGCGGACGTCGTTGCAGCGGCAATGAAAGACTGGGCGATTGAAAAGGGCGCGACCCACTACACTCACTGGTTCCAGCCGATGACGGGAATCACCGCCGAGAAGCACGACAGCTTTATCTCGCCGATGGGCGATGGCACGGTGATTATGGAGTTCTCGGGCAAGGAGCTTATCAAGGGCGAACCGGATGCGTCGAGCTTCCCCTCGGGCGGAATCAGAGCGACATTCGAGGCTCGCGGATACACTGCATGGGATCCTACTTCTTATGCATTTGTAAAGGGCGGCTCGTTGTACATTCCGACCGCGTTCTATTCCTATTCGGGCGAGGCTCTCGATAAGAAAACCCCGCTGCTGCGTTCGATGGACGTGGTTTCCGACGCGGCACTGAGAATCCTCAAGTTGTTCGGAAATACCACCACAAAGCGCGTTGTTGCAACTGTTGGCGCAGAGCAGGAGTACTTCCTCGTAAACAGAGAAACCTACAACAAGCGCAAGGACTTGATTTTCACGGGCAGAACGCTGTTCGGTGCGCCCGCTCCCAAGGGTCAGGAGCTTGAGGATCACTACTTCGGTTCGATTAAGGAGCGCGTTGCGGCATATATGAAAGACCTTGACGAGCATTTGTGGAGATTGGGAATTACCTCTAAGACCAAGCACAACGAGGTTGCTCCCTCGCAGCACGAGAACGCTCCGATTTTCGCCCCCGCGAATCTCGCTACCGACCAGAATCAGCTCACTATGGAGCTGATGAAGAAAATCGCGTTGGATCACGATTTGGTGTGCTTGCTGCACGAGAAGCCCTTTGCGGGAATCAACGGTTCGGGTAAGCACGACAACTGGAGCTTGTCTACCGATGACGGGCAGAATCTGCTCGACCCGGGACGTTCTCCGATGCAGAACGCGCAGTTCCTCACATTTTTGGCGGCGATCATCAAGGCGGTTGACGAGTATTCCGACCTGTTGAGATTGTCCGTGGCAAGCCCCGGAAACGACCACCGTCTGGGCGCGAACGAGGCACCTCCCGCTATTATCTCTATCTTCCTCGGCGAGGAGCTTCAGGCGGTTGTTGACGCGTTGGTTGAGGGCAAGGAGTACACCTCCGAGGGTCGTCAGATGTTCAATGTTGGTGTAAGCTCGCTCCCCGACTTCCCGAAAGATTCCACCGACCGCAACAGAACATCTCCGTTCGCGTTCACCGGTAATAAGTTTGAGTTCCGTATGGTAGGATCGAATCTCAATGTTGCAGGTCCGAACACTGTTCTGAACACCATCGTTGCAAATTCGCTCACCGAGTTTGCGGACGCGCTTGATGGAGTAGGCGAAGATAAGTTCAACGAAGCACTTCACGATTTGCTTGTAAACACCATCAAGGAACACAAGCGCGTTATCTTCAACGGCAACGGCTACGGCGACGAGTGGAAAGTGGAGGCGGAGAAGCGCGGCTTGCTGAACCTCGTTTCAACCGTTGACGCGATTCCGTGCTTTACTGCGGAGAAAAATATCGCGCTGTTCAAGAAGTTTGGCGTGTATAGCGAGGTTGAGATGCACGCTCGTCAAGAGATTCTGTTGGAGAACTACTCCAAGGTTATCAACATCGAGGCTCTGACTGCCGCGGATATGGCGAAAACCGAGATTCTGCCCGCAGTTATGAAATTCGGCAAGGACATTTCCGATATTGCCGCTTCCAAGAAAGCAATCGGAATCGAGCCGACAGTGGAGCTTTCGATAGCCAAGAAAGTAAATGATCTTACCGCGCAGCTTTCCGAGAAGGCGAACACGTTGTCGGACGCTGTTGTAAAGGCACAGGGAATCTCCGAGGCCGAGGCGCAGGCGCGCTGCTATCACGATGAGGTATTCGCAGATATGCAAGGTCTCCGCGCGATCGCCGATGAGCTTGAAACCATTGTCGGCGAGGATTATTGGCCTTATCCGACATATGATGAGCTGCTGTTCAACGTTTGATATATGTATATAAAATCGCGGCTCTCACCCGCGAACGCGGATGAGAGTTGTATAAATAAAGATTTTTATACAGATTAATTTGATTTAGAGCGGTAATACGCTTCTAAATAATCCCGCTCCCTTTCCTTTGGGCTGCCAATGCGAACTTATGTTCGTGCGGCAGCCCGTTTTTGTCGAAATTTCACAAGCGATAATGGTTGACAAGCGAACAAATCTATGGTATAATAAAAATACAGTGTAATGTCCTTACAGAAAATAATGTTTGATTAAAGTCAACATAATATTGGGAACTGAAAATATGGTATAATGAAATAAAGATTTTTTGGTACTTCAATAAATTCACAGGGCGGTGATTAAATGAAGGAAATCTACATAGTAATAAGCAAGACAGGCACGATTTTATGCAAAATGCTGCGTCTTTTTACTCACGAGGAGTATAACCATGCCTCGCTGAGTCTGGACGGCGAGCTGAACAGTATGTTCTCGTTCGGGAGGATATATCCGTACATACCGTGGCTGGGCGGTTTCGTGGAGGAAAGTCCTCACTTTGGCACGATGAAGCGTTTCTCGGAGACAGAGGTTCGCGTGTTGACCGTATCCGTAAGCGACGAGGTTTATGACAAGCTGAACAATGAACTTCATCAGATGCTCTCCGATAAGTGCAGCTATCATTACGATGTGTTCGGGCTGATTTGCGCGGCATTCAACAAGGTTTACCGCCGCAAGAATTACTATTACTGCTCCGCCTTTGTGCGCGATGTACTAGTGAAGCACGGAATCGAAAGCCCGGATTTATTCCCGGAGATCGTCCGCCCGACCGATTTCTTGGAAATTCCCGATTGCAGTGAGATTTACAACGGAAAGCTCCGCGAATTTGCCGGCGCGGTCAATACATAATAAGTTACTTAATTTGGAAAGAGGTTGGTATGGTCGGCATTTATAAAATCAGAAGTTTTCAAACGGAAGACGCGGAAGAAGTATCTGCATTAATAGCCAAGACTTTGCGAACGGTAAATATTAAAGATTATTCGGCGGAGTATATTGAGGACAATGTTTCCTCACATTCGGCAGATGTACTGATCGAATGCGCAGAACACGGACATATGTATGTTGTCTGCGATGATTCGCGGATTATCGGGTGCGGCGCGATTGCCGGTTATTGGGGAAGTACAACCGAGAGCATTCTGCTTACGATTTTCGTATTGCCCGAGTATCATGGCAAGGGGATTGGAAGATCGATCATTCAAACGCTTGAACAAGATGAATTCTTTTTAAGGGCAAAACGAATCGAAATCCCCGCGTCAATTACGGCGGTAGAGTTTTATAAGAAAATGGGATATGACTATAAAAACGGTATTGCCGAAATAGATGATGAACAAGTTTATCGATTAGAGAAGTTTAGATAAATTAAATCCCCCTCAGACTGTCGATAAACCCTTATCTACTTTGTCAACCGCACACGCGGCAGCCACAAAGGCTAGCCGCAGCGAATAGTAGAAGTATAAGAGATGATGAATATGGAAGAATTATATCAAAAGGGAATGGAACTGTGGGAAATGTCTGAACAGATAAGAAAAAGTAGTCAAGTCAATGTTTCAGAATCCCGCAAACAAATGGTCTTTTATGAGAAACAAGCTGTTGAATATTGGAAACAAGCTGCCGAGCAAGGGTATGCAAAAGCACAGTATCAATTGGGCTACTATTATTATAACTATGGGTATGGGAGATATAATAACAAAAATAAAAAGGCATTTGAATGGTACAGCAAGGCTGCTGAACAGGGATATGCTTTAGCACAATATGAATTGGGGTCCTTATATGCCTCCGGAGCAGGTGTACCAATGAATCTTAAAATAGGCGATTATTGGTACGAAAAAGCTGCTGAGGGCGGTGTAGCATCTGCCGCAGCTATACTTGGAGATAGGTATAGTGAAGGTAAATCCCGAAATTATAAAAAGGCAATCTATTGGTACACTAAAGCAGTGGAGCTGGGGTATCAATCATCAGCGGAGCATAGAATCGGATGGTGTTATGAAAAACTCGGAGATTTTGATCATGCCGTGGAATGGTATATCAAGGGGGCAGAAAAGGGCATCGGCAATACAGCCTATCACCTTGCAGAACTGTATGAAACCGGAGTAGGTGTACCTAAGGACATCAAAAAAGCTATAGAATGGTATCGAATATCTGCAAAACAAGGTTTTCCCGCTGCCGATTTGTGGTTGAAAGAAAATGGATTTTAATTTTTGGGGAAGATGGGCGGCAGGCAGTTTTCATTCCTAACTGCCGATTTCGACCACGAAAAACGCGTGAAATCGAAATTTACTAATCCCTTGTTGGGAAAATTTTCAATGATGGTGAGTCGATTGAGGTTTTATATCATGCTCCGAGGCTAAAATCGGTCATAAGGGTTATTATAGCTTGAGTAGTATAATAAAAATCCCCCTCAAATTGAGGGGGATTCATACTGTATAAAAAAGTTAATAAACACTATAACCGTACAGCGAAAAGGTATGAAACCTAATCACACAGTATTGGGAATCGGGATTCTTAAGGGGCATAGCCCCTTAAGCGGGGGTGTGGGGGCAGTGCCCCCACACTATTAGTGATGGAACAGGCGGATTCCCGTAAATGCCATCGCGATTCCGTACTTGTCGCAGGTTTCGATTACGTTGTCATCACGGATTGAACCGCCGGGCTGCGCGATGAATTCCACGCCGCTCTTGTGTGCGCGCTCGATGTTGTCTCCGAACGGGAAGAACGCGTCCGAGCCGAGCGCAACGCCCTTCATTGTGTCGAGCCACTCGCGCTTCTTTTCACGGGTGAATACCTCGGGCTTAACCTTGAAAATCCTCTGCCACTCGCCCTCGGCAAGCACGTCCATATAGTCATCGCCGATGTACAAGTCAATCGCGTTGTCGCGGTCGGCGCGGCGAATATCGTCCACAAATTGCAGATTCATTACGGTAGGGGACTGGCGCAGATACCAGTTGTCCGCCTTTGTTCCCGCAAGACGCGTGCAGTGGATTCGTGACTGCTGACCCGCGCCGATTCCGATTGCCTGACCTCCGCACGCGTAAGCCACGGAATTGGACTGCGTGTATTTCAGCGTGATCATTGCGATTGCAAGGTCGTGAATTGCGCTTTCGGGAATCTCCTTGTTCTTGGTGGGGCGGTTCGCGAACAGCGCGTCATTGATAACAAGTTCGTTTCTGCCTTGCTCGAAGGTGATTCCAAAAACCTGTTTGCGCTCAATCGGGTCGGGAACGTAATTCTCGTCAATCTTGATGATGTTGTATGTTCCCTTGCGCTTGGATTTGAGAATCTCCAGTGCCTCGGGCTCGTAATCGGGCGCGATAACTCCGTCCGATACCTCGCGCTGAATGATTTTCGCCGTGGGAACATCGCACTTATCGGACAGCGCAATGAAATCCCCGTAGCTGGACATTCTGTCCGCGCCGCGCGCTCTCGCATATGCGCAGGCAAGAGGGGAGAGTTCCCCAAGGTCGTCCACCCAGTAGATTTTCGCGAGGGTTTCCGTCAGCGGAAGTCCGATTGCCGCGCCCGCCGGGGAAACGTGCTTAAAGGAAGTCGCCGCGGGGTAGCCCGTTGCGGCTTTAAGCTCCTTTACAAGCTGCCAGCCGTTGAACGCGTCCATAAAGTTGATGTAGCCGGGCTTGCCGTTCAACACCTCGATGGGCAGTTCTTTGCCGCCCTCCATAAAGATACGTGACGGCTTTTGGTTCGGGTTGCACCCGTACTTGAGTTCCAGTTCGTTCATATTTTTTCCTCCTGTAAAAATTTATATTGCTTAAAAACTAAAGCCAACTTTCAAAGCAATTTATCACCGTATATTTGCCTTGAAGTTCATCTTGAAGCCTTTTCCCGGCGATAACCGCTCTGCGGTTGAAATCTTCTTCCTGTTCCTCCGTCCAACCAACAGACGAACCCGGGTCGCTCCAATCTATCCGATTATCATATTCATCACATAGAGCGCGCAGTTCTTCCATAAGGCTGTTTGACACCGGCAAAGAATTGTATTTCATACCGCCGCCGTCAACCCAAGCGCAAGCCCCGAAGTAATCAAACCTAAATTCCAGCTTAGGAAGTTCCGTTTCGTTCATAAAGTCCCCCTGTTATATCGTATTTTTGAGTTGCCCCGTTAACGTCCAGTAGACGTCAATGTCGGACAACTCATAATTATCAAATTCGTCCTTGCCGCCGAGAAAAAGTGGGACTTTGTACCCTACGCAACTGCCCGCAGAGGGCTTTGCACCGCCGTTTTGGAGCCACTTTTCGTATACCCCGGCGGCAATCAGATCGTCAGCATATTCCGAAAGTTCGTTTTGAAAATCGCGGATATTCACAATCTCAAAGATCTCATTGGTCGCCACATCGTACATCTTGACAGTCAGATCCGCGTTCACCGCGAAAATTCTGCCAAGCCAGTCATATCCGAACGGAATCACATTACAGTTATTCGGGAACGCATCGCGGATAAGCTGTTGATACTTCTGCGCGTCCTCGCGCGGAATGTTCCTGTACCCGCCGTTTTCGAGGTCGGCGGGGCGATACTTGTCAATCTCGTTGAAAAACGCTGATATTGTCATAAAATATCATCCTCAAATAATATCGTCCGAATTCCACTTGTCGGGTTCGTCCTCAAAACCGTAGTAAACCTCGTCCACAAGCCATTCTCCGTCAACGTTCTTAATCACGAACTTGTGCTTTTCATCAACGCCTCGTGAAAAGTGTGTTTCCACAACAGCTTTTTTGGCAGTCTTCATAATGAAGTTTATCGTGCATTCGCCGTCAATATAGCTGTATTTCTGCGGATTGCCGAACGAGTTGCTGTAACCGCGCTCGAATAGCTTGTCGGTAACATAATCCTCGGTAAGCTCGTCCAGACGTTCCTCAAACTCGTCAAAAAGCGCTGTTTTTCCGGGAGCAATCTGACTTTTCGGGATTCCAATCTCCTCTTTTTTTCTTTCAAGCTCTTGACCGCGTTCAAAAACCTCTTTTTCAAGAGCGTTGAGCTTCCTCAAAAAACCAAACAGAAAATCGCATATCTCGTCCTGCTTATCCTTGAATTTCTCGTTTGCCTCGTTAATGATTTTCATTTATATGCCTCCCCTATGCCACACCTCGTCATACGTTGACCAATGGTTGAACGCGTCAACAAGCCATTCCTCGCCTTGCTTTATCAGCGTGAACCTGTGCTTGGTATCCAGCGTTCCGACTTTGAAGCTCGCCTCGACAATCGCCCTTTTGGGCTTGTCCATTCGGAAAATTAACACGCAGTCCTCCGCGTCCACCCACCGGTATTTCACGGGTTTGTGAATGCAGTTTCCATAACCCTTTGCAAGCAGCTTTTCGGTGCATTTTCCCGAAACTATCCGTTCGTATTCATCGTGAAAATCACTCCACAATGCATCAAATTCGGAGGAGATCTGTTCGCTGTCAAGCTCGGAGATTTTTTCCTTGATTAGAGTATCACGCTTTCCGAACTTCATTTCGAGAGCGTTGATCTCCCTCAGCAAATCCAAAAGCAGTTCGCAAACGGTATCTTGAAGATAGCGGAAACGCGGTTCGGCTTGGTTTATGATTTCCATTGTTCACCTCAATTTATGTTGCTGATATGCCACTTGTCGGGCTTGATTGCAAACCCATAGTAAAACTCGTCTAGGAACCATTTCCCGTCTTTGTTTATAATGACAAATTTGTTTTGTTCGTCAATTCCATTGTTGAAGTGCGTTTCCACAACCGCTTTTTTTGCGGATTTCATTATGAAATTCACTCTGCAATCGCCGTCAATGTAGCTATATTTCCCATGCTTGGAGAAAGACATACCGTAACCGCGTGTTAAGAGTTTTTCGGTGCAGCAAGACTTTAGGATTTCTTTGACACGCTCTCCGTATTCATCCCACAACTCGTCCTCTCCGGGAGCCATGATGTGAGGTTCGGGACGGTCTTTCTTCAATTCCTCGGAACGTTCGTAGACCTCGCTCTCAAGCTCATTAAGCTGCCGCAGGATACCGAAAAGGAATTCGCACACCTCGTCCTGCATATCCCGAAATTTTTCGCTCGCTTCGTTGATTATTTCCATATTGCCTAATCTCCAAAATCAATCTTTACCTTGTTTTCGATAATGGTACGGAAATCCGAGGGATTCAGCATCTGAAAGCGTCCATATTCATTTGCGGCGTCTCCGCCCGACATAAGGCTTTCGTAGCTTTCTCTGAACTCCGCGCGAACTGTTTCGTTCTCACTTTCGTAACACTTCCGCGCCGCTTCCTCAGCTAGCTCCGGTGTGCCGAACTGCAAAATGAAATCCATATTGACGATGTAGCCTTTCCACGGATAAAATCCCTCTTTAGCTACTCGTTTCACAAATTCGTCAAGGTTGTTGAGGCATTCGTCCATCATAGGCATTCCCATTTTGTCGAGCCATTCCGTGAACTCCTCGACGGTTTTATCCCACGTATCCTCACTCGCAACGTTCCAATCAAGCTCCCCGTTGGGTTTGCAGTCTTGGGAACAGAGCGCGGTGAAACAGCGTTTGGTCTTTGTGGAATAAATTGCGAATGAGCCGTAAAAGGTTACGTTTACATCGCTTATGTTGTTCCAACTCGTGTAAAACAGAACCTTAAAGGTGAAATCCTTGTCCTTTTTTGTCATCCAATGTTTTGATTTTGCGTACTTCCAACCCTTGTCCGCGTACCTTTCAGCGACCTTGGCGCATACGCTGTCAAACGCAACTTTTGAGTTCATTTATAATTCCTCCTTATTATACATACGGCATAGCGGTGCGCATTTCGCACCGCATTTGCCGACGTGAACAAATTGATACATTCATTATATCACTATATTTTGGAATTTTCAAGATTTAATGTCAATTTTCGTGATTATCAACAAATTTCGGAATTATATTTATGCAAGTTATACACTTAAGGAAATGCTGATTAAATCAGTATTTCCTTAATCAAAATCAATGTAAACAAAATGTTTTCCGCAATGCAGACATTTGAACAGATAACAGCCGTCAACCTTGATATGTTCCACCGCGTCCGCGAAATCAATGCCGTTTACGTCCTCGCGGTATGTTTCCTCAACTTCGGCGGCAAGACCCGCTTTTTCGAGGTCGTTCCAGTCAGGATAACCGAGAAACGCGCAGTAATCATCGCAGTGCGCAAGCCAGTATTCTTGCTGCCAGCCGTGATACCCGGGGGTGCGGCGAATAAGCTCGTCAAGCTTTGATGGATCGGAAACCTCGTCAACACTTTCGGAATCTTGAAATTCTCCGTCAAATTTCGATGCTGCCGCTCCGCTTGAAACGCATTCGGGGCAGAGATACTCCACCTCAACTGTCGAATAGAACGGACCGGTGTAGTACACATCCGTCTGTTTGCCACAGCATTCGCAGACAACGGTTTTGTCGGTCATAAACGCGCCCGTTTTCAGCGGGTCGGGGTGGTACTTGAAGCTGTATTCACTCATTTTGCGTCCTCACTTGTTTTTGTTGATGATACGGCTCTCGAATTTACCCGTTTCAAGGTCGATGTAACGAGTGAACAGAGAAACCTTGTTGTCCGCGTTGAGGTTGTTCCACATGAAATCGGTGAACTCATTAAGGCTCATATCGGGAATAACAACGTCCTTCGGCTCGCCGACAAAGCTCGGAAGCCTGCCGTTCTCCTCATCACCCGCGTATGTGTGAATAAAGCTGCCCTCGCCGCTTATCGGGTCGGAGTAAGCGAAGGTGAATCGGCGCGTGGATTTATCGTTTCCGTTCGCGGACTTGAGAATCGACATTGCGTAATTCATACTGTTGTCCTCGAGATGTACGATTCCCGAAATTCTCGGAGTGAAATTCGGAGCGTCGTCCTCAAATGTGCGGCAGCGCAGCGATTCCTCAAAGGTCATCTGCTTGTCCATTCCCGCGTAGATCGTGTCGGTCTGGTCGCCGTTGGTGACGATGGTCTTGTTGCCGAGAACCCGCACGGGCGCGTAAATAATCAGGTGCGGGTCGGTCATTTTGCTCTCGTCAAACGCTTGTGTGCGGATTCCGTCCCCGTCCCCAATAAAAACGCGGTTGCGGCTGTTCTCGCTGCGCCCCATAATAAAGTACGCGATAACCGCCTTTTTGCCGTTCGGCGACTTGCCGATAACGATTCCTCTGCCGTGATAAGCCAGAGAGTTGAGTTCCTTGTCTAATGTAATCATTTTGATTTCCTCCATAAATAAAGGCAACACCGCACAAAGACCGCCTAACGGCTTTGCACGCATCTTGCTTGCATATTTTCCGTCATTTTCGCCCAAAACTCCTCGAAATACGTCAGTATTACTTCGTCGTTTTGGGCAATCTGACGAAAAATCTGACTGCGCAATATGCGCACAATCTTTGTGCGGTGTTGCCTTAAATACCTTAAAACCGTCCCGGATAACAAGACGTTTTGCACTTCACCGCCCGTAACTTACTGCGGATTATACAATACCGGTCCTGTCAACGTCATTCACGAAATTCCACACTTTGTCGGGCGGGAAATTATCCCACGCGCCGCAGCTCTCAAACGGACCGAGGTAGACGAGCTTTCCGTCAAGTATCGTAATTTCCAGACCGTGTTCGACTTCCCAAGTGCAGCCGCACTCCAGATGAAATCCTATTCCATCGCCCTCGGGTTTGTCCACGATCAGCACCGACGGATAAATTTCCGTTTTGATTTCCTCGGCGGGCATATCCTCGGTGACATCAATGCTCATCTCGTTCCAATCGTCCCATTCATCGCCGCAAATGTCGATGAAATATAAGCAATACCGCTTAGCCGCCTCCCAGATCGCCTGTACGGTTTCCTCCGGGAGATTTTGCAGGGATTCGGCGCACTTTTCGGCATACTCAATGTCCGCACCATCATACAGCTGAACCTCTATCACCTCGCCGAACAGTTCCCAATCGAACGAGCCTTCAAGCCCGTATTCGCCCTCAAAAACATCAGTAATCATATTTCCTCCCAAGCTCTTTTATCCATTCGGGGGCATTTTCGCCGAATGTGATTATTTCGCCGTTTTTGTATTCTCCGACTTCAACAAAGCCATTTTCGTTGTCTATAAAATGAACCTCGTCACAAAACGGAAGTATGCGTAAAACGTCCTCGAAACGCTTGTTAAACCGCCTTGTTACATCGTCCCTCGGAATATCGTGTCCGCCCTTACGCACACGGTTTTCAATTCGTGAAAGGCTTTCGGAAAGCTCGCCCACGGCGACATAATACAGCCGTACATAAAATCCGCGTTCTCTTGCGGTTTTTATTGTTCTGAGAGTTTTCGCCCCCGACAGCGTTGTTTCTTGCGTAAAGTTAATGCCGTTTTCAAGGCACTCGGAAATCCTTTTAACGGCTTCTTTACCACCCTGTAATTTATCGCCGCCAAGCCTTGCCGTTATGCGGTCGGCATCGATTATAATCCCCAAATCCGTTCGCGATAAATTAAGAGAACCGTAAAGGCTGCTTTTTCCAACACCATTTACACCGCCTATAATCGTGTAGGTTTTCATTGTTCGCTGTCCTCAACGTATGCCTTACCGTCTCTAATCGTAATTCTGTCCTCGCAGAACAGCGAAACCGCCTTTGGCAGCAGCTTCCATTCAACATTTTCCATTATTTTTTTCTGGAGAGATTCGGGAGTTTCGTCATTGGCAACGTTCACCGTACCTTGGAGGATAATCGCGCCCGCGTCCGCTTTTTCGTTGACAAAATGGATAGTCGCGCCCGATACCTTCACACCGTATTCCAACGCGGCTTGGTGAACCTTCAGTCCGTAGAATCCCTCGCCGCAGAAGCTCGGAATCAGAGCGGGGTGAACATTGATGATTTTGTATGGATACTCGCGTGTTACACATTCGTCCAGAATCGTCATAAATCCCGCAAGCACAATTAAATCAGCGTTTTGACGCTTTAATTCCGCAAGGATCGCCTCGCTGTATGATTTGCTGTCGGTGTAATTCTTACGGGGAATTACAACGCTTGGGATTTCGTTCTGTTTCGCTCTTTCAAGCGCGTAAACATCGGGCTTGGAGCTTATCACACAGGTGATTTTTCCTCCCTTGATTTCTCCGCGCTTTTCCGCGTCAATAAGAGCCTGTAAATTGGTTCCGCCGCCCGAAACCAACGCGACAATGTTTTTCATATGTTCTCCTTATCAGTCCTCGTCATCATCGTTGGCATCCATAAGCTGAATCTCAAGACCCGTAAAGCTCGTCTTATCCCGCTCGGAATCGTCCACAAAGGGTTCGGTGTATTCCGCCGTCACAAGTATGGAGTCGCCAATTCCCAAGTCGCGGATAACGTCCTTGTCCACGCCCATCATAACCGCCTCGAACCAGTCATCACCCATAATTGTTACCGTTCCGCCGAACAGCGTTTTGGGGTCTGACTCGATATAGAAATCCTTGGGATTAAGGCAGATTCCGAATGTGTTCACTACCTTGCCGTTGAGGGTGTAGCACATCAGACCCAAGTCGTCCCATGCGTAGTTTACCCGCTTGGTTACAGGCTCATTGTGCATTTCCTCGAGGAACTCTTTGTCCTCTTTGTCGGTTTTGAATTTCACCGCGCGGGGCTTTCCAAGAACCGCCGCGAACGCGTCAATGTGCATCGGGATTTCCAGCTTTTTCCCATCGATTATGAATCCATCGTTCCGAATATCGATTTTCATACTCTTTGAACTCTCGGAAACCTCCGTTGAGGGTGTCTTATTATTTTTGTTTAACAGTTTGTCAAAAAGTCCCATTTTGAAATCCTTTCATGCTTATTTTTGAGCGTTCGCCTTTTCCGCCAAAGACCTTTGGAGCATTTCAAGGGCAAGCGCGTCCGTTTTACTGCTCGAGGGCACATAATCGTCGTTAGCCGCGATATTGATTCTTTGGAAACTTGTTTCGTCTGTTTTGGAAATCCTTTGATTGTAGTCGATAAGATTGGCTATTACCGAGTATTTTCCAATGATTGCTTTTTCCTTCTTTCCGCGTTTTATTACCGGCAGCCAATGCTGTTCGTTTATTGTGAGCGTGCCGCCGAACATCATACGGGGAGCAGCGTCTGATTCATGTTTGCTTGGACTAAGATACACGCAGAACGAGTTGACCGTTTTTCCGTCATATGTGTAGCATTCCAGCCCCAATTCGTCCCATGTATAGTTTGCGCGATTCGTCACAGGTTCGCCGCTTATTTCCTCCAGGAACTCGCGCATTGCGTCCGTTGTTTCACATTCCGTGACGCGCGGCTCTCCGAAAACGGCTTTGAACGCGTCAATATGAGACGGAATATCAAATTCCTTGCCGTTTATCATAAGGCGGTCATCGCGAATGTCGATAGTGATCCCTTTAGAACGCTCGGAAATCTCCACAGGTCTTAAATTGCTTGTATCCAATGTTTTCTTCTTGCCGAATAATCCCATTGATTTTAATCTCCTTTATAGAGTTGAATTTCAATCGCCGAAAAGCTCGTTTCATCGCGCGTGGAATCGTCCTGATAATAGTCGCTGTATGAGGCGGTCAGCGAGAGCTCGCCAAGAATAACGTCCCGCGATGTATCATCGTCATCACCCGACATTACTATCGGCAGCCAGTGCTGTCCGTTTATCGTGATTTTGCCGCCGAAATGCATTTTGGGATTAGCAGGGGAGTTGTGGGTTTGCTGCCTGAGATGTATTCCGAACGCGTTTATGACCTTGCCGTTGAGGGTGTAACACATCAGACCCAAATCGTCCCACGCGTAATTTACGCGGTTGGTTACAGGTGCGCCCTCCATTTCCTCCAAAAACGCTCTCATTTCGGGGGTAGTGTTGAACTTCACCGTGCGGGGATTTCCTAGAATCGCCGATAATGCGTCAACGTGCATCGGAATTTCAAACTTTTTTCCGTTGATTACAAAGCAGTCGCCTTGAATATCGATCGTCATACTCTTTGAACGCTCGGAAATCCGCGCGGGTGTGTTCTTCTGTTTATTCTTGTTAAAAAGCCTATTAAACAGGTTGCCAAAAAATCCCATTACTCGAAAACTACCTCTCCTTCACCGGAAATCGTTTCGCCGATAACGAAAGCGTCCTCGCCGTTTGCCTTGAGGATCTCGACCGCCTTGTCCGCGTTTTCCTTATCTACGCAGATCGCCATTCCGACACCCATATTGAACGTGTTGAACATATCGTGCTCGGGGATATTGCCTTCTTTTTGCAGAAGTCCGAAGATAGGCGGGATATTCCAACTTCCCTTGCGGATTTTCGCGGAGATTCCATCGGGGAGCATACGCGGGATATTCTCGTAAAATCCGCCCCCCGTGATATGCGAGATACCCTTGACATCCACCTTGGAAATCAAGTCCAGAATAGGCTTTACATAGATTTTTGTGGGAGTGAGCAGCGCGTCGCCGAGGCTCATTCCAAGCTCGGGAACAAGTGTGCGGAGCTTTTGCTCGTTGATGTTGAACACGCGCCGAACCAACGAAAATCCGTTGGAGTGAACGCCGCTTGACGCAAGTCCGATAATCGCGTCACCCTCTTTGATTTTCGTGTTGTCAAGAATCTTCGACTTATCCACGATTCCAGTGGAGTAGCCCGCGATGTCGTATTCGTCCTCTGCCATCATTCCGGGGTGTTCCGCCGTTTCGCCGCCGACCAGCGCGCAGCCCGCCATAACGCAGCCGTCCGCAACGCCCTTGACAATTTCGGCAACCTTTTCGGGAACGTTCTTCCCAATCGCAATATAATCCAGGAAATACAGCGGTTTCGCGCCGCAGCAGATTATATCGTTTACGCACATCGCCACCGCGTCAATTCCGATAGTATCGTGCTTGTTCAGCAGCATGGCGATTTTCAGCTTTGTGCCTACGCCGTCCGTGCCAGACACGAGAACCGGCTCGCTCATTCCTTTGAGGTCGAGCGCGAACAGTCCGCCGAATCCGCCGATTCCTGAAATGCACCCCGGGATTTTAGTACGCTCCACATCATTCTTCATCAACCGCACGGACTCATAGCCCGCCGTTACGTCTACGCCTGCCGCCTTGTAGCTTTCACTGTAACTTTTCATCTTAACTCCTTATCTAAATGGCAAATCCAAAACCGCACAGATGAAATTTGGCTTCGCCAAATTTCATCTGTGCTCGCCTGCCTGTCACAACTCCGCTTACGCTCCGTTGCGACAGGCGCGTTTTGAATTTGCATGATATCTTGATTTGAAATTCCGAAACCGCTCAAATGAGCAAAGCTCATTTGAGCTAGCCGAGCGACCCGCTACACCGCAAAGCGGTATAGCGGCTCGCTCGCTTTTCGGAATTTCCTGCGATTTCCATACATTGTTTTGTATTATAACGCTCAGAACTGCGCCTTTTATACGCTATCTTGGATTATATTGCGCCGAACCGCGCTAATAATGGATTATGCCGAGTGAATCTCGTAATCCTTTTGCCTGTACTGCACAATCACTTGCTTGCCGACAATCGTAATCGCCTTTTTCGGACACTCCGAAAAACAGCGGTAACACATCGTGCACCTATCTCCCGAAATCGCCTTGCCGTCCGAGACCTTGATATTTCCCATCGGGCAAAGCCGTTCGCAAGCACCGCAGCCAACGCATTTTTCCACATTGATTTTCGGATTTTGCGTGTAGCTTTTGGTCTTGTTATAAAACCACAGTCGCTGCCCGAACAGTCCCGCAATACGATAGAACACGTTCAGACCGACTTGCGGAGGTTTGCCGTTGAGATACGCTTTCGCGGCACTGTCGATTTTGTCCGCTGCCGCCGCGATGATTTTCCGATTTTCCTCCGGCGGCACTTTCAGCAGCTTCACATCGCCGATACAGTCGGGCATTTTTATATGCAGACCGCCCGTGATATTCGCGCCGAGCTTTTTCAGGATACGCGCCGAAACTCCCGCGCCATCGCCGCTGAACAATCCCATTGTCGCGATTATAAACACGTTTTTTCCGTTCCAAAGCGCGGAATTATCGTTTATGAAATCGCGGACGATCTTCGGTATATTGCTGTAATAAACGGGATACGCAAGCACAATGTCCGAATCCTCCGAAAGCGCAGAAACAGCCGCTTTATTCTCAATCGGATAAGCCTTGTTATCCGCTCCCGTCTTCTCCAGAAAACGTTCAACGCAGAATTTAGTGTTTCCCGTGCCGCTGAAGTAAATTCCTGTCATTTATTTTTGATTTGGAACTCCGAAACCGAGCGAACTCGCTTTTCGGAATTTCCTGCGTTCTCCGTACGCTTATCATTCCTCAAACTTAGTCTCGAACTTGTCCTTGGGGAACTCGTCGGGAACATCAATGGGATATTTGCCCGTGAAACAGCCGCTGCAGAACCCGCATTTCGGATTTTCGGCGATTTTGACCACGTTTTCGGTGCTGAGGAATCCGAGCGAATCCACGCCGATAATCTCCGCGATTTCTTCTACCGTGTGCTTGTTTGCGATAAGGTTATCTTTGCTGTCGATGTCAGTTCCGAAAAAACACTCCGAGATGAACGGCGGCGCGGAGATACGCATATGGATCTCCTTCGCTCCCGCGTTTCGGAGCAGCTTTACCACCTTCGCGGAGGTCGTTCCGCGGACAATGCTGTCGTCTACCAACACCACGCGCTTTCCTTCAACGGTTTCGCGGATTACGTTCAGCTTGATTTTAACCGCGTTTTCACGCATTCCCTGTGTCGGTTGGATAAAGGTTCTGCCGATATAGCGGTTCTTGATGAATCCCACACCGTACGGAATACCCGATTCTTGTGAAAATCCGAGTGCCGCGTCCAGACCGCTGTCGGGGCAGCCGATAACCACGTCAGCCTCGCACGGATGTTCCTGTGCGAGGAATCTCCCCGCGCGCAGCCGCGCCTTATGAACCGACGCTCCCTCGATAACCGAGTCGGGGCGCGCGAAATACACATACTCAAACACGCACATTGACGAGGGTCGACCGCAGTGAGTTTTGATGCTGTCCACGCCTTTTTCGTCAATCACCACGATTTCCCCCGGCTCAATATCACGCACGAACTTCGCGCCAATGCTGTCAAACGCGCAGGATTCGCTTGCCACAACGTATCCCTCGTCATTCGGGAGCGCGCCGAGCGCAAGCGGTCTGAATCCGTTCGGGTCGCGCGCCGCAATCAGCTTTTTCGGCGACATAATCACCAACGAATATGCGCCTTTGATTTTATGCATAGCGCGCTCCACCGACTCTTGAATCGAGCCGCACTCCAATCTCTCGCGGGTTATCGCGTAGGAAATCACCTCGGTGTCGCTGGTGCTGTGGAATATCGCGCCCTGAAGCTCGAACTCCCGCCGCAGATCCAGCGCGTTGATGAGATTTCCGTTATGCGCGATCGCCAACGCGCCTTTGATATGCCGAACCGTCATAGGCTGGCAGTTAGCGTTGTTGACGTTGCCGGTAGTGGAGTAACGCACGTGACCGATGGCGATTTTGCCGTCCTCAAATTCGTCCAAAACGCGCTGGTTAAACACTTCGTTCACCAGACCAACACCCTTATGGGTATTGAACACTCCGCGCTCGTTGACAACGATTCCGCAGCTTTCCTGACCGCGGTGCTGAAGCGCGTACAGCCCGAAATACACGGACGATGCCACGTTAGCGGGTTTGTTGGTGTAAATGCCGAAAACTCCGCATTCCTCATGAATACTATTGAACATATTTTTTATATCCCCTAGAATTTACCTTTTGATGGAACGGTAGAAACGCGCGTTTATGCCGTTCCTAATTTTAATTTGAAATTCCGATTATCTTGATTTGCAAATCCCGAACCGCTCCAACGAGCTTTGCCCGTTTGAGCTAGCCGAGTGAAATTGCCTCCGTTTTACTGCGACAATTTCGCTCGCTTTCGCGATTTGCCTGCGACTCCGGTATGCCGTTCCGCAGCCACTTATTATTTGCCGAAGATTCTTCTCATCATTTCGTTGTACGCGTCTTCTACGCCGCCCATATCACGGCGGAAACGATCCTTGTCGAGCTTCTCATGAGTGGTGGAATCCCAGAAACGGCAAGTATCGGGCGAAATTTCGTCCGCGAGGAGAATCTCACCGTGGAAACGTCCGAACTCGATTTTGAAGTCAATCAAATCAACATTGATTTCCTTAAAGAACTTCAGCATAAACTCGTTCACCTTAAACGCATACTTCGCGATGGTGTCGATTTCCTCCTTGGTTGCGAGGTCGAGCGCAAGCGCGTAGTAATCATTAATGAACGGGTCGCCGAGGTCGTCATTCTTGTAGCTGAACTCCAGAGTGGGGCAAGAGAGCTTTCTGCCCTCCTCAATGCCGAGCTTTTTGGAGAAGCTGCCCGCTGCGACATTGCGGACGATTACCTCAAGCGGAACGATCTCCACCTTTTTAACCAGCGTTTCGCGGTCGGAAAGCTCCTCCACAAGGTGCGTGGGAACGCCCTCTTTTTCGAGCAGACCGAACATATAGTTGGTCATCTTGTTGTTGATTACGCCCTTGCCGATGATCGTGCCTTTCTTTTCGCCGTTGAACGCAGTCGCATCGTCCTTGTAGTCAACGATTACCAGATCCGGGTCGCTTGTTGCGAATACCTTCTTTGCCTTGCCCTCATAGAGCTGCTCACCTTTAGTTACGTTTGCCATTTTAGTTTCCTCCTGATTTTAATTTACAATTTTCACTATTTCCTCGGCTGACGAAACGATGTGTGTCGCCCCCGCCGTTTCAAGCTCCTCACGGCTTCCATAGCCGTATAGAACCCCTATGCTGTCTATTCCGACGGATTTCGCTCCGTCTATGTCATAAAGTCTGTCGCCCACCATCACCGCGCTGCTAAGCTCGGGGTTACCGCAGAGCCTTAACGCGTTTCGTATGATGTCCTCTTTGCTGCACGAACGCCCGCTTGGTTCTCCACCGCATACCGCCGTGAAAAACCCGTCAATCCCGAATCCCGCAATGACTTGATTCGCGAAATGAATGGGTTTGGTGGTCGCCAACGCAAGGATTATCCCCGCCGCTTTCAGCCGTTCAAGCATATCGTAAACCCCGTCAAACAGTGCCGCGTCCGTTACGCAGATGTCCTTATACCGCTTGCGGTAGGTATTCGCCGCGATTTGCGAGTCCTCTGCGGAAAATCCGCAGAACTCCGTAAATGAGTATTCCAGCGGCGGTCCGAGAAATTTCCGCAGCGTTTTTTCATCGGGAATTTCTCGCTCCATCTCTGTGAGCGCGTATTTTAGGGAGTTGAAAATCCCCGGTGATGAGTCGACAATCGTTCCGTCCAAATCAAAAAGAACCGTTTTGTACCGCATTTCCATACGGATTACAGGTTCTTCAGCTCTTCTTGGAGCTTGCGGTCTTTTTCGTTCACTTGGTCGGTCATTTCTGCTCTCGCGGCGGCAAGTTTGTCCGCCAGAACCTCATCGGAGAGGGCGAGCATCTGAATCGCCAGAATCGCGGCATTTTTCGCGCCGTCCACCGCGACCGTAGCCACGGGGATTCCGGACGGCATCTGAACCGTTGCCAGCAGCGCGTCCAGACCGTTAAAGCTGCCTCCGCCGCACGGGATTCCGATAACGGGGAGGGTAGTGTTCGCTGCGGCAACTCCCGCCAGATGAGCCGCCATACCCGCCGCGCAGATAATTACACCGAATCCGTTCGCGCGCGCGTTCCCCACGAACTCGCTTACCGCCTCGGGGGTTCTGTGCGCGGACATAACGCGGCATTCGTACTCCACACCGTAGCTTTTAAGCTCCGCGAGAGCCTTTTTGACTACGGGCAAATCGCTGTCGCTGCCCATAATTACGGCAACCTTTTTTGACATTTCAATCTCCTCCAATCAAAAATAGCTGTATTTGGGGATACAGCTATACTCATAACTTATTTTTGAGTGCAAAAATACCGTAAAAATCACTGAAATCTCGGAAAAACACAACTTTGTTCATTGTTATTATCTCCTGTCAATATATGGTAACTTCCACGATATATAAGCACTATTTATATTTTACACTATATTTAGAATAATTGCAAGGGGTTTTTACAATTTTCAGTATTTTTTACCATTATGAATAACGTTTAACGCTTGACAAACCTACTTAAATGGTATATAATGAAGTGAATCGAAATCCGGTTATTTTCCACAAGTAAAATCAAGCGGCTTCGCCCTACCAAGTGTTATAATTATTACAGGACAGCCAAAGGAAAGTGTCTATGTACAGAAATATTCAAGGAAAGGAGGATCAAAAATGTACGAGTGGCATAGGAATATCCAGAGAATCATTGAGGAGATAGATATCTGTATCAAGGAGCATAATGATGAGGTTCTGACCTTAAAGCGGCTTGCGGATAAGCTGAATTACTCCGAATATTATTTTTCTGTAAAATTCAGGGAAATTTCGGGAATGAAGTTCAGAGATTATCTGCGATACAGAAGACTGGCTTTTGCGCTGAAGCGGATTCGGGATACCGATGACAGGATTTTGGATATTGCTCTGGACTATGGATTCTCCTCGAATGAGGCTTTTTCCCGCGCTTTTAAGGACGCATATGGAATTACTCCGAGTGAATACCGTAAAAATCCGAAGCTTGTTGTACTTTGTACCGTCATTAAACCTTTTGACTGTTACTTATTAGGAATTGGAGGAACAGGTATGGCGAAATCAGATGAGAGTGTAAAGACTTATTTTGTTACGATTCCCGCGCATAAGTTTTTGCATATCAGGAATTACGAAAGCGTTGGTTATTGGGACTTTTGGTAGAAACAGAGCCTTATTCCCGGACAGGACTGTGAAACTGTCTGCGGACTGCTCGACAGTATCAAGGGCAAGCTGGACGATATGGGTGGAACCGAGAGCAACAGCGGCAGCGGTCAGATTATGGCGTTTATAAACGAACCCAACGGAAGAATATGCAGTTGGGGAATCCCTCTTGCGGAGGCATACGGTGTTCGTTTGCCGATTGATTATAACGGGGAAATTCCGCCGCAAATGCAGATGATGGACGTACCCGAAGGCGAGTATATTGTCTTTGAACACGGTCCGTTCGATTTGGAAAAGGAAAATCAAAGCGTTGAGGAAAAAATCGAAAAGGCTATGAAGGAATTTGATTATTCCTCCAACGGTTATTGTCTTGATACGACTCCCGGCAGGGTGTTTTACTTCTATCACGATTGCGCGCGGTTCTGGAAATATGTAAGACCCGTGCGGAGGATGTAGCTTAAATTGCAAAATCCCCAATGAGTGTTTCATTGGGGATTAAACTTAATAATTAATTCATTTATCCTTGTCGTCTTTTTCAAGCAGAACAAGGGCACTAAAACTCTCTTTACGTACCGGATCATTGGAGTTGTCGAGCGTGACTGCATTGGGCGTGATATGTGAAACTTTCCAACCCTGTTCAAGCAGATTGTTAAGTCGGGCAAAGTATTTGTTTTCGTTGACATCACCTTGTTCGGTATAATCTCTGCTATTGCTCAGATAAACCATTTTCTGCATTTTGTAACACCTCGCAGTAAAAATATAAACGCTGCACAAAAGATTTAATCGTAATCTTACAGCAAAAACCAAAAACTCCCATTGCCTGTAACAATGGGAACTTGGAGCGGCAGCTTGCCACTGGCGGAGAGGATGGGATTCGAACCCATGTGGGGTTGCCCCCAAACGGTTTTCAAGACCGCCTCGTTATGACCACTTCGATACCTCTCCGTATTTTAAAAGTATGTATTTATTATACCACATTTCCGGCGGTTTGTCAAGTACTTTTTGAAAAGTTTTTCCGTGAAGGTAATGTTCCGGATAAAAAAGGGCAGAACGATCGTTCTGCCCTGAAAATATGCGATTTGCGGATTAAACGCAGCCCTGCGCCTTCATTGCCTCGGCAACCTTGAGGAAGCCTGCGATGTTCGCGCCTGCCATATAATTGCCAGGCATACCGTACTCCTTGGAGGCGTTGTCGCACTGCTTGAAAATCTCCTTCATAATGTTGTGGAGCTTTTCGTCAACCTCCTCGAACGTCCAGCTGTAGCGAATGGAGTTCTGGCTCATCTCAAGACCCGAAGTAGCAACGCCGCCTGCGTTAGCTGCCTTAGCGGGACCGTACAGCATATTGTTTGCGAAGTAAACCTCGATAGCCTCGGGAGTGGACGGCATATTTGCGCCCTCGGAAACAGCGTAGCAGCCGTTCTTTGCGAGGATCTCAGCGGATTCCTTGTCGATTTCGTTCTGGGTAGCGCAAGGAAGCGCGATGTCGCACTTGATAGTCCAGATGCCCTTGCAGCCATCGGTGTAGATTGCGTTCTTGTGGGAGGTTCTGGAAACGTACTCCTTGATTCTGCCGCGCTCAACTTCCTTGATCTGCTTAACAAGCTCCAGCTCGATTCCGTCGGGGTCGTGAATGTAACCGTTGGAATCGGACAGCGCAACAACCTTTCCGCCAAGCTCGGTGGCCTTCTTGGTTGCGTAAATCGCAACATTTCCCGAACCGGAGATTACGACTGTCTGATCCTTGAAGCTCTTGCCGTTTGCCTTGAGCATTTCATCGGTGAAGTAGCACAGACCGAATCCGGTAGCCTCGGTTCTCGCGAGAGAGCCGCCGTAAGTCAAGCCCTTGCCGGTGAGAACGCCGGTGAACTCGTTGCGGATTCTCTTGTACTGACCGAACATATAGCCGATTTCGCGTCCGCCCGTGCCGATGTCGCCCGCGGGAACGTCACAGTCGGGACCGATGTGCTTGCAAAGCTCTGTCATAAAGCTCTGGCAGAAGCGCATAACTTCACCGTCGGACTTGCCCTTGGGGTCGAAATCGGAGCCGCCCTTTGCGCCGCCCATCGGAAGCGTAGTAAGGGAGTTCTTGAAGATCTGCTCGAAACCGAGGAACTTGATGATACCGCTGTATACGGACGGGTGAAGTCTGATACCGCCCTTGTACGGACCGATAGCGGAGTTGAACTGGATTCTGAAACCGCGGTTTACCTGAACCTTGCCCTTGTCGTCAACCCACGGAACACGGAAAATAACCTGTCTTTCGGGTTCTACAATGCGCTCGAATACGCCTGCCTCAACGAGGTCGGGACGCTTTTCCGCAACGGGCTGAAGTGTTTCAAACACCTCGGTTACCGCCTGAATGAACTCCGGCTCGCCGGGGTTTCTTTTCTTTACTGTTTCCAGCAAATCCACAAGATACTGATTTTTTAACGCCATTGTTAAAAATCCTCCTTAAAAATCAATTATAAGCTAAAACACCTACATTGAAATTATACAACATTTCAACAGATTTTGCAAGATTTTTTTCCTAAATTTTCACGCGCTTTATAAAATTTTGTATCTCTTTACCAAATCTTCCACAAGATTTTGTGTATAATTAACAAATTTCGGCGAATTTTTTGATGAGGAATGAAATAAAACGATTTTTTTATTGCAAGTTGATTATTCGACAAAAATTTCACATAAATTTCAAAGGATTACCTCTTGACAAGCTTTGTCGAATGAGGTATAATTATAGTTGACAGCTATTCGGATTATAGTCATAATCGAATGCTTGGTGTGCGGGTAAAGCACACCATAATCCAAAATACTTATTCGGGGAGAAGTGCAAATCGCGAAAGCGAGCAGGGCGCAACACCGTGAAACGGTGTTGCGGCTTGCTCGGCTAGTGCAGATGAGCGCAGCTCATCTGCACGGTTCGCGGTTTGCCATTAAAAATAAGGGGTTACATAATGGGGAAAAATAAAAAATTCGTATGGGGGAAAGTTTGCGCTGCCGCGCTTTGCGTGACGGTGTTGACGGCTTCTGTCGGTGATATTGGCAATGTTAAGGTTCAGGCAAGCAGCATCGGCGGACTGCAAAGTCAACTGTCGCAGTTGCAACAGGAGAATGCCGCGCGCGACAAGCTGATCAAGGAGCTGGGCGCGGATATTAACAGCAACAAGGAACTTATGGGTCTTGTTTCGGCGCAGATTGACGGCATTGACAAAGAGATAGCCAAGTACAGCGAGCTTGTCGCTGCGAAAAAGAGCGAGATCGATATGAAAAGTCAGCAGATCGCCGAGGTTGAGAAGTCCATAGCCGATAGGGAAGTTGAGATCGATAACAAAAAGGACGAGATCGCCGAGCTGAAAAAGAAGAACGATGAAAACCTCGCGAAGTTCGCAAAGCTGATTCGCGCAATGTATATGAGCGATACGTCCAATAAACTCCCCGTGCTGAACGGTTCGGACGATTGGTATGATTATTTCGTCTACTCGGACGTTGTGCGCAATATCAGCGGTCAGAACGCAAGGTTTATGAAAGAGCTGATGGACTCCATTAAAGAGCAGGAAGATTTGATTCGGGAACTGAATGACGAGATCGCTTCGCTGGAGGACAACAAGCGGGAGCTGAATGTCCAGAAAGAGTCACTTGAATCGGATATGAACGCTCTTATGACGGAGAAGGCGGCGTATGAGGACGACATCGCCCAAAAGAAGGCATATCTGTACGGACTTGCGGCGGATAACGAGGAATTAAAGAGTAAGGTTGACGATCTCGAATATGAGAACTCCGTTTCACAGCAGAAAATGGAACAACTTAACGCTCAGATAGAGCAGCTGATCCGCGACGCCAACGCGAACGCGGGCGATACTCCGTCCATAGGTTCAAGCACGGATTTCATATGGCCGCTTGAAACGCGTTTCGGTTACATATCGTGCGATTACGAGCCTGTTTATGAGGCATATCACGGCGGCGCTCACGGCGGTGTGGATATCGGTGACGCGGGAATCGCAAACACGAACATCTACGCGGCTCAAGAGGGTACGGTCATTGCGGCGAACTACGGCTGCACACACAATTATGGCAAGGACTACACTTGCTGCGTTGGGCTTGGTAATTACGTAATTATCAGACACCCCAACGGTTACGCGACCGCGTATGGGCATATGACAAGTCCTACGGTTACGGTGGGGCAGTATGTACAACAGGGCGATGTGATAGGTCATGTCGGAACAACAGGGTGGTCTACGGGTTATCATCTGCATTTTGAGGTGAGGGACCCGAACGGCATAAAGACCAATCCGCATGATTATACATATGTAAATAAGCCGGGATTTTAATTCGCTGTCCGAGGGTGAAATTCAGTCGCACTATAACTTATGGCGACAAATTGGAGTGAAACGCAAATTCAAAACGCAAGCGGCGCACAACACCGTTTCACGGTGTTGTGGGTCGTTTAGTGAACACAAACATAAATAGTGCAGCTGTTTATGTTTGTGCGGTTTTGAATTTGCCATTAAAATCAGGAGGATTGTTATGGGGAGAAAAAACAGCGCACGGAGAATCTCCGTGTGGGGAAAGATATGCGCCGGCGTGCTGTGCGCGGCGATGGCGGTGGCTCTGGCGGGTGACGTCAGCAGCGGTCTGAAAGCTCAGGGCAGCAGCGTTGACAGCTTGAACGAGCAACTGAAAAAGCTCCAACAAGAGAATGCCGAGCGAGATAAGAAAATCAAGGAGCTTGGCGCAAATATTGACGAAAATGAAGAGGCTATGAAGCTCGTTTCGGATCAGATAGACGGCATTAACGCGGAGCTGAGCAGTTACAGCTCGCAAATTGCCGCTAAAAAGCAGGAAATCGATGCAAAGGGCGAGCAGATAGCGAATGTTGAGAAGTCCATAGCCGATAAGGAAGTTGAAATCGATGGCAAAAAGGACGAAATTGCCGAGCTGAAAAAGAAGAACGATGAAAACCTCGCAAAGTTCGCGAAGCTGGCGCGTGCGATGTATATGAACGATACATCGAATAAAATTCCCGTGCTGAACGGTTCGGACGATTGGTATGATTATTTCGTGTATTCTGACGTTGTTCGCAATATCAGCGGTCAGAACGCGAAGTTTATGCAGGAGCTGATGGACTCCATCAAGGAACAGGAGAACAAGATAGACGCTCTGAACAATGAGATTTCCGCTCTCGATGCCGAAAAAGAGCGGCTTAAAAAGGACAAGGAAGCCTTTGAAGCCGAGATGACAGAGCTTGTTAAGGAACAAGAAAAGATAGAGAGTTATTCCAACGAGCGCAAGAATTATCTCTATGGGCTGACGGCGGACAACGCGGCGCTGAAGAAAAAGGTCGATAATCTCGAATATGAGAACAAGATATCGTGGCAGAAGATGGACGAAATCAACGCCGAAATCGAGAGGATCATCCGAGAGGCAAACGCAAATAATAATGAAACACCGCCAACAAGCTCAAGCAAGGACTACATATGGCCGTTGGATACGAAATTCCAGTATATAACAACTTATTTCGGCTATGACTCATGGCGCAACGGCAATCACGGCGGAATCGACATAGGCAACGCGGGAATCGCAAACGCGAACGTTTACGCGGCACAGGAGGGTACGGTTATCGTGGCTTCAAACACCTGCTCGCATAACTTTGGCAAGAATTACACCTGCTGTGCAAGCTACGGAAATTATATTATTGTAAGACACCCGAACGGCTACGCAACGCTATATGCGCATTTGAGCAGCTTGAACGTATCTCAGGGACAGTATGTAAGCCAGGGTCAGGTGATCGGTCACGTTGGCACTACGGGCTGGTCTACGGGTTATCATCTCCATTTTGAGGTGAGAGACCCCAACGGAACGAAGACAAATCCGTTTAACTACACTTATGTAAATCTGTAATCGATTTGGGAAAGACCGTAAATACGGTCTTTCTCTATTTTTTGAAAAAACTTCTAAAATGTGGTTGACAATCGGGGAAAAGTTTGGTATAATGAAAAGTAGTGTTTATTATGTGGTATAATTATGGTAACTAACCGGAATGAAGCGCAAATTCAAAACGCGAGCGTTGCGGAATACCGCGCAGCGGTGTTCCGTGACGCTCAGGCGAGTGCACACCGCAGGTGTGCACGGTTTTGGATTTGCTTTTGAAATAAAGCGCAAATTCAAAACGCGAGCGCTGCGGAATACCGCGCAGCGGTGTTCCGTGACGCTCAGGCGAGTGCACACCGCAGGTGTGCACGGTTTTGGATTTGCTTTTATAAATAAGGAGTGTTAGATTTGGCAAGTACCCGAATGACAGTGGCGCGGGCAATGGTCGAGTGCCTGAGAAACGAGGGAATCAAGGATATTTTCGGCTATCCGGGCGCGGCAATCTGCCCGTTCTATGATGAGCTGTATCAGTCCGAGATTCGGCATATATTGGTTCGGCACGAGGTGAACGCGGGTCATGCGGCAAGCGGCTACGCGCGCGTTACGGGAAAGCCCGCAGTGTGCGTGGCAACAAGCGGTCCGGGCGCGCTGAATCTTATCACAGCCATCGCGACTGCATATATGGATTCTGTACCGATGGTAATTATTACCGGACAGGTGAACACCGACCAGATCGGTCGCGATGTGTTCCAGGAGGCGGATATAACGGGTTCGGCAGAGCCGTTCGTAAAGCACAGTTATCTGCTGAAAAGACCCGAGGACACCGCAGATGTGTTCAAGAAAGCGTTCTATATCGCGGGTACTGGCAGACGCGGTCCCGTGCTGATAGACGTGCCGTTTGACGTTCAGAAAACCGAGATTGATTTCGAGTACCCCGAAACGGTGGATATACGCTCCTATCGCCCCAGTTCCAAGGGCAACGGATACCAGATTAAGCGCGCGATCACTGCGCTGAAAGACGCGAAAAAACCGCTTATCTGTGCGGGCGGAGGACTGTTTACGGGCAGCGGTGTGGAGCTTATGCGCCGCCTTGCGGAGAAAACGGATATTCCCGTGGTGTCGACAATGATGGGTCTGGGCGCAATGCCGTCCGACAGTCCGTTGTACTACGGAATGATCGGAATGCACGGCAAAAAGGCGGCGAACCGCGCGGTTAACACCTGCGACACGCTGCTTTTGCTTGGCGCGAGAGTCGGCGACAGAGCAATCGCCGCGATGGAGGAGCGCAACGGTTTTACCGTGGTGCATATTGATATTGACCCCGCCGAAATCGGCAAGAATATTGAGGCGAACGTGCCTATTGTCGGTGATATTTCATTGGTGTTGGAGCAGCTTTTGGAGCAAGTTGACGCGTTGGAATCCCCGCTTTCGCACGCTGAATGGCGCGCCGAGCTGGACGAGTTCCGCGCAGATTCCGAGCCGCAGCCCGAAGAGGACGGCTGCGTTAATCCAAAATGGTTCATCAGAACGCTTAACAAGTACCTTCCGAGCCGTTCTATCGTGGTCGGCGATGTTGGTCAGAATCAGATATGGACAGCGGCGAACATCTCCCTCAGTGACGGAAGATTCCTTACATCCGGCGGAATGGGAACAATGGGCTACTCGCTGCCTGCGGCGATTGGCGCGAAGTGCGCCGACCCTAAACGCGAGGTGGTGGCGGTCTGTGGTGACGGCTCGTTCCAGATGCAGTTTGCGGAGCTTGCTACGGCGGTTCAGCATGGGATCAATGTAAAGCTGATTGTAATGCGCAACCATTGGTTGGGAATGGTACGCGAGGTTCAGGAGCGGACTTACGGCAGCCGTTACATCGCGGTTTCGCTTGACGGAAGCCCCGATTTCTGCAAAATCGCCGACGCTTACGGCATTGAAAATGTTCTTGCGGACAGCGAGGAATCGGCGGTTGAGGGCATTCGGAAAATGATTGAATCGGACAAGCCTTTCGTGCTTGAGGTTGCAGTTCCCGAATATGAAAAGACAATCCTATAAACGGGGGTGTATCAGATTTGAAACATACTATTTCCGTTCTGGTGGAGAACCATGCGGGTGTTCTGGCTCGTGTGGCGGGACTTTTCGCGCGGCGCGGATTCAATATCGACAGTCTGGCGGTGGGTGTTACCGATGACGAGAACGTTTCCCGTATCACCATCGTTGCGGACGGCAGCGAATATACGCTCGAACAGATTGAAAAGCAGCTTAACAAGCTGATTGACGTGATTAAGGTAAAGACGCTCGCGCCCGACAGCATGGTGTCGCGTGAGTTGGTTTTGATTAAGGTAAGCTGCACACCGAAGCAGCGCCCCGAGATTATAAGCATTTGTGAGCTTGCTCACGGGAAGATTTCGGATATTTCCGCAAATTCCATGACGATAGAGATTTCGGACAACTGCCAGAATCTGGATAATTTCGAGGAGCTTTTGCGCCCCTACGGGATAAAAGAGGTAGTCCGCACGGGAACTATCGCAATCCAGAAAGGCGAACAGGCAGTCAGCCTGAAGGGTTGATTCAACCTTGTGGAGAAGAGCGAAATTCCGAAAAGCGAGCGGCGCATAACATTGCGCAGCAATGTTATGGGTCGCTCGGCTAGGACAGATTTTGCAAAGCAAAATCTGTACGGTTTCGGAATTTCAAATTAAAATAAATTAGTTATGCACAACCTCGCCGAAAACGGCGTCGAATATATTTTATCAAAGGAGATAATTATTATGGCAAAGATGTTTCATTCCGAGGACTGCAACCTGTCCGCTCTGGACGGCAAGACCGTTGCGATTATCGGCTACGGCTCACAGGGTCACGCGCACGCGCTGAACCTCAAGGACAGCGGCGTAAAGGTAATCGTTGGTTTGTACGAAGGCTCAAAGAGCTGGAAGAAGGCTGAGGAGGCCGGTCTTGAGGTAGCTACTGCTGCCGATGCCGCTAAGAAGGCTGACGTTATTATGATCCTCATCAACGATGAGAAGCAGCAGGCACTCTACAACGAGTCCATTCTGCCGAACCTCACTGCCGGCAAGGTGCTTATGTTCGCTCACGGATTCAATATCCACTTTGGTCTTATCGTTCCTCCGGCTGATGTTGACGTAATTATGATCGCGCCCAAGGGACCGGGTCACACCGTTCGTTCCGAGTACGTTGAGGGCAAGGGTGTTCCGTGCCTTATCGCGGTACACCAGAACGCTTCCGGCAGAGCGCAGGACATCGGTCTGGCTTATGCTGCGGGAATCGGCGGCGCACGCGCGGGCGTTCTCGAAACCACATTCAAGATGGAAACCGAAACCGACCTGTTCGGTGAGCAGGCTGTTCTCTGCGGCGGTGTTACCGCGTTGATGAAGGCAGGCTTTGAGACCCTCGTTGAGGCGGGCTACGATCCTCAGAACGCTTACTTTGAGTGTATTCACGAGATGAAGCTGATCGTTGACCTTATCTACAAGGGCGGCTTCTCGATGATGAGATATTCCATCTCCGATACCGCTGAGTTCGGCGATTACGAGACCGGAAAGCGTCTTATCACCGATGAGACCAAGAAGGAAATGAAGAAGATCCTCACCGAGATCCAGGACGGTACATTTGCGAACAAGTGGATCAACGAGAACAAGACGGGCAGACTGCACTTCAACGCTTGCCGCCGTATCGAGGCTTCTCATCAGCTCGAACAGGTAGGCGCGGAAATCCGCAAGCTGTACGACTGGAACAAGTAATTTTAAGTAAACACTGATTTAATGGCGGAAAACCGCCATTAAATGTATGTTGTGATGATTGGAGGGGGAAGTGTGGACAAGATAAAAAAGTTTTTCGCGAGATTCGATTACAATTCTCCCGTAATACTCACTTACGCGATAATCTGCGTGGTGCTTCTGATTATCAACGATATAACAAAGGACTGGCTGAATGACCTGCTGCTGATAAGCCGAGGGCACCCGAATCTGCTTAATCCGCTGACTTATCCGCGTGCGGTGCTGCACATTTTCGGTCACGTCAATTGGAATCATCTGCTTAACAATATGATTCTGATGATGTTGGTGGGTCCTGCGGTTGAGGAGCGTTACGGAAGCTGGAATCTGTGCATTATGATTCTCACGGACGCAATCGCTACGGCGGTGGTAAACGGAATCTTCTCAAGCCACGGTATAATCGGTGCAAGCGGCGTGGTGTTTATGCTGATAATCCTCAGCGCGTTCACGAATATGCGCAAGGGGAAGATTCCCGTGACGCTGTGCATAGTTTCCGCCCTTTACTTCGGACAGGAAATTTACAGCGCGATAAACACACCCAATGACGGAGTTTCCCGAATGGGACATATCCTCGGCGGTGTTGTGGGGCTGATTTACGGAATAATCTTCTACAATATGAAGTTCAAAAACAGCGGGTATTCGGCGGATTATTCCAAAAAGTAATGATTTTGAAATCCTCGGCGAAAGCCGGGGATTTTTTTATTGACAATTAAGGCACGCTGCGCTCCCAGCGCGGATAGCGGGGGAGAACCTCTCCCCCACACTGCTGGCGGCGGGAGTTCCCTCGCCAAAGGGATGCGGGGTTCGCCCCAGCATTGGGGTGCGGGAGTTCCCCGCATTGGGCTAATTATCAATTGATATGGTTTGGGTTTTTTGCGAAAATTTTGGTTTTCCGCTTGATTTTTTCCACAATATGTAGTATAATTAAAGTATATGTATTGGAGGAGACTATGGATAATTTTGTTCAGATAGATATTTACACCTCGTCTGCGGCGATTGACGGAATCACCGGCGCGCTTACCGATTACGGAATCACGGGGTTTATAATCCGCGACAGCGCGGATTTTGAGGACTTTCTCGCGGATAAGAACGCGAATTGGGACTACGTGGACGACAGCCTTTTGGGGCTGAAATCCGCTGATCCGATGATTACTGTGTATGTTCACGAGAACGCTCAGGGCGCGGAAATGCTCGCGCAAATCCGCGGGCTTGTGGACGGTTACGCGGCAAACAACGCGGACGGTTTCTACGGCAATATCCGTGTGGAGATGGCAAACGTTAAAGAGGAGGACTGGGCGAACAACTGGAAACGGTTCTATAAGCCCTTCCGCGTGGGTAAGAGCCTGATTATCAAGCCCTCGTGGGAAAATGTCAAGCCTGCCGCGGGCGATAAGATACTCGAAATCGACCCCGCGTCAACGTTCGGGACGGGGCAGCATTACACTACCAAGATGGTTATGGAGACGCTGGAAACGGTGATTCACGGCGGCGAGCGCGTTCTTGACCTGGGCTGTGGCAGCGGGATTCTGTCCATTGCCTCTCTGCTGCTCGGAGCGCGCGATGTAACGATTTGCGACATCTTTGAGAATGCCGTAAAGACCGCCTCGGAGAACATCGAAAAGAATAATTTCACGAATTACCGTGCGTTCTGCGGAAACATCATCGAGGACGAAAAGCTCCGCAGTGAAATCGGGACCGGCTATGACGTGATCTGCGCAAACATCGTTGCGGACGTGATTATCGGTATGAGCGGCTTGTTCGGAGGATTCCTTGCGGACGGCGGAAAATTGATCGTTTCCGGAATCATAGACGAGCGTCTGGACGAGGTGACGGAATCCCTTTTGCAGAGCGGCTGGAGCGTGGTTTCGTCCGTGAATGACAACGGTTGGAATTGCGTGCTTTTGAATTTGAACAAATGACGGCGAATTGCATATAATGCCCCAAAGGGGTGATTTATATGCAATTCTTGTACGTGTTCGCGCTGATTTTCCTGCTGATTTTCGGGTTCGCTATGCTGATTCACCTATTGGCGAAGGCGCTTCTGGACGGCAGCACCCGCCGTTACGACATCTATGTCAAGGGTGACGAGAATATCGCGGAGTTCTTGAAAAACGCCAGGGACTCATCGTTTATCGGGGAAGTTTACATAATCGAAAAAGGAATGTGTGATGAAAGTGACAAATTCGTACAATGAAAAGCAGCTTGTTCACCTGATGGGCGAGGTTGAGGATACCGGATTCAGCAATCCCGAAACGGGGTATATCGTACTGGATATGAATGTGGATAACGAGCTGATCACTGCCGTGGGCGAGATGGGCGATGTCCGCGCGGGCGAAAGATTGTCGATGTACGGGGAGTACGTTAATCACCCGAAATACGGCAGACAGTTCCGTGTGGAGATTTTCGAGCGTTCTCTGCCAACGGATCTCAACTCGATTCGCAAATACCTCGGCTCGGGGATAATATCGGGCATCGGTCCGTCAATGGCGAGGAAAATCACAGACGCTTTCGGTGACAAGTCATTGGAAATCATCGAAACAGACCCGATGCAGCTTTCCTCGATTAAGGGCATTAATGCCGAACGCGCAAAAAAAATCGGAGAGGAATTCCATAATATCACGGGACTGCGCAAGGTGATGACATTCTTTTCCAAGTACTCCGTGCCGCATTATGTAGTCAGCACGGCATGGAAAATCTACGGCACGGATCTGATTCGCGCGGTAGAGGGAAATCCGTATTGTATGTGCGCACCAGAAATCGGTCTGAGATTCGCGGACGCTGAACGTATCGCGCAGGATCTCAACTTTCCGTTCGACAGCGAGGAGCGCGTTTATGCGGGGATAATCTGGGCTTTGAACGAGAAAGCGGATGAGGGGAGCTGCTGTATCCGCGAAAGCGAGCTTGCAAACGCGGTCACGCAGTCCCTGATAGTCAGTGATAAGCTGTACTGCGCGGCATTACAATTCGCCGAAAAGCGCGGAGATATTGTAAACTCGGATATCTACGACACGAGGTACATATACCTTAAACCTTATTTTGACGCGGAAACCTACATTTCTCGGAAAATCTCCGAGATGATCAAACTGGACAGCGAGCGTTTCGAGGACTTTTCAAACGAGATTTCGATTATTGCCGATGGACAGGGAATCGAGTACGAGGAGCACCAGACGGCGGCTATCAACGCGTGTATGAATAACCACATATTCATACTTACGGGCGGACCGGGAACAGGTAAGACCACCACACTAAAGGGCGTTATCGAGCTGTATCGGCGGCGGAAAATCAGGTTCAAGCTCGCCGCTCCCACTGGAAGAGCCGCAAAGCGTATGGCGGATCTGACGGGTGCGCCTGCGCAGACGATCCACCGGCTTCTGGAGGTGGATTTTGCGGCGGGCGGAAATGCGTTCAAGCGCAACGAGGAGAATCCGCTGTCATGTGACGCGGTGATTATTGATGAGATGTCCATGGTGGATACGCTGCTGTTCGCGTCGCTGTTGAGGGCGCTTAAAAGCAATACCAAGCTGATTCTGGTGGGTGACAGCAATCAGTTGCCGTCGGTCGGCGCGGGGAATATTTTGCGCGACCTGTTGGAGAGCGAGATAGTTCCGTCTATGGAGCTTACGGAGATTTTCCGTCAAGCGCAGGAAAGCCTTATTGTCACGAACGCCCACGCGATTATCCACGGAGAGCTTCCCATAATAACGGACAAGACCAATGACTTTTTCTTTATGCCCTCCGCTGATGAGAACGCAACCGCGCAGCTTGTTATCGATTTATGCAAAACGCGTCTTCCGAAAGCGTACGGTTATAATTCTATGAACGATATTCAGGTGTTGTGTTTGTCGAGAATGGGCACTGTCGGCACGGAGAATCTCAATCGTATGCTTCAGGCGGCATTGAATCCCTCTGAACCGTTTAAGGGCGAGATGAGGTATATGAACACTCTGCTGCGCGCGGGCGATAAGATTATGCAGACCAAGAACGACTACGATATCGAGTGGCGGCGCGGTACGGAAAAATCCCACGGGATTTTCAACGGCGACATCGGCAAAATTCTTAATACGGATAATGTAAACCAAAAATGCGGAATCGATTTCGAGGGCAGACAGGCTGAGTACAGCGGTGAAATGCTGCGTAAAATCGAGCACGCTTACGCTATGACCGTTCACAAGAGTCAGGGCAGCGAATATCCGGCGGTGATCATTCCGCTTCCCAACGGAATGGACAGGCTGTCCTACCGTAATCTGCTCTATACGGCGGTTACGCGCGCGAGAAAGACGCTCATCATTATCGGTATGCCCGAGAAAATTTCCGGAATGGTATACAACGACCGCAAAACCGAGCGGTTCACTTGTCTGAAGTCAATGCTGGAGGACGAATTTGCCGAATAAATTATTGTTTTTGGAGCTGCGGAGAATAGTTGCGGCGGAGTTTTTTCCAAACAGATGCCCGTTTTGCTATAATGTTATCGGTGCAACGCAGTACTATTGCGATGCGTGTTATCGGCATTTGCCGTTTGTGATGGGAAAGTCCGAGCCGCCGCCGAATATCTCACGCATTTACGCGTGCTGCCGCTATATGCGCAGGGTTCGCGGAGCGGTGTATATGCTGAAATTCCGCGGATTGATATACCCCGCGGACGCATTTGCGCTGATGATGAGCCGAATGCTCGAGGGAGTAAATGCCGATATGCTTATTCCCGTGCCGAGCAGCAGACGAAGCGTCCGAAAACGCGGATTTTCCACAGCGGAGATACTCGCCAAGCGGATTTCGATTCGGTTGGGTATTCCGATGGTATGCGCAGTTAAAGCCGACCCCGATAAGGAGGAGCAAAAGACGCTCTCCGTGAAAGAGCGATATGAGAATGCCAAGAGGAGTTTCTTTCTTGATTCTCGTTATGATGTTCGCGGAAAGCGCGTTTTGCTGATTGATGATGTATCCACAACCGGCAGCACACTGGCGGCGATTGCGGGTCTGTTGAGAGAGGCGGGTGCGGCGGACGTTTCGGCGGCGGTGTTCGCAAAAACGCCGGATTATGTTCGCCGGTCGCGTGATCATAAGCTGTACAGAATCGTTCGAAGGGATAAGGGTGAAAACAATGCTTGATTGTCTTGCCGTGGGCGCGGGCGGCTTTATCGGGGCGGTTCTGCGGTGGCTTATCGGACTGATTCCCATGGAGATGAAGTCGGGTTTTCCGATAAAAACTCTCGCGGTGAATATAATCGGCTGCTTTGCCATAGGATTGATAACGGCTTTGGCGGCGAAGTTTTTTCCCGATAACACACGGCTTGCGCTGTTTCTGAAAACAGGAATCTGCGGCGGGTTTACAACGTTCTCAACGTTCGCGCTGGAAACGGAGGGGCTGTTTGAAAAGGGCGGAAAATTCGCAGCAATTATTTACGTAATCGCAAGTCTTGTTTGCGGTGTTTTCGCTGTATTTTTAGGGCAGAAATTAGCAAAATAAAGGAGTATTTATGACAAGAAATATATCCGCCGAGGAAATGGCGCGTCAGCGTGAATTTGCGCAAAAATGCGCAGAGCTTTTCGGTGAAAATCCACCCATAGCGCACGTTCACACGTTTGGGTGTCAACAGAACGTTTCCGACGGTGAGAAAATCAAGGGAATGCTTGCCGAAATCGGATACGGATTGACAGATAGTCCCGATGGCGCGGATCTGGTGATTTTTAACACCTGTGCTGTTCGCGAGAATGCAGAGGACAGAGTTTTCGGGAATCTGGGTTCGCTAAAGCACGAAAAAGAGCGCAACCCCGCGATGATTATCGCAGTTTGCGGGTGTATGGTGGAGCAAGGGCACATCACCGAGAAAATCCGCCGCAGTTATCCGCACGTTGACTTGATATTCGGCACAAACGCGCTGTATCGGCTGCCGGAGCTGATTTACGGGCAGTTATCCGATCGAAAGCGCGAAATATGTGTGCCCGATGGAGATGTAATATCCGAGGGGATACCGATTCTCCGTGAAAGCAAAATCAAGGCGAGCGTGCCGATTATGTACGGCTGCAACAATTTTTGCAGCTACTGTATCGTGCCGTATGTGCGTGGTCGGGAACGTTCACGCAAGCCGTCCGATATTATTGAGGAAATAAAATCCGTATTGGCGGACGGCGCACGGGAGATACTGTTGTTAGGGCAGAATGTCAACTCCTACGGCAAAGAGCTTGGGACGAGCTTTTCGGAGCTGTTGCGCGAGATAAATGCGCTGGACGGCGAATTTCGGATTTGTTATATGTCCAGTCACCCGAGGGACTTCACCAAAGAGCTGATTGATACCATCGCGGAATGCGAAAAGGTAACGCGGCATTTCCATTTGCCCGTGCAGAGCGGCTCGGACAGAATCCTCGGGCTGATGAACCGCCATTATACGCGCGATGATTATCTGCGTATCGTGGAGTATATCCGCGAAAAAGTCCCGGGCGCGGCGATTACCTCGGACATTATCGTGGGGTTCCCCGGCGAAACATACGAGGACTTCCGCGAAACGCTCTCGCTGATTGAGGAGGTGCGGTTCGATTCGCTGTATACGTTTATTTACAGTTCCAGAAAGGGAACAAAAGCCGCCGAGATGGACGACCCTATTACCGATGAGGAGAAGGGAAAGTGGTTTCGGGAGCTGTTGGACGTTCAAGGACGAATCGGAAAGGATATGTACGAAAAGTACATCGGGCAGACTTTGCGCGTGTTGTGCGACGGCACGGGCAGAACTCAAAGCGACTTGCTTACGGGCAGAACGCCGCAGGACGTTATTGTGGACTTCGAGGGCGATAAGTCGCTGATTGGAAAGTTCGTGAACGTCAAGATAGAGGAGGCGCTCATCTGGGCGGTAAAAGGCAAGTTGGTTGATGGTTAAGGCGCATAGATTCCGCAACCACAAATTTGAGTGCGGTTTTGGTGCGTTATAATCTTCGTCAACAAATCGGTAACCGGTGCAAATCCGAAATGTGAGCGGCGCGGTGCACGCGCAGCGTGAACCGTGACGCTCAGCAAGTGCGCGCGGAGCGCGCACGGTTTCGGTTTTGCCATTTAGATAAGGAGTATATTATGAGTGTTATTGAAAAGGCAAGAGAACTTGGCAAGGCAGTACAGGCAGACGCGCGGTATAAGGAGTATATCCGCGCGAAGGAGCTTAATGACGGAGATGAGGAGCTGCAGAACCTCATCGGGGAGTTTAACCTGATTCGTCAGAATCTGGCGATGGAGTCAGGTAAAGCGGAGGACGAGATCGACCACGAAAAGGTTAAGGACCTCACCGCGAAAATGCACAAGGCATACGAGGACGTGATGTCCAACGAGAATATGGCTGCGTTTACTATGGCAAAACAGGGTATGGATAAGCTGATGAGCGAGATCAACGTGATCCTCACGTATTGCGTTGAGGGCGAAGATCCCGAAACCTGCCCGTCCGAGCCGCCGCAAGCGTCCTGTTCGGGAAGCTGCAGCACCTGCGGAGGCTGCGGTTAAGTAAATCCGTAAGAGTATAAATCAAGGAGCAGTGAAATGGCAGATAACGAAAAGAAATCCGAAAAGCTCTCTCCGATGCTGGAGCAATACCGTCAGATCAAGGAGCAATACGGCGGGTATATTCTGTTTTTTAGGTTGGGGGATTTCTATGAAATGTTCTTCGAGGACGCCGAAACGGTCTCGCGCGAGTTGGAGCTTGTGCTGACCGCGCGCGCCGGATCGCCTATGTGCGGAGTGCCGTTTCACAGCGCCGAGATTTATATCAAGAAGCTGATTGACGCGGGGTATCGCGTGGCAATCTGCGAGCAGCTCTCCGACCCGCGCGAGTCAAAGGGTTTGGTTCAGCGCGGTGTAATTCGTTTGGTGACCGCGGGAACGGTAATCGAGGCTTCGATGCTCTCCGAGGACGAGAATAACTACATCACCTCGATTTACAATGCAGAGGACGGCACGGGGCTTGCGTTCGCGGATATTTCCACGGGTGAAGTCCACGTTTTTCAGAAATCGGGAAAAAATCGCGAACAGGAGATAATCGCGGAATTGTCGCGGTTTCACCCTGTGGAATTGCTTATAAACCGAGATATGCCAAGTCTTAAAGAAGTTTCGGCATTCATTTCGGAGAAGCTCTCGCGGTGCGTTTGTGAGATGCCCGATGAGGGGAGTTTCGATAATTCGGATTTGTCTGTAATTACCAACCAGTTTGAGGATAAGAACAGTGTGGAACAGCTTGGAATAGGCTCTATGCCGTTGGCGCAGAGAGCCTTGTGCGCGCTGTTCCGCTATGTCGGTAACGCGCAGAAAGCAACGGTCAAGCGGTTTGTGGAGATCACTCCGCATAAGGACGATGAGTTTATGGGTTTGTCGCTTACCACTCGCCGCAATCTGGAGCTTACCGAAACCATGCGCGCCAAGGAAAAGCGCGGCTCACTGCTGTGGGTGTTGGACAAGACCATCACCGCAATGGGCAGACGGCGGCTGCGTACGTGGGTGGAGCGTCCTTTGCGAAGCCACACGGCGATTTTGGACAGGTTGGACGCCGTAGAGGAGCTTACCTCCAATTCGGCGGTGCTGGGCGATATACGCGAGGCATTGAAATCCGTTTATGACCTTGAACGGCTTATGTCGCGCGTGATGTACAAAAACGCGTCTCCGCGCGATATTTATGCGCTTGGAAAGACCTGCGCCGGGATTCCGCTGCTGAAATCCGCTCTTAAAGGGCTAAATTCGCGTCTGCTGAGGGAACTTGACAGCCAAATTGACGAGCTTTCCGAAACAGCGCGTTTGGTGGAAAATTCCATCGTGGAAGAGCCGCCTATTAATCTGAAGGACGGCGGCGTAATCAAGCACGGATTCAATGAGGAACTGGACAGGCTGCGCGAAATCTCGGGTGGCGCGCAGGGGATTCTAAGGGAAATCGAGCAGCGCGAACGTGACGCTACGGGAATCCGCACGCTGAAGGTCGGCTACAACCGTGTTTTCGGGTATTACATAGAGGTTTCAAAGAGCTTCATAAGCCAAGTTCCCGGGCATTATCAGCGCAAGCAGACGCTCACCAACGGCGAACGATACATCACCGAGGAGCTGAAAAAAGTCGAGGGCGAGATACTCGGCGCAAACGAACGCATTCTCGCAATGGAACAGGCGATTTTTGCGGAAGTTCGCGAGTTCATTGCCACCAAGCTCACGGAAATTCAGCAGACCGCCGCCGCGATTTCCGCTGTGGACGCGCTGTGCTCATTCGCGCAGGTGTCGCTTGAAAACGGCTACATAAAGCCCGAAATCACGCTGGACAGCGTAATCGATATCAAGGACGGACGTCACCCCGTGGTCGAGCAGATTCTTACCGACCACCCGTTTACACCGAATGACGCGTATCTGGATAATTCCGGCAACAAGCTGCTTATCATCACGGGACCGAATATGTCGGGAAAGTCCACGTTTATGCGCCAGACCGCCATTATTGTGTTGATGGCGCAAATCGGCTGTTTCGTGCCAGCGCGCTATGCGAAAATAGGTGTGGTTGACCGTATATTCACACGAGTGGGCGCGTCCGATGACTTGTCGGCGGGGCAGTCTACGTTTATGGTGGAGATGAACGAGGTCGCGGAAATCTGCAAGAACGCGACAAAAAACAGTCTGGTGATTCTCGATGAGATAGGGCGCGGAACTTCCACGTTTGACGGAATCTCCATCGCAAAGGCAGTTGCGGAGCACATCTCGCAGAAAATCGGCTGCAAAACGCTGTTCGCAACGCATTATCACGAGCTTATTACGATGGAGAAGGAGCATAAGGGCGTTCGGAATTTCAGCGTTGCGGTATCCAAACGCGGCGATGATATTAAATTTCTGCACAAAATCGTGGAGGGCGGCACGGACGACAGCTACGGAATCGAGGTCGCAAAGCTGGCAGGGCTGCCGAATAAGGTGATCCAACGCGCCAAGGAGGAGCTGAAAGACCTCGAGGTAAGCGGAAAGGTTCGGTTAGCCGAGGCTATTGAGAACAGCCGCGACAATCAGTTCAGCTTTGCTGCGGTGAACGAACAGAACGCAGTCGCGCGTCTGCGTGCGGCGGATATCAACACCCTGTCCCCGATGGACGCGCTGCTGCTGTTGAAAGAGCTTAAGGAGTCACTGGAATAAAATGCCTAAAATAAATCAGCTTGATAAAAGCGTATATGAGTTGATCGCGGCGGGAGAAGTTGTCGAGCGTCCCGCGTCGGTCATCAAGGAGCTTGCGGAGAACGCGATTGACGCCGGCGCACGGAGTATTTCCGTGGAAATAAAGCGCGGCGGAATCATCTATATGCGCGTTACGGACGATGGCTGCGGAATTTCCTATGAGGATATGCCGCTTGCGTTTATGCGTCATGCGACAAGCAAGGTGGTATCCGCGGACGATTTGGACAACATCAACACATTGGGATTCCGCGGGGAGGCTCTTGCCTCCGTGGCGGCGGTATCACGCGTGGAGGTTGTCAGCAAGCGCGCCGTGGACAAGCTGGGCACTTGCTATCGAATTGAGGGCGTAATTCCGCAGGAGTATGACAGAATCGGCTGCGCGGACGGCACAACGGTGATAATCCGCGATTTGTTTTTCAATACTCCCGCGCGGCTGAAATTCCTTAAAAAGGACGTGACCGAGGGGAATTACTGCGCGAATGTTATCGAGAAACTCGCGCTGTCGCACCCGAACATCTCGTTTCGGTTTATCCGCGATGGAAAACAGACGATGTTCACTTCGGGTGACGGAGAGTATTACAGCGCGATTTATTCCGTGTTCGGAAAGCAGTTCGCGGCGGGAATGATCCCCGTAGACAATATTTACCGCGAGATAGGCGTGACTGGGTATGTAAGCTCGCCGCTGTTTACGCGTTCAAATCGTTCGATGCAGAATTTCTTTGTGAATGGGCGGAGCGTTAAAAGCCCGCTGTGCTGTGCGGCTCTCGAAGAGGCATTCCGTAACAACATAATGGTCGGGAAGTTCCCGGCTTGTGTGTTGTGTATAAATCTCAATCCCGCGTTTCTGGACGCGAATATTTCCCCCGCAAAGACCGAGGTGCGGTTCTCGAACGAAAAGGGCGTGTTTGACGCGATTTATTTCGCGATAAAGAACGCGCTGCTGGGCTATGACCAAAGCCGCGAAATCGAACTGCCGAATGTAAGCAGCGAGGATTCGGGAGAGTCCGTTTCAACCGTGACTATTCCTGTTGTGGCGGAGAAAAAGCCCGACCCCGAGAGCTTTTTCCGCAGAATCGTGCCGTTTGAGTTTCCGAAAGAGGAGCAGCACTCCGAACAGGAGGTTCTGCCTGAGGTTCAGCCGCCGCTTTTGCGCGACAATGGGTTGATGCCGGCAGAGCATGAGGACAATCCGCAAGAGGAGCTGCCGGGGTTCTCGTTCATCTCTCAGAAATCGTTTGAAAAGCCCGCCGAGCCTGAAATAAATGAAATTCCCAAAATGCCCGCAAAATCCGAGGAACAGCCCGAAATACGCGTAATCGGAGAGCTTTTCAAGACGTATATTTTGTGTGAGAGCGGCGAGAGCTTGATTCTTATCGACAAGCACGCCGCCCACGAGCGGATAAATTTCGAGCGGTTCAAAAGCGGAATCGATATTCACGGGCAGCTGTTGATAGAGCCGCGCGAGGTTACATTGTCGCCCGAAGAATACGAGGCGGTGAGCTGTTATAAGGAACAGCTTGAAAAGGTGGGTATTCTGCTGAGCTTCTCGGAGGGAAAAGCCTTTGTGGAAGGGCTTCCGCAGTCGCTGGAGAGTACCGATCCCGAGGATTTGATTGAATCTATCGCGGACGCGCTGGTTCAGAACAACGACAATGCCGAGGGAATGCTGTTTGATGATGTTCTCCACACAATGGCTTGCAAGGCGAGTATTCGCGGCGGCGAGAATCAGGACATTTCCGAGCTTGCGTACCTCGCGAATATCGTCCTGAAGGACAACAATATCCGCTATTGTCCGCACGGCAGACCCGTTATTACGCAAATTTCCAAGAGGCAGATTGAGAAATATTTCGGGAGAATCGTATGAACGCAATTGAACTTTATTACGCGGGAAGAGAGCAGTTGGATAACGCGTTCTACGCGGAGGCATTGCCGTTGTTTGAGGAATCGCTGAAGCTTCAGCCGCATTTCAAGACATACGAATGCGCGTACCGTTGTTATGCCGCGCTGAATCAGCCCGAAAAGGCGTTTGAGAGCATTTCGGCGGCATTCGCGCTTAACGGAAAACAGGACAAGGTCGCGCTTCAATATGCGAAAGCACTTGTGAATTACAAACAGGACACCGCCTCCGCTCGGGAAGTGCTTGTCGGAATACTGAACAGGAATCCGTCCTATAAAGCGGCAGGGGTGATGTTGAATGAACTCGGAGGATAAAATATGTGGGACGATTTGCTTGGTGAGGACAGTATCGGCAGCGAGGGCGGAGAGGTTATCCGTGACGAGGAATACGGATATTCCTGCCGCATAACGCTCGAAGAGCTTGCGCATTGCTATGCTATAACGTGTGGTATTTACGGATGTATGATGCACACGGTTTATTGCGGCGAAGATTATATGAAAAAATACGATGAAATGAAAAGCGAACTTCAAAGGTTTGTGGACAGCGATTTGACGGAAGATGAAAAGAACAAATTTTATGATGATTTTACGTCAAGATTCTAGAGCGTGTTCACATCAACGCTCAACGCCCGTCTTTCGGTTAATGTGAACACGCTCTGAAAGGATTGATTATGGATTCGCTGATTAAGAAGTTTCAGCCCGTTTTGTCCACACCGTTCGGACATGAGGGTTACCGCGAGATTGCTCCGTGTAACGCGCTGAAACCGTTTATAAGCTGCTTTTGGGAGCAGCACCGAATTAATACGTATATTCTGGTGATTCCCGATGCACGTATGGACATCATCTTTGATTTGGGCGAAAACGGCGGCGATTTTTTCTGCGCGCTGGACGAATCCTCATACTATTCAAACGGCGGTTCGGAGCTTTTCGGAGTGCGGTTTTACGCGTGGACAGCCGGATTGCTTTCGCGGCACGATTTTACACGCGAGGAGAGGAATCAATCGGACGGGTATTTCAACGGTATGGAGGAACTGCGGGCTGCGGTTCGGGGAGCGCAGACCTTTGAGGAGCGCGTATCCGCTGTTGAAAACTGCTTGATAAAGCGGATTGACGGAATCCGCGCGGACAATAATCTTCTCAATGCCGTGGATTTCATTGTGGATAACCGCGGCACTGCGAATATCTCGGAGCTTTGTATGCATACGGCGGTTTCGGCGCGGACGCTGGAGCGGCTGTTCAACGGGAATATCGGTGCTTCTCCCAAGACGTTCTCGTCACTGGTACGGTATCAGATGTTGTGGCGGGATATGGTTCGCGGAGGATTTGACGTTCCGGACGCGGTGGAAAAATACGGATATTCCGACCAATCGCACTTGCTAAACGATTTCAAAAAACGTCATTTGATGAATCCCAAGCAAGCGTTGGATTACGCGAAAAATTTTCAAAATGTCGCTTTTTTACAAGACAAGTCGAAATAAACGTGGTATACTGGAATTAGCCGCAGAAATGCGGACTAATTTCAAATGAGGTGTACTTATGAAGATTGTCTTTGAAGAGTTTCTGCAAAGTGTTGAAGAGAGCGAACGCGGCTTTGTCGAAGAGCTTCACGAATTTCTTTCAGAGAATGGCTGTGAATGCAACATCAAGCAGTCAAAAAGCGGATTTGTGGTGTCGTATGTCCGAAACAAGATAACGCTGATGAATTATGTTCAGCGTAAGACCGGAACAAAGGCGCGAATCTATGCGGCGAACATCGGGAGCTATCAAGAGATGCTTAATACTTTGTCGCCGAAGATGAAGTCCGGTATCGTCAAAGCACCGCCGTGTAAGCGTTTGCTTGACCCGTCCGCTTGCAATCCCAAGTGCTCTATGGGTTACACATTTGAGATGGACGGCGCGCTTTACAAGAAATGCCGCATATCGGCGTTTATGTTTGCTCTGTCGGAGGAGAACGATGGATTCATAAGGACATTTTTGGAAAAGGAGCTGGGACTATGATTGAATCAAGATGCGGAATTTTGTGCGGAGAATGTGAGTTCCGCGAGTCGATGGGCTGCAAGGGCTGCGTGAATATCGACAATCCGTTCTGGGGAGAATGCCCTGTAAAGGCAAGCTGCGAGGGAAAGGGTCATGAGCATTGCGGGCAGTGCGCGGAGTTCCCATGCAAGCAGTTGAATGACTTCGCTTACGATGAGAATCAGGGCGATGGAGGAAAACGTATCGAGCAGTGCAGAAAGTGGGGGAGTAATGAAACTTGACGGATTGGGGATTTTTGTAAATGATTTGGCAGCGCAGATCAAGTTCTATAAAGAGGTACTGGGCTTTGAAATCAAAGAAACTGCAGAGGACAGAAACGTTTATCTCGAAAAGGACGGAACGCTGTTTTTGATGTACGGCAGACGGGATTTTGAGGATATGACAAACTCGAAATTCGGCTATGCAAACGGCATCAGCGGTCATTTTGAGATAGCTCTCGGAGTGGAGAATTACGCCGCTGTGGACAAGAATTTCGCGGAGGTTGTAGCGAAAGGCGCGAAGCCGATAATGCCGCCGACTACAATGCCATGGGGGCAGCGCACCTGCTTTATATCCGACCCGGAGGGAAATCTAATCGAAATAGGTTCGTGTGTGAAGTGAGGGATTTGTATGTTATCTAAGCCCGAATTTGTGGAATATGTCGCGGAGCAATGCCGCGGCGCAGGCGGCAGACAAATCAGATTGATGTTTGGAGGATTATGATATGAGCAGATTCGATGAAAAGGGATATTTTGTAATGGAAAACGCGCCTGTATATCTGACTTTGGATATGGACAGGACTGCTAAGTGGTTCGAGGACGTGTTGGGGTGGTACAGCAATATAGTTGAAAGGGACGGCAGTAGAAACGGAACTTACGGTGTTGTTTTTGATATGCTGCCGGAGGTTGAGAGGACTCATTTAGCACCGTTTACGGGTATGCAGATGTTTTATGGACAACCGGAACCGAGATGGATCTCATTTATGCAGGTTCGCGGTATCGAGAAAATGTACGGCTATATTACCGCAAACGGCTGGGATAAAATCACCGAGGTCAAGGTTCAGCCGTGGGGCGGCAAGACTTGCGATTTGACGACCGTTGACGGTTATGTGATCAAAATATTTGAATGATCGGAGGGAAGTATGTCGTCTAAGCCCGAATTTGTGGAATATGTCGCGGAGCAATGCTGCGGCGCGGGAACGATCACTTATAAGAAGATGTTCGGTGAGTACGGACTGTACTGTGACGGTAAGATTTTCGCGTTGGTGTGCGGTGATGAATTTTTCGTCAAAATCACCGAGGCGGGCAAGAAGTACGGACTTCCCGAAAAGCCGCCGTATGACGGAGCGAAGAACTACTTCCTCGTAGAGGATACGGACAATGCGGACTTTTTGACCGAGCTGGTTTCCGCGATAGTCGCGGAACTGCCCGAGCCGAAACCGAAAAAGCCAAAAAATCCAAATAATAAACCAAAAGGGGAATAAAATGCTTGTCGATGAGATTCGAGCGGCTCTTTCGGAGCGTGAAAAAACCGATGACAATTGGTCGGACGGACTAAAACGCTGCTGGGAAAGAGAAACCGAGCTGCTAACGCGTGATATTTCGGAAACTATCGCTTTTTTTGAGAGTTGCTCGGCGGAGGAGTTCGTTATGCTCAGCGAGGTTTTCGATGATGTTTCCGAGCGCGCTCAAAGCCGGGAGTTTATTGACTGTCTGTATCGGATTGCCGAGAAGTTCCCCGAGGAGACGGAGAAGTACCATATTATCCTGTGTATACGGTTCGCCGAAGAAGTGTTGGGTGAGTGATTATGGACAAGGTGATTGTAATTTGCGGACCTACCGCATCGGGAAAGACCGCGCTTGCCGTGGAACTGGCAAAGATTTACAACGGAGAAGTCATCTCCGCTGATTCAATGCAGATATACACGGATATGGACATAGCGAGCGCGAAGCCCACTCCCGAGGAGCAGCAGGGAATCCCGCACCATTTGGTCGGGTTTCTTGATCCCGCCGATGGCTTTTCGGTGGCGGATTATGTGAAGATGTGCGATGAGTGCGTTCGGGATATTTTCGAGCGAGGAAAAACTCCGATAATCTGCGGCGGGACGGGGCTGTATATCAGTTCCTTTGTGGATAACCTGACATTTGATGACAGCGAACAGGATTACGCGTTTCGCGAGGAAATGCGCCGATTCGCCGAGGAAAACGGCAACTCGGCTTTGCTGGAGCGTCTCCGAGATGTTGACCCCGAAACAGCGGAAACGCTCCACGAGAACAACGTCGGGAGGATAATCCGCGCGTTGGAGGTCTACAAGACCACCGGGCACACGATTTCGCAGGCTAAAGCAATGTCGCGTGAAAATCCCTCGCCGTATGAATTTGTAATGATTACATTGGATTTTGCCGACCGCGAGCAGCTTCATGAACGTATAAACAGGCGCGTTGACGATATGGTATCACGCGGACTGGTTGAGGAGGCGCGGCAGTGCATTGATCAGCCAGACCGTCAAACCGCCGCCCAGGCAATCGGCTGTAAAGAGCTGTATCCGTATTTTCGCGGAGAACGCTCGCTTGAGGATTGCATTGAGGAACTGAAACTCCGCACACGTCAGTATGCAAAACGACAGCTTACGTGGTTTCGTCGGGATAAACGAATTTCCCGCTTGGAAATTGTGCAGAATGACGAATTTTCGGATATTGTGCGGAAAGCTCGGGAAATCATCGAAAGGGAAAAATAATCGGCGAATCGCTCCTAATATTTGGATTAAATTCCATATATTGGGAGCTTTTAGCATATTTTACAAAAAAACAGTGAAAATTTCTATCAAAAAATACAAAAAATATCTAGCATTTTTTGAAAAAGTATGTTATACTAGTAATATATAGTTGGGGAGTGTACGAATTTTTCGCACGCGTTCATAATAGAGAGAAAAGGTGATAATTTTGGCTAAAGAAATCAATCTTCAGGACGTGTTCCTGAATCAGGCGCGGAAGGATAAGATCCCCGTGACCATTTATATTACCAACGGCTTCCAGTTTAAGGGCGTCGTTAAGGGATTCGATAACTACACGGTTATCCTCGATACCGACGGTAAGCAGAACCTTATATACAAGCACGCTATCTCCACGATTACTCCGTTTAAGCCCGTGTCCATTCTGGATGCTTATGAAAAGGGCGAGGAGGAATAAATGAATTCCCGCTGGACAGCCGCGATAATCGCGGTTCTATCCGTTTTTGTGATCCTTATCGCCGTTGGGCAGGCTTGCTTTACAGGGGGCGAGAAAATCACCACCGAAACCGCATATGCTTATGGTCTTGATGAGGAAGTTCCGTTTGACGGAGTGTATCTGCGTGATGAAAAGCTGATTTTCGGCTCCGGCACGGGTGTGCTGAGCTACGAGTGCGAGGACGGCTCTAAAGTCGGAAAGAGTACCGTGGTGGCGCGGAGATGCAGAAGCGACAGCGATATTGCGTATCGGCGCGAGATAGAGGCTCTTCAAAGGCAAGTCGAGGTCTTGACTAATGCCGAGAAGCTCATAGGTACGGACAGCTCCCAATTGGAAGCGATTTCCGCGCAGATAAACGAAAGCCATTCGCAAATCGTAAGTTGTATTATGGACGGGGACTATTCGGCGGCGCAGGAATGTCAAAGTTCGCTGTTGGAGGCCCTGTGCAAGCGTGAGATCACGCTTAAGGAATGTTCGGGTTATGCGGACAAAAAGGCTGCGATTCAGCAGAGGATTTCCGAGCTGAACTCGATGATTTCGGGGGAAGTTCAGGATATTACGGCAGGTGAAGCGGGGTATTTTATTAGCTCCGTGGATGGTTATGAGAGCGAGCTTACGTTTGACAGCGCCAAGAATATGACTGCCGAGCGAATCATGGAGATTATCGCGAATCCGCAGAAAATTGCGGATAACGGTGCTGTCGGCAAGCTGATCGCGGATTATCATTGGCGTGTTGCGGCGGTTATCCCCAACGAAAATCTGTTTGGGGTAAACGCGGGAAGCACTGTGACGATTCGCGTTGGTTCGAGTTTGCAGATGCTGGATATGTCGGTGATTTCGGTGACGCCGTGCGGTGATGGTAAGTCTGTGTATGTGTTTGAAAGCGACAGACTGAACTCTGCTGTGACGGCGGGGAGAATCGCGCGGTTCAAAATCGTGGTGAACAGCTACGGAGGACTTCGTGTGCCGAGAAAGGCACTGCGGTACAATGACGAGGACGAACGCGGAGTGTACATAGTGCGAGGGCAGAGCGTGGCGTTCAGAAAGGTCGATGTGGTGTACTGGGGCGCGGATTATATAATCGTTGAGCAGAATCCCGATGATGAGTATCTGAAGCTGTATGACCGAGTCGTTACCGATGGTAAGGAACTTTACGATGGAAAACTTATTGGATAACAGTCACAGCACGTTTGATGACGTTCGCGGGAATTATGTGAAGATACGCGGAAATATCGAACGCGCGATGAAAGACGCCGGGCGCGCCGATTCGGTGCGGCTTATGGCGGTTACAAAGACGGTTTCGCCTGACCGCATAAATTATGCGGTGGAGTTGGGTATTGACCTCCTTGGTGAGAACAGAGTGCAGGAGTACCTTGACAAGCGGGATAGTTACTCGCCCGCAGAGGTTCATTTTATTGGTGCGCTGCAAACCAACAAGGTGAAATATATAATTGATAAGGTATCAATGATACATTCCGTGGACAGTCGGCATCTGGCTGAGGAAATCAACCGCCGCGCGGCGCAGCACGGGATAATTATGGATATACTCGCTGAGGTAAATATCGGCGAGGAGGAAACGAAGAGCGGCATTTCGGCAGCGGAGGTTCTTGACTTTTGCAGCGGTCTTGCCGAACTTTCGAATATCAGGCTGAGAGGCTTGATGACAATACCGCCGCCCGGGTGTTCAGAGGACTGCTTTGCGCGTATGCAGAAGCTGTTCAAGAGCGTTAAGACACTGCCCCGGTACAAAGATAAAGGGCAGATCGACACGCTTTCTATGGGAATGTCCTCGGATTACGAAACGGCGGTGAAATATGGGGCTACAATTATTCGGATAGGCTCGGGTCTGTTCGGATACAGGCAGGGCAAAAATCCCACCTGACTGCTGTCAAAGCGGGCTTTTTCGGTATAATGCCGGGGAATTTTTGTTCAAATAAACAAACAATATATAATAATTGGGAGGAAATTAAAATGGCTAGTTTTTTGAAGGGTATCTTTGGAACGCCAAACGATGACTACGATGAGGGCTTTGTGGATTACGATGAGTCGAGCTACGACATCTCGTCTTCTGCTGTAACAGAGGAGGAGGCGAACTATTCGCCCAACTACGATGAGCCGCGCAGAAGCAGCTTTGCAAGCTCTTCCAAGGCGATCAGTCTTCGCAATGTCGCGGATATTCCGAAGCTGTACATTATGAAGCCATCGGGGTATGACGAGGTTATGACCGGCGCGGTGGATATGCTGCGCGAGGGCACGATCATCTTCTTGAACCTCAACGGAATCGACCAAGAGGTCGGCACACGCATCGTTGACTTTATGACAGGTGTTGCGGCGGCATTTGAGGGTAGAATCAAGAAGGTTGACACTTGCTGCTATGCTGTTGCTCCGAAGAATGTTGACTGGATCAACAACATTGACGATTAATTTATGAATATCGAGCTTACCGAGGAGGAGCGATACTTGTCCGCGCATATTTCCGATCTTGCGGCGCTTAGTCTTAAAACAGGCGTTCCGCGATTCTCGCGGTTTCTGAACGAGAGAGAGGCAATGATTGCGTCTTATGCGGCACGGACAAGCAAGGCGAATCCGTACTTTTACGGGGGATATGACGGCGCGGCACGGACTGTCTGCGGCTTTTTCGATGGTACATATGCCGAAGAGCTGCCAAAGGACGGGCTTTATCCGTTGTGCGCTGTCACGTTCTCTTTTCGCAGGGGTGCGGGGCTTTCTCACCGCGACTTTTTGGGGGCAATCCTCGGGCTGGGGCTTCAGCGCTCCGCCGTGGGGGATATTCTTACCGCCGAGGACTATGCCTTGGTGTTTTGTACAGAGGAATCCGCAGAGCTGATATTGGGACTTGAGAAAATCGGCAGAGCCGGCGTAAAAGCGGCGAATGGCGTTTTGAGGGAACTTCCGCAGACGGAGTTTTCACGTGCGGTTAAATCCGTATCATCACTTCGGTTGGACTGCGTTGTGTGCGCGTGTACAAATATTTCAAGAGAGAAATCCGCGTCGCTCATCAAATCGGGGCAGGTAAGTGCGGATTTTTCGGTGTGTCTTGACGTAAGCGCCATACAGAGAGCCGGAGGCGTCATCTCGATTCGCGGCTATGGGCGATATCGGCTGTCCGAAATCATCGGAGAAACCAAAAAGGGCAGAGTGCGTGTGGCTATTGATAAGTACATATAATCTCTGCTTTTATAGGAATACTGTGCACAATTGCGCAATATTCCTATGAAAGCAGAATTGTGAAATTTAAGTCGGGATAACTCCCGAGGATTTCGGAGGAAGATTTAATGAATGCTAAAGAAATAATTGCAAGAAAGTTTGAAAAGGCTGCGTTCAACGGCTATAAGCCCGATGATGTTGACGATTATCTGAAAGAAATTTCGGACGAATTCGCTGCGCTTCAAAAGGAGAAGAACGAGCTTGAGCGCAAGCTGGAGGTTCTCGCGGACAAGATTCGTGAGTATCGTGACGATGAGGAGGCACTTAAGGATGCACTGCTCATCGCTCAAAAGCAAGGTAACGCAATCGTTGCGGAGTCAAAGGCGTCTGCGGAGAAGCTCACAGCCGAAACCAATGCGGCAATGGAGAAGTTGATTTCCGAATCCAAAGCCAAGAGCGAGAAGATGATCAACGAGGCGGACGCATATTCCAAGCGGACGCGCGAAGATGCTGATCAAAAGGCGGCGAAAATTGTCGGAGACGCGCAGAACAAAGCCGATGAAATCAAAGCGGCAATGGATAAGCAGCAAACGATTCAGGAGAATATAATTCAGCAGACCCGCAAGGAAGCCGATGATTTCAGGAATAAGCTAATGATGTGCTATAAGGAGCACATCGCGGTGGTTGAGAGCATTCCGCAGAAGTGCGAGGACGAGTTCGTTCGGAGAATCTCCGCCGAGGTGGAGAGGCGCGAGGCAGAGCGCAAAAAACAGGAGCAGGCACAGGCGCAAGCCAAGGCAGCTAAGCAGGCAAAGAAGTCCGCTCAAAAGCAGCCCGAAAAGCCCAAGCCTGCCGAGAATCCCGCGCCCGAGGACACCGTAAGCCCCGAACAAAGCGAGGAGCCGTTCAAGAGCGTTGCCGAGTCCGCCGCAGAGCCGCCTAAGCCCGTTGAGGGCAAAACCGAGGATCTGCCGTTTTTCAACTCGCCGTCCGATTCCATCGGTCGACATGGCAATCTGAAGTTTGGCAAGAACAACAATAAAGAATAAAACAAACAGGAGATAACTATATGTCAGTGGATCTTAACAACACGGTAAATCTTCCGCAGACGGATTTTCCGATGCGCGGAAATCTGCCCAAGCGCGAGCCGGAAATGCTCGCAAAGTGGGAACAGGAGCGTCTGTATTACGCGCTTTCCGAGAAGAACAAGGGCAAGCCCTCGTACACTCTGCATGACGGACCTCCCTACGCAAACGGCAATATTCACCTCGGAACCGCTCTGAATAAGGTTTTGAAGGACATCATCGTAAAATACAAGTCTATGACCGGATACAACGCGAATTACGTTCCCGGTTGGGATTGTCACGGTCTGCCCATCGAGTTGAAGGCTATCAAGGAGCTTGGAGTAGACAGCGGCGCGGTTGACCCCGTAACGCTCCGCAAGAGCTGCCGTCAGTTTGCGTTGTCTTGCTTAGACGACCAGAAAGCTCAGTTCAAGAGATTGGGCGTGTGGGGTGATTTTGACAATCCGTACCTCACGATTCGTCCCGAGTTTGAGGCGAAGCAGGTTGAGGTATTCGGCGAGATGATGAAAAAGGGCTACATCTACAAGGGCTTGAAGCCCGTGTATTGGTGCGCCGACTGTAATACCGCGCTTGCCGAGGCGGAAATCGAGTATCAGGACGACCCGTGTTTCTCGATTTATGTGAAATTCCCGATTGCGGACGACAAGGGCAAACTCCAAAACGCGGGGATCGACCTTGCGAAAGCGTTTGCGGTCATCTGGACAACGACAACATGGACGCTGCCCGGAAATCTCGCAATCTGCTTGGGTCCGAACTACGAGTATACGTTCGTTAAGGTTGAGGACGAGGAGAGCAAATCTTTCGGCGAGTATCTGCTGATGGCAAAAGAACTTGTCGATACAGTAATTAGCGCCGTTGGAATCAAGAAGTACTCCACCGTGGGCAGCTTTAAGGGCAGCGATTTGGAGCTTGTTGAAACCAACCACCCGTTTATGGGCAGAAAATCTCCGATTATCGTGGGCAATCACGTAACTTTGGACAGCGGTACAGGCTGCGTTCATACCGCGCCGGGATTTGGTGTGGAGGACTTTGAGGTCTGCATGAAGCCCGAGTATAAAGGAATGTTCAAGATTATCGTTCCCGTGGACGAAAATGGCGTGCTGACCGAGGAAGCGGGCGAGTTTAAGGGGCTGAAAACCTCCGATGCGAACAAGGCTATCGCACAGCGTCTGGAGGACGATAATACTCTGCTTGCTATGCAGAAGATCGTTCACCCGTACCCGCACTGCTGGCGGTGTCACAATCCGATCATATACCGCGCGACCGATCAGTGGTTCTGCAACGTGGATATGTTCAAGCCCGAAACCATCAAGGAGATCGAGGGCGTAAAGTGGATTCCCGAATGGGGCGAAGAGCGCATTAAGAATATGGTCAATATGCGTTCCGACTGGTGTATTTCCCGTCAGAGAAGATGGGGTGTTCCGATTCCGATTTTGTATTGCGAGGACTGTGGAAAGACCATCGTAAATGATACGACAATTAAGGCGATTTCGGATATGTTCCGTGCGGAAACCTCGGATTCGTGGTACGCAAAAGAACCGAGCGAGTTTATTCCCGCCGATGTGAAGTGCGAATGCGGCTGCGGAAAATTCCGCAAGGAAATGGATATTTTCGATGTGTGGTTTGATTCCGGCTGCACTCACGCGGCTGTACTCAAGGAGCGTCCCGAGCTGTCATGGCCTGCGGATCTGTACCTTGAGGGCTGCGACCAGTACCGCGGGTGGTTCCAGTCGAGCTTGCTCACCTCTGTGGCAACAACGGGGAAAGCTCCGTACAAGGCGGTCTGCACACACGGTTGGGTAGTTGACGGAAACGGTCAGCAGATGCACAAATCCAAGGGCAACCAGATTTTCCCGGAGGAAGTAATCAAGGACTTCGGCGCGGACGTTCTGCGTCTGTGGGTTGCATCGCTCGATTATCACGCGGATATCCGCGTATCCAAGGATATGCTCAAACAGCTTTCGGAGAGCTACCGCAAAATCCGCAACACGGCGCGGTTTATTCTCGGAAATCTCGGTGACGGCAAGGACTTTGACCCCAACACCGAGATGGTGGATTTCGCCGACTTGCGTGAGATTGACAAGTGGGCGCTGGCGCGGCTTGACGAGGTTATCGACAAGGTTACGGCGGCATATGAGGCGATGGATTACTACCTCGCGTACCACGCTCTGATTGGTTTCTGCGTGGTGGATATGTCGAATTTCTACCTCGATATCATTAAGGACGTTCTGTATTGCGAGGCGAAGAACTCCCCCGCGAGAAAGTCCGCGCAAACGGCTATGTACACGATTCTGGATGCGTTGGTTAGACTTTCCGCGCCGATTCTGTGCTACACTGCGGACGAAATCTGGAGCTTTATGCCGCATAAAAAAGACGATGACAAGCGTTCGGTGATCTTCAATCAGATGCCCGCAAAGACAGGCGTAAAGGCGGACGAAGAGAAGTGGGCAAAGATTCACACAATCCGCGATGATGTACTGTCCGCGTTGGAGCTGAAGCGCAACGAAAAGGTTATCGGCAAGTCGCTTGAGGCGATGGTGGAGATCTTCACCGCCGACGAGGGTGTGAAGTCACTGGAGAGCGAACTTGCAGATGCGTGCATCGTTTCGGGTGTAAAGGTAAACACTGTCGGCGAGGGCGAGTACAAGGGTTCTGCGTGCTCCGTAACCGTAACCAAGAAGCCCGGCTGCGCGTGCGAGCGTTGCTGGAAGTTTGACGATTCCGTAGGTTCGGACGCGAAATACCCGAACCTTTGCAAGCGCTGCGCAGACGTAATCAAGCTGAATTTTGAATAATTTTCGGGGAGGGAGTTTGCTCTCTCCCCATACGGTTTTACAAAAAGACAACCGGAGCGTGTTCACATTAACGCTCTAATATAGATGGGGATAATTATATTGGAAAAAGAAAAAAGGGGTTACGCGAGGTTTTTCTGGCTTCTGTTTGCGGTGATGATGGCGGGTCTGGACAGGCTTACAAAGTGGCTGGTAGTTTCAAATATGGAGCTTAAGGACACGATTCACATCATCAAAATCGGTGATACGCAGGTTTTGAATATCTATTACTGCCTTAATGACGGCGCGGCATTCAGCAAGCTGGCGGGAAAGACTGTTTTCTTGATTATAGTTACATCGGCGGTGATTTTATGGCTGCTTTATCTGATTATTTTCGGCAAGGTAAAGCGTCCCGTGTATATGGCGGCGGTTTCGCTGATTATCGGCGGCGGAATCGGCAACCTGATTGACCGAATCTTCAATGATGGAAAGGTTATAGACTTTATAGATGTGCGGATCATCAACTTCGCGATTTTCAATGTCGCGGACATCTGCGCGGTGTGCGGCGCGGGACTGCTGCTTCTGGTGGTGATCGTTGACGAGATTCGGGAGTTTAAGGCAAAAAAGCGAACCGCGCAGACCGAATCCGAGTCAAGTTCAGAGGAATCCAATGGAGAGGATTAGTTTCATAGCGCGCGGGGAGATTCGGCTGGACAAGCAGATTGCCGAGAACACCGAGCTTTCGCGCAGCGCGGCGGCAAAGCTGATTGAACAAGGTCTGGTTACGGCGAACGGCAAAACGCTCGGCAAGAAAGATGTTCCGCCCGAGGGGGCAAATGTGGAAATCGCGCTGCCCGAACCGAAAAGCTGCGACATTCTCCCGGAAAACATTCCGTTGGAAATCGTTTATGAGGATGCTGATTTGCTTGTGGTGAACAAGCCCAAAGGTATGGTGGTTCACCCGGCGGCGGGGCATTATTCCGGAACGCTTGTGAATGCACTGATGTTTCACTGCGGAGAACGGCTTTCGGGAATCAACGGTGAGATTCGCCCCGGAATCGTCCACCGAATCGATAAGGATACAAGCGGTCTGCTGATGGTCGCCAAGAACGATTTCGCGCACATAGGGCTGTCCGAGCAAATCAAGGCTCATACGTTCACTCGGGAGTATCATGCAGTCGTGACGGGGTGTATCAAGGAATCCGGCACGGTGAACGCTCCTATCGGACGTCATAAAACCGACCGCAAGCGTATGTGCGTGACATCGGAAAACTCCCGCGAGGCAGTCACGCATTACAGCGTGATAAAAAATTACGCGGGTTACACACATCTGGCGGTGGCTCTTGAAACGGGGCGAACTCATCAGATCCGCGTGCATATGAGCTACATCGGACACCCCGTGGCGGGCGATGAGGTCTACGGAAACGGAAAGCCCAAGTGGCTGTGCGGACAGTGCCTCCACGCTAAGAAAATCGGGTTTGTTCACCCGCGCACAGGCGAATATATGGAGTTCGATTCTGAATTGCCCGATTATTTTGTGAAGTTCCTGAAGAGCATTGAATAGGAGAATTTATGGCGTAAGAGCTGTTAAATACAATCAAAATCGGCAAAAAGGAAACAACCGTGAATCTTGGCGGGCATAACCCCGATGAGGTGAATTATCTTCGGGTTTATGCCGATAATAAGACGGCGAATCCGGATTTTCTCTCAGACGTTTTTTGCGTATGGAGCATTTGGAGAAGGCTAATTTAGACCTTGTTGAGTGGGAGTGGTTGTAGATGGATTTCGGAAAAGTGATTTTTATGAGCGACCTTGACGGAACGCTGTTGACGGATGACAAGAAAGTCCTTGAGCGGGATTTGCGCGCGATTGAGCGATTTCGCGAGGGCGGCGGACTGTTCACCGTGGCAACGGGTCGCGGATATTCGATGGCAAAGCGCGTGGTGAACGAACTTAATGTCGATTTGCCGTGCGTGGTGTTCAACGGCGCGGCGGTGTTCGACTACAAGATTGACCGCTTTTTGTGGCAGTGCGAAATAGGTTCTCAGGCGCGGGAATACATACGAAGAATCACCGATATGTTCCCGGGAAAACTCGGAATTGAGGTGCTGCACAAGCAGACGGTATTTGTTCCGTTTTTGAACCAAACCGAGCAAGAGCACCTTGAAATGGAGAACGTGATTCCCGACAGGAGGGATTTGGACGAGATTCCCGAGGGCGGCTGGCTGAAATTTGTGATAGCCGCCGAACCCGAGGACTTGGACGAGCTTCAAAAGGTAGTTGAGTCCGGGGATTTTACGGACGCGCAATGGGTGCGTTCCGCGCCGCATTATTACGAGTGTCTGCCGAAAGGCGTGGATAAGTCGCGCGGTTATGCGGAGCTGATTAAAATCCTCGGCGCGAAGGAGCGGTTTTCTGTGGCTGCGGGGGATTACAACAACGATCTCGCGCTTATTCAAAAGGCAAATTTGGGCTGCGCGGTCGCAAATGCTCTGCCGAATGTAAAGCAATCCGCCGATTTGGTGGTTTGCGATAATAACAGCGGCGCGATTGCCGAAATCATTGACTATATTGAGAGTCTTTAGGAGATGATAAGTATGGGTTTTTTAGACGATTTATTCGGTAAAAAAAGTAAGCCCGCCGCAGAATGCGCACCGGATAAACCTATTCCGTTTGGATTTATGCATTGCTGGCTGTGCGTTAAAGCCGATTCGCCTGAGGATGTAATACAAAAGCTCGGACTGAAAAATCCACGCGTGTGCGGTTGGAAAGACGCAATGAACCGCATAAAAGAACCGAATTGCGAGGAAGTATTTGTCACGCCTGTGTTTGATGGGTATGTGTTGGCTGTCAACTGGGGAATCGATGTTGTTGCTCGGAATTTGTGCGCTTTGGACGAAGCTGCGGCGAAGTTTTCGGAGCTTCAGTACTTTTCGGACATCGGAGTGGTGGACTTGTTCGAGTGGGTGAAATACGTGAACGGAAAGATGGTTCGCGGATATAGCTGGCTCAGCGAGAGCGGAGAGCTGATTCTGAACAGCGGCGAGCCTACTCCCGAAGAGGTGAATCTCGGTTACACGAACCTGATTCCCGATAATGACACGGATTGGGACGATTACGAGCTTGCGGACGGGGAAATGCCGGTTGAGATTGCCGCCGCATGGGGAATCGACCCCAGAACGGTGGATAAGTATCCGCCTTGTACGGGGTTTTGGTGCGAATTGTAGGGGGTCTGTTGGGCGTGGTTATAGCGTGCTATAACTGTATTCAACCTATTGGTAACGCAGGAAATTCCGAAAAGCGAGTGAGGCTGCCGCAGCAAAGCGGAGGCAATCTCGCTCGGCTAGCTGAAATGAAAATTGCAAAGCAATTTTCATTTCAGCGGTTTCGGAATTTCAAATTAAGATATAGTGCAAATTCAAAACATGAACGCAAAGCGTCTGCGTGGTTTTGAATTTGTCACCAAAAAATAGTGTTTAATCCGAAATGGCGTATTGGTAACAAAGAAAATCCAAAAAGTGTCAAAATTCCCGCAGGTAATTTTGACCGGTTTCCGAGTGCTGGCGAAGTGAGCGTAGCGAACGGAGCCTAAGCGTTTGGAAATTTTGGATTTTATTAAAATAAGGAGATATTATGGACGAGAAACTTGTTAGAGAATTGGAAATCGCTGCCACAAAGGTGCGAATCGGAATTATTGAGGGCGTTCACGCGGCAAAAGCGGGTCACCCGGGAGGGTCGCTGTCGGCGGCGGATTTGATGACGTATCTGTATACCCATCGAATGAATGTCGACCCTAAGAACCCGCGCGACCCCAAGCGCGACAGACTTGTGCTGTCGAAGGGGCACGCTGCGCCGGTACTGTATTCGGTATTGGCATTGCGCGGATTTTTCCCTATGGAGGAAATGAAAACGCTGCGTAAAATAGACTCGCGGCTTCAGGGACACCCGGATTTGAACAAAATCCCCGGAGTGGATATGACTACCGGCTCGCTCGGTCAGGGAATCTCCGCGGCTTGCGGAATGGCTCTGTCCGGAAAGATTTCCTGCGAGCCATATAAGGTATACGCAGTACTCGGCGACGGTGAGATAGAGGAGGGCGAGGTATGGGAAGCGGCAATGTTCGCGGCGCATTATCAGCTCGACAATCTCGTTGCCGTGGTGGACAACAACAATCTTCAGATTGACGGCAAGATAAGCGATGTAATGTCGCCGTACCCGATTGACGAGAAGTTCAAGGCTTTCGGCTGGCACGTTATCAATATCAACGCGCACGATTTCTCCGAGATGGAAAAAGCGTTCAACGAGGCGGAAACCGTTATGCAGAAACCCACGGTGATCATTATGCGCTCCACAAAGGGCAAGGGCGTTTCGTTTATGGAAGATCAGGTCGGCTGGCACGGAAAAGCACCGAACGATGAGCAGTACAAAATCGCTATTGACGAGCTGAACGCGCATCTTAAGGAATTAGGGGCTTGAGTTAAAACAAGTTACAGGAGAGTATGGCAAACCCAAAAGTGTCAACATTCGCAAAGCGAATGTTGACCGATTCCCGAACGCTGGCGAAGTGAGCGCAGCGACACGAAGTCGCAAGGCGACCGCCCAAAGCGCGGCACGGATGCCGCGCATAATAGGCGGTCGCTAGGCGAACGGAGCCTAAGCGTTTGGGAATTTGGGTTTGCAAATAGAAATTAAGGAGCATAGAGATATGGAAAAAATAGCAACTCGCGAGGCATACGGCGAGGGTCTTTGCGCGCTTGCGGAGGTAAGACCCGATTTGATAGTGCTGGACGCCGATTTGGCAGAGGCTACAAAGACGAATATTTTCAAGAAAGCGTATCCCGAGAAGCACTATGACTGCGGAATCGCGGAAGCAAATATGATGGGTGTAGCGGCGGGAATCGCAACAACGGGAAAACTGGTGTTCGCAAGCTCATTCGCGATGTTCGCGGCGGGCAGAGCGTTCGAAATCGTGCGTAATTCCATCGGCTATCCGCATTTGAATGTTAAAATCGGCGCAACTCACGGAGGAATTTCCGTGGGCGAGGACGGCGCGACACATCAATGTAACGAGGATTTCGCGCTGATGAGAGCTATCCCCGGAATGACGGTAATAAACCCCGCCGATTATGTGGAGGCAAAGGCTGCCGTGCTTGCGATGGCGGAGTACGAAGGTCCGACATATCTGAGGTTCGGGCGGCTTGCCACACCGATTTTCAACGATGAGAGCACATACAAGTTTGAAGTGGGCAAGGGAATCACCATCAAGGACGGCAAAGACATCACGATTATCGCAACGGGTCTGATGGTTTCCGAGGCTGTTGAGGCAGGCAAGGCACTGGCGGAACAGGGCATTGATGCGCGAATCATCAATATCCACACGATAAAGCCCATTGACCGTGAAATTATCGTTAAGGCGGCGCGCGAAACGGGCAGAATCGTAACCGTTGAGGAGCACAGCGTAATCGGCGGACTTGGCAGTGCGGTCGCGGAGGTTGTTACCGAGGAATGCCCCGTACCCGTTATCAAAATCGGCGTAAAGGATGTATTCGGTCACAGCGGTGCGGCAGTAGAGCTGCTGAAAGAGTTCGGGCTTTCCGCGGAGAATATTGTATCGGTTGTCAGAGGAGGTTTGGGCAAATGACGGATTGGAAGTGGGAGGAGAACAGCGTTTTATACAGCGATTCCCCATATACCCCGCCAAAGGATATTTTCCAAGCTGTCTGCAATGAGTTGGGAAGATATTATTCTCAAAGCGGTGCAAAGTACACCAAATCCAACCGTAAAATCAAGTGGAATTTTGAGCGTATCCGCTGCGAAATTGGATTAAGATCCTCGCACAGCAATATGGCTGGTGAGTGGGTGAATCTTGAAATCATTCCCAATGTTTACGCTTTGGACGAAAGCGAAATGGAGTGCGGCGGACTGCTTTATGTTGATATCCGTCCGAAAAATTTCAACGTTTACGGAATTGATAACAAGCTGTTTTTTGAGATAATCGACTATATTGATGAGACTCTGGAGTTTGTAAAATCTTTTGAAACTGCCGATGGAATAAGAAATTTCTGTGATGAGGCGAAGTTCCTGAGCAAGCATCAAAACAACAGTATATATTTCAACAGACTTGAGAAGTAAAAACTACCCTCCGCGTCAATCGCGGAGGGTAGTTTTTATTTGTTTTTTGCGTAATTCCACGCATCGCGGCACATATCCTCAAGGGTAAGCTCCGCTTTCCAGTGCAGCTCGCGTTCGGCGAGAGACGGGTCGGAATAACACTCGGCGGCGTCCCCGGGACGGCGCGCTCCGATCGTATATCCCAAATCAATGCCGTTCACGCGCTGAAATGTGTCCAGAACCTCAAATACCGAGTATCCGCGCCCTGTACCGAGATTATACGCAAGGCAGCCGTTGTCCAGTTCGCGCGCTTTCTTGACAGCGGCAACGTGTCCTTTTGCCAAATCCATAACGTGAATGTAATCGCGTATGCACGAGCCGTCACGCGTCGGGTAGTCATTGCCCGCGACCTCAAGTTTATCACGCTTTCCAAGAGCTTCTTCAATCACGATCGGCATAAGGTTGTTCGGCTTTCCAACGGGATTTTCGCCGATAAGCCCGCTAGGGTGCGCGCCAACGGGATTGAAATACCGCAGCAGAACCATAGTCCACGAGTTGTCCGCAACATACATCTCGCGGCAGAGATTCTCGATAATCAGCTTTGTGGAGCCGTATGGATTGATCGCGGAGAGCGGCGATTCTTCGGTTACGGGTACTTTTTCGGGGAATCCGTAGACTGTAGCGGACGAACTGAAAATGAACTTTGTACAGCCGTATTTTTTCATCGTTTCAAGTATGTTAAATGTTCCGCGAAGATTGTTGGAATAGTACATCAGCGGATTTTTGACGCTCTCGGGAACGCACTTATACCCCGCGAAATGAATGACCATCTCGATGTCGTTTTCCTCGAAGATTTTATCGACTGCGGGCATATCCAGCATATCCGCCTCGTAGAACTTGAATCCGCGACCGGAGATCTGACAGATTCCGTCCAGTGCCGCAGGTGTGGAATTGTAAAAATTATCCATTACAACGATTTTCTCGCCGCTTTCCATAAGTTCAACGCAGGTATGCGAGCCGATAAAGCCCGCTCCGCCGGTTACAAGTACAGCCATTTTATAATCCTCCTCCAAAATTTTCACCTGTTAATGGTTCGGGCAACACTAACCCGTTAATGCGTATCTTCTTAGCAAGGCTCTCGACCGTCCATCAGCCCTCCGCAACGGGAACAGGCTTTAAGTGCCGAGGTTTGCTACTGTAATGTCATAGTGATTACCTCATAAAAAACACATTCCTCTAATCAAATTTTACCACAAAAATTCGTCAATGTCAATGACTTTTCACGTGTTTTGTCATAAATTTTTGACAAATCGGATATACCCGTGCGATTTCGATACAATTCGTTGAAATACCTCTTGAAATTTTTGGAAAGCTGTGGTATAATAAATGGTGAGTACTTTTGGCTGAATAATTCACATATGGATATACAGACCGTATTTACTTGCGTGTCTTCCCCATTGGCGGGAAAATACTTGATAATGACAGATAAAGAATAGGAGGTATTGGATATGGCTAAACAGAAAATTGCGGTGCTGTTCGGCGGAGCTTCCAGCGAGCACGAGATATCTTTGATGTCGGCATATTCGGTTTTGATGAATATTCCGAGGGAGAAATACGATGTAATCTGCATCGGAATCACTAAAAAAGGTCACTGGATGTATTATCCGGGCGAATATGAGAACATTAAGGACTGCACCTGGGAAAACAATCCCGACTGCTGCACCGCTGTAATCAGTCCCGATGCTATCCACAAGGGAATAATCATTATATCCGACAATGAGGTTTCACTGCGGCGTGTGGACGCGGTATTCCCCGTGCTGCACGGCGCAAACGGCGAGGACGGCTCGGTTCAGGGTTTGTGCCAGTTGGGCGGACTTCCTTGTGTGGGGTGCGATATGACGGGTTCGGCGGTTTGTATGGATAAATCGCTGGCACATACTGTTTTGGAGGCTGCGGGAATCAAGACCGCGAAGTTCATGGCGCTCCGTCGTGAGACGTTGGGCAATATGGATTCCGCGTGCGAGCAAATCGAATCCAAGCTGGGATACCCCGTGTATATTAAGCCCGCCTGCGCCGGAAGCTCTGTGGGAGTATCCCGCGCCGCTGACCGCGAGGCACTTAAAAACGGTTTGAAAATCGCGTTTGCGCACGGCAATAAGGTGGTCGTGGAGCGCGAGATCATCGGCAAAGAGGTGGAGTGCGCCGTTCTGGGCAACGGATCTCGCCTTATCACGTCCGTGCCGGGGCAGATCACTCCCGCCGAGGAATTTTACGATTATGACGCGAAATACAAGCTCGGAACGTCCGTGCTGGACATTCCCGCGAAGATTTCCGATGAGGAATCACGCGAGCTGCGCGACATCGCGGAAAAGGCATACATAGCCTGCGGCTGCGGCGGGTTCTCCAGGGTGGATTTCTTCGTTACCGAGGACGGTATTATACTGAACGAAATCAACACGATTCCGGGCTTTACGGATATAAGTATGTATCCCAAGCTGATGGAAAATTCCGGAATTACATACTCCGCGCTGTTGGACAGACTGATTCAGTTGGCGTTGGAGCGCAACAGCGAGGTATAATACTAATTCACGATTAAAAGTAGACAAATTATTTGCGAGGATATTTTGCGTCCTGCGAGGAAGAGGACGACGGCAGGCTGACGCCTGCCTAGGACGATGACGCAGCAGGACACAAAATAGACCGCAAAGAATGTCTACTTTTAATTGGGGATTAGTATACAGCCGATGATGAACCGTACAGCGAAAACGTTCGGTTATAATCTGCAAAAAATGGGAGCTAAAAAAATGGAAAATTGTTCGATCTTCCTGAAAATCAGCAACGGGTCATATGGTGAAAAAGACGAAACCGAGCTGTTTACACGCGGGGAATATCGGTTTTACAAGGGTTCGTACTTCATTGATTACGATGAAACCGAAACAACGGGATATGACGGCTGTCACGTTCAGCTTCGCGTGGACGATAAAACGGTCGTTATGACGCGCACGGGCAGCAGCTTCACCAATTTGATTTTCGAGCGCGGAGTTCGTCACTATTGTCAATACGGTGCGGAATTTGGCGAGTGTATGGTGGGAGTTTCCACATCGGTGTTGGAGAGCAGTCTTGGCGGCAGCGGCGGAGAGGTGAATCTCAAGTACGAGATTGACGTAAATTCGGGGCTGGTAGCCGAGAATCATATCAGGATTACGGTTAAAGACGTTAAATAGAGGTGCAAGATGTATTATAACGCAGTTAAGGAAGCAAAGACCGAGATTAAGCACATTATAATGGACGCGCTTGGGCGGCTTGTCGGAGAAGAGAAAATCCCGGCAGAGCCGCTGCCCGTGTTTCAGATTACGATTCCGCAGGACAGCGCGCACGGAGATTTTTCCGCGAATGTCGCGTTGGTGTCCGCGAAGGTGCTTAAAACCAATCCCCGCGCATTGGCGGCGCAGATTGCGGAATCCGCGGTATTGGAAGGTACGGGCTTTGAGAAGATCGAGGTCGCCGGTCCGGGATTTTTGAACTTCTTTTTGGGAACTAACTGGTTCGGTGGAGTGGTAAGAAATGTAAACACGCTTGGCGCGGACTACGGAAAGACGGATTTGGGCAGCGGAAAGCGCGTATTGGTGGAATTCGTTTCGGCGAATCCCACGGGACCTATGCACATCGGAAACGCGCGCGGCGGAGCTATCGGCGATTGCCTTGCTTCGGTGCTTCAGGCTGCGGGTTTCCAAGCCGATAGGGAGTTTTACATCAATGACGCGGGAAATCAGATCGCCAAGTTCGGAAAGTCGCTGTCGCTGCGCTATGTGCAGATTTGCAGCGATGATGGGCAGAAGGTTATCGCAGAGTTCGGCGATGATATGGAGAAATTCACCGCTGCGATTTACAATGATACCGAGAAGTTCCCGATGCCCGATGACGTATACCTCGGAACGGATATTATCGAACACGCTAAGAATTACTATGACCGGAACGACGGAAATACTTTCGCTTCCGCTTCCGAAGAGGCGCGGCAGACCGCTCTGGTGGAGTTCGCGCTTCCGTTGAACGAGGCGCGTTTGGAAACGGATCTGCTTAAATATCGTATCAAGTATGACAATTGGTTTAAGGAGAGCAGCCTGCACAACAGCGGCGCAGTGAGCGAGGTTATCGAACATCTCAAGGCGGGCGGACATACCTATGAAAAGGACGGCGCTCTGTGGCTGAATGCTATGGAACTGGGCGGCGAGCAGGATTTCGTGCTTGTGCGCTCAAACGGTTTCCCGACATATATCGTGCCGGATATTGCGTACCATTACAATAAGCTCATAACCCGTGGTTATGACACGGCTATAAACGTTCTCGGCGCTGATCACCACGGCTATGTAAAGCGTATGAGAATCTGCCTTCAGGCGATGGGAATCGACGAGAAGCGTCTGGACGTTGTTATGTGCCAGATGGTGAATCTCGTGCGCGATGGGGAAGTTGTAAAGCTCTCCAAGCGTTCGGGTAAGGCGATTACGCTGACCACACTGCTTGATGAGGTTCCGATTGACGCTGCGCGGTTCTTTTTCAATCTGCGCGATACCACCACTCAGCTTGACTTTGATTTGGACCTGGCTGTCGAGGAAAGCTCCAAGAATCCCGTTTACTATGTTCAGTATGCGCACGCACGTATTTGCCGCGTGTTGGAGAAGATGGCTGAGGACGGCGCGGAGTACACGGATGGAGCAGTAAAGTATTCCGAGTCGGCGGAGTTGTCGCTTGTGCGTAAGATTTCCGAGCTTCCGGAGCTGATAAACGAGGCGGCGGAGGAATACAGTCCGTTTAAGCTGACAAAATATGTATATGAGTTGGCGCAGGACTTCCACAAGTTTTACGATACATGCACCATTAAAGACGCGGAAGACGATGTGAAACTCTCGCGTCTGGCGCTGTGCAAGGCGACAAAAACGGTTATCAACAACGTTCTTACATTGTTGAAGATAGACGCCCCCGAAAAGATGTAGAATTGTCGGAAGTATAAAAGGAGAATCAGCATTAATGTATAAGTTGGAGAAAAAATATTACAAAAAAGCGTTCTTCACCGCGCTGATAATGGCATTGGTGATGTATTTGCCGTTTGTGATTATTGACAGAGGATATTTCATCTTCTATGGCGATTACAACGCTCAGCAAATCCCGTTCTTTAAGATGTGCGTTCAGGCGGTTCACAACGGAACAATAGGTTGGGATTGGCACACCGACCTTGGTGCGAATTTCTTTGGAAGCTACACCTACTACACACTCGGAAGCCCGTTCTTTTGGATTATGACGCTGTTTCCCGCGTCTGTTTCGCAGTATCTGATGATGCCGCTGCTGTGTGTAAAGTTCGGACTGTTTTCGCTGTTCGCGTTTATGTATATCAGGCGGTTTGTTGCCAAGCCGCAAACCGCGTTAATAGGCGGAATCCTCTACGCGTTTTCGAGCTTTAACCTGTATAACATCTTCTTTCAGTTTCAAGACGCGTATATCTGGTTTCCGCTGCTGCTTATCGGGCTTGAGGAAGCGGTGATCAACAAGCGGCGCGGACTGTTCGCGCTGGCGGTAGCAATAAACGCGTTGGCGAATTACTTCTTCTTTGTTCAGGAATGTGTGTTCCTTGTAATCTATTTCTTGTGCCGATTCGCGATGGATAAACGTTTTTCCGTTAAAGTGCGGGATTTCTTTGGGTTGGCATTCGAGAGCGTTTTGGGCGTGGTTATGGCAGGAGTGCTGTTTATTCCGTCAATTTACCAGGTATTGGACGTTCCGCGTTCGCATTCGATGCTTTCGGATTGGAACTTCCTGTTCTTCTCTAATGAGCAGAGATACGGCTTGCTTTTGGAAAATACGTTTTTCCCGCCCGAGGTAGCCGCGCGAAATTCTATGTTTACCGAAGCAAACGCAAAGTGGTCAAGTGTGGCGCTGTATCTGCCGCTGTTCTCAATGGCGGGCGTAATCGCGTTTATAAAGGACAAGAAGGGTCACTGGGCGCGGGTGTTGATTGCCATATGTATTGTAATGGCGTTTGTACCGGGACTGAATGCCGCGTTTACGCTGCTCAACAGCAATTACTACACGCGTTGGTTCTATATGCCGGAACTGATTATGTGCCTGGCAACGGTTTACGTCCTCGAAAACGAGGAGCTGGATATGAAGTCCGGCTGTAAGTCGTGTGCTGTTGTGGTTGTGCTGATGAGTGTGCTGGCACTGCTGTCGCCGTTTACCCAAAAGACCAAAAACTCGGCCGGCGAGGAAATCACAAACATTATTCCGCGCTTCCAAAACAATATGAGTCCTGCGGTGTGGGTGCAGATAGCGATTGCAGCCGCGATGCTTGTGGTGTTGTATATCCTGATGCGTTTCCGCCCGAGATTTACATGGAACGAATTTATGAAACGCGCCACGGCAGTGACAATAGTGTGTTCGTTGGGATTGGGCTACTACTTTGTAGGTTACGGTCGCGCAATCGGTCCGAAAGTCGGGCGTTATAATATGATGGTGGACGCGAAGTTCTCCATTGATGATCCGGATTTTTATCGAATCGAGGGCATTAACGAAACCAACAATGTAAATATGTTCTGGGGAATGAGTTCTCTTAAGAGCTTTACCTCGATTATTCCCGGGTCGACATTCGAACTGTACGATTTGCTCGGAATAACCCGCACGGTAAATTCCGCGCCGGATCACAACCGTTACGCGTTCAGAGCGTTTTCGCGCGTGAAATATATAATGATTCCGAATGATATGAGCAAGAGCAGCCGCGAAAGCGCCCTTAAAGATCTCGCTATTTACGAGTATATGGAAACCCAAGGTAATTACGATATCTACAAGACGGAGTACGCTCTTCCGATGGGATTTGCGTATGATGATTACCTCTTGCAGGAGGACGTAAAGGACAACCGCAAGGTGGATAATTTGATTGTCCGCGCGGCGGTTCTGACTGAGGAGCAATCAAAGAAGTACGCGGATATTCTGAATCCGCTTGACCCAACCGATACCGGAATCATCACGCTTGAACGTTTCAAGAGCGATGCCGGAAACCGCATTGCTGAGGGAGTTCAGCAGTTCTCCATCAACAGGAACGGGTTCACGGCGGTAAGCGATTACGATTCCGAAAAGTTGGTGGTATTCAGCGTTCCGTATTGCAAGGGTTGGTCTGCGACCGTAAACGGGCAGCCGGTTGAGGTTGACAAGATAAATGCCGGTTTGTGCGGAATCCGTGTGCCGGAGGGCAGATGCGATATTTCGTTTACCTATGAAACACCGGGTCTGAAGATCGGCATTATTATGACGGTTGGCGGAATCGTGATTTTCGCGGCGTATATCTGGTTCTTTGTGTACAGAAAGCGTCAGCGCGGCAACAGATACGCTCATTTGTACGAGCTCACTCAGGTTGAGGGAATCAAGGCGCACAACTCCTATATCGGGCAGATTTCCGAACAGATATACACCTGTCCCGAGCGCGATGAAAACTCTTCAGCCGATCAAGAAATGCAGTTCCCCGAAATTGAGGAGAACTTTATGCTTGATAAGCGCGTTGATTACAGCCGGAAAAGTCCCAAAGAGCGCAGCTCTCACATAACCGAGGACGATGAGGCTTATCGCGTTATGGAAGAGTTGGATATGAAGAAACAAGTGGACGAGGAAAACAGCGGCGAGGAGAATTGATATGCATCTGGAAGAAAAGACCATTTCAAGCGAGATGATGTACGATGGGAAAATCATCAAGCTGCTGCGCGATTCGGTGGAGCTGGAAAACGGCAAAACCGCGCTCCGCGAGGTGATTAAGCACCCCGGCGGAGTGGGGATTGTGCCGCTGGACGAGGACAACAATGTTTTGATGGTAAGGCAGTTCCGCTATCCGCACGGAAAGGTTCTGCTCGAAATTCCCGCAGGAAAGCTGGAGTACGGCGAAAACCCGCGCGAGTGCGGTCTGCGTGAACTCAAGGAAGAAACGGGCTGCACCTGCGATTCGTTTGAGTATCTCGGAAACTTGATTCCCACACCCGCCTACGATACCGAGGTGATCCATATGTATCTGGCGCGCGGACTTCATTCCGGTGAACAGAATCCCGATGAGGACGAGTTCCTGGAGATAGAAAAAATTCCGCTCGAAAAAGCGGTGGAAATGATTATGAACAACGAAATCGCCGACGCGAAAACGCAGATTGCGCTTCTTAAAACGGCGAAAATGTTGGGAAATCTGTAAATACAAAATTTCGCTCTCCCTCGCCGTTGGTGAGGGAGAGCAAATAAAATGCGCTTTCTATTGTATATAGTTTTGGTAGGCATCAAGTATTTTTTCTTCGAGTTCTTCGCGGATGTTGGACGAAATCGGGTGGATTATGTCGCGGAAAATTCCGCTGTCCTCGCGGCGGCTTGGCATTGCCACAAACATTCGTTCGTCACCCTGAACAAGCTTGATATCGTGTATCGCGATCGCGTTGTCGATAGTAATTGATACCACCGCGCGCAGCCTGCCCTCATGCATTGTTTTTCTGATTTTAATGTCGCTGATTTCCATTTTTTCCTCCGTTGATTGCGGATTGCACCGCTTGATTTGACGGTAATATTTTGGGATAAAATTTCCCACTTATTCATATAATCTAAAAAATGGCAAAAATATAGGCAACACCGCGAAATCAGCGGATACATCTTAAAGAAACGGGGTTTGATTGTGGATAATTTTCTGATAGGCAAAAAGCATATCCATTTCATAGGCATTGGCGGAAGCGGAATGTATCCGTTGGCGCAGATTCTGCACACTAATGGGTATTATCTCACCGGTTCGGACAACAACGAAACCGCCACGTTGGACGCGGTGCGGAAGATGGGGATTCCTGTGACGCTCGGGCAGCGCGCCGAGAATATCGAGGGCGCGGATTGTATTGTGTTCTCCGCCGCCATAATGGAGGACAACCCCGAGCTTATCGCGGCTCGTGAAGCCGAGAAACGCGGTGTTCGGTTAGTGGAGCGCGCCGAGCTGCTCGGTCTGGTGACGGCGCAGTTTGACAAGGCATTTTGCGTGTGCGGAACTCACGGCAAGACTACAACAAGCTCAATGCTGACGATGATTATGCTCGCCGCTGATATTGACATCTCCACGGTTATCGGAGGAAAGCTCCGCGCGATAAACGGCAGCGGCAGGGCGGGGAAGTCCGAGTATATGGTGTGTGAGGCTTGCGAGTTCAAGGACACGTTTTTGCACCTGTTCCCGAACATTTCCGTGATCCTCAACATCGACCGCGACCATATGGATTACTTCAAGACGATGGACAACCTGAAAAAGTCGTTCGAGAAGTTCTGCGACCTTACCGATGATTTGATTATCGCGAACGGCGATGACGATAATGTCCGCGAGGTGTTGGAAAATTGCCGGTCCGAGGCGAAGATAATCACGTTCGGAAAGACGGATTCGAGCGACTTTTACGCGGAAGATGTTCGGCAGATTTCAGATTTTCACTGGCAGTTCAATCTTATGAAGAAGGGTGAATCTCTTGGTGAAATTAACATTCACGTTCCTGGGATTCACAATGTGTATAATGCGGTTGCGGCTGCTGCAGCGGCATACTCCGCGGGGATTCCGATGGACGCTGTAAAGAAGGGGCTTGCGGAATTTACGGGAGCAATGCGGCGGTTTGAACGGTTGGCAGAGGTTGACGGCGTAATATTTGTGGACGACTACGGTCATCACCCCGCCGAAATCGCTGCCACGCTCAAGACCGCAAAGGCAATGTCGTTCAAGCGTGTGTGGGTGGTGCACCAGCCGTTCACCTACTCGCGAACCGCGATGCTTCTGGACGATTTCGCCGAGGCGCTGTCCATCGCGGACAAAGTGGTTCTCACCGAGATTATGGGAAGCCGCGAAAAGAACACCTACAACATCTATTCCAAGGATCTGGCGGCAAAAATAGACGGCTGCGTGTGGTTTCCGACATTTGAGGAAGTGGCACAGCACGTTGTAGAGAACGTCCGCGCGGGAGATTTGGTGATTACAACGGGCTGTGGCGATGTTTACAAGGTCGCGGATATTATGATTGATATGATGAGGAATAAAAATGGAAGATAAAATTCGGGAGTTTATTTACTCGAACGAGCGCGAAATTGTGCGGAATCTCGCGGAGCTGGTCGCGATTCCGAGCGTAAAGGGTGAACCCTGTAAGGATGCTCCGTTCGGGATCGAACCGAAGGACGCGCTGCTGAAAATGCGCGCTTTCTGCGATGAAATGGGATTCAAGACCACGATTTACGGGGACGCGGTTCTTTGCGCGGATTACGGCGAGGATATAGAATTGGGTATTCTGGCGCATTTGGACGTTGTTCCTGTGCAAGAATCGAACTGGAAAACAAACCCGTTTGAGCTTGTCGAGCGTGACGGCGTTCTGTATGGGCGCGGCGCGATTGACGACAAGGGTCCCGCTGTGGCTTCTCTGTGGGCGCTGAAAGCCGTCAAGGAGCTTGGAATCCCGCTGAAGAAAGGCGTTCGGCTGATTTTCGGAACAGATGAGGAGAACGGCTCGGAGGATCTGGAAATCTACAAAAAGCACGCGCAATTCCCTCCGAATGTGTTTACTCCCGATGGCTCATTCCCCGTGATAAATATTGAAAAGGGAATGTTGAGACTGTCGTTTTCGGGAACGCTCGGCGGAAATTTTTCGATAGAGTTCCGCGGCGGAAATATTCCCAATGCCGTTGCCGACAAGGCAAAAACGATACTGCGCGGTGTTTCTGCGGACAAGGCAAACTCGCTTATAGAGCCGCCCGTTGAGGGAGAGCCTTCTCCGAGGTTCACCGTAAGCGAGCGCGGAAACGGGACTTTGATTTCTTGTGATGGCAAAGCGGCGCACGCGTCCACTCCCGAAACGGGTATAAATGCCGTGACGGCACTGTTGTCTCTTGTTTCGCGATTGATGAATGAAGAGATTTTAAGCGGGCTTACGGAGCTGTTCCCGTTCGGTGAAACGGACGGCGCGGCTCTCGGCTTGAAATGCTCGGACGAGAGCGGCGCGCTCACTTGCGTTTTAAGCACGCTCACGATAGTTCCGAGCGGCGAGATGAGCGGCACGGTAGATATACGTTTTCCGACTTGTACGGATTTGGAATCCGTAAAAGGAAAAGTGTTCTCCGCGTTGGAAAAAATCGGTCTGAAATGCGAGGTAATTCTCGGAGATGAGCCGCATATTGTTTCCGAGGAAAGCGAGTTCGTGCGGAAGCTGCTGTCGGTGTACGAACGCGTTGAGGGTGAAAAAGGGCACTGTATAGCCATTGGCGGCGGAACATATGTTCACAATATCCCGGGCGGCGTGGCATTCGGCGCGGAGCGCGGCGAAACCGACTATCATATGCACGGCGACAACGAGTTCATCACGGTGGACGAGCTGTTGAAGGACGCTGTTTTGTACGCGAACGCGATTATTGAAATATGTGGATAAATTCACATTTTTTTAAGGAAATTGTAAGAAATTTGTAAGTTTTTCCTATTGATTTTCTTGTCGAACAGTGTTATAATTTAATTGTTGCAACAATAGTTTTTTGCGGTTCTTCTTGCAAAAAAAGAAAATCCGCGCAAAAGGGGAAATAAAAATGAAGAATAAAATTATCGCGGCAGCAGTGATTATGGCAATGGCTTTTGGATTGTGTTCATGCAAGGAGTATCACCCCGACACATCGGACGATTCATCTGGTGCGATTTGGACAGGCGGAGATTTTGACGGCTCGGGATTCAGACCGACAAAACCGATTTCAACAGAGCCGAATCCCGCGTCAGCAAACGGATCCACAAATTCAGAAAATTCAGAGCCAATTGACGAGCCTTATGTTGACCCCTTTGAAGAACCTGATACTTCAAGTGACATTCCTATAGGGGAAACCATCAGAATCAAGAACGGCGAGGAGTATGTTGCCAAAAGCGGCGAAACGATGGTTTTAAGCGGAACTTCGGAAATTGAAGAGGGCGGCTCGCTGACTATCGGAAGCGGTGCGGAGCTGCTGGTTTACGGCGACCTTAACTTGAACGGAACGCTTGAGATCGGCGGTGAAATGTCGATAGCGAAAAACGCGTCAATAAGCGGTTCGGGACGGATTATTGTTGAGGATTCGTTCGACCAGATTAATTGTGACGGTTACGTAACCGCAGAAATCGTTCCTCCCAATCCTATTGAGGTTGACGGAGTTACATATGTCGGCGGAGTACTTGTCGCGAATAAAATGTACTCTCTGCCCGAGGATTACGGCAGCGGCTTGTCAGGCGAGCTTTGTGCGGCTCTTGATGAAATGCACAACGGTACGGGATATAGCTTTTTAATAATGTCCGGGTTTCGCTCCTATGAGGTGCAGAAGAATCTGTTTTGGAGTTATGTGGAGTATGACGGCTACGATAACGCGATTACATACTCCGCGTATCCGGGTACAAGCGAACACCAGACCGGACTTGCCGTTGATCTGGGCTGGGTGGACGAGCAGTACGCTTACACCGAGGAGGGTATGTGGCTTGCGAAGAACTGTCAGGATTACGGTTTCATAATCCGATACCCCCAAGGCAAACAACATATCACGGGCTATATTTATGAGCCGTGGCACGTTCGCTATCTCGGGAAAAGCACGGCAAAACTCGTCCATGACAGCGGCTTGACGCTTGAGGAGTTCCTGCGCGTTGAGGGATGATCCAAATAAGTTTACAAAGGCGGTTCGCGTTGTCGAGCCGCTTTTTTACAGCTTTTTCAAAAAATATATGTACAAAATCTATAAAAGCACTTGACAGAATGAAAAATAATTTGTATAATAGTTATAAGTGGTAGATTAATCATTTTCACTATTGGTTTGGATTATTCCACCTCCATCTAACATCTTTTGGCACAGCTTCCGTACTGCGGAAGTACCAAACTAAGACAAGGAGAAGAATTATGGCAGATAAGGTTACCGAAATGCTCGACCGCTTCACGGCTTTGGCGCAGCAGGAAAAGCAGCTCTCCGCCGATACGGACAGCATTTATAGGGAGTACAATGATTACCTGAAGTCTTGCGATGAGGATTTGAACAAGAAAATTGAGGAAATCCGCGCGAAGATGTCCAAGTTGGATTATTATCTGAATTATGCTATGGAACACGCCCAGGCAAGCGAGCTGGAGGCTGCCACTGCTCCGTTTGAAACCGATGAGGGGCATCTGGAGAGCATTCGGCAGACTATCAAATTGGATAGCCATAATGACCCCAATGCCGAAAGCCTGTATACCAAAGTTACGGGTATGCGGCTTTATTATGAACAGAAAATTGAGGAAACCCGCCATCTTATTGAGGGCAGCAAGGTTCAGGCAAAGCGGCAGTATGACGCGGATATCGACAATCTCAACCGCCGCAAGGAGGAGCAGGATAACAATGTCCGCGCGTACATACGCTCTGATGAGTTTAAGGACTACCTGCGTCTGCTGACATTTGACAAATCCGCGTTTAACAGTACGGGAACCGCTAAAATTCCCGAAAACAGCACCATAAGCCTTGGTCAGCGCAGAGTACGTTTGACTGTGCCGATGGATATTGAGCAAGATTTGGTGTTCATTTCCAATAATGAGTATAATGCCGGTGCTCGGACGATTGGCGCGCCGTTAAGAATTTCGCTGACGCGCGGCGGTGTGGCATATTTTGATTTTGACGAACGCAACAAGCAGTATCTGCTCGGCGGTATTCAGCGTTTGCTGCTGAATGCGGTGAAATACTTCGGGCACAATCTTGAGGACGTGTTGTTCTGCAACCCCGAGAGCTTCAACCCCGATTGTTTGGGACACATCGCGGCATTGGGACGCGGCGCATATCCGTTTGTCATCATTCCGAACTCCGCCGGTGAAATCGACCATCGCGTAGAGGAATATTTCACTGATATTGAGCGCTATCCCGCCTCTAATGCGGTTTCGCGTATCGTGGTAATGCATTGCTTCCCCGAAAAGTACAGCGATGACGTTTGCGAGCGTGTATTGAATCTGTGTAAAAATGCCGAGAAATACGGCGTATTGGTAGTTTTGACGCATTATAACGCAGAGGACGAGGGCGATGTTGGGGCTGAAATCCGCGAGATGGGCATTTCCGTGCGCAGCAAAAACGGCGGATTTTGGGTGGAACGGCTTCGCGAGAGCCTTTTCTGGTATTCCGCACCGTCCGATATTCCAATGGAGATTCGCCGCGATTTTGTGGATAACCGCCGTCCTAAGCCGAAGCCCGCGCCGATTCCCGAACCTGTAAAGCCTGTCGAACCGGAAATTCCCGAGGAGCTTGAAATCCTCGAAGAGCCGATTCCCGAGATTGAGGAGGTTATAGAAGAGCAGATTTCCGAGCCTGTTGCGGATATGTTCGAGGATATGAACCAACCCGAACCCGTGGAGGAAACTGCTCCCGAGCCTGTTGCGGATATGTTCGAGGATATGAATCAACCCGAACCCGTGGAAGAAATTGTTCCCGAGCCTGTTGCGGATATGTTCGAGGAAATGAATCAGACCGAACCCGTGGAGGAAATTGCTCCCGAGCCTGTTGCGGATATGTTCGGGGATATGAACCAGCCCGAACCCGCAGAGGAAATCGCTCCCGAGCCTGTTGCGGATATGTTCGGGGATATGAANGAACCCGAACCCGCAGGAGAACTCGCTCCCGAGCCTGTNGCGGATATGTTNGNGGATATGAACCAACCCGAACCCGNNGAGGANATCGCTCCCGAGCCTGTTGCGGATATGTTCGAGGAAATGAACCAGCCCGAACCCGTGGAAGAAATTGTTCCCGAGCCTGTTGCAGATATGTTCGAGGAAATGAATCAGACCGAACCCGTGGAGGAAATTGCTCCCGAGCCTGTTGCGGATATGTTCGAGGAAATGAACCAGCCCGAACCCGCAGAGGAAATCGCTCCCGAGCCTGTTGCGGATATGTTCGAGGATATGAACCAACCCGAACCCGTGGAGGAAATTGCTCCCGAGCCTGTTCAAGAGAACATTCCCGCGCATATTTTGTTTGCAAATCAGCCCAAGCCCGAGGAAAAGGACGTGACCATCACGCCGGTAGCAGAAATTCACGAAACGCTGCCGCCGTCTGAGGTGATCCCATCTACCGAGCCGGTTGCGGAGCAGCATCCCGCACCCGAGACGGCAGAGGAATCCGCGCCCGAGACGATAACCGAATCAACCAAGGAGCCTGAACGTGAAGTTCCCGCCGAACCCGTAAATACGGAATTTGCGGCTAAATGTACGCACAAGCTCCCGATAATCAGTCTTGGTCTGGACGTAAATGAAGATCCCGTCACGTTCGATATCAGCGGCAATGTCACGTATATTTGCGGAATGCCATGTGCCGAACGCCGCAGATTGATTGACGCGATAATGAGTACGATTATTTGCGGACTTCACCCCGATGATATGGAGTTGTGGATGTTCGATTGCGGCGGCGAGGAACTGCTGCGGTATGCCGAGAATGCCGCTCCACACATCAGGTATCTTGTAGATGACGCTTCCGCTGAAACCACGTTTGATTTGATCGATACGTTGGATTCCGAGATGAGCCGCCGTGCGGAAATGTTCGCGGAAAATCATTGGAAAACGTTTGCTGATGTTCCCGCAAATGTTTATCTGCCGCAGATGGTGGTAGTAGTAAACGACTTCCCGAAGATGCTCGCGAATATGGAAACCGCGCCGAAATTCTTTGGAAGAAACTGTATTGATAAGGCGACGGATATGTTCAAGAAATGTGATGATTATGGAATCCATTTCTTGTTGATTGGTGAAACCTTTGCCGTGAACGATTCGCGCCCCGCGTGCTTCGAGGGGTATAAAATCCACTCGGGAGCGGCAGTGAGCGGGTGTGATGATGGCGTTCAGATGTTGTTTGCAAGTCTGAGATTGTATGAAAATGAGATTGCATCGCTCAAGCGAATCCCAAATAACTGCGCGTTTGTAGCGGACATTAACAGTACGGACGGGCTTACCTTGGTTCGTTTCACCGGAAAGCTCCCCGAGTTTGACAAGCGTTATCGCGCGGTCGCTGAATACACAGAAAACCCAGCAGAGTATGTTGACAAGCACGCGATTGTCGGAGATAAGCGTGATGCCGTGACATTTGAAGAACGCCGTCCGGTTCGCGAAAAGCTGTTGGCTGAGCGCGCTGAGGGTGAAATTATGATGTTCCTCGGAGAACCGTGCCGCTTTATGTCGCAGTACCCCGTGCGGCTGTGCGAGGACTTCGGAGAGAACGTATTGGCGGTTATGCCGCGCCGCGAACATCAGGTAGGACTTGCGGTAATTATGTCCGCGCTTCGTTCGCTGGCAGAGCAGGGGACTGTTGTGGAGATCATCGCTTCACGCAGCAATCCGATTTACACCGAGCTTTGCACCTTGGGAATCCCCGATGGTGTGAAGGTGTATGAGAGTGAACACGGTGTTGAACGAATCTGCGAAATCGCGCAGCAAATCGCGAACGGGAACGTTTCCAAGTCCGTTGAAATCGTTCTCGGCGGTGATTTGATTTTCGCCGCAATGCACGCGGAGGATAAAATCGCCGATTTGAAGAGCGCGTTGGTAAAGGGAGCGCGTTATGGTGTGCACTTTGTGTTCACCACAACAAGCGTTTCGCAGATGTCCTCGGGATTCTTGTCGATGTTCAGGCACAAGGTTGTGTTGTCCTGTCCGCATAATGACGCGGAAAAGGTGCTTCGCGACCCCAATTCGCCGCTGCCCGAAAACGCGTTCAGGCTGTCGGACGATTATGACGAGCTGACGATTATTCCGTATTCGATATAATGCGAACGCAAATGAGTAAAATAGCGAAGCTGTTTTACTCATTTGTGTGGTTTTGAATTTGCCTTAAAATAAGGAGTGATAAAGTGGGGCTTTTTGAAGACCTGGCGGAGCTGGGTGTGGATATAGATGACGCGATTACACGGTTTATGAACAATTCTGCGTTATATGAGAAGATGTTGAAGAAGCTGCCCAAGGTAGTGGAAGATTCGGCGGTTATTCCGTACATAGAAAACGGGGATTATGAAACCGCACTCTCCAACGCTCACAATCTCAAGGGTGTAATGGGGAATCTATCGATTTTGCCGTTATATAAATGTTATACCGATGTTATGAATCTGTTCCGCACAGGTAACAGAGAGGAAGCAAGGCTAGTCATCGAGCAGAATATTGAACTTCAGCAGAAAGTCGTGGATTGTATATTGAAGTATTCATAGAAAGGGGAGCTTTTCTTTGGGTTTTGGAAACAGCATATTGGTTGTCGATGATGTGGAGATAAACCGTGCTTTGCTTGTGGAACTGTTTAAGGACGAGTACAATGTTATTGAGGCGGAAAACGGTACACAGGCTCTGGAAATAATTAACAGCGACAACAGTATCACTGCTGTGATGTTGGATTTGATTATGCCCGTGATGGACGGAATGGGTGTGCTGTCCGAAATGAACCGCTCCGGTAAAATTTACCGAATCCCGGTGTTTATCATTACGGCGGCTGATGATGCGGAGATGCTCAGTGCCGCATATGGATTGGGCGCAGTGGATATTATTTCCAAGCCTTTTCAGATGTGCTTTATCAAGTCGCGAATCAACAACATTATTGAGCTTTACCGCCACCGCAACGAGCTTGCGGTAATGGTTGAGGAAAATATCGAGAAGATAAATCGGCTCGGCGGGAAAATGGTGGAAACACTCGCAACGCTGATTGAGTTCCGCGATTGCGAATCGGGCGAGCACGTTAAGCGAATCCGCTATATTACACAGGTACTGATGACGAAGGTCAGCGAGATGTTTCCCGAATATTATGTGGATAGATCCGGGATTGAAAAAATTGCGATGGCGTCTATTCTGCACGATGTGGGAAAAATTGCCATTCCCGATAATATCCTTAAAAAGCCCGGACGGCTAAGCCCGGACGAGTTTGAGATTATGAAGATCCACACGGTTAAGGGCTGCGATATCCTCGCGGAAATGCCCACGGATATTATGGATCACGAGGTTTACCGATACAGCTACGATATTTGCCGCCATCATCACGAACGTTGGGACGGTCGTGGTTATCCCGATGGACTGGTAGGCGATGAGGTGTCCATTTGGGCGCAGGTTGTCGCACTCGCGGACGTTTTTGACGCTCTCACTTCTGCGCGTGTTTACAAGCCCGCTTACAGCAACGAAAAGGCAATCGAGATGATCAGCAACGGCGAGTGTGGATTGTTTAATCCAAAGGTGTTGAAAGCGTTCAACGAAATCGCGCCGCAGATTATCAAGGATAGGGACGAGAATTAAGGCAACACCGCACAAAGATTTGCAGACAAAACGCGGTCTTTGTGCGGTTTTATTTTGATGGAGGTTCTGAATATGGCAGTAAGACCGATTTTTGAAGTGTGCGAAAAACCGCCGTTTTTCCGAAAAACAGACACGGAGTTCACTTTTTATTCGGGGTTTTCCATGTCGCAAAAGACGCGGTGCGCAGATAGCTTGCATAAGTCGTATCTGGAGAAAAATCCCGGCAAACGCGTGCTTGAAATTTCCGGCGCGTCACCGAAAGAGCTGGGACGCGCTCTTAGTGCGTTCAGCTTAATGATTACTCCCGAAAGCGGAGAGCCGTATTCCGTGGAGTGCGCTTTTCAGGGCAGCAAGGTATTTGAGCGCGGAGGACCTTTCTCCGATTTGATTCACAAGACCTCAAAAGAGGCGAAAACCGACCCGCGGCTTCGCGACAGCGGAAAAATAATCGGTTTTCGACTTGGTGATGTGGATTTTCCGAACGAGCCGAGAACATTCTTTTATAATTGGCTGTATGTAACAACTCTTAACACACATCAGGAGTTACACGCGGAGATAACGGAATATGACGCTTTTACCGATATTATGTTTACGCCAACGAAATCGCTTAATTGTCAAGCGGAGGCAGCCGCAATATTTGTTTCGCTGTATCGTAATGGAAAGCTGGAGAAGGCTCTTCAAAGCAAAGAGTGTTTTCTGCAACAGATTTACGGAATCAAGGCAAACTGAGTGACAATGTTTAGAAAAAAGTAGGGAGTCGTTTGACTCCCTGTTTTTGTTTATTCCGCAAACTCGAAATCTATGAATCCGCCGTTTACGTTTACAGACACGCAGCGAACCTTTACCTTGTCGCCGACCGTGAAAATCGCGCCATTTGCCGCGCCGGTGAGAATCACGCCGTGCTGAACCTCGTACTCGCCGAGCGGCAGCTTCGTCACGGAAACCATTCCCTCAATCGTGTTGGCAAGCTGTACGAACACTCCGCTGGGCGAAACTCCCGAGATGAATCCCTCAAATTCCTCGCCTATGTGGTTTTTCATATATTCCGCCATATAGAAATTCTCGCATTCGCGCTCGCAGCGCACCGCCGCAAGCTCCGTGTTGCTGGACTGGAGAGAAGCCTCGACCGCGAATTTCTTGTATCGCTTTTCGAGCTTTTCGGTTGAGAGCGCATACACATAATCCGTCAGAATACGGTGAATCGCAAGGTCGGGATAGCGGCGAATCGGCGAGGTAAAATGCGCGTATTCGGGCATTACCAAGCCATAGTGACCAAGCGGTTCTTCGGAGTAACGAGCCTTCATCATTGTTCTGAGAACAATGCGGTTGATGACTATATATCTGTCGCTGTCCTTGTTTTTGGCGAGGATGTTCGCCAAATCCGCCGCAGATGATTTTTCACCTATCCCCTCGGGATTGATTCCGAGCGCGGTGAGCGTTTCGTTCAGTGTGAGGAGCTTTTCCGTTGCCGGGGCTTCGTGGACGCGGTACACGAACGGAATCTTCTCGCGCATTGCCAGTGCCGCCGCGGAGTTGTTCGCCATCAGCATAAACTCCTCGATGATACGCTCGGCAATGCCCTGAACGCGCGGTTTCACGTCAATACAAACGCCGTTCTCATCGGTGATGATTTTGGATTCCACCGTGTCGATGTCGGGCGCGCCTCGGTTTTTGCGGTTCTTTTCGAGGATTTGAGCCAGCTCCAGCATTATTGGGATTCGGTCGATTACGCGCGCGTATTTCTCCTTGATTTCATCGTTGGCGGTGTTGTCAATGATGGCATTGACCTCGGAATAAATGCCCTTGACGCGGCTGCGGATAACGGACTTCTCAAATCGGTATTTCAGCAGCTTTCCGTCTGCCGAAACGTCCATCAGGCAGGAGAATGCCAGCCTGTCCACATTGGGATTGAGCGAGCAAATGCCATTGGATAGCTCTTTCGGGAGCATAGGTACAACTCTGTCCGCGTAGTAGATGGACGTTCCGCGTGTGAACGCTTCCTCGTCCAAAGCCGAGCCTTTCTTGACATAATGCGAAACGTCCGCTATATGCACTCCGAGCTTATATCCGCCCTCCGTGCGCGAAATGGAAACCGCATCGTCAATGTCCTTGGTGTCTGCGCCGTCAATCGTGAAAATCGGCTCTCCGCGCAGATCCAACCGCCGCGCTACCTCGTCCGGGTCCGGCTCATCGATGTCCAGTTTCGCCGCCTCCGCGAGAACCTCCTCGGGGAACTCAATGTGAAGATTGTTCACGAGCATATATGCCTCAGCACCGGATTTCGCGTTCTCAGCCGAGCCGAAACCCTCCTCGATTGCGACAGTGTGGTCGAAATGCCGTTCACCGCGTTTCTTGATCGAGAACACGACCTTATCCCCGACATGAACCGGCTTCGTTCCCGACTTTGCGATGTAAAGCGGTTCGCCGCAAAGTCTGTCGGGGAGTACCATCATATGGTTGTTTTCCGCAACAACAACGCCCGTAAGCAGGGTATCGCTCTCTTGAATTACCGAGAGCACCACGGCTTCTGGGGCGCGCCCCTCGCTTGCGTCGGCGGTCTTTTTCGCGAGAACAATATCGCCGGGAATCGAGCCTTTCATATCTCGCCCGCGAACGTAATATTCCACGGGTAATTCGCCGCTATGGTCGGTCATAAATCCGCACCGCGTGGAAACGTGCGTGATCTCCGCTTCAAAATACTGCTCGGGATTTTTGATTCGCCACACACCTTTTTTATTCGTGACATCGCCGAACTTTTTCATTCCCTCCAAGTCATCGGAGAGCTTTTTGGCGAGCTTTTTCGGCAGATCAAGTGCTTTGGTGAGGTCTTTTTCGGTCATACCGTTTTCGCCCGATTTAAGTAAAGTGACCAGAATCGATGTTTTGAATTTGTTCATATCTTTTCTCCTGTTTGAATTAAAAGGGCAGTCCGAACAATCGAACCACCCTTTGGGTATTCTTATTCGTTGGATTCGCCGGAATCCGCGCCGCTTTCGGAATCGCTGTCTGTTTCACTGCTCGAATCCTCGTTTGAATCACTTGAATCCTCGCTTGAGTCATCACTCGAATCCTTTGAATCGTTTGAATCCTCACCGGAATCGTCCGAATCACTTGAATCCTCACTTGAATCGCTTGAATCACTTGAATCGGTTGAATCTTCGCTTGTTTCACTTGAATCGTCCGAAATATCGGAAACCACCGATGATGAATCCGAATCGCTTCCGGTGTTCGCGGAGGCTTTATTATTGCTCCAATAAACATTGATGATATTTACCGCAAGTGCGAGCACAAAGAAGATTATCGCCGCCACAATGGTCGCCCTGTTCAGAATCGCCTCTTTGGTGCGCCCGGCGTTTTTCTGGTAAAAGCTGTCACTTGACGTTCCCGAAATGGTCTGCGACATCTGTGTTTTGGTGTCCTTCATCAAAACAACAATCACTATGAACACGCATGCGACGATCAATACAATCGCACTGATAATTTCAAAAATTCCCATTAAATGTAAATCCTCCAATCAATTTGTGCAACAAATCTTTTTTATGCGAAAAATCCGCAATCTATATACTTTTAGTATCATACTTTTCTATTATAACATATCTTTATGGAAATTTCAAGTATTTTTTTGATTTTTTTGTATAAATTTTTATAATACGAATAACACCACAAAAAGTATGTTTATCCACAAATATTTAAAAAATCCGAGTAAAATTTATGTGCAATCACTATAAAATGTTGGGAAAATGTTGACATTTTCGAGAAAATGTGGTATAATAAGAAAAAGAGTATGTTTTGACAAATTTAGGTTCACTGTGAGGATTTGCGATGATCAAAGCGGTTATTTTCGATATGGACGGGTTGATTCTCGATACCGAGAAGCTGCTGATTCGGTTCTGGATCCAAGCGGCGAACGAGGCAGGGTTCCCAATGACATATGAACAAGCTCTCGAAATCCGCTCGATGCACCGAAAATTCGCTATCCCGCATTTACAGGGAATATTCGGTGAGGAGTTCGACTACGTGAAAATTCGTTCGCGGCGAATGGAACTAATGAACGAATGGCTCGGCTCTCACGAATTGGAGCTTAAACCCGGTGTTGTCGAGCTGCTGGATCATCTGAACGAGCGTGGGATCCTCACGGCAATCTGCACGGCGACCGATTATGAGCGCACACGCGATTATCTTACACGCGTTGGGATTTTTGAGAGATTCGATAAAATTATCTGCGCGACAATGGTGGAATTTGGAAAACCGCGTCCCGATATTTATCTTTACGCAGCGGAGCAGCTTGGGCTTGCTCCCTCGGATTGTATGGCTCTCGAGGATTCGCCCAATGGTGTGAGAGCCGCTTCGGCAGCGGGATGTGTGACGATTATGATTCCGGATCTTACAGAGCCCGATGAGGAGCTTGACGGCGTGGATTTTACACGGGTAAGCTCATTGTCGGACGTAATACATAGAATATAAGAGAACTTAAGGGGGGTGACATTATGGCTGATGGTAAACAACAGGTCAAAATGGACGGCAGAGTTGAAATCAGGCTCGATAACGGTTCCAAATATGCCAACCTTGTGGTTTTTTCGTCCAGAGGCGGCGGCAAGGATATGACGTTTCAGGACGTTATGTTGGAACTTAAGCGCAATAACGTTATTTATGGTATCGATGAGAACAGCATTAAAAAGGTGATCAACGATCGTATATTTGAGGTTCCTATTTGTGTGGCTTCCGCGACACCGCCAAAAAAGGGCGCTAATGGCTATATCAACTTCCGTTTTGATAAAGAACATAAGCTTAAACCCCACCAAAACGAATTCGGAATCGCAGATTTTCGTGAGTTGAATGCGATTGTTCCGATTCACAAAAATGATATAATTGCGGATATTGTGCTGCCCGAGGAGGGAATACCCGGAACGGACATTTTTGGCAATTCGATACCGGCTGAACCCGGCGCGGCTACAAAGGTCTCATTGGGTAAAAACACCCTGGTTACCACGGACGGAACTAAAGTTGTTGCGGCTTGTGACGGGCATATCGTATTCGGCAACGGCTCATTCCAGGTCGAAGAGGCTGTTACCATCAAGTCGGATCTGGACATTTCTGTCGGTAACATAAACTTCTTCGGCGATGTTCATGTAAAAGGCAACGTTATGGAAGGGTTTTCCATAAATGCCGGCAAGAACGTCAAAGTCGATGGAAGCGTTTTCGGCGGAGAAATTACCGCAGGCGGAAATGTAACTATTGTCGGCGGCTGCATTAACTCCAAGCTCACTTGCGATGGCAACGCGGAAATCGGTTTCTGCGAGAATGCGGAGTTGTTTGTCAAGGGTGATTTGACCTCAAAACAGTTTGTTTTTTGTAATGCGTTCTGCTATGGCGCGCTTACCGCGAAAGGACCGCGCGGAGTCATCACGGGCGGAAAAATCACCTCGATGCACGATATCAACGCGAACACTATTGGTTCAATCAAATACACACCGACCGAAATTTACATTGGCGATGGTTCGGTTCTGTTTATGCGTCGGCGCGAGGCAGAGGCGGATTTGATGGAATCGATTCGTATTTTCGATTTGGCAATTAAGAATCTGGCGTTTCTGAAGCAGCGTAAGAAAGTCCAAGGAGAGCTTACCGAAGCTCAGCAGAAGATGTTCCGTACCGAAACGCAAAATAAGCTGTTCCACTCAATGCGAAAGCAGGAAATCCAGGCTCAGATCGACAAGCTCGATGAGGACATCAAGAACAAAGATTCCTTAAGCGCAATCTGCTCCGGGACAATTTACCCGGGAGTTCATTTTTGCATTAACTTTCTGACGCTCGATATTTCCGATACGGTTATGCATTCCAAAGTCACCATAGTTGATGACAAGCTCTTGGCTATACCATTATAATACGATTTTCCGCGCGCTTTACGCATAATTTCAAATCAGATTATCGTGGAATAATTCGGGGGAAAAGATGAGGAAAAACAACAATATATTGATTATTATCGGGGTGACTATTGTCGCTGTCGGTGTTATTATTGCGGTTATTATAGCGAGCATTTCAAACAGCGGAGACAGCGGGTCGAGCAGTGATTCTGAAAAACCTTTCGTTTCGAGTGATTTGCCTTATGATAATTCCGACATTACACCGCCGGACAACTCCGAAATCCCATCAACAAGCGTTTCCGAGCCGACTTCAGATACACCGTCGGTCGTTGCTGAGGGAATCGTGGCGACCGCAAACTCGCTGATTGGCGTTCCGTTTGCGGAAAACGGCGCGGATACAAACGGATTCGATAATTCCGGGTTTATCTACTATGTGCTTCGTGAGAACGGGTATATTACTTGCCCGAGAACCACCCACGAACAAACGGAAATGGGCGCCAAGCTCGAATATTCGCAGCTTAAAATCGGCGATCTTGCATTCTTTTCGGATGAGGGAGTATTTGGAGGAATCTACATCGGAAACGGCGAGATGATTGGTTGCTTGATGCCGGGACAATCCGTGAGAATTATCGACATTACCACAGATTATTACAAGTCGAATTTCTACTGCGGTATCAGTTTGTCGTGAAAATTGTCTGAATATGAATAAATCACGGCAGCGTTTCAAACCGCTGCCGTGACTTTTTGTATGGTATTATATCAACTTGTCCAATTCCGAAAGCAGCTTGCGTCTCATTTCTTCAAGTTCATTGCCGGTCGGGCGGTTCTCATCGCTGTACATTTTATCCATAGGATACCACCAAACAGGTCCTTTGCCGTTGTTTCCATAGTTTTCGATGTCCCCGCTTCTTCTGGGATACAAGTGCCAATGAAGATGCGCATCGCCCATTCCCAACAATTCGTAGTTCATTTTCTCGGCTCCAAAAGACTTTGAAACCGCCTCGGCAACTATCGACATTTCCTCAAGGAATTTCATTTTTTCATCAGACTGAAGATGGAAAAGCTCAGTTTTGTTCTCGTGATTTTTATACAGAAAAAGTGTATAGCCGTAAAAATGCTGATTATCCCCGATAACCACATATCCTGTTTCAAGTTCTTTGACAAAATATGGATTTTCGCCTTTTTTTATCATTTCGATTCTATCACATATCAAGCACATAGATACTCCTCCTTAAATATAATGTATAGTAAAATTGTATCACATTTCAAAGTGAAATTCAATATGCCGATATATTCCGATTTTGCATATCGATTATCAATGATTTATATATCAAATTGTGCAAAATATTCTTCCAATGTGAAAAAGTGCGATATAATTGTAATGTGTGGATTTCTCTGCGTGCTTAAGGCAACCTCCGACTTCACACAAGCGCAGGCGGCAAAGATAATCGGAGCTTCACAGCAGCATTATGGAAAATACGAAAGCGGCATGATCGTGATTCCGTTCGACCGCGTGATTGTTCTCGCGGATTACCATATTGCAAAAATATGACTGTGAGTTTTCCGCCCGTGGTTCGTTTAATAGGTGAAGGGCAAAACCTTCGGAAAGGAGAAATCAATGGACAACGGTGTAAGTAGCTACCGCCGTTTCCTTGATGGCGATGAGAGCGGTATGACGGAGCTTATCCGCGACTACAAGGACGGCTTGCTGATGTATCTGCTCGGTATTACGCGGAATTTCCATGCCGCCGAGGAAATTATGGAGGATACCTTCGTCAAGCTGGTGGTCAAACGTCCGCGGTATTCGGAGAAATACTCGTTCAAAACGTGGCTGTATACAATCGGCAGAAACGCGGCAATCGACTACCTTCGGCGGAACTCCAAAAAGGCGGATTCCACGGTGGAGGAGCTTGCGGAGTTCCTTGCCGATGAGGAGGATCTGGAGCTTTCCTACCTCAAGGAGGAGCGAAAAATCACGCTCCATAAGGCGATGGAAACGCTCAATCCCGATTATCGGCAGGTGTTGTATCTGTCCTTTTTCGAGGATATGTCAAACGCGGAAATCGCCGCTGTAATGCACAAAAGCAAGCGGCAAATTGAGGTACTTATCTACCGAGCAAAAATATCGCTCAAATCAAAGCTGGAAAAGGAGGGCTTTATCTATGAAAAACTATGAGGAAGTAACCAAAAGCGTATTCCGCAAGAGTGAGGAAATCATCGCGCGGAACGAACGTAGACGGAACACAATAATGACTATCGGAATGTCGGCTTGTTGTCTGGCTGCTGTCTGCGGAGTGGGAACGATAGCTTGGAATCGCGCCCGCAGTACCGTTCCCGTTGAGTCGTCGGCGCAGTTTGTTTCCGGGGATTACGCGAATGCTCCGGGGGCAGGTGATACGGTTCTTTCTGAAAATTCCAATGTTTCGGGTGATGCGGTGGTCGTTCAGCATCCGCCGTTAATGGCACCCGATAGCGACACATCAACGCCGATTCACTATATCACGACAATCCGCGGATTCGAGGTTGAGGACGCCGAGGAGAAAATCGCTCCCGATAACGGTCAAATCCACATTTCAAAGGCTCTTCAAGCGGCAATGGACAAATACGGTGCTGTTGACGAGAACGGCAATGAAGTCATCTATCGTGTGGTAATTGCATATCTTCAAAACCGTCAGACGATTCCCGCAACCGAAGAGCTTTGGGAGCAAGAATGCGCGCGGCTGAAAGGGCAAACAGTATACGGCTTGGGTTTTGAAACTTACAGTTGTGATTGGGGCGTACACAGCGAACATTGGATTCACGCGGATTTCACCAAGTCGAAGATTGAGAGCTTCACCGCCGACCCGAATTACGGCTATGTAATCGATTTGTACGACAACTATCACGGATATCCGATTACAGACCCGAACGACCCGAACCACGTGTGCTTTTCTCACGAGCCCATCTGCTCGAATAACAGCGCGGACCATGAGAACATTCACCACGAGGACGACCACACAAGTCAGGTTACAAACTCAAACAGCGATAACGTTCACCACGAGGACGACCACGGAACTCAGGTTACGAACCCGAACAACGAGAGCGTTCGCCACGAGGATGACCACACAAGTCAGGTTGCGACCTCGAACAGCGGGAGCACTCACCACAGCAATCATCACGGATAACCGATTATGGATTCAAACAGCAAGCATACTTATCACGGCAGCTTTACTAAAGAATAATCATATATGAAGTCCCCGCTCGTAGATTTTACGGGCGGGGTTTTGCCGCGAAAACACAAAACCGCCAATATATTCCGATTTTGCATATCGGTTATCAGCGATTTATATATCAAATTGTGCAAAATATTCTCCCAATGTGGCAAAATGTTTGTGTTGAAAAGCTGAAAACCCCCTTGAAATTGTGGAGAAAATGTGATATAATTGTATTGTGTGAATTATTCTGCGTGCCTTAGGCGACGCGGGTTCGCACCTTAAAATGTACTTAACCGGGAGGATTCGGATTATGAGAGATATTAAGGAATTATATGATTTGTGGCTGGAAAAGGCAACCGCCGACCCCGACCTTAAAACCGAGCTGGAGAGCGTTTCGGGCGATGACGAGGCAATCAAGGATCGCTTTTACCGCGATTTGGAATTTGGTACGGGCGGACTGCGCGGCGTAATCGGCGCAGGTACCAATCGTATGAACGTTTACACCGTAAAGCGCGCAACACAGGGCTTGGCGGAGTATGTTCTTGAAAGCGGCTCGCCGAAAAGCGTTGCGATCGCTTACGACAGCCGCATAAAGTCGGATTACTTCGCGCGCTGCACTGCCGAAGTGCTCGCCGCAAACGGTATCAAGACCTACATTTATAAGGAGCTTATGCCCACACCGATGCTTTCGTGGGCGGTTCGCAAGCTGAACTGCGGAGCTGGCGTAATGGTCACCGCGTCACATAATCCCGCGAAATACAACGGTTACAAGGCATATGGTCCGGACGGCTGTCAATTAACGCTTGAAGCGGCAAATACCGTTTTGGATAAAATCAACAATATTGATGTGTTTAACGGCACAAAATCTATGGATTTCGACAAGGCTGTATCTGATGGAATGGTATCCTACATTGAACAGCCCGTGATTGACGAATACATCGCAAAGGTGCGTGAACAGGCAATCTACTCAGATGTGGTTGCCAAGTCGGGACTGAAAGTTGTGTACACTCCGCTGAACGGTACGGGAAACAAGCCTGTTCGCCGAATCCTTGCGGAAATCGGTGTAAAAGACGTTGTTGTCGTGCCTGAACAGGAGCTGCCCGATGGGAACTTCCCGACCTGCCCGTTCCCGAATCCCGAGATTCGTGAGGCACTGAAGTGCGGTCTGGAGCTGTGTGAGCGTGAAAAACCCGACTTGCTGTTGGCGACCGATCCCGACTGCGACCGCGTAGGAATCGCAGTTCCTGACGGGGATGGGTATGAACTGTTCACCGGAAACGAAACAGGCGCACTTTTGTTGGACTACATCTGCAAAGAGCGTACAAATTTGGGTAAAATGCCCAAAAATCCCGTTGCAATTAAGACAATTGTAACAAGCGACATCACTAAGGCGATCTGCGCGAAGTACGGCGTGGAGCTGCGCGAGGTGCTGACGGGCTTCAAGTTCATCGGCGAACAGATCGGACTGCTGGAGGCAGACGGCGAGGAAAACCGCTACATATTCGGTTTTGAGGAGAGCTACGGCTACCTCGCGGGCGCGTATGTACGCGACAAGGACGCAGTTGTGGCTTCAATGCTGATTTGCGAGATGGCGGCGTTCTACCGCACACAGGGAATCTCTCTGATTGAGGCGCGCAAGCGGCTCTATGATGAGTTTGGTGTTTATTTCAACAAGCTCGACAACTTCACCTGTGAGGGCGCTTCGGGAATGGAGCGTATGAACGAGATAATGACGAGCCTGCGGAATGACGCTCCGAGCGCGCTCGGCGGACTTTCCGTACTGTCGGTAACGGATTACGCAAGTTCTGTGAAAACCGCGGCGGACGGCTCTAAGAGCGAGGTTGCGCTGCCCAAGTCGGACGTTATCACGTTCAACCTTGAGGACGATGCAAGCGTTATCATTCGTCCCTCCGGCACCGAGCCGAAAATCAAGGTTTATTACACTACCAAGGGCGCGACACGTGACGAAGCGGTTGCTCTTGAGGAAAAGATCTCGGCAGATTTCACAAAATTGCTTGGATTTTAAGAACAAAGTTTGTCTATTTTGACACGCTGAAAATGCTTGCATTTTTGAAGTAAGTGTGTTATAATTAAATAGTATGATTATGCAATATGGATTTGAGGTGACATAGAATGAAAGACGGAATTCATCCCGCATATGAGGCGACAACCATCAAGTGTGCTTGTGGAAACGTTATCGAAACACGTTCCACTAAGAGTGACATCAAGGTGGAAATCTGCTCGAAGTGCCACCCGTTCTTCACCGGCAAGCAGAAGCTGGTTGACAGTGGCGGACGTGTAGACAGATTTAAGAAGCGCTACAATCTGGGCAAATAATCGAGGGCAATTGTTCGGTTCCGCAAATTTTATGGAACTGTTTGGTGTGCTTTCAAAACAAAAACTCACGCATTTTTTGCGTGAGTTTTTGTCATCTAATTTCGCGAAATTTGTCGTTTCGCTGTAAAATGGTGTGCGAAATGACCTTACAGCAAAAACGAAGAAATTGCAATTGGTCGCTTATTGGGAATTGGGGGCGGCAGCTTGCCGCCGGGGGAACATGGAGTACAAAACAATCGCCGAGCGTTGTGAGGCGCGGTTTGTCGAGAAAAAATCAGAGTTCATCGGCTATCTTGCTCCCGTTATGGACGAGGAGCAAGCAATAGCGTTCGTTAATGAAATTCGTGCCGAACACCGAAAAGCAACACACAACTGCTATGCGTATATCCTGCGCGAGAACACGATTTGCAGACATTCCGATGACGGAGAGCCATCGGGAACCGCCGGTGTACCCATTTTCGAGGTGCTGCGAAAAGCGGAGCTGACGGACGCGGTGTGCGTGGTTACTCGCTATTTTGGGGGCATTATGCTCGGCGCGGGCGGATTGGTTCGCGCGTACACACGCGGAGCGCGTGACGCGGTTGATTCGGCGAAAATCCGCGTGATGGCGATGAGCGTTGAACTCAGAATTTCGCTTGATTACGCGCTTTACGGGCGGTTACCTCAATTTTTCGCACAGTTTGACGCGCGAGTGGAATCCGAGGAGTTCTCCCAGAATGTGGAAATCGTACTCCGTGTTCGCGAGGAATTGGCAGAATCTCTCAAATCCGCGTTGATTGATGCTTGTAACGGCAAAATTGTTGTGGAATTTGTACAAAAATCGTGGTATGATTTTGCATAAAGTGCCGAATTTTCCGAGAAAAAAGGATTTTTTACGTCGGAAATTGTATATATTTACAGAGGTGATTTTATGCTTCCACGCGAACGGATTATTCAAAATGAACGCATGACTCTCAGCCAATATGCTTGCAAGTCCGAGGATAGCCGCGGACGGCGCATTTTTGAGCCGCCGTGTGACTTTCGGACGGACTTCCAACGCGACCGCGACCGCATTATTCATTGTAATTCTTTTCGCAGATTAAAGCGGAAAACGCAAGTATTCTTGATTCCGCACAGCGACCATTACCGCACGCGCCTGACACACACGCTTGAGGTCAGTCAAATCGCGCGTACTGTCGCTTGCGCGTTGGGGCTGAACGAGGCTCTGACAGAGGCAATCGCGCTTGGGCATGACCTCGGACACACTCCGTTTGGTCACGATGGCGAGCGCGTTTTGAACAAATTGATGGACGGCGGATTCGCGCACAACAAGCAGAGCAAGCGCGTGGTTGAGCGACTTGAAAAGGATGGAAAAGGTCTGAACCTCACGTTTGAGGTGATAGACGGAATCGTTGCGCACCGTGGAAGTTCTGCGCCGCCAATCACGCAAGAGGGTATGGTTGTGCGGTTTTGCGACAAAATTGCGTACATAAATCACGATATTGAGGACGCTATTCGCGGTGAGGTGATTCGTCAGAGCGACCTCCCTGAATTTCCCGTGAGAGTGCTTGGAGAAACAAAATCCGAACGGATTACTTCGCTTGTGCGTTCATTGGTGAACAACTCTGCCGAGGAAATCAAGTTCGACACGGAAACGCAATCCGCGTTTACGGAATTGCGGAATTTTATGTTCGAGCGCGTATACAGAGCCAAGAAAACCGTTGCCGAAAAGGACAAGGCAGCGTTTATCGTGGAATATTTGTTTGATCATTTCTACAAAAATAAAGACAAAATGCCGCGCCTTTATGTGCAAATCGCCGAAGAGGACGGACTTGAAACAGCGGTCGGTGATTACATAAGCGGAATGACCGATGAATACGCGGTGGACTATTTCACGCGGCTGTGCGTTCCGCACGGGTGGAATAGCGGATATATCATCTGATAAATCAATGCGGTGTTTGGGGGATTTGCCATTAAGATAAGGAGGTTAGTCGTTTATGAGACTCAGCGAGGACTACATTCGCGCCATTCACGATGCGAACGACATAATCTCCGTGGCGCAGAGCTATGTCGAGCTGAAGCGTTCGGGGAGCACGCAATCATGCCGCTGCCCTTTTCACTCGGAGAAAACGCCGTCCTGTCATTTCTATGAGTCCACGCAGAGCTTTTATTGTTTCGGCTGCGGTGCGGGCGGCGATGTGATCACGTTTATAAGGCTTATCGAGAACCTTGATTATATGGACGCGGTTCGGTTTCTGGCACAGCGCGGCGGACTTCCGATGCCCGATGAGCGCGACAGCGAGGAAACCGCGCACCGCCGCCGTCTGTACGAAATGAACAGAGAGGCGGGGAAGTTTTTCCATCGGGCGCTGTTTTCGCCTGAGGGCGCGGCTGGACTTGACTATCTGCGCCGCAGAGGGCTTTCCGACCACACGATAAAACGGTTCGGGCTGGGCTTCGCCGCAGACGACTGGCACAAGCTGCATTTCCATATGAAGAACCTCGGTTATACGGATTTTGAACTGGCGGACGGCTCACTGATTGTGAACCGCAACAACAGCTTTTACGACAAGTTCCGCAACCGCGTGATGTTCCCGATTTTCGATACTCGCGGTAATGTTGCGGCATTCGGCGGGCGGACGCTCTCCGAGGACAAAAACACCGCAAAATATCTAAACAGCGCGGAAACTCCGATTTACCACAAAAGCGATATGCTTTTCGCGCTGAACATCGCGAAGAACTCCAAGGCTGATTATTTCATCGTTTGCGAGGGATATATGGACGTGATTTCGATGCACCAGGCGGGCTTCGACAGCGCGATTGCATCTCTCGGAACGGCGCTTACCGAGCGTCAGTGCAACATCATCTCGCGGTTGGGTAAGAAAGAAGTTGTGCTGTCCTATGATTCCGATGAGGCGGGGCAGAAAGCGACCGCCCGCGCGATAAATCTGATGAACGATGTCGGAATGCGAACTCGCGTACTGAAAATCAACGGAGCAAAGGACCCGGACGAGTTTATCAAGAAATACGGCGCGGAAGCGTTCCAAGGGATAATCAACAAGGCGGGAGGTTCGCTTGAGTATCGTTTGGACAAGCTCTCGGAGGGTTTGAGCCTCGAAAACGGCGATGACGCTTCCGAGTATCTCAAGCGAGCGGTGAAGTTCCTTGCGGAGGTACCCTCGCCGATCGACCGAGAGGTTTTTATATCAAAAATTGCCCGGCGCACCGAGGTTTCGGCTTCCACGCTGAAAACCGCTGTGGAGCAGGAAATACGCCATAACAATTTTTACGATCACAAAAAAGAACAGCGTGATTTTGCCCGCGTGCCCGAGGACAAAATCAATCCCGAGTCGCGTAAAATGCCAAAGGTTGAACGCGCCGAACGCGGAATTTTGTGCTTTATGTTCCACAATCCCGATCGTGTGGCGGAATTGTCCGGGAGTTTGCCGAACGGCTTGATTACAGAATTTGACAAGCGGGTATACATAAAGCTGCTGGATATGATAAAAAACGGGCAAAATCCCGATATTTCGGCGTTTAATGAAGAATTTAGCGCCGCAGAAATGGGTAGAATAACACAGATAATGGGCGATTCTCCGTTCGCGTATGACAAGGACGCAGTGAAAGAATATATAGAGGTAATTAATGAAAAGTTTAGCTCCGCAGTGGAAAAATCCGTTTCGGAAATGACCGAAGAGGAGCTTGAAAAATGGTTGGAAAGGCAAAGGGAGAGGAAAAAGTAATGATAGACAATAATCCTTTGGAGGAGCTGCTTGAGCAGGGCAGACAAAAAGGCTCGATCACCGCTAAGGAAATCACCGACGCGCTTGAGGAAACGAATTTCGATGCCGATCAGATAAATCGCATATATGACAAGCTCGCGAATATGAATATCAAGATAATTGATAATTTTGACGCGGATTTCGATATCGACAGCCTGCTTAATTTTTCCGAAAGCGATTATGATGATAGCTCCGATACGGACATAATGATCCCCGATGATTCCGTGAAGTCGTTTCTTAAGGACATCGGAAAGATTCCGCTGCTGTCTACCGAGGAAGAAATCGAGCTTGCTTCGCGTATGGAATCGGGTGATGAGTCGGCTAAAAAACGTCTTATCGAGGCGAATCTGCGCCTTGTGGTAAGTATTGCCAAAAAGTATGTTCGCCGCGGAATGCAGTTCCTCGACCTTATTCAAGAGGGAAATATGGGACTTATCAAAGCGGTTGACAGATTCGATTATACCAAGGGCTTCAAGTTCTCGACTTATGCCACTTGGTGGATACGTCAGTCGATAACCCGCGCCATCGCCGACCAGGCGAGGACTATCCGAATACCCGTACATATGGTGGAAACTATTTCCCGTGTGAAAAAGGCGCAAGGGCAGCTTTTGCATGATAACGGATGCGAACCCACCGAAGAGGAGATCGCTGCACATCTCGGAATGAATGTTGAACGCGTTCGCGAGATCATCCGTATTTCGCAGGACCCCGTGTCGCTCGAATCGCCTGTCGGAGAGGAGGAGGACAGCCACCTCGGTGATTTCATACAGGACGAAACTTCCCCCGCGCCCGCGGACGAGGCTTGTAATGCGATGCTGAAGCAGATGCTCGGAGAGGTGCTCGATACGCTCACTGACCGCGAAAAGCGCGTAATAATTCTCCGTTTCGGATTGCTTGACGGTCAGCCGTGGACGCTTGAGGACGTTGGACAGGAATTTAACGTAACCCGTGAGAGAATCCGTCAGATTGAAACCAAAGCGCTCAGGAAGCTGCGTCACCCCACCCGAAGCCGCAAGCTGAAAGACTTTCTGGAGTAAGAAAAATAGACCGGACAATTGCTGTGAAAGGATTAACAAAATGAGCAATAATGAAAAATCGATATTTAATGAGCTTCTTGAGCGCAGCAGAAACACGGGAAAAATATCCGCAAAGGAAATATACGACCTTATGGACGAGGCGGATATCGACCCCGATAAGCTAAATGAGTTTCTTGAAAGTAACAATATCACCATAAACGATGACGACTACTCCCTTGAAAGTGATTTGGCAGACGATTCCGATTACGGCGAAAATGTTGAAAAAGGCTTGGGAACAGACGATTTTGTGAAGATACACCTGCGCGAAATCGGCAAAGTTCCGCTGCTCACTCCCGAAGAGGAGGTCGAACTGGCTCAGAAAATCTTTGAGGGCGACCAGGCGGCGCGCGACAGACTGATCGTTGCGAATATGCGACTTGTGGTAAGCATTGCGAAGCATTATTCCGCGCAGCATTATGCCGGTCGCGGAATGCCGCTGCTCGATTTGATTCAGGAGGGATACAGCGGACTTATCAAGGCGGTTGAGAAATTCGACCACACCAAGGGATATAAATTCTCGACCTATGCCACATGGTGGATTCGCCAGTCGATAACCCGCGCGATTGCTGACCAGGCGCGCACGATCCGCATTCCCGTGCATATGGTGGAAACCATCACACGCGTAAAGAAAGCGCAAGCAAAGCTGCTCAGCGTAAATGGTCACGAGGCGACAGTCAAGGAAATCGCCGCAGAACTCAGAATGACTCCCGAGCGTGTTCGCGAGGTTATGAGAATTGCGCAGGAGCCTACCTCGCTGGAATCCCCCGTGGGAGAGGAGGAGGACAGCGTTGTCGGAGATTTCATCGAAGACGATGTTTCTCCCGCGCCTATTGATATGGCGATGAAATCCGCGCGCGACCGTGAACTGGATAAGGCTCTGGATTTGCTGCCGGAACGCGAGCGCGAGGTGCTTAAGTACCGTTATGGAGTTGGATATGAGCGTTCACATACTCTCGAGGAGGTTGGGCTTAAGTTTAAGGTAACACGGGAGCGTATCCGCCAGATCGAGGCGAAAGCCCTCCGCAAGCTGCGTTCTCAAAGCAAGAGCAAGACATTGAAAGTATTTTTGGAGTGACAGTAATATACAGAAATCCCCCGAACAGACTTCGGGGGATTGTTATTTCAGATGGAATCCATAAAGCTGCCGAGGACTTTAAGTGCTTTGGCGGCGGTGCGGCGTTTCATACGGCGGCGTCCCGAAAGAGATTTCACCGCCATAAACGTAAGACCGCCCGTGATAACTCCCGCCGCCGCGCTTTTTACATAGCGTTGTGTTTCACGCGTCATAAAATCAACTCCTTTTTGAAAGTTTACGCACCTAGTTTCTGCAAAAATCGGTACGATATTCCCGAATTGAAAGTGGGTAATTCTGTGGCTTTTGGGAATTTTTGCCCCATTAGTCAAACCTATACGGTAAATAATTCCGTGCTTAGAGCGGGTTTTAGTGGCGTTTGTGAAATGTTATACAATTAATACATATTTTAACACCCATTTTGGCGAAAACCACAAATTTGCAAGTTTTTATAGAAAAACTTGCAAAAATACTTGACAAAATCGACAAAAGGTAGTATAATAAAAACATAGCAACGAGGCTATGATATATGCGCAACGGCGCGCGTATATCATAGCCTTTTTTGCACAAAAGAAAGGAGCGGTCTTAGATGAACGCAGTTTTAACGGCACTGTGTGAAGCAGGAGCGGCGCAGAGTGCCGAACAGGTCGTCAACAACACAATGTTTAATACGGGTGACGGCAACGGAATTTGGTATTTGATAGGAGCGGCGCTGGTATTCTTTATGCAGGCTGGCTTCGCAATGGTGGAAACCGGTATGACAAGAGCGAAAAATGCCGGAAACATCATTATGAAAAACCTGATGGATTTTTGTATCGGTACGGTGGTGTTTATAGCCATAGGATTCGGGCTTATGCTCGGCGAGGACGCGCTTGGCGGATTACTCGGTCTGCCGACCTACGGAATCCTCGGTAATCTGAACGACTTCGGCAGATGCGCGGAGTTCGTGTTCAACCTCGTGTTCTGCGCAACGGCGGCGACAATCGTTTCCGGAGCGATGGCAGAGCGCACTAAGTTTATAAGCTATTGCATTTATTCGGGCATAATCAGCGCGATTATTTACCCGATTGAGGCTCACTGGGTATGGGGCGGAGGCTGGCTCTCAAAGCTCGGTTTTGTGGACTTCGCGGGTTCTGCGGCGATACATATGGTCGGCGGAATGTGCGCGATTATCGGTGCGGCGGTTGTCGGTCCTCGTATCGGCAAGTTCGATAAGGATAAGAAACCGCGTGCGATTCTTGGTCACTCGATGACGCTCGGTGCGTTGGGTGTGTTTATCCTCTGGTTTGGCTGGTATGGATTCAACGGCGCGGCAGCGGACAACGTTGAACATCTCGCGAATATATTCCTTACCACAACGGTTGCACCTGCTGTTGCTACGTGCACAACCATGATTTTCACATGGGTAAAGAACGGCAAGCCCGATGTGTCAATGTGCTTGAACGGTTCGCTGGCGGGACTTGTCGGTGTAACGGCATCTTGCGCGGACGTTGACTGCCTTGGCGCAGCGGCAATCGGTCTGGTTTCGGGTCTGTTGGTTGTATTCGGCGTATGGCTGCTCGATTACAAGCTGCACATTGACGACCCTGTCGGCGCGGTTGCGGTTCACTTCTGCAACGGTATCTGGGGTACTTTGGCGGTCGGCTTGTTCTCAACAGGTAACGGTCAGAATGTCGGTGTTGGTGATGCTCCCGTCAAGGGTCTGTTCTACGGCGGAGGATTCGCTCAGCTCGGTATTCAGGGACTTGGTGTGGTAACGATTCTCGCGTGGACGGGCGTTACGATCTGGATTACGTTTATGATAATCAAAAAGACAATCGGTTTGCGTGTTTCCCGTCATGAGGAAATCGTTGGTCTGGACGCTACGGAGCACGGTCTGCCCAGCTCTTATGCAGACTTTATCCCCTCTATGCAAGTCGAAACCACCGCTTCCGGCAAGGAGAAAGAGGTCGATACTCTTGCAAAGGTCGAGGCTGCTTCCAACGAGCATGAGGTTCCTGTGGTTCACAAGAAGTACGTTCCAAGTGAGGGCGCGCATATGTCCAAGGTGGTTATTATCACCAAGCAGGAGCATGCGGAAGAGCTTAAGAACGCGATGTCCAAAATCGGCATTACGGGTATGACGGTAACGAACGTCCTCGGCTGCGGAATGCAGAAAGGCTCGACCGAGTACTACCGCGGTGTGCCTATCGAAACACATCTGTTACCGAAAATCAAGATGGAAATCGTTGTGTGCAAGGTTCCCGTAGAAACGGTTGTGGATACCGCAAAGAGCGTTCTCTACACAGGAAAGATCGGCGACGGAAAGATTTTCGTTTACGATGTTGTGGACGTGGTTAAGGTTCGTACCGGCGAGAGCGGCTATGACGCGCTTCAGGACAGCGAATAATTGAATCATAATAATCCCCTTGATTTTCTCAAGGGGATTATTGTTACTCTGTTTAGTCGGGTTAAATCCTCAATAAATTGAAATTTATCGCTTACTTTGCAAACAGGAACTTGTTAGACTTTTTCACTTGAAGTTTTTTTGCATATTAACACTGAAATTATTATTACCACACATGAAAAACCAATCATGAATATGGAATCCAAATTATTATTTGCACTTAATAGTTCCAATTCAATAGCATAGATCACTCCATTCATAATTGCATGAAGCACTATACTTAAAGCTAAATATACTACTCTTTTTTGGGTAATGGATTTATAATCTATCAAAGTTAATCCCATCAACGCTCCGAAACTAAAAATTCTTCCAACAACAGCAATTAAACAACCAAAAATACTCATGCCGGCAGAAAAAATTGTTCCAACATCAAATATTGTATGTAAGCTGCTGCGCCCTAATCCAAATACAATCGGTGTTTCCTTAGATTTTTCTTTTTTAAGTATAGTTCTGAACACAAGGTAGTATCCACCTTCCTCAAACAATCCCTGAATTATTCCGACTGCAACACATAGTATTAATGAATGTTGTGAAAAAAAGTCTTTGATAGGCGATTCAACTAACACCATTAATGCTTGAATCGGCTGTGGCAGCAATAGTCCGAAAAACAATAAACTTAATACTCCGATCAAGAATATTATACATCTTTTCAACATCTTTCTCCTCCTACAAATTCCGATTTATTGAGTAGTTCCTAATTAAAGTAATTATATCATAAATGAGTCGAAATGTCAACCCCGCGACTAATATTTACCGCAACATGATTTTCGCCGCGAACGCCGCCATAATATCGAAATCTGACGCGCCTTCGGGGAGCGTCACGGGAAGCTCCAGCGGGTCGCAAACTCCGCTTGCGGTGCGTATCGAGCGTGAAAGCGCGATAGTGATTTTGTCCTCGGTGCGCGAGGTGATAAAGACGGTGCTTTTCTGCGACAGTCCGCAGTCGATAAGCTGAATCCCGCGCGGAACTTTTCCGCAAAATGTTTCGCCGTCAACGATCACACCAAGCGCGGAGATGATTTCCGCGCTCGCGGATTCGCCGAGAATCACCGCCGCGTTGTCGCAGTTTATTTCAGCGTGATTCGGCGATTTTATCACCGAAAAATCCGTCAAAAACCGCTCCGCGCGGCAATTCCCGACAATTACAGCCAATTGCATTTTCCGCCTCCAAAATGTAATACTAATTCACAATCTACGTATAGACATCTTTGCGGAAATCCCGCACTTATCGCTTCGTCAAAGCTCCTTGGCGTACATACAGTACGCCTGCGTCGTTAGGTTGAACGCGTAGCGTTCATTCGTCCTCGCGCTAAGCGCGGTCTAGGTCGAACGCACAGCGTTCGTTCGCGCAAATCTTGTCTATACTACGATTGCGAATTAGTATAATATATGTATTTTATGCGCTTTTTCGCAAATAATACAGACAAACTACGTTTAGGAGTTACTAAGATGGAACACAATTCGATTTGGCAGGAAATAAAACTGCCGCAATTTCAAGCGGCGGTCGGGAATATCAAAACGGACGTTCTTATAATCGGCGGAGGAATCGCGGGACTGCTGACCGCGTATGAGCTTCGGAAAAGCGGCGTGGATTGTGTGGTTGCGGAGCGCGGGCGGATTTGCCGCGGCGTCACCGGAAACACCACCGCGAAAATCACCGCTCAGCACGGGCTTATATATTCGAAAATCGCGAAAATGTACGGCAGAAGCCGCGCCGCGATGTATCTCCATGCAAATTTAAGCGCGGTGAAAAAATACGCGGAGCTTTCGCGTGAGATAGACTGCGATTTCCGCCGCGCGGACAGCTATCTGTACTCGTTGGACAATCGCGCGGTGCTGGAATCCGAGTTTTCAGCTCTGGAATCCATCACAAAAAGGGGTGTTAGATTTACCGAGGTGAAGGAGCTTCCGTTGAAAACGGTCGGCGCGGTGGTGTTTGAAAATCAGGCGATGTTCAATCCGCTGAAGTTCCTTGCGGCAATAACGGAGAAGCTGAAAATCTATGAGAATACCCATATCATTGAGGTAAATGGCAAGACTGCGCTCTCCAAACGCGCGAAAATCACTGCCGATAAAATCATAATCGCCACACATTTTCCGTTTATCAATCGTTGGGGGAGCTACTACCTGAAGATGTATCAGAGCCGTTCAAGCGTGGTCGCGTTGGAGAACGCGCCGACTCTCCCCGGGTATTATATGGACGAAAACGTAAACGGGTTCTCATTCCGAAATTACGGGGATTTGCTGTTGATTGGCGGGGGAGCGCGAAAGACGGGCGAGCCGTGCCGCTCGGAGGAGCTTGTGGATTTCGCTAAGAGAGCATATCCGAATGCGGTTCTGAGGAATTTGTGGAGCGCACAGGATTGTATCACGCTGGACGGAATCCCGTATATCGGGAACTACTCGCCGTTCACGCCCGATTTATATGTGGCGACGGGTTTCAATAAGTGGGGAATGACCTCCGCGATGGCAGCCGCAGAGATTCTGCGCGATAAAATCCTCGGTAAGGATAACGATGTTGCGGATGTGTTCGACCCGGCGCGTTCAATCTGGCACAAGCAACTTCTGGTGAACGGCTTCTCTGCCGCAAAGAACTTGCTCACTCCCACCGCGCCGCGCTGTCCGCATATGGGGTGCGCACTGAAACGAAATGCCGCAGAGCATACATGGGAGTGTCCGTGTCACGGTTCGCGTTTTACCGATGATGGCAAGCTGTTGGATAACCCAGCCAACCGTGACATGAATAATAATTGATAATGTGGAATTGATGTGTCCGCCTGCGGTGGTGCAACTATAAAATTGCAGCTCTCTAACAAAGTCAGGGAGCTGCAATTTTATAGTTACGCGAAGTGAACCAACAAAAAATTGGTGATTAGCAGGGATATTTATTTCTGCAATGCTTACAACGAAAATGCGGAATGACATTCAAAAGTCCGCCATTAGTGGTTCCGCATCTCGGGCAAACCCAATTCAAAAGACTACGCTGCATAACAATCCCTCCTTTCTTAAAAGTACATTAGCCTAAAAAGGCTTGCGGTTCTTGCATTGTTTGCAAGTTGAAATTCCACATAAATTGGTTGTTCCGTATCTCGGGCAGACCCAAAATCTTGGATGTGTTGCCTAAACAATCATCCTTCTTTTCATCAAAAAGCCGGACATAGGTATATCCCCCTTATGGAAAATTATTATTGCACCTATTTAGGTGCAATAATATTATAACATAATATTATAATAAAATCAATAGGTTTTGCACCTATTTAAGAACAAAAAATAAAGGGGAATTTTGTACAAAATGAACAAAAAAGTCGAAACGGCAGTGGGAAACAACATTCGGATTCTGCGTGAAAAGAGAAACCTGACTCAAGAGCAAGTGGCAGCTAAGCTGCAAATCAGCGGCTGCGATATTACGAGAAGTGCCGTTGCCAAAATTGAGGTTGGGCAACGACATCTTTACCCCGACGAGATAATCCTGCTCAAAAGTATTTTGAACGTTGAGTATGATGATATTTTTGATGTATAAAAGCAACACCGCACATAGTTCTCTGTACGGTGTTGCCTTTTTGAATATTAGCTGTTTACATTCCGATAATCCTCCCCGCACACGAAATCAGCGCGCAGAAAACAAGTCCGCAAATAGTCGGAATTACCGCCGCGAGAACCGCCCACTTGACGCTGCCGGACTCCTTTTTGATGGTCAGCAGGGAAGTGGAGCACGGGAAATGCATAAGCGTGAAAATAATCACGCACACCGCCGTTACAACCGTCCAACCGTTCGCGGTGAACAGCTCCAACATTTGAGCGGAGGAGATTTCCGTCAGCGTACCTGTTTGTGTATACATCATCGCTATTAGCGGAATTACGATTTCGTTTGCGGGCAGTCCGAGAAGAAATGCCGTCAAAATCACGCCGTCCATTCCGAAGATTTGCGCAAACGGGTCGAGGAAGTTCGTGATATAATTGAGAATCGGTGCTCCGCCTATAGATACGTTTGCCAGAATCCAGATGATCGCTCCCGCAGGAGCGGCTACCGCAGCCGCTCTGCCGAGTACGAACACGGTTCTGTCAAGCAGCGACCGCACCAGAATCGTTCCGATTTGCGGCTTGCGGAACGGCGGAAGCTCCAGCGTAAAGGAGCTTGGCTCACCTTTGAGCAGAGTCGCCGAAAGTATCCTTGACACAAGGAACGTCATCAGAATCCCAATAAGAATCACTGCTGTGAGAATCGCCGCCGAGAGTATGCTTGTTGTGAATCCGCTTGATATGCCCACACCGCTGACGATAAACAGCGAAATCAGAGTGATTATCATCGGAAACCGTCCATTACACGGAACGAATACGTTTGTAAGCATTGCAATCAGCTTTTCTCTCGGGCTGTCAATGATTCGGCAGCCTACGATTCCGGCAGCGTTGCAGCCGAAGCCCATACACATAGAGTATACAATTTTGTATAACAGACCATAAAATAACGCGAATCAGATTCGCCACTTAATTTTAACTTCCCCGCTTGGCAAAATCGTGATTCGCTCGATTACCGAGGCGACATACATTCTGCCTTGGGTAACGTCTGCGGATTCCAAAAGCTCGCTGCATATCGCGAGATTTTTCAGCCACTCGGCACGCTTATCTGCGACACCCTTTGGGAGATTGACAAGAAGATTCTCCAGCCGTCCGCGCTCGTTTTCAAGCTCACGCAGTCGCTCGGTGACGCTCTCAATGGAAACCCCAACAGCTTGATAAAGGTCAATCAGCTTGTTCTGCTGTTCGGATATTTCGGCGAGCCGCTTTTCGAATGCTTGTTTATCCGTTGGTTGCGTCTGCTCTGTTGGAAGGTCATTCAGTATCGGCGATGGGTCAACAGCAATGTGCGTAATCTCCGACTTGATGAAATTATCCAGCTCGGAGATTTTCAAATTTGGATTTTTGCAATTAGGGTCGATTATGTACTTTTTATCTGATTTCGCCCGTGAATAGCACTTGTAACAGCCGTGATTCCCGTGATAGCGCGCTCCGCAGTTGCCGCATACAACCAACCCCGACAAAAGGAAATTCGCGCGGAAAGGCGTTTTCTGCGCGTTATCCGCCTTATGCTCGGACATTAGACGCTGTGCCTCGTAGAACCGCGCAGGGGCGATAATCGGCTCGTGTTCACCGTCATACTCAACTCCGCCGAACTTCACCATACCAACATACACACTGTTTTTCAGAATGTTGTATACACGCGTGTGAGCACTCCAGCCACCGTATTTTTCGTCCATTGCGCGCTGTATCGCGTGTATGCTCTCGCCGTTCAAAAAACGCTCAAAAACCTCGCGAACCTGAACCGCCTCGAACTCATTCACCGCCAAATGCCCATCGGAGTATGTATACCCAAACGGAGCGTTTCCGCCGCCATGGAACAGTCCGTTCTTAGCGCGTCCTATTCTGCCCATGGTGAATCGCTCGGTAATCTGGTCTTTTTCGAGCTGCGCGAACACTGACAGAATGCCAATCATCGCCTTGCCGAACGGCGTTCCCGTATCGAAATTCTCACAGATGGAAACGAAACTAACATTATATTTATTGAACACGTCCTCGATTAGGTAGAGCGTGTCCTTTTGGGAGCGTGACAGTCGGTCGAGCTTGTAAACCACCACTACACTGAATTTCCCGCGTTTCACGTCCTCGAGAAGATTTCGCAGTGCAGGGCGGTCGAGGTTTCCACCCGAGAATCCCGGATCAATGAACATCGTTGGTTTGCTCCAGCCCTTTGCCGTGCAAAATGCCTCAAGACGCTCTTTCTGCTCGTCAATCGAGTAGTTCTCGATTTGGTTCTCCGTTGATACGCGGCAGTAGCACGCGACCGTTTCGGGGAGCTTTTTCGCGGTCGCCATGGAATCACCTCGTTTCGGTTTTCAATCGCTTGAAAGAATATCAAGACTATTCCGATGTCTTCTGATTTCGCAAATCCATGAGAGAACTTGCGAGAAAAAACATATGCTTACACGGAAGCCCGCTGTAAATGAAATCTACGCAGCTGCACCCCTCGCCGGACACCATGTATAGCCGAGAATTGTCCTCGATTTTTCCGTCTCCGGACTTCTCGTCAATTTCGATGATGTTCAAACCGGTATCCGTAATGGACTGCTCCAGACGTTCAAATTGCCCCTCGGCGGTAAGCTGTTCCGGAGTCCA
>JAAVIC010000003.1 GCA_014799385.1 Oscillospiraceae bacterium
ATCAATTATAACACAGCAGTTTCCGCTGCTGTGTTTTCATATTCCTCCGTAGCTCAGTCGGTAGTAGCACCTGACTGTTAATCAGGGTGTCGCTGGTTCAAGTCCAGCCGGGGGAGCCAAACTGGATAAATACGAACAATCACGGAGATGTGGATTTGTTCGTATTTTATCCCGGTAAACCGGTGTTCGGATTAGTGGTTTACCTTTAAAAATCGTCCGCAGTGGGAATCTGTGGGCAATTTTTTTTGTTTTGTGGCAAATTTCATTACCGCGCGATTAGCTGCAACTAAATGTATCGAAATTGGTAATTTTCAGAGGCTTCCGTTATAGTTATAATTAACAAAGTTTTAAATAAATAATTGACAAAAGGCACAAAAATCGTGCATTTTACGCAAGATGTCGACATCTTGCACAAGGGTGCGGGGGGATGGACAATTTCCAGTTATAAAACGGGTTGAATTATTAATTAGTGTATGGTATAATTATTATGCACGCAACTTTGGACGATAGTGTGTTTGATGTCTAAGATAGAAAAATGAGTACCAAGAAGTGGTGTATTTCCAGGTTTTTGCGAGCCAGCATTGTCACGGTGGTCTTGCGAAAAGTCTGGTTTTCTTGTATGGGAACACTTATCTACTGGTCAGTTTGCCTGAATGGGGATTGAAATGGCAAAAAAGCGGTAATGTTTAGGCTGTGGATTAGATGTCAGGGATTGAATCAGTGGTATAGATAACAGAACCAAACGCAGTTTGAGCCACTTGATACTCAAAGAGGGGCGCAGGCAGTGGATTGGATAACGATGATGTGGTATTTGCATTATGCAGCAAAAAATTAATTCAAGGAGGAACGGTCTTGGCAGTAGAATTGATTATTTATACCGGAAAAATACAATATCGAAATATTGATTTTACATTTATGTTTGATGGGCAGGATTTACGGTTGATACCGCCAGATGATAAAAAACATCAAATTGAAATGGAGTGGTTAATGACCCCTATCGGAAACGGGTGTTATACTTTTGGAAATTCACTTAAAATGGATGAGCCATTCTTGATCGGAAGATGCAATGAGGACGGCAAGAAAATGGTCTTTCTAACACAGATAGGGAGGAATATTGGTAACTATAACTCTGTGTTGTTAATCAAAATAGCTGCATACATTGTGTGTAAATATGACAGAGAGCTAATTGATAGAATTTCATTCAGCAGTGCTGAGATTGATTGTATTCATCCTGTTAATCAAGCTTTTAAATACACAATGGATAATACAGAATTCCGAAATAATGGTGTATTTTCAATAACTACATTGGACTTCGATTCAACGACAACAGATAAACAAACATTTATAGTTGATGGAAAGGAAGTCCAAGTTTATTTTGGCGTATCGAGAAAAATAAGTACAAAGATAGGTGAAGCACCTGTATCATTAACTTCAGCTATGCTATTCGAGTTTGAGCCAACATCTGATTATGCATTTATTTTGCGTCTATGGCACATTGCAAGGGAATTCATTAGATTCTTGTGTTATAGAAAAAATATATTCCTTTCAATTGCTGAAATAGAATCCCCTTATGAAGGTGGTAAGCATGAAAACTTTGCTACATTACATATTGTTGATGAAAAAGGTAACCCAGAAACGGAAACATTAAAAAAGGGGAGGTATATTAAGCAAGCGTATATTTCTGGGTCTGAGGGTAAGATTTTAACAGATATAGCAAACTCTTTTCTTTATACACGACATTTTCCGAATACATATGAATCAGGTCGTCACATAGATGCATCACGTTTCATTATGATAACGGCAGCATTTGAATGGGAATTTCATCGCGCATATCCAGATGGTGTACCCAAAAAGGAATCAACTGCTAAAGTCGAAACAGAGGCAACAGAAGCAATTTTGAAATTGATTGAATCCAGTTCAGGAAAACTAAAAAAGAAATTCCAATTTCTAAAGAAATTAATCAAGGTCGACTCTCTACAAACTGAAATAGTAAAAATAGGTGAAGATTATGATGATATTATTGGTATTTTTGGAAAGCATCTTTATCAGTTAAATGATGAAGATTTAGTGTATTCAGAGATGGGAGAGCGCTTAGCTAATCAAAGAAACCATTTTGCACATGGTGATTTAGATAAGGATTTTATTGGTCTATCTCTGTTGGATTTAATTTATCTTGAATACGTTATTTATGCTTTGCAGTTGAAACACTATGGGGTTAACAATGATTGCATTAGAAAATCAATAAATGACTTATTTCATTTGAATTTTGCAATATAACATTGAAGGCTCCTCATCACCGGATCAACGTTCAGTGATGAGAATCCTTCGTGCTAATGTTCTTGAATACCTGTCGTAATCTGAAGCCCATGGTTTGGACAACGACAGGTGTTTTGTTATATTTCCTTTTACAGTTGCTCAATTTGAATTTCAAAATGAACGCCAAAATCAAAACAGCTCAAAATTTGAAACTAAAAATGGAATTAGGACGGCATCCAAACCTCATAATTCGATTTGAAATGTAGCGAGTTAACTAAATAATGAAGGGATTAAAGGATTGTTCTTTCTAGTGTCGAATTAGACATTTAACTGCATTAAGTCGAATATAAAAAAACTTTTTGATAACAATATTACATATCGAACAAAGAAGAACCACCTAGCTGGATCTCCTTTATTTGTTTTTTATCCCGGAAAAGCTGTGTTTGGAATGATTGTTCCGAGAGTCTGATTGTTGATCGCCCATAGCGTAGTGCTATGGGCTTTTCTTTATTAGCAAGTTCAAGGCATAAAAAATTCACAAAATATTTAATATTCTATCACATTTTCAACACATAGACACTTGACGTGGGTTTATAAATGTGTTATAATTGAACAAGAGTTCAAGAATGGGTGAGAAAATGGCACAAATATTAAAAGAAGAAATACGGGAAAGCATATTGAAATCGGCATTGCAGGAATTTTATGAAAAAGGGTATAAATCAGCAGCTATGCGTGAAATAGCAAGCAAAGCAAAAATACCAACAGGGCTGATTTATTCGTATTATAAAAACAAGGAAAGCCTTTTTAATGCGGTTCTTTATCCAGTTTTGTATGATTGGGAACGGGTGCTTACTGCTAAGGATAACGGACATTCTGAAGAAATTTATGGACTCAGTAAGGCAGAAACGGAATGTTTATTAAATCTATTCGAGCATCGTCAAGAATGTATTATCTTGTTTGATAAAAGCGAAGGTACGCAGTATGAGCAAGAAAAAGACAGGTTTATTGAGGCAATAGAAGAACATCTAAATAAGCATAAAAGGGATACCGATATAGACGGAATATTTATCCATATTATTGCTAATAATTTTGTTGATGGATTGATGCAGGTAATGTATCACTACAAGGGAAAGGAATGGGCAATTATGATTCTACATAAATTATCAGAAATGTATTTGTCGGGAATTGGCTTATAAGGGTCAATTCCCTTTTTTATTGAACAATATTGAACTTATGTTCAATATTAAAGGAGGATTTTATATGATTTCACTATTAGTACAGATGTTTATTAAGAATAAGGATGATATTTCAAATCCAAGTGTAAAGAAAGCCTATGCTACCTTATCAAGTGTTGTTGGAATTGTGCTGAATTTGTTTTTGTGTACGATGAAAATTGTGATTGGATTATTAAGTCATTCTGTCGCTATTTCAGCAGATGGATTTAACAATTTATCGGACGCGGGAACAAATCTTGTGTCGCTTTTGGGATTTAAGATTGCAAGATATGGCGGAGGGAGTACACATCCATTTGGTCATGGAAGAATTGAGTGGATAATGGGCATTTTTGCATCTATCGCTGTTCTGCTTATGGGAATAAAGTTGGCAGAAACCTCGTTCAATGCAATAACAGATCCACAAGAACAGATATTTGGTGTCGGTGTAGTGGTTGTGTTAGTGCTTTCTATTCTTGTTAAGGTTTATATGTATTACTACAATAAACAGTTTTCAAAGATTACAGATTCGGAAACACTCAAAGCGACTGCCGCCGACTGTATCAGCGACTCGGTTGCCACAATCGCAGTTCTGGTATCCACTATCATTTCTTACTTCACCAAATTTGGGATCGATGGTTATTGTGGTGCATTGGTATCTATATTCATTATTTTTGCGGGAGTAAAAAGTCTGTGGGACGTATTGGGACGTATCATGGGAAAAGCTGCAGATGCAGACACAAAGGATACTATCTTGCAAATAGTTAAGGCACATCAAGAAATTGTTGCTGTGTATAATTTAATGTTTCACGATTATGGATTTGGATATTTTGTGATATCTATGCGGGTTGCCGGATATAAAGGAGATGGTGAGCAGCTTTATATAGGGTGCAATCAGATATCGTATGAACTGTATCAAAAGTTCCATTGTGATTGTTTCATAGAGATTGATTATCTCATAGATGATGAAGTGTTAACGCATGATCTTACAAAACAAGTATACTCTATGGCGAAAAGATACAGTGACGAAATAAAGATTGATAATTTCAGGCTTATAGAAAATGGTTCTTTCATCAATGTTGTTTTTGATATGATCTATCCTGCCGAACTGCAAAAAAGCGAGGAAGAAATTTGCAAAAACATTTCGGATATGCTTATGTCTGAAGACCCAAGTTATCGCATCATTATTAAAGGTATTATAAAGCGTGGGCGTTTGAGCTTGCACTGATAATATAGAACATTAATAATAGGAGGACATTCAAATGGCAAACAAGTCAAATCGTATCTTTTTATTAGAGGAAGCCAAAGTTTCTTCTGCACTGCTTAAATTAGGAATACCAACAATGGTTGGTATGCTAATTTCCGCATTATACAACGCCATTGACGCGTATTTTGTGGGTGGGTTGGGCATGAGCCAAATGGGAGCCGTATCTGTTGTGTTCCCGATTGTGCAAATCATCATAGGTCTGGGTATGATGTTTGGTGCAGGGGCATCATCATATGTATCAAGACTGCTTGGAATGGGAGATAACGAACAGGCAAACAAAACAGCGTCTACATCACTTTTTTCAGGGCTTTTAGTGGGGGCAATTATCATTATAGGCATTATGGTTTTTCTTGATCCGGTACTTACTTCATTAGGATCAACTGAAACAATTTTGCCTTATGCAAGAGCCTACGCAAAAATCTATGTGACCGGTTCAATCGTCAATATTTTTACTGTTATGATGAATAACCTGCTTACCGCTCAAGGAGCTGCAAAGTTCACAATGATTGCTATGCTTACAGGAAGTATCGTCAATATTATTTTAGACCCTGTCATGATTTATGGTTTGGATTTAGGTATTGAGGGAGCAGCCATTGCAACAGTTATCTCTTTGTGTATCAATATGGCATTATATATTGGCTACATTGCTAAGAAGAAAGGTGTTTTGAGTTTTTCGGTTAAGAACATAGCTCCATCCAAAACCATCTATGCAGAAGTTTTGAAAATCGGTATCCCCGTACTTATGTTTCAGATTCTTGCAAGCGCAGCTATGGGAAGCATAAATACCGCAGCAAAACCTTATGGAGATTATGCAGTTGCTGCTATGGGAGCGGTCACCCGTATCATGACAGTTGTAATATATGTTGTTTTCGGTTTTCTGAAAGGGTTTCAGCCTTTTGCAGGATATAACTACGGTGCTAAGAAATTTGATAGATTGAAAAAGTCTATTAAACTTTGTATGGTTTGGACAACCGTATTCTGTATTATTGCTGCCATCGTACTTATTATATTTGCAAATCCAATTGTATCTCTTTTTGGAACAGATATGGAAATGGTTGGTTTAGCAGAAAAGGCACTTAGACTTAATGCAGTTTTATTTGTTACATTCGGCTTTCAGATGGTATATGCGTCACTTTATCTTGCCATTGGCAAAAGTTTAATAGGAAGTATACTTAGTTTAAGCAGACAGGGGATTTTCTTTTTCCCTTTGATTTTTGTATTACCTTATTTGTTTGATTTAACCGGAGTTGTGTGGGTACAACCTACGGCAGATCTTTTGGCGACAGTCCTTACTGTAATTTTTGCAGTTAAGATAAACCGTGCTTTATCGGCTGAGATTTCAAAGGATAAATGAGCAGTTAAATATCTTTATAGCTGGGCAAATTATTAGTAAGAAATAGGCAGGTGATTTTATTTGAAAAAGACAGAATGGATACGCAGTCCTGTTTGTGGCAGTAAAACTCGCAATCAAATCAGAGAGGATACCGTTTTGTTGAATTTTCCTCTGTATTGTCCTAAGTGCAAACAGGAAAGTTTGATAGAGGCAAGGAATTTGAATATAACGATCATCACAGAGCCGGACGCAAAGACGCAGAGCCGATGAACAAAAGGGAGCAATCCCAAAGTTCATCGGCTCTTTTTAATTGTGTGTTGCTGTTTTGTTGCGCTCGGAAATTTCAATTAAGGCTTTCACGGTTGCTTTGACAACATCTATATATTCTTCATCGCAGCTTTGGAGCATACGGACGAGGTCTTCTATTCCGAGTTCTTTCGACGGTGTTTCGGGATAGAAGATCGAATCCGGATTTATTGACAGTGTTCGGACAAGCTGATATAGGACTTTAAAGCTGGGATGCTTTTCGCCGCTTTCTATTTTATATATGTAGCGGTCGGTAAGATCGAGTTTTTCGGCAAGTTCCTCGACTGTCATCCGTGAATTTTCCCGCGCACTTTTGACAATGTTGCCAAATCGGCAAGGTTCGTCATTATGTACCACAAGTTCACCTCCCCAAACAAATTATAAACTAATAGCACGAGGAATGTAATGCCCTCGCGGTATAATATACAGAACCAACAGTCTACAAGGCTCGCCCTTTAAAAAAACGCGATTTTAGCGAAAGGGCGTTTTCGTTATGCCTATCCCTTTAATCCGTTTGGATTGGAGGGATTTTTTTGCGTTGGAGTATTACCTGCGTATCGCTGCTTATTTGCGGCGAATATTTACAAAGCATATAACTCGCCAAAAAAATCCCGATGAAAAAATCGGGATTTTCTTATAGAATAATTGCCCTTATAGTTCGTGACGGCGAACTTGATTTATCTATTTCCCCCATATTGCGGTTTTTCCCGCAGTATGGGGGATTTTTTTGTTATATGGGGAAAGGCATAGAACGCTGCCGTTCCCCACCCTCCGAAAATTTGTTCCCTTTAACTCAATTCAAATTTTCGGAGGTTTTATATGGCAGACAAGGAAATCAAGCTCGAATACAGCAAGACGGAGGACGGGAAAAATCTTCTCGTACTTTCGAGCGTATATCAGCATAACTGCTCGGATCAGAAAACGGTTATCGTGGACGATGATGTGCTGGAGGTCTTTCAGCAGACGTGCCGCGATCAGGAACGCGAACGGAATCATCGCCGCAGACACGGCAACAGGTTCATATATCTCGGCAGCGATGAGAATTTCGACGCGAAGCTGGGGCTTATCACTCACGCGCCCGATGAAACGGTCGAGAGCGATCTGTATCTGGAGTACATCAAGCGTTTTTTTGATGAAAAGACGTACAGACGCGGAATGCTGTATTATCTTCATAAATTCTCGCAAGATGAAATAGCCGAGATCGAGGGGGTATCACAAATGGCTATCAGTAAAAGCGTTGCCAAGTTCAAGGAAACTATGGCGAAAATATACAAAATCAAGATCGAATAATATTTTCTTTTGTGAAATGTTACAAAAGTTGCTTGCTAAGGTTTTAAAACACCCCCTGTTTTGACCGGAATATGTGAAAGGCAAAGTTCTGCTTACAAAAATCCTTTCACATTTTTCGGAGGGAGGTAGATAAATGCACGGCGATGATGTAGCAAGCGCGGGCGTTGAGGTATCGACGCAGATCGTATCCAAAACAACGGAGCTTATTATGGAGATGATCAAGGTCGCGATTGAAAAGGAGCGGAACGCAAAAGGCTATAAGCCCAAATCGGCGGTACTGTCCGGCGGCGAGGTGACGTACCAAAAACTGAAAGAGGGCGGCGAAGTCACAATGCTCCCCTCCTTTGCAAAGGAAGATTACAAAGCGTTTCTCAAAAAAGCGAAAGCAATGGACATTCCTGTGGCGGCGATTCAGGAAAACGGAAAAGAGAACACCCTCTCCTTGTTCTTCAATGTTAAGGACAAGGAGGCGGTGAACTCTATCGTTCAGGACATTGTTCGCGAAAAGCTGAAACAGCCCGAACAGACCGAGCGAATGATCACCATTGAAAAGGAGCAGGTCGAGGGGTTTCAGATGTACTGCGCCGATCACGACATTCCCGTAAATTTCTTGGAAACGCAGGGCGGTGTCAAGTGCATTTTCGGTGCGGACTATGAGAAACAGATGGAGGTAGCTGTCGAGAATTACAAAAGTATTCGGTCGGAGTTATCTCAGATAGGAACGGAGGTCGAGAAAAATGTAAAAGGCAAATTTCAGTTCAAGCTGACGGATAACGAGCAGGGAAAGCAGCTCACTATGAATTTCTGTACCAAAGCGAAACTCGAAAGGGTTTTGCGGGAGCGTATGGGATATTCGGAGGTCAAGGCGGTTGAGGTCGCGAATGCGCTCACCGAAAAAATGAGCGACAGTCAAAAGGAATATTTCCTCAGCGAATCGCGGCAGCTTGGAGATATGGATTCTTACGAAACGGATATTAAGTTTGATGATGACAATCTCTTGCTTGAAAATTATTCGTTCGTAAAGCTGAAAGCAAGCGGCGATGATGAGCCTAAGCTGACCATAACCGACAAGTCCGGTAATTTCGTTGTCTTATCAGCGAAAAATCTTGACCGTGCAGAGGTTGAAAGCAAGATACGTTCGTATCTGAAAATTAATGACAGCGAAACGATCAAAGCTATCCTCGACAAATCCGAAAGGCTCGGTTTTGCGGAGCAGCCGAAGCAGGTTCAGTTCAAGGAATTTCAGATCGAGCGCGATACACAAAGTTCGTTTACCGTTCGCGGCGGTTCGATCGTTGTGCGGCTTGACTTAAATAATAAGGAAAGCGCGAAAAAACAGCTTGTGGATGCGTTCGGTATCTCGGCGGGAAAAGCCGAAAAAATTATCGGCAAGGCTCAAAAGCAAAAGGTCGCGGATAATCTGCTGAAAAAGGCTCGCGAAAAAGTTAAGGACGCGGCTGACACCATTCGACACAAGAAAATCGAGAGGGGGAGCCGTAAATGAGCCGAGTACCTAAAAAGCCGGATTTTGTGACTATCAGCATTTACGCGGTTCTCGCGGTGTTCGTCATTTACTTCTCGGCGGCGCTCGGTGCGTGTTTCGATCTCGCGCTTGATGAAAACGGGAAAGCGGATTTCGACAAGCTGGGTAACAGTCTGGAGAGTACGCTTATGGATACCAATCTCGTCTTTGAAAAAATAGGCGAGGGCGGGAAAGCAATGCAGTTCCCCATTTTCACGGCGTTCGGAATCGGATTGTATGTGCTGACAAAAATCACGGGCAAGAAAAAATTCCATAGGAAAGGAGAAGAACACGGCTCTGCTCGGTGGGCAAATAAAAAGGAGATAAATTCCCTTTTGGACAAGCCGCCGAAGCAGAAAATAACATTTGCAAACTTATTCAAACCGAAACCCAAAAAACCGCCTAAACCAAAGAAAGGAGAGTTTATCGAGGATAAAAATATTATCCTTACCAATGACGTGAAGATGTCGCTGAACACTCGGCAGACAAGAAAAAATCTTAACGTTATGGTCATAGGCGGTTCCGGTTCGGGTAAATCGAGATTTTACGTCAAGCCGAATTTAATGCAAGCGAACACAAGCTACGTCTGCACCGATCCGAAAGGTGAGCTGCTGCGCTCTACGGGAAAAATGCTGGAGAGTTACGGCTACAAAATTAAGGTGTTCAACCTTATAGATATGGCGCACTCCCACAATTACAATCCGTTCAATTATATCTATGATGTGGACGGAAATTACAGCATGACCGCCGTTATTAAAATGGTAAACGTGCTGATGAAGAACACCCAAAAAGAGGGCGGCGGTGGCGGCGATCAATTCTGGGACGACAGCACAAAGGCTCTGTTAGCGGCTCTTTGCTTCTATCTCGTTGAGTGTGAAAGCAAGGAAATGCAGAATTTCTCGGAGGTTATGAAGCTGCTGAAAAAAGCAGAGGTCAAGGAGGGAAAGGACGAATTTCAGTCCGATCTCGACCTTATCTTTGACGCGCTGGAGCACCCCGAAAAATATCGTACTAATGAGGCTGAGAAGAACGAGCAGTTCAAGTCGCTTAATCTGATTGACCTAGCCAAGAACGCAAAAGCACCAAGTCAATATATGTGCCTTAAATATTATAAGGATTTCAAAAAGGCTGCCGGAGATACCGCAAAATCTATACTTATCTCTACGGCGGTGCGCTTGCAAGTGTTCAACATTCCCGAAGTCATGGACTTGACGTGCTGTGACAACATTCACCTTGAAATGATCGGTGATGAGAAAACCGTGATGTATATCATTATCCCGTCCTCGGACGATACGTTTAATTTTTTGGCGGCGATGATGTATACGCAGCTTTTTGATGTGCTTTATGACAGGGCGAATTTCAGGCACGGCGGTCGGCTCCCTGTTCACGTTCGGTGCTTATTGGACGAGTTCGCGAACGTCGGAACTATCCCTCGCTTTGAGGAATTATTGGCAACAATGCGTTCAATGGAAATTTCGGCAAACGTAATTATTCAAAACCTTTCGCAGCTTAAAAAGATGTATAAGGACAGTTGGGAAAATGTTCTCGGAAACTGTGATTCTTTGCTGTTCCTTGGAGGACAAGAACCCACCACTCTCGAACACGTTTCAAAAACGCTGGGAAAGGAAACGATTGACACGCGCTCCCGAAACAGGACGCGCGGCAGACAAGGCTCGACCTCCGAGAACGACGGTATTCTGGGGCGCGAGCTTATGACCGTGGACGAATTAAAAATAATGAAAGATAACGAGTGTATTTTGTTCGTTCGCGGTATCTATCCGTTTTTCTGTAACAAGTTTATCATTGAAAAGCACCCGAATTACAAGCGGTTAGAGGACTCCGATCCCGATAACGCTTATCTTATCAAGGATATTGAAACGGTGAAATTCAATGATGAAGCCGAAACGGAAAGCGGTGAAAATATTTATTCCGAGCCTGTCGAGGACGCGGAAAAAACCGAAAATCCTGCCCGAAATTCTTCAAGTGAAGATGTTCCCAAAAAGAATGATGAAATTGAGCAGTCTGTCACAATTGAGGAAATTATCGGTGGACGGGTTCACACGGCAAATCCGCTGAAAGCGTTCCCCAAAGACCCGAAGTCCGGCACGGTCGCGGCAAGCCTTGACGATCAGGATATGGTCGTTACCGCAGAGCCGCATTTAAAACCGCCGTATACGGAAGTTTCGGAGGAAAGTTATCTCGACGATTTGGATACCATTTAATTTTTCAATTAACAGGAGGATTTTACAATGAGAATTTTTACTTTTTTCAAGGACAAGGCAAATAAGGCGAAGTCGGCTGTTGCGGGATTTTTTCGCAATACGGCAAAGAATATTCGCGAGGATTTTGCGCCGGCAAAGACACTTACGGATGCGCAGAGAGACGCGCGCAGAGTTAGAACGGTGCGCAGAATTACTACAGAATTTATGCTGGCGTCAATGATGATGTCGGTGATGGGTGTTACCGCGTTCGCCGAGGGTACGGGCGGCAGCGAGGGTGTTGACACTTTTAACACCGTCGTTGAGTTTATCGTGGATTGGGTAGCGCGTATCGGTCTGGTTATCGGTTTTATCGGCGCGGTTCAGTTCGCGATGGGTTTCAAGGACGATTCTGCAGACGGAAAGACGAGAGGTCTGATGTGCCTTGCCTCCGGTTTTATCGTGTTCGCCGTTGCTAAGGCTTACGATATGTTCACCGTATAAGCTCCGAAAAAACTCGCAAAGGAGTGGTGAATAATGATTGATTGGTCAACCGTTGAACAGTGGGTTCGGGATTGGCTCGACGTTATAAACTACACGTTCAACAATGCGATTGCTATCCTTGATGTTTCGCCGTTTAACAGCTCCATTCGGATAATCGACACGGCTATGACGGCGGTCGAGGGAGTGGCATTAGTTCTTGTTTCAATGTTCTTTGCAATTCAGTTGTGTAACGACGCTATGCTGCTGAAATTGCAAAGTTACGAGCAGATATTCAAGCTGTTTTTCAAGTTTATTCTTGCAAAAGTCATCGTTCAGAACGCAAAGGGAATTATGGGAATTTTATTCAACGGATTTAATTCCATAGCCGCTAGTTTGGGCGACGCGAATTACGGATTTTTGTCAAGGTTCGGAGTGGACGCGATCATTCAAAAGCCTGCCGACGCGGGATTTCTGAATTTGAATTATCTGCTGAAATATCTTGAAACAATGCCGACATTTTTGATATTGCTCGGCGCGTGCTGGGTAATAAATCTTATACTTATCGGTCGCTTATTTGAAATTATCGTTTATACGGTAATTTCGCCCATACCTCTGGCAACATTCGCTGCTGAGGGCTGGCACGAGAGCGCGAAAGCATTTGTAAAAAGCTACGCGGCGGTTTGCTTGCAGGGTCTGGTGGTTATCGTGATGTTCTATGCGTTCTCGCAAGTTACCGATCTGCTCGGCGGCTCGGATACCGTGGGAATTACGATCACGGCATTGGCGCTCGCGCTCGGAGTAGCAAAAAGCGGACAATGGGCGCGGCAAGCGGTGGGGCATAGCGTATGAAGAAATTCAAACTCACAATGGAGGATTTGTACGCTTGGCTCTTTATTGGTGCGGGAGTAGGCTCTATCATTTACATAATCAGCAAGGTTATTGAGTGGACAAGCTGAACCGCTTTACATATACGAAAATCCCTGCGGCGGCAGATCGCCGCAGGGCGGAAATGGAGGTTATACCGATGGTTATTTTTATTATTGTAGCTGCCTTGTTTGTCTTTGGACTTGTCGGCAGCGTATACACTTCGTACAAGTATGCGAAAAATGATGACGGGAGTGACAGATATGATTGAGATCCGTATCCCGAAAGAGATCAAGAATTACCGCGAAAAACTCTTTTTCGGGCTTACATTGCGGCAGTGCATCTGTGCGTGAGCGGCGCTGCTGATATGCGTTCCGCTGTACATTTTCGGCAATAAGATTTTGCCGCAGGAGGCGGTTTCGTGGGCGGTTATTTTGATCGCCGCGCCGCTGATGTTCGCGGGATTTTTCCGCTATAACGATATGCAGTTTGAGCAGTTCGCGGTGGAATTTTTCTACCACTATTTCACTCCGCAGAAGCGCGTTTATTCATACGAGCCTATTTTTATGGAGTTCAGAAATGCGTATCTGTCCGAGGAATTAGCGGCTGAAATTATCGAAAAGCACGGCAGCTCGGCGGCAAAGAAATTTTTAAGAAAGGCGGGTTTGAAAAAATGACGAATGTTAATTTTAGCGAAAACGCTATACAGGGAAATTCAATAACGGAGGTACATAACAATGAGCAAGCGCAGACGGAAGTTTCAGCAGCAGAACAGCCCGAATCCTCGGCAGTTCCGAGTGTTCCCGAAGAACAGCAAGCCGCTGGAGCCGAAGCAGCAGTTTCGGAAGTTTCAGAGGAAACAGGGATAAGCGGTACAACGGAATCGGTGGTTTCCGATATTCCCGATACGGCTATGACGGCAAAAAATGTACAAGCATTTCTGTTGTTGGCGGCGGTTTTCGGTGCGGTTATCGCGGCTATGGTTTTAAAGCGTAAATTCCAAAAGGATAAGCGCAAAAAGACCGTGGATAAGTCGCAGCTTACCGCAAAGGAGCGTGATGAAATCCGACTTGCCGAAAAGAAGCGCAAAAAGGAAAAACAAAAGGTCGTTAAGAAAAAGCGGCACGTTCCGCGAACCACACAGAAAACTCTCCCTTACAAGTGCGTTTGCGACAACTTCCTGATGAAAGTTGACGATAACAAGTACAGCAAGACCTATGTCTTTGAGGACGTGAATTATTCCATTGCAAAGCAGGAGGAACAGGAGAGTATTTTCCTCGGCTATTGCTCGGTGCTGAACAGTTTTGATACGAGCGCGGATATTCAGATTACCGTCCATAATAACCGTGTAAACAAGGACGAGTTCGATAAAATGGTTCTGCTCCGTTACAAGGGCAACGATTATGACCATTATATCGACGTTTACAATGAAATGCTCAAGGACAAAATGGAAAAGGGGCAGAACGGCATTATCCGCAAGAAATATCTGACGGTAACGCTGCAAGCCCCCGACCTCGAAACGGCGCGCGGAAAATTCACGGCGATTGATCTGGAGCTGACGAACGCTTTCAAGAAGATCGGCTCGGTAATTACTCCGCTGACCTCGAACGACAGAGTTAATTTGCTCAAGGATATTTTCAAGAGCGTTGACGATACGATTCCCGAATTGTCCGAAAAGGATTTCAAGCGGCAGGCTGAACGCGCTTATTGTTGTCCCGATTATTTTGAGTTCAAAAAGGACTATTTTATGTGGAACAACAAGTACGCTCGGACGATGTTTATCAAGGATATGCCGTCCTCGCTGAAAGACGATATGCTCACGGAGATAGCCAACACGAATTTGGACGTGATGATAACCGTGAATATCGCTCCGGTTGACCCGTACAAGGCTTTGAAAATCGTCAATCATCAGCTCACTTCAATGAGAGCGAATAAACTCCAAGCGGAGAAAAAGGCTCTCCGTTCGGGGTATACGACCGACGTTATCAATGAGGATTTGAAACATAGCCTTATCGAAGCCGAGGAATTGTTGGACGATCTGAGGTCGAAAAATCAGAAGATGTTTTTAAATAACATCATCATTATGGTGACGGCTGATGATATTGACGAGTTGGACAACAGCACGGAGGCTATTGAAGCTGTAATAAGAAAGCAGCTTTGCTCGGTATCCACTCTGAAATTCCAACAGGAAAAGGGCTTGCAGTCGGTGCTGCCGTTGGGAAATTGCACTTTAAAAATTCGGCGCACATTGACTACGGAAAGCACGGCGGTATTTCTCCCGTTCGCCGCGAAAGAAATTTCGCAGAAAAACGGAATGTATTACGGCTTGAACGCGATCTCCAACAATATGATAATTTTCAATCGCCTTATGCTCAAAAATCCGAACGGATTTATTCTCGGCTCTCCCGGATCGGGAAAAAGTTTCTCGGCAAAGCGCGAGATGTTGAACGTGTTCCTTGCAACGGACGACGATATTATCATCATAGACCCCGAACGCGAGTACACCGACCTTGTAGCGGCGCTGAACGGCGAAACGATAAATGTTTCTCCCGCAAGCACCAACTACATAAATCCTCTGGATATGTCGCAGGACTATTCCGACGAGCAGTCGCCGCTGGTTATGAAGTCCGACTTTATTCTGTCGTTCTGTGAATGTTTGGTCGGAAAACAGGGCTTGACCGCAAAGGAAAAGGCTATAATCGACCGCTGTCTGACGAACATTTACGCGGAATATTTGCAGAATTTCGATCACGATAAAATTCCTACGCTTATGGACTTTTACGAGAATATCAAGGCGCAGCCCGAAGATGAGGCGCAGGGGTTGGCGTTGTCGATTGAGTTGTATATCAAGGGAAATCTGAACGTATTCGCGCATAAAACAAACGTCAATACGAGTAACCGCGTGGTTTCCTACGATATAAAAGACCTCGGTAAGCAGTTGAAAACAATCGGTATGCTGATCGTTCTTGATTACGTCTGGAATAGAATTACCGTAAACCGCGCAAGGGGCAAGAGAACGTGGATTTATCTTGACGAGATTTATCTGCTCTTTGCTAATGAGCAGTCCGCGAATTTCTTGTACGAGCTTTATAAGAGAGCGCGTAAGTGGGGCGGTGTTCCGACAGGTATCACACAAAACGTCGAGGACTTGCTTAAATCCGAAACAGCAAGAAGTATGTTGTCGAACACGGATTTTGTACTGATGTTAAATCAGGCAACGAGCGACCGAATACAGCTTGCACGGCTTTTGAATATCTCGGATAATCTGCTCACGCACGTTACGAGTTCCGAGAGCGGCAGCGGTCTTATATGCTGCGGCGGTTCAATTATTCCGTTCGTTGACAAATTCCCGCATAATGAGTTGTACGATCTGATGACCACCAAGCTGGAGGAAGTCTCGGACGATAGCGGAGGTGCGGCTGATGAAAATTCAGACGAAAGTTGAACGTAACGAATATCCCAACAATATCGAGCGCGCCGATTTTTCCTCAAAGGTCGATGAGCGCGGAGTGGGCAATATTAGCGGCTTGAAAACCGCTAATAGTTCACAACGAGTGAAAACAACCGCGCCGCCAAATAGGGGCGGCAGAGGAAACAAGCGTAAGCGTAAAAAGCAACAGGCAAAACGGGCAGCCGCCGAAAGAGAAGCGGCAAGGATTGAAAGCGAGAATACAAAATCCGACAAGCCCGAAACCTCCTTGCAAACCTCGGTAGAAGCAAGTGTAAATACCGCCGCCGACAGCACAAGTAGTTCGGCGGCAAGCGGAACGGGAAGTATGAGATTACCGCCGCGCCGTGGGAATGTCAAAGAAGATAAGCAAAAATCCAAGCGCGAGAAATACAATTCCGCGAAATTGGACAGCGACGGGTCGGCGGCTATTGAAATGGTGCAAGGCGTTCAAGCTGCCGGAAGTGTGGCGGTGCAAGCAGGAGGAATCTTGCGTACCGCCGTTAAGAGCGGCGCGAACGGATTAGGCGGCATCAAGACTTTTGTTCAGCGCGGAGGAAATGTCGGCTCGGTAAAAGATGTCGGGAGAATTGCAACGGCGGTCAACACTACCGTTGCCAATGCCGCCAAAGATACGGGACAGCAAATGCTCCGCACCAAGATCGACAAATCCACAATTACCGATACCGGAACGGAAACTATCAAGCAGGGTTTGACGGAATTGCGATACGCGGATAACGTGAGAAAAGCTGCGGTAAATACCGTTCATGGAATTTCAAACCTTAAATCCAAGCCGCGAAAAAGCAAGTATGTAAATCAGCGGCTTATCCGAAAAAATTCCAAGAAAGCCGCGAAAATTGCTGCCGCGAATATGCGGAAGATGATATTTTCAAAGGCAGGACTTATGGTTCTCGGCGCGGCGGCGGTTATTCTGGTGCTTATCCTGCTTGTTACCTCCGTTGTGACAATAATCTGTTCCGCGATCAGCAGCTTGTTTTCGTGGTTGTATCACCCGAAAAGCGATTCGGGTAACTCAAAGACCGAAACGGAAATGCTTTACGATTACCGAACGGCGGTTGTGGAATATATCGGAGATAAGCAGCAGAATATCAACAATATCGTTGACGGTTTTGTCTGCGATAAGCGGAGCTACTCGCCGTATTCCGTTATTACGAGCCTGAATCAGTTCGGCAACAAGAAGATAAAGACCGAGGATTATAATGAAATTCTCGCCATACTCGCGGTCAAGAAATACCGTGAAATGGAGACCGGAAGCCGGCTGCAAGGAGATACCTCGAATATGGAGTTAAACTTCACCGCCGAGGAAATTGCCGAAACGGTGGAACGGTTCTACACCTTTGAATATTCGTACAGTTACGGTCATTGTGCAGGAAACGACTGTAAGAAAAAGACTCATAAGGTTGTACATAATCGCGGCACCAAGAACGAGTGGACGGAAACGATAACCACATATTACTGCGATAAAAATCACCAATGGCTGTACGGAAGTGTCACAAACAAAACGCTTGACGAGGTTCTGGCTTCGTACAATTTTTCCGACAGGGAACAGGAGCTTTACGAAATGTATCTCGGTCAAATAAATGTGATGATGGGAGGGTAAAATATTTGACTATTTTAAGAAACATAAGCTGACGATCAACGAGGACGTTCCCGAAAAAAACGGAAAACCGAAAAAGGATAAGGTGTTTATCGCGATCTTGATCGTGTTTGCCGTTATCCTTGTGGTCGGGTTCGTTACGGGAGTTGGCGGTGTTGCCGATAACACCGAGGTCGAGAACAATTTCAAGTTTAGATTTAATATTTCGGACGGGATTATGGTCGGCGGTCTTATCATTGGATACATTATTATGAGAATACGAAAGGGGCAAAAGTAATGAAGAACAAGGAAAAAAGTTACGCGGACGAGTTGTGTAGGTGCAGAGAAAATATTGCGAAAACCAAAAAGCTGATTGAGTATCACAAGGATATGCTCAAAAAGATGGAGCGCAAGGAAGCCGAGGTTCAGGCAAAGCTGGACGGTGCAAAGCTGCTCGATTTGCGCGAGCTTATCAGCAAGGGCGGTTACGATATTGATACCTTGCGCGAGGCTATGAAAGCGGGAGATTTCAGCGAGATTTCCGTGCAGAATACGGCGGAATCTAACGTCGAAAATATTCCGCTGTCGGAAGAAAATATCGGCTCGACCGTTGAAGAAAAAATTTCGAAAAGGAAAGATGATATATGATTTTTGCGGCAATCAAGAACGAGATAAAGGACGCGCTGCTCTGCTTTTGCTTGGAGCAATGCTCGGTGAACGGCGGTGTTACCGTTGACGAGGTCGAGAACCTTGTAAACAGGGCATTTTCGGTGTTCGGAAAAAATCCGTGCGCGCATATTGACCCCATTTCTATGTACCGTTACCACCTGTACGCGGGAGAGCAGTATACATACGAGATTTTTCCCGACGAGGTGAGGGATAACGGTGTTCTTTGTGAACGCTGTCTGCACCTCGGAACGTTCCTCGCGAATGAGTATTCCGATAATACGGATAAAATCATCACTCGCGGCTATGATGCGGTCTACGACCTCGACCGCGAGGAAATGATTTTGCTCTACCGCGTGGTATTCTCGGACAACAATATCGTGACTATCTATCGTGTGGAAACCGAGTGGATTGAGGATTTTGACGTTACCGAATTTATGCTCGACCTTACCGCGCAGGTTACTGCGAAACTCAATCAGAACGGCAACATTATTTTTGGGGAGGCGATATGATGTACAGACTTATCATCAGCGAAAAGCCTAGTGTGAGCGCGTCGATAGCTTATTGTATCGGCGCGACCGAAAAGGTATCTCACGGCGAAAACTTTTATTGGCGCGGCAACGGATATATCGTTACCAACGCTATCGGTCACTTGTTCGGTATTGGTATGCCCGAAGATTACGGATTTGAGAAGTGGGAGTTGGCTACACTTCCGCTGATACCGCAGAATTTCAAGCTGTTTCCGCTGAAAGGCTACGGCGATCAGATCAAAATGCTCGGTGAGCTTATCAACCGTGATGATGTGAGCGAGGTCATAAACGCTTGCGACGCGGGACGCGAGGGCGAGTGCATTTTCAGATATATTTACAATTATTTCGGCTGCACCAAGCCCGTAAAGCGGCTCTGGATTTCCTCGCTTACCGACGAGAGTATCAAGCACGGAATGGAAAATCTGATCGAGGGTTACGAGAAAAATTCGCTCTATGAAGCGGGTTTCACAAGAGTGCGGGCGGATTGGATTCTGGGAATGTCGCTGTCGCGGCTTTACAGTATTCTCAACTATGATAACCACAAGGTCGGTCGCGTAAAAACTCCGGTGCTGAATATTATCGCGGAGCGCGATAATTCTATCGCTGCCTTTGTGAAAAAGCCGTATTTCAAGGTGCTTTTGGGTAACGGCGCGGAATGTGAGAACGTATTCGATACTCCGGAACAGGCAGAAACGGTATGCGGAAAGTGTGACGGAAAAACCGTAACCGTTACCGCCGTAAATTCCGAAAACAAGACGGAGAACAGACCGCTGCTGCATAGCCTCACTTCTTTGCAGAGAGAGGCGAATGACGTTTACGGAATGACCGCCGTCGATACGCTGAAAGCCGCGCAGTCGCTGTACGAGAAAAAGCTGATTACATATCCGCGCACCGACAGCAACTACCTTTCCGACGATATGAAAACGCTCGTTGAAAGCATTGTAAAATGTCTTTCCGGTTATGATGAAAAGCGTGTGAATACGCTTTTGGAAAACGGCTTGAACATTGACAAGCGCGTTATCGACAATAGCAAGGTTTCCGATCATCACGCGATTATTCCGACAAACCTTATCGGGCGGCTCGGAGAAACGTTGCTTAACGATAACGAAAAGAACGTTGTCGAGTTGGTGATAAACCGCTTTCTGTGCGCTCTGGACAAGCCGTACAGATACACCGAAACGAAGTATGAGTTTTCCGTTGAGGGCGAGATTTTTAAGCTGACCGTAAAGCGCGCCGAGGAATGGGGCTGGAAGTGGTACAGAAAGGTTACGGATTCCGATGAGGAACAGGTTCAGCCGAACATCACTTATTCCGAAAACGAAACATTTACCGCCGAAAACATTACCGTAAAGCCGTGTGAAACTCAACCGCCGAAGTACTTCACGGAAAGCTCGCTGCTGGCGGTTATGGAAAATATAGACCGCCTTATTTCCGACAAGGATTTGAAAGGTTATGTTAAGGAGCGCGGTCTGGGAACTCCGGCAACTCGTGCGAATATTATCGAGGAACTGATCGCGGCGGGGTACGTTCAGCGCAAAAAGAAGCTGCTTGTTTCCACCGAGTACGGCAGAGCGTTCGCCGCGTCCTTGCCAGAAAACGTGAAGTCCGCCGAGCTGACCGCCCATTGGGAGCAGTCTCTCTCCGATATTGAAAACGGTATCGGCAGCGCCGCCGATCTGCTTGCGGAAATTGAGAAAACCGTAAATTCCATAATTACCATTGAGCGCGGCAGAGAAAACCGCGTGAGGGTCACGCGCAAGCAAAGTCTGGGTAACTGTCCGCGCTGTGGGCAGCCAGTGGTCGAAAACAGCAAGGGATTTTCTTGCTCTGCTGGTCGCGAAAAGTGCGGATTTTTCATCTGGGGGCAGGATAAGCGTATCAGCAGAAAATATACCGCCGCTGAGATCTCGGAGCTGTTGGCAAGCGGCAGAGTAACGCTGAAAAACTGTACTTCCTCAAAAGGAAACAGATACAGCGCTGTCTTTGAACTTGACGATACGGGAAAGTACGTTAATTTGAATTTGGTGGAGTTTGTCGGCGGCAAGAAAAACAGCAAGTAACAAAATATGCGGAAGTCCAGCGGCGATTGTGCCGTGGGCTTCCGCATAAACACTTATGTGGTTACAAATCGGTATTTTGAGTATGTGTTCTGTAACCATTTTTGCTGTTCTCTCAATATACATAAATTCTCATTTGGTATATTCGGAAGGAAAGTAGCAATATTACTATCTATTGAGATTGTTTGGCAGCATATGGCAACATTGCTGTACATATTTTCGAGTGTTTCAGCGAACTGAGATAACTCTGTAAAGATTTTTTTATCGACCTCAACTGTTTGAGGGGAGTTTAAAAGCGGTTTTAGAGCTGCATAGCAGGCATCAGAATAATAAAGTAATTGATCATTAAACGAAGCACCAATATTTAGGTCGTATAATAATTCGTTGATCTGATTGTCTTGGCAGATTTTTAAAAAATCATTTACAAATTCCTGTGTAGGATTTAAAGGCTGTAATGATCTGGATACATATTCTTCATGCGCCTTTTTTATGTCTTGTAGCAAATCTATTGGGTAATCCTCCGGACTAGTATCAATTTGGTGATGATGTATTGGACATAGTAGAATTAGATTTTCTTCAACATCATAATTCCCACCATTGTACCCATCAATATGTCTAGGTCCATTTTTCTTTGGAGAAACAATATGAGCAATTTCAGAATGGTTTATTCCAGTAGATAATGGGTTAGTGCATTGCGGAAACGCGCAGATGTTTCCCGATTTAGCATAAAGGATTTTAATTATCTTGTTTGGTATTGCCATAAGGCTCACGCTCCCTTCTTAAATTATATTATACCACATAATTTGTGGTATTTCAACCCCATTTTCTCACGAAAGGAGAATTTTTTATGTCAAGACTCGAAACCGTCCGCGAAAATTGGGCGGACATCACGGACAAGCTGCTCCGCGACAAGCAGTTGCTGGCGCACTTCCTCCGCTTTTCGGCGGGAATGTATAAGCAGAGTTTTTCGGACGCGGCACTGATCTATCAGCAGAACCCCTATGCCACCAAAGTAGCAACGCTTGAAACTTGGAACAAACTCGGCAGACTTGTCAACCGCGGCGAGCGCAGCATTGCCGTATTCGGTGAGGATAACAGAGCAAAGCACCTGTTCGATATTTCTCAAACCAACGGAAAGCGTATTCCCGATCTGTGGAAACTCACGGAGGATATTGCAGACGAGTTGACCGCCGTTATCAACAAGAAATATGGCAAGGACTGCAAAAATATTCAGGAAACTATCGCCGCTATGTCGGTAGATAACACAAGACCGCACTTGACGGAGATGATGTACGCCACACAACAGTTAAAGCTGACGGACAGCGAGTTGAAAACATATCAGCAGTCTTTTGTATCGGCGGTGCGCTTTATGGTATCAAACCGCTGTGAGTTGGACGGTGGAATGAAAGTATCGGGCGGTATCAATCTGAACGCGGTGGATTTGTTCAAGGATACCCGCGATCTTATCCGTTTCTGTGACTTGGTGCAGAAATCAGCAAAGGATACGCTGCTCGAAATGGAGCGCGAGATCATACAGATTTTAAATCAAAGGAGAGAAAGACGCAATGACTTACAGAGCAAACTCGACAGGGCAGATGTTGGCGCAAATTCCGTACACGGACAGTCCCGCAGAGCAGAAGCTGCTCGAACAGCCAATAGGCAGGTGGGGCAAAATGTGGCAGGAGTGGATACGCACGGAGTATCCGACAGAGGTTCAGGTGTTCGTGACAGAGGGTCGGTGGCAGATAATTCCGAGGGAAATCGACATAGAGGCGGAGAGCCGCTTTCGGGAGCTGGACGTGCAGTACAAGCGGCAAAACCCGCGCCCGACGGAGTTCGAGGAAATCCCTCGGTGGGAGAAAATGCGGTTGTTGAACGTGGAACATCAGGTAATGGAGGAAGTAGTGTTCCGAATGAGATAACCGTTGAGAGCCTTATCGAACGGTATAACAACGCGGATTTTAACCGCCGTTGGGATAGCTACGAAACGGCGGGCTGGATTCTGAGCGACGTGAAAGCAACGGAATTTCGCCTTGACGCGGTGGAGCAGTTTGACAAATATCATGCGGATAAATTCTCCGTTGCCCAAGCCGAGGAAATTCGCGGACTTATCCGCGCCGCTCTGGAGAACCGCGAGAAAGCGCGGGATTTCATTGATGTGAGCGTTCCCGATGAACGTGAAACTGTTGAGCCGCCTGTTGAGGAAGAACCGACGGAGAGTTCCGATTTTTCTAGCAGCGAGGAAGAACCCTCGGAGGATTTTGACTATCCCGATGATGAAGATGAAGAAGTTATCATCAACAACTCGGTCATTGAAACCTCCGATCTGCCGCCGCTTACCGATGAAAAGCTGATATTCGGTATTCTGAAATACGACAGATTTTTCAAAATCAAGCGTGAGCAGATCGCGGAATTTTTCGCTGAGAATACAAGCAGCACCGACCGCGCGGAATTACTGAAAAAAGCATTTAATCACGATTACACGGAGTTCGATATAGGTAAAAATCGCGGCGGCTTTAAAACTACCGATAACGGAGTTGTTGTCTGGGAGGGTCACTATCTCAACCGCTACAAGGAATCCGGGCTTTCGTGGGATTTGGTGCAGAGCCTTACCGCGAAAATGATTGAGCAGGGAGAATACCTTGACGAGCGCAGACCGCTTGTTGTTACCAACGCGGACGAACTGATAGACGGTGATACTATCCGCATTGACGGCGAGGAATGGAAAGTCCTTCATACAAGCGATTACCTTATTGCCCTCAAAAATTCCGAGGGCAAGGAGCGGAACCTGTACAACACTCTCGACAAGAAGTGGTACGATCTGTTGGACGAACACGGCTTTGAATTTATTTCGTCCTCCGATGACGAGCATAATTTTTTTAAGCCCGAAGATGAAATTGTTGAACCTATCGACGATGAACCCGAACAGCTTACATTATTCGGTGACTACGAGCCGTCCGAACCGATAAATTCAGCAAATAATTCCGTGCCGGAAAAGTCTGACGAGCCTAAAAATTCCGAGCCGAAAAAGAAATCCGCGCCGAGAAAAGCGGTCGCATACTCCAACTCCGCGCCGAATGACGAGATGATAGAATATATCCTCAAATGCGGCGGCAACGATCAGAAAACTCTGGAGCGTATTGTGGCACAATTCCAAAAAGGAAAGTCCGATGCCGAAAATGCTGTTTTTCTCCGTAAAGAATTTTGCTCAAACTATGACGAGGACGGCAGAGGTTACAGCTATGTCGCGGGCGATTATTCAAGCTCGGCATTATTGGCTGCTTGGTTTGACGAGAGCGGAATCACCGCCGCGATCAGCAACACGGCATTTCCCAACGGCGAAAAAATTCATCTCACTTGGGAGCAGGTTTCCGAGAAAATATCCGCACTTCTGGAGCGCGGCGAATACTGCGAACAGGATATTATCGACCGCGCGGCAGAGAATGAATTTGCAGATATTGCCGCAAAGCTGTGGTATCTTCATCAGGATTTCAGCGAGGAATATCGGGATAATAAATTCATTCCCTACACCGGAATTTTTCCCGACGATACCGAAAAAATCAAAGCGGGTTTTGTTGACGAAAAGACCTTGCAGAGCTATATTGACGGTATGGAAAATTTTTTAAAGGAATATGAGGAAAACAATAAAATTCTGCGTTTCCGTTTCCATAAGCCGAAAGAATTATTGAGCCGCCTGAAAGATTTGCAGATACCGCGCAAGGAATTTATAACAAAGCAGGATTTCAAGTTCGAGCCGAAATTTTTTGTCTCTGAGGACGAAAAAGATTGGCTGGTCAAAGGCGGCGGAAACGTTCAGGGGAGCAAATTCCGTATCGCAAAATTCTTTGGTGAGGAACATACCGCAAAGGAAAAAGCGGATTTTCTTAAACACGAATATGGCGATGGCGGGTCGGCTGTAACGGGCTATAACACTTGGCACGATTCAAAGGGTATAAAATTTCAGCGCGGCATAATTTCAAAGCCGTATGCGGAAGTGCTTATGAAATGGAATGACGTCGCTGAGCGCGTTGACAGGCTTATTGCGGAGGGCAGATATATAACGCAAAAAGATATTGACGCGCGTATCAAGGACACGAAACGCACCATTGAAAATATTTACGGCAATAACAGCGAAGTCGCGATAGAACGTGCAAAGGAGGTGCTTGCGGAATATGACATAGAACCGGACAAGCCCGTTGAAGCTGCTCCCGCTCCCCAAGAAAACAGCAAGGACGAGGCGGTTTTCTGGAATGTTGACGGTGAAAATTATATCGCCGTTATGCAGATCGACGAGGGCATAGATTACACGATATACGCGCCTGATCTCACTCCCATTGACGGCGGTGTCTGGGAAATGGAGAGCGCGGTCGATCTGAAATTTGCGGCGGCACAATTGGCTGATGTTTCCGAGAATGAGCTTGCCGAAATTTCGGATTACAATAGATTTTTTGAACTTGCGGACGCGGATTACGATTTTGAGGTAGCGGACGAACTTAATAAAATGGTAGCGGAGGCAGTCGGAAATATGGAAAATCCCGTTGCCGAACAGCAGACGGAAGAAGTAACGGAAAAATCCGAGAAGTCCATTGAACCGAAAGCGGAATCAAAATCCGAAACTGCAAAACCCGATCAGCCCACCGTGAACGCTCCCGAAAAAATTGTCGCGGCTAAGAAAGAACCGAAAAGCGGCACTCCGTTTACATATCATTTCAATGAAAAGGATGTTGTGACGGGCGGTGCAAAGGCAAAATTTAATGCGAATGTCGAAGCGATTCGCACCTTGCAGAAAATTGAAGCCGAGAACCGCTACGCCACTCCCGAAGAACAGTCAATTCTGGCACGGTATGTCGGTTGGGGCGGTATTCCTCAAGCATTTACTACCGACAGAGCCGCCGAGGGAATCGGTAATCTCGGTGAAGCCGCGCCGACAGGCTGGGAGAACGAGCAGAGAGAATTAAGGGAATTGCTTTCGCCCGATGAATACGCGGCGGCGAGAGAATCAACCCTCACAAGTTTCTATACACCTCCCGAAGTTACAGACGGTGTGTATCAGGCATTGGAACAGTTCGGCTTTGAGGGCGGTAATGTTCTGGAGCCGAGTATGGGCGTGGGAAATTTCTTCTCAAAAATGCCCGATAATATCCGCAATAATTCCCGCTTATACGGTGTCGAATTAGACAGCATTTCGGGAAGAATCGCGCAGCAGCTCTACCCTAACGAGCGTATTCAGGTCAAGGGATTTGAGCAAACCAACTTTAACAATAACAGCTTTGATGTGGTTATCGGTAACATTCCGTTCGGAGATTACAAGGTCACGGACAGAAAATACGATAAGCTGAATTTTAAAATTCATGACTACTTCGCCGCAAAGTCCGTTGACAAGGTAAAGCCCGGCTGCGTGGTCGCTCTTGTCACAAGCAAATTCACTATGGACAAGAAAAACGAGAAAGCCCGCCGCTATCTCGCGGAGCGGTGCGATCTGCTCGGCGCGGTGCGCTTGCCGAATACGGCATTTAAGCAGAGCGCAGGAACAGAAGTCACTACGGATATTCTGTTCCTTAAAAAGCGCGATACTTTGACAGTAGAGGTTCCCGATTGGGTATATTTTTCGCAGACCGAGGACGGAGTTCCGTGCAATAAATATTTCGTGGATAATCCGGATATGGTTCTCGGAAAAATGGCATTTGACGAGCGAATGAAAGGGAAGTACGGCGATGATAGCAAGGTCACGACTTGTCTTGCTAACGAGGATACACCTTTGTCGGAACAGTTGAAAGCTGCCATAGCAAAAATACAAGGCAGCATTGATACGGTTCGCGCCGAAGAACAGGAGCGCGATGAAGCGGACATAATTCCCGCAGACCCCTCCGTAAGAAATTTCACGCATACCATAGTTGACGGACAGTTATATTTCCGCGAAAACGAGGTGATGACAAAAGTCGCGGAAACGGGTAGAACGCTTGACCGAATGATGGGTATGCACAAAATCCGTCAAGCGACAATGGCTCTGATCGACGCGCAAGCAGCAGGTTGTTCAGATGAGGAACTTAAAAAGTTACAAGCGGAATTAAATTCCGTTTACGATAAATTCCGCAAAGCATACGGGAATATTACCGATAGCGCAAATGAGCGGTGTTTCCGCGCCGATGATGATTACAATACGCTGGCGGCTCTTGAAATTGTTGACAGCGAGAAGATAACCGTTGAAAAAGCGGAGATTTTCTCAAAGCGCACTATTCAGCCCGAAGTGGTGATCACCAGCGTTGAAACTCCGCAGGAGGCGCTGCAAGTAGCCATTGACCGTATAGGCAGAGTGGATATTGAGTATATGGCGCGGCTTTGCGGTTCAACTCCCGAACAGGTAATAAGCGATCTGGGTATGGATATTTACAGAAATCCCGCCAAGATAAAGGACGATGAGCCGTTTTCGGGATATGAGGACGCGTCGGAATATTTATCGGGCAACGTCCGTGAAAAGCTGAAAATAGCACGGGAATATACCGAGCATATTGATGAAAGTTTTCAGCGGAACGTAGACGCGCTCGAAAAGGTAATCCCGAAAGACCTTGAGGCTGGGGAAATCTCCGTGCGTATCGGCGCGAATTGGATAGACGTTGAGGATTATAATAAATTTCTTCACGAATACGCAAAGGCAGATACAAGCGCGTGGGGCGGTCACCCCGTTGTCCGCACCAAAATGGGTGAGTACAAAATCGAGGGAAAATATCAGGACAGATCGGTCGCGGCGAACAGTATCTATGGTACGTCGAGAATGAGCAGTTATCATATTTTTGAAAATCTGCTTAATCAGCGTGACATAGTTGTCCGCGACAGGAGAGAGGAGGACGGAAAGGTCTGGTATGAGGTAAACGCTAAAGAAACGCAGCTTGCCAAAGAAAAGGCTCGGCAGATGAAAGAGGGCTTTAAATCGTGGATTTGGGAGGATATAGAACGGCGCGAGAAATACGTTGAAAAATATAATTATTTGTTTAACGCGATACGCGGCAGAGAATATGACGGTTCACATCAGAGTTTTCCCGGTATGAACCCCGCCATAAAATTACGTCCTCACCAAGAAAACGCGGTACTTCGCGGCAAGCTGGGCGGCAATACCCTTTTGGCGCACTGTGTTGGCGCGGGAAAATCCTTTGAGATGATCGCGACCACAATGGAGAAAAAGCGGCTCGGCTTAATCAATAAGGGCTGTGTCGTGGTTCCGAAGCACCTCACGCTGCAAATGGCAAGCGAGTGGATGAGATTATATCCTAACGCAAAGCTGCTTGTGGCAAGACCGGAGGACTTTACAAAAGACAACAGGCAGAAATTTATTGCTCGGTGTGTTACGGGCGATTATGACGCGGTTATAATGTCGTTCACGCAGTTTGAGCGCATCCCTATGTCCGATCAGTACCGCAAACAATTTATGGAACGGGAACTGAATGAGATTATGGACGCGCTCGAAGAAGTGGACAGTACCGACCGCGTTTCCGTAAAGGCTCTCGAAAGGCAGAAGCGGCAGCTTGAAGAGCGTTTAGAGAAATTATTATCCTCGAAAAAGGACAATTCTCTTTGCTTTGAAAAACTCGGCTTTGACTACCTCGTTTGTGATGAAGCCCACAATTACAAAAATTGTTTTGTCGCAACGAAAATGTCCAACGTTGCGGGAGTGCAGACAACGGCGGCGCAAAAATCGGAAGATATGCTGATGAAAACGCAGTATCTCAACGAAAAATACGGGTGTAATAACATCTTGTACGCTACCGGAACGCTTTGCAGTAATTCCATGGTGGAATTTTATGTTATGCAAAGATACCTCCGTCCCGATCTGCTCACACAAGCCGGATTGCAAACCTTTGATGATTGGGCGAGTACGTTTGGCGAGGTCGTATCGCAGCTTGAAATTAAGCCTGCCGGAAACGGATTTCAAAATAAGAACAGGTTCTCGAAATTCGTAAATATTCCCGAACTTATGCAGATTTACAAAGAGTTTGCGGATATTCAAACCCCGGATATGATAAAACTTCCCGTTCCGAAATTAAAAACGGGCGAGCCTATTGTCGTAAGTTCAAAGCCCGATGATCGGCAGAAAGCGTATATGAAGGAATTGGCGGCGCGTTCCGAGGCGATACACGGCGGCAACGTTGACCCTAGCGAAGATAATATGCTGAAAATTACTCACGAGGCTAGATTGTTGGGGCTTGATTCGCGCTGTATTTTCAAGGACGCGGAACCCGCGCCGGACAGCAAGGTAATGAAACTTCTGGATAATCTGGAGCAGAATTACCGCGATACTATGGATCGGAAAGGAGTGCAGATAGTATTTTGTGATATAGCTATAAACGAGGACGCGGAGCATTTTTCGATATACGAGGCAATTAAAAATGACCTTGTAAAGCGCGGTATTCCGCGTGATGAGATATGCTTTGCCGGTGACGCGAAAACGGATAAGGCTAGAGCGGAGATGTTCGAGCAGCTCCGCAAGGGCGAAAAGCGGTTTATTCTTGCAAGTACCTCAAAGCTTGGAACGGGCGCGAATATTCAAGATCGGATTTGCGCTATNCACCANTTGGATATTCCGTGGAAACCNTCCGATCTTACGCAGCAGGACGGTCGCGGAATACGTCAAGGCAATATGTTTGACGAGGTAGGNATNTANCACTATCTGACCGAGGAAACNTTCGACGCGTATATGATGGGCATTATCACNAACAAGGCGAAATTTATCAATCAGATAATGACCTCAAAAGACCCCGTGCGNGTTTCCGAGGACGTTGANGAGATGGTGCTTACATATTCGCAAATGCAAGCGATAGCAAGCGGAAACCCTATGATAAAAGAGAAAATTCAGCTTGACAACGACATTGCTATGCTGAAAACCCTCGAAGCNGAGCATAAAAAATCCGTTTTCAAAATGCAGGAGCTGGCTGAGCGCAGACTGCCGCAAACGATTGACAATTATGCCGATCTGCTCCAAAAGGCGAGCGCCGATCTGAAAGCATATCAGGAACAGCACCCNGATAATGCNGANTTNAANATCGAGATCGGCGGCAAGANCGTTGACGAGAGAACCGACGCGGGTAAAGCGATTGAGGCGGCTATTATCAAGTGTTCGGCAAACGGAGAAACCGTCGCTATCGGAAAATATTTCGGATTTGGTGTAACTATNGAGAAAAATCCCGCGAATACGAGTNTGATTTCTACGGGAACACCTTGCATTGCCGTACTTCACGGAAAACTCAATTACACCTGNGAGGTATCGCTCGGTAATGATGTGGGAAACGTTCGCCGTATCGAAAATCTNGCGGGAAATCAGATAAATCAGAAAATTCAGCAGCTTTCCGCAAGTCTTGACAAGGCGAAAAACGACCTTGAAGAAGCTAAGGCGAGCATGGCTAAGCCGTTTGAACGTGCGGAGGAATTGGCTCAAATGCAGGCTCGGCTCGAATTTGTAAATGANGAATTNAGCAAAACACAAGTTGATGATGAGCCTATAATTGTTGAGCNGTCNGANGAATCCAAAGANGACGATCTCGACATAGCGGATAAAATAAATCCGCTGCCGAAAAATATTCCTCCGCAAAATGATGAATCGTTGCATAAATTCAGACGTTGAAAGGAGAATTTTATATGAGTATCAAGAACAGAGATGAAAGTATCGAGATCATCTCGAATTGTGTACCTAAAGACCTGCTTAAAAAAGCAATAACGGGCGGGTATTCCGATGCCGCGTTATCCTTTATGGCAGACTTAAGGGATAAGTATTTGAATAAAATACTCGACAGCAGCTTTTCCGCAAATGCTGTGAATAAGCTGACGGAAGCCTGTGAAAGCGGCAAGCTCGGTTATGGCGATCTTAGCAGAATAGTGCGGTTCGCTCCGCACTATGCGAATCACGAAAAGTACATAGATGATATGCTGAGCAGCATTGACAAGGGCGTATTTCCTACCACCGCTGCGAAGATTTTTGCGGCGGTGGGATACGAGGAAATGCCATATAATGAGGCGCTGGAGTTGGTGAAAAGCGGCGCGTTTTATCCGACCGATTACGCGGGATTTTCCGTTACGGAAGATGTATCAAGAGAACTTGATAAAATGTGCTATCCGCTCCGTGCTTGTGAGGGCTTTAATTATTGCTACGATATTGACAGCGCCGACCGATTGGAGGGCGCTTTGGGACGCGGCGCGGCGATAACTGTTCCCGACAAAACGATTGCCGTAAAGGTAAACGAAGCCATGAAACGCGAGGATTGGGACGATCTGCGTGATTACATAACTTCCGAAATGGGACAGTATATCGGAGATTTATCGGGGCAGATATTCGACGAAATTTGCAGTGATTTCGAGTGTGTAAAGCTGAGTGATGTTCTGTACGATAAAGTTAGAGCCGAATACGATAAATTTATTTCGGATATGCAAAAGGGAACGACAGCGGCGGCTATCGAATCCGCTTATGAAATAGTCTGGAAAGACAACATCACGCAGTACCTTGAAAACGAAAATCCGAATTTAACCAAAAATCAGTATGCCGCGCTTATATCCTCAAAAAATGCGTTGGACGAGATTTACGAGGAATGGTGTTCCAACGGCGAGCTGCATAGCTATGATGATGTTGAGATCGCTATCGGGGATACCGCGAAAAAAAGGGAGTATTCTCTCGAACAGGAACAGAGGATGCGCGAACAGCCGCCTGTTATTCCCGAAGTAAAGGNGGAGGATATTCCCGCGCCGACCGAACCGAAACGCAGATCGAGATAAGGAGGGAGAAATATGGCTAGAAAGAAGAAATATTCCGCAGCAGAGAAANCCGCTTTTNCCGAAAAGAAAAAATCGGAAATGGACGAGATGATTCAGCGTATCGACGAGGGTGTNAAGGCGGTTTTTGAGTCNGAACGCTATAAGGAATATCTNAAATTNGCGTCCAAATTTACCGACTATTCCGCGCGGAACACAATGCTTATAAATATGCAGCGCCCCGANGCNACTCTTGTNGCNGCNTTCGGCAAGTGGAANGAACTTGGNCGGCATATNAACAANGGCGAAACGGGAATAGCNATTTTNGCGCCCGCNCCGTATAAAACAAATCAGTTTATCGAAACACAAAGNCCCGCGTATGATGAACTCGGAAATCAGCTTTACAACGAGGACGGCACGGANAAAATGGAAACNATAGAAACNCCGCTNACNGGAATGGCNTTNAANACCGTGTACGTTTTCGACGTTTCGCAGACNGACGGAAAGGAACTTCCCGAACCNGTGAGNGANCTGACGGGNGACGTTGATTCGGCGCGCAAAGAGGCGGTGTTCGCGGCGATAAGAAAAGTAACGGGTATCGACATTGAATTTCAGGATATTCGCGGCGGCTCGAAAGGCTATTACAGTCCGGCNGAGGACAAGATCGTTATAAANACNGGAATGAGNGANGCGCAGACNTTGAAAACCGTTTTTCACGAAACCGCNCATAAATTATTGCACGACCCGAAAAGTGAGATAGTTACCGCGAAATCTCCGCGTAACGAAAANGAAGTGCAAGCNGAATCGGTCGCNTTTATGGTGGCTGAAAAATTCGGCTTGGATACCTCNGAATACTCGTTCCCGTATATCGCGTCTTGGAGCGAGGGNAANCAGCTTGAACAGNTNAAAAANGCNTTNCAGGAAATTCAATCGGCGGCGAAACAGATCTCAAANGCTATCGAATCGGAGCTGCTGAAAATGCAGAAACGGCATTTGTCGATAGATGAAAAAATCGCGGATACCGAGTTGAATAACGTTCANAAAGCNGAATTTTTGATTGAGGACTGTGCGGATCGCGGTGTGGAATTTTCCGAGGAAGATACNAAAACTATTCTCGAATTNGCNGAAAAGCANGAGGATATTTCCGAAACCGTTCAGCTTGTCGAGGATATGGAAATATCTCAAAAACAGCGCGATAATTACGGCTACGATTTTACATATATGAAACCTTTTGACAGCAAAGAATCCGCGCTTGAAGCGTTCGATAAGGGTGAGGCGGTTTACTTGCTCTATCCCGACAATACCGAGGGAATGGCTGAAACCCGCGAGGATATTGAAAACTTTGGCGGCTATTTCGGAATTGAGAAAGAGCCGAAAGCCGAAAAAGAGCGCGGCGATGATCTGATCGACGTATCAAAGGACGTTGCTCTGGAGATGTGGGAGAAAAATTCCGACGTGTTTATTGATGGGGTTCCCGCAGACAGCCGCGAAGATATAGAGAACGCACCCGATACCGCCAAATTCGCGGTTTTGGAGTATCAGTTTTCGGCAGAATTGGATTTTGACAGAACGAATGGAGGTAACACTATGGCAGGAAATTACAATAACAACAACTACGGACAGCAGAATTACGGACAGNAGAATTACGGACAGTCCGCGCCGACAAANCCGAANGTNATCGGGAANACACCGTATAATCAGCTTGGCGGCAAGGGGCAGTTGCAGTTTTATACCGATCTCAAAAACCGNCANGCGGATAATATCGCNNNNCANNTNAACGCTGACGGAGTGCGTTTCAGCGGTTTNCGCAAGGGCGAGGTCACNACNATNACGATNAACAAGGNGGATATTCCGNGNTATGANGCGGCGGTNGANAAAGTAAANCAGTCATATCGGNANAACANCGCNCCGGATCGCGGCTATCCGCAGCAGAACGGTNNNCCTAACGCGGGGCAGCCGTCATATAACAATGCACCGAATAATCAAAATATCAGAAGTGCCGAGCCGTCCGCGCCGACAAACCCGAACGTTATCGGGAATACACCGTATAATCAGCTTGGCGGCAAGGGGCAGTTGCAGTTTTATACAGACCTCAAAAATCGTCACGCGGATAATATCGCCGCTCAATTGAACGCTGACGGAATACGTTTCAGCGGTTTGCGCAAGGGCGAGGTCACAACGATTACAATTAACAAAGCGGATATTCCGCACTATGAGGCGGCGGTCGAAAAGGTCAAGCAGTCATATCGGCAGAACAATGCGCCGGATCGCGGCTATCAGCAGAATGTGCCAAATCAGAACTATCAGCCGAATTTTCAGCAGTCGTATAATAATGCTCCGACAAATCCGAACGTGATCGGGAACACTCCCTATGAACAGCTTGGACAGAAAAATCAGTTGCAGTATTATACCAATTTGAAAAATCGTCACGCGGATAATGTCGCAAAACAGCTTGACGAGGACGGCGTTCGGTTCAGCGGCTTGCGCAAAGGTACGGTCACAACGATCACGATCAACAAAGCGGATATTCCGAGATATGAGGCGGCTCTCGCCAAAGTAAAGCAGACGTATGACAGGCTGAATAATCCATCGGCTCAGGTTCCCGAAACGGTGTTCAGAGAGCAAATGCCCAAACCAAAGCTGGCAGAGCAGCCGCGCACGGATATTCCCGAAATGACCACGGACGAGCCGAGTAATTTCCGCTCTGTTCCTATCTGTACACAATCACTTATGGAGGCAAAGCAGAGTGGCAATCTCGGTGCTTGGAAAGACAACGTAGCCGCGTCTAAAGCGTGTATCAAGTTCATAGAGGGCAATCTTTCCGCTGCGTATGAGGGGCGCGATCTGGAGGGATTTGTCAAGCAGCTTAATGACAAATTCGGAATTGACCGCGCTATGTACACGGTCGCGGCAACAGTTCAGTTGAAAGATCACGACGGACGGTTCACAAACGCGGTCAAGGAGAGCGCGGCACAATTCAGCTTTGATAGCGATAATATGCGCTTAAAGTTTTTGACGGAACGTCACCCCGTTATGATAAATCATCTTTATGAACAGATGATGAAAATGGAACACGAATTGCGGCTGAACGCGCCCGAACAGAATCGGAATTTGTCGGCAGATTTTGACGGAAAGCTGCTGTATTCCTCCGAGCGCGTAAAGCTCGACGATGATTTTCGCGGCATTCCCGAAACAAAATATTATAAATCCTCCGCGAATGAGTATTTTATTCCGGAAATCGGCTGGCTCGATAACGATGCGTATGAGCGTGAGAAAAACAATTCCGATCTTACGGGCAAGGAATTTTACGCGAAAATTACGCGCGTAAACGCTAACTGCATTGATAACACGGGATTGGTGGGGCAGATGGATATGTCGAGGGAGGAATTTGACGCTATGCTCGAAAAAACTTATGCTCCCGAAAATGCCGAGGAATTGAAATCCTCGCTTGCCAAGCTGGACGAACGCAGAAACGCGGCGGATATTCCCGAAAAGCCTACCGAATATTACGCGGTTCGGCAGGAAAACAACAGAAAATTTTCCGTATGCTCGATCAGCGCGGATGGGCTTGTTACAACGGTCAAGACGAATATTACTTCGATCACCGAAGCGAAAAAGGCAATGCTTGAAATTTTCGAGCAGAAGAAAAGCAGCGCAAGGGTTGAGTTGGTTCACCCGCAGACGCTGGACGAGCTTTCGGCAGAGCAGTATAAGAACCGCGCACAAAACGAGCTGCCGGATATAATGTACCGCATAAATCTCAATTCCGATAAAAAATCCGCCGATACTCACGTTTTGCAGGAATACATCAAGAATGCCGACGATACATATTCCGTCGGACAGGAGGTCGCAAAGGGCGATTACGAAAAGTGCAACAAGTTCCTCGCGCAGCTTTTTAACTCACCCAAGCGCGAGGCTCCCGTTCAGACGTATGAGATTTATCAGCTCAAAAGCGGTGATGAAATGCACGATATTCGCTTTGAACCGCTTGAATCGCTTGCAAAGCGCGGCGGCAAGCCCGATTTCGCGAATTATGATAAGGTGTATGAGGGTAACGCCGCCAATCTGAGCGGCGATCTGGGCGAAAAGCTGGAGTCGCTTTATGAAAAGTTTAACCTTGACCGTCCCGAAGATTTCAAGGGTCACTCGCTTAGCGTTTCGGACGTTGTGGTTCTGGAGGACAAGGCATACTATGTTGATGATGTGGGATTTAAGCCTTTAGAGGACTTTGTTCCGCTTGAGGTCAAGCAGTCGCGCTTTTATGACGAGCTGCCGAAACGGTTGAGTGATATTGCCGAGGGCAAAATTCACCCGTTGCAGGACAATCTTTTAAAGGTCGGGAACGACGCGCTGAAACTGAATGTGCCGCCTGCCGTTATGCGTGAAGCCGTGTATAGGCTGAATAATGAGAAAACGGATAAGCTGGCAGAGTCTTATGAGAAGATGTACGAGAGGAAACACTCCGCTCCGGATCGCGAGAAGTCCGAACCTGCAGTACATAAGCCGCAGCGGAAGCCGAAATTGTAATTCCATGATTGGGTGTGATAAATTATTTATATGCCGTACAGTTTTTTGTGCGGCATATTATATAACGCAATTCATTAAATTATTATTTTATTTCTAGGGTGCTTGACTGAAAGAATCTGTTTCTGTTTAGCCATTGAAACGTGCGTATAAATTTGCGTTGTAGCAATTGAGCTGTGACCGAGAATTTTTTGTATGTAACGAATATCTACGTCTTCCTCAAGCAAGAGTGTTGCAAACGAGTGGCGGAACATATGTGGAGTAATATGCTTTTCATATCCAATCGCTGTTGCTTGCTTGTTGATCATTACTCGAACAGACTGCTCTGTAAGTCGTTGGTGAAGCTTATTTACGAAGAAAAATCCCGATTCGGAAATGTCATCGTAAAATGCGTCATAATAACGGTTCAGTGCTTTTAAAACGTCGGAATTTTCAATCTGAATAATGCGTTCTCTTGACCCTTTTCCAAAAATCTTTACTGTGTGGTTTGTCAAGTCAACAGATTCCGGGGTAAGAGTACAAATCTCGGAGACTCTCGCTCCGGTAGCAAACAACAACTCTAATACGGCTATATTCCTAATCGCATTTTTACGGGAAAAGTCTGTTTTGCACTGCCGGTAATCTTCATAGGCGTTAGCAAGAATCTTACCAATAATGTTCATCGGGATAACCTTTGGCAGTACCATTGGTTCACGAAACGAGGAATCAATTTTATCGAACGGGTTTGCATCAATTATTTCTTGGGTCATCAGATAGTGTGTAAACGCCTTAAGTGCTGCGATTTTACGCTTTGCAGTCTTGGGTTTAAACTGTTTATGTAAGTAAGCTATGTAGTTGATTATAATATTCTTGCCAAATGTATTTTCTGAAAACTCTGCGAATTGCAGCAAGTCGGTTTGGTACGCCTTGGTTGTTTTTGAACTGAGAGTTCTCTGCTCCGAACAATAGCGGAGGTATGTCGATATATTATTTCTTAAGTCCATTGTGATTTCTCCTTTGATTTTGATATATTTTTATTATAAATCCAAATGAGAATTATGTCAAATTATACAATTAGATTAGATGAAATTTGTAGAAAATGCTGATTTTGATGGTGAGTGCGATCTGACGCAGAGGGCGGCGAATATGGAACAGAACGAAACAGCCACTATGAGCGTGATCTTGAGAACGATTGTGATGTAGCGGGCAATGAATCTGAAGATGAGGAACTTGACAATGACAAAGCTGAGGATATCGGTGAAGATTAGGATGAGCCCGAAGATCAAGTAATGTCGGTGGGAATGTAAAAGCGAATCACCATGTCGCAATTCTAACAATTTAATTTGGATTGCGACAAAATTGGTAATTTCCGGCGACTTTGTTTATGGTTAAAATTAACAAAGTTTTGATTGAGAATTTGACAAAAAATACAAAAATCGTGCATTTCACGCAAAATATCGACATCTTGCGCAAGGGCGTGGGTGACTGACAATTTCCAGTTGGAAAATTGGTTGATTTATTTGTTTAGGAATGGTATAATTATAAATGAATAAGTATCCAACGATGGATAACTGTAAATTATCATTTGTTAGAGAGGGAATTATGAATTACATAGAAATTGTAGAGTTTTTTTGTCCGATTATTTCGACATTAAGTATTGTAATTTCTTCAGTTGTTTTATGTCATCGATCTCTTTCAAAAATATCAATTTATGTATTAAATGAGAATGGCTATTTGAAATTGTATGCAGTAGCACTACACCGGAAAATGGTTCTTCGTAACTTGCAAATTAAAGTAAAACGAAAAATAGTCAATGTGGATGATATTTTTTTTAATGGTGGAGAAGAAAAGATTGACTTAGATACAGACGGTTTTAAATTAATAAAAATTATTCCATCGTCCGAAAAACTGAAAGGATATGCTTTTATAACAATTGACACCGAATGGGATAACAAAATCTGGAAACTTGTTAAAATAAGGAGAAGATAAATATGGATTCTTTTTACAATAGGTTTGAAGAACGAAAAGTACTATGCCAAAATGATAACAATACTTTCATAAAAAAAATGTTGATATTTGGAGAAAAGGGCATGGGTAAAAGCACTCTTGTCAAAGAAATATATAACGATAAATACTGCTTTTGGTGCGATGGACTATCTAACAATTATTTCCGTTCTTTCGTACTTAACATTGTCCAAAATGGTTTTCACAATTACCTTATGGGTCAAAATAAATTTAACTATAAAGATTTATATTTGGTAGAATTTCAAGACCGTTTGCTACAAAATAATAGTTTAGTAGACTTTTTGTTTTCAAAAAAGTTTTTCTGTGCAAAAAATGAGGTAAGCATAGAAATGCTTGCAGTAAAATTTTTGTTGGAGCACTGTAAATGCAAGACAATTATTTTTGATAATTTTCAGAATTGTGATAATGATGATTACGGCAGAATAATGAACATAATACAGACAATTTCCCATGATTGGGTAAATGAAACTTTTAAAATAATTTTCATCCTTTCTGAAACATCTGGTAAAATGTTTGATTTGCTGAATGCATTATGTGATAATATTCTCATGCTTTCTGGTTTGGAAAATAGATATATCAAAGCTTTGGTTACAGACTTTTTTGGGAATCCACCATTTAATTGTGATGAAATTTCCGAGTATCTTTTTGAGAAATACAATGGAAATCCAGGATCAATTTTAAATCTATTAAAATTTAAATTTAACCAAAATAGCAGTAATTGCCTATCCAAAAACGAAATCCTTTCTAAGCTAACATCAACACAGTATACTAATCTTGACCCCACCGAAAAAAGGATAGTACTTTTTTTATCTGTTTTACCTTATCCGATAAGCACAAAAAAAATGATTCGCTTTATTAGCCAAGATAAGGATTACCCAAATCTCGATAGTCTTGAAACAATAATTGATAAAATACAAAATTTAAAGATTAGAGGTATTTTACAGGTAAAAGATGATATTCTTAGAATAGATAGTGCGGCAAAAGTACAATATAGCAGTATATTTAGTTCTGATATTATTGCTGTTTATATGATACATACACTTCTTAAAAATTTTGATAAAATATTAAGTTCGCATGAAAAATCAGATTGTCTTTATTTCATAATGTGTAGCAAAAAGATTGATTTTACGAGCAGCTTGATTAAAAAAATCTTTAGTTCTACTACAGAGACAGCTGTTACTATGGCAAATAATAGAATGTGGAATGAAAGTGTTTGCTATTTTAAGAGAATCGTTTGCTTTACAGATCTTCTAACAGAAAAAATACTTACAAGATTTTATGAATGTATCTACTATTCTGCCCAATTTGATAACTTTAAAGATTTCATTGAAAATATTAATGATAATAATTTCTCATCTTTTGCATATTGGTATTGGAAAGGAAATATATTATATATGTTAAATTCCGAAAGTTCTATTAAGGCTTTGGACAATGCAATTTTATTTGCTACCAACAAAGGCGAAAAAATAAAAGCTCAGATTATTCGAGAAGAAGCGATGTCGGAATTACCGGCGTTATGTCACGCTACATTTTCCTATTACAACTTTCTACTTAATGAATATGAAAATGATGATTTTCCAGAGTTGGCATTATTATATAGAAATTCTTTGGTTATTGGCGGAGATCAGACTGTAGCATTATGTAACAAAGGCATTGAAATCGCTGAAAAATACAATTTAAGGGAGGAGGCAGTTAAATTAAAACATAATCAAAATTTTGAACTTTTTAGGATGGGAAAATATGACAATTGTCTTGAGGCTTTTGAGGAGTCTGCACAGTTTTTTCAAGGATATAGTGGTAGAAAATATGAGTCTGCGTATGGATACAATAATTTATCCCTTGTTTGTCTTTTGAGACAACAATATTCTGATGCGAAGCTATATGCGTATAGTGCTGTAATCTATGCTGACACGCCTTATTCTCAAATAGCTACACGAGTTAACTATAATTTAATCCTGAGTTTTTGTGAAAAAAACAGTTCAGAATTAGAAAAGCGTGTTAGTAAAATAGAGGAACTCTTTAATTATTATAGGATAACTGACTGTAGAATGTATAGAAAAGCCTATATGTCCATAGCAATATCCTATATAAATATAGAAAAACATGATATTGCCAAAGAATACTTAATGAAAGCAGAAAAATACCTTCAAACAGGAAGACATATTAATAGATATAGTAATCTTTGTAATAAGCTTAATATTCCCTGCAATGAAACTGTATCAGAAGTAATTGATGAAGATAATTGTTATTATAATTTCTATTCCAATCCTAATTTTGAATTATGGCTTTTAGCTTTTGGGCACCTGTAATTAATTATTCTTGCTTATTTTTATAAAAGTGATTTTCATATAAAGCTTTTTATAATAAATTTAGCGATTCAATATAAAGTTTTACGAAAGATTCAAAAGTAACATTTAGAAGTTCACAGCATTTTCCAACATCTGAGGTTGTTCCAAATGCTGGATTGGTGTTTGCTTCAATGAAGAATATCCCATTATCATTTATTCTGTAATCTACTCTTATAAAATTATTAAGGTTTAATGCCAACGCGATTTGTTCAGTAATTATCTTAACATTGTCTGTAACGGTATTGCTAAAATTCTGCTCTGCCAAATAATATTTTCTAATATTTGAACTTTTTTCAAAAATTCCAAAAATCTCGTTGGAAAGGAATAATTGATTTTGGTAAGCTATTGATAAAGGTTGATTAAATAATATGTTATTTGTTCCTTTTTGTCTGATTATCAAATCAGTTATCTCGTATCCTGCAATATATTCTTGAACTAAAACTTCATCAAAATCTTTTAACAAATCTTGTGTTTTTATTTTTGCGGTTTTAAAATCTGGACAAAAACAAGAGGACGTTATCCCAATTGACGAACCTTCACAATTCGGCTTGGCAATTACAGGAAAACGCAAATTATGTATTTGTGAAAAATCTTCTTGGGATGAAATCATAACGGAATCTGGGCATTGTATATTTTTTTGGCGCAAACACAGATTTGTAAAATACTTGTCGCTTACAAGCAATGTGTGAAATGGATCGGAGCCTGAATATGGGACATTTAGCATTTCCAGTAGCATGGGTGTTTGTCCTCTTTTATGTTTTTCAGATAATCCATCATTAAGGTTAATATAAACTCCTTCTGGCATTATTCTTTTTTGACTATATGATTTAATTAAATCTTCTACACCACCGAAATACTCTGCCTCATATCCAATACTGTTAATTGTATTTATTAAATTAATCATTGACTGTTTGCTGATATGATCATTATAGGTCTTATTCCCAACAGTTAAAGAGGGAAACTTTTCTCTATAATCGCAAATAATATACAATTTCTTCATAATTCACTCTCCCTGAATTAGAAAATCTATCATAGAATTTTCTAGTTGATTTATGTCTTTTAGTCTGAAGCTCCAGTTCGTATCACTTGGAGCATGTGTGTTTATAACAAAGTTATCATCTAGTTTTAAGATGTCTTGTATAGTGAAAAAAACGATTTTAGCCTTACTTTTTAACAAGCTATTAATAATGCTTTTATATATATTACTGGACTTTTTTATATTTAAATTATGATATAGCTTTGAAATCTCACTTTGACTTAAAGAATTTAAAAAACCAATTAAAGTATGTGTATCATGTGTTCCAGTATATGCAACGCATTTTTCTGTAAAATTCTTCGGTAAATCAAGTGCTGGATTCTTAAGGCAATATTGAAATACTCTCATATTGTAAAATCCTGTTTCATTGATAAGACATTGCACCTCTGGAGTAATGATTCCTAAATCCTCTCCGACAACAATCTTATTGGTAGTATATTCTTTCACGGCATTAAATAAAGAAGCTCCTGGACCTTTCTCATAATGACCAATTAATCCATCTCTTGTTTTGGGAACAACCCAATAACTTTCATATCCTCTAAAATGATCCAATCTAATTCCATCAAACAACATGGAATAAAAAGAAAATTTAGTTTTAAAAAAATTAAAATCATCATTTTCAATATTTTCCCAATTATATACAGGATGCCCCCAACACTGCCCAATTGATGAAAATTCATCAGGTTTTGCGCCAGATAAATATATTGGATTACCTTGTAAATCAAGTTGATAGTATGATTGATTAAAATATACCTCGCTACTACAAAGTGAAGAATAAAATGGTAAATCTCCCATGATCATTATATTCTTTTTATTTGCGTATTTTTTAAGTGAGATCCATTGAGAATAGGCTTCATATTGAAGGAACTCCCAGAATTTTTCAAGTATATCACTAGATTTGAAATTTACCCATTTTATCCAGGAATTGGTTTTATTTACATGACATAAAGATTGGTATTTACAAAAATCCTTAACACCAGAATTTTGAGATATAAAAAAATCTAATTTATTAAAATCTTTAAATCGAAGAAATGCCGAATATAATAATTGAATTCTAGAGGAATATAACTTCTTGTAATTACATCTGCCATTGTTCAATGTAATTTGCTCTTGTAACTCCTTGTGTGAAATAAGATTTTTGAAATATAATTCTTCTAAATCAATATAAAAAGGATTAATGGAAAAAAGGGATGAGGAATTATATGGGGAATTGAACTCATCAGAAATACATAAGGGAAGAATTTGCCACCACGAAAAGCCAGCTTCTGATAAAATGTCAACAAATTTTCTTGCTTCCAGTCCAAATGAACCTATTGAGTATTTGTTATCTAATGAAAAAATAGGCATTAAAATTCCATAATCTGGTTTCATAATTCCCTCTCTAACAAATGATAATTTACAGTTATCTTATGTTGAGCGTATGGATTATTCCATCCGAGAGAAGATAAGTTCACATATGCACATGCTAATGTTCTTTTGCGACGGCAACTATATTTTTACAAAGTAAATGTTGCATTTTCTCTGAGTTTGTGCTATTATATAAATAATGGGACTTGTATTCCGAGTGAGGAAGAGTTTAAGCGGGAACCTAAACTCAGTGATTTCAATAAGTTAGATGATTAAATTTATAGAGGATAATGATATGCTGTATGATGTAATAATTATCGGCGCGGGACCTGCGGGATGTACCGCCGCAAAAACGCTTTCCGAAAACGGATATAAGGTTATTTTGGTTGAAAAATTCAAGCTGCCGAGATATAAATCCTGTTCGGGACAGCTTATCAAGAAAAGTCTTGACTTGGTTCGCGAGTATTTTGGTGAAGATGTTCCCCAAAGTACGACCTGCGCTCCATCGGAAAATCGCGGAATGATATTCACCGATGATAAGGGTGAAACATTCCGTTTTGAGCAGCAAGGGCTTAATGTATGGAGAAGCACATTTGACAATTGGCTTGCCGAAAAAGCCGCGCAGTCAGGTGCGGAAATACGCGATAACACTTCGGCAATATTCGTATCGGAAAACAATGACGGAACCGTCACGGTAACGCTGAAAGGCAAGAAAACCTACACCGAGCAGTCACGGTATGTTGTTGATTGCGAGGGAGCGGTCGGTGTTATCAAGCGCGGTTTGTTGAGCATTACACCGCAGTATATTCTTACTTTTCAGACATTCAATATGGGCAGCATTGATCTGGATCACCATTATTTTCACGCGTTCTTACAGCCCGAATTATCCGAATATGACGCGTGGTTCAATGTCAAGGACGATCAGCTTGTGCTTGGGGTTGCCGTGAAAGATAAATGCAAAATCAAGGATTACTATGCGCGGTTCATATCATATATGGAGAAAAATTACGGACTGAAAATCGAAAAACAGCTCAAAATCGACAAGTGGATAATGCCGCATATTCGCCCCGATTACGCCATAAATTACGGCATTGGCAGAGTGTTATTCGCGGGTGAGATAGCGGGATTTTTAAATCCTATGGGCGAGGGAGTTTCCGCCGCAATGGAGAGCGGACATCACGCGGCGGTTTCCGTAATAAATAATTTTGATGATCCCGATCTTGTCCTTTCCGAATACAAAGAAAAAACAAACCTGCTTTACGGATATATGAAGCGTCAATGGAATTTGATAGCGCGAATGACCGATACGTTTTCTGAAATGACAATCAAATAATACTGTTAATGGGTTATTATATCTTCCAAAATATTAAGGCGGTGTCCGTATGCACCGCCTTATTTTTATATGCGCTTATTTGTCCGCCCATTACGCTCCCTGTTCTGCCGTTCTTCCTCGACAAGCCGCGAGATATAATCCCCTTGCGAAATATCATAATAGGTTTTGGCAATATCGGAATACAACTCACAAAGCTGTCTGCACCGCTCGAATTTTTCTTTGAGCGGTGCGCTTTTTTTGCACTGTTTCGGAGATTACATTTTTGAGATAGTCGTAATCGAAACGTGACCGAATATTGTGGTTTTCAAGTACCGTCCTATACATTTTAATCCGCAGTTCCTCGGCTGGTGTGGGTTGCTGCTTTTCCAAGAGCGCAAAATATTCCTCCGCTTGATTGGCAAGACCCGTGAGCGTATCTTGCTGTGTAGTGAGCGTATTCAGCTCCTGCCGTTCTTTTTCAACTTCATACCGAAGATGTTCAATTTTTCCCTCGACCTCTCCGATAGAGCGGAGATTGTCGCGATTGATGATTGTGAGCTGCGTCGACAGGAGGACTTGGTTCTCAATGAAGAAAATAATAAAAGATATTCGTTGGCGTCTAAGATGCGCCCGACAGTCCTTGATGATATCAAAAGAAGCTAAAAACTCCATTGTTATATTAAACAGCAGGATTATTTGCTGCTGTTGGAACGAAAATCAATTAAAGGATACCTGAACGTTCCCGCTCCCGAGAGCCGCCGCCAGTCCGTTGGGACCGTCAATTTTTCCAATCGGAGTGTAGCTGTATGAGGTCGAAAAGCTATCGTAAAAAATCACAAGACAGTCGCTGCCGTACAGCATAATATCTCCCGTATTTATTCCCGATGGTCTGCTTGAATTTTTGGGCAGACCTTCGGGAAGATAATAATACTTTTCGTTGCCGTTAAGCTCGCTCATATCCAACGTGAGCGGCAGCCGTTCCTTAAATGCTCTTGCCGTTTCATTGTCATAAAGCGTTGCGGAAAATGCGCGCCCGTTTACAGTAATTTTGATTTCCAAATCGTCTTCCTCCTTAATGTCAGATTCTGCGGTATTGATTGTCCCCGATGAGGTTTGATCGGTTGTTTGATAATAGTTGCTATTCGAGAAGTCCGGAACGCTTGAATCGGTATCGCCTGATTTGTTGCACCCGTTCATCATTACAATCGCCAAAAATATAATCAGCAGTCTTTTCATATCGACCTCCACTATCGGTACGAGTTCTAGGCACAGCAGCACTCACTGCAAATAATTACCTCGCCGCTCGAATTTTCATCATCGCGTATAATTTCACCTACGCTTGGCGCGTAAATATGTCCCGAAAGCGGATTTTTCACGCTCATTATCGGTGTTGTAACGCAAGCCTCCACCTCGGATTTTTCAAAGCTCAGATCGGTATCGATCATCTCGCAGTCGATAAGCTTCAATCTCTTGCAGTAGCAAAGCGGCTGAGTTCCGATTATCCTACAGTTTTCAAAGGTTACATTTTCGCAGTACCACGCGAGATATTCTCCCTTGACAACGCTGTTTTTTACGGTAACGTTTTTCGCGTGCCAGAACGCGTCCTTGGTATCGAAAACGCAGTTCTCAAACGTGGAATCTTCGATATACTGGAACGAATATTTTCCCTTGAATTTAACATTGTTAAACCTCAAATCGGACGACCTCATCATAAAATATTCACTCTCGGCGGTGCAGTCTGTCATTTCAAGACCGTTTACCGACCAGCCAAATTCGGGGGAAATAATATCACAATTGCGCATTACAACGTTTGAGCACTCGCGGAGCGCCTTAATGCCGTGCAGCTTTGTATCGGTGATCTCAATATCGTGAGAATACCACAGTGCCGCTCTGCAAAGCTCGGTCATTTCCGAATCGGATATTTTCAGCTTGGTATCGTGCCAGAACGGATAACGCAGATTGAAAAAGCAGTTCTCCGCCGCGATGTTCTTACATTCCTTTAACGCGCTCTCGCCGTCTGCGGGACCGTCAAATTTGCAGCCGCGAGCAATAATATCCCGCTCTCCGTATAACGCTCTTTCCTCGTCAAAGGTTTTATTTGTAATCGTTCTCATACCGAGTTCTCCTTTGTCATTTGGTATACAAGATAGTCCAGACAGTCTATCCGCTTCTGCTCCTTGTGAAGATTATTCAGCAGCGAACGTCTGTGCGCTTCCAGCAGCTTTAATTCTTTGGAGATGTTATCCTTCCGAAAATCCTCCATAAATTCCGAAATAAAGCTCTGTCCGCAACCCGCGTCTATCAGATTTTGCACGATAGATTTTTCGTCATTGATGTTCATAAAATCAACTCCTAAAATATGTAAGCCTGTTGTTCTGTTTATATTATAGCATACTCGTTGATAAATAGCAAATACTTATATCAAATATTAAAATATGCTTGACAGTTATATACAATTGTAGTATAATATAAAAACAGGGGAGGGACATTATGGAACTGAGAGTATTGCAGTATTTTCTTGCGGTAACGCGCGAACAGAGTATCTCCGGGGCGGCGGAATCGCTGTATCTTTCGCAGCCAACACTTTCGCGCCAGCTAAAGGAGCTTGAAGAAGAACTCGGCAAGCAGCTCTTTATACGCGGCAGCAGACGCATTACCTTGACCGAGGAGGGTATGATATTACGAAAGCGCGCCGAGGAGATAATAGAACTTGTGAAAAGAGCCGAGGACGAAATAACGCAGTCCGATGAAACGATAGCGGGGGATATTACTGTCGGCACAGGAGAAACTGACGGTCTGCGTTTCCTTGCAAGAGCCGCGCGCAGTCTGCAAACCGATTATCCGCTTATTCATCTCAATATAATAAGCGGCGACAAGGCAAGAGTTATGGAGGAACTTGACAGGGGACTTATAGATTTTGGAATTGTTTTCGGTGATATTGATACTTCAAAATACGAGTTTATACGGCTTCCGCACAAGGACATCTGGGGAGTGATGATGCGGCGGGATTCTCCGCTTGCCCAAAAGCGGGAGATCACCGCCGATGATCTTATCGACAAGCCGTTGATAATATCCAGGCAGTCTTTTCATGATTCCGCGTTTCGGGAATTTTTCCGGTGCGATCAAGAAAAACTGAATGTAGTTGCAACGTATAATCTGTTGTTTAACGGTTCAATAATGGTTGATGAGGGAATGGGATATGCCATCTGCCTTGACAAAATAATCAATGTATCGGGCGACAGCAGCCTGTGCTTTCGACCCTTGTCGCCGATAATGGAAGCAAGTATGAACATCATATGGAAGAAATATCAGGTACATTCAAAAGCCATAGAAAAATTCTTGGAAAGAATCCGTAGCGAAACCGCTGCGGCGGAAAGCGCAAGTTCCTGAGAATGGGCGCATTTGACTGAATCGCACCATGTATTGCTCATCATTCCGCATTAAACAAGAAAACCGCCCTGCGGCAGCCGTTAAAGCCGGTCGCAGAGCGGTTTATGATTTTTTCAACAGTGACTGCATTCTATTGTTAAATACCTATGGGAATGGTATTGACGTTTTGAATCGCCATCTTTTCGCGTGTGGTGTACAGCCTTACGATTTCGATAAACTCCTCCTCGGTAACGTTTCTCGCGGTGATTTTGAATCCGCACTGTTGTCCGCTGTCCCCCAGCGTAAACGCGGCGGAATATTGTTTTCCGTTGTAGTAGAGATATACATACAGATTGTTGATAACGGACATTTCATCACCGTCACGCGGACAGCCCCCAAAGTCCGGAATTTCATCGCCCCTATCCACCGCGATGTTTACGCTTTTTTCTCCCAGCGTCCATGCAAAATCGTTCTGAGTCCAATATGGTCTGTACCACGCGGCAAAGCCATCGTTACCCTCATCAATGTACGTTCCGTACTTGTTCTGCTTCATAGTCCATTCGGGATATTCAGCCGAAAATGCGTCGACCTTATAGCCGTAGTAGCGGCATATTCCCTCAAGCGTGTACTCGTCAAAATCATCGGGATTCATCTCTTGCTCAAAGGTTTTTGCATATCCGCCGTCACCGTTATTGAACACGATATTTTCGGGCTTGGATGTTATTTTTTCATTGCCGCCAACTCCCGTGTAGTCGGTATACAGCTCCACGATTTTAATAAATTCGTCCTCGGTAACTCCGCCCTTTGCGGTTATCTCAAATCCGCACCTGCCGTACATAAATCTCGCGTAGTACGAATCAATAGGTTCGCTATTGGGATACTTCCCTGCGAAGTGATAAAGCGTTACATCGACATTGTTGATTACCGAAACCGCGTCATCGCCAAATTCCCAAATCACGCAGTGTATCGGAAGTCCGCCCATATTCACCTCAACGCTTATTTCTTTTTCGTCGAGCTTCCACCAGAGGGTGTTTTGCCGGTAATACGGGTTATATGCCCCGGACGAACTTTCCGTGGATTCGCCCCTTTCCGCGTAGATTCCCAGCTTATTGTAATTCATAGTCCATTCGGGATATTTCTCCGAAAACGCGTCAATTTTCAAGCCGTAGTAGTTGTTCATTTCTTCAAGCGTGAACTCCTCGAAATCATTCGGATTTATATAGATATCCGCCTGAGCCGTTGCGGGAGAGCCGTCATTGAACACTATATTATCGGGTCTCGGGTTCGGAGATTGGTTCGCGCCCAACTCGGCTCCCGATGCGATCTCATCCACTTCACCTATTAATGGATGTACATACTTCCCTTTGGTTGGTGTGTTTGCTAACACAGCGATTCCGACAATCCCCGCGGCAGCCACACTCGGAATACCGATTCTCATCGTGTTCCTCCGCAGTCTTTTGCGGTTTATAAGCTCCTTATCGCGGCGGGCAATAACGTCCCGCGTCATTTCTTCATAAGTTTTCATATTCAAACCCCTCTTTCACAAGCTCGTCCTTGAGAGCGTTCCGCGCGCGGTACACAAGCGTTTCCACAGCATGGACGCTCTTTTTCATAATCGCGGCGGTCTCCTTGTTGGACAGCTCCTCGAAATACGTCAGCCACAGAATCTGCGCGTATTCGGGCTTTAGTTTTCCCAACGCGCGGTGAACCTGCGCCTTTCGTTCCTCCTTTATATAAGCCGCCTCAAGGGATTCCGTTTCTGTGGAAATATCGTCTATTTCCTCGGGCGGCGCATAACTTTTTTGTTTCTTCAGGTAATCCAGCGCGACATTCCGCCCGATAGCATACAGAAACGTCTTAAACGAAGATTTCCCCGAAAACCGCGGCTTTTTGACCGCCAGCTTCACGAACGTATCCTCGCACAGCTCTTCGGCGACACGCAAATTCCGTACAAAGCTGTTCAGGTACAAAATCAGCCCGTTCTTATAGTCACGGATTATATTTTCCAAACCAATATCGTCACCTGTCAGATAACGGCGGTAGCTACTTTCACCGTTGTCCATAAATCCACCTCCTTTTACCTATTAGACTAACCGAATACCAAAAACCTCACAGAAAATCCGCGCCTTTTACAGCGCGGACCAAATTATTTTTTCGATTTCCTCGGAGTAATCCTCCAAAATCTCACCGTTTTCTATTATCACATCTCCGATATTTTCCAGAGCCGCGGTGTTGATTTGCTCGTACACCGTTTCGGGCAGCAGACCGCGTTCGCGGCAAAATTCCGCGCCGTTTCCTTTTGTCAGAGCGTCTAATGCCGCGATTTGAACCGCCGTCAGACACCACGCCAGAATTTGCCAGCCGTCCTCGGAATTGTCGGCTAATTCGGTGAACTGCTCCGTTCGCTCGGAGAAATCGTCCTCGGAGATCTTCACCGAAATCTCGGTTATTTTCTCCTCGTCAATTTCCGGAATTTCCTCGGGAATTACCAGCTTTTTCGCCAGCTCGTCCGATTCCTCGCGGATTTTTTCGAGTTTGGAAACGTCGATTTCCACCTTTTCGCGAACATATTCCGAATACTCGGAATCGGTTGTTTTTGCGTTTTTCTTCTTTGGGAATATCCCCATTTTGTCACAAAACTTGTTCACCGCTTTTGGAATCACGGTTTCAAATTCCGCGTTCTCGACCGCCGCCGTTAGTTTGGTTTTGTTGCATATATCGTACTGTAACATTGTGATTTTCGCGGTCAGCTTTCGCGCTTTGCCCGTACGGGCGCGTAGCTCCGACTCTGCGGATTTCAGAATGTACCCGATAAATCCGCGCGCCGGCGAGAACTCGAATCGCTCCAACGCGGGAGCGCCGCGTTTTTTGCGGTAGCGCTCTCTTTCGCCCGTGTCCACCTCGCGGAAGCCGTCCTGCCTGTCAAGGTCGACCATTGCGTCCTCGAAAGGCGACCACGAATACACTGTTCGCATCGAGCCGCAGAGAATCTCCGTTAGGTTCAGTCCGCGCGGCTTGAAATACTCCGAAAGCGCGCGAAGAGCGGCTTCGAGTGCGCCCTCCATCAGCGGCAGGGTTTCCTCCGTCAGGAATACGCTCTCGCGAATCGGGTATGTGGAATTATCCGCGAGGAACTCGAATTTACCCGAAAAATCATCATTGTCGAAAGTAAACGCGCGGCGTTTTCCGCTTTCCGGAAATTTCGGAAGTTCTTTTGTGATGTTGTTGAACGCGTAAAAATCCTTGATCCAACGCGGCAATTGGCTGTCAAGCGAAGGCACGGATTTGCCGTAATTTTCCCATATCGCGCATAGCCCGTCAAACGCTTCATCGGAGCTTATTCCGCCGATTTTATTCATCAGCTCAAGGCAATATAGAACGATATACGGCTTGTCGGCTTCGGGGAATTTTTCGTGACGAACATCGGTGCGCCACGTGAAATATGTGCGAAGCTGCGAGTTCGACATCGCGCCGTAAAGCGGCATATCCAGACAACAGAACGCACGGCGCTCGAAATCGTCTTCGACATCGAACATAAAATCACCTTGGACGATCAGGTTGTCCAATGCGCACCGTATCAGAATATACGAATTTTTCGAGATTTTTTCCAGTCCGCGCATCTCGTAGATTTTGTCCAGCATATACTCCTCTTGCGGTGTCATATGCTCGGGGACAGCCTCGTGGGGATACCAGACGGAGTTTGGCTCGAACGGACGAAACGGATATTTCGACTGCGGCGGCGGGGGATCGGTGAACTCTTCAAGGCGCGGGGGAATTTTTTCGGGCTTGTATTCTTTCGATTCAACAGGGTCTGCGGATTCCTGCGCGTTGTGGATTTTTTGCTTGATATACCGCCGAACCTCTTTTGGCGCAAACTCCGTTACATCGTCAACAATGTCGTCCACGACTCCCGAAACCATATCGTTTATAAGTTTTTTGATTTCCTCAAAGCTCTTGCCGTTTGTATCAATAAACTTTTTGAATCCGGACATTTTCAGCTCCTGTCACTTTTCCGAAAACCGCAGCAAACTCTCCCAATCCTCCGGGAAACCCAAATCCGATAATCGGATTATATCGGCGTTTTTCCGTATCAATCTGGAGATGGGCTTTGCCGCGCGTTCATTCCAGTTGTCCTTGTTGTGATATAATTGCTTCAGCACAATGATGTAGCTCCAAACATCGTTCGACAGCTCCGCGCTGTAATCCGCGGGCTTTTTCGGAATCACCGTAAAACGGTTTCCGTAAAGGCGGTTGTAGTGCGCGCAATAGTTTCTCAGCTCGGAAAGGCAGAACACCCAGCTGTCCAGACAAGCCGCCGAACAGTTGTAATAGCGCGCCGACAGCTCCTTTTTATCCGTCATATGCATATCTTTATAAAAGAACGCCAGTGTGCCGAAGCTGAACAGCTCCATTATTACCCACAACGGAAAATGTCCGCTGTGTTTCGCGTTATAGTGCTTGACGAACGCGCGGTCGCTGTTGGAATCTATTAGATGCTCAATATGGTGCAAAAACTGTTTGTGATTGTGACTGTGACCAAAGGACGCGCCGTTCAGGTAGCCCTGCGCGCCGTATTTCAGCGCGTGGAAGTTAGATACGGAAGCTCTCAGCGCGATTTCCACCGATTCCAGTGCCGCCAGCAGTATGCTCCTCATCTTCTTATCCATTTCGTAGATACGCATAATCTTTCCGAACGTTGTTCCGTCTTCATATTTGTGCTTGCTTACGGAAAACGGCTCAAAGTAGTTCGACAAGCGGAAATAGTTGATATATCTAAGAGTTTCGCGAGCCGCGTTTTCGTCCTCAAATTCGCAGCCGCGCTCTTTCAGTATGGCAATTTGTTCGTTTATCGTAGCGGGAATCTTTTCAGCCATAAAACCACCCCTTTTAGTTGTCGGCGAATAGTAGTTAGTTATCCGAATCATAGTATTAATCACCTCGAAACAGTGGATTATGGCTATAATCCCAATAACCGGCAATAAACAACTATGCGGATTTCCGCCTCATACGGACTTGACATCTTGAAAAAAAATTGTTATAATATAGGTAACCATAAAAAGCACAAGGAGGTGGAAACCTATGTCAAATAACGAATTGTGTATCTTGCTTGAATCCCTGTTGGCATTGCTTGAAACTCATAACGATGAAAAGGCGGTTACGGTTATAAAGAATGCCATTCGGAGAATTGACAAGAACGCGGCAAGCAGCGACAACACAGAATCCAAAAAGGATTAGACATCCAATCTCAAAAGTCGTTAAGTCTGTACAAGGGACTTGGCGGCTTTTTTATACTAATTTGCAATCGTAGTATAGACAAGATTTGCGGCAAGGTCGCGTCTAGCGCAAGGACGAATGAACGCTGCGCGTTCAACCTAGCGACGCAGGCGTACTGTATGTATCAGAGGACGTTCCGTCCTCTTGCAAGGAGCGTTGACGCGGCGATAGGCGCGAGATAGGTCGAACGCACAGCGTTCGTTCGCGCAAAGATGTCTATACGTAGATTGTAAATTAGTATTAGAGGTAAGCGATTAATTAATCCGTCCAGAATTGTTCACGTTCGTGCTTTACGGCGCGTGTCATCAGCACGGATATGCTCTCCTTGGGGTCTGCGCCGTTATAGCAGATATTGACGATCTGTTCGATTATCGGCGTGTCGATTTTGAGCTGCTGAGCGATTCTGAACGCGGTCTTGCTGTTGAGATAGCCCTCCACCGTGCCGACCTGCGCGACAGCCTCGGCTGCGGGAGTCCCTTTGCCGATAAGCAGCCCCGCGCGATAGTTTCGCGAGTGCTGAGACGTACAGGTGACAATTAAATCCCCGATTCCCGCCATACCCGTAAAGGTTTTCCAGCTTGCGCCCATAGCCACGCCCAACCGCGTGATTTCGGTCATTCCGCGCGTCATCAAAGCCGCGAGAGCATTGTCGCCCAGACCCATTCCGCGCGCGATTCCGCAGCCAAGGGCAATCGGGTTTTTCAGCACTCCGCCCAATTCGCAGCCGATTACGTCATCGTTGATATAGATTCGGTAGCACTCGTTGGAGAGCATGTTTTGCAGGTACTTCGCGGATTCGGTATCATATGCCGCGCAGACCTCGGTGGTGGGAACAAAACGCGCGATTTCCTCCGCGTGGCAAGGACCCGTGATAACGGCAACACGGTTTTCGGGAAATTCCTCGCGAATAAGCTCAGAGAGCCGCTTTCCCGTGGATTCCTCCAAACCCTTGCTTGCGTTGACTATAACGGTATTCTTGTCGACATAGGGCTTCACCGCGCGAATCGCCTCGCGATAAAACGCGGACGGAATACAAACCACCACAATATCCGCGCCCGAAACGCACTTCGGGTCGGTCGTAACCTTGAGATTATCGGGCAGTTTAACCCCCGGAAGCAGACGTTTATGCTCCCGCGTTTCCTTTAGCTGATTCGCCTCGTCCTCGAATTTTGTCCATGTAGTTACCTCGTGACCGTATTTCGTGTACAGCACTCCCAGTGCCGTGCCGTAGCCGCAGCCTAAAATCGTTATTTTTGCCATATAAATCCCCCTATTTCGCCTTTTCCCCGAGCTTTTTCTCGGTATGAGTAACCAGCCGCTTGATATTCGCGCGGTGACGGAACACTATCAGTCCGCCGCAGAATGCCGCGATAAACGTGTTCACTATAAACGCGGGGTCGTGGTCGAGAAAGTACCCGAAAAGCGGAGCGGCTATGCAAAAGCACGAGGACGCAACGCAGCTCCCCAAAGAAACATATCGTGTTGCCGCAACAAGCACGATAAAAATTCCGAGCAGAATACACGCAATTCGCCAGTCAAGCACGAAAATCGCCGAAATCGCCGCGAGAACTCCCTTGCCGCCCTTGAACCCGTAGTAAATCGGAAAGCAGTGACCAACGATTGCCATAAACACCGCGAAATACTCCACCCACGTCATTTCCGCCGCAGGGTTCATCGTGTCCACTCCTCCGACAAACAGGAACACCAGTCGCACAATAAGTACCGCCAAAGCCGCCTTTGAAACATCGCCAATCAGAACGATTCCCGCCGCGCCTTTGCCAAGCACACGCAGAGTGTTGGTAAGTCCCGCGTTTCCACTGCCCATCGTGCGGATATCCTTACCGGTTTTCATCTTGCATACAATAATCGAAAAGTTGATGCCCGACATCAGATACGGAACGATCAGCATCGCAATATAACAAATCCAAATCATTTTCTGTTCTCCTGATTGTTTTCCATTTTTTCAACAACCTCACCATTAAGAATAACGCTTATCTGTGGATTTTTGGAGCGCATTGCCGCTACCAAAACCGCCGGATTATCGTTCGGGCTTAAATCCATCTTTTCCGTTTTGCCGTTCGAGAGCCGCAGCAGCAGCTTGCCGCGCTTAAGCTCCGCCGAGAGGATTTCCGAATATTTCAGCAGCACGATGTCAGTGTTCGTGAAATACAGCAGATATTCTTCCGGAAACCAACGATACCCGAAATTCACCGCGTTATCATATTGATCCGCGATATCCGAACGCTCTTTCTCGGACAGCGCGGACATACGTTTTTTGAACCGAAACTCCGCGAAAATCAGCGAGTTCAGCGTTGCATACAGCGAAATCCCGACCATTCCCGCCGTGAGGATCATCGCCGCAATTCGGAATCCCGGTCTTGCGTACATTCCGGTCAGTGCGAACACGGCAGCCACCAACGCGGCGCGAAGCCAGTCAAACGGTATCACCGTAATCCACGAGAATCGCCGATAATCCTTGATGATTTTTTTCATATCACTCGCCCCGTTCGCGTATCGACAGCTTTATGGGAGTTTTATCCAATCCAAATGTTTCGCGTATCTGGTTCTCGATGTAACGCTGATATGAATAATGGAACAGCTCCTTGCTGTTGCAGAACACCACGAAATTCGGAGGATTTGTGCCCGCTTGCGTCATGTAATAGAGCTTCAGACGCTTGCCCTTGTCCGAGGGCGGCTGAACGCGCGAAGTCGCGTAGCTGAGCATATCGTTCAGTACGCCTGTGGAAATTCTCCGCGAGTGCTGCTCGTGAACGATTTTGATAAGCTCGAACATCTTATCCACGCGCTGTCCCGTCTTTGCAGAAATGAACACAAACGGCGCGTAGCTCATAAACGAAAAGTCGGTTTCCAGATTCTTTGTGAACTCGCGCATGGTTTTGTCGGTCTTATCCTCCACCGCGTCCCACTTGTTGACGGCAATCACGCAAGCCTTGCCCTTGTCGTGGGCGTAACCCGCAACCTTGCTGTCCTGCTCGGTAAAGCCGACGGTCGCGTCAATCATCACCACGCATACGTCCGCGCGGTCTACCGCCATAAGCGCGCGCAGAACGCTGAAATGCTCGATGTTTTCGGTGACTTTGGCTTTGCGCCGCATACCCGCCGTATCAATGAAGATGTACTTATCCTCTCCGCGGATAACCTCGCTGTCTACCGCGTCACGGGTCGTTCCCGCAATATCCGAAACGATGGAACGCTCCGTGCCGGTCAGATGGTTCACCAGCGAGGACTTGCCGACATTCGGCTTGCCGATTACCGCGACCTTGATAACGTCCTCGTCATAAGGCTCGGGTTCTTCGGGGGGCATTTTCGAGAACACCTCTTCAAGCAAATCGCCCGTGCCGTGACCGTGAACCGCCGATACGGAAATCGGATCGCCCAGCCCCAGGTTGTAGAACTCGTAAAATTCGGGTGGAGGTTCGCCGATGTGGTCGTCCTTGTTGACCGCGAGAACCACAGGCTTGCCGCTTTTCGTCAGCATTGCCGCAACCTCCGCGTCATTCGCCGTAACGCCCGTTGTCAGGTCGGTTACGAAGATTATACAGTCCGCCGATTCGATGGCGAGGAGAGCCTGTTCGCGCATCTGCGCCAGGATAACGTCATCGGTTTTCGGCTCGATTCCGCCTGTGTCAATCAGCATAAACTCACGGTTAAGCCACTCACAGCGGCTGTAAATTCGGTCGCGGGTCACTCCGGGAGTGTCGTCTACAATGGACAGACGCTTTCCGACCAGTTTATTGAAAAGTGTGGACTTGCCGACATTCGGACGTCCGACAATAGCTACCAGTTGCATTTTATCATTCCTGCCTTATTAAAATAGTTACTTATAATATAGTATAACACATTCTTCCCGAATTTTCAAGATACATTTTCATTAAATTTTCGGAATTACCCCCTTTACAATTCGGAGGTTATGTTGTAAAATAGAATAAGGACCATAGCCCGTTGTTTGGATTATAAACATAATCCGCTGTTGGGGCGCAAGTTTTGGAACATTCGATTTCAAGCAGCAAACCGGGTTGCAAGTCTAGCGCGTTATAATCAAAACAAGTTATTGGTGATTCGTGCAAATCCAAAATGCAAGCGGCGCGCAACACCACGAAGTGGTGTTGCAGGTCGCTTAGGCAAGTGCACACCGCAGGTGTGCACGGTTTTGGATTTGCAAATTAAAATCAGGAGATTATATGGAACTTCCTTTTGAGATTCGTAACAAAATACAAGAAATGTGCGCTGGCGTGGACGCAAAAACGCTCTCTAAATCGGCGGAGCGGCTGTCGGAGAACTACCGCGCCGAGTCGCCGCAAGGAAAACGCTCCGCCTCGGCAAAGTCCGACATTGCAGCATACTGCGCGGTGCGTATGCCCGCGACATTCGCCGCCGTCAGCCGCGCTTTGGAGCTGGCTTTGGAGTGCTTTGACGGAGAAATCAACTCGGTTCTGGACGTTGGCGCGGGTACGGGCGCGGGAGCGATCGCGGCGCGGATTCTCACAAACTGCGATGAAATCACGCTGATCGAGCGCGAGAGGAATATGATTGACGCGGGCAGACAGTTTATGGAGTGTATGGGGATAAACGGGTACTGGATAGAGCGGGACATCACAAACGGAATCCCCGCGCGGGCGGATTTGGTGATTTGCTCTTATTGCCTTAACGAACTTCCCGAAAGCCGCCGCAAAGCCGTTGCAGAGCAGCTTGCCGAATCGGCGGAAAAGATGTTGGTGATTGTCGAGCCGGGCACTCCAAACGCGTTCGCGAGTATGCTCAAAACGCGCTCCGAGTTGATTGCGAGCGGATTAACGGTTGTTGCGCCGTGTCCCAATGTGGGAGAATGCCCGCTGCTCAATGGAGATTGGTGTCACTTCTCGGCACGCGCGGCGCGTTCCAAATTACATAAACAACTGAAAAACGCCGATGTTCCGTATGAGGACGAGAAGTTCTGTTTTCTCGCGGTAACGCGTGAGGGGGCGAATCCGTGCGGTTTCAGAATCCTCCGCCGACCGATAATTCAGCCCGGGCGGATAACACTGAAGTTGTGCGGCGAAAACGGAGTGCTGACCGAAACGGTCACAAAGAGCAATCCCAAGTTCAAAACGGCGCGGAAAGCAAATGTAGGTGATGTATATTAGAATGTTGAAATTCACATCAACCAATCGGAGACTGATGTAATCACGCTATAACTTAAAACAACTTATGGGCGGCTAGTGCAAATTCAAAACGCAAGCTATGGCGACCGCCTTGGTTGCGCGGCATCCGTGCCGCGCTTTGGGCGGTCACCGGCAACATCGTGTTGCCGCGCACTGCACGCACAGCGTGCAGTGTGACGTGAAGCGAGCACTCTTGAAATGGTGCGCAGCACTATTTCAAGAGCGCGGTTTTAGATTTGCCATTTTAGATAAGAGGTATTATGGACATTTTATTGATTAGGGTTGAGGAAAAATTGACGTGGGCTGACATCGCGGACTACGCTGACTGCCTTTCGCGTTCCCGAAAAGCCGCCATCGAGCGGAAAAAACAAGAGGGCGACAGAATCAACGCGCTGTTATCGCGGCTGCTGCTGATGTCGGAGCTGACCGCGCGGACGGGCATTCCCGAGCGGAAAATCAAGTTTACATACGGAACGAACGGCAAGCCGTATCTCAAGGGCAAGGAGCTTGAATTTTCGCTGTCGCATACGGACGGCGCGATCTGCGCGGCATTCTCGGAAACGGGCGAAATCGGGATAGATGTCGAGCGGCGCGACAGACGCGTAAGCGATACGCTCTATAAGCGCGTGCTGAGCGAGGAGGAGCAGTTCCACCTCACGTCATCGGCGGATTTTATGCGGTTCTGGGTGCAGAAGGAGGCTTTCCTCAAACGGCTGGGAATCGGCATTACGCGGGATTTGCGCGGGGTCAATTCATTAGAGCTGCCCGATACCGCCGCTATCGACTGCGGAGAGTTGTTTGTTGGCGCGTCGGGGAAAGGCGCGTTGGACGCGGTCGTACGGGAAATTTCGGTTGAGGAAGTACTTTCGCGGTTTGGGGCTTGCAATTTCCAATAAAATGATGTATAATGTAGTTGGTAGTGAATAGTTGTTAGTTATTGTGGGTATAGCCGCAATCTCCTGTTTGGAGTGGAATTTTAGCGCGCTATAATAAAAAACAACTAATTGACGGCTTGTGACTAGTGCGTTATATACCACATCAAGTTATTGGTAATCGGTGCAAATCCAAAATGCGAGCGGCGCGCAACACCACGAAGTGGTGTTGCGGGTCGCTCAGGCAAGCAAAGATGAGCAAAGCTCATCTTTGCGTTTTCGGATTTGCCATCTAAATAGGAGGATTTTATGAACATATTGATAGTAGGCGGCGGCGGTCGCGAACACGCAATAGCGGCGTCTCTGAAAAAGTCCGCAAAGGTGGAAAAGCTGTACTGCGCGCCGGGAAACGGCGGAATTTCCGCGCTGGCGGAGTGCTTTCCCGTAAAGGCAACGGATATTGACGGAATCGTGGAGTTGGCGCGGAAGCTCAATCCCGATTATGTGTTTGTCGCGCCCGATGACCCGTTGGTTGCGGGAATGGTGGACAAACTCAACGATGCGGGGTTCAAGACGTTCGGACCGAGAGCAAACGCGGCGATTATCGAGGGGAGCAAGTCGTTCTCCAAGGGGCTGATGAAGAAGTACGGAATTCCGACAGCCGCATATGAGGTGTTTACTGACGAGGAGAAAGCGGTTGCGTATCTGCGCGAACAGAACAGCTATCCCGCGGTCATCAAGGCGGACGGTCTGGCTCTCGGAAAGGGCGTAATCATCGCCAAGGATTTCGAGGAGGCGAGAGATGCCGTTCATTCTATGTTGGTGGACGGAAAATTCGGCAAGAGCGGCGCGGAAATCGTAATCGAGGAGTTTATGACGGGTCCCGAGGTGTCGGTGCTGGCGTTCACGGACGGAAAGGCCGTCAAGCCGATGATCTCCTCGATGGATCACAAGCGCGCATATGATAATGACGAGGGTCTGAACACGGGCGGAATGGGTACAATTGCGCCGAATCCGTGCTATACGGACGAAATCGCCGCCGAGTGTATGGAAAAGATCTTCAAGCCCACCATCAAGGCAATGGCTGACGAGGGCAGACCGTTCAAGGGCTGTCTGTATTTCGGGCTGATGATTACTCCGCAAGGCGCAAAGGTGGTTGAGTACAACTGCCGTTTCGGCGACCCCGAAACTCAGGTGGTGCTGCCGCTGCTTGAAACGGATTTGGCGGATATTATCGAATCGGTATGGAATGAGAATCTCGCCGAGTTGGATATTAAGTGGAGCGGGGAAAGCTGCGCGTGCGTGGTAATGGCAAGCGGCGGTTATCCCGAAAAGTACGAAACGGGCAAGGAAATCGGCGGATTGGACGAAACCGGTCAGTGCGCGGGCGCGTATGTTTACCACGCGGGAACAAAACTCGAAAACGGGAAGTTCCTGACGGCGGGCGGACGCGTTCTCGGTGTAACGGCGACCGCGGAGAATCTTCAAGCCGCTTTGGACAAGGCTTACAAGGCTGTGTCGGAGATTTCGTTTGATAAGGCGCATTATCGCCGTGACATCGGAAAACGCGCTCTGGAGCAGAAGTAATGGAGAAGTTTAATTTAGTCGCGCCGTGCCATTTCGGATTGGAAAAAACGCTCACATTCGAGATTCGCAAAATCGGCGGCGAGGATATCCGCACGGAGAACGGAAGAGTGTTCTTTTCGGGGAACGCTGATGTTTGCGCGCGGGCGAATGTAAATCTCCGCACCGCCGAGCGCGTATGCGTTGTTTTGGGGCAGTTCCGCGCGGAAACGTTCGATGAGTTGTTTGAGGGGATTCGCAAGCTGCCGCTGTCGGAGTTCATAGGCAAAAACGATCAATTTCCAAATAAAGGCAGTTCTCTTAACTCCAAGCTGACCAGTATCCCCGCGATACAGAAAATCGTCAAGAAAGCGATGGCGGTGAACCTCGGAAACGCTTACGGAGTGAACGTCCTCGCGGAGAGCGGCGCGTTGTGTCAAATCCGCTTTACGCTGATGAAGAACGAGTTCACGCTTATGCTGGACACAAGCGGCACGGGACTCCATAAGCGCGGATACCGCGCGGAGAGCAATTCCGCGCCGATTCGCGAAACCTTGGCAGCCGGAATTGTCGACATCGCGCGGATTCGTGACGGAGATTACGTTCTTGACCCGTTCTGCGGCTCGGGAACTTTGATTATCGAAGCGGCGATGAAAGCTCTGGACATCGCGCCGGGGCTGAATCGGACGTTCGCGGGGGAGCATATGAAGTTTCTTTCGAAAAACGCGTGGGATTCTGCGCGCGAGGAGGCTAAAAGCCGTATAAAACGCTCCTTGAATTTCCGCGCGGAGGGCTTTGACGTTGATTCGGAGTGCGCGGAGCTTACGCTTCGTAATGCCCAAAAGGCGGGAGTAGGGGAATACGTAACGGCAAAAACACGCGATATTCGCGATTTTTCGTATCCCGAGTTTCCTGTGAAGATTCTCACCAACCCGCCCTATGGGGAGCGTATGCTGGAGGTAACGGACGCGCGGGAGATATACAAAATCCTCGGAGAGCGGCTGATTCCGTTAGGTGAAAATTCCCTTTACATAATCACCCCCGATGAGGAGTTCGAGGACATTTTCGGCGTCAAAGCCGACAAGAATCGTAAGCTGTATAACGGAATGATGATGTGCAGGTTATATACCTATTATAAATGAGTATGAAGAAACGAATTAAGATTGTATATAAAAACGCAGAGATCTCCACGGCACTGATATTCCTGTGCGCGGTGAATACTGCTATGATGTATATGCTGTGCCGAAGCCGTATGCTCATATGCACGCTTATTATGACTGCTATCACATCGGCTATGTATATGATGTTCTACAAGTTGCGAAAGCGGAAAATGCTGTCTTTTTTGGCGTTTATGGCATTGTTCCTTTCGATATTGATAGTGAACAATATGGTAAGTGTTGTTTACGGATCGATAGGGCTTTTTCGCTTTGTTTTCGAAACGTCCAATTATTTCGACCCGGTATTGGCGGGGGCTTCAATATGGATGTTCTCGCTGATTTTCGCATATCCTACGTTTTACTTTACGGCAAATCTGCCGCGTCCGGGATTTCTAGTGTATATCGCGGCGATTCCCATTATGTTGGGCGCGCGGGTAATGGGCGGGCTGCCTATCGGAATCCTGGCGTTTCTGGTGACGGCATATATTCTCGCGGCTGCGGGAGTGGCGCGTCCCGAGGCGGCTGAAAAGGTGACGTATTTTGATGATAAACGCGCGCGTATCGAGCGAATTGCAACAATGGCTGCGGCTTCGGCGGTGGTTTTGGCTGCGCTGTTGGTAGTGCCGATAAACGATAGCACGCCAATGGGGCAGTATATGGATACCCTTTTGCTGTACCGCGGAAATGTGCGCTTTGGTACGCAGACCATCTCGGAGTTTGAGGAGTACACTCAGCCGAACCGCGGTTACAACAATCCATCTTCGGACGCGGTTTTTGTCGCAGCGGCGGACGCTCCGTATAAGGTGATCCGCGAAAGCTATAACCGCTACGAGCCGGAAAAAGGCTGGAGCAAGACAAGCGGAGACCCCGAGGCTCTTCGTGATTGGAATCAACTCAAGGAGCTGAATGTTCCCGAGCTTATCCGCAATCTGAAAGTCGGTGTGCGTTGGGGCAAGCTGACAGATTATAAAGAAGATCTCGATAAGGTAAAGAATATTACCGGAACGCAGGAGAATATCATAACCATACACTTTGTAGATAATTCGAGCGGGCACGTGGTGCTCCACCCGAACAAGACATTTAATGTCAGTGTACGTAATTACGGGGGTATGATTTACTACGGCAACAGTGACGAGGTGTGGACAGGGAACGATTACGGCACTAATCCAACGTATTCGGCGCGGTTTTACACGGACTCTCCCAACACAGACTTCATTAATATGCTTGAAGGTATGAATTTTACAGAGCTTTTGTATAACGCGTATTTAGAGGACGCTATCTCTATGGATATGTACAATGCGTTCAAACGTGAGTATGACCTGGCTTTGAGCGACTTTGAGCAAAACGGCGAAAACGGTGTAACTCCGCAGATTCAAGCACTTGCGGACGAGATCACTGCCGGGCTTACAAACGACTACGACAAGGCGATGGCAATCGAGAGGTATTTTGCGAACGGCTTTACATACGATTTGAATTACGTTCCCGAGGAATCCACGGCGGAGTATTTCCTGTTCACAAGCAAGCGCGGAATCTGCACGGATTTCGCGACTGCGGCAACGCTTTTGCTGCGCGCGGCGGGAATCCCCGCGAGATATACCGAGGGATACCAGCTTAAAGAGGATTCGATGGACATTTACGGGCAGTTTATCGTCAAGGAGAACCAAGCTCACGCGTGGGCGACAGCCTATATCAAGGGATACGGTTGGTTGGAGCTCGACGGCACGGCATACGCGGCAATAGGCGAGGAGAACGCTTTGCTGAGAAACGCGATGACGGTTGTGCTTATCGCCGCCGCAGTACTGGGAATCCTCGCTATCGTGTTCCGCAAACAGCTTGGCGAGGCTGCATTCAGGATTTCGTATCGATTCAGAAGTCAAGACGGCAAAATCCGCGCGATTTATCTGCGCGTAAGACGGCTCAGCAGTCAGATAAGCGGTATCCCCGCGAAATCCGTGACAGCCGAAGAAGTCTGCGATACGATAACGCGTTCGCTGGATCTGGGTGCTCAGGCTGCTGAAATCACCGACGCGGCAAACGAACTGCTATACGGAAACGGTAATCCCAATGCCGATACAAATCGTTTGATGGACGACTATAAGCTAATCTACAAAACGAAAAGGAGTCGTAAGAAATGATACGCATAGGCGGGTATATCGGAGCGATTGTCCTCAGCGCGATTCTGTTGATATTCATCAACGGTGAGATCGGTCGCGCGTTGTTGTACACGATTATTATAGCGGTGGCTGTTTCCATTGTGGTGGCTGTTATTTCGCGAAAGCATTTTACGGTGAAGATGGAGGGGCTGTCCGGAGTGTGCGAATGCGGCAGTCTTGTAGAGTTTGAGGTTACGCTGGAAAAAATTGGATTCTGCTTTATCCCCCATATAATGATATGCGTTGAGGCAGAGTACCCGATTCATTTAAGAACCGCACTGTTGTTCCAAAAATCGGTGACGGTCAAGGGCTATTTCCGCGCGGAGCACAGCGGACTGACCACACTCTCGATAAATAATGTAGTTATCGGTGATTTGCTTAACGGATTCGCCCGTAAGATGCCCGTTGAACAAAAGACGCATATGGCTGTGCTGCCGATGATCGTGGATTACGATGGACCCGAGGTGTTCCCGAATACGCTGCCCTCGGAAGAGGAGGAAGTTGAGGAGGGAATTACCGTAACGCATGGCGGAATGCCCGGTTATGAACACCGCGAATATGTTGAGGGGGATTCGCCGCGCCGTGTGAATTACAAGCTCTCTGCCAAGAGGGGAAAGCTGATGGTGCGTCTGGACGAAAGCAGCGGAAGCGCGACCACCAATCTGTTCATAAGCAGCAACGCGTTGCCGATTTGCTGTGATAAAGCGTTCGCGCTGGCTACCAAGCTGGTTATGCGCGGCGGAACCGTGAAAATCACGCACAAGGGCGAATCACGAACGGCAGCGACTCCCGAAACACTTGACCGTCTGCGCGAGTGGATGGCATTCCGCGAGTACGCGAGATCCACGGACGCGCCGATATCCGAATCTGCTCCCGCGGACACAATGGTAATATTCAAGGGCAACGGCGAAATCGTTGTTACAACTCCGGCTTGTTAAAGGAAATTCCAACAAATTTGTGCAAGATATACAAAAATCTATCTGAATATTGTATCAAATATACAAATTCGTGAAGATGTTGGAAAACTCCTTGAAAAAGTTTGGAAAATGCTTTATAATATGATTAGGACATTGTGTTCGGAATTATCGACACAGTGGAAAGGAGTTTTAATTAAATGAGTATTAGACTTGACGACAAGTATCTGAAAGGGTTTGTGCGCGAGCATGAGCTTGCGTGCTATGCTCCTGCGGTGAAAGCGGCTCACGAAACGCTGACCAACCGCACCGGCGCGGGGAACGACTTCCTTGGGTGGATTGACCTTCCCGTAAACTATGACAAGGACGAGTTCGAGCGTATTAAGAAAGCAGCCGCGAAAATCAAAGCGGACAGCAAGGTTCTGATCGTTATCGGAATCGGCGGCTCTTATCTGGGTGCGCGCGCGGCAATCGAGGCGCTGAAATCCACGCTGTACAACTCGCTTGCAAAGGACACCCCCGAAATCTATTTCGTGGGCAACAGCCTTTCGCCGACCTATCTCAACGAGGTTATTTCACTGGTTAAGGACAAGGACTTTTCAGTGAACATCATCTCCAAGTCGGGTACAACAACCGAACCCGCTCTGGCATTCCGCGTATTCCGCGATTTGTTGGTGGAGCGTTATGGCGAGGACGGCGCGAAATCGCGTATCTACGCGACTACCGATAAGGCTCGCGGCACGCTCAAGGAGCTGTCGGACAAGATGGGTTACGAAACGTTCGTGATTCCGGACGATGTGGGCGGAAGATTCTCCGTGCTGACTGCTGTCGGATTGTTGCCGATTGCCTGCGCGGGCTGCGATATCGACGCGCTGATGAAGGGCGCGGCGGACGCACGCACCGAGTACGCGGAGTGCGACCTTGAAAAGAACGCGTGCTATAAGTACGCGGCACTGCGCAATCTTCTGCGTCAGAAGGGCAAGTCCGTGGAGATGCTGGTAAGCTACGAGAACAGCTTTATGATGATGGTTGAGTGGTTCAAGCAGCTTTACGGCGAAAGTGAGGGCAAGGACAACAAGGGTCTGTTCCCGGCGGGAGCAGTGTTCTCGACCGATTTGCACTCAATGGGGCAGTTTGTTCAAGACGGCACACGTCTGATGTTTGAAACGGTTGTTCAGTTCGGCAAGCCGCAAAAGGATTTGTTCCTCAAGGACGAGCCCAACAACATTGACGGTTTGAACTTCCTGTCGAATCAGAATATGTCGATAGTTAACCGCAAAGCGTTTGAGGGAACGGTTATCGCGCATACCGAGGGCGGTGTTCCGAATATCGTTCTGGAGGTTCCCGAGCTTAACGAATACGAGCTTGGTTACATGATCTACTTCTTCGAGAAAGCGTGCGGTATCAGCGGCTATCTGCTGGGTGTAAATCCGTTTGACCAGCCCGGCGTGGAGAGCTACAAGAAGAATATGTTCGCGCTGCTCGGCAAGCCCGGCTATGAGGCTCAAAAAGCGGAGCTGGAGAAACAGTTGAACGTGTAAAATTTACAGTTGCGGCGCACTTTGATTCTCAATAAAGTTATAGGGGTGAAGTACAAATTCCGCAAGCCGCCGCGGAAGTGAGCATTGCGGGTTGAGTATTAAACTCTTGTCAAGTTACTGGGGTGAAGTGCAAATTCAAAACGCGAGTGTTGCCGAACACCGCGCAGCGGTGTGAGGTAACGCTCAGCGAGTACAGACGAGCGTAGCTCGTCTGTACGGTTTTGAATTTGCCATTAAAATAGGAGGATTATTATGGTTAAGATTGTTACTGGTAAAAGAGGGTCGGGTAAGACCAAGGTGCTTATCGATGCGATTCATGAGGCGGAAAAGAAGTCAAACGGCAACGTTGTGGCTATTCAGAAGGGTTCATCGCTGAATACCGATATTACGTACAAGGTTCGTTTGATCAATATCGAGGATTACGCGGTTGAGGGTATGGACGCGTTCTACGGCTTTATCGCGGGAATTTTGTCTAGCGACCACGACTGCACGGACATCTTCGTGGACGCAACTCTCAAGATCACCGGCAGAGAGTACGACAAGCTCGGCGAGATGTTCGACAAACTCGCGAAGATCACACCGAACACCACCGTGACGCTTACAGTGTCTGCGGATAACGCAGAACTTCCCGAAAGCGTAAAGAAATTTATCGCGTAAGAAAAAAAGTTTGAAAAACCGCTTGACAAATCTTAAAAGATGTGGTATAATGGAAAAGTTAGATGATTAAATGACTTGTACGTCAAAATGTAAGGCGATTATGGGTTCTGACGAACCATTGTACAGTGTCAACTGAAAGAGAGGGGGGTGCAATAATGGCAGTTCCGAAGAGAAAAGTATCTCGTACAAGACGTGATAAAAGACGTTCCAACGTGTGGAAGCTTTCCGCTCCCGCTTTCTCGCGGTGCAGACACTGCGGTGAGCTGAAGCTCTCTCACAGAGTTTGTCCTAATTGCGGTTATTACAAGGATAAGGTCGTTATTTCCAAAGAGGCTGACTGATTCCGGTATGCGTTTTACGAGTAACGGGCTTGACCAAGGTTAAGCCCGTTTTTCTATGTCCAAGATTCAGCAGAATGCACAAATATCGCAGTTAAAGTTTGTCAAGGTTCACGAATATTTGAAAGCGGTGCGTAATGTTTGAAAAATCGCTTGAAAATGACGGAAAATTGTAGTAAAATAATAGTGTACAGTTAGTGGGGTTATAATTAAGGCAACACCGCACAAAGACCGCGCTTCGCGCTTTGTACGGCATTTGCTTGCATCTTTTCCGTCATTTTTGCCCAAAACTCCTCGAAATACGCCAGTATTACTTCGTCATTTTGGGCAATCTGACGAAAAATCTGCTGGCGCAACTGCCGCACAATCTTTGTGCGGTGTTGCCTTAAAATCTACTTTTCAGCGACTAGTGCAAATTCAAAACGCAAGCGGGACACAACACCACGACACGAAGTCGTAAGGTGACCGCCCAAAGCGCGGCAAGGATGCCGCGCACCGGAGGCGGTCACTCTGTGAAACGGTGTTGTGGCTCGCTTAGCGAACGCAGACGAGCGTTAGCCCGTCTGCGTGGTTTTGAATTTGCTATTAAAATAAGGAGAAATAAACTATGGCTAAGAAAAAAATCGGTGTATTGACAAGCGGCGGCGACGCTCCCGGAATGAACGCGGCGGTGAGAGCCGTTACGCGCTCGGCGATTTCCAAGGGATTTGAAGTGGTGGGAATCCGCCGCGGCTATAATGGACTTTTGCACGGCGATATGATCCCGTTGGACGTTCAGGCAGTGTCTGACATTATCCAGCGCGGCGGAACAATGATTTACACCGCGCGCTGTCCCGAGTTCAAGGAGTGGGAGAATGTCGTAAAGGCAAAGGACATCTGCATTGAGCAGGGTATGGCGGGCATCGTTGTAATCGGCGGTGACGGTTCGTTCAGAGGTGCGGCTGATCTGTCCAAGGCGGGTATTCCATGCGTTGGTCTGCCCGGAACGATCGATAACGATATTCAGTGTTCCGAATACACGATCGGCTACGACACGGCAATGAACACCGTTGTGGATATGATCGACAAGCTGCGCGATACCTCGCATTCGCACGAGCGCTGCGCGGTAGTCGAGGTTATGGGAAGAAACGCGGGTCATATCGCGGTGAATACCGGTCTGGCTTGCGGTGCGACCGCTGTTCTCGTACCCGAGGTGGAGTATGACATCGATAAGGTTATTGCGCGTATCAGAGAGGTTCGCGCGGCAGGCAAAATGCAGTTTATCGTGGTTGTGGCTGAGGGTATCGGCGGCACGGACGAGATTGCAAAGCGCATTCAGGCGGAGACGGGTATCGAGTCCCGCGCGACCGTTCTCGGTCACGTTCAGAGAGGCGGCGCGCCCACCGTTCGCGACAGAGTTGTTGCGTCCGAGATGGGATATTATGCCGTTGAGCTGCTCGAAAAGGGCATTGGCAACCGCGTTGTCGGCTTGAAGGACGGAAAGGTCTACGATGTGGACATTCAAGAGGCTCTTTCGATGAAGAAGCCGTTTAACGAGCGTTTGTATAGAATCTGCAACGAAATCAATTTCTGATTCCGTTATAAAGCAGTGGAATATTACAGAAAGTATTAACAGAGTAGAAAATCGAGCGTTAAGTGCCGCGCGGACGGAGAGTTGCCGCGCGGACGAAAAGCCGCAAACGGCTTGCGGTTCGGTTTTCGCATCTCGCTGTACATAAACCGAATAAAGTCATATTTATTCCGTTGTACTGCGAAAGGGAGGAGTAATTATGGCTTTTTTTGGTAATTTCAAGAAATCGGCAGCGGAGCTGAAAAATCTGCGCTGCTTAGTGGTCACGGCGATACTTATTGCGCTGGATTTGGTTCTTAAGGGTGTTACAATCAATATCTCAAAGGATTTGAAGATAACATTTGCATATCTGGCTCTTGCTTCGATAGGAATGTTGTACGGACCTGTCGTTTCGTTTCTTGCGGGCGTGGTTACTGATATTATCGGATTTTTCCTATTCCCGATGGGCGGAGCGTTCAATCCGATTTTCACGTTTATAGAGGCGTTTGGAGCTATGATTTACGGAGTTTTTTTGTATAATATCAAGTTTTCCGATTCCAAAACGCTTGACGGAAAATTCACCTCAAAAAAAGATGTGAAACAGATTCTGCGCGTTATTTTTGCAAAAGTGTCGGTTGTGATTGCCTGTAACCTGATTCTGACTCCGATAGGCAATATAATCACAAATTCTATGGAAGCAGGAACGCTGGTTTATGGCGCTACTCTCGCGAAATATCCTGCGCGGCTGCTTAAGAATGCCATTCAATGCCCTGTGGATTGTTTGCTGCTGTTGGGTGTGCTTCCGATTGTTCTGACCGCTTATAACAGGGTTTTCAAAATGCGGCAAAATATTACAGAAAGTTAATAAAGGTGAAAATATGACAAAACTCGGATTTATCGGCGTCGGAAATATGGGCGGCGCGATTATCAAGGGAATCAACGGAAAACTTGGAAATACCGCTGTTTTCGCGTATGATTCCAACCACGAAAAGCTCGCAGATCTGCGGTTTTCGGGAGCTACCGCCGCATCGAGTATTCTCGACCTAGCGAAAAAATGCGATTACGTTCTGTTGGCGGTAAAGCCCCAACAGCTTGATTCCGTGTTGGAGGAAATCAAATCCGCAGGGAACGAGAAGCTGGTAATCATTTCCATTTGCGCGGGAATCTCCGCGGAGTATATCCGCGAGAGAACATTCGTCAACGCAAAAGTAGTGTTGGTAATGCCCAATACTCCGATGATGTTGGGATTCGGCGCGTCTGCGATGAGCTGCGATGACAAGGTGTCGGACGCGGAATTTGCGTTCGCTCGGAAAATCATTGGTTCGTGCGGAATTACCGAGGTCGTTCCCACGGACAAGATGAAAGAGGTCATCGCGATAAACGGCAGTTCCCCCGCGTTTATTTATCTGTACGCGAAGGGATTTGTTCAGTACGCTGAGAAAGTCGGAATTGACGGTGACGCGGCATTGCGGTTGTTCGCGCAGACGCTTATCGGTTCAGCGAAAATGCTTACCGACAGCGGTATGAGCGTGGACGACCTGATTCGTCAGGTTTCCTCGCCGGGCGGAACAACTCTCGCGGGTCTGGAAAAGCTGTATGAGGGGCATTTGACCGATGTGGTGTTTGACGCGTGCGATGCGTGCACCAAGCGCGCGTATGAGTTGGGGGAGAAGAAATGAGATTTTCGTTCGGGGAATACACCGTTGAAATCGATGTTTCGGCTACGCGGGAGTTTTATTCGCGTGAAATGGACGAGAACGACTGTGTATGTCGGGGCTGTGAGAATTTCCGCAAATTCGCGGAGGTGTGTTCAGAGGAAATAAAGCAAGCGTTTTCGGAGCTGGGAATTGATAATATGAAGAAAGTTGCGGAGATAATTCCGCATTACTGTAGCAGAGCGGATTACGAGAAAAACGGCGGCAATCATTACGGGGGATTTTTCCCCGTGGTCGGAAAGGTAATCGGTGCGGAAACGATAAATCCCAACAAATCCACAAGGAAGATAACGGATAAATTTGAGTTTTTCTTGTGTGATTATTGTGCGAACTTCGATTATTTTCCCAAACCGATACTTCAAGTTGAAATTGAGGCGCGGATTCCGTGGCTTATTGAGGCGGAAAACATATATGTAGAGTGAGGGGCGCAAAATCCGAAACAAGTTGCCGGAGTGCGAGTTTAGCGTGTTATGATACCAAACCGCCTTTTGGCAGCTTGTGAAAGCGCGTTAAATATCAAGTCCACCTATTGGTGATTCGTGCAAATCGCGAAAGCGAGCGTTGCAGGTGCGCTATAGTCCAAAGCAAGTGTTTGGTAACTAATGCAAATTCAAAACGCAAGCGGCGCACAACACCACAAGTGGTGTTGTGGGTCGCTTAGCGAACGCAGACGCGCAGCGTCTGCGTGGTTTTGAATTTGCCATCTAAATAAGGAGTTTAATATGGTTGTTATTGAGTTGGAAAACGGCAAGGAAATCAAGCTGGAGCTTTATCCTGATAAAGCCCCGATTACGGTGGAAAACTTCTTGAAATTGGTAAAGAGCGGGTTCTATGACGGATTGATTTTCCATCGCGTGATAAAGGGATTTATGATTCAGGGCGGCGACCCGTTGGGCAACGGCACGGGCGGCGCAGACGAGAAAATCAAGGGTGAGTTCGCGTCAAACGGAGTGCCTAATGACATCAGCCACGTTCGCGGGGTGCTGTCAATGGCGCGTTCAAAGCTGCCAAATTCCGCGTCAAGTCAGTTCTTCATTATGCACGCGGACTATACCGGTCTGGACGGCGACTACGCGGCATTCGGGCGAGTGATAGAGGGAATGGACGCGGTGGACGAAATCGCCGAATCTCAGACCGATTACAATGACCGTCCGCTGAAAGATGTGCGAATGAAACGCGTTTATGTAGCAGAATGAACGAAAGAAAAGACGGCGCAAAAAAGCGCCGTTTTTGATGTCTTTGTGCAAAATCAACAAATTCAACAGAAAAAATTTGTTGGCACTAAAATACCCCAAATACCGTTTATTCACATTGATTTTTGACGTTTTTTGCGCTTCGGCTCTTGACAAACTCTGATTTTTATTGTATTATATAATAATAGGGGAACTATAATTATAAAGATAACAGGTTGTATAATAACCTGCGGCTCTCCCCGCCGCATAGTAAAACAATTTCCGTTTTTGGAAAGTCGGTTTTATACAGACTGTAAAGATAAAAGAGGTATTCAAATGCGTTTTGGCAGCGTTGAATTCTTTAAGGTACTGATAAAAACAGTGCTTGCCATATTCTTCTTTGTGCCGCTCGTGCTGGCTGTCGTATTCGGGGTGATGTTCGCAAACAACAACGCGAAGCTCGCCGAAGCCCAAAAGGAGAACACGCGGCTCTCGTTGGTGGCGGACGTTCTGGTTAAAGAAAAGGTTGGCAATGTTGACGACTTTTGCGCGATTTTCGAGGCAAGCGGAATTTCATACGAGGAGTTTCTGCGTGAGATAAATAAGGACAAAAAAATTGACGCGGCAGGGCTGTATTCCGCGCTGAACGCGGCGGGTATTCCCGATAAGGAAATTATCGCGATGGCGGTGTCAAAAAAATCCGTAAGCGGCGCGGAATTTCATGATATTTTGTCGAAAAACGGTATTTCCGATAAGGATTTACTGGCGGCTGCCGCTCAAAGTCAGGGCGGCGGAATCGAGGGCTACTGTAAGGTGCTTGAGAGTTGCGGTATCAGCCGCGCGGAGATCCTGTCGTATTACAACAATCAGAGCGGTATTTCAAGTACAATTCCCAATAATTCAACGGCGGACAGCACTCCCGAAGAATCAAGTCCGTATGCGGGGCTGTACGAGGATATGTACGTCCCCGTGCCGAGCGAATACAAGCGCGAAACGGGCACGATCTATCTGACTTTCGATGACGGACCCTCGCAGTACACTTACAGCGTACTTAACTACCTCGATGAGTTCGACATAAAGGCAACGTTTTTCGTTGTTCCGAATCGCACCGAGGATTGCTATAAAACGCTTAGGGAAATTGTGAAGAGGGGACATTCGATCGGAGTGCATTCCGCTTCACACGATTATGACAAGATTTACGCGTCCGTGGAGTCGTTTATGGAGGATTTCCACGAGGCTTGGGATATAGTCCGCGAGGCTACCGGGGTTTCAACACCGATTTTCCGCTTTCCGGGCGGCAGCAAGAATGACTTCAACGAGAAAACGCGTGATGACATAATCAAGGAAATGACGCGGCGAGGTTTTCGGTATTTCGACTGGAACGTTGAGAGCGGCGATGCGGCGGGCGCAACTTGGACGGAGATGTACAATTCCATTCCGCAGGATGTACGGAACACCGAGCGCGCGTTCGTTTTGTTCCATGACACAAAGTATAATACCGTGTTGGTACTGGAGGACGTTCTCAGGGTGCTTAAAAACGAAGGATATAAGTTCGACAAGATAAACGCGGACACACGTCCCGTGCAGTTTATCGGCGAGTTTTCATAAATGTTGTTGAAAGGATTTAATTATGGGAATCAAGGATAATTTCTCACAGGCGGTTAAGGAGCTGTGGAAAAAAGACGGTCAGGATAAAGGCGATAACAAGCCCGATGGCTCCACAGAGTTGGATAAGTACCTCCGTCAGGACGTTGAGCCACAGGATACGGGCATGAACGGCGTGCCGTTGGAAACACCGTATTACCGCAATTCCGTTTCCACGGAGAACAGTGTCGCTTACGCGCAGAATCCACAGCCGGAACAGGTGAGTCCCGCGCCCGAGCAGAATCGGGGATTTACGCAAGAAATTCCCGCCGCTCCCGAGCGGAGCGCGCAAAATTCGGCAGATTCTGTTGATCCGATGCCCGAGAATAATCCCGAGCAAGGCGGAATTAACCGGAATGTACAAAATATTCGCAGCAATTTCGGGCAAAATAATGAAAACGCTCAACCGCAGCAGAATGCCGCAAACAGCGTGAATGTCGGTTACGGAGGCGTTGGCTATGACCAAGGCGGATATAATCAAGGTTACAATCAGAATGCCTATAACCAAGGCGGCTACGGAGGCGGCGGATATGTTCCGCCAAACGGAGGCGGCGCTCCCGCGCCGATGCAAGCTCCGAATGAAACCGATGAACTTACTGTGATTTCCAAGAATACCGTAATTGACGGAAATGTTCATTCGCTTGCCAATATGCGAATTGACGGCAACATCAAGGGTAATGTCGAAACCACACGAAACGTGGATATGAGCGGTAAAATCGTTGGTGATATTACCTGCAATAACGCGGCGATGAATTCTGCGGCAATGCAGGGAAACGTGTCGCTTAAGGGCAGAATGCGTATGGACCGCGACACAATACTTATCGGGGATCTGTCCTCGCAGTATGCCGATGTCAACGGCAGAATCCGCGGAAAGCTGGACATAGTCGGCAAGGCGGAGCTTAGACGCGATGCAATCGTATTCGGCGATATTAACGCTTCAACCATTGCCGTGACCGATGGCGCGATTATCCAGGGTTATGTAAACACCACGTTCCTGTCCAAAGAGGACAGCAGAAACGTGTTCCCCGAGGCAATTTCTTTCGACAGCAAGGAAGCGGGTTCAGCAAAATAACAAGGCGCAAGGTGGTGCGTTATAATTTGCGAAAACATATCGGATTTGCAAATTAAGATAGGTGGTTTAATGAGCGAAAATAAGAACAAGCAAAAAGACTCGAACAGCGCGCTTATCGCGACTGTCATAGTGGCTGTGGCGGCTGCGGCGGCAATAGTTGTGCTGATTATTGTAATGAACAGCGGCAACAGCAGAACGCTGCCCAACGGCTCACAAGTTGAGAAATACTCTCCGACCCAAGAGCAGATAGATGAGTGCCTTAATTCGGCTCACGACCTTGTGGCGAGTAATTACACTGTCATAAAGCTGTATATAACCGAGGGTTTGCCGCATCTTGACGAGCCGTACGGAAATAAGCCCGAGGACGGGATATACACCGTTGATTCCGATAAATACAAAACTCCCGATGATATACAAGACTTGCTGAAGAGCATTTATACCGAGCAAGCGGCAAACGACATCTGGGAGCGCGGAGTGTATAAAACGCGCTATATGAAGGACGATTTGGCGGTAAGCTCCGATACGGTCGGCGCGAAGCAGGTTCTCGGAATCAGCGAGGATTTCAGTCCGAACGAGAATTATTCCGTGAATTGGTCGTCCACACCGCTTGAAGTGATCCTCACCGCAGCGGATAAGTGCAAAATCGTGATTTATGTCAACGGCGCGTCTCCGAACGATTCGGACGTGAGTGGGGGGAACATCCTCACCGCCGATATGGTCAAGGAGAACGGCGCGTGGCGGCTGACGGAGCTGATAAGCTGATGAAAAAGGACGAGAATCCGATTTCGGTATACGCGAAGGTAAGCCAACTGGCGTTTGTGATACTGACGCCGCTGCTGCTGTTTATATGGGGCGGAAGCGCGTTAGTGAATCACTTTGATTTGCCCGATTGGGTAATGGGTATCTTCATCGCGCTGGCGATAATCTTTATGCTGGGCGGCGCGGTGAATTATCTTGCGACGCTCATCAGATATTACGAAAAGCGCGAAAAGCCCGCGCCCAAGGCGTTTACAAGCCGCAGGAGCGACAACGACTACTATGATGATTACAAGAATATGCGAAAGTAGAATTATGAAGAAAAACGAACCTGTTTACGCAGAAATGATTTCTCTGGCACCGTATTTTCTCATTCTCAGCGGAATATATATTGCGGTAGCGCTGGTGATTTTCTTTGCCGCGGGGTTTGCTTATTCCGTGCCGATAGGGGCGATATACGGAATAATTCTCACGGCGGCGAACTTCTGGGCATTGGGCAAAACCGCTCAGAACTCCGTACAAAAATCCGAAAAGAAAGCCAATACTTATATGAGCCGAATGTACGCTTTTCGGTATCTGGGGCTGTTTTTACTGCTTACAATCGGTGCGGCAGCACCGTTTATAAATCTCGTGGCATCGGTGATTCCATTGTTTTTCCCAAGAATTGCCATAATGCTGCGTGAAATCAAAAAAGATAAGTAAGGAGGAATGATTTATGCCTACTGCGTTAATGCTGGCGGCTGAGGAAGGAATTTCCGTAAACGGTCCTTTGGTCGTCAAGAGCTTTAATATAGGCGGCATCACTATCAACCTGACGGAAAGCATAATCGTGCAATGGTTTGTAATCGCGATTTTGCTTGTCGTTGTGTTGGTTCTCACCCGCAACCTGAAGGTTGTGCCGGAGACCAAACGTCAAGCGGCGGCGGAAATGATCGTTGAGTTCTTCCGCAATACGGTTGACGGAACAATGGGAACGAAGTACAAGGCGTACTATTCGTACATCGCGGCTTTGTTCTGCTTCATTATGATCAATAACCTGATGGGGCTGCTTGGACTAAGAAACCCCACCGCAGACGTTTCCGTGACGGGAGCGTTCGCTATTATCACGTTTTTCCTTGTTCAGTACAACAAGGGCAAAACGGGTAAGTTCAAGGGTTATATGAAGAGCTTCGTAGAGCCTCTGCCGTTTATGCTTCCGTTTAACATAATCGGCGAGTTCGCAAATCCGCTTTCGCTGACGCTGCGTCTTTTCGGCAATATGGTCGCAGGTACGGTTATAGGAGCGCTTATTTACTTCGCACTGGGGCATTTCGCGATTCTTGTTCCCGCGGTTGCTTCACTGTATTTCGACATCTTCTCGGCGGTAATGCAGGCATATATATTCATTATGCTGAGTATGTCGTACATCTCTTCGGCAGATTGCTCGGAGGACTAACACGGTTTACTATCTCAAGCAAATTGAGATAAATGTCCGTGAATAACGGACGAAAATACATATTCTATGGAGGATAACAAATATGGAAGAATTAGCTAGAGGTATTGTACTCGGACTTTCTGCCCTTGGTGCCGGTACCGCGATGATTGCGGGTCTTGGCCCGGGTATCGGTGAGGGTTATTGCGGCGGTAAGGCTGTTGAGGCTATCGGCAGACAGCCCGAAGCATCCGGCGCAATCACAAGAACGATGATCATCGGCGACGCGCTGGCTGAAACCACCGGTTTGTACGCGTTGGTAATCGCGCTGCTTCTCCTGTATGCAAATCCCTTGATCGGAAAATTGGGCTAATCGGGAAAATCGACATATCGGGAGGAGTGAATTAAGATGCTGAATTTCATCAGCGAAGCTGCGCCGGGTAGCGCGTGGTACAACTCGCTTGTATCTATCGACCCCGGAACGATTATCTTTACGCTGATAAATACGCTCATCATCTTCCTCATCTTCAAGATATTCCTGTTCAAGCCCGTGGGTAAGATTCTCGATAAGAGAAAGGAAATGGCGGCGGCGGAAATATCCGAGGCGAAAAAAGCCAAGGAGGCTGCCGAAAAGGCTGAAAAGGAATATACCGAACGTCTTGCTGAGGCTAAGACCGAGGCTGCGGAAATCGTGAAGCAGGCAACGCTCCGTGCGCAGAAGCGCGAGGAGGAGATCGTTGCCGAAGCGAACCAAAAGGCGGCAGATATCCGCGCAAAGGCTGAGGAAAATATCGAGCGTGACAAACAGCGCGCCATAAACGAGATCAAGGACGAAATATCCGAGCTTGTTATTATGGCGGCAAGCAAGGTCGCTCAGAAGGAAATTTCGGCGAAGGACAACGAGGAGCTTATCTCCGCGTTCCTGAGCGAGGTTGGAGCGGCTGAATAAGCCAATCCGGAAAGGAATTTGCCATATGAACGACAAGGCTGAAAAGGTTTACGCGCAGGCGTTTTTTGAGCTGTGTGCCGAGAGCGGGGACGAGTGTCTGAAAAGTACGCTTCCCGAGCTTTCGGAGCTGAATCGGATTTTCGATGAGAATCCCGAGTTCGTAAAGCTGATGGGAACACCCACCGTGCCGCTGAACGAAAAAATCTCGATGATAAAAGATATTATCAAAGAGGGAAAAATCAGCGAATACACGGGGAATCTGCTGTGCGTGCTTGCGGAACGGAACAGAATCGATTGCTTTGCGGGGGTCGTAAAGTCCTTCCGCGAGCTGTACAACGAGCGGTTCAAGCTGGCGGAGATAACCGTTACCGCTGCGAATCCGCTTTCCGACAAGCTAAAAGAGCAAATCACGCAGAAAATGTCGCAGATTATCGGCAAGACTGTAACAATCCGCGAGAAAGTGGACGAAACGATAATCGGCGGTATCATCATTGATTACGGCAGCCGCCGTTATGACGGCAGCGTTAAGGCAAGACTGAACAATCTCGCGAAAGAGCTTGGTTCCGTTATTGCCTGATGGAGAAACGGCTGCAGTCAGCCAATAATCGATCTCTATCAAACAAAAAACTAAGAAAGGGATGTATAGAATGGATTTACGCCCCGATGAAATAACGGGTCTGATCAAGAACCGCATTAAGGACTACAACTCAAAAATCCAGCTCGGCGACGTTGGTACGGTCGTTACCGTCGGCGACGGAATCGTGCGGATCCACGGGCTTGAGAACTGTATGATGAACGAGCTGCTCGAATTTGACAACGGCGTTCAGTGTATGGCGCTCAACCTCGAGCAGGACTTTGTAGGCGCGGTTATGCTCGGCTCGGACGCAGGAATTAAGGAGGGCGACAGCGTTAAGCGCACGAACGGTATCGTGTCCGTGCCGGTTGGCGAGGCACTCCTTGGACGCGTTGTAAACTCTTTGGGACAGCCGCTTGACGGCAAGGGAAATATTCTTGCGAAGGAAACCCGCCCGATTGAGAAAATCGCTTCGGGTATCATCACAAGAGAACCCGTAACCGTGCCGCTGCAGACGGGAATCAAGGCTATCGACTCGATGATTCCTATCGGCAGAGGTCAGCGTGAGCTTATTATTGGCGACAGACAGACGGGAAAGACCGCTATCGCCATTGATACAATAATCAACCAGAAGGGAAAGGACGTTATCTGCATTTATGTTGCCATCGGTCAGAAAAATTCCACCGTGGCAAACGTTGTGGAAACGCTTTCCTCCAACGGCGCGATGGACTACACAATTGTAGTATCCTCCACCGCCTCGGAGCTTGCGCCCTTGCAGTACATAGCGCCGTATTCCGGCTGTACTATGGGCGAATACTTTATGGAGCAGGGCAAGGACGTGTTGGTGGTATATGATGACCTTTCAAAGCACGCGGTGGCTTACAGAGCGCTCTCGCTGCTGCTGAAGCGCCCGCCGGGACGTGAGGCGTTCCCCGGTGACGTATTCTATCTGCACTCCAGATTGTTGGAGCGCGCGGCGCGTCTGAACAAGGATTACGGCGGCGGTTCGCTTACCGCGCTGCCGATTATCGAAACACAGGCGGGCGACGTTTCTGCGTATATTCCGACTAACGTAATCTCCATTACGGACGGTCAGATATTCCTCGAAACGGAGCTGTTTAACTCGGGCGTTCGCCCCGCGGTAAATCCCGGTATCTCGGTATCCCGTGTTGGCGGTAACGCGCAGATAAAGGCGATGAAGAAGGTTTCCGGTACGCTGAAGCTCGACTACTCGCAGTACCGTGAGCTGCAGAGCTTCTCGCAGTTCGGGTCCGACCTCGATAAGGACACCAAGGACCGTCTGGCAAAGGGCGAGCGTATCGTTGAGGTCCTCAAGCAGGATCAGAACTCCCCGTTGGAGGTTGAGGAGCAGGTTGTGATTATTTATGCGGTCGTAAATAATTTCCTTGCGTCAATCCCTATCGAAAAAATCAAGCAGTACCAGAAGGATTTGCTGGAGCATATCAAAACAAACAAGCCCGAGATCCTTGATGGAATCAAAAACGAGAAAGTTATCACTCCCGAGAACGAAACAGCGCTTAAGGAGGTTCTTACGTCCTTTGCAGCGACATTCGCGGGTTAACCGGAAAGGGGTTTCGCTATGAAACAGGCTTCTTTTGTACTCAGCATTGTCGCGCTGACGGTGGCGGTGTTCTCCGCGTTGGCGGTTGCATGGCTGTATATCGAGAAAAAGGTCAAGTACATCACCACCGATGACAACATTTAAGCGGGGGTGGTATAGTGGCAAGCGGAAATATGAAAGCCATCAAGCGCCGCATCAAGTCTGTCGGTTCGACACGGCAGATTACCAAGGCGATGGAGCTGGTGGCATCAAGTAAGCTCCGCAAGGCGAAAACCCGCGCGGAGCAGGCAAGACCTTACTTTAACGAGCTGTACAAGACGATGTGCGAAATCGCGTCCGCGAATGACGACTTCTCGACTGTTTTCACAACAAAGAGGGAAGTAAAGCGCAAGCTGTTCATCGTGATTGCGGGCGACCGCGGATTGGCGGGCGGATACAACTCTAATGTGCTGAAAATGGCGGCGGAGGCTCACAAGGACGATTCCGAGCTTCCCAGGATAATCGCCATCGGCAAGAAGGCGGGGGAGTATTTCGCCAAGCGTGATTACGAAATCGTGGCGTCCTACGCTAATATCGCCGAGGATATCAAGCCAAGCACGGTGCAGGATATCGCGGATATGGCAATTGATATGTTCGCAAAGGGCGAGGTGGACGAGGTACGCGTGTTCTACACGATGTTTGTATCGTCCATGTCGCAGCAGCCCGAAAATATGCGTGTGCTGCCGATGGATACCGTGCAGCTTGAGAACTACGGCAAAATGACTTACGACCCCTCTCCGGAGGCGGTGTTCAACCGAATTGTACCGCGATTCACCGCAAGCCTGATTCAGTGCGCGGTGGTGGAGAGCTACGCTTCGGAACAGGGCGCGCGCCGCACGGCGATGGAAAGCGCGACCGACAATGCGGACGCGATGACCGAGAGTCTGTCGCTGCTGTATAACCGCGCAAGACAATCGAGCATCACGACAGAGATTATCGACATTGTGTCGGGTGCGTCGTCACAAAGTTAATCAATCGAAATTTTAGCAATTCCTAAAGAAAGGAAAAGTTTAAGATGGCTAATCAGAATATCGGAACGATAGTTCAGGTTATCGGCGCGGTTCTGGATATCAGGTTCGCACCCGAGAATCTGCCCAATCTGCTTAACGCTATCGAAATCGACAACAACGGCTCTAAGCTCGTTGTTGAGGTAGCGCAGCATATCGGCGATGACATCGTCCGCTGTATCGCAATGGGCAGCACGGACGGTCTTGTGCGCGGTATGGAGGCAGTCGATACGGGAGCGTCCATCAAGGTTCCCGTAGGCGAGCAGACGCTTGGACGTATCTTTAACCTTTTGGGCGAGGCGGTCGACAACAAGCCGCAGCCCGAAACCGAGGAAAAGTGGGAAATTCACCGCACCGCTCCCACATTTGAGGAGCAAGAGGCGTCAAATGAAGTCCTTGAAACGGGCATAAAGGTCGTAGACCTTATCGCGCCGTACCTCAAGGGCGGAAAAATCGGCTTGTTCGGCGGCGCGGGCGTTGGCAAGACAGTACTTATTATGGAGCTTATCAACAACGTTGCGAAGCAGCACGGCGGTATTTCCGTGTTTACGGGCGTTGGTGAGCGTACCCGTGAGGGTAACGACCTTTACCGAGAAATGACGGAATCGGGCGTTATCAACAAGACCGCGTTGGTTTACGGTCAGATGAACGAGCCGCCCGGAGCGAGAATGCGTGTTGCACTGTCGGGACTTACTATGGCGGAGTACTTCCGCGATAAGATGGGACAGGACGTATTGTTGTTTATCGATAACATCTTCCGTTTCACACAGGCAGGTTCGGAGGTTTCCGCTCTGCTTGGACGTATGCCGTCCGCCGTTGGTTATCAGCCGACGCTGGCGACCGAGATGGGCGCGCTTCAGGAGCGTATCACCTCCACGAAGAAAGGCTCTATTACATCGGTTCAGGCGGTTTATGTTCCCGCCGATGACCTTACCGACCCCGCGCCCGCGACAACGTTCGCGCACTTGGACGCGACAACGGTTCTGTCGCGTGACATCGCGTCAATGGGTATTTACCCGGCGGTTGACCCGCTTGGTTCGACTTCGAGAATCCTCGCTCCCGAGGTAGTCGGACAAGAGCACTATGAGGTTGCCCGCGCGGTTCAGGCAACGCTTCAGCGTTACACCGAGCTTCAGGACATCATCGCGATTCTCGGTATGGACGAGTTGTCCGATGAGGATAAGCTGACGGTTTCCCGCGCGAGAAAGGTTCAGCGTTTCCTGTCGCAGCCGTTCTCCGTTGCGGAGCAGTTCACCGGTATGGAAGGCAAGTATGTGCCGATTAAGGAAACGATTCGCGGCTTTAAGGAGATTCTTGAGGGCAAGCACGATGATTTGCCCGAGTCGGCATTCCTGTTTGTCGGAACAATCGATGAGGCTGTCGAAAAGGCTAAGCAGGGCGGCTGAGATAAGGCAATCTGCGAAAGCGAGTGAAGCCGAAGTGAGTGAAACGAACGAGGGTTCGCTCGGCTAGTTCGTTACGTATTGCGCAGCAATGCGTAACGAACGTTTCGCGGATTGCAAATCAAAATAAGGAGGAAAGAATGACTCCGTTTAAGTTACAGATTATTACGCCCGAAAAGACCGTTTTCGATGGTGAAACGGAGCAGATCATAGTCCGCACCACAGTCGGCGATGTCGGCATTCTGAACGGTCACGAGCCGTACTGCGCCGCGATTGCCATTGGTCAAATGCGGATTATGATTGGCGGCGCGTTTCGGCGCGCGGCGACATCGGGCGGGATTTTGAAGGTGTCGAAGGAAAAGACCACGATTCTTGTGCAGACCTGCGAATGGTCGGACGAGATTGACGTGAAGCGCGCCAATGCCGCGAAATCCGCCGCTGAGGAGCGAATCAAGGCAGCAAAGAGCGACAAAGACTTGCTTCTTGCCGAGGCAAAGCTCAAACGCGCCCTTAACCGAATCGACACATCACATTTCAATTAAAAAAGTCCCCCTCGAAAGAGGGGGATTTTAGATTGTATATAAATCACTTCTACAAACCGGAATCCCCCTTTTGTGAGGGGGATTTCTTATTTCATTTTGAACTTTAAAGAGAAATTACAAAATTCCGAATCAGACGGTTGAATTTCATTATAATCAATTTTGAAATCGCACGCGTAAATATCCTTATCTGCGGATTTTGCAACAAAGAACTCGTCCTTGTCGAATTGAAACTCATTACAGTAAAGCTCATTGTTTGTATCATCGGTTATTGTGATTTCCACTTTTCCATCGGGAGCGTTATTCGGTTCACCAAAATCCTTAAAGCCCAAACATTTAATGCATAACCCATCACTATCACGATTTACGGAAAAATCACACAAATACCCTGATTTCATAAAAACCTCCAAAAATATTCTATATTTACATAATATCACACATTTTTGGGAATGTCAAGTGGTAAATCACCTTACAGCCGACTTATTAATTCGCACTGTAAGATGTATAATCGTATTGAGAGGTGATTTTTTGCTTACACTTGATTATAAGGAAATCGGGAAAAGAATAGTAAAACGGCGCAAGGAGCTTGGTCTTAAACAATGGCAAGTTGAGGAAAAGGCTGAAATTTCTTTTGGGTATTTGTCAAATATCGAACGCGCATCATCTATTTTGAGTGTTGAAATGCTTATGAGAATTTGTTACGCATTGGATACAACTCCCAATGAATTTTTACTTGGAGCTGTTGCCGAAATGGAGGACAACGATTATCAACGATCCATAACCAGCCGTGTTAAGCAAATGTCCTCAAAGCAAGCGCGTATGGCACTATCAATGATGGATTGGATTCTTTCGCAAAAATTGGAATAGAAACTCCCCCATTCAATCGAACGTGAAAATCAGACTGTATATAAACCTGCGGAATCCCGCAGGTTTATATACAATTTGCCCCGCCCGTGAATCCCACGGGCGGGGTTTGCCGCGAATACACAAAACCGCCCATGAAACCTCACGAGCGGCTTTGTTATCCCATTTATATATGACATCGTTTTTATAAGAGAAGATCAACCCCCGCAGTTTTTGCGTTTAACAAAATCCCCTCGGCACAGCCGAGGGGATTTTGTTAAACTGGAGCTGTTAATCAGAGTCGAACTGATGACCTCATCCTTACCAAGGATGTGCTCTACCAACTGAGCTATAACAGCATTCCGTTGACTTTTCTATTATACCATACTTTTTTCGACTTGTCAAGGGGTTTTTGAAAATTTTTTTAATTTTTTTCAAGAAATAGTTGTTGATTTTTCTGCTGAGATGTGGTATAATTAAAATATATGTACTACGGAGGGGGAGAGTTGTGCAATTGGTAAATATTGGGTTTGGAAATTCCGTAAACGCTGATAAAATCGTTGCGATCGTAAGTCCCGATGCCGCGCCAATAAAGCGCATAGTCCAGACCGCGCGCGACAGCGGTTTCGCGATAGACGCAACTTGCGGACGCAAAACCCGCTCGGTTATTATCTGCGGCAGCGGTCATGTAATCCTGTCCGCGCTTCAGCCCGAAACTCTCGCCGACAAGGTTGAATAAAGGGGGTATTTTTATGTCCGATAAGGGAATTTTATTCGTTGTTTCCGCGCCCGCGGGCTGCGGCAAAGATACGATTCTGAACGAGCTGTTCAAGCGCGTTGATTCCGTTGGATACGCTGTTTCGGCGACCACACGCGCTCCGCGTGAGGGCGAGGTGGACGGCGTTCACTATTGCTTCCTTACGCGTGAACAATTCGAGCAGAAAATATCCGAAAACGAGGTTCTTGAATACACCGAATACTGCGGAAACTACTACGGAACGCTCCGCAAAAGCGTTGAGGGACTTCTCTCTCAAGGTAAAGACGCGATTTTGAAAATTGAAGTTGAGGGCGCAATGAACATTCGGAATAAATTTCCGGAGGCGCGCCTTGTGTTCATACTTCCGCCAAGCTGGGAAGTTCTGGAACACCGTCTGCGCAACAGAGGCACGGAAACCGAGGACAAAATCCGCGAGCGCATTGCCCAAGCCCGCACGGAGCTTGACTTCGCGCGGAATTATGACTACCTCATCGTCAATGATGATCTTGAAGCGGCGGTGGACGACCTGGTTTGCGTACTGCGCGCCGAAAAGCTCCGCAAAGAGCACAACAACGCGCTTTTAGACAGTTTTAAGTAATCGGGGGTATATCCTGTTGTTCGCACAAATCGCCGTTCAAAACACGCTCTACGCGTTCGATATGCTGTACTCATATGAAATTCCCGAGGCGATGGCGAGTCAAATCGTTGTGGGGAGCGTGGTTGTAGTGCCATTCGGGCGAGGCAGCCGCAAGCGTATCGGCGTGGTATTCGGTATCACCGAATACCCGCCGGACAAACCCGCAAAGGCTGTGGACGCGCTTGTGGAGAGCGCTCCGTCTGTTTCGGACGAGCTGATTCGCTTGTGCGTTTGGCTGCGCGAAAACACGTTCTGCACATACTATGACGCATTCCGCGCGATTCTGCCAAGCGGACTTGGATACACGCTTAAAAGCAGCTTTACGGTAAACGGTGATTTTTCCGAGACGTTGAGCCACGACGAACAAAAACTGTTCGCGGCACTGAAATCCGCAGACAAAGGAACCTTTTCGGCACTCTGCGCCGCGAATCCACAAACGGTGGATTCCCTTGTAAAAAAAGGCGCGCTTGTCGAAAACCGCGCGGCTAAGCGGAATATCGGCGATGAGAGCGTGGCTATGGTAAGAATTTCAGCCGAGCCACCCGAGGGCGAAAAGTTGACGCCCAAACAACGCGCGGTTATTGAATTTCTTGCGGAGAACGGTTCGGCGTCAATCGGAGAGGTAAGCTACGGTTGTTCCGTCACTCCCGCTGTGGTGAAACGGTTGGTCGAAAAGGGCATACTGGAGCGGTTTGAGAACATCGTGTTCCGTATGCCGAACGAGCAGTCCGCGCCTGTCGAAAACCCCGAGAATATTGTGTTCTCGCCCGTTCAGCAGAAAGTGTTCGATGGGATTTCCGAGCTGATGAACTCTCCGAAACCGCAGTGCGCCTTACTTCGCGGTGTTACGGGCAGCGGAAAAACATCGGTGTTCATACGGTTGATCAACGATGCGCTAAAGCAAGGGAAAAGCGCGATTATGCTCGTTCCCGAGATTTCGCTCACTCCGCAGATGGTAAATAAATTCACGCGGTTGTTCGGAAGTGAAGTCGCGATAATGCACAGCTCGTTGTCAATCGGCGAGCGCGCTGACGAATACCGCCGAATCCGCGATGGAAAGGCGCATATAGTCATCGGAACACGCAGCGCGGTATTTGCCCCGGTGACAAATCTGGGAATAATTGTCATTGACGAGGAAGGCGAGGGAACGTACAAATCCGAAAGTACGCCGCGTTATCATGCGCGTGATGTTGCGAAACAGCGGTGCTTCGCGCAAAATTCGCTGCTTCTGCTCGCCTCGGCGACACCCTCTCTGGAGAGCTATCACTTCGCGAAAACGGGGCGCTATCACCTGTTTGAGATTGACGAACGGTATAACAACGCGGTTCTGCCCGATGTATACATCATAAATATGGCGGAAGAGCGGCAGAACGGCAATATGTCAACATTCTCTCTTCCGCTTATCAATGAACTTCAAACCAATCTGGAGCGAGGCGAGCAGTCTATTCTGCTCTTGAACCGCCGCGGATACCGCACTGGCGTGAGCTGTCTTGCCTGCGGAAAGCCGCTGGTATGCCCGAATTGCGAACTTCCGCTTACGTTCCACAAGGTGAACAATTCGCTTATTTGCCACTATTGCGGCTATATGCGCCCTTTGGACGCGGCTTGCCCCGGGTGCGGCGGAAAGTATTTCAATATGCGCGGCGAGGGCACGCAGCTTATCGAGGACGAGCTGGGGCAGATGTTCAAAGAGGCGCGGATTCTGCGAATGGACGCGGACACGACCTCCACCAAGAACGCGTTCGAGAAAAAGTTTAGCGCGTTCGCCAATGGTGAATATGATATAATGATCGGCACTCAGATGATAGCCAAGGGTCTGGATTTTCCGAACGTTACGCTGGTTGGGGTGCTGAAAATCGACAATTCGCTCTACTGCGCGGATTTCAAGGCAGCCGAGCGCACGTTCTCACTGATTACGCAGGTGGTCGGCAGAGCGGGTCGCGCCGGAAAACATGGTCGCGCGCTGCTCCAGACGTTCTCACCTGAACATTACGTGGTGAACTTAGCCGCGCGGCAGAACTACCCCGAGTTTTTCGAGGAGGAAATCGAGCTGCGAAAAGCGTTGTTTTACCCGCCGTTATGCGATGTGGTGAGCTTTGGGTTCTCGGGAATCGACAACACGCGGACGTTCGCGGCGGCAAAGCTCTTTGCGCGGTGGCTGACAGAGCTTGCAAAGCCGTTCGGAGAGCGCGTTCCAATGCGGATTCTGGGTCCCGCGCCCAATGCGGTTGGCAAGGTCAACGGGCAGTATAGATGTTCACTGCTTGTGAAGTGCGTGAACAGCACACCGCTGCGATCGGTTGTAGAACAATCTCTGAAGAGGGCTTATGCGGATAAGACATTCGAGAATGTGCATTTTTACGCGGATATCAACGGGCTGCCGGAGTAAAGTGCAGCTTGAACAGAGCGTGTGAATACGTTCTGATACATATGAACAAATGAACAAAGCGAGGAAGAATTTATGGCATTACGAGAAATCTTGAAGTTCGGTGAGGACGCTCTGCGGAAGAAATGCCGCCCGGTGACGGTGTTTGATGACCGCCTGGCGACTCTTTTGGACGATATGCGGGAAACGCTTCAATCCGCTGACGGAGCGGGTTTGGCAGCTCCACAGGTGGGAATTTTGAGGCGCGCGGTGGTGATTGACGTTCATGACAAACACGGAATGATTGAACTTGTGAACCCCGAAATAATCTCCGAGGAGGGTGTTCAGGTGGCTGATGAGGGCTGCCTGTCCGCGCCGAACGAGTGGTGCCGCGTGGAGCGTCCGAACGTAGTCACAGTGCGGGCTTACGACCGATTCGGCAAGGAGTTTACGCTGACCGGGCGGGACCTGCTTGCACGCGCGATTTGTCACGAGGTGGATCATCTGGACGGAATTTTATTCACCGACCGCGTAAAGAGTGAAATCCCAACGCGAAAATAGGAGTTCGAGATGGTAAGGGAGATATTGAAGTTCGGGAATCCGCTGTTGCGCGAAAATTGTGCAGAAGTGACAAAATTCGATTCCGAATTGCACAAAATTTTAGATGATTTGTATGACACAATGAATAAAGCAGACGGAGTCGGACTTGCCGCTCCACAAATCGGTGTTTTGAAACGTATTGTCGTAATTGACACGGGCAAGGGTCGCATAGAGCTTGTAAACCCCGTCATTACAGCGTTTTGGGGCAAACAGTTCGAGCCTGAGGGCTGCCTGTCCTATCCGAAAAAGCGGGGAATCGTGCGGCGACCGATGCACGTCCGCATCAAGGCATTCGATCGTTTCGGAAAGCCCGTCAAGTATCGCGGCAGAGATCTTCTGGCGCGGGCGTTCTGCCACGAAATCGACCATCTCAACGGGATTTTGTATGAGGATAAAGTCATAGAGTGGGTGGAGGATGAACAATGAGAGTAGTTTTTATGGGAACTCCGGATTTTTCCGTGCCGTCTCTGGCGGCTCTGAAAGATGCGGGACATGAGATTTGCGCGGTTTTTGCCAAGCCCGACAAGCCCAAAAATCGTGGAAAGCAGATTCAGACTTGCCCCGTTAAGGATTTTGCGATAGAAAATGATTTTGAGATTTTTCAGCCAAATTCACTGAAAAAAGGCGATGACGCGGCGGAAAGTTTGTCGATATTGCACAAAATAAATCCCGATGTAATTGTTGTTATTGCGTATGGTCAGATTCTCCCTAATGAGATTCTTGAACTGCCAAAATTTGGCTGTATCAATGTGCATGCTTCTCTGTTGCCGAAATACCGCGGAGCCGCGCCGATTCAGCGGTGTATTCAGGACGGTGAAACGGTGAGCGGCGTCTGCACAATGCGTATGGATTCGGGCATTGACACGGGCGACGTGATTATGCGCCGTGAGGTCGAGATTCCTCCCGAAATGACAGGCTCGGAGCTGTGGGAAACCCTCTCGCAATGCGGTGCGGAGCTGATTGTCGAAACGCTTGCCGCCTTGGAAAACGGTACTGCGGAATTTACTTCGCAGCCGAACAGCGAGCAGGCAAGCTACGCGAAGATGATTTCAAAGGAGGAGCTGCGGCTCGATTTCACGAAGCCCGCCAAGCAGCTCTACGACTTCATTCGTGCGATGGCGGACGCTCCGTGCGCGTACACTATGCTGGAGGGCAAGCGCCTGAAAATCTATCGTGCGCGGCTCACGGAGCGGACTTCTGCGCTCCCTGCGGGGTCAATCGCGGACGAGCGGACATTCGCGGCAGTGTGCGGCGATGGAATCTGTATCGAGCTTTCCGAGGTTAAAATTGAGGGCGGAAAACGTATGAAATCGGACGATTTTCTGCGCGGAAAAAAGCTCGAAAAGGGCTTGATTTTGGGGTGACTTTTTTTCGGCGGTTTCAGCGTCAAAATCAACCTGTTTTTCGGGTGAAAATCCAAGTTTTTTTGGGGCGAAAAATCAAGGTTTTTTGAGCGGTATTCGATACGTCAAAATGGCTTAACAGTGCCGAAAATCCGCATTTTGAAAATCCGGAAAAACGGTAGATTTTGACGACCGAATCAACCGATTTATTTGACGTCATTTTTGGATAGATTTTTAAGGCGATTTTCACTCGAAAATCGGGTGGATTTCGGACATCATTTCGGAGGTTTTGAATTATGGCGGACGCGCGGCTGACGGTTGCAAAGCTGCTGCTGAAAATGGAGAGCAGCGGCTCGTATTCAAATATTCTGTTGGATTCCGCGCTGACGGAATCGGGGCTTTCCGAACGCGACAAGGCGTTCGCGGCGGCGCTGTTTTACGGCGTAACCGAGCGCAAAATGACGCTCGACTACATTATCAAGCAGTATTGCCGAATGCCGTTTGAGAAGCTCGAAACGGAAGCAGTTGTGGTTTTGCGAATGGGAATCTACCAGATTTTGTACACCTCTGTTCCCGAGAGTGCCGCCGTCAACGAATCGGTGAAGCTGTGCAAAAAGCTGAAGTTGTTCAGCGCACAAGGGTTTGTGAATGGACTTCTCCGAACGTTTTTGCGCCGAGAAAAGGCAGTCAGTTACGTTGGGCTGAGCACTGCGGAACGGCTCTCCATACAGTATTCCGCGCCGCAATGGCTCGCACAAAAGTGGACGGACGAGTACGGCGAGGCGAACGCGGTCAAGTGCTTGAAAGCGTCTTTGGGTGCGCCGCCGATTTACGCGCGGGTAAATACCACCAAAATTTCGGCGGAAGATTTGGTGAAATCGCTGAAAACTGATGGAATCAAGGCAAGCGTATTTCCGAATTTGACGGGTTGTGTGAAGCTCGAAAAAACGGGCGATTTAGAGCGTTCGGAGGCTTTTCGGAGCGGACTTTTCCATATTCAGGACGTGTCAAGCCAGCTCTGCTGTCACACGCTCAAGCCGATTGTGAACGAAACGGTGCTGGACATTTGCGCCGCGCCGGGCGGAAAATCGTTCACGATGGCAGAGCTGATGGGAAACAATGGACGCGTCATTAGTATGGATTTATATGAACAACGCGTGGATTTGATCCGCAAGGGCGCGTGGCGACTCGGTTTGCGGATCGTTGAGGCGGAGATCAACAATGCCGTGAAGTTCAATGAAAACCTCCCGATGGCGGACAGGGTGCTGTGTGACGTGCCTTGCTCGGGACTGGGCGTGATTCGCCGAAAGCCCGAAATCAAGTACAAATCCGAGGAGGAGTTTGAGGAGCTGCCGCGGCTTCAGATGGCGATTCTCGAGACCTCGGCGCGGTACGTGAAGGTCGGCGGAACGCTTGTCTATTCGACTTGTACGCTCTCCCGCGCGGAGAATGACGATGTAGCGGCGGCATTCGCGGCGGAGCATCCCGAATTTTCGCCGATCGTTCAAACGATTCCATATGCGGGCGCGGAGAACTCCCCTACGCGGACGTTCTTCCCCGAAGAGGACGGCGGAGATGGATTTTTTACCGCCTCATTCAGGAGAACCAAATAAATATGAACGAAACAGAGAAAATCGACATTTTGTCGCTTACCAAAGACGAATTGATAAAAAAAATCACCGAAATAGGCGAAAAGTCCTTTCGTGCCGCGCAAATCTACGATTGGCTGCATATAAAAAGGGTTACGGATTTTGCGCAGATGACTAATATTTCTGCACAATTTCGCGAGCAATTATCAAGATTTTTTTGTATAAAATCACCAAAAATTAAAAAAAGACTTGTAAGCGGCATAGATAATACGGTAAAATATCTGTATGGGCTGCCCGATGGCGAGGCGGTGGAAAGCGTGCTGATGGAGTACAAGCACGGCAACAGCTTGTGCATATCCACGCAAGTGGGGTGCAAAATGGGCTGCCGTTTCTGCGCGTCGACCATTGCGGGTTGGGTGCGCAATCTTGAGCCGTCGGAGATGCTGCTGCAAATCTACGAAACCGAGCGCGACAGCGGACGGCACGTGGACAGCATCGTACTTATGGGTATTGGAGAGCCGCTGGATAATTTTGACAACGTGGTGAAGTTCTTGCGAATTCTGAACAGCGAGGGCGAGGGAATGAGCCTGCGCCACCTTTCGCTGTCGACCTGCGGAGTGTGCGATAAGATTTACGAGTTGGCGCGGCTTAAACTCGGAATCACGCTCTCCATTTCACTTCACGCTGCTACCGATGAACGGCGCGGCGCGATAATGCCTATTAATAAGCGATTCCCGCTTGCGGAGCTTATGCGTGCGTGCGATGACTATTTTGCGGCGACCGGGCGGCGAATTTCGTTTGAGTTTTCGCTGATTGAGGGTGTAAACGATACGGACGAGTCCGCGGACGAGCTGATAGAACTGCTCCGAGGAAAGCCGTGCCATGTCAATCTGATTCCCATAAATGAGGTCAAGGAGCGGGATTTCAGGAAGAGCAAATCCGTGGAACATTTTCGGCGGCGGCTGACGGACGCGGGTATCAACGCGACCGTGCGGCGGACGCTCGGCGCGGACATCAATGCCGCTTGCGGGCAGCTCAGACGCGATGAAGCGGTTGACAGTTAGGGTGTGCAAATCGGAGCGGTGTGATTTATATCAAGTTATTGGCGACTAATGCAAATCCGAAACACGCCGGGGCGCAGTGTTATAACTTAGTCAAGCTTTCGGTGACAATCGCAAATCCGAAACGCGAGCGGGGCGCAACACCGCAAAGCGGATTTTATCTGCACGTTTTCGGATTTGCAAATTGAAATAAGGTGATGAAATTGGAAATTTTTAGTAAAACAGATATAGGTTTGGTTCGTAACGAAAACCAGGACTGCGTATGGAGCGAAATGCTTTCAAATTCGGCTTGCGCAGCGGTTCTGTGCGATGGAATGGGCGGCGAACACGAGGGCGGTCTTGCAAGCAAAATCACAGTTGAATTGATCTCTCGGCGGATTCGCGAGGGGTTTAATGAGTTGATGAACCGCAATTCCGTGCGGAATCTGCTGATTACATCGGTTATCGCCGCAAATTCGCTTGTTTGGGAAACGGCGCAGTCCAAGATCCATGAGGTGATGGGAACCACCTGTGTTGCGTGCATCGTGTTCGGCGGAGTGGCATATATCGTCAATGTCGGAGATTCGCGCGCGTATCATTTGTTCACACAGGACGATGATGAGTGCATTCAGCAGATAACAAAGGATCACTCGCACGTCCGCGAGCTTATCGATCTGGGAGAAATCACCGAGGAGCAGGCGAAAACTCACCCCAAGCGCAGCAAAATAACCCGCGCAATCGGCGCGGAGAGCAGCGTTACTCCCGATTATTTCGAGCTTGAGCTTGCGCCGGAGGATATGGTTCTGATGTGCAGCGACGGGCTTACGTCTTACGGAGACGACCTGGATATTCTGGATATTTGCTTCGATTCCAAGCCGCGCGATTGCTGCGGAAAGCTGGTGGATTACGCGAATAACAAGGGCGGACACGATAATGTTTCGGTCGCGTTAATATTAAACAATTGATTTTTGTGAAAATTGAATAGTTTTTCTCTTGATTCGGACGAAATATTATTGAAGTTGGCACATTGACTTTTGGGAAATTTCGTGTTAATATGTAAGTTGGGGTATTCCATAACTTCAAATGTGCGTGAAAAAAGTTTTCCGCACGCGAATTGGGGATAATCACCAATATCATTCACACTTTTTTGTAATATTCTCACAAATTATGGGGAACGTGCTCGTACCATACACGGGCGCGGCGGGAACATTCCCGATAAGTGTATGGAGAAATGGCGGATTTACGATGGACAACAATATCGGAAAAAAGCTGGACGGACGCTATGAGCTGCTTGAACTTATCGGCGTCGGCGGAATGGCGGATATTTATCGCGCGATGGATATGCAAGAGGACAGAGTCGTTGCGGTTAAGATTCTCAAAACGGAGTTTGCGGGGAGCGAAGAGTTCCTGCGCCGCTTCCGCAACGAAAGCAAGGCTATTGCGCTGCTTTCGCATCCAAATATTGTAAAAATCTACGATGTGGGCTTCACCGATAAGGTGCAGTTTATCGTTATGGAGTATGTTGACGGCATCACTCTGGCGGATTATATCGAACAACAGGGCATTCTGAAATGGCGCGATTCCGTGCATTTTATCGTGCAGGTTCTGCGCGCGCTTCAGCACGCCCATGACCGCGGAATCGTTCACCGTGACATTAAAACCTCGAACGTTATGCTGCTGCGTGACGGCACGATCAAGGTGATGGATTTCGGAATTGCGCGGTTCAATCGCGAGAACAACAAAACAATGTCCGAAAAGACCATCGGCTCGGTGCACTACATAAGCCCCGAGCAGGCGCGCGGCGATATTACTGATGAGCGCAGCGATATTTATTCCGTTGGCGTGGCATTGTATGAAATGCTGACGGGTAAGAAGCCGTTTGACGGCGATACCCCCGTTGCTATCGCTTTGAAGCACATGCAGAGCGTTCCCAAAAGACCCACCGAAATCAACGAAACCATTCCCGAGGGGCTTGAGCAGATCGTTCTCAAGGCAATGCAGAAAGAGCCTGCCGCGCGTTATCAGACGGCGGGCGAGATGATAAACGACCTTGAGGAGTTCAAGCGCAATCCCGGAATTGTGTTCGACTATAAGTACAACTCCACGGACGGCACGGCGAAATACACCAACAGACCGTATCCCGCTGCTGAGCCGGAGAACGTCCGCCGCAGACGCATCGTTGACGAGGACGATGATTACGGCGACGACTACGATGATGACGATGACGACGAATTGGAGGATCGCCGCAGTCCGCTGATACCGATTCTGTTTGCGGTTGGCGCGGCATTTGTGATCTGTACGGTTTTTCTGATTCTTATACTGGTTCAGAACAAGCTTGGCAGCAATCCCGAGCCGGCAAGCAACACGATTGACGCTGAAATCAGCATTGACCAGAACAACGAGTTCCCGATGCCGAATCTTATCGGAATGTCTTGGGACGAGGTATTGCAGAAGTATGGCGATGGAAGATATATGAACATTGTCAAAGAGGAGGAGTGGAACGAAGCCACCAAGGGTCAGATTTTCGACCAGGAGATCAGCGAGAGCCGCAGGGTAAAGGTTGGTACCTTCGTTACCGTAAAGGTCAGCAAAGGAATCCGCGAGGTTGAGATTCCCGATGTGACGGGTTGGACCGTAACTCTGGCGGAGCAGCAGCTTACCCGCGAGGGCTTTAAGGTTTCCAAGAAGTTTAAGGAGGACGAGGAAGTCCCCAAGGACAGAGTAATTTCCACTACTCCCGCGGCGCATGAAATGCTGCCTCAAGGAAGCACCGTAATTATTGTTGGAAGCACCGGTGCTAAGGATAAGCCGATTTCCATGCCGAAGCTCACGGGTATGCCGGTTTCCGAGGCGATAAAGCGTTGTGACGAGTATCATCTCAGCTATACTATCGAGAGCAAGGACAGCGAAAGACCCGAGGGAGAAGTAATCGGGCAGAGCATCAACCCGAATGAGATAGTTTCCCGCGATAATACGGTTGTTCTTTATGTCAGCACGGGTGAAATACCGGATATGAGCTCCACTGTGAATATTTCCGTGCCGATGCTTTCAACGGGAGAGTTTGAGTTCAGGTTCTATGTGGACGGAGTTTTGGATCCCTCGGCAACCGAAATCCGCGATGTCAGCCTTTCCAGCGCAAGAGAGCTGAAGTATGTTGTTAAGGGTCAGCCCGGCGAAACCAAGAGATTGACGGTTAAGGTCAAAAACACGAATACGGGCGCGGAGGGTATCTTCTATGAATACCGCATTGACTTTACGGAGAACGAAGATCCCGAGCAGACCGTTGAGTTCCGGAACAGCGAAATTTTTGAGCAGCTTTTGGGCGGCGGAGAAGAAGAGTCTAACAGTTCAAGCTCCGATGACGACCCCTTGAATAACGACCCGCCTTTCCCGGATGACACCAATGAGTGATTCGATGGTTTTCAGCGGAATAATCGTCAGGGCTACGGGTGGAAATTACTACGTTGAAACACCCGATGGCGATGTGGTCAAGTGCGCGGCACGGGGAATATTCCGTGCGCGGGGAATCAGCCCCGCCGCAGGAGATTTCGTCCGCGTGGAAACCGAGGGCGACCCGGTTATTACGGATATCAGCGAGCGGAGGAACTATCTGGTTCGTCCGCCGCTTGCTAATCTCGATGTAATCGTGTTCGTGAACAGCACCTCCGAGCCGGCAGTGAACAGCTTTATTCTGGATAAGCTGATTGCGATAGCCGACAGTAAGGGAATTGAGCCGATTATCGCGTTCACCAAGATCGACCTTAAAACCGCGGGGGAGTTTCCCGAAATCTACCGCAGAATCGGAATCCCCGTGTGCGTGGTGGATAATCTTACGGGCGAGGGCGCGTGTGACGTAAAGCGGCTCATCACGGGCAAAACCGCTGCGTTTGTCGGGAATTCGGGGGTCGGGAAGTCCAGTCTGCTGAACAACCTTTATCCCGAGCTTAACCTCGACATCGCGGACATCAGCAAGAAATTGGGCAGAGGGCGGCATACCACGCGGCAAGTAGAGCTGTTCAAAAGGGACGGCGGATATATCGCCGATACCCCCGGATTTTCCACCGTTGATACCGAGCGTTACTGCAAAATTCCGAAAGAGGAGCTGGATTACGCGTTCCGTGAGTTCAGACCGTTTCTCGGGAAGTGCGAGTTCGCAAACTGCGCGCACATTAAGGAGCGAGGCTGCGCTGTCAAGGCGGCAGCGGAAACTGGCGAAATCGCGCAGTCGCGCTATCGCAGCTACGTGAGAATGTTTGAGGAATCCAAAAACGATTGGGAGAAAGGCTCGAAATGACCGATTCGGAGATTTGTACCATAATTTGCGGCGCGCCGTGCGCGGAATTTCCACGGGAGAAGGTGCGCGGATTTGTTATCGCCGCAGACCATGGCTTGGATTACGCTTTGGCGGCGGGAATCACTCCCGATTTGGTTGTCGGGGATTTCGACAGCGCTAAGACAGAGATTCCGATCGGGATTCAATGCGTTCGCGTATCCCCGATAAAGGACGATACGGACGCGGCTTTGGCGGCGGAACTCGCGATAAAAAAGGGCTTCCGCGAGCTGAGATTTTTGTGCGCGCTGGGAGGAAGGCTTGACCATTCCATTGCTAATATCCAACTGTTGTACGGTCTGAAAAAGCACGGGATAAACGGCATTATGTACGGCGACAATACGGAGCTGCTTCTGGCGCGCGATGAAAGCGTGGAGATTCCGCGATTTGAGGGGTATGTGTCGGTGTTTTCATATACGGCGGATTGTGTTGTTTCCGAGCAGGGAATGAAATATCCGCTGACGGAAAAGCTGCTCACCAACGACCTCACATTGGGAGTGAGCAACGAGATTACGGAAGAAATGGCGCGTATCACCGTCCATTCGGGAACCGCATTGATTATGAAGGTAACGGAAAAATGAGTTTTGAATCCGAAATGAAAATAATGTCGCGGAATTTCCGCAACGGAGCGGATAAAATCGCGCCGCTGCCCGCTGTTCCGTGGCTTAAGAGTGATGACGGATTGTCGCGGCTGTACGAGGAGTTTCCGCGTTTAATGGAGCGCGGAGAGGTGTACTACGCGAGCCTTGTTCAGGCGAACAGTTGTCTGTTCAAGCCCGCCAACGGCGACTTAACTCCGAGCGTTGCGTCAATAATCTACAACCACAAGCGTCCGCGTGAAACGGTAGAAAACCCGATGATTCTGCGGATTTTCTCGCATTATTTATACGGATATAAGAACAAAATGCCCGAGGAGATACCCGAGTGGATTCAGCCCGCCGTCAGCGCGATTACCGATGAGCTTGACCGCTCACGCGTGGTAATCAAAGCGGGCGCGAAGGACGATTTTGCGATGAACATCACGCTTCAAAGTGTTCTGGTGTTCCGTGAGCATTTGCCCAAAACCAAGCTGGACGGCGGAATACTCCCTATTATCGCCGCACCGAAAGAGTGCGAATCGGTGATGATTTTGCCGCAGAGATTCTGGTCGAGCGAATTTATCCGCGATTGGAGCTATACAATGCGGCTTCCCAACGATTGAGGGGAGTAAAAATGGTTGATGAAAAATATTTGCAGAAATTGATTAAAAATGTTTCGGCACTCAGAAAAAAGGTAAGTCACAGCCCTATCGACCCTAACGAGTGCGTTGTAACTTATATGGCTACAAAGAGGAAATCGTTTGTGGGAATGAAATCGGGATACGCAGAACAGCTCTTCAGAATAGAAAACGGAATTAAAGAATCCGAGAAAATCAGGGCGAACTGCAAGGACTATCTGAAGATATTCAGAAACCGTCAAGGAGATGTTCTCCAAATAGAAAAGTACGCTAACGGTAGGATTGATTGCCTTTTTCAGTCTTATCGCGGGGAAAGCCTGTTTTGTTTGTTTCCGTTTTCGGCTAACGGCGGATTCTATCCGACATATTCGTATGTGACCGTATATGAGGGCGAAAAGATTATCGAGGAGTATATGGTTGACGGCGACCAAATCGTCTATGAATGTTACTCAAACGAAACCGAAACGAGTGTTGATTATGAGTTTGTAAATTATGTCAACGGCGGGAAAGCTCCGATATTAGAACAAAGAACGGGCGTTTTCGGATTCGCTCCGTTAAGGTACGAAAATAAGATGCGGTAAACCGTAAAGGTTTACCGCATTTTTGTTCTAATTTCTGTTTCCCCGGCATACAATTCAGCAAAAGGACAATCTGTAACGGGAGGACAAAAAATGATTTCAGCAGTTAAAATTCCGTTGAAGTCCATCGCGAAAATCCGCGTTTCTATGCCGTTTTCGAGCGTCGCGGAGATTCGGCTTCGCGCGGGGAGACCGTGTGTTGTGGTGGACATTTACGGGGAAATGAGCACTTGCTCACAGCCGTTTTCCGCCGAGGAAATCGCGGATTGTTTTGCGGAGATATGCCGCTATTCCGTGCACAGCTATCAGGACGAGATCTCGCGCGGATTCGTCACCCTCGACGGCGGACATCGTGTGGGAATCTGCGGAACGGCGGTAAAGAACAACGGCAAAATCGACTTTTTCAAGGATATTTCGGGACTGAATATCCGCATTGCGCACGAGGTCAAAGGCTGCGCGGACGAGCTTTACGAGCGTTTTTTCGCGGATAAGCCGCGCTCTCTGCTGCTCGGGGGCGCGCCGATGAGCGGAAAAACCACGCTGTTGCGCGATTTGGCACGGCGGCTTGGGGAGCGTCACCGTGTTACGCTGATTGACAGCCGCAGTGAGATTTCCGCGAGTGTTCACGGAGTTCCGACATTGGACATCGGTCTGAACACGGACGCGCTGTGCGGCTGCGGAAAGTCCGAGGGGATTATGATGGCATTACGCACACTAAGTCCCGAGTACATAATCTGTGACGAAATCGGCAATGACGGCGCGGCAGTGGAACAGGCGCTGTTCTGCGGCGTGAAAATCATCGCCGCCGCGCACGCCGCAAGTCTTCGTGAGCTGGAGCTGCGCCCCCAAACGCGCTCGATTATGCCGTTTTTCGATGTTGCTGCGGTTATCGGAGAGCGCGGACGCTTGATTGAATTTCGCGAGGGGGCAGGCAAATGTTACGTATAATTGCGGCATTTATCGCGCTGATTTGCTGCGCCGCCGAGGGTTATCGCCGCAGCGCAAGGCTGAAAATCCGCGTTGATACGCTTGGTGAAATCGAGCGTATGTTGAGCGATTTCGCGATTGAGATACGCTGCTCCGCGCTTACCGTGGACGAGCTTATGCGCCGCGCGGACGGACACTTCGCGGAAATTTTCGCGGTCTGTCGCGAGAAAAGCGAAAACGCAAAATCCGCGTGGGAATCCGCATGCGGAATGCTCCCCCAAAAGGACAAGGAAACCGCGCTGCTGCGCGAGTTGGGACGTTCTCTCGGAACATCGGACAGAACAGGGCAGCTCCAACTTCTGGAGCTGTATTCCGAGCGAATTTCGGACTTGCGCGCGGCAGCGGAATCGGATTGCTTGCGCAAGGCGCAGGCGGTTCAGCGCGTGGGAATCCTGTGCGGAATCGCCGTTGCGGTGCTGATTATTTGAGGTTGTTATGGAGATTGATTTGTTGTTCAAAATCGCCGCTGTGGGCATAATCGTGGCGATTCTCAATTTGATTTTGAAAAAGACCGACCATGATGAACAGGTGGTAATGTTGAATGTCGCGGGGCTGATAATCGTGCTGATGATGCTGATTCCCGCGCTGTCGGACTTGATCAATACGGTTAAGGATACGTTCGGGCTGTGGTGATGGTATGAATATTATAACGGTATGCGGATTCGGGATTCTGGCGGTGGTTCTATGCCTGACGGTGCGGCAGATAAAGCCCGATATGGCGGTAATGGTGGGAATCGCGGCGGGGGTCGTGATCCTCGGAATGGCGATTTCCGCGCTGATTCCGTCCGTAAACGCGGTGAGCGCACTCGCGGAGCAAGCGGGAATCGACAGCAGCTTTGTGGCGGTGCTTATCAAGGCGTTGGCAGTGTGCTATATTACCACGCTCTCGGCGGACTGCGCGCGTGACGCGGGCGAGGCGGCTCTCGGCGCGAAACTGGAGATTGCCGGGCGCGTGGCGATTGCCGGGATCTCGTTGCCCGTGTTTACCGGTCTGGCGAGTTTGGTTACGGGGCTGTTGTCGTAATAACTCACAGCAACAATTAGGGGAGAAGTGCAAATTCCGCAAGCCGCCGCGGAAGCGCAACGCAGTGGAGCTTTCGCGGCGAGGCTAGCGCAGATGAGCGTAGCTCATCTGCGCGGTGCGGAATTTGCCAATTAAAATATGAAAAAAATTTGGATATTATTGGCTCTGATTATGCTAATTTTCGGCATATTGGACAAGTCCGTATATGCCGAATCCGTTGAGGATTACGGTACGGAGCAAATCGCGGAGGCATTGCCCGATGACGCGCGGGAGCAGCTTGAAAGCGGCGGAATAACTCCGGATAACTCGGGCGCGATCGGTCTGACTTTCGGAGGGGTGTTGGGCGGAATCTGGGATACGTTCTGCGATAAGGCTGCCGCGCCGCTGAGAATGCTGTGCTCGCTTACGGCAGTGGTGCTGTTCTGCGCGTTGGCACGGAGCTTTACCGAGGCGGGAAACCTCAAGGGCGTGTTCTCGGTGGTAGGCGTGCTGTGCGGCGCGGGAATTGTCGCCGCGCAGATGAACTCGCTGCTGAACGAAACGTTGGGAACGCTGTCCGCAGCGGCAAATTTCATGTTGGTTTTCGTGCCGATATTGGCGGGTATCGCGGCGGTTTTGGGGTATGTAACGTCCGCAACGGCAGTAAATTCCGCAGTATTGGCGGCAACGCAGCTGTTTTCGCAGCTTGCGGTGAATTTCCTTGCGCCGTTGTGCGGAGCGGTTCTGGGAATGTCCGTGGCGGGCGCGGTGAATACCGAGTTCAAGTTGGACAAACTCAGCGAGATGGTGAAAAAGTTCGTGGTGTGGGGATTGTCGTTGATTATGACGGTGTTCGTGAGCGTTCTGTCCACGCAGACGCTGGTGTCTGCCAGCGCGGACAACGCGGCAATCAAGACCGCGAAATTCGCCGTTTCGCAGGGTGTGCCGATTGTGGGCGGAACGATCTCCGACGCGGTGAACACCTTAAGCGGCGGACTTTCGATGCTCAAAGGCAGCGTGGGCAGCTACGGACTGATTGCGGCGGCGGCGATAATTCTTCCGACGCTGATTACGCTTTTTGCGTATCAGATCGCGCTGGCATGTTCCGAGGCTCTCGCCGAGATGTTCGCGCTGAAGGAGCTATCCGCGCTGTTTAAGAGCTGCCGCTCGATTATGACGATCATAATTGCCGTGACGTTCTGCTTTCTGGTGCTGAATACCGCAGCCGCGCTGATGATGTTTGCGGCAACACACGGCAATTAACAATTGACTTAAGTAAACTGCTGGGATAGAAGTGCAAATCGCGAAAGCGAGCGGCGCGGAATATCGCGCAGCGATGTTCCGCCCCGCCCGTTGCCCTCTGTTGACGGCATCCTTGCCGTCTTTTGGGGCGACCGCGCAAACGTCCTGTTTGCGCTCGGCTAGTCGACATTGCCGCAGGCAATGTTGACGGTTCGCGATTTGCTATTGAAATAAGGGGGTGCAAATTCGGTTCGCAAGTGTTGCCGAATTTGCTATTAAAATATGGGATTTTTAATTTCTATCTGTATCGCGGCGATTTGTATCGCGCTGTATAAGATGTTGGTTCCCGAAAATAAGTTCTCGGGGCAGATTTCGTTTTTATGTGTCTGCGTGTTTTTGCTGACCGGAATAAGCGCGGTTTCGGGCGCGGAGATCGATTTGTCCGCAGATCCGTATGAACTGGGCGCGGACGAGAATTACATCGAATTTTCGCAGATTACCGAGGAGCAAGCCCGAAAGCGCGTGGGGACGGAAATGCGGGAGAAAATCACGACAATACTTGCCGAGCGCGAAATTTTTCCCGAGGAAATTCACGTAATCATTAATATTTCGGGTTTGTACGGCATAGATATTTCACAGGTGAAGCTAGTCTTTAACGCGGGAGAGCAAGCGGCGGCAGACGCGGCGGCAGACGTTCTCTCGCGGGAGCTTCCCGAGGACATCAAGATTGTAACGGAAGTAAGGTGAGGACGTGGTATTTGTGGGGCGAATAAAGGACTTTCTATTGGGCGATAAGGGCAGGAAAACGTTGATTATCGGTGCACTTGCGGCAATGCTTCTGCTGCTGTTGAGCACCGTATCCTGCGGGGGAAAAACGCAAGCCGAAACTTCACAGCCCGCCGAGAACGCCGCCGAAATCGAGAGGACGCTCGAAAAGCGTGTAAAAGAGCTGATCTCGCAGATTGACGGCGTGGGAGAGGTTTCGGTGATGGTTACACTCGATACGGTGTCTGAGCGGGTGTACGAAAAGGATCGCAAGTCCGAAACCACTTCCGAGGGCAATTCGGACAGCGTCCGCAAAAGCTCGGAAAATCAGACGGAGGTGGTGTTGCAAGGCTCATCCAAACAGCCGCTGCAAATCGGCACGATTCAGCCGAAGGTGCGCGGCGCGGCTGTGGTGTGCACAGGCGCAGATGATCCGATAATCCGCGAAAAGGTGACATATGCAGTTGCCAAGGCACTGGATATCGGAATTTCAAGGGTTTATGTAACTAATTGATGAAAGGAAAAAGCATTATGAAAAGACTGAACGTTATCATCGGAAAAAAGCAGATCGTTATCGCGTCGCTGACGGTTCTTCTCGGAGCGGCTGTAGCAGTGAACTTCATCGTTTCGGGAGCGCGGAAGAAAGAGGTTACCGAGCCTGCGCAGCAAGTCGGCGCGAATTACGGAGACGCTGCTTATGTGGCGAACAAGACCAACTCCGACATCGCGACAAGCGCGGACGCGTATTTTGCCAAGGCGCGCCTTGATAAGCAGCAGAGTCGCGATGAGGCGGCGCAGGTGCTTGCCGGAATGTACGGCGGAGGTGATATTACGAGTGATGAGCGCGAGGTGGTTCAAGCCAACGCTAAGAACCTCAGCGCGGTGATCGAGAGCGAAACAAAAATTGAAACGCTGCTTAAGGCTCAGGGATTCGAGGACGCGTTGTGCTATCTCGGCGATAACGGCGCGAATATCATTGTAAAGACTCCCGGTTTGGACGCAGCGGGCGCGGCGAAAATCAAGTCCACGCTTCTCTCCGAGGTGGAGGTCGCGAGCGATAATATCACCATTGTGGAAGTAAAGTAAATACAGACTATCGATAAACCGTCATCTGCTTCGTCACGCCCCGTTTGGCAGCCTTTAAGGCTAGCCAAACGAGGCGTTCCTCGCATCTAACGGTTTCTCGACAGTCTGAAAAACAACTACCGCGCGGTTAAATGCCGCGCGGTATCTTGTTTGCGGGAAAGTCAACATCAGGTAATTTCGGATTTCTTGATGCCGAACATCATACGAAGCAGCCCCGTGAACATCTTCGGACTCTTGACAACAACAATTTTCATAGCCTACTCTCCTCTCACAGCTTCAGCAGCAGTATTCCCACAACGATAAGCGCCACCGCGATTATGAACAGCAGACACTTTGCCGAGAATATCGCCAGACAAACCGCCGCGCCCACAAACGCACATATCGCGAGCTTCATTCCGATTCCGCAGCCGTCTCTTCGCGGTCTTCTCGGTCGGCGCATACCATTCACCTCGCTTTCGGTTAATTTATTGTATTCCGTTCGGCAAAATCGGTTACTTTTTTGATGAAATATTTGAAAAAGCTCTTGTTTAATCCAAAAAAATGTGGTATAATGTAAACAGTATGGGAAAATGCCCGTATTGGAAATTGGCGGAAGTTACCGCGTTATATTGTGACACAATGCAACATAATGCGACATTACGGATTGTGAACCCAGCGTGTTACAAATAAAAACAACCCGCCGGGCTGCGGATTTCGTGTGTTTAACCCAAAACAAGTTATTGGTGATTCGTGCAAATCCAAAACGCGAGCGGTGCGTTACATCGCGCAGCGATGTAACGTGCCGCTCAGCGAACACAAACGAGCATTAGCTCGTTTGTGTGGTTTTGGATTTGCCATCTAGATAGGAGTTAATATGGATTCTACTAAAAGTAAAACATCGGGGAGCATTCGCGTCTCCGAGGAGGTAATTCTGAAGATCGCGGAAACCGCCGCGTGCGAGATCGAGGGAGTCGCGGCGAACGGCAGCCGTCTTGAACCGCCGACCGCGATGTCCAAGTTCCGCGGAGCGGTGAGGGTGCGCGTGAACGGCGAGTCTGCGGCGATTCGCCTGGATATATCGGTGATTGACGGGTTCAACGCGGTCACCGTGGCGGAAAATATCCAGCGGAGCGTAAAAAGCGCGGTTCAGAATATGACGGGATTCACGGTGACTAAGGTCGATGTGAATATCGCCGATGTGAAGATGAATAAAGAAGAGCAATCCGCAGAATAAGGAGCGATAAAATGAGTGAAAAATTATCACGCCCCGAGATTCGCGAGGGAGCGTTTCTGGAGCTGTATCAAATGCTGTTCGGCGCAACGCTTGAAGAGATTGACGAGCTGAATGTCGAGGCATTCGATATGAACAAAAACGAGCAGACGGACGAGATCGTAAAGGGAGTTCTCGAACACGATTCTGAGCTGCTCGAAATCATCTCAAAATACTCGAAAACGCGCTCGGTTGCGCGAATCGCCAAGGTGAATCTGATTATACTTAAAATCGCCGTTTATGAGATGAAGTACTGCGAACGCGTTCCCAATGCCGCTGCAATCAACGAGGCAGTGGAGCTTGCGAAAAAATACTCGCTGAAGACTGACAGCGGTTTCATCAACGGAATACTTAATTCGTATATGAGGGAGCTGGAGAACAATGGCTGAGCCGATTTCCGTAAAGGAGTTCACGGACATTGTGGAATCCGCGCTTACGGACAGCCCCGCGCTGAATAACATCGCGGTCGTGGGGGAAGTTTCCGGGTTCAAGCTGCAGGTCAAGAGCGCGTATATGGATTGGATATTCTTCACGCTGACCGATGAGGGCGGCGGTGACAGCGCGATGCAGTGCGCCGTGTTCAAAAGCCGCGCGTATCTTACTTATCTCCCGAAGGACGGCGACAAGGTGCTTGTAAAGGGGAGTATCTCGCTGAGCCGAAAGCGCGGCTCGTATTCGTTCAAGTGCGAGGATATTCTGCCGTATGGAGAGGGCGAACGCGCTGCGGCACTGGAGGCTCTGAAAAAGAAACTCAATGCCGAGGGAATCTTCGCGCAAAAGCGTCCGCTGCCGAAATATCCGAGAAAAATCGCCGTTATCACGTCCGAAACGGGCGCGGTCTGGCACGACATCTGCGATAAGTCCGAAAAGCGGTATCCGCTTGTAACGCTGACGCTTGTCCCGGCAACGGTTCAGGGAGATTCTGCGGCGGCGAGCATTGTCTCGGCTTTAAGCCGCGCGCAGAACATCAACGCGGATTTGATTATCATCGCGCGCGGCGGCGGCTCCGCCGAGGACCTGGACTGCTTTAACTCCGAGGAGCTGGCACGCGCGGTTTACGCGTCAAAAATCCCCACGATAAGCGCGGTCGGTCACGAAACCGATTTCACGATATGCGACTTCGCGGCGGACGTCCGCGCCTCCACGCCTACCTCGGCGGCGGAAATCGCGCTGCCCGACATCAACGAAATACGCGGGATTCTTAACGGTTATCGGGTAATGTCAAAGCAGAACGCCTTGCGTGCTGTCGATAATCGTGAAAAATCATTGGCGGTGATGGAAAAGACCGTAAGAATCAACTCTCCGCGAATGAAAATCGCCGCTTGGGAGCAGTCGCTGGAGCGCGTCAAATCCACGATTTCGGTGAATATCCACAAGAAACTCGATAACGCGGATAACGAGCTTAAACGCGCGGCACAGTCGATATCCGATTTGAATCCGATGGCGGTTCTCGCGCGCGGATATTCCGCGGTAACGGTCGGTGAGAAGATAGTCAAGAGCGTGGAAGAGGTTGCAATCGGCGACAAAATCAACGTGAAAATGAGCGATGGCAGCGTTTCTGCCGTTGTTGAGGATATAGGAAGGAGTTCGAAATGAACTTTGAGGAAGAGATGGAAAAGCTCGACGCTATCTGCGCGGAGATGAGCCGCGGGGACATTACCCTCGAGCGTTCGATGGCATTGTATACCGAGGCGGTGGAGCGCACAAAAAAGCTGCGCGAATACATTGACACGGCAAAGCTAACGATAGAGAAGTTGGAGCAGCAATGAGCGCGTATTCGGTAAAGGAGCGGCTGGCGGATTATGCCGAAATGACCGAGGAGGCACTCGAAAAGTACATTCCCGAGATGGATTGTTTGCAGCGGCGCGTGATTGACGCGGCGCGGTACAGCCTATCGGCGGGCGGAAAACGGATTCGTCCTGCGTTGGTGATGGAGTTCTGCCGCGTTTGCGGCGGCGACCCCGAAACCGCGCTGCCCGTGGCTTGCGCGATTGAGATGATGCATACGTTCTCTCTGATACACGATGACTTGCCGTGTATGGACGATGACGATATGCGCCGCGGAAAGCCGTCCTGTCACAAAGCATTCGATGAGGCAACGGCGGTGTTGGCGGGAGACGCGCTTGCTATCGCGCCGTTCCGCGTGATTGCGGACGCTGCGCTGCACAAGCTGCTTGACAAGGACGCGGCTCTGAAAATCATCGCGCTTCTCGGCGAGCTGTCGGGATTTTTCGGAATGATCGGCGGTCAGATGATAGACCTTGAAAACGAACACAAGCAGCCTTCCATGGAGGTGATCCTCGAGATGTACCGAATGAAAACAGGCGCGCTGTTGGAGTTCTGCTGCCGCGCGGGGTGCATTGCCGCCGGAACGGGAGCGGCGGAACAGCTTGCCGCCGGAAGCTACGGACAGCGGCTCGGTCTTGCGTTTCAGATAGTGGACGATATTCTGGACGTAACCGCCGATGAAAAGACCCTGGGAAAGCCTGTTGGCAGCGATGCGGCGGACGGAAAATATACTTATGTCAGCGCGGTGGGGCTTGAGAACGCCCGTGAGAAAGCTCGTCAGCTTACCGAACAGGCACTGGAGCAGTTGAGCGGCTTTGCGGATAACGAGTTTCTTGTCGATCTCACAAATGAACTTCTTGATCGTCAATGCTGACGGAGGAAAACGTATAAATGGAAAATATTTTTATGTTAAATCCCATTCTGACTGTGGGAATAATTTCGTGGATTGGCGCGCAGCTGCTGAAAACGATCCACCATATGGTGAAGTACAAAACGTTCAATCCCGAACGTTTTGTGGGCGCGGGCGGAATGCCGTCATCACACTCGGCTCTGGTGGTGTCCGTGGCGATTTACACATTGCGTTCGCAGGGCTTCGCAAGCCCCTATTTTGCGTTTTCGATGATTCTCGCGGGAATCGTTATTTACGATGCAATGAGCGTTCGATACAACGCGGGGCTTCACGCTAAGGAGCTTAACAGACTGCGGCGGATCGTGGACGAGTTGGACGATGAGATCTCACAGCTTGCCGACAAGCCCGAGGACGAGGACATTGAAGAGCTTGTAAATCAGAAAGACCTTAAGGAATTTCTGGGTCACACGCCCATTGAGGTTCTTGCAGGTTCTATGCTCGGGATTCTGATTGCCATGGCATTTCCGCTGCCTAAATAATCGGAGGAATTATGCTGCTTGACAACAATATTAATCACGGTAGACTTCAAAAGATGAACACCGCGCAGCTCAACTCCCTCTGTCGTGAACTCAGGCAGAAAATACTGCGCACGGTGATGAAAAACGGCGGTCACTTGTCCTCGAATCTGGGCGCGGTGGAGCTTGCCGTTGCGTTACATTATGTATATGACGTGAACGACTCGGACAGGATTATCTGGGACGTGGGACATCAGGCATACGCGCATAAGCTGCTTACGGGGCGGCTCTCGCGGTTTGATACGCTGCGGAAAAAGGGCGGAATTTCGGGATTTACGCGTAACTCCGAGTCTGCGGCGGACGCTTTCGTTTCTGGGCATGCCAGCACGTCAATATCCGCTGCCTACGGTATTTCCACGGCAATGAGGCTAAACGGCTCGGACGGAGCGGTCGCGGCGGTCATCGGCGATGGCGCGCTGACGGGCGGAATGGCATACGAGGCGCTTAACAACGCGGGCAAGACCGCCTCCAATCTCACATTGATCATCAATGACAACGCGATGTCCATTGGCAAGAGCACCGGTGCGCTCGCGCGGTATCTGGCGCATATCCGCTCCACGCGGCGGTACTATCAGGCAAAGGAGCGCGTAAAAACCGCTCTGTCCGGTGTTCCTATTGTGGGAAAGCCTATTGAGAGCGCAATAATCAACGTGAAATCACTGATTAAAGACGCACTGTATGACAGCTCCAACCTGTTTGAAAACCTCGGGTTCGCCTACATCGGACCTGTTGACGGTCACAATATCGGCGATATGATCGAGGCGCTGCTGACCGCCAAGCTGATGAAGCGTCCTTGCGTTGTTCATGTGTTTACACGAAAAGGAAAGGGTTACAAGCCCGCCGAGGAGAATCCCGGTGAGTATCACGCGGTCGCGCCGGGCGGAATCGTGGAGGAGTTCGCGTATGACGATATTCCGCCGCACAAGGTCGAGAGCTTCTCCGAGGTGTGCGGCCGCGAACTGGCGGAGATAGGAAAATCCGACAGCCGAATCTGCGCGATAACCGCCGCAATGAAGTACGCCACGGGGCTTAATTACTTTAAGAACGAATGTGCGGCGAACTTCTTTGATACGGGAATTGCCGAGCAGCACTCCGTGACGTTCGCGGCAGGATTGTCTGCGGGCGGAATGCTGCCCGTGTTCGCCGTCTACTCAACGTTTTTGCAGCGCGGATTCGACCAGGTAATTCATGACTGCGCCATTGAGAAAACGCACATAACGCTGTGTATCGACCGCGCGGGATTTGTCGGCGCGGACGGCGAAACGCATCAGGGGATTTTCGATGTGCCGATGCTCCGCGCGATTCCCAACACGGTGATTTACTGCCCCGCGACCTTCGATGAGCTTCGCTTGTGTTTGCGCACGGCGATTTACAACACCGATGGTGTGGCGTGCGTGCGGTATCCCAAAGGCGGGGAATTCACTGTAAGCGGCGAGCTTGCGAGTGACGCAATGCAGCCTCGGCGCAGCTTTCTTTACAGCGGAAAACGCTCCGACACACTTGGGATTACCTACGGCAGAATCTCCGCGAATCTGATTCAAGCGGCAGCAGAAACGAGCGCTGACTTTGTGCGCTTAGTGCGGATAAACCCTCTTCCCGAAAGCGTCTATAAGATTGCCATGGAATACGAACACGTGGTGTTTTTTGAGGAAGGTTCGTTGAACGGCGGCGCGGCTGAGGGATTTCTGGCGAAGCTTTGCGCGCGCGGATTCCGCGGAAAAGCGGAAATTGTCGGTGTGCGCGGAGAGTTCGTTCCCACAGCGGAAATTTCCGAGCAGCTTGAAATGTACGGGTTGGATGTTCACGGAATGGCTGAAAAACTTCGGGGGTAAAAAATGTCAAAGTACAGCGATATGGAGCAGCGGATTCGGTATATGGTTCGCAACGAGGCGGAGCAGTCAATAAAGGATTTGAACATAGACCGCGCGAATTTCCGCGAAGTCCCCAAAACCGAGTGGGAACGTATTATCAAGCAATTTTACTACACATTTATAGACCATGAACACAATCCCAAGATTCAGCTTGGGTATGTGTGGCTGAAATTCCGCGAGGGACTGCATTACGCGGGACGTATCCAATACGGATTTGACATCACCGACTGGGAGGAGTTTGTCGGTAAAATTGACGAGCTTATCCCCAAGAAAAACCGCCCCGCCGAGTATTACTACATCAACGACAGCGGTTGGGTCTATGAGGGCAAGCTGCCCGAAATAATCCGCGTCCTCGGCGACTGCTCGGGGCTTGTCGAGGATTTTTATATACTCCCAAAGCGCGAAAGGTTTGATTGGGTGGTATGTTATTGCGGTGACGGCGACTGTATGAGCATAATAAAACGTTAAATTTGCCAAAAAGCGAAATGGGAGTTAAAAAAATGCGGTTGGACTTGTATTTATCCGAGCGCGGATTGTGTAAAAGCCGTGCCGCCGCGCAGTCGCTTATTGCGGCTGGCGGAGTTCTGGTAAACGGCAGAACGGCGGCGAAAAACTCGCTTGATGTTGCGGATTCGGACGAGGTAACAGTTCTGGATTCCGCGCGGTTGGAGTTCGTGGGTCGCGGTGGATTAAAGCTCAAACGCGCCGTGGAGCTGTGGAAAATCGACCTGCAAGGGAAATTATGCGTGGACGTTGGCGCGTCAACGGGCGGATTCACCGATTGTATGCTGCAAAACGGCGCGGCGAAAGTGTTTGCGGTGGACGTGGGAACGAATCAGCTTGATGAAACGCTCCGCGCGGACGAGCGCGTTATATCGCTGGAAAACACGGATATACGCGATTTCTCGCTCCCGGAGGGAATAGAGGCGGATTTCATCGGCGCGGACGTTTCTTTTATCTCGCTGAAGCTGATTCTGCCGCATATGTACAGGCTGCTGAGCGGCTCGGGGAGCGCGGTCGCGCTGATCAAGCCGCAATTCGAGGCGGGGCGGAAATCCCTCTCAAAGCGCGGAGTAGTAACGGATGAGCGCACGCGTCTGCGCGTTGTCGCGGATATTTCGGATTTTGCGCGGCAATGCGGATTTTCATCTGTCGAAACGGCTGAAAGCCCCATTACCGGGGGCAGCGGAAACGTGGAATACTTACTTTACCTAAGGAAGTGACAAGGTTGAACGGAACAAGGGTGTTGATTGGGCGAAACACCGCGCGAAGCGGTTCGGAAGAGCTTTCCGCGAAGATCGCCGCGCTGCTGCGCGAGGGCGGATTTATTCCGTGCGTTTGCGGCGAGAACGCGCTTTCCGCGGACAAAATCGGCGCGGAAATCGTGGAATCTCCGGGAATCTGCGGCTTTATCGTCACCGTGGGCGGCGACGGAACTATCCTGAAATGGGGCAAGATCGCCGCTGAATTTGACTTGCCGCTGCTTGGTGTGAATATGGGCAGACTGGGGTTTATGGCATCGCTTGAGCCTGAGGACGCGCCCAAAATTCCCGAGATTCTAAGCGGCGAATTTCGCATAAGCCCGCGTATGCTGCTTTCTTGCAGTGTGTACCGCAATGGGTCGAGAATCTTCTCGGAACGCGTGCTGAATGATGTTATCCTCTCGCGTTCGAGCCAATCAAAGCTGCCCGAATTTGTGGTGAGCTGCGGAGAGGCGGAGGTATCACGGGTTCGTGCAGACGGCGTGATACTCAGTACCCCGATGGGTTCAACAGCATATTCGCTGTCGGCGGGCGGACCGATTCTCGCGCCCGACCTTGAATGCATAGAGTTTACTGCGCTGTGCCCGCATACGCTGTTCAATCGTCCGATGATTTTCTCGGACAAGCAGATAATAACTGCCAACGTCAATCATTATCACAATTCAAAGGCGACATTCTCCGTGGACGGCGGTAAGGCTATTCCGTTTCTGGACGGTGATACGCTTCGTCTGCGGCGCTCAAGCAGAACACTGCGGCTGATAGAAACGGGCGAGGGATTCTACGGTGCGGTTCACAATAAGCTGATGACACCGATTAAGTAGCCTGCGGAGGAATTATGGACAAAAAACAGCGTCAACAGATGATTTTACGCATCATATCGGAAAACGAAGTATCAACGCAAAGCCAGCTTGAAAGATTTCTTTTTGAACGCGGCGTCAACGTTGGACAATCAACCCTCTCGCGCGATATACGAGAGCTGAAACTGAAAAAATCCCGTTCCGACAGCAATGGTGCGATGTGCTACACCTCCGGCGGCGAGTACACCGCGTGGCGTGAAATTACGTACAATTTCATCTTTGCTCAGTCGGTCATTTCGATGGATATTGCGCAGAATATCGTGGTGCTGAAATGTCACCCCGGAATGGCGGATGCAGCGTGCAAGCTGGTTGACGAGCAGAAGTTCGATGTGGTTGTCGGGTCTATCGCGGGCGATGACACGGTGTTTATCCTCACGAAAAACGAGATACACGCGGAAAGCCTGTTTGAACGTCTAAAGCGGCTTAAATTCAGAAACTAAGGCAACACCACACAAAGATTGTGCGCATATTGCGCAGTCAGATTTTTCGTCAGGCAGAAGCTGCCCCCAAGATTGCCCAAAACGACGAAGTAATACTGACGTATTTTCGAGAAGTTTTGGGCAAAAATTACGGAAAATATTCAAGCAAGATGCGTGCAAAGCCGTTAGGCGGTCTTTGCGCGGTGTTGCCTTAAGAGGTTGCGAAATGTTAAGGGAATTGTCGATTGAGAATCTAGCGGTGATTGAAAAGGCATCGGCGCAGTTCGAGCCGAATTTCAACGTGTTCACCGGCGAAACGGGTGCGGGAAAAAGTATACTTATCGGTGGAATAAACGCGATCCTCGGCGCTCGTACCAACAAGGATATTGTGCGTACCGGCGCGAAAAAAGCGATTATCACAGCGATTTTTGATGATATTCCCGCCGAGGCGGCGGAAAAACTCGCGGAGCTGGGTTTTGACGAGGGCGAGGAGCTTATGCTCTCGCGTGAAATTTTCGCGGACGGAAAAAGCTCCGCGCGTATCAACGGCCGCCCCTCTACCGCCGCAATGCTGCGTGAAATCGGAAGTCTGTTGGTGGATATTCATGGTCAGCACGAAAACCGCATTCTGATGTCCAATGACAATCAGCGCGATATTCTCGATGATTACGCGGGAATCGGAGATCGGATGGATACGTATAAACAGGCGTTCCGCGAGTTTGCGAGAGCGGCGCGGGAGCTGAAACGTCTGCAAGAGGAAGCCGATACACGTGAACTGAAAATCGAGCACCTGAAGAGAATAGTCGCGGAGCTTTCCGCGCTGAACCTCGAAAAGGGCGATGGCGACCGCCTGGAACATGAACTGGAGCGCGTCCGTCAAAGCGCGGAAATCGTTAAGGCTGCTTGGGGCGCGTATGGGTGTTTCAGCTCCGATGGCGCCACCGGGGCTTCGGGAGAGCCGTCAGCGTGCGATTTGGTGGAGAACGCGCGAAAGCTGCTTGAGAGAATTTCCGATGTTGAACCTCGCGCCGCCGCACTCTGTGAGCGAATCGGCGCGGTTATTCCGGAGCTTTCGGATATGGCGGACGAGATTTATTCGCTGTGCGGCGACCCGGCGGAAATGAATGAGGACGAGCTTGCCGAGCGTGTTTCCGCGCTGAAACTCGCGAAACGCCGCCATAATATGGAGGCGGACGAGCTGGTGGATTACCTTGAGCGGTGTAAATCCGAGCTTGAGGAGCTTGAGGGCGCAGACGATGAAATTGAGAGGCTTTCCGATGAAAAGCACGAGCTTGCCGAGCGCGTAAAATCCCTTGCGGAGGACATTACCGAGCGGAGAACACTCGCCTCGGAGCGAATCTCGGAGGAAATCCGCGAACAGCTCGAGTTTCTGGATATGCCCAATGTGCGGATCATCTTCGCAATCAATCCCGATAAAATCACGATCAACGGCAAAGACAGCGTGGAAATGCTCATCTCGGCGAACGCGGGCGAAGAGCCAAAGCCGCTGAACAAAATCGCCAGCGGCGGCGAACTTTCGCGCATAATGCTCGCGATAAAGAGCGTTCTCGCCGACCATGACAATATCCCCACGCTGATTTTCGATGAGGTTGACGCGGGAATCAGCGGACGCGCGGCGCAGAAAGTCGGGATAAAGCTCCGCGAAACCGCGCAAAAGCGTCAGGTGCTGTGTATTACTCACCTTGCGCAGATTGCGTCCAAGGCGGAGTGCCATCTCTTGATTGAGAAGAATGTTGAGAACGACCGCACGCATACTCACATAGAGCAGCTCGACTTTGATGGCAGAAAGCGCGAGCTTGCCCGTATCATTGACGGACTCGGAGAGAGCGAAAGTGCGCTCGCCGCCGCCGAAGATATGCTTAAATCCTAATTGCCGCTTTGCGGCAATTAGGATTTAGCGTTTTTTGCTTGCAATTGCCCTAATGGCAATTGCATTTCGCACGCTGAGCGTGCGAAACCGCAAAAAGCCGCGCGTAGACCTACTTAATAGCGAAATACTAATTGCCACTTTGCGTCAATTATGTTATTTGTGTGTAAATTAATGACTTTCAACTTTTTTCTGAAATTACAAAATAATATACCGAATTTATCATAAAATTGTCACAAATAACGGGTATAATTAAGTCAACAAGGAGGGAATGGAATGGCATACGCAAATACGTTCAAGCGGCGGGAGATGAAATTCCTGTTGAACGAGGAGCAGTACGGCGCGCTGATGGAACATATTTCCGGGCATTTGCACCCGGAAGCATTCGGGTCTTACACCGTTCGGAATATCTATCTTGACAACTGTAATTATGATTTGATCAGAAGTTCGTTGGGAAAGCCCGTCTACAAGGAAAAGCTCCGCCTACGCACCTACGGCGAAACCAATGACAATTCCGAGGCGTTTCTTGAAATTAAGAAGAAACTGCGCGGAATTACGTATAAACGGCGGCTCGGACTTCCGTACAAGGAGCTTCACGATTACATAACAGACGGCGCGATTCCAAGCGACAACGGGCAAGTTTATCGGGAAATCGACTACCTGATAAAACGAATGAGCCTTTCGCCGAAAATCGTTATCTGTTATGATCGAGAGGGATTCTTTGATGTTGATGACGAGGAGTTTCGCATAACGTTTGACGGGAATATCCGTTATCGTCATAATGATTTGGATTTGCGGGCGGGGGATTTCGGCGAATCGCTGAATGCCGCGCCGTATCGGATTATGGAAGTAAAGTCCGCGGGAGCGATTCCGATGTGGATGGTGAGGGAGCTTTCCTCGCTGAGGATTTTTCACGGTTCGTTTTCCAAATACGGAACTATTTATCAGACGGAGGTTCGCGGCGCGGCGAAGATCAGCGCGTTATAATCCAAAATAACGAGTGGTGATTCGTGAAAATCAATAAATCACGCACAGCGTTTTGGGAAGCGAATTTAGAGTGTTATAACTCAAAATAACGCAATGGCGGCTTGTGAATAGCGCGTTATAATTAAAAAACGCAACGATGATTTGTGAAAATCAATTAATTACGAGCAGCGTTTTGGGGAGCGAATTTAGAACGTTATAACCCGAAATAACGCAACGGCAGCTTGTGAATAGCACGTTATAATTAAAAATAACGTAATGGTGATTCGTGCAAATCCGAAATGTGAGCGGCGCACTGCACGCGCAGCGTGCTGTGTGGCGCTCAGCAAGTGCAGATGAAATCCGAGCAGCGGATTTCATCTGCACGGTTTCGGATTTGCTATCTAGATAGGAGTTAAGATGTTTTCTAGTATAATTGACAATTCGGTTGGATTGACAGCGCAGAGTACTGTTTTCTGCACGCTTACATCGGCGGTTCTGGGATTGGTCGCGGCACTGCTGTATCGGTTAAATAATCCGCGCGCGTCCAAAAATCTGATGGTGACGCTGGTGGTTCTGCCGGTGTTGGTTCAAGCGGTGATAATGCTGGTGAACGGCTCTGTGGGCGCGGGAATCGCGGTTATGGGCGCGTTCAATCTGGTGCGGTTTCGTTCCGCGCCGGGAACATCGCGCGAAATATGCTATGTGTTCCTAGTAATGGGAATCGGACTTGCCACGGGTATGGGGTATCTCGGTTTTGCGCTGATAATCACATTGGCGGCGGGATTGATCCTCGCGCTGTTGGGTTTTTCGCCCGCGTTCGGAATCGTTAAGACCGCTAAGCTGCTTCGGATTCTGATTCCCGAGGATCTGGACTACATGACTTGTTTTAAGGACATCTTCGCGGAATATCTCAGCTCCGCAAGACTGGTGATGTCCAAGACCGTAAGTATGGGAACGCTCTACGAACTGCGTTATGAGATCGTTCTCAAGAGCGCGGAAAAGGAGAAGGAGTTTCTGGATAAAATTCGCGAGCGCAATGGAAATCTGACAATTGCGTGCAGCATTTTGACCGATAACCACGAGGAGATGTGATTTTTATGTCAATGAATTTCAAAACGTTGGCGGCGCTTTGCGCCATATCAATGGCACTGACGGGGTGCAATGCCGAAAGCTCGGACTCCGACAGCACGATTAAAAGCTCGGGTTCAATGGTGTCGGGCGGGAATACCGCGCCCGAAATAAATATCGGAGATATTCCGACTCATGAGGTGAAAACGCCCTCCGAGGCGAACTGCACGGTGGAATTTTCCTCGGATAAAGCAAGCGTTTCGGGGAACGGGGCTTCCGTGAGCGGAACAGTTGTAACCATTTCCTCGGGCGGAATCTACGCGGTTTCGGGGGATTGCGCGGACGGGAAAATCATTGTGGACGCTCCCAAAAATGATGTGTGCCTTGTGCTGAACGGTCTTAAACTGACATCTAAGCAGAATAGCGTAATCGAGTGTACCAACGCGAAAACGCTGACTATATGCGCAGCGGAGGGCACGGAGAATACCCTTGCCGACAGCGCGCAATACTCCCTTGCGGCGGGCGAGGACGAGCCTGACGCGGCGATATTCTCCAAAGCGGATCTGGCTTTTACGGGCAGCGGAAAGCTCTCCGTGACGGGGAACTGCAAGGACGGAATAAAGGGTAAGGACGGTTTGTCTATTGAGGGCGGCATTCTGGAAATCACCGCCGCCGATGACGGAATAACTGCGCGCGATTACGCTGTTATCCGCGGCGGAGAAATCTCAATAACCGCGCAGAATGACGGGATAAAAACCACTAACGATACGGACAGCTCCCTCGGATATATCGTGATGTCGGACGGAAAGCTAGAAATCAAAGCGGGCGGCGATGAAGCCAATGCCGAAATCAGCGTTTCAAATTCCCCGTTCGATTGGGATAAGAGATCCGATAATCAGGGGAGCAAGAAGGGCATTAAGGCTGTCGGGAATATCCAAATCAACGGCGGCGAAATCAACGTTCTCTCCGCTGACGACAGCATTCACTCCAACGCAAGCGTAACGATTGGCGGCGGAAAGCTGACGCTCTCCTCGTGCGACGACGGAATCCACGCGGACGAGAATCTGACAATTTCCGATGGTGAAGTCACCGTATCCAAGAGCTACGAGGGTCTTGAGGGCAAGAATATCGACATCAGCGGCGGGATAATCAGCGTTAAATCTGCGGACGACGGCTTGAACGCGGCGGGCGGCGATAACGGTGCGGCTTTCGGATTCACCCAGGACAAGGGCGACTATTATATCAGCATTTCGGGCGGAGATATAACCGTGGACGCTGACGGTGACGGAATCGACAGCAACGGAGCTGTCGCGATGAGCGGCGGTGTGGTGACGGTCTTTGGTCCGACTAACAGCGGAAACGGCGCGTTGGATTATGAGAAATCCTTTGCGGTAAGCGGCGGAACGCTGATTGCCCTCGGTGCGCGCGGAATGGCGCAAGCTCCGAGCACGCTGGCGCAGCCGTGCTTGTCGATTTACGGCGATGTAAAGGCGGGTACAGAGCTTGAGGTTCGCAGCGGCGACAAGGCGGTACTCTCCGTGACGGCGCGTAAGGATTGCCAGTCGCTGATTTTTACGAGCGACAAGCTGAAATCGGGCGAGGAATACGGAATCTATGCGGACGGAACACTTTTGACAAGCGTCACCGCGACCGATGGAATCACGGGCAACGGTGCAGCGGGCGAGGGATTTAATCACGGCGGCGGACAGTTTGGCGATGGCGGAAGACACGACAGATTCCCCGATGGGGACTTCTCGAAACCGTTTGATGGGGACTTCTCGAAACCGTTTGACGGGGACTTCTCGAAACCGTTCGATGGCAACTTTCCCGATGGCACTATGCCGCAAAAACCGGGAGGAAGGGGTTTTATAGATGAGCAATAATCACGCGATCGTTAACAGGACTCCGCGTTATACTATCGGGGAGGAGATTTTCAATGCTGTATCGCACGGTGTGGGAGGACTTCTCGGAATCGCCGGAACAGCGGTTCTGGTCGTGTTGGCGGCTTTCCACTCCGACCCGATAGGGATCGTCGCGTGTTCGGTGTACGGCGGCTCGATTATCGTGCTGTATACGATGTCCACTCTCTACCACGCGATCACCAATCGTCACGCCAAGAAGTTCTTCCGCATAATGGATCACGATACGATTTTCCTGTTGATTGCGGGGACATATACTCCAATCACGCTGATTCCATTGCGCGGAGCGTTGGGCTGGACGCTGTTCGGAGTGGTCTGGGGCGCGGCAATAATCGGAATCGTGCTGAACTCAATAAACCTTGAACGTTTCCGCAAGGTGTCGATAGTTTGCTATGTGGCAATGGGTTGGGTAATAATCTTCGCGATAAAGCCGATGATTGAAACGTGTACACCATTGTCACTGTGGTTTCTGCTGATTGGAGGGCTGTTTTATACTGTCGGAATTGTATTCTACGCGATAAAGTCCAAGCGGTATTTCCACTCGGTTTGGCATTTGTTCACCATCACGGGGAGCGTGTTCCATTTCTTCTCAATAATGCTGATGGTGTTAAATAAGTAATGAATAATCCCCGAACACTCGTTCGGGGATTTCATTATACCCAAAATTGCGGGGAACTCCCGCCGCCCTAATTGTGGGGGAGAACCCCTGCGCCCCCAATGCGGGGGTGAACACCCTTCGGGGGCGGGGGATTTCAAACCCTATGGACGGAAAAGCCCCCGCCCCCTACGGGTTTTCCCCCCGCACCCCCTTTACCCCTCTCCCCCACCCCCTTTTTCCTGTTTTATCGCGGGAATGTTGCTGTTGATTATAACGCGCCAAACCGCGCCGTCTATTAGAGTAGCATACAAACTTATAAGTGAACATTTCATTGTTTTGCAGTTTGCCCCGTGTTACACTAAAATTTGCACAAGAAGAAACAACGCAACTCCATAATGAAACCGTGAACTCTTCCGTCTTGCCGAAAGTCAGGACGGCGAACTGAATAAAGCGCTCGGAAACGAGAACAATCTCGGATAGAAGTGAAAAGGTTTCTCGAAACCTCTCCAAGAATCAACGGGACTCGTCAGCAATTAAAAGTTCCGTAAACCGCAGTACAATCGACCTTTGTGCGCGGGTCATACGCTCACGGGTGTCATTACAGGCGCAGTTTTTGCGTATTTTGCGCAAAGCGCAAAATCGAATTGCCATTAGGGCAATTGCAAGCAAAAAATGCGCAGTTTGGCTACAACGCTCCGCGCCAAAGGCGCGGCAAGCGTTGTCCAAACAGGGTCTAGCTTGTGTAGTTCTTTGAAAATTAAATCTTTTTTATGTGGTTCTCTTTGATTGTGTAAACACATTAATTTAGCCAATTGTTTACTTGTATATTTCTCCAATTTTCGGAAACCATAATTCCAAAGGAGCGTGGATATATGGAAGAAAATATACACACGAAAATTTCCCCGGATTTGCCGCTTGACACGTCTTTGGACAGGAATCTCAAGAACATCAAGACATTTACCGCAGGCTCATCCGATATTATTATCAAGACGGGAGCGGTATGCGGAAACCGAATCGCCGTAGTCACCTGTGAGGGAATGGCAGGCACTGGTACTCTCGCGGAGTTGGTTTACAGTAAGCTGAACGCGTTGTCTAACGTTGAAATGCTCCCACCGGACGAGCTTATGAGCCGCTTTTTCGGAGTGTATCTCATCGCCGCCGAGCAGCTTAATCTGACAGCCCTCGGAGATTTGGTGCTGAAGGTTCAGTCGGGATTCGCGGCGGTTCTGGTGGAAGGCTGCACAACGGCAATCGGAATCGGCGTTCAGGGATACAAGTCGCGAGGAATTGACGAGCCAAGCTCCGAGCTGAACGTTCGCGGCAGCCGCGAGGGGTTCGTGGAGGTGATCCGCACAAATATGTCGCTGATTCGCCGCCGCATAAAATCCCCAACGCTGGTGTTTGAAATGCAGACGCTCGGCGACCGCTCCAATACGGACATCTGCTTGTGCTACATCTCCGATAAGGTTTCCCCCAAGCTGTTGGAAAACGTAAAGCGGCGGCTGAAGTCCGTCAAGCTGAACACGATTCTCGAGAGCGGCTATATTCAGCCGTATCTTGAGGGCAAGGGCGGCTGGTTCTTTTCGGAGTGCGGAACCAGTGAACGTCCCGACACGTTTGCGGCGAAGTTATACGAGGGTCGCGTTGGTATTCTCGTTGACGGAACACCATTCGCATTGATTGTTCCGCATTTGTTTATCGAGAGCTTTCAGACCTTGGACGACTACACGCAGAAGCCCTTTTACGCGTTCTTTATCCGCCTTGTGCGTGTAATCGCGTACTTGATAACTCTGTTCCTCCCGGGAGCGTATGTCGCGATTGCGAGCTACAATCCCGAAATGCTGCCCTCAGCATTGATTCTGAACCTCGCCGCCGCCGAGCAGACCGCGCCGTTCTCGCTTATGGTGGAGTGTCTGTTTATCCACTTTATGTATGAAATTCTCCGCGAGGCGGGGATTCGTCTGCCGCGTCCTATCGGTCATGCGATAGGTGTGGTCGGCGGTCTGGTCATCGGGGATATTACCGTTTCCGCGGGACTGGTCGGTGCACCGATGGTGCTGATAGTCGCGCTTTCGGGACTGTGCAGCTTTGTAGTTCCGACAATGTACGAGAAAATCGTTGTGCTGCGGTTTATGTATATCATAGCGGGCGGACTTTTCGGATTGTACGGACTGGTGATTGCGGCGGGAGCCGTTCTTGTCAAGATGTGCTCGCTGAACACCTACGGAATCCCGTATATGGCGCCGATTTCGCCGTTCTCGCCCAAGGCAATGCGAGATATGCTTGTACGCGCTGGGTGGAAAAAGATGGCAAAAGGCGATGTAACAGTCCAGAGCCTGAATGGAGCGGATTATGAACAATAATGTAAAAATAAGCCCGCAACAGCTATTCTGCGTATTGATGCTGTCGCGGCTCAGCGCGGAGATAGTCTATCCGCGAACATCTTCCGGCACTGCCTCCGAATCCGCGTTGGCACTGCTGATCTCCGAGGCGGTGAGGTTTTTGCTTGCGCTGCCGATTATTATCTACTCGTTCGGCGGGGACAATTTCCATCGAGCGGTTTGGAAAAAGAACAAGTTTTTCGGTTGGGCGGGAGCTGTTGCTGCGGCGATTCTGCTTGTTATGGCGGCGGCGCACACGCTGTTCAATACGGCGCAATTTTCGGTAAAAAGCATACGGAACGGCGGCGCAATGTGGATTCTGCTGATTATCGCGGCGGCATTTGCGGTGTATGCGGCGGTTATGGGCGTGGAAGCCCTCGCGCGGACATCGTCAATAGTCCTGATTGGCGCGGGAATCGTCACGGTGGCGGTAATGCTGTGCTCAATTACGCAAATCGGCGCGGAATCCTTTGCGGCAATGGACGAGGAGAGCGACTTCGCGAATCTCATCGTCGATGTAATCAACCGTCTTATTCGCGGAGGTGATTATCTGATATTCGCGGCACTGCTGCCATATGTCAATACCGACAAGACAACAACAAGAGCTCGCTGTGTACTGTTGTTCGCGCTGTTCTCGGCAATCGGGACGCTGGGGGTTCTTGCGGTGAATTGTCTGGTATTGCGGCAGATGTACGGATTGTGCGAGTATCCGATTCTGGCTGTTGCCTCGCTGTCGGATATTACGTTCTTTAAGCGTCTTGACGGGATTCTCGCAGCGTTCTGGGCACTGTCTGCGGCAATCCGCGCGGGATTAATGCTCGTAAGCGCGAAATGCGCAGTGGTGACGGTATTCCGTGCGCAGAATCCACCGATAGAAAGCGAGGTGGCGCAATGAGGAGAATTTTAGCACTGGCGGCTTGTGCGTTGCTGTTCACGGGCTGTTCGGACTCCACCGAGTTGGGCAACCGCGCGATAATCCAGGCTCTGGCGGTGGATTATGACGGCGGATACAAGCTCTCGGCGCTGATGTTCAGCAGCGGCGGAAGCGGCGGAGATACCATTGACGCGTCACAGGAAAACGTGATCCGCGTAACTTCCGAGGGCGCGACCCTCGCCGAGGCGGTGGACAATCTCTCGCTGATTGACGGCAAGAAGATCTATATGAGCGAAACAAAGCTGCTGATTCTCGGAAGCGGATTTACCGTTTCGTCCGCTGCGGACGCGCTTAATACGCTGTATTTCGATATGAGGTGCAGCCTGAATATGGCAGTCTGCTGCGCCGAAAACGCCGCGTCTATCACCGAGCTGCGTTTCACCGAGGGTATCACGTCTGCCGAAAAGCCGCTTTCTGTTATTGAGAACGGACACGAATCGGGTGTTTCGCCCAAAGCAACGCTGCTCGACTTGCTCTGTGATTCCGTAAGTAACAAGACCTCCGAAGTCCCGATGTTGGCAATTACCGAAAATGGCAGCGGAATGACAAGCTCCGATGATGGTAAAACGGCTGTATTAAACGGTTCGCGGACGTTCCGCAACGGTTATCTCGCGGAGCTTCACGATTCCCAAAAAACTCAGGCTCTTATGTTAATTAGCGGGAAATCGGACAAAACCACGGTGAATTATGTTCACGATGGCGCGGAAAAGACCTGCGAGGCATACTGCGTGAAAGTCAAGCCAAACGGCGATCATTGGACTGTTTCGGCGAGGTTTCGCACGCGTGACGGCGGGCGGCTCTCCGAGGGAGAGCGCAAGGCTGCTCTGGACGCGCTGGGGCAGATTGTTGAATATGGATTATAACAGGCTTTGAGGCAACATCTCGCGATGTTGCCTTAATTTTATGGGCAGATTTGACGTGAAATTGCATAAACAGCATAAGTTGACAGAATTTCTCGAATGTGTTATAATAGAATCGAAAAAAGGGGTGATATGCGGGTGCCAAAAAAATCGGACGAAAATTTGATAGGCGAACTGTTTTCGGAATACAGGCAGATGATGCTAAAAATTGCTTTGGGCATTTTGCACAATAAAACAGACGCAGAGGACGCTGTTCAAGACGCTTTTTTGTGTATAATTAACAATCTTGAAAAAATTTCGCAAATACCCTGTTACGAAAGAGCCGGTTATTTCGCTACTATTATAGAGCATCGTTCCATTGACATTTATCGAAAGCGCAACCGTCACGCAATGGAGGATATTGAAGAACAATACGATTTAAGTTCAGATGAATGTGTCGAGGAAACAGCTCTTTTAAGCGTAACCGTCAATGAAATTAAAAAAGCCATGAATGAACTGTCGGACAGAGACTACGAGATACTTTATCTGCATTTGTTCAAGGAAATGAGTTCCGGAGAAATAAGCGTGGCAACGGGTATTCCCGAAAACAGTATCCGCGTGTACATTCAGCGGGCGCGAAAAAGGTTTGCGAAAATTCTACATAAAAGGGGGATTAATTATGACATTTGAAGAAAAACTGGCGCAGGCATTTGCGGAAACACGTGATGAGCGGACGGAACGTCTTATGAATGTTGAAAAAAAGCACAGATTCTCATTCGCGTATAAGCTGTGGGAGCGAAAAATGCTGAGAGATATAAGAAAAGACAGCTTTAACAAACACTGGACTTTGCGTAAAGCCAGATATACCGCTGCGGCAATGTTCGCCGCTTTTTCGCTGTTGATTGGCGGAACAGCATATGCCGCTATTGCTATGATTGGAAGATACGGCTTTGTCGATAAGGTCGACTATTCCAAAATGTTGATTGAAAACCACCCCTCCGATAAAACCACTCTCGAGGAATACTACGGACTCCCCGAAGAGGATGGATGGGAGATTCTGGAGTTAAACGCAGATAACTTCGGAACTCTTATAAATTATAAGAACGGCGAAAAAAAAGTTTCTTTCGTGCAAAGGATAATATATGAAGGAAATATGGGACATATCAATACGGAAAAAGCCGATATTGAAATGTTATCACTTTACTCCGAAAATGACGGTTTTGTGCTGGATTTCAAAGAACAAGGAACATTAATATATTGGATATACGATGGATATCTGCTCGAAATATCCGGCAATATAGACAAAAATAAAGTTATAAATTTGGCACTTTCTACAAAAATCGTCAATTTACCAAAAAAATCTTAAAAAACCTGTTACGTTTGGGTGTTCTATTTCGTTATCAATTATAGAAAGGGAAAATTTGTTGTTCCCGTAAGAGAGGAGGTGATATTGATGAAAAAGGTGATTTCACTGATGATGACACTTTTGTTGTGCTTTTCGCTGTCCGTGACGGCAAGTGCGCAGACTGTTTCGACCGGCATTGTACAGCCGTACTATGAAAAAGCGAAGGTTGCAACATCGGAACTTTATATTAGCGGTACAACTGCGACCTGTAAAAGCACGATTCAAGGTGATTCGGACGTGACAAAGATTGTTGCCGAGCAGTATCTCCAGAAGCAGGGATTCCTGTGGATATGGACTACATACGACGGCGCGGAATGGACAAAGACAGTATACACAAACGTTATCGCAATGTCCAACACAAAGACGGGTCTGTCAAGCGGCAAATACCGCCTGAAAACGATTTTCACGCTGACCGACAGTAACGGCAAGACCGAAACCATCACGGTTTACAGTGATGTGAAGTCGGTCTGAAACAACGGAAAAGATACCATCGGGGGTATCTCGACAACTAAGGAGGTCTATTATGACTAAAATCAAAAAAAATTATAGCAGGCTGTATGGCGGCGTTCTCCATTTTCGCAGGCGGAATTAGTGCGAACGCGGTCGAAATTGGCGATTCCCCTTCGGAAGCAGTTATAAACACAGGTGCAAACCCAAATCAGCCTGTGGTTATTTTAGAGGACAGACTTGAGGAAATAAAAAACGATGATAGTATGTCCGAAGAAGAAAAGCAAAGACACATCGAAAAGATTGAGTATTTGATTGAAGTGCGCGATAGCAACAGCGGCATATCGACATATACCACTTCCACCTACAAATCTCCGTATTCGTCAAAGATTTTAAACGTTCCGTATTGCAAACAGAAGTTTGACTACTGGTGCGGACCTGCGACTGTCGAGCAAACGTATAAATTCTTGAATCGCAATAACGCTCCGCCACAGGAATCAATAGCCAGCGGTCTTAGTGTGCCGGAAAACGGCGGTTGCGATACTCAACCCATCTTAAATTATTTGAACGCAGGTCTTGGCACTTCTTACGAGCAGTTTTGGCTTAGCTCGAATGCAACCCTTTTTGACGGATCTGTAAAACTAATTTGCGAATCTGTTAATAATGGCTATCCGCCGATTCTGTGGGTTAAGGTTTTAGGAACACCTGGAGACGGTCGCAAAGACATTAATGACACAACCAAATGGCCATATCATACCAAAGGTCATTATCTTAACATAAGCGGTTATTCCAAATATGGTGAAACTATACAAATGACCGACCCATGGTTAGGTTGGGTTCCGGGGTATGAGTACGACGGCGGCAAATACTATGTTGATAGCTCTGTGGTTTATACGGTTTCCAATGTTGTTTGTGTATAAACAGTAAATTCGGAGGTACAGACAATGAAAACAAAATTCGTAATCAAAGCCTTTACAGCATTATGTATACTGTCACTCGTTCTTTCGGGCTGCTCGCTAAACGGCGGCGAATCGGAAAGTATTTATTCGGAGGATTCCTCCAACACGCCGGATGACTCAAATATAATCGGCAATAGCGGAAATGATTCCGAAAACATCGGCACGATCGATTATGGGAGTTTATCCATAAAGAAATTTGAAAAGACGGTTGATTCGGAGGGCATTAACTTTACCGATATGGTGGGGGATAAGAATTTATACCCGTTTGCGATGGATAATAATTATTTGTATCTTGGAAACGGCGATTATCCGGTCATCTATACAGGCATCAGCAGAAAGGATTTCTCAAAAACCGAAATTATGACATATGATATGGATGTAGAATATCCTGGCTACAACAAAAACACATACTGCGGTTGTGTTTTTTCATTCCCATGCTATGGCAACCCATATAGTGATGTCCATATGAGGGCTTTGGTTGGAAAAGTCGGAGAGGAATCCAAATGCATACTTGAGAAAGAAGTCGGAACGTCTATAGAGGCTTACCCGGCGGAACTGAGCGATACGGAAATGGTTTTCGCTTGTGACAGCGAGCGCAAAGACGGATTGTCGGAAGAACTGTATAAGTATAGGGTTGGCGATGAACAAGCCAAGCTTATATATACACTGGAAACAAATGAACGGGGTTCGATTGGTGTGACCTGCTATAACGGGGAAATATATATCATTTATAAAGTAAACGGCAGCGATACAGGCTTGCAAGAGGTTTCAAATCGCAATGAAACACTGCTTTGCGTAAAAAGGTTGAATGCAAACGGTGAGGAAATCAGCAGTGAAATCTTTAAGTTGCCTGAATTTTCGTATACCACCAGCCTGTGGGATTTCACCGTGACGGAAAACAATTATATTATCCGATTTGCTTTTCCGAGTACAAGTGAAACCGAAGCTCACAACAAGTCGTTAGTAATCAACCGAAAAAGCAAAAAGACTTCGACATACTTCACCCTTGGAAACAGATTCAACGATTATCGGATTGATGACAGATATATATTGTTTAATTATTACGATGGGTCATCCGAGTCAAATTCGCAGATTTGTGTATTCGATGATAAAGAACTGGAGTTTCACATTCTTTCATTCACGTCGCTGAAAGATGTGAATGTATGTAATGTAGTTGCAGACAGTAAAGGCGATGTGCTATTCGTGATTAAGGATGATAAGGAGGATATCAACGTGAAAACTGACACTTTCTCTATGGTGCTTTTTGAGGATGTCGTTTCACTGATTCGGTAACCGCAAATCTTGTCTATACTACGATTGTAAATTAGTATTAGGGCAACACCGCACAAAGCCTTTGGACGGTGTTGCCCTATTGTGTGAGGTTAAAAAGGAGAGCCTGTAATATGAAAAAAGAAGTTAAAGACCGGTTAATAAGCGAATATGACAATTTGAAGCATAAGGAGCGATTCACGGCTCTTAAATATTGTTTTAGGTACAATAACGTATATGTAAATATATTTTTTGATAATTATGATAAAAACGTTCCGTCCATGAGTATGATACTTGCCTATAACAATAAATACTATTACACATCATTAAATATTAAAAATACTGCAATACGAACAGAGTATTTCAGAAAAATCCCTTTAGACATACTTGAGCGGTTGTTAGATGAAAATAATCATTTGGGCGGATTTTTCGAGAGCATAGAAACACATATCCTGAACAGCAATAAAGCTGTCATAAATTACGAAAGGGATATTTGTTTTGCTAATACTATAAGATATTCCCGCTCCGAAAATGATTTGCCTTTTTTGTATTCTTTGCGAAGAACCAAAATGTTGAACGATACGTTAGAACAGTTATCCGAAACAATGGGAATCGACAGATTTGTTTTACGGAAAATTCAATCCGAGGGTTTTACAATTGTCAGAACAGATGACGTTAATAAACGAAAAAGCCTGAAAGCAATTATTGGAAATCTGGATATTCTCATTGAATAGATTGACCTGTCGAGTCCGAACTTCCACAGCTCGGACTCGACAGATTTTTTTGATTGTAAGGTGCTGCCAATATTTGGTTATAACGGCGCATAATTCAAAATGACGTGAAAATCACCAAAAACCAGTCGCGATTTTTGGTAAAAAAACAGATAAATTTGACTGTTTACGTGAGATTTCAGAATCTTATACAAAAAAGGGGTTGAAAAAATTATCAAATTACACTATAATAGTATATAGGGAAACGCTGATTAAATTGCGTATTATTTTAGTAAATGGAGATGTAGTATGCGTAGCATTTCATATAATAAATTGAAAAGGATCGCGGCATTTATGGTATGCCTGATCCTTGTTCTGTCCAATTTCATAACGGCATTCGCCGATGGAGCACCGTCCAATAATCGGACGGTCAAAGCCGGCATTTTTAGCTTTGACGGCTATCATATGAAAGACGAGGATGGCAGACTGACGGGATACGGAATTGAGTTTCTCAATCTCGTTTCCGAGCATTCGCGGTTGAATTTCCAATACACAGGCTATGACAGAGCTTGGGGCGAAATGCTTGATATGTTGGAAAACGGAGAAATAGATGTTGTTACCTCTGCCCGCAGAACACCCGATCGCGAGGAGCGTTTTGCCTTTTCCCTCCCCATTGGCAGAAACAATACCGTTCTTTCAATCCGCGTTGATAATATGCAGCTTCACCGCGGCGACTATAAAACCTATAACGGAATAACGGTAGGTCAGTTGGAGGGCAGCAGTCAAAACCAAAGTTTGGCGGAGTTTGCGGAGGAAAACGGCTTTTCTTATCAAGTAAAATTATACGGTGATTCCGATGCTCTTGCGGCTGCTTTGCAGAACGGCGATGTTGACGCGATACTTTCCAGCGATCTGAGAAAGTCGGAAAACGAAAAGACGTTGGATATTATCGAGGAGGATTACTTTTACGCTATCGTCAGAAAGGACGATACGGATCTGATCAACGAGATCAATTACGCTATCGAGCAGATGGATATCAATGAGGGCGACTGGAAAAATGTGCTGTTTTATAAGTACTACGGTCCGGTCTATTCTTCTGCGCTCTCTTTTACCGAGCGTGAAGCGGAGTATATCCGGCAGGTGAGAGAGGGAGAGAAAACCATCACCGTGACCGCTCTCGGTAACAGAGCGCCTTATTCCTATGCAGAGGACGGAGAATTAAAAGGCATTCTGCCCGACTATTTTGCCGCGGTTATGGAACTTGCGGGATTGCCTTATAAGGTCGTTGTTCCAAAAGATAAGGACGATTATTATGCTCTTGCCGATACAAACGGTGTAAATGTTGTCATTGACAGGATCAGTTTCGATGACACTATTGAGGACGCTGTTTACCGTGGATTCAACACGGACAGTTATGTTACAGTTGGAATGGCAAGGGTAATCAGACAGGATTTTTCCGGCGATGTCAAGGTGGTCGCCGTGTCGGATTCTCAAGGCAAGGATATTATCGAACCCGAATTTTTGGAGGGATATACCGTTCAAAACTATCCTACCGGGGAGGAGGCTATGCAAGCCGTTCTGAACCGTAAGGCGGATGTGGCTTATGTATATACCTATACCGCGCAGTTATTTGTAAATCATGACCCCACCGATTCTTTGTATTACAGTATGATGAACGGTATGCGCACCACTTTTCGGATGTATGTCAGCGAAAAAACTGATCACGAATTGATTACAATACTGAATAAATGTATTAGTCAGGTGTCGGGGGATACGCTCAATCAGCTTGCCTCAAAGTACACTTCATATACAATCAGCGAAATGAGCCTTTTGCAGTATATGAGGGCAAATCCGATAATGGTGCTTGTGGATGTTTTGGTATTCGCCCTGGTTGTGTGCGTTATCATTGCGCTCTATCTGCGTGGACGGTGGAACAAGAAGCTGTTGCGCGCTACGGAACAGTCAAACATTAAGATGGGCGAACAGCTTGCCATTGTAGAGGCTCTTAGCCGCGACTATACAAACGTTTATGCCATTAATGAAGAACGCTCCACTGCACGGATAATCAAACTGGAGGGCTATGTTACCGAGGGACTGAAAAAAGGTTCAACCGAGGAGCATAACTACGCTCCTATTCTTGAACAGTATATCCGCAGCCGCGTTCACCCAGAGGATCAGCAAGACCTCTCCCTGGCTCTCTCGTTGGATATGGTAAAAGCGGGGCTAGCCGCAGACGGAGAGTATAAGGGCAGCTACCGCATATCGGATAACGGAGAAATACACCACTTCCAATATACATATCTGAGGATTTCGGATAATGATTACGGACATGGCGGATTTATCCTTGCGGGTTTTCGTAATATTGACGAGGTTATCCGTGAGGAACAGGAACAGAAAAACGTTCTGGCGGAAGCGTTGGCTCAGGCTCAATACGCAAACAACGCCAAGACCACATTCCTGAACAATATGTCCCATGATATCCGGACGCCGATGAACGCAATAATCGGGTTTACGTCTTTGGCAGTGACGCATATTGACAACAAAGAGCAGATACGCGATTATCTGAGTAAGATTATGACCTCGGGCAATCATCTGCTCAGCCTGATAAACGATGTTCTGGATATGAGCCGTATAGAGAGCGGCAAGGTCAAAATCGAGGAGAAGGAAACCTCTCTCCCCGAGATTATGCACGATTTGAAAACCATTGTCCAGTCCGATGTGAAAGCCAAGCAGCTTGAATTTTACATAGATACTCTGGACGTAGCGAACGAAACGATCATCTGTGATAAGCTACGTCTGAACCAGGTTCTTTTGAACATTCTCAGCAACGCAATGAAATACACAAAGCCCGGCGGTATGGTAAGCGTCCGCGTTATCCAGACAGCCGAGGCATTCGAGGGCTACGCGTCCTATGAGTTCAAGGTAAAAGATACCGGCATAGGTATGAGCCGCGAATTTCTGAAGCACGTTTTCGAGCCTTTTGAGCGTGAACAGACCTCCACTGTAAGCGGAATCCAGGGAACGGGTCTGGGACTTGCCATCACCAAAAACATCGTGGATATGATGGGCGGCGAGATTACCGTGGAAAGCGAGGAGGGAAAAGGCTCGGAGTTTACTGTAAACTTTCGTTTCCGTGTCGCGGAAGGTTCTCCGGAATCGCAGCGGGTGGAGCAGCTTGCCGACCTCAGAGCGCTTGTGGTGGACGATGATGTGAATACCTGCGTCAGCGTCAGCAAAATGCTCTCCGCCATAGGTATGCGCCCCGATTGGACAACACTCGGAAACGAGGCGGTTATCCGCACGGAATTTGCTATTGAGCAGAATGAGCCTTACAGCGCGTACATCATAGACTGGCTGATGCCCGATATGAACGGTATAGAGCTTGTCCGCAGAATCCGCAGAGTTATCGGAGATATGACTCCCATTATTATATTGACCGCCTACGATTGGACGGACATTGAGGAGGAGGCAAGAGAAGCGGGCGTAACGGCGTTCTGCTCTAAACCTCTCTTCCTTTCGGAGCTGCGTAGCGCGTTGGCAGCGCCCTATATGGATAAGGAAAGCGCAGCGGAATCGGATACGTCCGAGTCGGAGCCGCGCTTTGACGGAGTGAGAATCCTGTTGGTAGAGGATAACGAGTTGAATCAGGAGATAGCACAGACTATCCTTGAAGCTGCCGGTTTCATTATCGATACGGCTGATGACGGAAGCGTAGCCGTGGAGATGATGAAAGAGAAACCTGCGAATACATACAATGTGATTCTGATGGACGTTCAGATGCCTATTATGAACGGCTATCAGGCAACAAGAGCCATTCGCGCTCTGGATGACCCCGCGAAGGCATCTATTCCGATCGTGGCGATGACAGCAAACGCTTTTGAGGAGGACAGAAAAGAGGCAATGGATTCCGGAATGAACGGATATGTGCCTAAACCCATAAACATAGAACAACTGATGAGTACTCTGGAGGATATTCTGAGATAATAAGGCAGCGCACCGCACGATTTTCGTGCGGTGTTTTCTTAATTAAGGGGGGGATTTCAGCACACCGAGGCAGACCTTCAGAATCAGCCGCTCGTATTTTCGTTTCAGCTCTCTCAATCCGCTCTCCGAACGCTCCGAGAGAACGTACTCGTTGTTCAAATCATCACCCCCTCGCGATATTTGAGATTGAATTCATTCTCTATTAATATAGTCACGAGTAAGACGCGATTTGTCACAAAAATCCCCCTCAAATTCGAGGGGGATTCAGACTGTATATAAAACCTGCGGTTCTCCCCGCCTGCGGCGGGGAGAACCGCATAAAATCAAGGCTTATGTTCCGAAAATACAACTTTTTCTACAAACTGAATCCCCCTCAAATTCGAGGGGATTTTTATTGTTATCCTAACTTGCTTTGTAATTCTTCCGGAAACGCAAATTCCAACTCGTATTCGGAAAAAACGTCTTTAACGCACAAGGCGGAATACAATCGGAGTGCCTTTTTATAAAGGCGCAGAGCGGTCTTTAAGCTAAGAAAACACTGATTTAACAGCGATTTAATCAGTGTTTTCCCAATTTTATTTTCATCTTACGAAAGTAACCATTATGCCAACTCCCGTACATATTATTCCAATTAAAAGAAGAATAGCAAAAAGCAATATGTAGCTCCCCCATGAATCACGCCCGTCGGGTATGTATCTTTGGGCAATTACATCATAAGAAGCAAGATATGCTTCACTTGGATTATTCCGATTATATATCATGTCCTGCTCTGCAAGAACAGTTGAATATCTTTGATTATTTATTTTTTCGGTAAATACATATTTATTTCCGCCTGCCTCATATTGAATTTTAACCTTAATATCGTAATATATTTCATCATTGTCATGATTAGTTGTCGACATACTCCAATCTTGGTCTATAACTTCACCTTCGGTATAAATAAAATCAGCATATCTTTTACCTTCCGATATTTGAGCAAAAATTTGGATTGGCACCGACGCAATCAATAAAATACCCCCAATTAAAAAAACCAATCCTATAACAAGCAGCCATATTGGTTTTTTTGCATTGCCCTTTAACGGTTTAGCATATCTTGAAAGCCATATCAAATCTTCTGTCATTCTCTCATTATATGTATTAGTATCTGTATCAACCCCTACAAATGCGACACTCTTTGCTCTTGAAAGTTTTTTGTCATAATGGTTAATATCACCGTCATTTTTCATGACTACATCTATATCAAATATAGCCGTACTTCCATGAACGCATCTGTCATAAAATTGTTTGTCAACCGATACGGTCATTTCTCTGTTGTCAGCTCTCTTAAACGATACAGAATAAATTCTTTCATTATTTTTATTCACATAAAATGAAGTTCCGGTAATCGTTCCGCCTAATATTATATTTACTGTTTTTAACATATACATAATCCTTTCCTAACATTATACAACTATACGCAATACCGCACAAAGACCACGCTTCGCGCTTTGCCGCCTGTTTGCCTTTAATGCGCGGCATCCGTGCCGCGCTTTGGGCAAACCGCGCAAACTTCCTGTTTGCGCCCGCTTGCTTGCAAATTTTAGGTTGAACGCAAAGCGTTCATTCGGTCATTTTTGCCAAAAACTCCAGGTTTGACGCGCAGCGTCAATTCGGAAATACGCCAGTATTCCTGCATCGTTTTTGGCAATCTGACGGAAAATTTGCTTGACGTAATCGGACGACAATCTTTGTGCGGCATTGCCTTAAATGTCATATCTCCGCGATAACCTCAACCTCAACGAGCGCACCCTTGGGGATTTGCAGACCGCCTACGCAGGAGCGCGCAGGCTTGCCGGTGAAGTACTCCGCGTAAACCGCGTTAAATGCCGCGAAATCGCCGATGTCCTTCAGGTAGCAGTTGGTCTTGACTACCTTTTCGAGGGACGTTCCCGCCGCCTCCAGAACAGCCTTGAGGTTCTCGCAGACACGCTTTGTCTGCTCCTCGATTCCGCCCTCTACGAGGTTGCCCGTTGCCGGGTCAATCGGAATCTGTCCCGAGGTGAACACTGCATTTCCGAAAATCTTTGCTTGTGTGTACGGTCCGATAGCCTGAGGTGCTTTGTCTGTGTGAATGTCTTTCATATTAAAATCTCCTTTTCCTATTGCCTTGACGGCAAATTATTGCTGTGTGAAAATCATTTTGTAATGCTCGTAAACGTCAATCGCCCGAACATCGGGATTTCCCTCACGGAACTCCTTGCTCCACTGCGGCGGATAGAACGACAGCACTTGATTAAATCCCGCGTTCATTGCGGTACACTTCGTAAACAATTCGTCCGGGAAAAGCCCGTAAAATCCGCGTATATCGCCGTTTGCCAAGAATCCGAACAATCCCGAGAACTTGATTCCCAAGTCCTCAAATTCAAGAGTATCGGGGGAGAGGTAGATGATGTTCCCGGGACATTCGGGGAGCAGCCCGGTATTGAGCGCGAAAATTCCGCCGAAAATATCATCGCCGAGAATAATATACCCATTACCGCCGAACTTAATGTTGAACATATTGATGTCACGGAAATCAGTATCTCGTGTGCTTCCGAGCAGCCGAACAATCCCCTCGGAAATCACTCCGCCGCTTTGATTTATCAACAGCCCGAAATTGCTCGATTCGTCTGCTTGAAAATATTCCGCGTTGATTGCAGCGCAAGGCGGGTCGGGCGGTAAAATCTCAACGCGGTTTTTTCCGCCCGAAATCAAATCCGAAAGTTTCATACAACCCTCCGTAAAAGCCGTTACGCGTTATCCACTACCTTGAAACCTGCGTCCTTCAACGCCGTTCTGATTTGCTCCAGATGTTCAAAGTTGCGCGTTTCCAACTGGATTCTCAAGAAACAGCCGCTGATGTTCTCGCCCTCGTCGGCGCGTTCGTGGTGAACTCCGGTGACGTTTCCGCCCAGATCCGCGATGATTTTGGACACTCCCACAAGCTGACCGGGCTTGTCTACAAGCTCGATAGTCAGCAAAGACGCTCGTCCGCTCTTGACCAGACCGCGCCGAATCACGCGGCTGAGAATCGTAACATCAACATTTCCGCCCGAAACAAGGCACACGACTTTCTTGCCTTGTATTGCGGGGATCTTGTTGAACATAACCGCCGCCACGGGAACTGCACCCGCGCCCTCGGCAATCAGCTTATGCTGTTCGATAAGCGACAGAATCGCGCAGGAAATTTCGTCCTCGGTGACGGTATAAACCCCGTCCACATACTGATTAACGAGCTTGAATGTATTCTCGCCCGGCTCCTTGACCGCAATTCCGTCCGCGATAGTGGAAACGCTGTCCAGACGCTCGATTTTACCGTCATTTATGGAGTTGTACATAGACGGCGCGCCCGCTGCCTGAACTCCGTACACCTTGATTTTCGGGTTCAGCGACTTTATCGCGAACGCCACGCCCGAAATCAGTCCGCCGCCGCCAATCGGAACGACAACCGCGTCCACATCGGGGAGCTGTTCGAGCAGCTCCAGACCGATCGTTCCTTGACCCGCGATAACCATTTCATCATCGAACGGGTGAATGAATGTGTATCCTTTTTCATCACGGAGCTGCAATGCCTTATTGTACGCGTCATCGTAAACTCCCGGAACAAGGCAGACTTCCGCGCCGTAGCTTTTTGTTGCTTCGACCTTGGAAATCGGCGCGCCGTCCGGCAGGCAAATCAGCGACTTGATACCCGCCTTGGTTGCCGCCAGAGCGACTCCCTGAGCGTGGTTGCCCGCAGAGCAAGCGATTACGCCCTTTTCGCGCTCCTCGGGGGTGAGCTGGGAAATCTTGTAATACGCGCCGCGAACCTTAAACGAGCCTGTAATCTGCAGATTCTCGGTTTTGAGGTAAACGTCCGCTTGGGGATTGATTTTCGGTGCTTTGATGAGGTCGGTACTACGGATAACCTCTTTCAGCACGTGCTGAGCCTTGTAAATCATGTCTAATGTAAGCATAATAACTCCTTATCTAAAATAGCAAATCCGAAACCGCGCAGATGAAATCCGCTTTGCGGATTTCATCTGCGCTTGCCGAGCGAGGCACATCGCCGCATAGCGGTGATGTGCCCCGCTCGCATTTCGTATTTGCACTAGTCGCCGGTAGGCTGCCATTGGTTATAACGCTCCAAACCTGCACCCCACAGCGTAGCCGCAAGTTGGACGGAAAATAAAAAACCCGTCCGCAGTATAATCCGACGGACAGGGTGAAATTTTTGCAATTCGCTCGTACATCCGTCAATGCACCCTCCTTTAACGGTGAGGCTCCGTGCCGTTTTAGTCACGGAAACGCAATCGTTTCCGCTTTCAAACAACCTGCTCCGAGTTGATTACACCAAGGAACTCCGACCGCCTTTCACCACCCGGCGGCTCTCTGAACGAAGTCTGTCTTGACGCAGCGTATATAACACACTCATCATAGCATTTACACCTTTATTATACATCAATTTATTCCGCTTGTCAATAGTTTTTTCGCGGATTTTGAAAAAATTTCCGCTAACCACTTGAAAAAATTTACAAAATGAGTTATAATATAAAGTAATGTATTCTTTATAAATGCCAATAGAAATTTTTAGGGAGGTACATCTTGAAAGGACCATTACTTGAACTGTTTGATTGTTTTGCCGGAAGAGAAACCCCGATGATGGTTGTTCTGAGTTTTTTCTCTACATTTGTGGTACTGTTCCTGTGTTTTCCGATACGCGCTTATTGCCGCGGGTTTGTTGCCAAAAAACTGGGAGATGACTCCGCCGAAAGAGCGGGTATGCTGACGCTGAATCCCTTGGCTCACATCGACCCGCTGGGCGCGTTGTGTATGTGCATTTGCTGCATAGGGTGGTCAAGATACACGCCGGTGAACCCTGCGCTCTGCCGCAAGGTTTCGCAGAAACAGGCAGTGATATTGATTTCGCTTACCGGTCCCTTATCACTTGTCGTGTTGGGATATATAATGATGCTTATCGGAAAGCTCGTTATCGGCGCGGCGCCTACTTCCGAGGCTCTGATGTGGATTTTCATCGGATTGGCAAGTGCCGCGCAGATAAGCGTGTATCTTGCTGTTCTGAACATTCTGCCCATACCGGGATTTGACGGTTACGGTATAATCCAGTGGTTTCTGCCGCACCGCGTCACTTATTGGATCGAAACACATGCGCAGATCATTAATTTCATATTCTTCGTTCTGTTGATTTCAGGAGTTCTCAGCAGACCGCTGTTTTTCCTCTCCGACGCGGTTATGAGGTTTCTGAATTTCGCAACGGGATTTATCGGTTGATATGACGGAACTGAATTTCAAGCTCGATGTATTTGAAGGTCCGCTGGATCTGCTGCTTATGTTGATTCAAAAGCATAAGCTGAACATCTATGACATCGAGATAACCGTACTGCTCGACCAGTTTTTGCTGTACCTCGAACGTATGACGGAGGCGGACATTGAAGTAACCGCGGACTTCCTGGATATGGCGGCGCGGCTGATTCTGATAAAATCCGCAGCTCTGTTGCCCAAGGAAGAGGCGGAAAAACTCAAAAAGGAGCTTCAGGGCGCGCTGATTGAGCTTGCCGTGGCAAAGACCATGGCGGCGCGGCTGAAAAAGCGTTGGCAGGGGGATACGATTTACGTCCGCAGCCCCGTTGAGTTGGACATCGACAGCACCTACCGCCGCACACATCAGCCCGAGGAGCTGCAGCTTGCATACGGCGCGGTCGCGGAGCGGTCACGGAAAAAGGCGAACTACAACCGTCCGCCCGCCGCGCCTGTGGTGGAGAAAAGCTATGTTACCGTGTTCACGGGTGTTGTGGGGATTCTCAAAAGTCTGCGAAAAAATACCGTAGTCCCGCTGACGGAGCTGTATAGCGGTATGTCGCGCTCACGTAAGGTAGCGATATTCCTGGCGGTGTTGGAGCTTTCCAAGGACGGCAGGATCATCATCAGCGAGGACGGCGCAAGCGTGCGGCTTGCAACTGCCGCAGACAGAGAGCGGATTTACGGGGAAGATGATGAAAAGTAAATGTAACGCAATAACGACGCATTTGGAGCGTTATAACCTAAAGCAACATTTCGGTGTTTCGTGCAAATCGCGAAAGCGAGCGGGGAAGCGCAGCGCAGCGGAGCTTTCACGCTCGGCTAGCGAACGGAGCGACAGCGGAGTGAGCGGTTCGCAATTTGCTATTAAAATAGGGGTGACAGAGAGTGAAATTCAGCGAGGGAATGGCGGCTGTTGAGGCGGTTCTGTTTGCGTGCGGAGAGCCAATTGAGGCGGACAAGCTCTCCGCCGCGTGTGAAATCGAGAAAGAAACGGTTTTGCGTATTGTGGAACGTTTGAACGCGCGCTATGACGAGCAGGGAAGCGCGTTCACTATCGGAAAACTTGGTGAAAGCTTCCAGATGATGACCAAGCCCGATTTCGCGCGGTATATCAAGACCGCGATGGAAACGCGCCGTCAAGCTCCGTTGTCGCCCGCCGCGCTGGAGGTGTTGGCGATTGTCGCGTACAATCAGCCTGTCACGCGCGGTTTTGTAGACCAGGTTCGCGGTGTGGACAGCAGCGGCGTTGTGCGAAGTCTTGTGGAGCGGAATCTCCTTGAGGAGCACGGGCGGCTGAACGATGTTCCGGGGCGACCTATCGCCTATCGAACCACGGATAACTTTCTGCGGTGCTTTGGGCTGTCAAGTCTGGAAAATCTCCCGCCGATTCCCGGCAGCACCGACCAGATCGACCTTGAGGAGTACGAGGAAATGACATACGATGGCAATCCGACGGAAATCTCGGAGGAAGAGCAATGACGGGGCTGTTGATTGCCGCGGCGGTTTTGTTGGTGGTGCTGCTGATTCTCGTGGGGCGGGTCACGGTGATTTTCGATTACGGCGAGGAGTTGTATTTGAAGGTATCCTACCTGATGTTCACGGTGTTCAAAATCCCCGCGAAACGAAAAAAGACCGCCAAGAAGGACAAGAAAGCGGAAAAGTCCGCGAAGAAAGCCGCCAAATCCGCAGAAAAGGCAGAGGAAAAATTCGAGGACTCAGCGAAGAAGGAAGAGAAATTCGCGGAAAAGTCGGAGAAGTCCTCCGAAGAATCGGAGAAGCCCGCGAAAAAAGCGGAAAAATCCGTGAAAAAGCCCAAGCCGAATCTGTCGGATATTCTTGCGTTGGTGAAGCTCGCGCTGGACAGTATAGGAAAGCCGCTGAAACGCATTCTCAAACGCACGGAGATTTTACATCTGCGGTTGGAAATAGTATGCGGCGGAAGCGACGCTGCAAAGGCTGCGCTGAACTTCGGCGCAACGAATATTCTTATTGGAAACGCGCTCGGTTGGATCGACAACTTTTTCACGCTCAAAGTGCCAGACAGAATAAATATCGGTGTGGATTTTCAGTGTGAGCAGACGGAATATTCCGCTTATTGCGAGGTTCGATTGTCGCTTGCGGCAGCATTGGGATTTTTGTTTTCAATAATCGGCCGCGCCGTGAAACATTACGGCAGCCACAAGGAAGCGAAAATCGCGCTGAAAAAGGTGCTCAACAAGTAAGGGTTATTTTAGTCAACGTGATAACAGCGCGGTTTTGCGCATAATAATCCAAATTAACTTGTCGGCAGCAAGGCTATGGGCGTTAAAAAATTATCAACCTATTGGCAACGCAGGCAAATTCAAAACGCGAGCGATGCGCAACACCGAGAATCGGTGTTGCGGGTCGCTCAGATAGCGCGTACGAAATTGGACGAAGTCCAATTTCGTGGGTGCGGTTCGCGGTTTGCAATTTAAAATAAGTAACGCGGGCAAATCCCGCAAGCCGCTGCGGAAGCGAAGTGAAACGGAGCTTTCGCAGCGAGCTAGCGCAAACGCGAAGCGTTTGCGGCGGTGCGGGATTTGCAAATTTAGATAAGGAGAAGAATTATGGCACATCCTATTGAAGGTATTATGGGAATTTCTATGGACAAAATCCGCGAGATGGTGGATGTAAACACCATCATCGGAACTCCGATCGTAAGCGAGGGTACAACGATTATCCCCGTGTCAAAGGTGTCGTTCGGATTCGCGAGCGGCGGCAGCGATCTGCCCACTCAGGCGGCGGAGAAGTTCGCCGGCGGAAGCGGCGCGGGTGTTACCGTAAAGCCGGTTGCGTTTATCGTAATCAAGGCGGACGGCGATGTGGAGCTGCTTGAGCTTGGCAACAGCAAGTCCTCGCCGCTGGAGGGCGCAATTGACGCAATCCCCGGACTTATCGAGAAAATCAAGGGTATGGCGGCGGACAAGAAGGCAGCTAAGGATTCCAAGAAAACCGATAAATCCGAGGAAAACGATAAGGATAAGAAAGCGGAAATCGGCGGGGAATAATTCGAGTTTTTCTGCGCAAAATACTCCTAAAATGCGGTAGTAATACCAATATTTAGGAGTTGAGCAAATGAAAAAGATAATTTCGGTTTTGGCGGCAATCGTGTTGATAGCACCGTTTACACGGATTCGCGCAGATGCGGCGATTTCGGGAATCTCAGCGGTTTCTGCGGTGGTAATCGAGGCGGAAACCGGCACGGTGCTGTACTCCAAGAATATGGACGAGCAGCGCGCGATGGCTTCCACAACCAAAATAATGACGGCGATATTGACGATTGAGGCGGGCGACCTCGACCGCGAGTTCACTGTGGACAGCTACGCGATTATGGTTGAGGGAACGTCCATGGGCTTGCGCGAGGGCGACCGTGTGTCGCGGCGTGACTTGCTTTACGGAATCCTGTTGCCCTCTGGTAATGACGCGGCAAACGCGGCGGCGGTGTCCGTGTCGGGGAGTATGAGCGCGTTCGTGAAGAAGATGAATGCCAAAGCCGCCGCGCTGGGGCTTAAAAACACACACTTCGCGACTCCCTCGGGGCTTGACGCGGAGGGGCACTACACCACGGCTTACGATTTGGCGATGCTGGCGGCTTACGCGATGAAAAATCCGATTTTCAGAGAGGCTGTTTCCTGTCAATATAAGGAAGTTGAATTCGGAAATCCGCCGTACAAGCGCACGCTTTATAATTCCAACAAAATGCTGAAGCAGTATGAGGGCGCGATTGGCATTAAAACTGGCTTTACCGATAACGCGCGGCGGTGTTTGGTTTCGGCGGCGCAGCGTGACGGCGTGGAACTTATCGCGGTTACGCTGAACGCTCCCGATGACTGGAACGACCATAAGAAGATGTTGGATTACGGATTCACGCAAGTGACCGCGTATGACGCGGACACAGGCTGCTCCGCAAAGGTTTCGGTCGCGGGAACGGGGAAGGAAGTCGGCGTTTACGCGGATAAGGCTACAATCTCGCTCACTTCATCACAGCGGCAAAGACTGGAGCGGCGCATACTGCTGCCGCAAATCGTTTACAATGATGTCCAAAAGGGCGATAAGCTCGGCTCTATTGAGTTTGTGCTTGACGGAAAAACCGTCAAATCCGTGCCGCTTTACGCGGCAGATTCGGTTGAATCGGAGAAGAACGGGCTGTCATTGTGGAGCAGATTTTTGCGGTTCTTTGGAATATACGTGTAAATTGGCTCTCTGAGCGGGTTTGCGGATTTTCGAGCGCGGTAAAACGCGTCAAATCGTTTGTGGGAGCGGGTTTGCGCGGTGTTGATTTTGGTTGAAAAAAGGTAATTTTTTTCGCGGAATTTGAGAATGCCTGCAAACCCTCTCCGGGAGCGGGTTTGCGAGATTCAACACGTGCAAAAACACGTCAAAATGTTTCTTAGAGCCATTTCGGAGCGTTCCGCTCCGAATACATATTTTATGAGGTTGAAATGGAAAAAGTACGTATTCAAAAGATAATCGCAGACAGCGGGCTTTGTTCGCGGAGAAAAGCCGAGGAGCTGATTTCACAAGGCGCTGTTACCGTTAATGGGCGTCCGTGCTCTCTCGGTGATAAAGCGGATTCCGCTCGGGATATTATCGCGGTGAACGGCAAGGTCATTGCCGAAGCTCCTGTTCAGAAACGATACATTATGCTGAATAAACCGCGCGGATACATCACATCTATGTCGGACGATCAGGGAAGAAAAATCGCCGTGGAGCTGCTTGATGGCGTTCCCGAGCGTGTTGTTCCCGTGGGGCGGCTTGATAGAAACTCCGAGGGGCTATTGTTGTTCACGAATGACGGCGAGTTTGCGAACGAAATCACGCACCCCTCGCACCACGTCAGCAAGACCTACCGCGTGACGATTGACGGATTGGTTTCCGAGGAGCAGCTAACGCGGCTGAGTACGGGCGTAAAACTGGACGATGGCAAAGTCACTCTTCCGTGCACGGTTGAGGTGATCACCGAGGAGCCGGGGCGCACGGTTCTGCGAATCGTGATTAAACAGGGGCTAAACCGCCAGATACGCAGAATGTGCGACGCGGTGGGCTTAAAAGTCGGCAGATTGCGCCGTGTTGCAATCGGCAGCGTGAAGCTGGGAATGCTGAAAACAGGCGAGTGGCGCGATCTCACGAAAGAGGAGCTGAAGTCGCTCCGTAACGCGATTGGAAAGAGGAGCAGATGATTGAGATTTTGCAGAACAAGACGAACACGCAGAAAATCGAGTTCAATGCGCGTGACGGTGAGGAGGTTCTCGGTCGGATCGCGGGTATTTTGGACGGCGATGAGTTCGTGGTGGACGAGCTGTGTTGCGAGGACTTTTTCACGGATGGTCTGACGCGCGCGATTCTGAACCTGATGTCCCTCCACGGAATCGACAAGGCGCGGTTTGAGCTTCCGAACGCTGATTTGGAACGGCTGCGCGGACTGGGCTTTATCAGCGCAAACCCGCAAATCGAGAGCATTAACGCGTTTTTTGATAAGGGCTGCAACGGGCATTGATGATTGTTTCCAAGGCGTGTGAATCTGTGAGGATACGGAGTTGAAAAACAGAACTGTTTTCGTGTGGACGGTATTGGTATGGGGAATCTCTTTCGCTTGCTATCTGCCAACACTTTTGGAAAAAAACGGCATAGATGTGCCGAAAACGTTTATTGCCGCGAAATACTTGTTTGTTATCGTTCCGCTTGTGGTATCGGTAGCCTTTGCGACATTGCGCGGTAGGTTCAAGAAATGGTTCGCGGAGCTGTTTGCCGAAAAGATACGGTTAAAGCCAATTCTTTTCTGTGCCGCAACTGGCGCGGTCGGACTGAGTTTTTCGTTCGTTTATTCACTGATTGCGGGCGAACGGAAGCTTTTTGCCGATGCTTTTCCCTCGGTTCTCTCGATTGTTGCGGGATGTGTCTACCTGTTTGTTACGGCTTTAGCGGAGGAAAGTGCTTGGCGGGGATTTCTGCTGAACAATCTGTCAACCGAAAGGGGAGAGCCGTTCGCGCTGATATATACAAGCGTGGTATGGGCGGTTTGGCACATACCTATGTGGACAATCAGAAATTCCCTCGGGGTTGGGGAAGCCGCGTTCTATTTTAGTTGGACAATTTTGATTTCGTTGGTGATTGGCAAATTTTACCTTACGAGTAAAAATCTTATAATAACCGCCTTGATACATATGCTCTTTAATGTCTGCTTTATTGCGCCTGTACAGTATAATGTCATTTTAGCGGTAGTTGGGGCAGCCGCGATGTTCCCGGTATTTATGCGGGAACATCGGAAAAAGTAAAGATATGTGCGTATGGTCGCGTATATTTCAAGACATCTTTTTGTAAAAATCACCAAAAAATGACGGTTGAATTATATCAAAACGGAAAAAATCAAAATTCGCGAAAAAATACACTTGTTATTTACGCGGCGATGTAGTATAATTAATATGGATATTTTTTTGGCATTGGTTTGCCATACTTATTATAAATGGAGGGCAAAAGATGGTTACAAAATCATTGGCTGAAATGGAGCAGAACGTTCCCGACAGCGAAGCTAGAAAACGTCTGAGCGCGTTCTTTGACGAGGACGGATTCTGCGAGCTGGACAAGTTCTTGTCCGCTGACGGTGAGTTAAGCTCTGTTGTTGCGGGATACGGCACGGTAAAGAACGGAATCTCGTTTCAGCGAGTTTATGCGTTCGCGCAGGATATTTCCGTGCGCGGCGGTGCGGTGGATAAGACCGCAGCTTTGAAAATCAAGAGAGTGTACGAGCTTGCGGCGAAGTCGGGATACCCTGTTGTGGGATTTTTCGATTCCAAGGGCGGCGACATCAACGAGGGAATGGCGGTTCTTTCCGCTTACGGCGACATTATGAAGGCCTCAGCGGCGATTTCGGGAGTTGTTCCGCAGATTGCCGTGATTACGGGAGTTTGCGCGGGCTGTGCGGCTATGCTGGCGGCAATGGCGGACGTTGCGGTCATCACCGAAAAGAGCGAGCTGTTCCTTACATCGCCGTTTAACAACGAAGACGGAAAGCTCGCAGGTGCGGGTTCGGCGGCTAACGCGCTTAAGTCGGGAGTTTGCCAAATCTCGGCAAAGGACGACACGGACGCGATAAGCAAGGTAAAGCAGCTTGTATCCGTACTTCCTCAAAACAACCTTTCTACGGGATGGGCAGAAGTTTCGGAGGAAAACACGTCAGAGATAAACGCGTCGCTGAAGGGCGCAGAGCTTGTGAGCGCAATTGCGGACGTGAACAGCGTTATCGAGTTCTCGGCTGATTTCGGCAGCGCGGCTTATACGGCGTTATGCTCGGTAGATATGGACACGATTGCGTTTGTGGCTACCGGTAAGGCGGCGAAGCTCACCTCGGCTGATTGCGCAAAGATTGCGCGGTTTGTACAGTTTGCGGACGTATTTTCGATCCCCGTGGTTACGATTATCGACACCGAGGGCTTTGAGGGCAGCTCGGCGGCGGAGCTTAGCGGTTCTGTGCGTGATTGCGCGAGATTGGCGCAGGTTTACGCGACAGCTACGACCGTTAAAATTAACTTGATTTCCGGAAAGGCTTTCGGAGCGGCGTTCGCGGCATTCGACAGCGCGGATATCACAATCGCGTGGGAGAACGCTCAGATTGCTCCGATGAATCCCGAGGCGGGCAAGGTGTTTATGGGCGAGGAGCTTGTAACATCTCCGTTCGCGGCGGCTTCGTTGGGCATGGTGGACAGCGTTATCGATGCTGCCAATACTCGTGAGGCAATCGGTTCGGCACTGGAAATGTGCGCGGACAAACGCGTTTCCGCGCCGCATAGAAAGCACGCGAACTTCAGCTTTTAATTGACGATATACGTAAAATATCATAGAGAGGTATCAGATATGAAGAATTATACAATTACCGTAAATGGAAACACCTATGACGTAACCGTTGAGGAGAACGGCGCGGGAGCAGCTCCCGCTGCTGCGGCGGCACCCAAGGCTGCTCCGAAGAAAGCGGCTGCTCCCAAGGCGGCTGCGGGCGGAACTCCCATCAGTGCGCCGATGAACGGCACAATCGTGGAGGTTAAGGTCAAGGTTGGCGATAAGGTTACAAACGGCACGGTTGTCGCAGTTCTTGAGGCTATGAAGATGGAGAACGACATCGTTTCCGACAGAGATGGCGTAGTTGCGGCGGTTTGCGTAAACAAGGGCGATTCCGTTGAAACGGGCGCAGCCGTTGTTACGATCAACGCGTAAGGGGTGCAAATTATGGGTAAACTGAAAATCACAGAAACCATTCTCCGTGACGCGCACCAGTCGCTGATTGCTACGAGAATGGGTATGGACGATATGCGTCCGATTCTGCCCGCAATCGATAAAATCGGGTTCTATTCGGCGGAGTGCTGGGGCGGCGCAACGTTCGATTCCTGCATTCGCTTTCTGGACGAGGACCCGTGGGAGCGTCTGCGCATTCTCCGCAAGGAAATGCCCAACACCAAGCTGCAAATGCTGTTCCGCGGACAGAATATGCTCGGTTATCGGCATTATGCGGACGATTTGGTGGAATATTTCGTGCAGAAGTCGATTGCGAACGGCATCGACATCATCAGAATTTTTGACGCGCTGAACGATATCCGCAACCTCGAAACCGCAATCAAGGCGGCGAAAAAGGAGAACGGACACGCTCAGGTGGCGATTTCCTACACCACGGGTGATGTGTTCACTCACGAGTATTATATGAATTACGCTAAACAGGTGGAGAGCGCGGGAGCGGATTCCATTTGCATTAAGGATATGGCGGCTCTGCTGACTCCTTACGAGGCGGAGAGCCTTGTCAAGGATTTGAAGTCGGCAGTGAAGATTCCGATTCAGCTCCACACGCATTACACCTCGGGACTGGCTTCGATGTGCATTATCAAGGCGGTTGAGGCCGGTGTTGACGGCGTTGATACCGCAATGTCGCCGCTTGCGTTGGGTACTTCGCACGCTCCTACCGAGTCAATCGTTGCGACCTTTATGGGCACCGAGTACGATACGGGTTTGGATCTGGTCGCTCTCAACGAGGTTCGCGAGTACTTTATGGGACTGCGCAAAAAGTACATCGACAGCGGATTGCTTGACCCGTCAATGTTGGCAACCAACACCAAGGCTTTGATTTACCAGGTTCCGGGCGGAATGCTTTCAAATCTGTTGTCGCAGCTTAAACAGGCGGGCAAGGCAGATCAGCTTGAGGAAGTACTCAAGGAAGTTCCGAGAGTGCGTAAGGACAGCGGATTCCCGCCGTTGGTTACTCCGACCTCGCAGATTGTCGGCACTCAGGCGGTGTTCAATGTAATCACAGGTGAGCGTTACAAGACCGTAACCAAGGAGTTCAAGGCTATGGTTAAGGGCGAGTACGGAAAGACTCCCGTGGATATTGACCCCGAGTTCCGCAAGAAGATTCTCGGCGATGAAGAGCCGATTACCTGCCGTCCCGCAGACAATCTCAAGCCCGAGTTTGATACGATGAAGGAAGAAGCTAAGGAGTGGTGCGATGGCTCGTCCGTTGAGGATATCCTTACCTATGCGATGTTCCCGAAGGTTGCTCCCGGTTATTTCGAGAAGCGCCGTGACAAGCAGCTCGGTATTGACGCGCAGCACGCGGATAAGCAGAACAAGGTTCACCCTGTTTGATTGATAGTGAAACCCCGCTCATAATGAACGGGGTTTTTAGAAAAGGATTTCACATCTATGGACGTATATAAGAATTGCCCTACACTTGAGAGTGATAAGTATCTGATTCGCTTTCTGGAGGAGCGCGACCTAGATGACTTGTTCGAGATTTACAGCGACAAAAACGCACTCCCGTTTTTCAACAGCGACAACTGCGATGGCGATAATTTCTACTATCCCACCAAGGAGAGAATGGCTGAGGCAGTGAAGTTCTGGCTCGATGCCTATAAAAATGGCTGGTTTGTGCGGTTTACGGTTGTTGATAAGTCAACGCAAAAGGCTGTCGGAACAATCGAAATGTTCCGCAGAGCGGGGGCAACCGACACATTCAACAATTGTGGTGTACTGCGTCTTGATGTGAGAAGCGACTGCGAAAGAGCGGACGTCCTTTACGGAATTATTTCGGTGATCGTTCCACCTTCGTTTGAGCTGTTCGGGTGTGACGAGATAATCACGAAGGCTCCAAATTACGCAGTGGAGCGAATCGCCGCGGTTGAGAAATTCGGTTTCAGGAGGTCGGAGAATCTGATGGTCGGAACGAACGACGGCTACGCGTACAACGGATACTGGATTATTGGCAGATAAAATCAATCCCCGCTCGCTGAGCGGGGATTTCTGTACATCGGTTTCGGGCTTACTTAAAATATCTGTTCAGAAGACCCTCAAATGCCTTACCGTGGCGAGCCTCGTCCTTTGCCATCTCGTGAACGGTGTCATGGATAGCGTCAAGGTTGTTCTCCTTTGCCTTCTTGGCGAGGTCGAGCTTGCCCTGGGTTGCGCCATGCTCGGCATTAGCGCGCGCCTGAAGGTTCTCCTTGGTGGACGGAGAAACCAGCTCGCCGAGCATCTCGCAGAACTTCGCCGCGTGTTCTGCCTCTTCATAAGCTGCCTTTTCGTAGTACATTCCGACCTCGGGATAACCCTCCCTGTAAGCTGCTCTTGCCATTGCGAGGTACATACCTACCTCGGTGCACTCGCCCTGGAAGTTCTCGCGAAGTCCCTTGACGATCTCCTCGGGAACGCCATCAATGATTCCGATCTCGTGCTCACAAGCGAATGTCAGTTTGCCTGCGGATTCGTCCTCAACCTTGAATTTGCTTCCGGGAACGCCGCACTGCGGACACTTCTCGGGTGCGGACTCACCAACATAAACGTATCCGCAAACAGGACATACATACTTCATAATCAAATACCTCCGTAAATGTTAAATATTTACAGCGCATAACACGCCTTTTGATGTGTTTATTGCCGTTACTGCGGCTGAGAATGCTTAACGCGGTCCTTTTCCTCGGCGCGCTTTGCGTTATTAAAGCGATCGAGCGTTCCGACAAGGTATCCCGTAATCCGCCGAATCCTTTGGAACGGCGCGTCCGAGAAGTAGTACTTCGCGTTCACGAAATCTCCGTCAAGCTCCAAATCGATTGCGCGAAGGTGCTTTTCGGGGTATTTAACCTCGGCGCAGTCAATGTAATAGTCGATTTCCTCGCGGGAGAGCTTCCCGCCAATGACATTAACGTCTACCATATCACAATCCTCCTTTTTCTTAGTTGTATCATTATTATATCACAATATATTGTATTTGTCAATAGAAATTAATAAATTTATTACAATATTTTGAAATTTTTTCGAGGCAGAACTTTCGAGGCCAAGTAGTTGTCCGCTAAGAGTAGTTAGTTACCAATAATTCGGGTTTCAACATTGATTTGTTGTTTGTGGAAAATTATGGTTATAACTCGGATAACTAACAACACCCTCCGGTAAATAGCGGGGACAACCCTTCGGGGGTTGCCGCGCCTTTGGCGCGGAGGGGGGGACAACCCTTCGGGGAGAACCACGTAAAATATTTAATTTTCAAAGAACTACACAAGCTAGGCGTGTGGTTGACAGACCACGGCAATCTCCTTTTGCGTTCTAAGTCCTTAGCGTGAATAACCATACGAACCTATCTTGTTTAATAGGCGCAACCGTGAGCGTATGACCCGTGCACGTTGTCAAGCGTACACGGTTTACGGGCTATTCGGTGCTGACGAGTCCCGTTGATTCTTGGAGAGGTTTCGAGAAACCTTACCACTTCTGTCCGAGATGATTCTCGTTTCCGAGCACTTTACTTCAGCCGCCGCGCGTACTTTCGGACGCGCGGAAGAGTTCACGGTTTCATTATGGAGTTGCGTTGTTTCTTCTTGTGCCAACCATAGTGTAACATTCCGACAACTGCAAAACAATGAAAAGTCGTTACGGTTTGGAGCGTAATGACCAAAAACGAATTTCCCGAGATGATA
>JAAVIC010000004.1 GCA_014799385.1 Oscillospiraceae bacterium
TCGAAAAAAATTCTCATTCGGCGGTCAGCTTTGCTATACTCATTTTTCAATCCTAAAATTCAAAAAAATTTTTTAATTTTTTTCATTTTAGGGGTTGACTTTTGTTAGCAGGTCTTTCACTATGTATTATACCATACTTGGATATATTTGTCAATATTCTTTTCGAATGCCTTGCGCAAGATGTATAAATCCTGCGTGAAATGTAAGAAAATTAGAGTTTTACCTAAAAATACAGTGCCATTTTTGTGCAATAATACCAGACAATGTAAATTGGCGGCTCTCCCCGCCATACAGAAAGGAGAACCGCCAAACAGTCTGAAATTAAAGGCTTACATTTTATCCGCAAGCGCTGCCGCTTGTTTGCAGCCATCGGTTTTCTCAATATCACAAACGTTCATCACACCTGGAAAAGGAATATCCGCAGGTGCCGCCAAAGGTGGAGTACAGTCTTACCGAAAGAGGCAAAACTCTTATCCCGATTCTGGATTTAATGTGCGATTGGGGGGAGAAAAATCGACTGTAAACCGCAAAAATCCCCCGATTTTATTCGGGGGATAAATTTTGTAATCAGCCGTTGCCTTCCGACAGCACATAAATGTCTACGTAATGAACTCCCCAGCGGCAGGAATCCGCGTAGCTGCCCATAAACAAGTCGATCGTGGTTCTGCCGTCCATCAGACCCAGACCGGTATCGGCGGCAATTGCGTAGCCGTAGACCGTTCCGTCCGGGGAAACGATGTAAAGCTCGCTTCCATATGGAATCACGTTGGGATTAACAGCCACCGTGCCTACTACCGCGTAGCGTCCGCTGGCGGTTCTTGCGCCTGCGCGTGCGCTGTACGCAGTGGACTTGCCCGAGATTACGCGTGTATATTGTTCGGGTATACCGTTCACCAACTTCAGTTTGGTGGGGTCTTCCATTTTCGCATACGGAACATTGATTGCCGTGCCGCGCTCCACAACCTGTGTTACCGGCTGCTTGGAGATCGTCTCGGAGAGCTGCTTTGTATCGGAGAGCTTGCCGTCAATGTAGGTTTCCTTGACCGTGACGGTGTGCTTTCCGTTTTCGCCCTCGGTGATGACCGTCTCATCTCCGATTTTGCGGTTGGAGTTGTCGATATATTCCGTGTCATACGGAATTTCGCTCTCTTCGGTTTTGGTTACATATTTAACACGTGTAACGATGATTTCCATACCGGCCGTAACTTTGTCCTCGCGGCGGCAGTTCAGGCGGTCGTCCTCGCCGAGCGTGATCCCGATATTTTCAAGAGCCTCGACAACCGTTCCGTCCGTTGCGGGAAAAGTATTCGTTTCGCCGTCCGCGGTGACTGTGATGTCGAACGCGCGGTGGATAATGATATGCTCGGAGTTGTTTTCGTCCTTGGTGCAGCTTATGCGGTCATTGATACCCAACTCGTAATCCTCGGAACGCAGTATCGCGTAGATGTCGGTTTCGTTGGTCTTGATTTCGCGGGTAATTCCGTTATCGGTTACATACACGGTGTTTTTGAAATACAGCAAACCGGTAAGGGTCACCATCATCGCCAAAGCCGCCGCGAATATGCCGAGCTTTACGATTCTGCCCTTTAAGAGCATTCGGTTCATTTTAAGATTCACTATCTGTGGTTTCATAACGCCTCCATCGGTCAATTGTACATTGCCAATTGATTTTGCCATTTTCTTTGTCTGTAATAAATTTGTTTCTATATAGTCCCTTCCGTTTGGGATTAATGCTATTATAACGCTTTTTTTTGTAAATGTCAAACATAGCAAGAGCGTGGAATTTGTGCATTTTTCACAAAAATGATTTGTAACCTTTTTGTAACCTTTTGAAATTTGAAGTGAAAAATGGAATATCCTGTAAATATTTTTCGCTTTTGTTGTAAATTTAACTAAATATCCGCATAATTATGTTTTTGTTATATTTGCATAAAAATTTTACTGAAATTCACCGTACAATTGTAGAAAATACCCGTAAGATATGCACAAAAAACGGCTCCCCTACAAAATGTAGGGAAGCCGTCTTGGTTTTTCGGCAAAATCAGTCTACGATGTAGTCCTTGATTTCATCAAGAAAATCGCCGCAGTCATCGCTGTGGATTCTCAGTTCGAGGTCCTTAGACAGGTCGAGGCTGAAGATACCCATGATCGACTTTGCGTCGATTGCGTATCTGCCGCTGATGATGTCTACATCATAGTCCACTCTCGTTACCAAAGCAACGAAATTCTTTACATCATCGATTGCGTTTATACGGATTTTTGCGTTTGTCATAATAAATCTTCCTTTCGTTTGTGGGGTTCCCACTTTTTCCCAAGGCCGCCCGATTCGGACTGCCATACCTACTACTTATAATTTACCACATTTATCCCCCGTTTGTCAAGGGGCTTTTTGTAAAAATTTGTTAAGCGACAACAAATTTTTTCACATCGTCAAGGAAATTTTCAGCGTCCTCGCCGTCCGAATGGACTTTCATTTCCAGCGTCTTGCCCAAATCAAGGCTGAATATTCCCATGATCGACTTTGCGTCCACCGAGTACCGTCCCGACTGAAGATCCACCTCAAATGTGTATCCGCAGACGATCCCCACGAACTCCTTTACATCGCTGATTGAATCAAGCTTGATCTTACACTCTCTCATAATTTACCCCCTTAATTTAGATAGCAAATTGCGAACCGTGCAGATGAGCTGCGCTCATCTGCACTAGCCGAGCGCCGCGCCGCTCGCTTTCGCAATTTGCATTGCACCCCTATATGCTGCTTTGGATTACAGCGCACTAAACCCGCGCCGCTCGCGTTTTGAATTTGCATGCGCCACCAATATGTTGTTGCGAGTTATAATGTGCTAAACTCGCGCCCCGCAGCATTGCGCGTAGTTAATTGATTTGAAAATCGTGCACATCTGAGGTGCGCCGCTTGCATTTCTGATTTGTAATGCACACCTTAGGATTGACGCTGACGAAACAGTTTTATTCGTCCCCCTAGAAATAATATAACAATATTTTGAAAAAATGTCAATAGCATATTGCAAATTTCGTAATTTTAAGGTATAATAGAGTGGTAAAGCAAAAATTGTTTGGTGAAATTGCATATATTCTATATTTAACGGAATGTATTATTGCAAAGAGTTTTGCCTGATGGTATAAAAGGCGGTGACTTGATGACCTTTGAAATAATAACGCTCGGCTGCAAGCTCAACTATTGCGAGAGCGCGGCGATTGAGAAAGCCTTCCTCGCGGACGGATTCACTGCTCCCGGCGATGGTGAAAAAGCGGACGTATACATTATAAACTCCTGTGCGGTAACCGGCACGGCGGTTACTAAAGCGCGCCACGAGCTGTCGAAATGCCGCCGTGCGAATCCCGATTGCGTGGCTGTGCTGTGCGGGTGCTTTCCGCAGAGCTACCCCGAAGAGGCGGGGCTGAAATCCAACGCGGACATAGTTGTCGGCAACGCGGACAAAAGCCGGCTTCCCGAATTGGTACGCTCGTATCTTCAAAGCCGCGTAAAGACAGTCAAAATCTCCCCTCTGTCGCGGGAGTATGACACTAATTCCGCTGTCCCCGATGAGGACAGGACACGCGCGTTTATCAAAATCGAGGACGGCTGCGACCGTTTCTGCGCGTATTGCATAATACCCACGGCGCGCGGAAGAGTGCGCTCTCTGCCGCTTGATTTGATTACCGAACAGGCGGTTCAATGCGTGGAAAACGGACATCACGAGATCGTCCTTACGGGAATCAACCTCGGCTGTTACGGTCAGGATATGGGATTGACGCTCGGGGACGCGGTAAAAGCCGCCGCGCGTTCGGGTGTGGAACGTGTGCGGTTAAGCTCTCTCGAACCCGAGATGATTACCGATGAGGAAATCGAGAAGTTCCGGAGTGTGGAAACGCTCTGTCCGCATTTTCATCTGTCGCTCCAGTCGGGCAGCGATACGGTGCTGAAACGTATGAACCGCAAATACACGGTTTCGCAGTACCGCGAAACGGCGGACAAGCTCCGCGCGGCATTCCCGGGGTGTTCTATCACCACGGATATTATTGTGGGATTCCCCGGCGAAACGGACGAGGAGTTTATTGAAACGGTGGACTTCGCGCGGGAAATCGGGTTCGCGAAAATCCACGTGTTCCCGTATTCCATACGCAAGGGAACGGTTGCCGCGGAAATGCCGCAGCTCCCGCCGTCTGTCAAGACCGACCGCGTGCAGATGCTTACCGCCGCCGCCAAGGAAATCGAACAGAAGTTCTATGAGTCGCGGATCGGCACGGTTCACACGGTGTTAATTGAAAAGCAGCAGTCCCCCGAGTATTCTCACGGGTTTACGGAGAGTTATATTCATGTCAGAATATACGGAGCGAATATCCCGAGACACACCCTTGCAAAGGTTCAAATCACGGGATACCGTGACAGCTACTGCATAGGGCAACTTATATAGTGGTTAAAGAATAGTTTTTGTTGTTGGTTGTTCGGGTTGTAAACATAATCTGCTATTCGGGGTGAAGTTTTAGCATGTTATAACCCAAAACAAGTTATTGGCGAATAATGCAAATCCGAAATGCGAGCGGCGCGCTATTACCAAAAACAAGTTTCCGGTGATTAGTGCAAATTCAAAACGCGCCTGTTGCATTACACCGCAAAGCGGTGTAATGCAACAGGCAGGCGAGCAAAGACGAGCAAAGCTCGTCTTTGCGGTTTTGAATTTGCTATTAAAATAGGAGGATAAAATGGTTTATCGAGTTTATGTGGAGAAAAAGAAAGAGTATGCCGTGGACGGAAAAGCCGTCCTGGAGGACTTGAATGTTGCGTTGGGAATGAAGTCCGCGCAGCGCGTTCGGGTGATTAATCGGTATGACGTGGAAGGGCTTTCCGAGGAGGATTTTCGTAAGGCGCTGCCGACCGTGTTCTCCGAGCCGCCCGTGGACGAGGTGTATTTCGAGCTTCCCTCTCTCGGGGAGAATGAGCGTATGTTCGCGGTGGAGTTTCTTCCCGGGCAGTTCGACCAGCGCGCGGATTCGGCGGCGCAGTGCATTCAGATGCTCTGTAAAGGAGAGCGTCCCGATGTTAAATACGCGAAGATATATATTATAAAAGGTGATATTTCCGAGGACGAGTTCAACCGCGTCAAGCATTATCTGATAAACGCGGTGGAGTCGCGCGAGTGCGGCTTTGAGAAAAAGGACACGCTCAAGGTTACTTATACGATTCCGACCGAGGTGGAAACGCTGGACGGATTTATCGGGAAGTCCGACGCGGAGCTTGCGGAGTTTGTCAAGCATTACGGTCTGGCGATGGATAATGATGATATCAAGTTCTGTCAGGAGTATTTTAAGGGCGAAAAGCGAAATCCCACAATCACCGAGATTCGTATGATAGATACTTATTGGAGCGACCACTGCCGCCATACCACATTCGGCACGATTATCGACAAGGCGGACATCAAGCCGCCGTATATCGAAAAGACCTATGCCGAATACCGCGCCGACCGCGAGGAGCTTGGACGCGGGAATAAGCCTATATGCCTTATGGATATTGCAACGCTCGCGGCGAAAAAGCTCAAAAAGGACGGTCTGCTGCCCGATTTGGACGAGAGCGAGGAGATAAACGCCTGCTCGGTAAAAATCACCGTGGACGTTGACGGCAAGGACGAGGAATGGCTGTTGATGTTCAAAAACGAAACTCACAACCACCCGACCGAGATAGAGCCTTTCGGCGGCGCGGCTACCTGTCTGGGCGGCGCGATTCGCGACCCGCTTTCGGGGCGGAGCTATGTGTATCAGGCAATGCGCGTGACGGGCGCGTCAGACCCGCTGCTCCCCGTGGAGAAAACTCTGGCGGGCAAGCTGCCGCCGCGTAAAATCACCACTACCGCCGCCGCGGGATATTCCTCCTACGGAAATCAGATCGGACTTGCTACGGGTCACGTTGCGGAGATTTACCACCCCGGATATATGGCTAAGCGTATGGAGATAGGCGCGGTTGTCGGCGCGGCTCCGATTGAGAATGTCCGCCGTGAAAGACCCGCTCCCGGCGATGTTATCATTCTGCTCGGCGGCAGAACGGGACGTGACGGCTGCGGCGGCGCAACAGGCTCGTCAAAGGCTCACTCGGCGCAGTCGCTGGATAGCTGCGGCGCAGAGGTTCAGAAGGGCAACGCTCCCGAGGAAAGAAAGCTCCAGCGTTTGTTCCGCAATCCCGAGGCTACGCGGCTTATTAAACGCTGCAACGATTTCGGCGCGGGCGGTGTTTCCGTGGCGATCGGAGAACTGGCGGACGGTCTGGAAATCGACCTCAACGCCGTTCCCAAGAAGTATGACGGACTGGACGGCACGGAGCTTGCAATTTCCGAATCGCAGGAGAGAATGGCTGTGGTTGTCGCGCCCGAGGACGCGGAAAAATTCCGCGCGCTGGCGTCGACCGAGAATCTTGAATCCACCGTTGTGGCAACGGTCAAGGAAGAACCGCGCCTTAAAATGATGTGGAACGGCAAGACCATTGTGGACATTTCGCGCGAGTTTCTGAACTCCAACGGCGCGGAAAAGCACACCGAGGTATCCGTACCCGAGGTGAATGTTTCCTACTCCAACGGCAGAAGAAACACTCCCGAGGATTGGGAGAATCTCGTAACCGATTTGAACGTATGCTCGCAGCGCGGATTGGTTCAGCGGTTTGACAGCACTATTGGCGGCGGAACGGTATTAATGCCGTTCTCGGGGCGCACTCAGCAGACACCCGTTCAGGCAATGGCGGCGAAAATCCCCGTGCTGGGCGGCTCTACCTCTACCGCGTCCGTTATGGGCTGGGGATTCAATCCCGCTGTTTCATCGCAGTCCCCGTATCACGGAGCGGCTTGCGCGGTGGTTGAGAGTATTGCCAAGGTAGTCGCGGCGGGCGGAACTTATGAGAAGTGTTGGCTGACGTTCCAGGAGTACTTCGAGCGCACACTCGGTAAGGCGGAGCGTTGGGGCAAGCCGTTCTCAGCATTGCTCGGCGCGTATAAGGCGCAGAAAGCGATGGGCTGCGCGGCAATCGGCGGCAAGGATAGTATGAGCGGAACATTCGGCGAGGCTGGCGGAGATTTGATTGACGTACCGCCTACGCTCGTTTCGTTCGCGGTTTCCACGGCGAAAACCGACAACATCATCTCCGCGGAGTTTAAGTGTCCGTACAGCTCTCTCGGCTATATCGCGCCTCTCTACGACAAGGACGGCTTGCCCGATTTCGAGGACGTAAAGCGCGTATTCAAAACGGTGGAGCGTCTTATCGCCGAGAAAAAGGCAATTTCCGTGTGGAGTGTTGCCAACGGCGGTATTGCCGAGGGCGTGTTCAAGATGGGCTTGGGCAACCGAATCGGCGCGAAACTGGTTTCTCTCTCCGATGAGGAGCTGTTCACACCCGTTTACGGCGCGTTCGTACTCGAATTGGAGGGCGAGTGTCCCGATGTTCGTATAATAGGCGAAACGATTCCCGAATATGAGATCATCTGCGGAGAAACACGAGTTGATTCGGCAAAGCTCGAAGATAAGTGGAACGGAGTTCTCGAACCCGTATTCAAGCAAAAGACGAGCTGTCAGCCCGCCCCCGAAAAGGTGGAATACAAGTGTGAACAGCCGTTTAGTCGCACATCTCCGAAAATTGCAAGTCCGCGCGTGCTTATCCCCGTATTCCCGGGAACGAACTGCGAGTACGACACCGCCGCCGCGTTTGAGCGTTACGGCGCAAAGAGCGAGATTTTCGTTATCAAGAATCTGTCGGCGGCGGACATCGAGGAATCCGTAAACAAGTTTGCGGAACTTATCGACAACGCGCAGATCATCGCGATTCCGGGCGGATTCAGCGGCGGTGACGAGCCGGAGGGTTCGGCGAAGTTCATCAACGCGTTCTTCCGCAACCCGAGGATAACCGAGGGCGTGGAGAATATGCTCCACAAGCGGGACGGTCTGATGATCGGTATCTGCAACGGATTCCAGGCGTTGATAAAGCTCGGGCTGGTTCCGTTCGGGCATATTTCGCCGCTTACCGAGGAATCGCCCACGCTCACTTACAATGAAATCGGACGTCACCAGTCGCAGCTCGTCTACACGCGTATCTGCACCGATAAATCTCCGTGGCTGGCGAATTGCAAGGTCGGGGATATTCACGCGATTCCGATTTCTCACGGCGAGGGAAGATTCGTTGCTCCCGGAGATGTTCTCCGCAAGCTTATCGACAACGGGCAGATACTCACTCAATATGTGGACTTAAAGGGCGAACCGTCTATGGAAACCACGTTTAATCCAAACGGTTCGATGTGCGCGGTGGAGGGTATAATCTCTCCCGATGGACGCGTCCTCGGCAAAATGGGGCACACCGAGCGTCTTACGGATTCCGTGGCGAAAAACGTCGACGGAAACAAGGAGCAGCTTTTGTTCAAGAGCGGCGTGGAATACTTTGCGTAAACGTTTTTCGGTTTTTTGAAAATTGGGGTTGACAAATCAAGGCGGATATGATATAATAAAAGTGGCGAGGAGAGTTCGCTTTTCCGCCGATGATTAAGTGCGAGGGTAACACTTTCAAAAAAAGAAAGCCCGGTAGATGACTCTTATCCCGATGCGTTTTTGCGTGTCGGGATTTTTACAGAGGCGCACGCTGCGGAGCGCGAGTTTGGCGCGTTATGTACCAAAACAGCGTGACGGGTTGTAATTAAAGTGCGTCCAATCCAAAGCAACCTATTGGCGACCAGTGCAAATTCAAAACGCAAGCTATAGCGACTGCCTTAATTGCGCAGCGTCCGTGCTGCGCTTTGGGCAGTCGCCGGCAACATCGTGTTGCGGGTCGCTTGGCGAACACAGACGAGCGTAAGCTCGTCTGTGTGGTTTTGAATTTGCTATTAAAATAAGGGGTGAGACTTTGCCTGTTGTGGTTCTCTTGACGGCAGTTGTTCTTCTGCTGTGCGTGTTCTCCGACCGAATCTCGGGGAAAATCGGCGTGCCTACGCTGCTTATATTTATCGGAATCGGTATCTTTTTCGGCTGTGACGGATTGGTGCGAATTCCGTTCGAGAATTACTCGTTCGCGTCGAATTTGTGCGAATGCGCGCTGATAATTATAATGTTTACGGGCGGATTTTCAATGAGCTGGGACGCCGCCCGCCCTGTGATGGTAAAGGCGGGCGCGCTGGCAACGCTCGGAGTGGCGGTCACCGCGGGTGTGACTTGCGCGTTCTGTTATTTTATATTGAGATTCCCATTTGCGGAGAGTTTGCTGCTGGGGTCTGTTATCAGCTCCACGGACGCGGCTTCGGTGTTCTCGGTGCTGCGCTCCAAAAAACTGAACCTCAAAAACGGAATCGCGCCGCTGTTGGAGGCGGAAAGCGGCAGTAACGACCCGTTTTCGTATATGCTGACGGTGGTTTCGCTGTCATTGTTTACCCAAAGCGAGGGGCAAGGCGCTATCATTGTGATGATGGTGAAACAGCTTGTGTTCGGCGCGGTGTTCGGCGTGGTCGTGGGAGTATTGGGCGCAGTCATCGCAAAACAGTTCAAAACGCAGACCAAGGAATTTGAGTGCATTATGTATCTCGCGTTTGCGCTGATGGCATACGGATTCCCCGCGCTGGTCGGCGGAAACGGGTATTTGTCGGTGTACATCGCCGGAATAATCATCGGAAACGTCAAATCTCCGCGTCATAAATACGGCGGAGAGAATCACGTTAAGCGGTTTATCCGCAACACACTGGGTGTCACTATTGCCAAATCCGGAGCGAAAATCGCGCCGCCCGAGGCGGTCGTGTTCCTTAACGGCACTACGGGCATATGCCAAATTGCGGTTTTCTTCCTGTTGGGACTGCTCTGCACGCCCTCTCAGCTTGTAACGGGCATATTGCCCGCGATTGGCGTGTTCCTCTGTCTGACGCTGATTTCACGCCCGCTTGCCGTGGTGATTTTCGGCGGAAAATCGCCGATTCGCGACAGACTGTTTATCTCGTTCTGCGGACTTCGCGGAGCGTCCTCGATCGTATTCGCGATTATGGCGACCGTCAGCGGAATCGAAACCGAACACAACATCTTCAATATCGTGTTCTGCGTGTGTTTGATGTCCATGACAATCCAAGGGACGCTGCTCCCCGCTGCGGCGAAACGTCTGCGGCTTATCGACAGCGACGCAAACGTTCTCAAGACGTTCAACGACTACAAGGAAGAGTCCGCGATTACGATGATGAGAATGTACATACCCGAAAATCACAACTGGGACGGCAGACAAATCAGCGAGATTTCCGTGCCCACGGGTTCGCTTATCGTAATGGTCAAGCGCGAGGGGGAAACAATAATCCCGCGCGGAGATACGGTGATTCACGCGGGCGACAGCGTGATTTTGTCCGTGCCGCCGTATGAGAGCGACAAAAGCAGTCTGCCGCTGCGCGAAGTTCCGATAAGTGACAAGCACATCTGGCTCAATAAGAGGATTCGCGACCTCAACCTCCCGCAGCGATTGCTTATTGTGATGGTTCAGCGCGGTGAACAGCGCATTATCCCCTCGGGCGCGACCGAAATCAAGCGTGGGGACGTGGTGGTTATTACCGACACTCTGGAGAGCGCGGAGTGATTCGGATATAAATTTGCGGTTCTTTTCGTCAACCCGGCGGAGAGAACCGCAAATTTATGTGCAGTCTTAACAATTTTTGCGCTGTGAATTTGGCTATTCCTACAAAATTTCAAAAATGATGTAACGTTTTACAAATAAAAACGCTTTATATAAGTAGAGGGTGAAATTTTGTCTGTCAACGAATGCTTGGTCATTAAAATTGGTTTCCGAAACCCATAGGTTTTGGAGGTGATTATATTATAATTATATAAGGAGGACACCACAATGAAAAACATACTTTGGCACTTACGGCATTGGCTCTTTCTTAACAGATAACCTTAGTCAATACCATAAATTGGCGGTCTTTAGAAGAGTGTTCAAACGTATGTGAAATTGCACAAAAACCCGCATTGTATTTTGGTGAAAGCTCCAAATTTCTTACATTTCAGGAAGGATTTCTACATCTTGCGCAAAGCGAACAAAAAAGTATTGACAGATTTTCCTGAGTTTGATATACTTAATGAGTAAAATCGTTCAACGGTGGATAATCATAATATTATCAATAGCCGATTGGATAATTTTGTTATGGTAACTTTTTAGGAGGACTTGTTATGAACAACAAACTTATTAAAGGCATTTCGTCTTGTGCATTGGCGGCTATGCTTTTAAGCACTGGGGCGGCGGCACAGACGGCAACACAGGACAATGCGGCTGTCAGCACGGAGAACATAAGTTTTTCCGGCTGCGTAGAAAAAATCAGAAGCGTTTACACCGAAAGATACCCTGAGCAGATTGATATTGTCAATGGTGTTATTGATGATGTTACATCGGATAAGACGTTTTCGGAGTATTATGAGTATGAGGGCAAAACTGCGTTCCGTATTCTTGAGGACACGCTGATGGACGCGCTTACGCCAGCGATAGAACCTTATAATTATGACGGTCAGGTGGCTTGGACTTCATATACAGTTCCGGTATTAACACAGATGAATGATTATTATTGTGGTCCTGCGGCTGTTCAAATGGCTTTGATTGGAAACGGTTTTTGGTCAAATACTTCTGAAAACAGGGAAAACAAAAAACAACAGGAAATTGCAAAAGAACTATCAACAAGTTCAAGTGGAGGAACATATCTTTTCAAAATAACTGAGTATATGCAAGGTTTCATTTCCAGCGAAACAATCACATATAAATCTAAGTTGTTTACACGTAATACATATGACACAATATTTGGTTTGTTTTCAACTTCTTTGCGATCTAACAAAGTAATAATTTTGAATATTCCGGACACATCATATCTTGGCTATTACAACGGGAAACGGTATTCTGATGACGGACACTATGTAATCATCAAGAAGTTTGATGAAACAAAACGTAAACTCACTGTCGTTGACCCATTCCATTTGAACAAGGTAGACACTGCAACTAACAAGTATTTGAACAACGAACACGAAATTTCTCTTGATGATTTAATTTCTCTGGCAAAAGACAAGAATTTCTGGGCATCGGTTTATACATACACGGAAGATGACAGCATTAAATCATATGTATTTTGAGGAGGACACCACAATGAAAAAGTACACTTTGGCACTCACAGCATTGACACTTACAGCATCTCTTTTGGCAGGCTGCTCAAACACAACGAACACACCGAATCCCGCTCAGGGCGGCGATTCAACTACAACGCAGTCTGCAAGCACTACAACCGAATCTACGGAATCAACGGAATCCACCACAGGCGAAAGTACTCCCGAAATCATTGAAAGGGAGAGGTTTACCTATGGCGAAAAGGAGATTCCCGATATAATTTATTCCCAATATCAACAAGATGATGGCAGAGCGGTTTTACACAGCGGTGGATTAAATCCCGATTCGCTTGACAGTATGGTGTTTGAAACACACGAGTTCAGCGATTACACGATTCGTATGGTTGGCTATGATGTCAGAACCGACAAGAAGCACTTCCCCGGAATCATATACGCAGGCGACCTGCGTTTTGAGGTCGAGAAAAACGGAGTGACGCTATATGAGGTCGACAAGAACGGAGAAAGAATCTCACCGTCCCGCGAGTACTACACCATAGTTGATGAGTACGGCGAGAGAAGCTATAAATATCCCGAGGGCACAGGTTTTTATGGTCCATACGGAGAGCAATTCAGCCCGGAACTTCTGATTTTTGAAGACCAAATCGGCAATTATATTGATGTTTATGATATGAAACACCCCGTAATAGCTATTCGTTATTTCAATGCTGATAACTTTGACGAACCGATTAGAAAGCTTGTTCATTTTGCGTGGATTGAAGATGATTTGGTCGTTGCACGTTTCTTTGGGGATTTCGCCGAGAACACCGGGGTCGTTGCCGGGGCAAGCGAGTTTCCGAGTTTCACAAAAAGCGGTCAATTTGCCGTTTTCTCCGCGGACGAGTTCAAGGTTGAGAACGAAAACACACTGGTTGACGAAACAGCGGGAATCAAGTACATCTTCGACTTCGACAAAACAGACGATACGGGTCATTATTTTTCCACCGAGAAAATCCAATAATTTTCCGAATAAGTAGGAGGACACCACAATGAAAAAACAAATCACAGTAATTACGGCATTAACTCTCGCAGCGGCTCTTCTTGTGGGCTGCTCAAACACAACGAACACACCGAATCCCGCTCAGAGCGGCGATTCAACCACAACGCAGTCCACAAGCACCACGACCGAATCCACCACAGAATCTACAATAAGTGAATCCATCCTGGAAACTGTTGAAAAGGGACGTTTCGTTTATGGAGAAAAGGAAATTCCCGATATAACTTACCCCGAATACAAGGAAACCGATGGCAGATATATCGCGCCTATGGCGGAGGGCAGAGCCCATGGTCTTGAAAGTATGGTTTTTGAAACACATACCTTCAAGGATTATACAGTCAGCTTGGTTGGCAGTTATGTTCGTACTGATAAAGAACACTTCCCGGGTACAATCTTCACACAAGAACTCCACATTGAAATTGAAAAGGACGGAAAACGTCTTAGTGACGAGTTCACGAACAGTGTAAATTACACACATCCGTATGGCGGAATGGACACTCGCGAGTTCCTGATTTATGAAGACCAAATCGGAGATTACCTGGACATATACGATATGAAAAATCCCGTAATCGCCATGCGTTATTTTGGGCATGAGGATTTGGAGGAATCGTTCAGAAAAATCGTTGAATTCACATGGATTGAGAACAATACATTTGTTGGTGGATTCCTAGGGAATTTCGTTGAAAACACAGGAGCGATCGTAGGAGGCGGTGATTCGCTCCAATTCTACTCAGGAGGTCAATACGCGATTTTCGCTGCGGACGAGTTTAAGGTCGAGAACGAAAATACTCTTGTTGACGAAACAGCGGGAATCAAGTACATCTTCGATTTCGACAAGACAGACGATACGGGGCATTATTTTTCTACCGAAAGAATCCAATAATTTTCCGAATAAGTAGGAGGACACCACAATGAAAAAACATACTTTGACACTTACAGTATTGACACTTACAGCAGCTCTTCTTGCGGGCTGCTCAAAAACACCGAACACACCGAATCCCGCTCAGGGCGGCGATTCAACCACAACGCAGTCTGTAAGCACCACGACCGAATCCACGGAATCAACCGAATCCACCACGGAATCAATACCAATCGCAAGTCTTCCCGATGCGTTTGAAGAGGGGCGTTTCATTTACGGCGAGAAAGAAATCCCCGATTTGGTGTTTGAAAGCGGCGAATATATCAAAGGCACACATCTCAACGCTCGGCCGGACGGCAGAATGGATCTCAACGGACATGGAAACCCGCATTACGATAACCGCCTGCTGGATAGTATGGTGTTTGAAACGCACACCTTCGGCGACTATACGATAAACCTCGTAGGCGATTATGTGAGAACCGACAAAGAACACTTTCCCGGCAGAATCTTCATGCAAAATCTTCACATTGAAGTTGAGAAAAACGGCGTGAAACTTCCCGCAGAACACGGCGATTGGTTTGGGATGGGATACCAATACCTCGAAATGTATGCCGTCGGAGACTATCATGGCGAGGAGATGCTTTGTGAAGACCAAATCGGCAGTTATATCGATGTGTACGGCTTAAAAAATCCTGTAATCGCAATGCGGTATATTTACGGCTATGATTACAACGAGTCCGTGCAGAAAGCCGTTTCCTTTGCAAGAATCGAGAATGACCAAATTGTCGGCGAATACTTCAGGGATTTTGCGGAGAATACGGGTGTTTTCATTTCCGGCGGTCCAGAGCTTTCAAAAGGTGGTTTCTACGCTGTATATTCCGAAGACAAGTTTAAGGTTGAAAACGAAAATACGCTGATTGATGAAACAGCAGGAATCAGGTACATTTTTGATTTCGACAGCGCAGACGATGTTGAGAATCATTCGTTCACCGAGAAGATCGGGTGAATTAATCTTCTTGTTCCGCGGAAACCAAAGCATTCCGCGGGATATTTTTCAAAAACCCCTTGACAAACCGTTATTTTTGTGGTATAATATAAATAATGTTATAACCGTACAGCGAAAACGTCTGATTGAAATAAACGTTTCATTGGGAACTGAAAATATGGTATAATGTTATCGTTGATGGAATACCGTCAGCAGTCCGGGGGTATAGCTCAGTTGGGAGAGCGCTTGCTTCGCATGTAAGAGGTCAGGGGTTCGAATCCCCTTATCTCCACCAAATAACCAATAAACCGCATTGTTGTGCGGTTTATTTCTTTTTATCCCCGAAAAATCCCCGATTTTTGAGTAAAAAATTATTTTGGGACTATTTTGTCGAGAATCTTCACAGCTCTTTCTTCCTCGCGCGAGTACAAATGACTGTAAGTATTCAAAGTCATTTTTATATCGGCATGACCAAGTCGCCTTGCGATTTCTTGAATGTTTACGCCCTCGTTCACCAATACAGAAACGTGAGAGTGCCTGAAATCGTGGATTCGTATATGTGGAAGTCCTGCGGCTTTCGCAAATGCTGTATTCTTCTTTTCAATCGTTGTATCGGGCAGCGGACGTTCACCGCCACAGATACGGAAATCCTCGCTGAATAGGTGCGTAGCCGCTCGTTGTCGTTCTTTATGCTCTGCCAGAATGTCAAGCAACGGCTGTGGAGCTTGTATATCGCGAACGCTGCTCGGATTTTTAGGCGGCGTTTCCACTATGTCTTCACCCTTGATTTTCTGCGTGATACTGCGCCTTATGTGAATAATATTCCCCTCGATGTCCGACCACTTCAAAGCATTGATCTCGCCCTTACGCGCTCCCGTATAGAACGCAACTGCAAAGAAAACATAATATCCCCAGTCACTAACGTTGTGTGTGTTCTCTTTTGCAATTGCAAGAAAATCAACGAACTGCGCTGCTGTGTAATACTGTATTTTCTCGGCAGGCTTGTCAAAGCGGTTAGCGTCCTTGAATGTTCTCAAAGCGGAGAGCGGATTTTTCGGCAAGTAATCCAGCTTCACGGCATAGTTGAGCATTGAGTTAAATGCTTGGTAGATGTTCTTCTTTGTGACTATCGACAAGTCTTGAGCCGCGATGCTGTTCTTCCAGTCCGCAAGCCGTTCCTTTGAGAGTCTGTCAAGTCTGCAATCTGCCATATTCGGCAAAACGTGTGTTCTCAATATCTGCATTGCCTTGTTATGAGATGATTGACGCGTTTCGTGAGAGTGATACACCTCATATTCGTTGAAAAGCTCTTGAATGGTTTTCCGTACAATGACTGTCTGCTTGTCCTTGTATTCTGCAATAAGCTGTTTCTCAAGCAGATTAGCCTCAGCAAGCCCGTAAGCGGTACGCTCAATCTGTTTGGGATTTCCGTTCATATCTGTATAATTGATTCGCACACGATAGCCCTGCAATCCGTTTTTCTTCTTATCAATCTTGTTTATTGGCATCGTAACACCCCCTTCTGACTCCCATTATATCATATTCAGGTCAAGAATGCAAGTGAAAATTTCAGTACTGCCCGCACAATATAAGCCGTCTCTCGTTGCATATATACGTTTATAAAGTGACAACTTTTTGTAAAAATCAGGGCTTATACTGTGTTTTTAAAGGGTAAATCAGTGTAATTTTGTCGTGCTGTCCGGTAAGAGTGGACAGCATATTACTTCCAATCGCAACCAGACTATCCACACTTCACATTATTTAAGGTACTCCTTAAAATGGTGTATACTTCAAAACCTGCCTGTATGTATATTCCGAGCGAATTATACAATTGGTTAATAAAATCCTTGTTTTATATCGCCATGTCTGAGTTGATTTCAATTTCAGTTACTATACCAAATAGATAATAGTTATGGGCAGTTTTCCATGTAGAAAAGTTTAAAAGTGAGATGGAGATTATGTTCAAGTGTTGTGAAAATAAACAAAATGTAATCAGATTTTTTGTTGAAAGTTCCAAAGTTTTTACACGTTGCGCAGGATTTTGACATCTTGCGCAAAGCTTGTGAAAAGGGTATTGACGAATGGGCGAAGGTATACTATAATAATTATAGGTAAAATTGTCCAATAATAAGGAGTATTGATAATGATAAACCTATTAATAGATTCCTTTATATCTCAAAGGGAAAAAATGTCAACAAGAGCGAGAAAATATCTTTTTTTATCTATATCACTTATTGTAGTATCGTTCGTTGTCTTTTTAATATTTATTACAAATGTTAATTGGACATGGTGTGGGGTTATCTCGATAATCACTGCTATTGCTTATCTTGGGGTGTTGGCTAAATGGGAAAATGTAAATCGAAAAGATGTTAGTACAAGGTTCTCTAACTACAACAATAGATTAGATGGTTTAAGAGATACCCTTATTAATTTTCAATATCAGAAAGGAAATGAAAATATAAATTGGTACTCAAAGAACAAAATTCAGTATTTGATTGATATGTGTAATGAATTGGTAGGGGAACTCTCGTCTCCTAAAATAAAGTATACTGAATTTCTAAAGCTTACCATACTTCCCATTGTTTCTTTTTCTGCTGGTGTATTGGCTGATAAAGCTTCCTTAGAAATTTCATTATCAATTGCGATTCTTGCGATTCTTTTTGTTATCTTTATTTGGGAAATAAAACAACTTTATGTATTTGTTATAAATTTTATTTTTAAAAGTTCTTCTACAGATGAATTGAAGAATTTAACTTATGCTTTGAATGATTTATTAATTAGGGATTTTGGCGAATCAGAATAAAACCGTGAATCATCTGTCGGAATCTGAACCTCTACGTTTGTTGACAAATTTTATTATACCGTTGTTGACAAATTTTTGTTCTTTATCGTCTACAAGCTCCCTAGGATTTCCTGTAATCAATTTTAATATGCCAAGGATCACCTCTCCCTTACTTAATATCTAATGTTCCTTAAAACGCAAAATGAGCGCAAATAGAGCTGTTGTGAAATTCGCTCTCCCGCCGCTCCAAACGTTATCAATCAGTTATAAGACGTACAAATTTGTGAAAAACTATCTATGTTATTGGTTTTTGATGCAATAAATTTTTGTATGATTTCGTCTTGTGATAAAACTATAACCGGAGCTCAATTTTATCCGTTACACATTGGTTTTACAAATTTGTTTGTTGTCACGGAGACTTTTTGCGTTCAAAGTTCACAAAAAACTCATTGACTTTTGTCGTGTTTTGGTGTATAATGTCAATAGCGAAGTAAAATATGTATAATATGTCTAAACAGACATGAACTATGAGGTGAAAAAATGAACGCAAAATACAAAATTGAAACCTTTAGCTTTAGAAAATTGCGTGAGTGTATACGTATTCCAACATTTCAAAGGAATGTTGTTTGGAACGATGATAAGCGAAAAGAGTATATGGATACTGTTCTTAAAGGATTTCCGTTTGGTTCTTTACTGTTGTATAAAGAAACTCCTGAAACATACTTGTTGGTAGATGGACTTCAAAGATATACTACATTGAAGGACTTCTTAAAATATCCTCAAAACTACATAAATATTGAAAAGAACTGCAAATCGGAAATAAACGATATTATAGAATTGTTGAAAGAGTCAGGGGTTCAAACAAATTACTCCGTAATCAGAACAGATACTATTAACAGTATCAAGCAAAATTTTTCGCTTACCAAAGAATTAGGCGAAATGGTTGATGCAATCGCAAATGATGTTTCTGTGTTGCAACAAAACACAAAGTGCCTTACACAATTGATTGCTATGCTTCAAAAGTTGCAGTTGCAATATAATATTCTTGATATTGAAATTCCTTTGATAATCTATCAAGGCGACTATGATGATTTGCCGTCAATATTTGAAAAGGTAAACGCTAACGGAACTCAATTAAGCAGATATGATATATATGCTGCAGCATGGAGTCGAGTTGAATTTGATTATAATGATATATCCATTCTTGAATTGGTTGACTCTAAGTATACCGATATGATTGAGCGTACAGGTGTGGAGATTTCAAATTACTCTCCGGGACAAGTAATGAAAGAACAGCGTATCAATCTTTTTGAGTTTTGTTTTGCGTTTGGAAAGCAATTAAAAAAAGAATGTCCTCATATTTTTTTGACTAAAAGAACCGAGTCCTCAGATGTTGATTCAGTCGGATTTTTGTTGCTAAGCGCAATTCTTAACAATAGCATTAAGTCATTAGACGGTATAAAAAGGTATTTCGAGAATGTCGAAAGTGACTTCACAAATGGTTTAATCAACTTAAAAACAAAAATATTAGAATGTGCTAAAAAAGTAGAAGACATCCTTGGCAAATACATTATGACAATTGATGGGAAAAATCTGGCTAAGGCAATCGATTCACAGATAATTACCATCGTCGCTTCGCTTTTCAAGATTAAGTACTCATTGAAACCGAACTCTTTTGAGGTAACACCTAATACCAACTGTAAAAAGATAGTTTCTACTTTTGAGCTGTGTATGCCCAAACGGTATCTGTACGATATAATCAGGGGATATTGGTCGGGTTCAGGAGATACTAAAGCAACAGATGAGCTTTCTAAGCCGTTAGAAAATAATATTTACCTACTTCCCATACAGAAGGATTCATGGGAAACAACCCTTATGGATTGGATGACAGATCAAATTCAAAAACCTGCTAAAATGATAACACCGGAAATCAAATTGTTCCTTAATTATATTATACGTAAGAACATCTCCGAAACACGGTATGCAGGAAAGAAATTTGATTTTGCGCTTATAATTACCAAAAAGCGATTCGCTGATTGTTTTAGCAACAGACCGGGAATGGCTACAGTTGGAAATGTTTGTATACTGCCGGAATACGAGAACAGAAGTGCTCAAACATACACACTTTACGAAGATGAAGAACTTAGAAAAACTATCACAAACAGCAACACCAATACATTAAACGATTTTCTTTATCCCGAAAGGTCAGAGTTGTCGTTTACCGCTTCTACCCAAACAATGACTTATGATCGTTATTTATTCTTTGTAAACAATCGTCATAAATATCTGATTAACATTTTCTTTAAGCTTTATGGTATAAACTAATAAACGGGCATATGTAGATTGATATAAATAACCGAAAGGGAGTAGCAATACAGCAACTCCCTTTTTTTATCGGCAATCATAAAAATCCGCGACTGAAATGTTGGTATCAACTATCTATATCCCGTAACTGTAAATATTTTCCAAAATGTAAACCTACCCCCGCCGCTCTCTTGCACAGTCGGACGGCTCCCACGCTTCGAATCGCTCCATATTAAACGATAGTATGCTAGACATATAACTTACACCACCAACCCATTAAAACGCAACACAGAGCCGCGCACGCTTTAATTTTGGCGGCTTCTGCGGACGGTGTAGCCGCTCGATTCCTTTCAAATATACACACGATGCGAATGTATAAAGTGCACAAAAAATACACACAAACTTTGTGTATTTTTGCTATTGACATTCACACGAAATAGGTGTATAATATAATTACAAGGTAAGGGACGGCAAAAACAAAATCCCCTTACGGAAAGGAGATTCTGAAATGGTCGTTGCTTTAATCGGGCTAGTGTTTGGGGTTTGCATAGCTACCAATCTGTACAACCTCACCACGGCACACAATGACAACGACAAACGCGACTAACCAGAATCGCGGAATATGTTAGGGGTGATGAAACGGCGGAGCGGACTCCGCCAACTCCCCTATACATATTATACCACATCAACTCGAATTTGTCAAGGAGGAAAATATGTATTACACATCGAAAACCCCAAAAATCGGCGCATTGCTTATAGCATTTGAAACCGCCGAAAAGAACGCTACAAGCGAAGAGATGAAAAACGAAGTCAAGGCGGCTTTTCAGGCAGCTATGAAGTATTTTATCCCTTATAAGCTTGTAGGACTTATTCACGAAGAGGACGGCAGCGCGAAACTTGGTATATTCCAGTCGTCCGATGTTCGTGACAAGTGGCTGAGACCCGCAAAGAGAAAAAAGCTCAGAACGGAAAAGGGCAACGGCTACAATCTGCAACCCACTTACCACGCTAATTTCGGCATTGATTACGACAAAATCACGGGGAGGGAAATTTCGGACGATTTAACAAGTGTTATTTACACAATTAGCAGATAACAAAAAGGGCGAGAGTTGAGAAGCTCTCGCCCTTAATCATTGCCAATACAGCAGAGCCGAACCACTGAATTAAAACCGCTCGGCTCTATGTGTTTCGATTTTACGGTCTGAAAGCAGAGAGAACCCAAACACCGCGCCACCGTTCTCGGTTGTCATTCTTCTTTGGGTTTGTCGGTATCATCAGGAATATATTCCAGCAGATCCCCCGGTTGACAATTCAAGAGTTTACAAATTAAAGCAAGAACATCATAAGAAACGCTCTCTTGATGTCTCAATCTCGATAGAACCCTTTCGCCTAGTAACTTTTCTTGCCTAATCTTATATGAAGAATATCCAGCCTTTTTTAAGGCTTCCAACACATCAATTTTGTATCTTATAGGCATATTATCACCTCTTTCTGTACTCTTATTGTACCACAAATATACACACAAATCAAGCGTATAAATTGCACAAAAAATACACACAAACTTTGTGCAGTTTGCCAATTGACATTCACACAAAATGGGTGTATAATATAATTACAGAGAGGGAAACACAAACCCACTCTGAATAAAACACATTATACAAGGAGGTTCAATATGAACAAAACAGAACTCACGCAGAAAATCCACCAAATCAAGGAGCTTCAGCGAATGAGCGAGGAACTCACCGCCGAACTCGAAGCCCTCAAAGACGAGGTTAAGCAGACGATGACCGAGCAGAACACCGATACGCTTGTAATCGACTGCTACAAGGTTACTTGGAAGTCGGTAACAACCAACCGCATTGACACAACAGCCCTCAAAAAGGAGATGCCCGAAGTCGCGGAGCGGTTCACCAAAACCACCGAAAACCGCCGCTTCACAATCACCTAAGCGAAAAGCCCTTGCAAGTGCGAATTGCAAAGGCTCTCCCCAAAGTGGTACAGTGTAACCAACTCACAGTTACATTGTACCACAAATCGGGGAAAATGTCAAGCCCATAAAGGAGGATTTTTAATGGACACCGAAGAACTCAGGGAATACACCCCGACCGCAGGAGACATTATAGCCGAGGTTTGCGGAACTCTCGAAGCACTTACAGGCATATTATTTGCAGTGTCAAACAGTGTGACACATGGAGATATACCAAGCGGTAAATGCTTTGATTTTCTCGCCGCAACAACAAGCGATTGTATGGAAAAGCTTATGCTTTATGCGGAGGATTGATGACGAAAGGAAGTATTTTTTATGTTTACACTTGATGAAATGATTGAAGTAAAGGGAGCATCGGCAACGATACGCGGATTTAAGGAACTTTTGCGCGGTATCGATACCGAGGAAAGCCTTGATGACCCTATGAGTGAGGAACTTTACATAGCGGCTTGTGAGCTTTTCTCAAAGACAGTTAAGGAAATGCTCCGTTACAAGGTGTTCCTGCTTTGGTCTGAACCCGATTTCGTGAGTGTTCACGTTCTCGACACGTCCGAGGAGTGCGAAGTGTGGATAAAGGATGCCGAACGCTTGTTTGAAGAAAACCCAATCCCCAGCAGCAACGACCGCGAAATGGACGAGTTTAAGCGTAATAACCGATTTGTCCGCGAGATCAGTTTTGAGCAGTTTATCGAGCTTGCCGGAGCCGAATTTGATAATCCCGATAATTACTCTGTTTCCGAAACTGGTTTGGAGTTTGTTTTCGAGAATCGTACTGCTGTAGTTAATGCAAGAGCCGCAGGGGAACTCTAAATACGCACCAATACATACTATAGAGATAACGCTTGACCGTATAGGTTGAGCGTTATTTTTCTGACCCGAATTAAACTCCGATCAGCCTTACGGCATACGGCAAATCACGCATACCCCTAAAACGCTCATATTTGCATTGTAAACGCTTTTAAGCTGCAGAGGTCAACTATATTGCCAAGCACCTAAAATCCAATATGGCGCAATCTGAACGCATATAGGCGATGTTACACTTTTCCTCCGCTCTTCCGAATATGCTTGTTAAATAAAGTCTATGGGATGGAGACTACACATAAACAAGGTTATACTACAATGGAAACGGGATAGGAAATTTCTATTATATTAAATAATCGCCCAAAGAACAATATATTCTGAAATTTTTTCAACATCTATATTGCTTTTTATTATGTTATGTGGTATAATTAAGAAAAGCTGCGGACGATGCAACACTATCTGTAAGTGTGATAGTTAAGATTTGGATAATTGGATAACGATATAGAAGTGGCATTTTAATGACAAATAAACGGAGGATAGCTATGTTGTTTTCAGAACGATATGCAAACCTTATAGAAGAAAACAAAGGTCAACTGGTTGACCACATTTGTGGGGATGTTGATCTTAAGACAAAAGAATCCCTTGAGACCGTTATGTATCGGTTTGCCCAACCTCAAATTGAGCATCCAAATAGGTACGATAATTTTGAGGTTAAAATAACAGCTTTAGAAAAGGCAATTAATGCGTTTAATAAATCCAAAAACTATCCATATGTTAACACTAGAGATAATATTTTTGACCATTCTGATTATAGACCTTTATCAGCTCAATTTACTCCACACCTTTTTGATGTAATTGAGCTGCAGTATGATGAACTTTTGGGAAACGAAAAAATAGTATTTCAGTCTGAAATCAATTCAGTTTTAGAACAAAACGATATACCTTGGCTACTACACGACGGAAGAATGATTAAAATTGATTCCGAGCAATTTGAGTTGGACTTAAAAGTTAAAACAATCTCATTGATGCACAGTTTAAAGGAATGTGAACCGAAATTCCAATCTGCTTATGATGAATTTATGAAAGCATGGGATTTTTATGAAAAGAGCCTTTTTCCCGAAGCTATATCAAACGCAGAAAAAAGTTATGAAAGTGTGCTGAAAGTAATCGTTGGGGCTACAAAAGGAGATGTTAAAACCCTAACAGCCAAATTTATTTCATCAATAAATCCCAAACTTCCTGCCACAATTAATCCTGAGGGGTTCAGAGCAAGTGTGATGATGGCATTGCCATATATCCGTAATAACTCTTCATCTGATCACGGGGCAGGAGAGTTTCAAGTTGTAATTGAAAAATCTTTTGCAAAGCTTTCACTTAACATTGCAGCCGCCTTAAATACATATTTAATAGAAGAATACAAGAAAACATTGCATGATGAACCGTCTGATGAAAAAATAACAGATGATGAATTAGGAAAGGAAAATTAAACCTTGTTGTATGCGTGAAACTATAGGAGGTATGGTATATGAACGATTACGATAAGCTAAAAGCATTGTGTGATGAGGCAGAGAATTTAGCAGCAAGACGCATTTACTGTTCGGAGCCAGAATTTAAGGCATGGAAGACTAAAGTTGAGCGGTTCTTGATGAATAAATATGGTGAGGAAAGTTTTGAATTTCAAAAATTCAGGAAAACTCACTTCACACTTTCAGTATATTCAAATAGTACACCTGAGAGTAAATTTGTTGATGCTTGTGTTAATGGGTTGCTTTCATCAAAAGCAATTTTTGAAACATATCTCCAAGAAATGGAGGAAGATGAGATGGTTTTAACCAGACCTGTAAATGACAGCATGACAACAGATAGGACAAAAATCTTTATTGTTCACGGACATGATAGTGCCTTAAAAAATGAAGTGGCTCGTCTTATTGAAAAACAACAGATTGAAGCAATAATTTTGAGCGAACAATCTAATCTCGGAAGAACTATAATTGAGAAGATAGAGAATTACAGTGATGTTGACGCCGCAATTTGTCTTTTTACCAATGATGATGTTGGATGTAAAAAAGCTAATAAAGACGAGAACGGCAATTATATTGTTAATCTCCGAGCGAGACAAAATGTTGTCTTTGAAGCAGGATATTTTATAGGCAAGCTAGGTAGGAAGAATGTGATTATTGTAGCTGAACAAGGAATTGAGCTTCCGTCTGATATGCAGGGTGTAGTGTACACGGATAGATCTGATTATAGATTAGATATTTTAAAAGAACTGTATTCAATGAAATTCTCCGTTGACTTAAACAAAATGCTGAAATAACATTGTTTGGATAACTTTTTGGATGATATGAAATCTTGCTCTAAAGAAGAGGCTGAATGAATGCTAAAGAAAACAGAACGAATAATTCTAAAGCGGAATAAGTCACATAAGACCGAGAAAGAACAGCAAACCGTCGCTCCCCAACTTTCAAGCGACTAGATCACATCTCATTCAAAAAAAAAATTAACGCGATACCTCTGAATTTGCAAGCGTCACACTTATAAATTTCCAAAATTTGTCACCTTTAACGGTGTATAACGGGGTACACCTATTATAATATACTCGCGTTCAAATTTTTCGACAAATCACAGCCACATAACTAAAGCCGCCCGGTTGTGGAGAACCAGACGGCTTCTTTGTTGGCAAATAAACGAACACGGACAAAGAAAAACAGCGCGAAAAAATTTTTTGAGAAATTTTCGGAAAACCTATTGACATTTGCTGACGGGTGTGTTATAATATTTCTGAGGCTCAAAAACGCGCTTGTATAAACACCCATAGGCTGGACTTGCCTCTCGGCTAAACCCAACCATTTTAATGTATATCCTTATAGTGCTATTATACCACAGATAAGCGCAAATGTCAACCAAAATTGTGCACAAATATATGTATTTAATTTGCGAGTATTTTATGCAAAATCCACAAAGGCGCTAATTTTGAGCCTGAATATGCCATAAAGGAGGATTAAATATGCGGCAGATCCACGATACGAGTTAAGATTTTTGAGAGAACTCATTGATAAATTACGGCATCAAGAGCTGCGTAAACTCCGAGAGTTGGTAGCTCAATTATGAGAATGAGGTATTTAGTATGCTGAAAACACAAAAAACACACAAAAACAATTTCAGCAGAATTGTTTTGTGGAGGTTAAATATTGGCAAAAGGCAGGACGGCAAGGAGAGAGGACACAACCGACAAAAAAGAGCGACAGTCGATTACAGTCCTTGATAAAAGTGATTTTTTAGAAATCAGACAAACACAGGAGTTGAACGAAATGCAGCAAATCGGGATTAAGTGCGGAGAGCTTAATGAAATTACGGGTAATTATGAAATGGAGCGGGGAGATTACCTTTACCAAATCATAGACTATAACGCGACAAAGAAATTGAGAATGTCTACTCAGCAGCTATGTCTGGCGATTGTCCGTGAACTCAGCGCAAGAGAGTTTGCAAGCCGAAAAATAGTCCTCGATATAAGGGATTATATGAATTTGCGTGGGTTAAGCGACTCAAAAGAGGCTCGTCAACAAATGCTTTATGACATCAAGGTGTTGTTCAATTTGGAAGTAATTCACGGGAATTTACACTTCCACATGGTTCAAAATTACAACGACAAAAAGCGCGGCATGATACCAATAACGATTGATGAGGATTTTTTCACTCTCCTCAAAGAAAACGGATACTATATGAGTATTCCACCGCAGTTATTCAGACTTTCGGCAAAGAAAAACCCGAATAGTTTTCACTTCTTGTATAAAATCACGGCAATGAAAAGGGTAAACTTGGGAAGAAAGCGTGAGAACACTATAAGAATGGAAACGCTCTTAAATTCTTCCCCGGAATTACCGAGTTATGAGGCAGTAATGGGAACAGATAGAGCAATATCAAGGCGTATAATTGAACCCACTGTAAGAGATTTGAATGTTCTTTCAGATACGCTGAAATGGAGTGTTTATGACGACTTCGGAAAACCCGTTGAAAAGTCAGAATTACCGAAAATGCCTTATCACAGATTTATAAAGCTGTCGGTACATATTGATTGGAATTATTATCCCGCTTTCAAGACTTTCACTTGTGAAAGTGCGGGTAACAAGCAGAGTAAAAAGCGCAATAAGAGAAAAGCCGACAGAATTGTAGCGTAACCCTCAAAAAGCCGCTTTGACACTATATAAATCCCCCATAAATGAAAATAATGGGGGGTAACGGACAGCGCAAAGTGGGGGTAACATACAGCACAAAGTGGGGGTAACGGACAGCCTGCAAGTTTGCGAAGTGGCTCTACAGGCGGTCTTGCAGGGCGTCCTCTCCCCTAATATATTAATTATATTAATGGGTGCGTCCTCTTTGAGGTCGGACGCCCCCTAACCTTCCGCCTGTAAAAGAAAAGACGCGCAGGTGTCGCCGCTCTCCCGAAACAGCGTGAGATACGGCAAGGTTTTCTCTTTTACAGGCAATTTTTAAAAAGGAGAATAAATTTTTATGACAAGAGACCAAGCAAGAGAAGAAATGAAAAGCCGCCTGACGGAATATGTTCAAAGCATAACTAAGCCGAGCTGCGGCGAGAATATGTATGTTTGCCCTCTTTGCGGCAGTGGTGAAGGCAAGCACAAAACGGGAGCGTTTTCCGTTTATGATAATGGGCAGAAATGGAAGTGTTTCTCCTGTGGTAACGGCGGCGATCTGTTTGAGTTGATAGGGCAGATTGAGCATATCGGCGATTTCAAGAACCGGATGGACAGAGCAGCGGAAATATTCCACATAACGCTTGACAGTAATGATGAATATAAGAAAGGACATATGATTATGGAAAGAACTGAAATAAAGAGTGTGGAAAATGAAACAACAGCCAAGGAAGAACCGGAAGTGGATTATACCGAGAATTTCAACATAGCGAATAGACAGTTGTTTGACGAAAGGTACAAGGAAGGTCTTGAATATCTGCACAAGCGAGGAATTTCAGACGAAACGGCGCGTAAATTCAATGTGGGTTACGTTCCTTTTTGGCGGCATCCTAAAGTAACATCGGATAACGTGCCAACTTCACCGAGGATTATCATTCCGACGAGTAAATCAACCTATATGGCGCGTGATATTCGCTCCGATTCCGAATTGGACATAAGTGCAAAAAGATTTACAAAACAAAAAGTCGGCAAAGTACATATTTTGAACGAGAGTGCGCTTTGGAACTCGGAAACTCCGATTTACGTGGTGGAAGGTGAAATTGACTTGATGTCAATTATAGAGGTTGGTGGAAACGGTATAGCTTTGGGATCAACAAATATGGTAGATAAGTTTCTTTCTCTTGTTAGCAAAAAACCGCCCATTCAGCCGCTCATCGTATCTCTCGACAATGACGAGGACAAGAATAAGGGCGAAAAAGCTGCTCTTGAGTTGATGAAAGGGCTTGAAGAACAAGGCATACCGTGTATCAAGTATAACCCGTGCGGGAAACACAAAGACCCTAACGAAGCTCTCACAGCCGACCGCTCGACATTCACGGCGGCAGTCGAGCACGGCAGCACTCTTGACATTCCCCGAAAGATTGTAAACGAAGATGTACCAACCGATAAAGAAAACTATATGCGGCTCTCAAACGGCGGATATTTTCAAGGTTTCGTAAACAGGATAGCAAATTCGGTAAATGATACGTGCATATCCACGGGCTTTAAGTATCTGGACAATTGCCTCGGCGATGGTTTGCAGCCGGGTCTTTACCTGATTGGTGCTGTTCCATCATTGGGAAAAACCACTTTTACATTGCAAATCGCGGATAACGCCGCATATTGCGGACACGATGTTATGTTCTTTTCACTCGAAATGTCGAGGGATGAGCTTATGTCGAAAAGTGTGAGCCGCCACACAGCCACATATCTTGTGGAGAACGGCAAAAACGTCACCGGAGCAAAATCCACGACCGAAATAATGCGCGGGAAATGTCACCAACACTTCACCGAAGCCGAATCGGTAATGGTAGAGGAAGCAATGAAAAGGTACGCCCAATATGCTGACCGTATTTTTGTGGAGGAAGGCTGTGGAGACCTGTCCGTCTATAATGTGTGCAAAGCTGTGGAACGGCATATCAAGCTTATGGGCAAAACCCCGCTTATTGTAATAGACTATTTACAAATTTTGGCACCATATCCCGGATACGAACGTTCGGCGGAGAGAGTGATTGCTGATAAGACCACAATGGAGCTGAAACGTCTCGGCCGCGATCTTAAAACTCCCATACTCGTTATATCGAGCTTTAACCGTCAATCTTACAATCAAGAAGTGTCCTTCTCTTCCTTCAAGGAGAGCGGCGGTTTGGAGTATGGAGCAGACGTTCTGCTTGGCTTGCAATTCGACAGTGTTAATAAGGAAAAGTTCAGTGATGTGAAAGCCAAAAGCGGAGACATATACAATATTGAGTTAATGATATTAAAGCAGCGTAACGGAAAAGTCGGCAATAAGGTAAAATTTGATTTCTTCCCTCGTTGCAACTATTTTATGGAAGCGAAGGGACAAGGGCAGAGAAAATGAATATAGATTTTTCCCCTTTACGGGCACTGAACAATGGCGGTGCTTCACCCGTTCGCGCCGCCGCTCAGAACACTTTGCCGCACTTACAAGCACTATCGGACGAAAACCGCGCCAAGTTGGAAGAAGCCGCTCGAATGCGGACAGAGTATCAAAAAAACATACGACTCTCCGACAGCTTGCGGTGTGAGATAAACAAAGGCTTGAAATCGGGCGAGGATATATACTCTCTTTTTCTAAAGGCGGCAAAAGCCATCTCGCTAATGACAAGCGACACCATATTTTACGATACAGTAAAAAATGATCTGCTTGCAATATACGGCATAGGTTTGGAGAAGCCGCCCGTATTGCAGATTGAATTAAATGAAGTACAAGCGCGTCTGGATAGGCTCAGACAAGCGGCAGAGCGCGAACAAGATACAGATGATGTAGCACGAATAGGAACTGCTATACAGTATCACGAAAAGGCAATAGAACGAATAAAGGATAAGATTGAGAAATCACAAGGAGGATAATTTATATGACAAACAATCAGAATGTACGAATCCCGCCGATCACTTCATTAAAAACGGCAATAGAATTATATTATTCACGGACAGAGTTAGGAAATGCCGATATAGAGGAATTGTTCGGCAAACATTCTACCGCGACAGTTTCAAGACTTAAGCGCAAAGCAAGACAGAAGATGGTTGAATTGAATATTCCCTCGTGGAATGGCAACCGCGTAAACACCGAGGCGGCATTTGAATCGTGGGGTCTGAATATCACGGATTTGGAACGCCGATATAAAAAGTTGCAAGAACTGTCTGCATAAGAACAATTTACCTTCGTCTGGGGGGCTTCCTGTATGGCGAAAACGATAAATCACACGTTCTCGCAAAAAGGAGCACCCTCAAACGGAGCATATTTCCCGACAACTGTTAAACATCAGTTTATAAAGAATACGAGGAGGACACCTCTCAAACCAGAAAGGAACAATATTTATGGAAGAAAGAAACAAAACCTATGGAGTAATTCAGGGAGCAAGAGTGATCACAAGAACTCTCACAGACAAAGGTGTTCTTGACAGGTTCTTACACAATTTCTTGCCAACGTATGACGAGATCATGAGAGAGAAAAAGTATTTGTTTATTGAATGTGAAGGATTCCGATGGGTACATATATACGACACCGATGACCAATTGTTGGAAATGCTTTCAAAGCAAAATTGCCATATTGAAGAAGATGATGAGTGCTATGTGGAGGAAATTTGTAAGGAGATTACCTATGATGAGTTCATTGAAATGGCAAATGGCGAACAGATGGACTTTGAGAAATATTCCACGCTGGATGGCGATTTGATATTTGACTTCGACGAAGAAATATGAGGAGTTCGATGTAATGAAAAGGAAAACAAAGAAATACCCTTCTGCTCCGCTTATTGGGTGTGTACGGTGCGGAGAAAGCAAAGCGGAAACCGAGTTCTACACAAATAGATGGAGCAGGGTGTACGCTTCTCAAAAGCAAGTACCGCTGTGCAAGGACTGTGTACAAGCGTTATTGGAGGAATATACATACAAATACGGCGAGGAAGCTGCTCTGTTCTTGATATGCGCGGTTTTGGATATTCCGTATTCAATGGAACGGTATAAACAAATCGCGGAGACAACTCCGCAATTCACATTTGGGCGTTATATTCGTCAATTACAAATGAATCAGTTTAGGAATCAATCCTTTGCGGCTTCCGTTACAACAGGGGATTTCCCCGATTTAGGACAAGCAGCTAAAGTGAGTGTAACAAGCGAACGCTTAAATAGGCTTCAAAAGGACGTTTCAACGTTGCGCGAGGAATTACTCGATATAAGAGCTAAACTCGCGGAAAGCGGAAATATCCATAAATCAGCCAATGATAGTGTTTTAAGAGAGTGAGGTAAAGTTAATGGCAACGTTAAAAGATATAGCAATAGGAAGTACTGTTCGTGTCCCCTATGACGAGGGCAAAACATGGGCTTTTAGGGTCGTTTCAAGAAATAGTACACATACATCTTTATTGGCTAGTTCCGGACTCGGCAGTTGTTCATGGAATAACATTGATTCCGAATGCCAAAGAACAAAAGACAGAATTAAGGTAGATTGTTTATCGGTAAGGGTTCTATCTGTAGATGAGTATAAATCTTTTGCCGACTATGTGCCGGTTTACATAAGTTTTTGGACTAGCACGTCCGCTACTTCAAGCACAGCCTATTATCACACATCAAGCGGTACTTATATAACTACATCCAAGTCAAACACTAAGGTGTTGTTACCACAAATTATGGTGGATAACTCTATTCCAATAAAGGACGGAGATATGCTATCACAGGCTATCACAACAATTCCAATCCCCACAATTTCTCCTACAGGCTACACCTATGATGGTAACTCATATGATCCAACCATTAATTATAACGGAAATGAGAGCTATATTACCACTTCCAAAAGCTATGATGGAAAGCAATCCGCCGTTGGAGCGTACACCATCGCATTTACATTAAAGGATTCTACTAAATATAACTGGTCAAATCATCCTAAAAATGAACCCCAAGGCGAGTATTCAATTACTTGGTCGATAACAGCTCCAGCCATTACAAGTGTGCAGAAGCCTACAGTGGAGGGAACAAGTTTTACATATAACGGAAGCCCTCAAGCTCCAAAAATGACTTATGACCAAGCCAATGTAGAAGTAATTCTGCCGTCCGATTATACCAATGTAGGACGCTACATGGGGATTTTCCGACTTAAAGACAAAAGCAAAAATCAATGGGTTGGAGGCGGAACAGATGATGTTTCGTTCATATGGGAAATCAAGGGCATTCCCATTACGACAGGTGAGATTTCTCAAAAAGGAGTGCTTACTTATAACGGCGAAGAACAAACACCAAGATGGAATAATTATGACAGTAGCAAAATGACGATAGCCGGATGTACAAGTGCAACAAACGCTGGGGACTACATAGCTACCTTCGCTCCGAAGCCCGGATATACTTGGTCAAATGGAACAACATATGCGATTGAAATCACATGGACAATCAATAAAAAGCCTATACCACCGCCTACACCAAGTTGGACTAGTAGGGAGTATAACGGCAAAACACAAATACCCGTTTTTGACTTTCATGGCGAAGGTGATGCTTATACAAGTGCAAAAATATATAATCCCAACGGCGAATTTCTTTGTGACATTGATATTCCCAAAGGACACTCTTGATAACCGTGAACAGATTGATTAAGAACAAGATTTTTGTAACTATTATGCGCTGAGTGCTTCGACCCCAAAAACTGGTAAATCCACTTTGTAATCCGTATCGGGCAACGCATTGAAAAAGGTGTGCTAACGCTGAAAATGTACTGTTAGAGTATGTTTATCGGCATTTGCACACTTTTTTGATATATGAAAAAGCACAGAAATCCGTTTCGGTGAACATGTTTGAAAATCCGCTCTGTAACTGTCTTTTCGTGATATTTTTAAGAGGAAAATTACTTCACTCTGCTAAATTGCGGGAAAGAGCAGTTTCAGAGCGTGTTTTTGGATAATTTATTGCATTAAATTGCTAAAGTATTTCGGCGGATTATTTTGTGAGCGGTTGGACGACATAACATAATTTTTGCTCACGTGTTCATTTTGACATCTTAGGTATCAGGTGTTTTTTATTGCAACAATCAAGATTTCATAAGCTATTAAAAATGAGCCGATAAATCATTTCTATCTATAATGTTTATATTGATGGGACGTTTTTGTGAATTTTGTTTAACTTTTGAGATAATATTTGGTGAAATCGCTGAATTTTGATCAAAAACAAAAAAATGTTGATTTTTCTTCAATAAAATGGTATAATATTATCTAACAGCAATTTGAAAGAAGTACAAGCATCATTTGTACTTTAAAAACTTTTAGGAAGTTGTCATAAATGGAAGAAAATATAAATAACTTTAATGAAAAGGGATTTGAGAAATTCCTAGACGAATATCATATAAGAGAGTATTTTGACAATTCTGACTTAGAATTTGAAACCTTACAACAAATTCGTCAGGATTATCAGTTGAACATTGATGCAGTTGAAAAATGCTGTGAATTGCTTGAATCGTGTGTCCGTAAGGATTTTTCTTTAAAGAGCATTTCCTATCATTCTTTAAGGTGCAGACCTAAAGATTCGGAGCACCTTATTGAAAAAATTATTAGGAAAAGGGGAAAGGAACAATCCGCGAAATATAAGAATATTAATGTCAACAACTATAAGGAAATTGTTCGGGATTTAATTGGGCTTCGCATTTTGGTTATTAAAAAAGAGGATTGGGAGTCCATCCATAATGAGATCTTACACATTTTTTCGGATGATAAAAATTCTGATTGTTATATAGCAGAGAAACCTGTGGCTTATATTAGATACGGTGATCGTAACATTTTTGAAGATAAGATCAAAAAAGAGTATTCTAATAAGGGATACAGGTCTCAGCATTACATAGTGCGATTCAACGGCTTTTATTGCGAGATTCAGGTGAGAACCCTTGCAGAGGAAGTATTTGGCGAGTTTGATCACAAGGTTAAATACCCTTATCGTAATGATAACAATTTTTTGTTGCGGTATACAAATATGCTTTCAAAGCTTACCGATATGATTGATGAGATGATGTCCACCTGTTTCCAGTTAAACGAACCTGGGTGGAAAATGAATGCAGAATTTTTTGAGGAAGATTGTTATGATGATTGGTCTCAAACCTCGCAGAGCGTGATTCCGAATGTTTCGCTTGAGGGAGTTGAACTTTCAGACTTTGTTGCTGAATCGCCAATCAACATACAGCAGTATGCAATTGATAAGTTGCTAAGAAAGGAAAATGGTAAAAATGGAAAATCAAACAGTAATCAATAAAATAGGGATTGATACGCTCATTCAAGAAATATTGAGCGGAAAATATCCAAAGGATATTTTGCCTAATTCCGCACTTGGCTTTACCGATGAGCAACAGGCACAATATTTCTCGAATTTAAGGAGAAATCTCCAATCGGACATGGCACAAGCTGTTATGACAAATTCTCAGAGTTTAGATGATATGGAACTGCTGAAAAAAATAAAGGGGTGATTTGGTTTGGCTGAAAAAAGCGATTACTCGGATTTAATCAACAAATTTGGGATTAAAGAATTCAAAACTCGGTTTGAAGAGATTAGAAAATCAGCAGAAGAATTTTTAGAGAAATCGGGATTTGAAAGAACTGTTTATTGTAATGAACGCATTCTATCACAGCTGCTTCTTGATTATTATTCCGATATTGACCGTTTGAAAGATTTTCACAATATAGAACGCACAAGAACCGAGAAAATCTTTGCATACAAGATTTCGTGGATAATTAGAAGGAAACCGTTGCAGTACAAAGGCAATTTTTTAGATGAAATTGACGTCTTTGTTAATGAGAGATTTGCGGCGTATTTGCTACTTAACGAATGTTTGTGCTGTGGCAAAGAAACTGTTCCCCCTAATCATCAAAAAGAACTAAATGAATATATTGATCTGTTGCTCTATTATTTTAAATACCGCGATTGTAATCCACAGGCAATAGAACTAGCTATTTTGTCATTCAAAATGGGAATTCTTGTATCAGAATAACACAAAAAACTTTAGATAAAAATCCCCGATTTATCCCCGAAAAAGTTAAAATTTCTCATAAATTCACGGATTTTAACTTAAATGAAATCAAAGATAAACCGCATAATAATGAGGACTTAAGAGCATTGTTGATTGGTGGACAAAGGGACTTAAATGGCTCAATCAACTCCCCTTATCTCCACCAGTTTAACAAAATCCCCTCGGCACAGCCGAGGGGATTTTGTTAAACACAAAGGCGTTTGCGACTCGCCGTTGGCGAACCGCAAACGCTCTTTGCTAGCGCACTTTTTCCTTTGCGGACTTCGTCCGCAATTTTGCTTCGCAAAACCGGAAAAACTGCGCGGGNTTGATCTTCTCTTATAAAAAACTACTTGGTCACAATATCACAGTTGAGGTAAATCCCTNTTGCTTACACAAGAGGGATTTCTGCTCAACGCAAAGGCNTTTGCGACTCGCCGTTGGCGAACCGCAAACGCTCTTTGCTAGCGCACTTTTTCCTTTGCGGACTCCGTCCGCAATTTTGCTTCGCAAAACCGGAAAAACTGCGCGGGGTTGATCTTCTCTTATAAAAATCTATTTAGTCACAATATCACAGTTGCCCCCTGCTTACGCGAGGGGATTCCCTGCCCGATAATATCGGCGTTCACTTTTCCGATACCGGAGAATTTGATGTGTTCGGAAGCAAGAACTACGCAGCTTATCCTTATTCGGCTTTCCCCTTGCTGCAATTTCATATCAATAGTTTTGGAAGAACCAAAAATTATTTTTGAACTATTTCGGTTAATATGAATACGCTGCGGGAAAATTCTCTTGACAATCGCTAAAAAGTGGTGTATAATAGTATGGGTAAGAATGTTAAAATCTTCGGATTCATCTTACCTCTGAACACCTAACATTATCACAAAGGAGAAACATTATGAACAGACATTTTTCAATCGGAAAAGCATTAATCACCGCACTGAATCTTTCGTGCGCGTTTGTTATGACCACAGCCGCGGCTTCGGCGGCATATATCGACCCCGCTACCACGGGATATGTTGTACAGATTATCGCCGGTGTTGTTATTGCCTGCGGCACGGCGCTTGCTATTTTCTGGAATAAAATCACGCGTAAGTTCCGCAAAGAAAAGGCTGCGGAAGATTCCGTTCAGAATCTCAGAGAGCCGGATATGACAGACGGAGCGGTTGTCACGGCGAGCGACCTGCTCGGCGATGATGAGGATTAAGTATGAACGCCGTAATTGAATTTCTCATCGGCATTCTCGGATATGTAATGCTGTTTTGCTTTTGGCTTGTGAAGAATTACGGGCTGTCGATCATCTTGTTTACGCTGATAACCAAGGCGATCCTGTTTCCGCTTAATATCCTTACGCAGAAAAACTCCATCAAAATGGTGCGGCTTCAGCCCGAGCTGGACGCTCTGAAAATCAAGTATATTGATGACAAGGACAAGTTTACGGACGGGCAGTTGGCTCTGTATAAGAAGTTCAAGTATAATCCATTTCTGGATATGATTCCGCTGCTGATTCAGATTCCGCTGGTGTTGGGACTGGTGGGCGTTGTTTACCGCCCGCTGTCTTATGTGCTGCGGCTTGGCGGAGCGGATATTTCCGCGCTGAACGACTGGCTCGTTAACACACTCGAAGTTACGGACGCGGGCAGCACGTGGCAGCTTACGGTGCTTGAAAATATCAGAAACGGAATGATTCCCGAGGGTATTTCCCCGGACGTAATCGCTCAGATCCGCGGGCTTAATATGAACTTCCTCGGGTTGGATCTGGGGGTAACTCCCTCGTTTACGGGCAGCCCTATTCTGCTGCTTATACCCGTATTGGCGGGACTTTCCGCGTGGTTGCTGTGCTATGCTCAGGCGAAAATCAACGTGCTTACCATTGCCCAAAACAAGGTGATGACTATCGCCACAACGATTTTTATGATAGCGTTTTCAACGTTCTTCACATTCGTTGTTCCGGCGGGAGTGGGATTATATTGGATTTTTGGAAATCTGTTCGCGATTCCCATGATGGTTCTGACTAATCTGGTAATTCCACCCAAAAAGTACGTGGATTATGATATGCTGAACAAGATGAAAGAGCAGCGTCACCGCAAAGAGGAAGAACAGCGGCGTTTCTCCAAGCGTGAAAAGGCGGATTACAAGCGTTTCTTTTCGGTTAAGGGAATGCGGCTGATGATTTATTCCGAGTCGAACGGGTTCTACAAATACTTCTCGGATATGATAGACTACATCTGCGAGCACTCCGATGTGGAAATTCACTATGTAACAAGCGACCCGAACGACAAGATTTTCGAGGATTCGAGAGAGCAGATAAAGTCTTATTACGTGGCAAGCGACCGCTATCTCGTGCCGCTGTTTATGCGGCTCGACTGCGATATGTGCGCTATGACTATGCCCGATTTGGAGAAGTATCACATCAAGCGTTCCCGTGTTCGTAACAATATCGAGTATGTTTATGTAATGCACGGCGTCGGCTCGTATGTAATGCCGCTCCGCAAGGGCGCGCTGGATTGGTTCGATACGGTTTTGTGTATCGGCATAGACAACGAAAACGAGATTCGCGATACCGAGGAGCTTTACAACACCAAGCCCAAGCTCCTTGTCGAGGCGGGCTATCCGCTGATAGACCGTATGATTGCGGACTATGAGAAGTCCGAAAAGCACGAAAACGCGCGCCCGAAGATTCTGATAGCGCCCTCGTGGCAGCCCGACAACATTATTGAGCTGTGCGGAGAGGAGCTTATCGACAGCCTTAAGGATTTCGATTATGACATCATACTTCGTCCGCACCCGCAAATGGTTCGGCACGTTCCCGAGTTGTTCACCAAGCTGCACGAAAAGTATGACAGCACAAACGTGGAGATTCAGACGGACTTCTCGTCCAACAACCCTATTCTTGAGGCGGACGTGCTGATTACCGACTGGTCGGGAATCGCGCCGGAGTTCGCGTTTACCACAAAGCGTCCGGTTCTGTTTATCGACACGCCAATGAAGGTGCTTAATCCCGATTACGACAAGATTCCCACGAAACCGTTTGAAATAATTACTCGGAATGTTATCGGCAAGAGCCTCTCTCCAAATGAGATTGCGAAAGCCAATGACATCATCAAGGAGTTTTTGGAAAACAAGACCGCCTATGCGGATAAAATTGACGCGGCTCTCCGCGAACACGTTTTCAACATCGGGCAGAGCAAGAAAATCTATGGAAGATACGTTCTTAAACGTCTTGGCATAAAGTAATAGATTTAACCTTACAACGCAAACGGAAAATTTTCGATGAGCGTTTCATTGGGAATTGACCGCACCTTGAAACGTTGATAAAAAGATTTTGTAATAACCTTACAGCGAAAACGGAAAATTTCCGATAAGCGTTTCATTGGGAGTTGACCGCGCGGGTACCGCGCACCGCGCAAAATAAGAGAAAGGATTATGGTATAAACAATGCAGGCTATAATACTTGCGGCGGGTATGGGCAAGCGGCTTAAAGAACTGACAGAGGACAACACGAAATGTATGGTTCGCGTAAACGGCGTTCCGCTTATTGACAGAACGCTCGGACAGCTTGAAAAACGCGGACTTGACCGCATTGTCGTGGTTGTCGGCTACTGCGGCGACAAGCTGATTGAACATATCGATTCTCTTGGACTTTCTACCCCCATAGAGTACATCCGCAATGACATTTTCAACAAAACAAACAACATCTACTCGCTCTGGCTCGCGCACGACCAACTCTGCGAGGACGATACTCTGCTCCTCGAATCCGACTTGATTTTCGAGGAGAGCGTTCTTGACTTGCTGATTGACGACCCGCGCCCCAATCTCGCCCTTGTGGACAAATATGAGAGCTGGATGGACGGAACTTGCGTCAAGACGTGCGATGAGGGGTATATCCTGGATTTTATTTCGGGGAAAAACTTCAAGTTTTCCGACACCGATGATTACTACAAGACCGTAAATATCTACAAATTCAGCCGCGATTTCTCTAATCATCAGTATGTTCCGTTTCTGAAAGCGTATTGCGAGGCTCTCGGAAATAACGAGTATTACGAGCAAGTCTTGAAGGTTATCGCTATGCTCGACCGCTCTATGATTCAGACCAAAAAGCTGACGGGGCAGAGGTGGTATGAGATAGACGACGCGCAGGACTTGGATATAGCACAGTCGCTGTTCCCGGCGGAGAATCAGAGCCGCTATGAGTTGGTAGGATCGCGGTACGGCGGCTATTGGAGATACCCCGGAATGCTGGATTTCTGCTATCTCGTGAATCCGTATTACCCGCCCAAAAAGATGATCTCCGAAATGGAAAACAGCTTTGAAACGCTGCTGCGGCAATATCCGTCCGGGCTGAGGGTAAACCGAATCCTCGCGGCGAAGAATTTCGAGGTCGGTTACGCGAATATCACTGTCGGAAACGGCGCGGCGGAGCTTATCAACGCGTTAATGAGCGAAATCAGCGGAAAAATAGGCATTATCCGACCGACATTCGAGGAATATCCCAACCGCTGTTCGGAAGAAATTGTGACGTTTACGCCGAGCAATGACGACTTCACCTACACCGTGGAGGATATTAAAGAATTTTTCGGCGACAAGGATATTTCCGCGTTGTTTTTGATTAATCCCGACAACCCCTCGGGAAATTATATTCCCACCAAGGACGTGAGAGAGCTTGTTTCGTGGGCAGCAGATAAAGGAATCAAAATAGTTGTGGACGAATCGTTTTCCGATTTCGCGGACGAGGATTGTCACACTCTCCTCGATACGGGCTACATAAATAAAAATTCGCACCTGACTGTGATAAAGAGCATTTCAAAATCCCACGGAGTGCCGGGACTGCGGCTCGGAATCGCCGCTTCGGGGGATACGCAGCTTATCGATAAGCTGTCCGCGAAAGTATCTATCTGGAATATCAACTCCTTTGGGGAGTTCTATATGCAGATTTTCGAGAAGTATCGAAAGGACTACGAACGCTCGCTGGAGCTGCTGCGCGCGGAGCGTAAGCGTCTGTTCGCCAAGCTCTCGGGGATAGACGGAATCAGACCGATTCCGTCACAGGCAAATTACATTATGGCTGAAATTACTGCCGGTATAAGCGCGGGAGAGCTTGCCGAGAAAATGCTCGCGGATAACGTGCTTATCAAGGATTTAAGCAGTAAAATCGGCGATGGAAGGCAGTTTATCCGCGTGGCAGTACGAAATGAACAAGAGAATGACATAATGCTCGATTCGCTTAAAAAGAATCTATTAAAATAAGGAGAACAACTATATGGCAAACGATTGGAAACGAATTTGGTCAAACAGACATCTTGATAATCGCTCTGCCGACCCGATTGAGCTGTTTGTGGAGCTTAAACGCTGCAACGGCTTTGATACATTGGGCGGGGCAATATCCGCAAACGCGCTTGTGGAGCAATACGAGAGGATTAAGAAACGCCTTATCGAGGGCGCGCCGAATACAATAAATTCGGTGTATGAATTCGGCTGCGGCAGCGGGGCGAATCTGCTGCTTTTTGAGCGTGACGGGTTTTCCTGCGGCGGAATTGACTATTCCGAGTCGCTTATCGACATCGCGAAGGACGTTCTGAAAACGGGGGACTTGATATGCTCCGAGGCGGTAAACGCTCCCGAAGAGCCGCAGTACGACTGCGTTCTGTCAAACAGCGTAATCGCGTATTTCACCGATTTTGACTATGCCCGCGCGGTCTTCGAGAAGATGTACAAAAAGACGCGTTATTCCATCGGTATTATTGACGTGTTCGATTCCGAAAAGGAATCCGCGTATATTGACTATCGGCGGAAAACTGTGGAGAATTTTGACGAAAAATACGCGGGTTTGCCCAAGCTGTTTTACAGCCGGGATTTCTTTACGGAGTTCGCCCGCGAACATAATCTCAGAATAGAGTTCTGCGATTCGACCGTTGAAAACTATTGGAACAATGACTTTATTTTCAACTGTTTTATGTACAAATAAAACAAATGCCCACCGTAATGGTGGGCATTTTAGACTGTCGATAAACCCTCGCACCGCCCCGCCGCTAAGCGGCGGGGCTTACTTCGTCAAAGCCCTAACGGCAGGCATAAAGCCTAGCCGTTAGGGCTTTTCCTCGTCTGCGAGGGTTTCTCAACAGTCTTGGAAATGTGAATTAAATTGGCTTTATTGGATTACTTCATTTTCTTTCTCTTCATGGTCGCGATAATCACCGCTCCGCTTGCCAGAATTGCGGGAACAACGAAGAATGTTGCCGCTCCGGTTGGCGGGTTATTGAAATCAAATATGGGGCTGCTCTCCGAAGTGGAACTATACGGATCGAAATGATTATCGCCGCTTATTGACGAACTGTTCGGATCGCTTTCCTCTTCCGAAGAGTTCGGCTCGGACGAGCTTTCGGATTCCGAACTCTCGGGTTCGGAGCTATCCGGTTCGGAGGGGTCAACAGGTCTAGACGGTCTTGTAGGAATATAAGTCGGTGGAGTAGGTATAGACGGAGACGGCGGGGTAGGCTTGGGCGCGTATGGGTCGGGATTATCATCATCGTAAAACATATCCCAATCAAAAAAGTAATCTCCGGTACCGGATGTATGGGTTGTACCGGGGGCATCCAGCGGATCAAATTGATAAGGCTGACCGTTTTCATCATATTCGGCAAATTCGCTTATTGTTTTACCGTTTACAGCAGCGACTTTGTATTGGAAAGTATAGGACGAAGGCAAGCCTTTAAGATAAATCGAGTTGGTTGAGGCGTTCTTGGTATACCAAGTTTGACCTGTATAATTATAATTTACAGGCGTATACATCACAATGTATCCGGTTGCGCCCTCAACCTTATCCCATGTTAATGTGGCGCTTCTTATATCCGGTTCTGCTTTAACATTAGTAGGTGCTGCAAGCTCAATCTTGGGGTCGGAGGGGTCGGATTCGGTATCCAAAAATACAACGTTTATGGTTCTGGGTTCTCCGCTGATCCACGGTTGATTTTTCACCTTACCATCCCAATGACTTCTTTTCAACAATTCATTCCATTGTGCCTCTGTGCCCTTATAATATATAGTGTCAATTGGTTGTGGCTCATAACCAAACATATTTGTGCTGACAGTTATAACACTATTCGGAATCGTAACAGAAGTCAATGTACTGCAATCTAGAAAAGCGTTATCGCCGATTGTGGTAACACCGTCCGGAATTATGACAGAAGTCAAATTTTTACATTCTTTAAATGCACCGGCTCCGATTGATGATACATTTCCGTTCATTGTGACGTTAGTAAGATTTGTGCATCCACTGAATGCCATATCACCGACTGCTATCATATCGCCCTCAATCGTAACATCGGTCAAGCTGCTGCAATTCTCAAATGTTCTTTCTCCGACCATTTTGACGCCTTCCGGAATTGTAATCTCAGTCAAATTTTTGCATTCGCTAAAAGCACGCCTGCCGATTGATGTAACACCCTTCGGGATTGTGATAGATTGCAGATTTCTGCAATAGTCAAACGCACTAGCGCCGATTGATTTAACACCGCTTCCCATGTCAACAGATCTTAAATTGTTACAACCATTAAACGCATTATTGCCAATCGTTACAACACTGTCCGGAATCTCGATGGAAGAAAGGTAACAACCCTCAAACGCACGATCACCAATTGATTCAACGCCTTCCGAAATTGTGATATTCGTGTAACCCATATACCATGTCACATTTGCAAACGCAGCCTCGCCGATTTCTTTAACATTGCCCGGAATAACAAAGCTGCCAAACCAACAACCATAAAACGCGCTTTGACCAATGGATACAACACTGTCCGGAATTGTGACAGGCTGCAAATTTTTACAATTATGAAACATGTAATCGCTGATTGTTGTGATACCCGACGGCAGTGTGACGGACTTCAAACCCGAATATTGAAACGCGCCTTTTCCAATATATTTAACGCTGTCGGGAATGTCAATAGATTGCAAAGCGGAACAATTGGAAAACATATAATCGCCGATTACCGCAAGCCCGTCTTCAAGTGTGACAGAGGACAATTTTTTGCAATTATAAAAAACGTTTTCGCCATATGATGTAACGCTTTTCGGGATCGTGACGGATTCCAGGCTTGAGCAATCCCTAAACGCATATTCCCCGATTGATTTGACGCCATCGGGAATGACAATAGATGTCAAAGCGGAACACCCATCAAACATTCTATCGCCGATTACCGAAAGCCCCTCTTCAAGTGTGACAGAGGACAATTTGGGGCAGCGGTCAAATACATATTCGCCGAATGATGTAACGCTTTTCGGAATCGTTACGGATTCCAAGCTTGAACACATCGCAAACGCTCTTTCTCCGATTGATTTGACGCTATCGGGAATGACAACGGAAGTCAGAGAAACGCTGGACCAAAATGCTTGCTTCTCGATTGATTCAACACTTTTCGGAATTGTGATGGATTCCAACTTTGAACAGTATGAAAATGCAGATTCTCCGATTGTTTTGACTCCGTCGAGAATGTTAATTGAAGTCAAGGAACTGCAAGAATAAAATGCAGCATATTCGATTGATGTAACACTGTTTGGAATCGTGATGGATTCCATATTTTTACAATTCTTAAACGCATTTCTGCCGATTGTCGTAACCGTTTTTCCGCCTATTTCCGCCGGAATATTTATTTCAGTCAGCACCTTATCGTTCATCAAATTAGTCGCATAGTCAGTTAACCCTGTAATAGTCAGTGTTCCGTCATCGTTGTCCGTACACTTAAAATATGTAGAGTCGGTTGGGATTATTTCACCCGTTTCCTTCTCGGTTGCCGCACTAACACCTTTCGTAATCGGTGCGTTGGTAAGCAGGCTTAAAGTTATCGCTGCGGCTGTTACACCGTACAAAGTCTTTTTGAATTTCATAAAAATTCCCCCTTACTGGAATAAGAAAAACCGTACCATTCGGTTCTAAATATATTATACAAAAAGCTGTGTGTTTTGTCAACGTTATTTTTTAACATTACAGCAAACTTTGTTTTAATTTGTTAATAATCACGATAATTCGGGGTTGAAATTGTGCAAAATAACCCAAAAACATTGCGTAATTATTAATATGCGCGTTCATTGCCCGAATTTGCACTATATGGAATTTTTGTCACCACAAAGTTGCTAATGATATTATACCACATCATATGACTTTTGTCAATAACATTTTGACATTTTTCGGGAAATTTTCCTATATCCGCCCGAATCGTCAGTATTTCAATAATATTATTGTGTAAAGTCAAATGATTATCTAAAATAGCGTAACGCTATTTATACAAGGTTTATATTTGGCTTGCCCTTATTTATAATAGTAATAGGGGGTGTATTTATGAGAACGGAGTATAAAACGCTGTACGAGAAATTCGGGCTGAACGTGGTATATTACCGCAAACGCAAGCGGCTGACGCAGCTCCAGCTTGCCGAGCAAATCAATGTGGACCGAAGCCATATCAGCGCAATTGAACTCGGAAACGTAGGAGTATCGTTTGACGTGATTTTCAAGCTGTGTGAGGTGTTGGAGATAAAACCGAGGGACTTATTTGATTTTCGCGATTAACGCGCAAAAAAACGCCGCTCCATAACGGAGCGGCGGTTGAAATTTATAAACTGTCGTAGGATTACTTAACCACTCTTACGCTGACAACGTTCGGCACAGACTTGATTTTCTCCTCGATACCCGTGGGATTGCCCGCAACGTCAAGGCAGGTGTACGCGTAGTCCTTCTTGGACTTGCTCTGCATATTCTCGATGTTCATACCCGCAGCGGAAATAGGAGCGGTGATGCTGTTTATTACACCTTCTACGTTCTTGTGGATAACGCAGATTTTCGCGTTCTTAGTGATTGCCATAGTCATATTCGGCAGATTTACGGAGTTGGTGATGTTGCCGTTTTCGATGTAATCAACCACTTCATTTACCGCCATAATCGCGCAGTTGTCCTCGCTTTCGGGAGTGGACGCGCCGAGGTGCGGCAAGCAGATAACGTTTTCACGTCCGATAAGGTTGTCGCTTGCGAAATCGGTTGCGTAGCAAGCCATTCCGCCGTTCTCCAACGCGGAGATTACCGCAGCCTCATCGATAAGCAAATCACGAGAGAAGTTCAGCAAACGGACGGTCTTTTTCATCTGCGCGATAGCGTCCGCGTTGATCATTCCCTTTGTATCGGCGGTTGCGGGAACGTGGAGCGTGATATAATCGGAAATCTCGTAGATTTCCTTTACGTCCTTTACATAGTGAACCTTGCCCGACAATTTGAGCGCATTGTCCACGTTCAGGAACGGGTCATAGCCGTAAACGTCCATACCCAGCGCAACAGCCGCGTTAGCGACCAGAACACCGATTGCGCCCAGACCGACAACGCCGAGCTTCTTTCCCATAATCTCGGGACCTACGAATTGGCTCTTGCCCTTTTCCACGAGCTTGGAAACCTCATCGCCCTTGCCCTTGAGCGTTTTGATCCAGTCCATAGACGCGGGGATCTTACGCGAGCTGAGCAGCAGCGCGCAGATAATCAGCTCCTTAACCGCGTTTGCGTTCGCGCCGGGGGTATTGAACACTACGATACCCTGTTCGCTGCACTTGTCAATCGGGATATTGTTCACGCCCGCGCCCGCTCTCGCGATAGCGAGAAGATTCGAGCCGAACTCCATATCGTGCATAGCCGCCGAGCGAACGAGAATCGCGTCGGGGTTTGCAACGTCATCTCCGAACGTGAACTTGCTCTTGTCAAGCAAATCCGTGCCGCAAGCGGCGATTTTGTTTAATGTTTGAATGTTGTACATTTCAAAACCTGCTTTCTTACTTGTTTTTGTCTTTTGAACCTTTTTTGTTGACCATTTTCATCATTTCATCAACCGCCTTTTTAACCTCCTCCATATCCTTGCAGGATAGGATTTTGTCGGCAATAAGGCCTACAATAAATTTCAGCTGTTTGTCGGTCATATGAAAACCTACCACGAATCATTTATTGTCAACTAGGGTAACAACGGGCTTTCCGTCCTTATCAAGCAGCGGAGTAAGACCGCCCGCATATCCGTCTTTGTGAAAAACGTAATTTACACCGGTTTCGGTATCGACCTATATCTCGGTAGCAACTACCATACCTTGTTTGGAGTAAGTTTTGATAAATCTGTCAGCCATTGTTACCTCCGGAAAATCAGACGTTCCTTGCCAATTCCTCGGCAAGACAGTCATACAGTTCATAATCACCGTTGGGGCTTCGAGTGTCGCTTTCGACTATATACACCTTTTCCCCCCGCCTGTCATAAGCATCAACCACTGTGCCCACAATCCCGTTGTTGAGGATTTTCACTTTTTCAAACATCGAAATCATTGACATCATTCCTTTCTGTATGCGGTGACGATTCTTGGTATGCTGTCGGGTGTGTCCTTTTGCCATACAGTGCGGAAGCGTTTTGTTCTGGTAACTCCCAGCTCCATATAAACAATAAACCTTTCCGACCCGTCAACCGTTTTCTTTTCAACCGCCCTGCTGTAACTGAAATTACGAACAATATCGCTTTTCAGTCTTTCGCCATCGGAAGGGGTATACCCAACATTAAAAAACTCATCAGAGTGCTTCGCTCCCACTTTTAAGAAAAATTCATTTATCTTCTTATCGGGGATAATACACTCCATATCCATTATACCACGTTCCATCGTGTTTGTCAAGCACAAAGACCGCGTTTAGCCGTTCTCTTCCTCGAACTTCTTCATAAACGCAACGAGCTTTTCAACGCCCTCGATAGGCATTGCGTTGTAAATGGACGCTCTCATACCGCCAACGGTTCTGTGACCCTTGAGGTTCTCGAATCCCGCAGCCTTAGCCTCCTTGACGAACTTCGCGTCAAGCTCCTCGTTTCCGGTAACGAACGGAACATTCATCAGCGAGCGGTCCTCGGGGCGAACAGTACCCTTGAACAGCTTGGACTGATCGAGGAAATCATACAGAATCTTGGCTTTCTTCTCGTTGTGAGCCTTCATAGCCTCAAGTCCGCCCATCTTCTTTATCCACTTGAACACCTTGCCGCAGATGTAGATTCCGTAGCAGGGGGGAGTGTTGTACAGCGAATCGTTGTCCGCCTGGGTCTTCCACTTAAGCATAGTGGGAGTGCCGGGGAGAACGTCATCGGTAATCAGATCCTCGCGGATAATCGCGATAACCACGCCCGCGGGACCAACGTTCTTCTGAACGCCGCCGTAGATAACGCCGTACTTGGTTACGTCAACCGGCTCACTCAAGAAGCAAGAGGAAACGTCCGAAACGAGAATTTTTCCCTTGGTATTCGGAAGAGTCTTGAACTTGGTTCCGTAGATGGTGTTGTTCTCGCAGATGTATACATAATCCGCGTCATCGGGAATAGCCAGGTCCGAGCAGTCGGGGATATACGAGAAGGTCTTATCCGCGGAGGACGCAACCTCCACAGCCTCGCCGTAAATCTTAGCCTCCTGGTACGCTTTCTTTGCCCACTGACCGGTAACGATATAAGCGGCCTTCTTGTTCTTCATCAGGTTCATCGGAACAGCCGCGAACTGCTGAGAAGCGCCGCCCTGAAGGAACAGTACCTTGTAGTTGTCCGGGATATTCATCAACTCGCGGAGGTCCTTTTCGGCGGTCTTGATTATCTCGTCATAAGCCTTGGAACGGTGCGACATCTCCATTACGGACATACCCGTGCCGTTGTAATCGAGCATCTCGTCCGCTGCCTCTTTCAGTACCTCTTCGGGCAGGACCGCGGGTCCCGCGCTAAAATTGTAAACTCTCATTTCTCTTCTCCTTATCTTAATTGGCAAATCCAAAACCACACAGACGAGCGTACGCTCGTCTGTGTTCGCTCACGGCGAAAGCTCCGCTTCCGCCGTGGCGTTTTGGATTTGCATTTGATACCTGTAACTTGCTATGGGTTATAGCGTACTAAACTGTGCGGTGTTGCGCCCCACTCGTGTTTTGGATTTGCGTTTGATACCTGTAACTTGTTGTGGGTTATGGCACACCATAACTTCACCCCGGTTTGTTGACCGGGTATAACCCATTACTTCTATTATATGACATTTTGCACCAAATGTCAAGTAGGTAATTAAAAATAAATTAGGGGTGAAAAGCAAGGGGTCAAACACATTCTTACCTCTAATTTCCGCCTTGACAATGTAAAAATAGTATGGTATAATAAAAATAGCTCGATATTCTTACAGCGAAAACGCAAAGTTATAGCCGCCCAAAGGAGAAATCTCCGTTTCNTNTNNTGACACAGGAAAAAGGGGGTGGGGGAGATGGGAAAGAGGGGAGTGGGGGGTTCGGGGCAACCCCCCGAGAGGTTGTCCCCCCACTAAACGCGGGGGTTCGGGGTAGCTCCCCGAAAAGGGTTGTCCCCCGCCAAGCCGCTAACTTTTCTTCCATTCCTCGGCAACCGCGTTTGCTACCGCCTCCGCCACGCTCTTGTCCAGCGCGCTCGGGATTATATACTCTACCGAGAGTTTGTCCTCGGTAACCAGATTCGCGATTGCGTGAGCGGCGGCAAGTTTCATCTCCTCGGTTATCGCTTTAGCGCGGCAAGAGAGCGCGCCCTTGAAAATTCCGGGGAACACAAGAACATTGTTAATCTGATTCGGATAATCGCTGCGCCCTGTTCCGACAATAAACGCGCCGCTCTCCTTGGCAAGCTCATAGGTAATCTCGGGATTGGGATTCGCCATCGGGAACAGAATCGACTTTTCCGCCATGGACTTCACCATTTCGGACGTTACCAGATTCGGCTTGGAAACCCCGACAAACACGTCCGCGCCGCGCAGAGCGTCCGCAAGAGAGCCTTTAAGATTGTCCTTGTTGGTAATTTTAGCCATTTCCGCGTGCGCGGGATTGTCATAATGCTCATCACGGTTGATAATTCCGCCGATGTCCACCATAATCAGGTTGCCTATACCGAGCTTCAGCAGGAACTTTCCGATGGCGATTCCCGCGCTGCCCGCGCCGTTGATAACAACGGTGATTTCGGAGAGCTTTTTCCCCGCGAGCTTCACCGCGTTCATCATTGCCGCGCCGACCACTATCGCCGTGCCGTGCTGGTCATCGTGGAAAACGGGAATGTCAAGTTTTTCCTTTAGCTTAGCCTCGATTTCAAAACAGCGCGGCGCGGAAATATCCTCAAGGTTAATTCCGCCAAAGCTGTCGGAAATCAGCTCGATAGTCCGAACTATCTCGTCCGGGTCTTTGGACTTTATGCAAATCGGGAACGCGTCCACACCGCCGAACTCCTTAAACAGACAGCACTTGCCCTCCATAACGGGCATTCCCGCAAGACCGCCGATGTCGCCAAGCCCGAGAACCGCCGTTCCGTCCGTTATTACCGCTACCAGATTTGACCGCCGAGTGAGCTTATAAGAAAGCTCGGGATTCGCCGCTATCTCCAGACACGGCTGAGCCACTCCCGGAGTGTACGCGGTGGACAAGTCCTCGCGTGTTTCAATCGGCGCGCGCGAAATCACCTCGATTTTGCCGCCCCATTCATAATGCTTTTGCAATGCCAATTCTTTAATGTCCATATTATTATACCTTGACCTTGTGATTAATTATTCTGTTCAATTGCTCGATAGGCGTATTGATCGAGCCGATCTGAATCGGGTAATGGTTATAAAACCCGTGGAAATCCGAACCACCCGTAGCCACCAGATTATAATGCTCCGTAAGCTGCAAAAGCTGATTCGAGAATCCCTTACCCGCGCTGGAATGCCACACCTCCGCGCCGTCAATTGCGCCCTCGGCGGCAAGCTCCTCCAGCAAATCAAAGCTGTCGAACACCTTTGGATGCGCCATTACGGAAATTCCGCCGGAAGCCTTGATAAGCGTAGTCACGAACCGCACATCGGGGTAGAAATCCGCCTCTTGCTGAACCTGTTTCGCGCACAAGCCCTCCTCGCGATCGAAAATCTCATCATACACACTGCCGTACAGCTCGGTCGTGTATCCGTAATCCATCAGCGCGTGCATTATGTGGCACTTGTAGATAGCCTTGCTGCCCGCAGAGTATTTGAGAATGCTCTCGATGGTGATCGGGTACTCCTCAAGAACGCGCATAGCAAGGCTCTTTCCGAGCTTCATACGCCCTTCGGAGGTACGCAGGCACAGCCCCTCCAGCCTGTCGGGCTTTTGCGGATTGTAGCACAGGATATGCACCTTTTTGCCGCGCTTGGTATCAAACGCGGAAAATTCCGCAGCGGGGATCACATTTACATTATATCGCTTTCCAAGAATCGCCGAGCGTGACAATGACGCAAGGCTGTCGTGGTCGGTTATCGCGAGATACCGAACATCGTTTCTGTCCGCCTGGCGGATAACGTCCGAAATCCCGAGCGAACCGTCTGAAATAGTGGTATGGCAATGCAAATCGACTTTCATAATACCTCTTATCTAAATGGCAAATTCAAAACCGCACAGACGAGCCGGTGCTCGTCTGTGCTTACCGAACGACCCGTTACACCGCAATGCGGTGTTGCGCGGCAACAGGAGGTTGCCGGCGACTGCCCAAAGCGCGGCACGGATGCCGCGCAATTAAGGCAGTCGCTATAGCTCGTATTTTGAATTTGCACTAGTTACCGATAGGTTGTTTTGGTTATAATGCACTAAGCTTTTGTACCCTATACATACTATTATACCATATCTTCGCGGCAATTTCAAGTACTTTTATGGAAATAGTTACCTGATAGCGTAAAATCCGGCGGATTGTGGCGGAACAGTGATTTTCCCGTTTTCCGACTTGATTTCGCCGCCAATCGCGTAAATCTTTCCGCCGATTTCCAAATCCGAATCAAAGCCGACCTCACGCGCGGCGGGATTGATTACCACAAGCACCTTTTCGTCTGCGGAGGAGCGCACATACGCAAGCGGATATTCGTCCTTCTCGCAGTAAATGAACTCTATCCCGCCGAGATTCCCCAACGCGGAGTGTTCGCGGCGCACCGCTATGATTCGCCGAACCTCGTTCAGCAGCGAGCCTTCGTCCGCTTTTTGAGCCTCAACGTTCGGGCGATCGGGGGAGTTGTCCATCGGGATATACAGCTTTTCTGCGGGCGCGGAGCTGAACCCCCCATTAGTGGAGAAATCCCACTGCATCGGTGAACGCGAGCCTGTTCTCTCATAGCCGCCCTCCACCGAGTGCAGCCCCTGTACATACCGCATACCGATTTCATCGCCGTAGTAAATAAACGGTGCGCCCGGCATTGACAACAAGAACATAAACGCAATCGGAAGATTCTCCGCGTCAACGTCCAATGACAGGCGGCTCATATCGTGATTCCCCGAGGGAATGCAGATCAGCCCGTCCGGGGCTTTGGCGCGGTTCGCCTTGTACGTTTGCACAAATTCATACGCGTCACCTTTGCCGTCCTTGGCGAAAAACGGGTGCTCACAGCGGAATAAATCGTTATAATGCGATGGTCCGAAGTGCAGCAGAAAATCCATATGGAATCCGCCCGCCAATGACTTGTCGGGTTCGCCCCACTCGGAGATGATTGCCGCCTCGGGAAATTCCGCGTCCAGAAAAGCGCGGATTCCTTGCCACAGCTTGATGTTTGCGCTGCCGTCAGGGTCGCCCTTTATGAGCGTTCCCGCCATATCCACGCGGAAACCGTCACATCCCATCCCCAACCAGAACCGCATAACATCCTCCATCGCGGCGACCGTTGCGCGCGGGGCAGGTGAGTCGGGCGACTGCTGCCACTTTTTCTCCGGGTCGGGATTCGCGTAGCCGTAGTTCAGCGCGGGCTGATGAGCGAAAAAGTTCAGCGCACAGCAGCCGTTGCGGTCGGAAATTCCGCGCAGGCAGTCCAAATCATCGGGCTTCTCCCAGATATTGCCTGTCCAGATATAACGGTCGGAGAACTCGTTTTGCTCCGGTTTCATTGATTCTATGAACCACTTATGCCGCACCGAGGTATGCCCCGGAACCAAGTCCAGCAGCACGTGGATTCCGCGCTTGTGCGCTTCGGAGAACAACTCGCGCAAGTCCTCGTTCGTTCCGTAGCGCGGCGCGGCTTGGTAATAATCCTCCACATCATATCCCGCGTCACCGAACGGCGACAAAAAGCACGGATTGATCCACAGCGCGTTGCAGCCCAGCGACTTCACATAATCCAGCTTTTGGATAATTCCTTGAAAATCGCCGATTCCGTCACCGTTCGTATCGTTAAACGACTGCGGATAAATCTCATAAAAAATCGCGTCATTAAGCCATTTGGGTTGATTTTGCCCCATAACAATTCTCCTTATTTTTAATAGCAAATTGCGAACCGCACGGACGAGCGACACGTAACACCACTTTGTGGTGTTACGCGCCGCTCGCTTTCGCAATTTGCACGAATCACCAAGCACTTGTTTTGAATTAAGCGCAATTTGCGCGAAATACCGAACACTTGTTTTGAATTGAGCGCAATTTGCACGAAACACCGAACACTTGTTTTGGTTATAATGCTCTAAACTGCGCTGTCGGCAGGTTGCTTTGGATTAAACGCTCCAAACCGCACTCCGATAATTTGCCTGTAAATTATGTCAGCCCAACTTCCCGTATTCCTCATCGGTAACGGGTTCGAGCCACTCGGTGGAGCAGTTTTCGCCCGGAACTTCAACCGAGATGTGCGAAAACCACGAATCGGCTTTCGCGCCGTGCCAATGCCGAACATTCGCGGGGATAACGATGATCTTCCCGGGAGTAAGGCTTACGGGCGGTTTTCCGTCCTCGCAGTACCAGCCCTCGCCCGCCACGCAGATAAGCATCTGACCGCCGTTCTTGTCCGCGTGATGGATATGCCAGTTGTTGCGGCAGCCGGGTTCAAATGTCACGTTCGCGAGTACAACGGGACATTCCTCGCGTGAGTTGAGCATATTCAGGAACGAGTTCCCGATAAAATACTGAGCGAACGCGTCATTCGGTTTGCCCTTACCGAAAATGTTCAGTTCATTAAATTGCGTTTCATTTTGAATTTTCATGTTAATACCTCCACACTTTATTCTGCAGCTTTATTTACGCACGCAATCGCGTTAAGACTGCGCGGATAGCCGATATACGGCAGACATTGCGACACCACGCGAATCAAGAAATCGCGGTCGTTGCCGAGATTCATATTACCCTTTGCGTGGGAGGTGAGCTGCGGTTCGCAGCCGCCTTGCGCCATAAGAAAGCAAAACGTGATCATCTCGCGCTGCGCGAGGGAAAGTCCGTCGCGCGTGTAGAAATCCCCGAAACAATTTGCGGCAAGCCAACGGTTGATGTGACCGTTTTTCCAAGCCTCGCGCATATGCTCACCGAAAATCTCAGCTTGCAGTGCCACGCCCTTTTCAAGCCTATTTTCGGGAGTTACAGTCGCGCGGGATTCGCTCGGATTCGGGATTTTCAGCTCCTCCAGTACCTCGTTCACAATGTCGAGGAACGGACGAACCCGCCCCATTCCGAGATAGTCCACACCTTGGTAAACTATCTCCTTGACTGCCGCCGCAGACAGTCCCGCTTTCAGTGCGTACGGAATCACCTCGCGGAACTCCGCCATACCCTGACAGCCCATCAGTGCCGCCAGAATCGCCATATACCGCGTTTCCTTCGGGAGCTGCTGTCCGTCCTCGTTTTTCACCTCGTCAACAAAATGTGTGAAGATTTCCGTAAATTCCCTGTCCGTATCGTAAATGTTCATTATTCACACCAACCTCCAAAAAAGAATATCAAACCGTGTTAATAAACCGTTCTATCATATTCAAAACAGTGCTTGACCAGAATTGCCTGTCGCCGTGATGCGCGCCCTCTATCCGATAAAGCTCCGCCTCTGCTTTGTTCTCCCTCAGCGCGGAGAAAAGCTCGCAGCTCTGCCCGAACGGTACAAGCTCGTCATTGCTGCCGTGGAACATCAAAACAGGAGGATATTTTTTATCCTTTGAAATGTAGTTCTTTATGATGGTTTTTTCCGCAAGCTCGGGATTAGACAAAACATCTTTTTGCCCAATAAGGAATCCCTCGGGGGAGTTCGGCTCGGAGTGATTCTGCGTGGAAGGCTCAAGGTTCATTGTGGTGAAATCGGTCGGAGCGTAGAAGTCGATGATTCCCTTGACACTGTAATCCTCGCCTTTCCGCTCCTCAATATCGGAAAGTCCCGCCATAAGCGCGGTGTAGCCGCCCGATGAATCGCCCATCATAAAAACGGACTGCGGGTCAACGCTGAACCTCTCCGCGTTCTTTTTCATAAACACGATACCCTCTTTTGCGTCACGAATCAATTGCGGAAACGGAGCGACCTCCGAGGGGGTATATTCCAACAGAGCAACGCAAAACCCTCTTGCCGCAAGCAACCCGAGCTGAGGCACGCGGGCGCGGACGTCCTGCTTGTGGAAAGCCGACCCGGGAATAAAAATAATCACGGGTGTTTTATCGGGCATATTAATTGGTTGAATAATCTGCAAAAATAAATCATACTTGCCGTTGTTCGAGTATTTCACGTCATAATGATAAGCGGTTTCAAAGTTGTCGCATTCGGGGGTTATCACTTTCATTCCCTCGGCGAATGCACAGCTTTTTGGGAAGTCCTCCCGTGATACGTTAAGAATTTCCATATTTTTCTCCTCTGATCGGGGATTATCCTATTATTTGGAAACCCATAAAATATTAAAAAAATCCCGCAGACAAGGGGGTGTCTGCGGCAAGGCAAATAAAGCGCCGAACTGCTTGGGGAAGCAGCAATCGACTGAAAATAATTGGGGAAAATATATAAGAAGTATGTAGGCCATAATAAGCCACAATACTATCTTGCTGAAATAACAACAGTACATATTTACCGTACTTTTATTATATCACATTCTTACCGATATTTCAACACTAATATTGCACGAACTTTAATGTTGATTTTTGTGCATTTTTCACAATTTCGGAACCATAAATCCCTCCAACGCGCCCGCGAGAAACATAATAAGCGGCATTGAGAGTATTCCCAGAACCGTGGAGAGCGCAAAATGATGTGACGCGGTTTCGGTGTTTTTCTCGTATTTGTACGCGAACATTATCGTTGCGGAGGCGGTGGGCGCGGCGGCGGCGATCAGAATCGTCCTCACTATGACGGACGAAACCCCGAAAATCTCCGCCGTGACAAGCACCGCCGTCAACAGCGCAGGTACGATAAACAGCTTAAACGCTTGGATAAAATACACCCTCGGGTGTTTGAACGCTCCCAACAACCCCGACTTCGCAATGGTCGCACCTGAAACCAACATAGCAAGCGGAGTGTTCATCGCGCCGAGGTAGTCAAGCGGCTGCTGAATCACTCCGGGCAAGCGCAATCCCGTGAAAAAGCACACCAATCCCAACACTATCGCAAGAATAGCGGGCGAGAGCGCGATCTTCAGCAGTTCCTTGCCGCTGAGCTTTTTGCCGCTCATCAGAATCACTCCGTGCGTCCACATAAACACGTTGAACGCTGTGATAAACGCTGTGAGGTAGAACACTCCCTCCGCGCCGAAAGTCGCCTGAACGAGAGGAATCCCCATAAACGCGCAGTTTGAGTACCCCAGCGCGAACCTCTCCACCTCGAAATCGCGGCGTGTCTTTCGCACGATAATAAGCCCCGACAGCACCAAAACCACTTGCGCGATAAATCCCAGAATCAAGGCAAAAATCAGTCCGCGAAACATCTGCGGAACAAATTCACGCTGATACGCGTTGAAAATCACTATCGGATTAATTATCGAAATGGCAATATTTGACAACTGCTGTGTTGCCTCATCACCGAGCAGTTTGCTGCGATACAGAAAATACCCGACCGCCAGCAATATGAACATTATGACCGTCTGATATGCAATTACCAACGCGGATTGCATTCAATCAGCCCTCTCTGCGGTCGTTGTACATAATCGCGTTCAAACGGGATTTCAGCGGCATAGCGATAGCCGTTGTACATGCCATCTTAATTCCATCGCCGATAAGGAATGGAACAACACAGGTTAACAGCGCGGTTACGAGATTTGCGCCGGAGAAAATCATATACCACGCAGTGCCAAAGGTATACAGCGCGACCGTTCCGAGAATCATTCCGATAATCATCGTCCAGTGACGGCGGGTTTTCATATCCGCGAAAATGCCTGTAATCAGCGCAAGCGGAACATATCCGATCAAATATCCGCCCGTTGCACCAAGCAGCGCGCCGAATCCTCCGTTAAAGTTAGAGAACACCGGCAAGCCCACCGCACCGAGCAGAATATATACTACAACGGAAATCATCGCGCGTTTTCCGCCGAGTACAGCTCCCGCGAGATACACACCGAATGTCGCGAACGTGATGGGAATCGGTCCCACCTTTATCGAATAGGGCGAAATCACGCACAAAATCGCCGCGAAAATCGCCATAAACACCATACTTCTTACAGAAAAAATCTTATCATTTTTCATAATTAAAACCTCATTTCTGTTAGTTTATCATCGGAAACAAATGCCGTTAGTCCGTGCGCAGCCATTTTGGCGGAAACCTCGGTCAGCATTGTAAGGTCTCCCTTGCAGCCGCCGTTCAGCCACGCGGAATAAATCGCCAGCACTCCCGATACGGCAAATTCCGCCGCAACATCTGCGGCGGCATCGGAAATCGTCCCTGCGCTTTTCAGCGAGAGAGAAGTTGCGCGGCACATCATAGCCTTGATTTTACCGCCTATCAGCAGCTCGGGATTCAGCCGCATTACCTTTATCAGCAGCTCGCGGTTCTTTTCAATTGCCGCACTGATGTCGTGAAATACCGCGCCCACATCGAAAATACTGTTGTTTCCGATGCGCAGAATCGCGGAAAGCTCCCCGAGAAGGCTGTTTTCCAACTCCTCTATTATGTCCGCTGTACTGCGATAGTGCCGATAAAACGTCTTGCGGTTGATTTGCGCGCGGCGGCAAAGTTCCGAAATGGAAATCTTTGACAGCTCTTTCTCGCCCAATAAATCAAAAAGCGCGTTTTGAACGGCGGCACGTGTTTTCTGAATCCGAAGATCGGTTTTCACTTAATGTCCTTTTTCGGTTTGGAAACCGCAGCAACATCATCGTGAGTGGTGTTGCACTTCGCTATCGCGGACTTCAGCACGCGGATCTTCGTGCGGTCGCTGCCCGTTTCGATAAGTACGGTGTCTTTCTGTACCGAAATCACCAGTCCGATGATACCGCCGTTTGTAACCACCTCATCCGCGACCTGGAGATTGTCCAGCATATTCTGCAGTTCTCTTGAGCGCTTCTTCTCGGGGCGGATAATCAGAAACCAGAATACCAGAACCATCAGCGCCAGCGGAATCAGCATGGTGAGCATTCCAAGCCAGCCGCCTCCCGCCGGTGTCTGATCCGCCGAAGCGGCAGTTCCCGAAGTTGCCATAAAGTTCAATAAGTTCATAGTTACCTCCTATTTTTAATGGCAAATTCAAAACCACACAGACGAGCTAACACTCGTCTGTGTCACTCGCGTTTTGAATTTGCACTAATCACCAATAACTTGCTTTGAATTATCACCAACACTAGTGTACTGTCCCGCCCAAAATTAACATATCCGCTTGCCCTTTTTCCCATACGCTTCGTTGTCGTCCTCGACCTGCGTCAGCAAGCCTTCGTCCTCCGCCTTGCGTATGGAAAAAATTGCTGCGCGTCTATTGTTAATTTTGAACGAGACAGTACACTAGCTCTCGACAAAGACGTCGAATCCCGCGTTTTCAAACACCTTGCGGGCATTGTCAACGGCTGAGGAAGAGCTTGCCTTAACGGAAACGGCTGCTTTGGCGCCGTTTGCGGCAGCGGAAATTTGCTGCGCGAACTCGGCAGCATCACCCGACGCGCCCGTATAGCTCACGATAATACGTTCGTCCTTGATTTTATCGGTGCTCTTTGTGATCTCCGCATCGGTAGAATCCTTTTTCTCTGCGGAGATACTTTCGCCGCTGATTTGCAGCCACATCACCGCGCCGTTCTTTTCACAACCCGCTCTCGCCGAGGAAACAACGTCCCACAGCGCGGCGGAGCGTTTGGCGGAATCCGTAAGCGGCAGATTTGAAAGATACTTATTTATGTCCGAGTTGTAGAACGCGGGGAAACGCGTATCCGCACAGATTATGTGTTTGAACCCCGCCGCAGAAAGCTCGGAGGTGATGTCGCCGATAAATTTCACGGTTTCGGACTTAAACGGCGAAAGCCATTGCTTTCCGCCCTTTGCCGGAGCAGCGTCCAGCCAGTAGCCGGTTTCGCTTGCCAGCTCGTATCCGCCTGCGATAAGTCTGGGCGAGGAGCTGTCCATCAGCGTACTGATTTTCGCCGCGGGAGTAAGCCCAGCCGCCGTGATTGCCTCGCAAATCTGACGCGCGGTCATTGCGCCGATAGTCGTGTCGCCGTCCTTTATCCCCTCAATATCTGATCTATACAAGAAACTCCCTTTCTTGTCCTTAAGCGTAACCGCCACGGTATCGCAGCCCGATTCTTTCGCCGCTGCCAGCGCGGAATTAAGAGATGCGGAGCTGACCGCCGCATTTTCGGGGAGAAAATAGATTTTCGGGTCGGTCATTTCCACGGGCGTGGAGTTCGGCTCTTCCGAGGAAACATTGGGATCGCCCGAATTTGCGGAATTTTCCGAAATATCGGAATCCGATGGCGGCGACCACGCACTCGATGGGTCGGAGGTGTACTGTTCGCGATTCTGAAAGTAATTGACGATAGGCTTTCCGAGTCCGTATCCGAGAACACCCAGTCCGCATACCGCAATGACGGTGACAATAGCAGTCAGAACGCGTTTGGTTTTGTTTTTCTTCTTGTTGTACAAATTATACTTGTGGTGCTTGATTTTGATGTTGGTTTTCTTAGATTTCACAAGTCCCTCCTATTTTGAATGGCAAATTCGAAACCACGCAGACGAGCGAAGCTCGTCTGCGTTCGCTGAGCGACACGTTTTGAATTTGCACGAATCACCTATATCTTGCTTGGGATTATAACGTTCTTGGATTGCAGCCCAATTTGTTGCTTGGGTTGCAATCCAAAGAGAGGATTATCGCAATAACCCTAATACTATTCTCTGTTTTCTATCAACTATCAGAACGTTGCCGTATAGCCTACCAAAACGTTGAACGCAAGCGACACGATTCCGATATATATCAGCATGATCGGATACCCGCGGAAGAATCGCGGAATTTTGTCCGAGTCAAGCCGCTCGTGCGCGATGTTCAGCAAAAAGCACGCGAGGAAGAATCCGATACCCGTACCGAATCCGTAACCGATATATCCCCCGAGGTCGCTGCCGTAGCTTGAGTTCAGCAGCAGTGCGCCGATTACCGCACAGTTGAAGATCGCCAGGTGTGCGTATTTGCGCACCCTTTTGAAAGTAGGGTGGAAAAACTTCCACATCACGAACATTCCGATAATGTACAGCAAGCCGATAATTCCGACATAAACCAACGGCATAAACAGCCACCCGTATTTCATTGGCAGCAGCAAACCGTCAAGGAAGTAGGAAACCGCGCTTGACAGCGTTGTCATTATGGTAATTCCGATGGTAAAGCCGACCAGCTGCGAGTTGTGACGCGACGCATAGATCGCGACATTCGCGCCCAACGCGCGGTCGAAAATCGCGTTCTGAATGAAAATGGACATCATCGCCATACCGACGATCCGCGCAAAAACCGCTCCCATTACGCGCTCCTTTCCGAGCGGCGCTTTCTGCGCCGTCTGCCGCTTAACGCTCTGCACACAGCCGCGAAAATTCCCAACAGGATAAATCCGAAGAACGGAGATTTCGCGGCGGGCATAATCGGGTCGCACAGCCGAAAATTGAACAATGTTCCGAATGCAAGAACCTCACGAACGAATCCCACCGCGAAAGCCGCGATTGCGTACCCCGCGATGAAGATCAACGCGTCCAAAGCCATTTCTCCGTAAGGTTTGAGGTAAAAGCGCGTTTCGGTTTTTGCCAGTAACAGGGAATTTACCACCGTAAGCTCGATATAAATCATTACGTCATTGGTGGTCTGCGGCAGCCAAAGATTCAGCAGAAATGCCGTAGGAATGAACATCACCGCCGCCACCATCGCGTACATCAGAATGCGGAACGAATAGACGATTTTCTGCGGGATAAAGCGGCAGAGAAGAATGCTCGTGTAGGAAATCAGGAAGAAGCTTATCACCAGCACCAGCGCGCGTTCGGCGGTGGTGGAGGCAACAATAATCGGCGCAGTGACAAGACCGCTCATCAGCGCGATATTCTGTCTGAACAAGCCGTCTGTCGCGGATTTACGTTTAATGCTGCTCATCGCCGTCCTCCTTATCCTTATTATCGGATTTTGAGCGTTTTTTATGCCTTTTTACCGCGCTGTTGATCGGCGGGGTTTCGTATCGGAATTTATCGGGCAAAACGATCTCCTGTGTGTCCGACAGCTTTACGCCGCCCTTTTGAATGCTTGTCTTGTTCTTCTCAAACGAGGTGAGGTAGGTCTTTCTCCAATAGGAGAGATTCTCAACAAGTTGGTCAAAGCTGCTGCCCAACGCGCCCACGATCAGCAGAGCAAACAAAAAGCTGCCCTCGGTTCTGCCGAAAATACGGAATGTCATTGTAATATAGCCCAACAGACCGCCGTAAATCACTTTGCCCATCAATTTTTCGGGGCAGCGGTAAGGCTCTGCCGCGAGAAAGACTGTTCCGAACAGCAGATACCCCGAGCTTAGCTCATAGATCACCGATTGCCAACCCGAAACATCGGCACGGGGAAAGAAAAACGCGAAAAGTCCGCATACCGCCAGACAGGAGAGCACCGCGCACAGCGAGCTGCTCCTCCGAATCATCATACAGATTCCGCACACAGCGATTACCAGAATGTATATCGTGCCGATAGCCCCCGCCGTATGCCCCATCAGCGTATCCATAATTCCTGCGGAGGGTGTGTTTCCGAGCTTGAGCGCATATTCCGCCGAGCGGCTTAAAACCGCGTCCGAGCTGCCGAATAAAGGAATCTTGTCGCCGTATTTCGGCGCGTACAGCATATCCGCCGGATAGCAGATCAAAATGAATGCCGCAGAAATCGCCGGAGGACAGAACACAATGTTGTCCGAGCCGCCGAACAGGTGTTTTCCCACGCATATACACAGCACCGCTGACAACGCCACCATCAAAAAGGAAATCGACGAAGGCATCATCATCGCCGCCGCCAACCCCCAGAACGGTACGGCGGCGTCTTTATAGTCGTAGGGTATTCGGCGCAGCTTGCAGCACAGAAAGTCCGCCGCCATACATAAAACAACGCTTACAACGCACACCGCCGCCGCCCTCGCGCCCTGGAAAAATACTGCGGGCGCAAGCAGCGCAAGCATTATTATAAATCGTTCGAGATAGACTTTGCGCGGTTCGCGCTCAGCAGTTAATGTCATTTAGAGAGTCCTTTCAGCACGGAATTTTCCGCTTTCATATCATCCGCCTTGAACAGCCCCGTTCCCGCGACCAGTATGTTCGCTCCGGAAGATTTGGCAGATTCGGCGGTTTTTACGTTGATTCCGCCGTCAACTTGAATATCCAGATTTTGGAACTTGTGAGCGTCTGCGTATTCGCGGAGCTTTTTCACCTTGGGCATCATCTCGGGAATAAACCCTTGACCGCCGTAGCCGGGTTCTACGGTCATTACCAATATCATATCACACAGCGGAAGATATTCGTAAACCGATTCAACGGGCGTATCGGGCTTCACGGCAAGAGATGATCTCATTCCAAGCTCGCGGATTCGTTTAAGGCACGCGGCGAGGTCGCAGCTGCTTTCGATGTGGATCGTAATCAGATCCGCGCCCGCCTCAGCGAAAAATTCTATCTGCCGCGCGGGGTTTTCTACCATCAGGTGAACGTCCAACGGCAAAGAGCAGTACGGTTTCAGCCGCTTGAGTACGGGCGCACCGTAGGTTATTTGTTCTACGAATTGCCCGTCCATAACGTCAAAGTGAATCCAGTCCACACCTGCGTCAATACAGCGCGCGGTTTCGCGTCTTAAATCCGACAGATCCGCTGCCAACAGCGAAGCCGAGGTTTTGATGTTCATAGTTATCTATCCTTTGGAAAATATTAGCAGTAAATTATTTTACCCACATACATATATTTTATAATAAAATGGAGATTAAGTCAAGAGCTTAACCGAGATTTTTGAAAAAATTTTTATAAGTGCGTTAAAATGTTCCAAACATAGCGAAAAAAAGTTGAGATATTTGTATATTTTTTCTGGAAAATGGGGTTGAAAAATGTTTCAATTTGGTGTATAATACTATTAATCAGAAGTTGTGGAGAGATGACAAATCCGCGAGAGATTGCCGGGAACGCGAATCAAGCACGCAGTAACCCCAGGCAACCCACCGGTGACTCGTGCAAATTCAAAACGCGCCTGTTGCCCTCTGATGGGCGGCATCCTTGCCGCCATTTGGGGCAACTGCGCAAACATCCTGTTTGCGAGCGGCGCACTGCACGCATAGCGTGCGGTGTGTCGCTCGGCGAGTGCACACCGCGGGTGTGCACGGTTTTGGATTTGCCAATGATTTGCCAATCTAGATCAGGAGGAAAAGATGTTGAATTGTGAATTTGGTCAGAAGTTTGTAAAGGAAGGGCTTACGTTCGATGATGTGCTGCTGATTCCGGCGAAAAGCGACATAACGCCGAATATGGTGAGTCTGAAAACCAATCTCACGAAGAGCATTACGCTGAACACGCCGATTATGACCGCCGCAATGGATACGGTAACGGAATCCAAAATGGCAATTGCCATGGCGCGCGAGGGCGGAATCGGAATTATACATAAGAATATGCCGATCGAACAGCAAGTAGACGAGGTGGATAGGGTTAAACGCTCGGAGAACGGCGTAATCGTGAATCCGTTTTTTTTGTCGCCCGATGATACCGTAACCGATGCGGACAGGCTGATGGGCAAGTATAAGATTTCGGGAGTTCCGATCGTGGAGAACGGTCTGCTTGTGGGAATCTTTACCAACCGCGATTTGCGATTCATCTCTAATCCCGAGCAGAAAATCGGAACGGTAATGACAAGGGAGAATCTCGTTACCGCGCCCGTTGGAACAACATTGGCGCAGGCACAGGATATTCTCCGCAAGCATAAGATTGAAAAGCTCCCTATCGTGGACGAAAACGGCTACCTCAAGGGACTTATCACGATTAAGGACATTGAGAAGTCGGTGCAGTATCCGAATACCGCGCGCGACAAGGGCGGACGCCTGTTGTGCGGCGCGGCGATCGGAATCACACCCGATGTTCTGGAAAGAGCGGGTGCGCTGATCAAGGCTCAGGCGGACGTTCTGGTGCTGGATTCGGCGCACGGACATTCCAAGAATATTATGGTTACGCTTGACAAACTCAAGAACGCGTTCCCCGACACGCAGATTATCGCGGGCAATGTAGCTACGGCTGCGGCTGCCGAAGATCTGATAAAGGCGGGCGCGGACGCGGTAAAGGTCGGAATAGGTCCCGGCTCTATCTGCACCACGCGCGTTGTTGCGGGAATCGGTGTTCCGCAGATCACGGCGGTTTATGACTGCGCTTGCGCGGCGGCGAAGTACGGTGTTCCCATCATCGCGGACGGCGGAATCAAGTACTCCGGCGATATTGTAAAAGCACTGGCGGCGGGTGGAAACGTTGTAATGCTCGGTTCGCTGTTGGCGGGCTGCGAGGAAGCTCCCGGCGATATGGAGATATATCAGGGACGGTCGTTCAAGGTTTACCGCGGAATGGGAAGCCTTGCGGCAATGAAGAAAGGTTCGGCTGACAGATACTTCCAGGATAACAAAGCCCAGAAGCTCGTTCCTGAGGGTGTTGAAGGACGTGTTCCGTATAAGGGAGCACTCGCGGATACTATTTTCCAGCTTGTCGGCGGAATCCGCAGCGGAATGGGATATTGCGGCTGCCCGACTATCCCTGAGCTTCAGGAGCGCGCACAGTTTGTGAAGATCACCGGCGCGGGATTGAAAGAATCCCACCCGCATGACATTTATATAACCAAGGAAGCTCCGAACTATTCGGCCAGCATTTAATAGAATTCGGTATAGTATAATAGCAGCGGCGGAGCGAATGCCGCCGCTGTATTTTAATTCATTGTAGGTGACTTAAATGAAAAAGAACAAGATTCAAACGATACAAAAAAGCATCAACCACGGTAATCGGCGCATTCTCAGAGGAGAGATTATCACGGTTGTGTTTTTTACTCTTTGCCTCCTTTTTATATCCTACAGCATAAAATCGGGAATGATACATTACAGTGAAGTTCTGATGACAACAGCGGATACTATCACCGAATCGGAGAAGGTATATCGCGACATCAGTATGTCGGTATACGAAGACACCGGCAATGCAAGCCTTGAAATGCCGACATATAACAAGCTTTGCGCTTTGGTGGAAAACGATCCGGGCAAAATCGTAACCGAAAGAGCCGCAGCAAAAGAGATTCACGAAAGGTTTATATCCACTGCAAATAAAGCCATACAGCTAAAAAGTACCGATAGAGCGGGCGCGATACAAATAGTGGAAAACGAGCTTGCCGATGTACTAGATGAGTTTACCGATTGTATGCACGACATTACGACTTCCTACAATAAAATGGTAAATCAGTCGATCGGTCTTATAGATGCGTTTAATTGGGTAGGTATAGTCATCGGAATAATTCTCCTCGGCGTAACTTTGATTATCGCTTACAGGGTTTCTAAAAAAATGGCAAAAGAAATCGCCATACCCGTTGTTACTGTGTCCGAGTGGGCGGATGAGCTTTCTAAGGGCGCGGATCATATTGAAGCTATGGAATCTATGCCGAAAATTGAAATGGAAGAGATTCAGCGTATGGTCAAGGCATTTGAAACAATGTCCGAGAGCATCAAGGGCAACGTTGACGTTGTACGCAAGGTTGCCGATGGCGATATGACGGCTTATGTCAATATCCGCTCCAGCCGGGACAGCCTTGGTAAGAGCCTTTACAAAATGGTTCAGAG
>JAAVIC010000005.1 GCA_014799385.1 Oscillospiraceae bacterium
TGTCGGTGCCGATGGCGACGAGGGTCCACCTGTTCCCTTTCCGAACACAGTAGTTAAGCTCGTTTGCGTCGACAATACTCGGTGGGCAACTGCCCGGGAAGATAGAGAGGCGCCGACATATTTGCAGCTTTAGCTCAGTTGGTAGAGCAACTGACTCTTAATCAGTGGGTCCAGGGTTCGAGTCCCTGAAGCTGTACCAAACATTTAAGGAATAGGCATTACCTATTCCTTAATCTTTACGGCCCGTTAGTCAAGCGGTTAAGACGTCGGCCTCTCACGCCGAAAGCATGGGTTCGATTCCCGTACGGGTCACCAATTTAGCGGTTTTGTTCCGCAACGCTCGATTTTGAGCTATCTGCGCCAATAGCTCAGTTGGTTAGAGCAACCGGCTCATAACCGGTTGGTCCGGGGTTCGAGTCCCTGTTGGCGCACCAATTCATATGTTCTTAAAGGGCAAGGCGCTTTTGCCTGCCCTTTGTGTTTACGGGTATAGTTCAGTTGGTAGAACGACGGTCTCCAAAACCGTATGTCGAGGGTTCAAGTCCTTCTGCCCGTGCCAGTTGAGGAAATCCCCCTTGCTTTGCAAGGGGGATTTTGCTCAACGCAATGGCATTTGTGCCCTCCGCTGCGCGGAGCACGCAAACGCTCATTGCTAGCGCACTTTTTCCTTTGCGGACTTCGTCCACAATTTCGCTTCGTGAAACCGAAAAAACTGAGCGAGATTGTTCCACTCGGATAGGCGCTTTGGCGTCAAATCTATTTGGTTACGCTGTCACGGCGGCAAGTCGCTGTTCCAATTCCCAATGAAATGCTCTTTGGGAATTTTTTGTTTTTTGTATTGTAAATGAAAAAATCCGATGTTAATATTGATTTGTTACCCACAAAATGTTATAATAAAATTAAGTAATTATTTTGAAGGGGGAGAACAAAATGAAAAAACACATTCTGATAGTTGATGACGACAACGACCTTTCTTTTATAATAAGCGAGATGTTGGAAAGCTATGGGTATGAGGTCAGCCACGCGGAGAACGCTGCGGCGGCTTTTGATATGCTCTCCGAAAACAAATATCATCTTGTGCTGTTGGACATAAATCTTCCCGAAACCACGGGATTTGAGATATGCAAGGAGCTGCGAAAAGTATCGAGTGTTCCAGTTATTTTCGCGAGTGCCCGAACAAGCGAAACCGACAGAATAACGGGCTTTGATATCGGCGGCGATGATTATCTCCCCAAGCCCTACTCTATGCAGGAGCTGCTGGCGCGGGTGAACGCTCTTATTCGTCGAGCATATGGTTTTAACGATGAGGAGAAAGTCGTTTCTTTCGGAGATGTATGCGTGAATATCACCTCGCGGACAGTCACCAAAGGCGGGAATACGATCTCGCTGTCACTTCGTGAATTTGATTTGCTTGCCTATTTCTGCGAACACATAAACACTGCTATTCCAAAGGATAAACTGTTGAGCGAGGTATGGGGCGCGTTCTCAATCGTTGAGCCGTCAACCTTAACGGTACATATCCGATGGCTGAGGGAAAAGCTCGAGGATGACCCCGCCAAACCTCAATATATAAAGACGATTTTTAAGGTCGGATATATGCTGGAGGTCGAAAATGAGGAATAGACTGATTCTGGTGACTTTTTTATTTTCGTTTGCGGTCTCTCTGATTTCGGGAGTATTCTATCAACGCTCGCAAAGCGTGAACATTGAAGATGAAAGAGCTGAGTATATCGTGGATATGAACGAGATAATCAAGCTCAACGAAAGCGGAGAATACGAATCCGCAAACGCGAAAATCGTTGCTTTACAGCAGGATATTCGTAAAGCCGAAAGTCAAAAAAACGGTGTGAACGTCATACCGATATTATGCGGCGTAAGCGTTCTGTTTTTCGTGGCTGCGTTCGGGTACGTTTATTTTGCGATATTGCGTCCGTTTGAAAAGATGAAAAAATTCGCGGAGAAAATATCTTCGGGAAATTTCGATGTTCCGCTGAAATATGAGCGTTCCAATTATTTCGGCGAATTTACATGGGCTTTTGACAGTATGCGAAACGAGATAACCAAATCCAGAGCAAGTGAAAAGGAGGCGATAGAGAACAACAAAACCGTCATCGCAACGCTCTCCCACGATATTAAAACTCCGATAGCGTCCATAAGAGCGTATGTCGAGGGACTTTCCGCGAATATGGACAGTTCTTATGAAAAGCGCGAGAAGTACCTGAGCGTCATCACAAAAAAGTGCGATGAGGTATCAAGGCTTACGAACGACTTGTTTTTACATTCCGTGTCGGATATGGACAAGCTGAAACTCGTTCCCGAAAGGATAGAAATATGCTCCTTTACCGAGAGCGTTATAAACGAAATATCGGCTGAGAGAGGCGATATAGATTTCCGAAAACCCGGCTTTACCGTCTTTGTAAACGCGGATAAAAATAGGTTCACTCAAGCTTGTGAGAATATCATAAACAACGCGAGAAAATACGCAAAAACGGATATCGAAGTATTTTTCACGCGGGAGGACGAAGACATAATTCTGCATTTTCGCGATTACGGCGGCGGTATTCCCGATGAGAATATGCCGTTTATTTTCGATAAATTCTATCGCGGAAACAACTGCGGAAACGAGCAAGGTTCGGGGCTTGGGCTTTATATCGTGAAATATATCACGGAGAAAACAGGCGGAAAGGTCGTTCTGCAAAACCGCGACAAAGGACTTGAAGTAAAAATAATTTTACCAATTGTGGAATGATAAAACTTTTCTCTCTGCCATGTGCGGAAGTTCGGGGCTTCCCCGCAAAGTGGCGGTGCGAGGATCTATCGACAGTCTGATTTTTCAGTTCTTAAGGACTTCTTAATATCTTTTGTGGTAGAATAGTATCATTGAATGGAGGGTTTTCAAATGAAAAATACTGTTTTATCGGCAAAAGGGCTATGCAAGAGCTTCTCTCACAACGGCGGGCAAGTCCACATTCTCTCGCACGTTGATTTCGACCTGTACGAGGGCGATTTCACCGTTATTATGGGAGCAAGCGGTTCGGGGAAATCCACGCTGCTGTACGCGTTAAGCGGTATGGACAGAGCCACGGGCGGCGAGGTTCTCTATAACGGCAAGGATATAGTCAAATTGAAAGAAAACGAGCTTGCCAAGCTCCGCTATACGGATTTCGGGTTTATATTCCAGCAAATGCACCTTGTCAGCAACTTGACGCTGTTCGAGAATGTCGCGGTTTCGGGGTATCTTAACAAGAGCAAGTCCGCCGCGGAGGTGAGAAAACGCGCCGACAAGCTGTTGGAGCAAATGTCTGTATCTCACATAAAGAATCACTTGCCGACTCAAGTTTCGGGCGGTGAACAGCAGCGCTGCGCCGTTGCCAGAGCGGTAATAAATTCGCCGAAGGTGCTGTTCGCAGACGAGCCTACGGGCGCACTCAACCGCAAAAATACCACGGACGTTTTGGACTTGCTTACCGAGCTGAACAAAGACGGTCAGAGCGTTTTAATGGTAACTCACGATATGCGCGCCGCACTCCGCGCGAACAGAATTTTGTACATCGGGGACGGGAAAATCATAGGCGAGCTTTCATTGCCGCCGTACAGTCCGAGTGAAGAGAAGTCGAGAGAAACGCAGGTAAACGCTTGGCTTACCTCGCTTGAATGGTGAGGTGCGGTATGGAAATTTTAACGTTATTAAAGGCGAATATCCGCCGCAAAAAAGGCTCGTTTGTAAGCGTTATTCTGCTTACGCTTATTATTGCGATGAGCGTTACCACGATTTTAAGTATCCGTAAAAGCGCGTTCAACGGCGTTTATCAAGTCCACGAGATGTGTGAAACTCCCGATATCTGGGTCGGATTTATGGCTCGTAATCTTACCGATGATATGGTCGATAAGGTGAAAAACAGCAGTAATGTCAAAAGTGTAAATGTTGTTGATTCGATTACTGTTTCAAAGGTTTTTACGAGTGAAAATGAATACAATAATGGAATGAGGTTCGTCAAAGAGAATAATACCCGGCTCATAAATGAGAGGCTTAATGGAATTGAGGAGAACGTTCCAAAGCTCCAAAAGGGAGAAATTTATGTGCCTCTGAGAATACTGATGAATCTGGACGCAGAGGTCGGTCAGAAAATCACCTTCAGGACTATCGCAGGGGATTATGAGTTCACCGTTAAGGGGATACTTCTAGACCCGATGTTCGGCGCGTCTACGATTGGTTTTAAGATGGTATGTCTAAGCGATGAGGATTTCTCGGAGATAGCGGCGGCTGTATCCGCCGCCGAAACGGAGGACAAACACGGACTGGCGAAGAATCTCGAAATATACAAGTCCGATGACTGCGACCTCTCAAATGTACAGCTCCGCCGTCAGCTAAATCTCGAAATGGGTCTTACCGATATGGGTGGATTTTCGCTTACAAATGATTTGACGATACACTACTCAACAATGATTCCCGAAATTGTTTGTTACATTTTATTGGTGTTTATTGCGCTGTTGCTGGCTATCGTCATTATCGTCACCGTGCACAGCATATCGGTGGAAATTGAAACGAATTACGTTACTTTCGGAGTGCTTAAAGCGCAGGGGTTCGACAAAAGCAAGATACGCGCGCTGTTTATGGAGCAGTATCTTCTCGCGGAAATTATAGGAGCAGTTTTGGGAATCGCTTTGAGTATTCCGCTTATCGGCGTTTGCTCGAATATATTCGTGACACTCACCGCCGTGCCCGCTGTAATGAGTGTTCCGATAGGGATAATCTCGCTTATACTCGCGGGAGTGCTTGCGTTGTCGGCTTTCTCGATATTCTTTGTCACGATTAAGATAAACAAAATATCTCCCGTCCGCGCTATTTCGGGAGCGAAGAACGAGATTTATTTCGACAGCAGATTAAACGCTCCGATAAGCAAAAATCTCCTGTCGCCGAGCCTTGCGTTAAGGCAGTTTACATCGGCAAAGCGAAGATATGCCGGCTCGTTCGTTATCGTTTCAATACTCGTATTTTTTATGATGACGGTTTCCGTCCTTGCGAATACCGTGAACTCAAAATCCGCTTTGGAATCAATGGGGACGGTGGTTTCCGAGATCGATGTTTCTCCAAAGAGGAAATTGTCCGACAGCGACCGCGAAAAAATAGAAAAAGAGATAGAGAGTTTTGCCGAAATCGAAAAGGCATACTATACCAACTTTGCGTATTTTTCGTTTGATGGCGAGTCGATAGCGAGCAACATTCACAAAAACCCATCGCTTATGCTCATGATGAAAGGACGCGCTCCCGAATATGACAACGAAATAGCGGCAACGCAGATCCTGCTTGAAGAGTTCAATCTGAAGATAGGCGATGAGGTAACGGTCGGCTGGGGAAGGAATAAGGAAACGTATCTTATAACAGGCTCGTTTCAAACCACGAACGATGTGGGTAGATGCTTTCTGATTTCCGCAGACGCCGCCGAAAGGATAGGCTATGATGAGCCGCTTTGGGGGAATTACTCCTTGAAAAACAGCGGCGATAAGGAACTGAACGCAAAAATAGTTGATTCTCTCAATGAAAAATTCGGAGATATGATTGAGGCGGAGGCACCCGGCGATGTTCTGGACGAGACCCTCCAGACCGTGATAGACGCAATGCAGATCATAATCTACGTTTTCTCGATATTGTTTTCGCTTATCGTGGTGCATATGGTCTGCTCAAAAGCGTTTATTCAAGAGCGTATCGACATCGGCATTTTCAAGGCGACCGGCTTTAAGACCTCGGGCTTGCGGTGGCAGTTCGCGTTCCGTTTTCTTATCGTAGCGATTATCGGCTCGGCGGCGGGCGGGTTATTGAGCCTTCTCTTTTCGGGGGAAATGCTCGGTCTGCTGTTAAAGAGCGCCGGAATAGTAAGCGTCAGCACCGATTTCGGGTTCTTGACCTACGCGATTCCGATAGCGATAACTTGCTTGAGCTTTTTGATATTCTCTTACCTTGCTTCGGGAAGAATCAAAACGGTAAAAATAAGGGAGCTTGTTACGGAATAAAAATAACAGCCGACCTTTAAGGGACGTGCGGTATAGAAGTATTGCGCAGTCGAGTGAAAACGTTCGGCTGCGCAATTTTCTATGAGACGAAATACCAAAGGCGGCTCGCCTTTGCGGGGTCGGCTGTTGGTTTGTGAATACATCATTTCGGCGCAATGTTTGCACGATGTCGTGACCAAATAGATTTTTATAAGAGAAAAGCAACCCCGCGCAGTTTTTTCGGTTTTGCGAAGCAAAATTGCGGACGGAGTCCGCAAAGGAAAAAGTGCGCTACTAAAGAGCTGAGGTCAAGCCGCTTGGCGGCGCAGACCGAAGCCTTTAGTCAATGAGAAATTCCCTCGCGCGAAGCGCGGGGGAATTTCTCATTGCTGGTGGAGTCGAGGGGAATTGAATTTGCTGTTTTTAATGGTTTATGCTAATTTATTGAATGCTCACAAACCTGCTCCACTAAGCCATTTCCTTTTGTCTTCATTTAGCCCAAAAAAAGTGAATATATGAGAAAATTCAGAGAAAGCGTGGAAAAAGCGTGGTTTTTTTGCGATGTCGAAATGCCGATTTAACTGTTAGTTACGGCACTTTCAGAATCGCAAATTTTTTCAAGCTTAGTAAAATTACAATAAAAAGGAAATACCTTGCCGCTCGTCTTTTGAGCAGTGTATACAGCATTTGCCTTACGGGTGATTTCAGTAAATAGCGGTCTTAGGAAGTTGTATTCTTTCAGCAGCAGTGCCTTATATGCTGGATCGGCAATTTGGGAAAATTCAATACGAGTACACTTGCTCATCGGAGCGGGAACCATCTTCCTTATATCAAGCATTCCCAAAATATGACGGACATAGCCGTTACCCATAGGCGAATATATCCATTCCTTATGTATCTCTTGCATACTTACTGCCTCGTACACGATGTAATGCCCCTTTGACACATTAGGCAATTTCAAGTGCTTAGCCTTTGCCGAGGTCAGCGGAATAAAGTAGTTGTATGCCCCATTTGCGATAATAACACCAACATATGGCTTGTTGTCGTAATTTTTCTTCGAGAAATAAACCTCGCTGTCCGTGTTATACAATTTCTCTATATAGCTTGTATCAATCGTGTAAAAGGACATTCCCATGTTGAACTTCTCCAATCTTCCAACAGTAAATAGGGGTAGGAGAATAACCCCTACCCCCGCTTTAAAGTTCCGCGCTTGCTTCTTCGGCGGCGGAACGCCAACTTAAACATTTTCACACTTGCTTCTTCGGTGGTGAGACACCAACTTAAACGTTTTCGCTCTTATTTCTTCGGTGGCGAAACACCAACTTTAACAAGAGCATTTGCTCTCTATACATAGTATACACCAAATTTCCGAAAATGTCAATAGATTTTTTGAAGAAAGTTTTACATAAGTGAGCAGAAATAGCCTATTATCACCTTTTCAACCGCTCACAAAATAACCTCCCGATAAATTTTGACACTTTACCGCATTAAATCGCCCGAAAACACGCTCTGAAACTGCTCTTTTCCGCAATTTAGCAGAGTGAAGTAATTTTTCTCTTAAAAATATCACGAAAAGACAGTTACAGAGCGGCTTATTCGAGCATACTTTCCGAAACGGATTTCTCGGTTTTTGAACCGCTTGTTATGCTAGTGAAGTTTTGTGCTTATAAAGCGACATTTACGCGCATTGTTCCTTATCGGATTGGAGCTTGCCGAAGTAGTTTTTCAAGAGCGTATAAAGTTTCAGTTCCTTGCTGTCAAGCCTACCATCGTTGATTTTATCGATTGCCGTTTTAATGCTTTCCAGTAACTGCTTTACGTCAACCGACAATTTTATCCCTAGAGTTTGAGCCAATCGTTATTCCCCCTTTTTGAAATTATGATTATAAAAAAATAGAGGCTTACGAAAGTTCTTAAACCGCGTAAGCCTCTATCTTAATGTAAGTTGCCAAATTATATCAAATGATTGTCTTTATTCTTCCTTAAAAAATCATACTTTTTATACAATTCTGAACCTATAATAAACTCTTCTTCGCCGTGAAAATCAAACGTCGGCGTTTGTGGTTTTCCGTTATAAATTAGATTGTTGATTGGTGTAGGTCGGTGTAAGCCTTTTCTTTCAATGCGCCATTTAACTTCAATCGTCCGCGTTGTTCCGTTCGACCAAACATAATCGTTTTTTGGAGTAAAGGTTGCCGTATAATATCCACCGAGAGTTGTCCTATCTAATACACAGTTTGTCGTGCTCTCGTCCACAAAAAATAAGGAGAAAAAAGCGATTCTGAAGCGCACTCAATGGTACTTCGAATTCAAAGCGCATATCGGTGTGGATAAAGACAACGACTTGGTACATACCGTCAAGGTTACCGGAGCAAATGTTCACGATGTTACAATGACATCTGAGTTGCTCCACGGAGAGGAAAATGAAGTCTACGGCGACAGCGGTTATATCGGTGCAAACAAGCGTGAGGACGTAGCTATTCGTAATAACAAAGGCATAAAAACCAAATATAAAATCAATAGAAAACCATCGCAAATCAAGAAATTATCGGCAAGCGGTAAATATGCAGCCAAAAAAGTAGAACATAAAAATCTTCGGTTAGTTCAAAGGTTGAACACGTTTTTTCTGTTGCAAATCGGCAGCTCGGATATCAACGACCTCGGTACCGATGTCTGAAAAAACAGACCTCTAAACTACATATTATGTTCATATTGGCAAACCTGATCTTAACTGACAGACCTTGTCTGATCGCTCGATTCAGTATGCCTTGTGTAAAGATTTGCACAGGCTATATTCCAATTTAACAACACTGAATTTCGAAATTATTTGCAATCGCATTATGCTGTGTTGCCTTTTTGCGTTTCAGGTACAGTACGTCCTTGGCGAGCATGGAATATTTCTGCTTTCCGCAAAGTACAAGAAAAAAATTCCACACAAAATTTCGGCTTGCTTTTTGGCTGTTTTTCACAAAGATTTTACATTTCACGCAAGATATTTACATTTCACGCAAAGCAGTGGCAAAAAATGTAATAAAATGGTAAAAAATTACAAAAGAGGATATTGACAAAAAATAAAATTTATTGTATAATAAAAATTATCCAAATCACCACATAATGTTTTGGACATATTAGCCGGCTAAATTTTATCCACAACCATTAAATATCATCTTACGATGATATGATGTATGAAAGGAAGTCTTTATGAAAAAAGCAACAATCCTCAAAACTATCCCTGTGGCAATTTTTGCAAGCGCATGTTTGGCAATATCGGCAGCGGCATACCTGGATATGGGAGATTCCATTTCATATTCGGTAAAAAGTAATGCACCGAATTGGAATAACCAAAACAACACGTGGGCTTGGTATTTACATACACCCGCCAACTGTGAATTTAACGGAACAGGTACATCTGGCTGTGTAGCAAACTACAATCTTTACCAATGGACAACCGGACAAAGCAAACGTTACATTACAGGTAAAACGGGAGTATCTAACGGCTTTGCAGTTCCCATTAAACAGGAAAAACTTGTTGAAGATGATTACTTCGCAGAAGTTACATATGTTTCCGGCGGCGTTAACACCGGAATATTGAGATTTTGGAAGGTACAATAGTTTTTCATTACATGTGTTCAAAAACACCGATTATACACCCTCCGCAGCTGTTTTTAAGCAGTGCGGAAGGTATACAATGGGTAATTTCAAAGCATTGTTAAGGAGAAAAACATGAAATCAATACTTATAAACCTTAAAAGATTATATCTATCAATATGGACAATAATTTTGTTTCTGTTCTGCGTGGTTATGGAGGTATATTATTTTGTCAGACGGTCAGGCGGAAATGTCGGAGCATTTATCAATGACACCTCCCTTAATTTCAATATATTCCTTCAGGTCTTTGTTTCCGTTATTTCGGTATATGTTATTCACAGTATCAAGGAGGCGGAATACGGTCTTTTAAGCCGACAAAAACTTCTGGTCGTGAAATACCTTTCTGTGGTTATTTATTCGCTGTCATCAATGATAGTTCCCTTAATTCTTGTTGTTTTCAGCGGAGTGATAAATTCGATTTCACCGCTTGTTGTGGCGAACCTTTTTGCGGGTTATCTGATACACACCATTGTGCAGGTTGTTTTTACAGCGGCTTTGGGTGTTGCTATTGCGTGCCTTATTAAATTTAAGGCGGCTTATATTGTCAGTATGGCGGCAGCTCAGGTCTTTTCGCCGTTTGTTCAGAATTATGTTACAGACAAAAAGGGTCTTCAAACAAATCAAAACGTATACAATTTGCTGAATATTGTATATGACGAAACGTTCAGAATACGCTTTTCCGGATACGGCGCGCCGTTCAACAGCGAAACGATTTTAAGCTGGATAATAACCGTTCTCGCAGGAATGGTTATTTTCGCTCTTGTTCTTTTGCTGAAACGTTGTTATAGGCTTAAGGGAAAAATTATTACTTCCGCGGTTGCGGTATGCGCCGCTATATCTATTGCGCCCCTTACGGTTATGTATTTTAACAATTGCCCGGTAAAAGCCTCTTACAATGTTGAAAGCAAGCTTGACCCCCGCGTGGAAAGCGGAGAGATTCCCCCGGAGCTCGGTGATCCTCCAACGAAGATTATACCTTCTGAAATAGATTTTCTTAATGTTTACGATGATGAAACATCTCCGTTGGTTCGTTCATATAAAATGGAGCTGCACACCGGCAACACCGTAAAAAACAAATGCGTTATCGCCGTCGACCCCAACGGAAACGACAGCGTAAAATTCTGGTTTGACAGATGCTTTGAAATAGAGGAGCTGCTTGTAAACGGCGCGGCGGCGAAATATGACAGAAACGGCTGTGAACTCGTTATAAGAGATATTACGAATAATGAAGAAGCAACAATTTCCGTCAAGTACAGCGGCAGAATGAATTACGTGGACATGCCGAACAATAAAATAGATTTCTGCGACTTGACGGGGGGATATTTCAGTTCATTTTTCGCGTGGTATCCCAAGGTTCTTTCAAGCAAGAATGTGGAACTGGAAAAGGACTTTGAAATTACGGTTGACGCTTGCAATTCCTTTGTGACGAACCTCGATGGTTTTTCGCTTCACAACAAAGGGTACAATACAATCGCCGGTAAGCAGAAAAACGCGTTTTTATATATCGGTTACATCAGCAGTATTGAACTGGACGGCAAAACTGTGATTTTACCGACCGAATTTAAAAATAACAAACATTCGATAGCCGCGCTGAATGAAATGTTGACATCAACAGAGGAAATGGAATCTTATTTGACGCGTGATGGGCGTTTTGCTTATTTTGATGCTTATGATTATGTTGTTGATTGGGATGGCTTATCCGATGAAGAAAAATTTGAGCTTTTAGCTGAATGGAATTCAAAACAAATGGCAGATGTCGAGCAGGTAATGAATGCCGATACGGTAATCATTTCGCCAACTACATATAATAATGTACTTGGAACGCCATATCTTGACGGCAATGTCATTTTTGTGGTCGAACGTTTAATTACAACGAGGTGCTTCTGATGATAGAACTAAAAATAAACAACATTAACTTTAGCTACGGTCGGAAAAGAATTTTCTCCGATTTCAGCTTCACAGCCACAGATGGAATAACACTCCTGCTTGGCGCAAACGGCTCGGGAAAATCCACGCTTTTCAGGCTTATCTGCGGTGCGTTGATTCCGAAAAAGGGAACGATTGAGGTTTACTGCAACGGCAATAAGGTCGAAAACAAAAACGCTATTGCCTATATTCCTCAGAATTTTGACATATTCCCGTCACTAAAGGTTTACGATGTATTGACATATATTTGCAGCGAGCGCGATAAAACGCTTTCCAAGTCGGAGATAAAAAACCAAGTGGAAAGCGCAATTGAACTGACGGATATATCGGAGTATGCCTACAAAAGGGTGCGTACTCTTTCCGGAGGTACCAAACAGCGCGTAGGTATTGCCCAATCAATACTCGGCAATCCCCAAATTATCGTTGCCGATGAGCCGACCGCCGGTCTTGACCCGGAACAGCGCGAGAGATACAACAGGCTTGTGTCAAAGACAGCCAAAGGACGCTGCTTTCTGATCTCTACACACGTTTTCGATGACACACAGTATTATGAAAATATTGCGTTGATGTCAGACGGGCATATAAATTTCAAGGGTACAAAGGAAGAGATGGTAAACTCGGTTTCCGGGAAAATATATCAATTATCATGCAAATCGGACGATTTTAAGGAGGAAATGCTTGACGGCTGCACCATACTTAAAATTTCTGAAAATGGGGAAGAAACAACAGCGCGTTTTTACTCGGAAACCCCCAAAAAGGATCTGGGCGCGGAGCCGGCAGAATCCGATTTAACGGATGCATGGCTATATTATTGCAAGGCGGCTGAGAAATGATAAGGCTAGACCTGAAGCTCATAAAAGTTTCGCTTATCGCCTATGTTATGGCGGCGATTGTGTTCGGCGCAGTTTTATCAAATCCCGATTCGCTTTATCCAATTATGGAATTTGAGGGCACCCATAAAAGCGACATTTTTTATTTCCTTGATTTCGTTCTGCCTTTTTTCGCTTCGCTTAGTGTTATTATGCAGTTGGGAGCGACTTTTGAAAATAAGACATTTGAGTTTTTCTGTTCGCTTCCTGTAAGGGCTAACCCAATAATCAGATGGGCGCGCTGTGCGATTTTCTTTATTCTGAGTAATTTCGTGTGTATCACGTTGGCGTATGTAATTCTGAAATTTCCCATCTCATTCGGCAGAATGTGTTACCTTTGCCTCGCGAATACTATTCTGTTTTTATCCGTATCGCTTCTGCTTATAATGCTGATTCGGCAGATTTTTTATGTGTTCTGCATTGTATATGGGTATCTGCTTGTTGATTTAACCATTGGTGATACGCTGCAAAAAAAATACTCCGTTTTCGTGAATATTTTCGCTCAGTTTCCCGGGGAAATAATCGACAAAAACCGCTTGGCAGTCTATATCATTTCAGCGGGTTGTATTGTGCTCGCGGTTATTATCCAACAGACGGATTTTATGCGGAGAATAAATGCGAAATTATAAGGAGAAATATCGTTCCGCATTGCTGTAGACCGAAGCGGCTGGGTTCTATCATAGTACTCAGCTGCTTTATATTTCAAAATTTACGCCACATAAAACAAAAAATAGGCGCGGAAAATTTATCTGGGATGGTGAATTACCACCCCAGCGGAACATAAAAAATCATCGGTTCGTTCAAAGATTGAACACTTTTTTCTGTTGTAAAGCGGCGTATTGGATATCAAAGAACGCGGTATCGAGACTTGGATAAACAAGCAGCAAAATTTAATTTCATGTTCGCACTGGCGAATCTGATTCTCGCTGACAGAATTTCTCTGCTAGTTTGATTCTGTGCGCCTTGCGAACGGAATTTAGCAATGCTTCAGCCTGTTTTGGTGCTTTTAGTTTGGGCGCCAATTTCAACCGCATTGTGCGGTGTTGCCTTAGTTTTTGAGAACTTTAATCCGTTGATGGTAACGGAAAAAACCATACCCTTTTCTTTTAACGTTTTTTCTTATAAAGTGGCTTGCAGAGCGGTTTTATAAACCGATTTAACACATTGTAAGTGTTAAAACAGCATATTAACCGCTTGATTCTGTGATAAAAATCAAATTAACCAACATCTTCTATCAAGTCAATTAAACATATATCCTTTTCTAATCTTTTTCTTTTAACGTTTTTGGAAAATAATCCGCTTTCACATTGACTTTTTCAAGGGTACTTAACACATACGATGTGTTAAACTATCATCAGCCTATGTTTCTAACCAGTTTTCAAGAAGTTCTCCCATTCTCTTACTGGGCAGATAAATATGTATATCTTCTCCATTACGGATAGCACTCCTAAAAATCCATTGAACCATTTCCGAAAGAGCATAATTATCATCGTTTATTTTTAAACCGCGTTGTGAAAAGAATTGAGATACACCTACATTCGGATAAACGTTTACAGGATAAACGAGAAATTTGCTCTGCGCGTAATCATTGGTAGCACGGCAATTCAATGGTACAAACGATTTTGTATAACCCTGTCCCTTTAATTTGCCCTTGGAATTTTTAAAAGTCGTCCACATTGTTTCTCCTGTTTTAGCCTTGCATTTGTTGTGGAAATAGTTATACGTTGCCTTTTGTAGTTTCGTTATTTTGGAACGGTTGTCGGGATTTTTGTACCAAGTTGCCGAAAATGCGGTTTTCTTCTGAGGGAAGATATCGTTAAGATCGGGATTGCTATAAATATGAATTTTCTCTTTAAGGCTCACCCTAGACGCTTCATAATAATCCACAAGCTTATATTCACCGTTCACTCTCTTAACGCTTTTTAGGTCATACTCTATTTTTGCAAGGTCGAAATAATATTTCATTGTGCTTGAACCGAACATATAGGTAAGCACATAAACCTTTTTGAAAAGCTTGAAAATATCAGGAGGATACTGATATATAAGAATTTTCTTGTTTACTTGGAACAGTGCATGATTTTTAGCCAGAATTTTTATCGGGTTAAATCGCGTGTCATAATCTAGGTCTGTCCAATGTATAACTCCGTCCAAATCTATCTTGATCGAGCCTTTATCAAGCAGATACTGAATATCATTGCTGTTAGCTAACTCATACGGAGCAACCGCCTCAATCGTTTCGTCTATAAACAGCGTGTAGTTTCCTCTCTCTATGGCTGACTTATGCTCGTCTGTAAGCAAGGAAAACAAGGCGTGAGTGCTCGATATATCATCTTCGTTTTCAAGGAGCTTCAAAATATCTCCGATCTTGCCATTACCTTTATGCGCAGGAAGCTTGATTTCTCTATGAACCGAATCCCTTATACGCTCGGTTTCGGTGATGTAAGGCGCGATATACATAATATTTTCGTCCTCGTGTTGATTGATATAATCTATCGCCCAACTGGTTTTTCCGGAACCCATCATTGAGTCAACAACAGTAATCTTAGTTTCTTCTTTTTGTTCCATATTTTTTCTCCTAATAATATTTTAATTTGATAACATTTAGCTTGGTATGCCCGAATATGCCGAGCATACCAAACTATTTTGATTATAAGGTGCTTTCTAGCATCAGGTCAGCATTTTTACATCGTTTTCCGAGACAAAGGCTTTGATTTTATTGTATCCCCAACCAATATCTATAAGCCCACTGACAAGTCTTTCCATAGACTCTATTTTGCTCAACTCTTCCGGGGAAAAGTGGTCACGTAGATTATCGGTAGAGGAAATGCCAAAGTCTGCACGCAATTCCTTTGCCGACTTGTCGAACAGAGCCTTGTATATAAGATTGGTATAGGTAGGATAGGCATTCCCGTGCATTCGTTCGTTTTCTTTCGACATCATCAGTGCTTTTGTCAGTGAATTGCGAACAGCCATCCCTTTTTTGCAATCTATCAATTTTGCTTGGAGAAGCTTTTCCATTTCATTAAATCGATTTATGTATTCAAGTTTGAACTTCATCGCTTTCTCACCTGTGAATCCCATTGCCAAGAGGGCGAAGCCATCACGTGCTACAAAGCACATTGGCTGTTTGTGGTTTTGCTCATTGACGTAAGTCGACTGCGCAAAATTTCGCAGTCGAAATTCTTCAGGACATTTTAACTCACGAATAGCCTTCAGAACATCTCTATGATTTTTCTCAAACGCTTCGGCAATATCTAAACTGCTTATTACCACAGTTTCAGACCTTGCCTTTCCTATCTTCATAATTTCAAAAGACATAACTCTTACCTCCAAAAATTAAATCATAACAATTTGGAGAGAATTTTTAATGTTTTTTTATCCAAATGTCTTATGCTACTGCTTATTACGCGGTCATTGACTGCAATTCTTTCAACTTTTTCAGCCTATGCTCCAGATCTTCAATCTGCAAGCCCCAAACTAAGTAAGCTGTTTTGGTATTGATATTTCGAGCATCCCATACGGGGACGTTTTCCGCTGCCATTCGCTCACGGGCAAGATTTTTCAACTTTGCGATTGTTGCACTCGAATGAACATCAAACAGCATTTTTATATCGCTGTTTGAAAGCTCGTTTTTCTCATAATAGAGCCGAATTGCGTCTTCCACCGAGCGAACTTGCGGAACTCGAACTCTGATGTTTGTTTTCTCTCTCATTTTTATTTCCTCCATATGATGTAATTGATTTGGCAAGGTAAAGGGCTGGAAACCCTCACCGTTGGAATGATTTCTACCATTTTTAATGTGTTTCTGAAGTCACTATGACTTAATCGGTTCGTCCTTTGGGGCGGCTTTCGTAATGCCAAGCCCTCAAGGGTTTTAAAATCTGTTGTCCAACATAGGCAACCACCTCGATTTCGGTCAAATTATAGATTCAACATCATTGATACCCTTTTACGAGAGTTTGCATTTGTGTAATTTATACAAACAGGCGAACCGAAAACGAGCCGAATGTGAAAATGTGCACAAAAGTGCATTTTTTTGTAACAACCACTTGACTTTTCGAGCGATTTGTGGTATAATATGATTGTGGGAAAGGTTATCCTCAATACAGAAGATTCGCAAAGCGGAATAACCACATCACTGAAAGAAGTTAAGGCGCAAAATGGCGCGTGAATTAAACAGACTGTTGACCTAAACCGACTAATAACAGCTCGGAAAACAACTTGTTTCATTTGTGTTTAACTTGTTCTGTTTGCAAAAGGGCATAGTTTGCCTACTCCATTTTTCATTATATCATGTGCTTTGGCTAATGTCAAGGCTATTTGCGTTTATTTTTATTTTTGTAGGATTGCACAATTTATTTTGTTTGTTTTGTGCAATTTGTCCGTAAAGGGCGATTGCAGCACACGGCGGCTTCCTTAATTATAATAGGCTTAAAATCCCCCTACCAACTCAATAGGGGGATCGTTGTGTCATACAATCGGGCGGTTTTGCTATGAGTGTATATTATAAATATGCATGTGGCTGTTACTATACCGTTATATGGTGACAAATTTTGGAAAAACATAGTGTGATACTTGCATAGATGGCGGTTCAAGTTTGAACTTCCAATTCTTCTCTAATCTGTGCCTTATATCGATAATACGTGTTTCTGCTGATTCCCGCCAATTTTGCGCATTCCATATCTGATAGAGAACCGCCAAACGACTTGCAATGCTGTTTTATGACGACTTTTGCGGCTATGGATTTTTTGTTGTAAGTTTTGCGCCTTTAGGCTGTCCAACTCGTTTGCCTAATTCTTTAGCGGTTCGCATCCTTTCGGATGTTCTCTGGTGAAGGTCAGTAACGTTACTTTGTGTACTTCAATTATAACATCGTTGAAATGATTTGTCAATGGGGCTTTTGAAGTTTTGGTACTTTTTTCTTATAGGTTAAAAGTGATACTTGATGGAGTCAGTTCAACCGCCATCACTTCAGCCTGCTAAAGTAGAATCGTTCTAACTTCTCGCTTTGGAAACTCGGGGCGTTTTGCTCCCGTATTTTGAAGCGAAATGGCTTGGGATTTGAGCGTTATTCAAGGGGGCGGCGGTTTGCCGTACCCCTTGTAAGGTGAAAGAGCCGAACGGAGTTTAATTCGGGTCAGAAAAATAACGCTCAACCTATGCGGTCAAGCGTTATCTTCGTGATATGTATTGGTGTAGGTTTAGAGTTTGCCTGCGGATCGTGCCTCGGCTATTGGTGTGAGGTCAACAAAGGCAAATTCCGCTCCGCACTCGCTAACACCAAAATTACTGGGGTCATAAAAATCGGTTCCCGAAAGTTCAATGAGCTGTTCAAGGCTGATCTTGCAAGCAAATCTATTTCGTGCCTTAAACGCATTCATTTCGGGGTCATCGGTAACGGGAAGAGGATACTCCGCAAACAATTTCTCGGTGTCCTCTTTCCACCGCTCAAGCTCTTCGGACGTGTCAAGGAAGTGAACGCTCGCGGTGTCAATATCGCATACAAGCAACAGTTCCCTATAGGAAAGCATTGTCTTAACAAGCTTGATAAAAAGCTCCGTAGTCTCCACATACAATTCTTCATCTTCAACTTCGGAGAGAGTCTGGTCTTCATCAATTGCGGTCAAAGTATCCTTAATTCCGCGAATCATCGCCATTATAGGGGTTACAGTAATCATTTCTTCAAGTTCCATAGTGTATTGTCCTTTCATCAATCTTCCGCATAAGGCAGAAGTTTTTCCTTGCAGTTATTCGCCGTTTCGGCGAGAAAATCAAAAGTATTGCCGGTCGTGTATTCCTCGTGCATTGCACGGGTTGACAAGCTGTACAGCAGATCGGTCAACGCTCCTAAAGTGTGGCAGACCTCGGCTATAATGTCGCCTGCGGTTGGGGTGTATTCGTGAAGTTCTTCATTATTCATTAAAAATCCTCCTTTATGGACTTGACATTTTCCCCGATTTGTGGTACAATGTAACTGTGAGTTGGTTACACTGTACCACTTTGGGGAGAGCCTTTGCAATTCGCACTTGCAAGGGCTTTTCGCTTAGGTGATCATGAAGCGTTTAGATTCGCTTACTTTGGTGTACCGCTCCGCAACTTCGGGGCATTCGCGCTTGATTGCGGCGGTGTCAATGCGGTTGTGGTTACGCTAGTATAGCGCACTTTGAAACAATCAACGATCATCTCTGTTTTGTTCTCGGCAACCATTACCGACTTAATCTCATCGCTTAAGGATTCGATTTCAGCGGCGAGTTCGTCCGCCATTTGCCGGAGTTCTTTGAGTTCGCGCACTTTGCTAATGAGTTCGTCTTTGTTCATATTGAACCTCCTATAATGTGTTTATTCAGATTGGGGAGTTTGGTTGTTTCCCTCTCTGTAATTATATTATACACTATTATCTGTGTAATTTCAAGTGGTAAATTACACAAAAATCAGAGTAATATTTTGTGCATTTTGTACATTGTTTTCTGTGTAGTTGTGTGGTATAATGAATAAAAGGGAGGTGATTGTATGTCACTACAATATAAAATTGATATTCTGGAAGCTCTTAAAAGCAAAGGAATAAATACAAATAAACTCCGTAAAGAAAAATTACTCTCAGAAGGTGTTATACAAGCATTGCGGGAAAAGAAGCCGATTTCGTGGTCAAATATTTCTAAAATATGTGAAATGCTTCAATGTCAGCCGGGGGACATTATGGAATATATTCCTGATGATACCGACAAACCCAAAGAAGAATGACAACCGAGAACGGTGGCGCGGTGTTTGGGTTCTCTCTGCCTTCAGACCGTAAAATCGAAACACATAGAGCCGAGTGGCTTCAGGAACAAAAATCGGCTTCAGGAGTAAATGCGGAGAACTGCCGCCCGAGTCCGAAGCCCCCGAAATAATGCCGAATGATGATACCAGAGACGGCGCGGACGGTTCCGGGGAATAGCAACCGGGGATATAGTCGGCAAATAATCCGCTATATACCTATTATAATGGCATTTTGTCCTTGTATAAAATTCATATCAAGTATAACGCAGTACGCCATTATAATGTAGTTATATCGTGAATGGCTCTATTTCAATCGGGAACGGGGTTTATTTGCGTTTTGCGACGTTGTCAATGTAAGCTATATGCCTAAATCGTGAAATTGATTTTAAGAGCACTCCCGAGGCTGTATGGACGTAATGAAATAATAAAAATACCCGCTTGACAAACAGCGGGTATTTATGATTAATTCAGTGGTTCGGCTCTGTTGTATCAGTAACGATTAAGGGCGGGAGCTTTTTCAACTCTCGCCCTTTTGTGTTATGCGGCTATTGTAAATATTGCTGTGGTGTAATCGCTTGATATTGTGTAATTGCTAACCGCGTTAAGATCAACATCGAACTTTTTTGATAGCCGATAGCCCAAATTATATCCGTTGCCGACTTCAATTTCAAGTTTCAATTCCCTGGCGGGCTTGATCCATTCGTCACGGTCATCTTTCGTTTGAAATATTCCGAGGAGGGCTGAGCCGTCCTCTTTATGGATCACTGCGATAAACTTAAAGGGTAAAACGTCAAACAAAGTCCGCTGAAATGCCTCGTTGATCTCGCTCTTTACTTTTTCATCGGCTTCCGACTTGGTGATAATTTCCCATGCAGTTAATAACGCGCCAATTTTAGCAGTTGCCATTGTAAAACCTCCTTGACAAATTCAAGTTAATGTGTTACAATATGTTTAGGGGAGTTGGCGACGTTCCCGCGTCGCCTTTATCAACCCCCTAACATATTCCGCGACTTTATTTTATATGGTTTTATTTAGTCGCGTTTGTCGTTGTTCGCTGTGATGATGTTGTGGAAGTTAGTTGCTACACAAACGCTAAACACCACCGCCGCCAAAATAACGACCATTTCAGAATCTCCTTTCCGTAAGGGGATTTTGTTTTGCTTTCCCTTACCTTAATTATATTATACACTATTATCTGTGTAATTTCAAGTGATAAATTACACAAAAATCAGAGTAATATTTTGTGAATTTTGTACATTGTTTTCTGTGTAGTTGGTTTTTGGCGTTCGAGCGGCTACACCATCCGCAGAAGCCGCCAAAATTACAGCATGTGCGGCTCTGTGTTGCGTTTTAATGGGTTGGTGGTATAGTTATTCGTCTAGCATGCTATCGTTTAATATGGAGCGATTCGGAGCGTGGGAGCCGTCCGACTGTGCAAGAGGGCGGCGGGGGTAGGTTTACATTTTGGAAAATATTTACAGTTATTTCTAATCAGCAGTACTTCACAACATTTCAGCATGCGAATTTTGTGATTGCCGATAAGAATAAGTTGTTGCCTTAGTCCTTTTTTCGGACGAAATCTATTTGAAGGCAAAAAAGTATAGGGTAACGATTTATTACCCTTGAATGGCAATAAATTCGACTCTCCAAATTTGGACTGACGGATCATCGGCAGAGATGGGCAAATTGTCTACCCCTGAGCGATGTTTCGCCCCGGGGGGGTCAAATCTACCCTCCTAATTTATATATTTTTCTTTTAACGTTTTCCCTCGCGAAGTGGCTTGTAGAGTCGTTTTACAAACGAGTTTAGCAAGGTCAATCTGCTAAATCTACGGTGGATAACGATTTGCCATGTGCCCCTTTAACACTTTGAGAGGGACAAAATGTCCCGCTAGTTTCTTGTTGATGGGGTGGCAAATCACTATCTCATTGCAATTTGTCTTACTAAATAACATTTCGTTATTGAGTTTGAGTTGTAGTTTTACTACAAGTCGTAAAATTCGTTTCTTGCCTATTGCCTATAAAAGTAAAAATCCGCTCTGCTCGGAGCAGTTGTTTCCCTCTTTGCAGGCAGATTGGGAATTTACTTTCATCAAAGCACTTGCCCCTAAAGGGCAAAGTGCGTTAATAGTATTAAGCGAGAGCTCCCCTCTCAAAGCCTTTTGTAGAGCGGCTTCACAAAAGTGCCTGCGTAAGCAAAAGGGGTGCTATTTTATCACACTAAATCGAGTTCTGTGAATATTAGTACAGACTATTTCATTCTCTATATGCCTGTAAAAGAAAAAGCCTTTTCGCCAAAATTGACGATTAGGCTTTTGCTCATTTTTGAGTAATAGGTGGGGTCGGTCAAACCGATCTCGCCATTTCAGAACGGCGGTGTTGCCGATTCGACAACACCGCTATTTGCGCCTATATTGTATTTTAAGGCACTTTGAGTGTTAATTAGGTAGCCCTCTCAATTAGCCTATTAAAATTGATTGTAGGGCATTCTAGTGTGCTGTCCCATTCAAAATTAGCAATAGACGCGCAGCAATTTTTTTCCATACGCGAGGCGAAAATTCGCAGATGTACTTTATGTACCTCAAGAATTTTCAACGAAGCGTATGGGAAAAGGGCAAGCGGATATGTTAATTTTGAGTGGGACAGTACACTATAGGGTTTGTAGGCGATATAAAATTGTAGTTTTATTGCTATTTGAAAGAGTGAATGGAACGCAAAGAAAATGACCTGACATTATCCGTACCATGGGGTTCAGATTACGGTAGGTGTTCACTTTATGACTTAATATACTTAATTAGCCAATCATATTTTTCTTTGACTCTAAGGTTGTTTTTCAGCTCAGCTTCATATGATTTATTTTGTGCAAACGAAAGAAGTGCTTCCTGATAATCCAAGAAAAATGTACTGATTTCAGGTAATCCAATGTTGGATTCCGTTTTGAGTGAATTTAAGTAATTAACAATATACATATCATCAAAACTATCTTTAGCCACTATTCTACCTTGGCTTTCTTTCGGGTTTCCTATACCTTCAAGTTGTAAAATCCTCTGAAGACTATTTTCACATTCATCACTAGGATTGTCAAATTCCTCAACACATTATTGAAAATATTTATTGTATAAATTTGCCACATCATCAGAAACCAAAATCCGTGGATTTTTTGATTGCTTATCTTCTAACTGGAATGCTTGATTAATAGCTGAACCAAAAAGTATATTATTTTGTTTTTCATAAAAAACTTCTCCATAAGATACTCCACCTCTAAATACAATGGCATTTTGCAATAACTTGAGCATTATTTGCTCAAAATGACATAACGCGTTCTCTATCAAAATTCCTTTGTCATTTTCACTGTTTAAAGATTCATCGTCATACATGTATAACATATACGCACAGTCAGAAAAAGTATGAGCATGCATACGTATTTTTATATCTTCCTCCCTTCCATCAGTAATATATTTACCATCCTTACTTAGTATCGTTGAATGAAAAGTGAAATAGTCCGAATAGATACTGTTTATATCCGTTTTAGATTGTGTTCCTAACATATCAATGAAAATCACTAGGGAATTTTGATGTTGTATAATAAAACTTGACACCCTTTGCTCAAAGAAGTATAATGGAAAAAGAAAGGCAAGGTGTGAAAAATGGGACAGGCAAGAAGCTACGACAAGGAGTTCAAAGTACAGGCAGTAAAGGTGGCAAAGGAAACCGGCACGAAGAAAGCGGCGGAGGAACTCGGAGTACCGGTGAACACACTTGGTGGATGGGTACACAAAGCAAAGAACGGAAAACTCGATCTTGGGTTGGGAGAGCAAACGCCGAAAACCGCGCTGACGCTCGTAGCAGAAAATGAGGAATTGCGGCGGCAATTAAAGGAGCGTGACAAAGAGATCAAGCGGCTCAATGAGCTGAATGAGTTTTTGGAGGAAGCATCCGCTTTTTTTGAGGTAATGCTTGCATTTCCGGCGAGCCGTCGGAGGTCGGGAAAATCGAACGATTGAAGTTTATAGCCCAAAAGACCGAAGACGGCACGATCAAAGGAAAGATCAGCTTTTATTGCGCAGCGTTAAATGTGTCAAGGCAGGGGTTCTATGATTATTTGGAAAACAGGAACAGGACGTGGAAATACGAACACTTAGCAGAGCTAATAAAAAGCGTAATTGCCGAGGACGAGTGCAACGATACATACGGACGAGGACGAATGTATGCGGCATTGAAGCTGAAATATCCGGACGAAAAAATTCCGAGCGAGCGCACCGTTTACCGTGTAATGGAGCGTATCGGCGCGGATCATCCAAAGCGCAGAAAGCCTAATGGGATAACGAAAGCGGATCGCGAAGCACGAAAATCGGACGACCTTTTGAAGCGTAATTTTGTAGCGGAAAGACCCTGCGAAAAGTGCGCGTGTTGACGACGCGTCAACCTACAGACATCACCGAAATTCCCGCAAAAAACGGCAAACTCTATGTTTCGGCGATTTTCGACTGCTTTGATGTTTCGGTTTTGGGACTTTCGATGGACGATAATATGCGCGCGGAGTTGTGCGTTAAGACAATCGAGAACGCGTGCGGCGGTTATCCGGATATGCGCGGCGCGGTTCTTCATTCCGACCGTGGAAGCCAGTATACAAGCGAAAAATACCGCTTCGCGATTGCGGGTTTTGGAATTATACAAAGCATGAACAGCGCTGGAGGGAGATGCCATGACAACGCTCGTTGCAAGAGTATGTGGGCGCGTATGAAAGACGAGCTGTTTTATTTGCGCGGTCGCGATCCGAAAAACTATACGATAGATGAGATGAAAACTCTTGTATGGCGCTATTTTATGAGCTATTGAAACAATAGGCGGATTTGTTCGGCAATCAGCGGCATGCCGCCGGTAGAAAAGCGTCGCAGCTATTATGCCGCTTTGAACGCTGTCGCGTGATCTAATTACCGTTACGGTCATTCGGCCGAATCTGTGGCAATATTCACTCCGCTTCGCTCCGTGAATATTGCCACAGATTCAAAAAAGTCAAACTTTTTTGAGAAAATTGTGTAAAGTGATATTGACAAAATCAAATTTATCTCTACCAAACAGCCACTTGATTCCACAGGCTGCATCGGCTTCGCCTACTATGATAATCAGCTCCTATTTTTATATTAAATATGCTGCAACAATAACGTTGCTGCATTTGATTCGATGATTAGTCGGCTTTATTAGTCAATGCCACAAGGTCGTTGTTCCCAGTTTCGTTAACCGACAGCCAGTTTCTGGGGTGTTCGCCGTATAATCTAATCAGATGCAAATCTGCAAAGTAATTAAATTTGTAAAAATCATCGCTGTAATTTTTGGCGGTAAGCGACATTTCCGTTCCATTAACCGCAATCGTGCATATGTCGTTTGTTTCCGTCGTGACAAAATCACGCTTTATCTGCTCACTGTCATAAAAATAGCTGTAATTTGGAAAAATACCTGACCAATGCGCCTTCAGCTTTGGAAAAGCAGCCGATTCGCCTTTATCCAGTTCCTCGGTAGCGTCGATAAGGAATCCTCTCGCGAGCTTTTCCGACAGCTCGTCCCACTCCATATTTGCGGGATCATGGTCGCCTAAAATTCCGCGCATATAGTCATACAACTGCTTGCACGCAGTAACGAAAACCGAAGTATTGCTTCTGCTGTGGCGTCTTGTTTCGTATCTTTTATCGTCTTTTTTAACCGTGTACTCCATTTCAAAGCTCAAGTGCGACAGATCGGGAATATGCGCTATCGCCATATGACCGATTGTAGGCAAATTCGTCTTAATGATACTCTTAACCCTCGCAATCCATTTTTCAATCCAGAAGTGATACTTTTCGGTAACGTCATCTCCGGTGATATTGTCGGTTGCGCTGATAAGTTTAACCGAATTAACCTTATTGTTATAACCCGTAAACAACTGATGTGCGTAAGTGTCGGCAAATGTATGGAACAACATTCCCATTCTCATCAGCGCGTCATTGTCTGTAATCTTATGCGATGCTATTTCTGTTTGCAATTCTTGAAGCATTGTAGATATGTACGAGCCGTCGTTCAGTGTTGCCGGAACCGCTCTCTTATCACCTGCCGCCGCGCTTTCGCTGTCCTGCGGAATAAAATGGAACGCCGAAACGGTATATTTCTGGGGTCTGGGAAGAACCAACGTCGCCATATCCACCCAGTCGATAAATCCCGTTGTAACGGGGTTTATCAGCTTAGCCGTTTCGTTGAACACTATGTCCAGCTTTTTGTCCTTTATATAATAGGGAATATTCGCCGCGCGGAAATATGAATACCAGTTATAATCGTCAATGAACTGCGAAAAAACTGCGATTTGCTGCGCCCTTAGCTCATCATAGCCCGCTGCTCTGGCAACGGATTTGACCGCAAAATAGTGGAAGCTGATGTCCATTATATCACCCCTTTTTCGCCCAACCGACAATGTTTACATACACATCGTTGTAATCGTCGTCCGTGGAATCCTCAATACAGAAGTCGTAAACGTATCCGACTTTCCGTGCGCGCTGATCGTTTATCGCGCCGGAAGTGACGCTCTGCTTTAATTGGCTCGATTCATTTACGGTAATAGTAAGTATGGGAGTACCGTTACAGTCGTGCGTTCGGTTGCTTTGGCTGATCAGCTGCAAACCCGTGCTGTGATTGGTTTTGCTCCCGCTGAAGTATACCGTGTTTCCTACTTTAAGCGTAACGGTTACAGTGTTGGCACACTGCGTTGAAACGCTCCACGCAAGGAAGTACCCTTTAGGGAACTGCTCGAGTTCAAAAGTTAATGATGCCGCCATAATAAATTCCTCTTTTCTTTATTTTTTATGTAAAAAGCTGTCTTTGAAAACAACTTCTCATATCAAGTAACATTGCAAAGCACAGATTACCATAGCACGGTCAGAATTAATTACATTGTCGGATATGCTCGCCCATTTTTTTACTTATTCAGATACGATAATATGTGACCAGTTTGCCCGAAACATAGTCGGTCATATCTTGCAACGTTAAGACCTGACCATAAGCTGTTATTTCCATCTATCAAGCATATAAAAGAGCCGATTGAATTACTTGTGTCGTGCTGCCAAACAGCCTTTTGACTACACATACTGTTTAGACTTTTTCGCCAATTTTCTTGTTGCAATCATCAGAAAGCCCAAGTAAAAACGTGGCTATCTTGCTATTTTTGCGTTGCCCGTTTCTTCTTTTTCCTTATAAGTAAAAATGTTAATGACGCTCCAACCAATACTATGATGCCGCCAAGATATAGTCTGAAATTGCCAACCCTGACATACTTGACTCTATCAATATTCCATTCATTACCCGCTTCATCAGCAAGGGTAATGTCAATATGGTGCACCCCTTTATTGAGAGTAAACGATAAAGTGTTGGTTTTTGGATCGTATGTATGTGGAATTTCAACCCTTTGACCGTTCCCTTGACATTCGTACACCTTGGATAATTCATCGTTCAGAACTTCGCTAATATCAGTAAGTGTAATAGTTTGCTCACTTTTAAAGAAATAGTTATGCCAGTTCTCAAAATCATGTGGAAGTGCAGCAGTAGGTGCTTCATTATCAATGTGGATTGAAGCCAAGTCAAGATAAACATCATCACGAATACTCACGGACAGATACATTCTTGCGTTTAATCCATCATCACGAAACGTTTCAGAGAAGTATTCACTGGGAAGATGCATCTTCATCAACATAGCAGTTTCGGATATTTCTTCATTTTCAATCGTAAACGCGCTATAATTGTATGGCGAATACTGTTTTTCATCCTCGCGAAGAACAAGCGTGCCTGCCTGCTTGTCGGCAACGGGTTTGATAACAAGAACATCCAAATCATCAAAATCAGTCGCTTTTTTACTGATAGCCTTTCCATCAACGCTCATTAAAGAATAGTATCCAGAAGGTCGTTTGTTCTCATCATTACTGTTCTTGTCTCCGATTCGGCTATTATAAATATATGCGAGGACATCCGTATCGACCATACGGAAATAAGTATTGTTAATAGGCTCACTCTTATTTCCCGCTTTGTCTACGGCAACAAACGTAAGAGCGTAAACCCCGTCCCGGCTGAAGTTGGATAGCGTGAATTTCTTATCATTTACCGGCTTAGATAGTTCTACAGAAATAGGGCTTATGATAATTTCGCCTAATTCCTTACCATTCTCATATGTCGGTGTATAGATTATGGTATCCACTTCAATCCTGTCGAAGTTTACATCATCGAACTCAACCGTAGGAGGTTTCTCATTCCCTCTCTTCTCATCATAAACATCACAGAACGGAGTTTTGACAAAACCCTTTTCAGTTGCGCTTTCGCCATTACGAGCAGAATATACTGGCGCGGTCGTATCAATTTCAAAAATTGCAGTATGATCAGGCGAGTCCGTTAAAAACTCACCTTGGTTTCCTGCGCGGTCTTTAGGAACCATTGAAATTCGATAAATACCATCCTCCGTAAAGAAAATTTCCAATGTATGTTTATCGCCTTCGTCTTTCCAGTTGGCTTTATAGGCAATATCTGTCCAACCATCTTCGTTGATAACGTGGGCAGAACCAGGAGCTTTGAACATAACACTGATTCCCATATCGTCATCATAAAAATTATGCTCGGTTACAATGATTTCGGCTGTTTGACCTTTGTTGAAGTATATGCCCTCATCACCGTCCTTGCCAAAATCATTGAAATTAGTTTTAATTGTCGGCTTTGTCGCGTCAACGTTAAATGATGTAAAGAAATGTTCGCTCGCTGATTCACCATTATAGGTAATTACAGCTCGATGACCGCAGAGGTCGATACCGGAAAGCGATAATGAATAATCTCCTTCAGGAAAAAGGATTTTTGCTGTGTGTACGCTCTTGTCATTTTCATCTGAATAAAAAGAAACAATTGGAGAAGCGGCAGTAAAGAAATTCTCAATCTTACAGGTTATCATTTCAGGCGAGAAGTTTCTTTCGACAACATTGATTGTAAATTCAGTTGAGCCATTATAATATAGATCATTGAGCAAAGCAGAAGTATTGCTGACGGTAATCTTAGGAATGGTGGTGTCAATGGTAAACTTACTGCTTTCTATAGATTCGCACACATTGCCCGCCCTATCTGTGGCATTGAATGTCATACTAATATCGTTGTCATCTTTATCGAATGTGAATACCTTACTAGCTTCAGTTACAAGATTTGCATCCGTGTGGATAATCTGCCAACCATTTGCAAGATTTTTATCCTCGTTTGTGCCTGCTTCATTGTCGATGTCGGTAATTATATCTTCGTAGCTATCAAGCTCGGAACTTTTTGAATAGCTGATTGACCTGATTCCGGATTGCGTGTCGGAAACAGTAACTCTAAATCTGATGATTTCCGTATAGATATTGTTCCCGTTTGCGTCCTTTCCCGCTGCATTCTCAGGCAATGGTTCGATAATAATGACAGGCGTGGTTTTGTCAACGACAAATCCTCGTGGGGTACATTCTTCTGAAACATTGTTGACCTTGTCAAAGATTTTTCCATAGATCTGTCCCTTGAATCCCGCTGGAATGGTGTATTTTGCCACACCGTCCACGATAGGTATAGACTCAGTTACAATTTCTTCCTTTTTCTTCCCGTTTTCATACGGTATCAAACGGAATACAGCGTAATCCAATTTAGAGGACGGACCAGGATCCTCGGAAATAATCATCACATCAAATTCTGACTTAAAAAAATATCCGTATTCAAGTTCTTGAATAAATTCCTCTTGGTTGACTTGAGAAATATCGTCAAACGAAGCAGGGTCAAAGATGAACTGAACAACATTGGGAGAAACCACGTCCCTGTAGTACACGACCTTAGAGCCGGCATACGGATTGTTATTTTCATCAACGGGAGTTTTGGTAACATTTCCGGCATTGTCGATTACTTCAACCTCAATTTCATAGCTTCCATCATCCTTAGCAGGAATCTTAAGAGCAATGCTATCGATAGAGAAAAAGAAATGGAGCTCATCGCAAAGCTTGGTTCGGTCGTCTCGGGCTACCGCTTCAGTTGAACCAATATTAGGAAGCGCATTTTTATTGCGCTCTAGATCGTTGCTGAATTGCTCGATCGATTGTCCATTGATTGTCATATTGACTTGACGAATGCCGGAATCCTTGTCTTGTACAATCAGTTCAATATACTTTTCGGAATCGTTTTTTCCACCATCGTGTTTGCGATACCATATTTGACCGTCATCGCGAGCCGAGCTGTCCGTTGAGGAAAGCTTGACGACAAGTGACGGAGCGTTGGTTTCAAGCATCACAAAAGTATTGCCCAATGTGGATTTGTCGCCCAACGTGTTCTGTATATTCGGTATATTTTTGCTGCTTTTGTTAAATTTGTCAAAAGCGGTCACAGTGATATCGCTTTGAAAGATTTTGGTGTCAATATTCAAATCATAGTAATAAACACCATTACCCTGCTCAATCATATTACTGGTTATATCAGATCCATTTGAGTCTTTATAGCTTATTTCCACATGGTCTAATCCAATATCATGATCTCCGTCTTTAGCGTTTACTGTTAATCTAATCGAATCGTTGGCAAACACGCCAAACGTTAAGACATTCAGTATGGTTTCAGCAGCGGTATTTTTTCTTTCAACGTTAAATTTTTCAACAATAGGGTTATCGGTATCAACATGAAGCTCATAGTAAATTTCCTGCGAAATATTATGAGATGCTGTTTCAATTGACGCTCTTACCTCATATATGTTATTATCGTTGCATTCAAGGAAATCCGTTGAATTCGGGTCAGTTGAAATCGTAGCTGTAACAAAATACGTTCCGTCCTCGGACTTAATCTGGTTGTCCGAGAAATCAAAATGTTTGGTATGACTGTTACGACCAATTACATCAATTGAAATATTATGCAGCTTTGCACCTTTGGAAGTTGCATCAAGTCTAAAAGTAATCGATAAATAATTACCATCTTCAGCCTTTTCTCTTATCCAATATTCCGATGTATTATTATCTTCGACTATGTTCGAAGATAACGGAGATATAACCGAAATGGAGCCTTCTGGGCTGATGTGGTCAACATAAAATTGAACTTGTTTGACTGATTCGGGATTTCCAGCAAAGTCAGAAGCAGTAACGCAATATGTATACCAGCCGGTTTTTAACTCGGCGGTATTAACCTCATGTGTGCAGCTTTTAGTTCCTTCTGTATAAGAGTCGTTTTTGACGATTTTTTCAGTCGTCTCATTGGCTTCAAGCGCCTTGTATGTTTCTTTTATGGCAACAGATTTAAGCCCACCTTCATCAGATATGCTGATAATCAGTTTGCCACCTTTATTATTATAATAAGGAGTTTTATCCTCAGTTATAACGTTTCCAAGGTCAAATTCGATAACAGGCTTTGAAAAATCGAATACCCACGTATCGGACTCCAGCTTGCTCCAATCCATATCAGTTACAGCAGTTGCCCCGATCTTGTTGTCTTCAAGAGTATCGCTTTGCAGTAATGTGCGAATCGAATAATAGGCATAGTTTCCATTTTGATCTGTTAACTTAACATACCAAGAGCTAATGTTTCGATCCGCCTCTATTGTATAGGCATATAGACCGCTTGAGGCATTTAGTTCAGCAATTATGGTTTCATTACTATCTATTACATCCATCAACATAACCGATTTTACACCGCTGGGCTGCTCAGACTCAGATCTGTCTTCGACTTTGAGAGATAAAACCAACTTTTGATTTACATAAGTTCCAAATGATAAAACATTCACTATTTTGTCCCAAGAAGTTTCAGTTGTTTTATCTAGGCGAATGTAAGTAACACAAGGAGATTGCGTATCAGCACCATCAGTAACCAGACTACCATCGTCTGTATAAACGTTACCAGCATTGTCGGTAATCTCAAGCTCCAATTTGTGACTGCCATCCGGTCTTTTTGAACGAGAATCAACAGAATTATCCCAATTGACAGCGCTGCTAAATTCGACCTGAACGCCAGGATAATGAGAAAATCCGTCGTATTCAATCCAATCTGTCGCTTTTACATCGTTATCCCATCTATAACGTATTTTCTTAATACCGGACTCATAATCGGTAAAAGCGCCTTTTACATCAAAGTATCTTTCATCCTCTTTGCCATGGTTTTTCAGTGCTATATCAGAAACTACCGGCTTTTTTTTGTCAATGATAACCCGTGATGTTGTACTGTGGCTATCGTCAACTCTCATCTGTAAACCAACCTTATCGGTTTGATTGCCACAATCAATAGTACAACTTAATTCTGTGTCATTGCTTGTCATATTTTCATTCAAGCCAATTACAAATTTGGCTTGGGCAATATAATTGTTTTCGATCAGATTATACGCGGGGGCATCATCTGTGAATGTCTGCCCATCAGAAAGCGTAAATGTTACAGGACTATTATCCTTTACTTCAGCATTCATGGTTATTTTTACACTTCCGTTGGCAACGATTCCAAAATCATACTGCTGTAATGTTGTAGCATCTTGTTTCTCGATAGATATATCGAAAATTTCAGCAGTCGAGGGAACACTGGGAATTGGGATATCGTTTTCTTCAGCACTTAAAATGTAGTTAGAATTCCCGGTGGCGGTAGAAGCATCTTTGCTCTTGACGGTCAGTTCAAAATCAGAAATTTGGACAGTCGTATCAGTCCTCCCATCGGCTTTTGTAGTTTCATCATACATCTTATCCTCAACCAGCAAAGACGACACAAAATCATCATTAAGAGTTACGGTTCTCGTTTCGGCTTCTTCGGCATATGCGGGAACAAGTGAAACCGTAATCTGATGGCATACCATAATTAAGCCACATATAAACGCAAGTATCTTCTTTCCTCTCATTTTAAGCACCCTTTCCTTTTAATTATTGCACAAGACTCCAAAGATAATAACGCACAAAACAAACACCCAACGACCATAATACTGTTTTTGCTTTTAAGCAATATCAGTATAAGCAAAACAACAAACGATACAACGAAGATTACTAGAGATATACGTTGGGTTTTGGTTTTTGAATGTAAATTCAGTTGCTTACATTTCAAAGCTAAGTAAATCTGCAAAAATAATCCGCACAACAGCCCTATCCAAAAGAACAGAGCTATTAAAATCCCCACTTTAGATATCCCCTTATCTAATTGTAATAAAGGAATAAACAATAGGCTAACTGAAGATATAACAAATGAAACAGCAGACACGAAATTAAGCGCACTCAATTTTTTAATCATGGTTATTACCTCCGCGTCCTATACCAGTATCTTTATACCTGGTGTTTCTTTTATGCTTTGTATTGTAAAGCAAGAAGGCGACAAGCCAACAAACAATAACTGACAGCAGAAAGAAAATAAATACAGCAAAGAATATCTTTGAATATTTCAGATCTGTTTCATAGAACAAATCCCACTTCATAACGAATTTGGCGAAAAGATATGCTAGGATCAGAACGCCAGATATAATACCGCCTAATTTGATCCAAATTATAAATGACGATTTTAGGTCTTGCGCAAATTTTATAAATATCTGCTTTCTCTCTGCCTTTAACTCGCGCAGCTTTCTTTCTTCAGCACTAGAGATAATTGACATCAGTCTCCTCCAATCTTTGTTAACGGTGCTAATACATTCTGAACAGTCTCTCTGTCTAAACCAAGAGAGGCTGCAACAGTATCGATTTTTCTTCCGGACATTAATTTTATTGCCAATTTCGCGACTATTTTTCTATATGAGCTATCATCCGAATACTTCATCAGAACATCATATGCTTCTCTAAGTGTTTCCTCGTCGCTGTCGTCGGCGTTGCCGACTTGAGTTAGCGCCTTTGCCAACGTATATCCATCGCTTTCATATTTTTCTGACAGATTCAGTCTGTAAATTATCTTTGCTATCTCATTCATATTGTCATTTTTACCGTTTTGAATTATTGCGTCAATATAATAAACCCAGTCGGACTGTTCGTGTATATGCTTTTTTAATAACGATACAAGGATATCCGCTTCATCGCCGTCTATCGTCGAGTCGTTCGGTTTGCCGCTGTAAGTAAATTTAAGGATATCTTCAAAATTCTTTTTTTTAGAGCTGTTCCACGGTACTTCCATCATATCTTCGGCAACGGATACAAACGTCGTGCGTTTCTGATTATCGGTATAATTTATTTTTAGAGCCTCCCACCTGTCCCTTGCCAACGGATCGGCAAAGAAGAGAAGCAACAACCATAGTGCTAAAAAACATCCTGCAAAAGCGGCACAAAAACCGGATATACCAAGCATTTGTCTGACAAGCGGATCGGACTTTCGATCAAGCGAGGGAATCGCGTCGCGCGCTCGTTCAATTTCATTTTGCAGCTGATAGAAGTTGTGATAATACTCGTCCGACGATTTGTCAGGGTTCTGAAAGTCTGCACATCTTGTTTTGGTGCATTTGCGTATTATATCTTCAAGCAATTCGTGGAACGCTATATTAATATTACGAAAATCCCTGTCGCAATACCTTTCTGTAGTACCGTTGCGAACGCTTTTTTCCGATTGTGTTTTTATTTCTTGATTAAAAAGGCGAGGATCGCTTGAATTTGGATCTTTTTCTAAAACATCTTTGCATATTTCATAAATGGACATACATTCCGAAAAAGTAGTGCCAAATCCAAATATATCGCTTTCAACAGAAACGCACCCATAATTGAGGAAAGGGCACTGAGATATAAAAGGAAACTCGCCCTTGCTAGGAGAAGCGTAACACTCGGGCGCGGCATAACCCACGGTTCCGTACGAATAAAAATTGTCTTTTCCAACGTCTTGCCATTGAGCGTCGCTGTAATCGGCGGTAAAGGTCATAGCCGATCTATCGCTGTAATGCTGATATGTCCGCCCGTACATAATGCTTTGCGATCTGCCGAAGTCAATCAGGACAAGCTCCTTGCCATGCTTGGTAACCATTATATTCTCTGGTTTGATATCGCAATGAAGAATAATGGGCATATTGGGATTTATTTTGCCGTTTCTCTCATTAACATTGGAGACAAATTTCATAATTTCGCATAGATCAATCATGAATTGAATAATCTGATTCTGGAATTTAACTACTTCTCGATACGAGTGTTCAACCGAATTACGTTCCCACTTATTTGTACTGTGATTGTAACAAAACCATTGCTTTATGCAATAATCCTGCAAAGAATCTCCGTCAATATATTCTTCCACAACACAAAAGAAGTTTTCGTTAGTGATCTCGCCTTTATTGTAATGTAAGGAAAAATTTCCCAAATCCTCAATGACATCAAGCACACGGACAATTGAGCGGCAAGTTTGTATCGATTCGAGTATTTTGTATTCGCGATTCATAAAATCATGCAGGCGGGATTTCGGCTTGAATTTTAAAGCGCAGGAATATCTAAGATCACCTCCGCGCTTTACACCCTTAAACACAATACTTTCAGTGCCTTCCGCAATAAAGCCGTCGTGGTTTATACCGTATTCGGTGTCAATTTGATAGTTAAACTCCGTTCCTCGGATCACACTGTTCATTCGTCCTTCTCCTCGTCATAATCCTTAAAGATCAGACTATATATCGTTTCCTGCGAATTTGGTTCAACAGGTGTCAATGTGACAGTTACTGATTCTCCGGAGGCGTTTGATGTATTACCTACGGAACCAAATACTCCTGTGCTACGCTCGTTCATTAGCTTTCGCCTTCTTCCGGTTCGCCCGCTTTTCGATTCGATTCACCCAAATCTTTATCAATCGCATTGTACTGATTGACCAGATCTCTCACTATGGTATCGTTGATAGTGTTCAGCACTTCCTGCACACCGCCGACCTTTTCCAAGATGTGGTCGGATACGGATTTATAAGAAGCACTTCCCATTCCCTCCCAATTAGCGAGAAGTGTACTATTGATACGTTCAAATTCTGCACGAATATCAGCAAACTCCTTGATTACCTCTTCGCTTCCGGTTAGAAAATTTTCAAGTTTGCCTATATCGGCTTTAACGAAATCAGACATCTATTCTTCCTCCTGTTCTTTAATAAACTTTATTTTTTTCAAGTCATCTTTTTCGATCGAATAGTAGTATCCGTCGCCTTGCTCACACAACGCGTATTCCTCTTGAAGGGATTTTACGTCCATTGCGCCGAAAATTGATTTTCTTCCTCTTTCACTGACAAATTCGGCAATGTTGTCAAGCAGAAAAGCCGTGCCGACAGTCGTGTGAAAGTTCTCTCTCGGCTCACTGTCGCTTATGGATTTAACATCAGTGAAGATAAATATCCAGTTCATCTCCTCCGCACGAGCGACTAATGACGGAAGTATTACTTCCATAAAGTCCTTTGAAGCTATTGAGTTTACATATAAGAATTTGCTCTGAAGAACAAATACTGTGTTTCGCTTCTCAAATTCTTCCGCTTGAGATGGCAAGACAATTCCCGTACCATATATTTCGGATAAAACCGGATTGGTCAATCTTCTAACCCGATTTAAATCCATATATTGCTCATGAATGTATTTAATAAACAACTGCATTGGCGACAATTTTGACACAACCTCTTTCAAAGACGTTGAAGAGTTTTTTTCTTTATCCTTATACATTAGCGTTGTTTCCTCGTGAACAGAGATATATTTTTTACGAGAGGGAGTTACCTGATCAGAAATTTTTTCAAGTTGTCCGCGTCCGTCGTCAAAGAACACAAAATTATAAATGGGATCATTTATAAAGCCCTTTAGAAGCAGCTTAAGAAGATTCGTTTTCCCGGATTCCTTTTTACCGTATATTGCAATACATTTTGTCGTTGTATAATTGACTTTAACAGGCTTGCATTCGGTATAATCCAATCCAACGCTCACCAAGTTAGCGGTCGCCTCAAACCGTTCCCCCGATTCGACCGCGAACTCATTATAGAGAGTTTCGGTCAATATTTCGGGAAATCGCTTGTATTTTTTAACTGTTCTTCCTTGGAAATATTTTGATATATTCGCCTGAAAATTTAATTCAGCTATATTATCAGCAACATTCAGCTGCAGTTCATATGCCATTTGCATAGGATATGTGGCGGCACTATCCGCCGTATTTACAGTTACATTTGCAAACCCATGCCCCGGGTTATTGCCCATCGGGATAACTTTGTGGTTAAATATTTCGAGATAACTGTCTTGGGGCAACTCCAAAGCTATCTTCTGTTTGAAACTGTTCATAAAGGGGGTGATTCCCTTAGTTGAACTTGCCGTCATAACAACTGTTATTCCTTTCGATAAGCCGTCACGACATAATTTTGCTAATTTTTCTTGATACGCACCATATCTCGGCTCATCAAGAAATGCATTAACATTGTCAATAAACAGCGTTGTATGAATCGGTTGATCCTCGGCAACTGCACGATAGTTCTTTCCCCTCAGCTGCTTGATATTGTCTTTAAGCTGATCTTCCATCAATTTAAATACACGCTTTACGTATTCCTCATTTGCGTTATCGAAATAAGCTGCAACAAGGGGAAGCGGCTCAAATTCAGCTAATGCACCGTCAAAGTCAAGAATGAAAATCTGCTCTTTATCTTCACGATATTGCTTATGCAAAATTGTAATGAGCAATTTGATCAGGTTGGTTTTTCCGCTCATAGAGACGCCATAGAGCAATACGTTTGATTCAAGTAAATCCACAACAAACTTGGGTTGATCTTGAATAACAGGAATATCCTGCGTACCGAGAAAGCATAACATTTTGTCCGTTGCCAATTCAGTCACCTCCACTCTGTAGGGTCAAGAGTCACACTATTAAGCGGACGCTTGAATATTTCACGGGGAACACGATAATACGCGCCATTAGAATCCGCTTCATTAACTCCCCTAACAGATCCTATTGTCTGCACGATATAGCTTAACTGTGTATCATGTTCGTTAACGTTTCTTGACGCTTGTCTGATCCGCGAATTGTTCTTTGTTGAAACATAAAATTCCGTATTATATGTCCCGCAAGGCAATACTTGTGTCGCTTTTACAACGGGCTCAATGTTTTCATCCTTGTTGGCACCTGTGTAAGCCGACTGAAAATACATAAATTTACTTCCGGTGCCCACAAGCAAATATGCCCTGCCATTGCCTGGCATTGTGGGAGAAGCAGCGTCCGTCCTTCCGTCAAGCATTTCTTTAGACGCGGCTCTTGTCGCAACCTTTAAGCAAATTCTTGATTTGGAATTGATGCGAATATCATCAGTAATTGCCCCCTCAATATTTTGCGATACAAGAATAATATGAAAACCAAGCGTTCTCCCGACTCTTGCAATGGTTGTAATTTCAGAAATGAAATCAATATCATCGCTCTCGCTGCTAAAACGCTTTAGTTCCGTAAATTCATCCACGACCAAAACAAGGTGTGACAGCGCCTGTGGCATTTTTCCAGAGCGTCTTAACTCCCGTAATTGTTCGGATTGTTTTGGGTTTAATGATTTTTCGGCATCGGGCGATCCTTCACCCGTTAATATCTGAAAAATAATTCTTTCGGCACGAATATAAGCGTCGACATTATCCACACCGAATGAGTTAAGCAGAATTTTACGGTGCTTAATTTCAGCGTTCAGTACTTCAAGGAATCTTTTCAGCATATAAACCGCCGAAATTCCTTCACTCTCACCGGCGGTATCGTCAACCACGCCAACACAATGAGGGAGAGATTGAAGTCTGTTGGAAAAGCCTCCCCCCTTCATATCAACAAGCATAAGATTCAAGTAGGTTGGAGAAAACTTCATACACAACCCGATTAGATATGTGATGATTGTTTCGGACTTCCCCGATCCAGTGGTTCCGGCAACGAGCATATGTGGTCCGTCGGCTTTTTCATAGAGATCAAGATATACGATGCCATGTTCGTTTTTCCCGATTGGAACAGACAAATTTCGCGTCACGTCATTTGTCGCCCAATTTTCAAGAATCTTTGGTAAGATCTGATTCTGCTTTACCATTTCGGGAGTGTATCCGTACATTTCAAAAAGCGTGACCATGGAAGGCACATTTCCGTTTTCGGCAATTCTCCTGTAATATATAGCACTTAGCTGACGGAAGGCCCGTTCATAATTACGTGAGATCTCAATTCCGCGCTCAATATTCGGATCATAGAAAATATAATCATTGCTGAACTTTTTATAGTCAATCAGATTTTCAATGTCGTCAGTTGTGCCGGAGTCATTCTTTCCGCTTTTACTGAGACTGTTTAACGTTTCTCTAGACAAAACATTGTATCTGCTGCTAACTTTTGCATGCTCGGTCGTTGAATCGGTAAATTCAATAATATTGCCACAATAACGAGGAAGCTGCGCAAGATGACGACAAGCAAATATAAATGTCAGTCCATTGGAATTAACATATTCTTCACCTTCAACAGGCGGTTTGGGAAGATATTTTGAAAAGCCGGTTTCCTTAATGTCATAGTCGTCAAAGACGATACACACAATTTGCGTATATTGCTCTCCAACCGCATTCCCCTCCTCGTCTTCGCTTTCTTCCTTTGTTCGCTCGCCCATAATAGCTTGCAATTTGCCGAAAACCGTTGCAGCACTTTCTTTGTCAAAAACAAATTGAGAAGCGTCCTCAAACAGTTCGTTTGTATGAGGAAGATTTTTGTAATTCGCAATAACCTTTATTTGCTTTTGCTTGTTGCTTTCCTTGTTGAAAAAGAAAACAAACTGCAAATCTTCGGGCGTATGATAATAAGCAAGTTCAAAGACGATGTGTTGAACAAACTGTTCCGAGTAATTCGCGCTTGATTCAATTAAGCCTATAGCACCGCTGTTCTTCAAATTAATGACCAACGGCGGCTTGTGTCCACTTCTCTCAGCTTGTAAATACTTAAACTGTTTGTTTGCCAGATAATCGGGCAACTCCGATAACAAGCCGTCCTTTTTTTCAATCGAAGCATATTCTCTTTTACTGCTTTTCCTTAATTTTTCGGGAGGAATAACAATTTCTACTCTTCTGTTTTCGTCGTCCTTGTGAACAGCAAATTCGATTTCCGATACGATTTCATCCTTTTTCTCGTTTTTTATTTCAAACATAGGGACAACTTGCTCGGATTCTCCCAATGATATTTTGAAGAAATCCATATCGTTTTGCGATCTTGCAAATATTGCACGATCAAGTTTTGCCGTACGCTCAAACAATTCATCAATCTTTGGATATGTTGTACACAGATAATTAATATCGCTGTTCTGCCATTCAAGAATGCGATTCCAAATTCTTGTTAAGTACTGTTCATAATTGACTTTCCATTCTTTAATGGATTTTTCGCGGTCTTTTCCTTGCTTAATAAAGTTATAACTTTGTGTAACCATTGTTGAAATAGATGTTGTCATCATCATAGCGATCATAGGGAATCCAGTCGCATTATCATTAAATAGCGCAAGCAGCAGACGACTTCCACATAATGCAGCCATTGAAATAACAGTAGGAATGAGCACATCAAGATAACTTCTTTTTTTACCAGCTGGAAGTTCGCCGGCAGGAAGAATATCTATTACCGATGGCTCTGCAACAGCAATTCGTCTTGTGCTGATGTTATACTCCAGTGTTTTATTGTCGCATAATGATGGTTGATCATATTTGGGAAACAACGAAGTTAATGTTATGGTATTTGTTTTTGGAATAACAAGGCGGCTCGTAGTAACAATCCCTAATTCAAATAATTTTTTATCAAGATTATCGCCTACTTTGATAAGCTCAACTTCTTTGTTAGCTCTAAAGTAAACGACGATCTCGGTATGTGATTTTACATATTCCTTAAATTGTTCAAAATGCTCTGGATCGTTTGACTTTAATCCGTAATATACCGCTTCAAGGAGGGATTTGAGCGTTATATCCTTATATAATAAAAGCGAAAGTTCTTCGTCGTCTTTTTCAAATTTAACAGACAGAATCAGCTCGTTGTTCTTCATTGAGTCTAATCCCTCCCTATTTTAGTTCTATCAGCGCTAATATGCTCAAGCATATCCGAAAAATCAATATTAGTAATTTGAGGCAACTTTATATTGGGAAGATCAGTCATGTTTACTTCCATGCCGATTTCAGCAATTTCAGGAATAGCCGCATTTATCGTAATGCCATCGAATTTCCGCCTAAAAGATTTTCTTTCCTCTTCCGTTTGATCTGCGATGACAACGGCGTTGGGAAGCGTTACTCCGGTGGATATGCCCACGAATTTCCGTCGAACGGACTGTTTTTCTTCCTCTGTTTGATCTGCGACAACAACAGCGTTGGGAAGCGTTACTCCGATAGGCACACCCGCAAATTTCCAACAAACAGACTGCTTTTCTTCCTCTGTTTGATCTGCGACGACAACAGCGTCAGGAAGCGTTATACCAATGGGTATGCCCGCAAATTTCCAACAAACAGACTGCTTTTCTTCCTCTGTTTGGTCTGCGACGACAACAGCGTTGGGATGCGTTACGTCGGTGGGTATGCCTGCGAATTTCCAACGAACAGACTGCTTTTCTTCCTCTGTTTGATCTGCGATGACAACAGCGTTGGGAAGCGTTACTCTGGTGGGTATACCTGAGAATTTACGACAAAAAGGCTGCTTTTCTTCCTCTGTTTGATCTGCGATGACAACAGCGTTGGGAAGCGTTACTCTGGTGGGTATACCTGAGAATTTACGACAAAAAGACTGCTTTTCTTCCTCTGTTTGATCTGCGATGACAACAGCGTTGGGAGGCGTTACTTTGGTGGGTATACCTGAGAATTTCCGACAAACGGACTGCTTTTCTTCCTCTGTTTGGTCCGCGATGGCAACGGCGTTGGGAAGCATTACTCTAGTGGATATGCCCGCGAATTTCCGACGGACAGACTGCTTTTCTTCCTCTGTTTGATCTGCGACAACAACAGCGTTGGGACGCGTTACGTCGGTGGGTATGCCCGCGAATTTCCGATGAACTGACTGTTTTTCTTCCTCTGTTTGATCTGCGATGACAACAGCGTTGGGAATCTTTACTCCGGTGAGTATTCCCGCGAATTTCCGACGAACGGACTGTTTTTCTTCCTCTGTTTGATCTGCGATGACAACAGCGTTGGGAAGCGTTACTCCGGTGAGTATTCCCGCGAATTTCCGACAAACAGACTGCTTTTCTTCCTCTGTTTGGTCTGTGATGATAACGGCGTTGGGAAGCGTTACGTCGGTGGGTATGCCCGAGAATCTTCTTTGAAATGCGAATTTTTCATCCTCGGTTTGTTCCGGAATCTCAACCATTTCAGACATAGTTTCAGGAACTCGAACCTTTACGTAGTTGATTTTAACCTTGTCTCTTACAGCTTTGATCCGTTCGGATTTCGCCGATTCAAGCCAAGAAATTAAAACATATCGTTGATATGACTTCACATGCTCGTCATAACACATATCATTAATGCCCCCCATTAAAATCCCTCCCATAGTGCGAAATGGCACAGATTATTTGCGCAGAGCTTTTTATCCGCAGCAAGACCGTGCCATCCCAACTTTTAATATGTATGCAAATCGTTTATGCAACGGTATTATCCTTAACCACCGCCATTGCCGGAGATAGCCTCAGCAAGTTTGCGATCACTGTCATCAATAGTTGTTCTGTTTCCCTCAAGAAGACTTGCAAGACCATTCAGAAGAGCGGGAATCTGATTTTCAAGAAAATTCGCAAGAGTGCCATCGACTTCCGAACCGGAAGCACCAATCTTATTCTGCATCAATGCGTCTTTGGTTTCTCCGCTGAAGGTGCTAAGTGTGGTGTTGAGCGTTCCAAGAAATCTGGTTCCCATAGTCTTAAATTTAGATGCAGCAGTTTCAATATCCTTTTTAGCATTTTCAAGGGCTGCATTTTCAACGAACATTGCCATGTTAATTTACTCCTTTCACATTACTGACCGTCAGAGGACTGTCCAATATTACGATTATTTTCGCCAAGCGACGGATCAAGGCCTTCACCGCCAATCAAGGTCTTTTCAATTGCATCAAAAAGACCCTCGCCGTCCTTGTCAAACATTCCAATGTACTGATCAAAAGTTCCACCATTGGCAAAAAAAGCTACAATATTTTTATTGTAGAAATCACGGAAACCATTTGCTGCTTCTCCTTTGAAGCCGGAACTCAGGAGAGTATTAATCGTTGTATCAAGCTCCTGTACAAATGAAGCTACCTCTCCGCGGAATGTTTGACAGTCCTGCTTTGCTTTCTGCATTTCGTTGTCAAGAACTACTCTGCTTTCTGAACCCATTGCCATTGTTTTTTTCCTCCTTAATGTGTTGATTTGTTCTTTAAGATTCGATCAAGTTCGTCATACTCATCGAATAACTTATCATAGTATGTTCCTCTTGCCTCGCTGCCCTGACCAATGATGATATTTAAGGTGCTTGACATATGCTCGATAACCTTTCCCATATCATCAATAGGTTGGATCAAAACGTCCTTACCAGTCCATTGAACCGCATGACCTGCCGGGGTGTCTAAAGCGTCTGTAAGATCCTGAAACATCTTCTCAAGTTTCTCCTTCAAACGTTGATTTCGACGCCTCAATTCAAACATATCTTGTGCGGCATTCTTCAAAGCTTGATCGTCAATGTGAATTGCCATCTTCGCCACCTCCCTGAGCCTTTGCTTTATTTATTTCCTCTCTCAAAGCTCCTTTAACATCTGTTGGCAGGCAGGCGCAAAGCTGTTCTGCATTATCATAATCGCCTATGTCGATATAGGAACGAATACGATAGCTTGCCGAGATAAAATCAGTTGGATCCTCCAACATCCGTTTTGTCCAGAAGTTGATACGCTCCTTATATTTCTTTTCCCAGTTTTCCTTTTGGGTATACTTGCCTACTTTCAACTCGTAATATATACCGCTGTACTGATTAACAACAATGGAAGACGCTTGAAGTTCCATTGATTTTTGAAGCATCTTATCATAGTCTTTAAGCAGCTCATAAGCGGCAATGTACATAGAATTACGCATATCGGTCTGAGCTTGATCCATACTAAATTCATCAATGAGTACATATTCGGTTTTCTCCGCTTCCGTTGAGGGAATAACGTCGGTAGGTGTGAGGTACTGATGAATTTCCTCGGACAGCTCGTCGGGATCTTCGGTGTCGCTGTCAAGAAGTGCGTTTTCAATATCCTCACGGATATCGTCAAATTCGCCGTTATCCCATTTTTCCTGCATAATCTCTTCTTCATCTTCGGCGGAAATTTCATCACGATTCAAGTCGGAGGGCTCGTCCGCAACAATATCGTCCGCCAGAATGGAAAAACCGTTATTATAAGAGCAGACAGGATCAACGGCTGCGTCAAGCACTTTAATTGCCATTTCCGGATTTTCCAAGGAAAGGTAAAGCTGTGCTGCTCGGAGATACAACTCAAAGACCTGTTCACTCGTTGGCTTGCCCTTAATCAAGCCATTGTTGATAGCCTTTAGCGTTTCATTCCACTTTTGCTTGATATTATCTTTTGTATCATTTGCAGGATCATGAAGCAGAGTGTAAGCAATCCTGTCATTATAGTACGCCATTGTCAGGTCGGCAAACTTCTCAGCCCTCTCCAATTCGGCTTCCGCTTCGTCATAGATCTCAAGCTCCATGAAAATATTAAAAGCGAGGCTATATGCTGCATAGTCTTTAGGTTGGAGCAGTTTCATTTGGTTAAGTACGAAAATAGTTTGATGATAATCTTTTAGTGCTGCATAACAAGCTGCTTTCTGTTGCAACAGCTCATAATCCAGTCCATTGAACTCCTCGGCTTGTTGAATATTTAATAGAGCATCTTCAAAATCTCCGTTATCTGTATTTATCATTGAAATCATCTTGTAAATCTGACCCCTTAATGTGATTTCACAATTATTTTCAAGAGATCTGGTTAAACTTTTGAGTGATTCCATTATTTTTCCAGATAATATTTGGGCGTACCCTAAAAGAAAATAATAATTTCCTTTTTCGGCGGCAAATTCGACAGCCTTTGCAAAATACTGCACAGCTTCATTTGCATCATCAAGTGATATGCATGCTTTTCCTGCACATTCGTAGGCATCAACTTCTTTTGGAACCTCGTTTATTGCTCGTTTAGCCCAATTTAACGCAACCTCAAACTCACCGCTTGCAAATGCCAAATTTGAATTTGCAATGAAATCGCTATACCTTGTTCCCATAGCTTCACTACTCCCTATATCTAAAATCAAAATAATCTTCTACGCTTGGAAGTGTCTTTACTTCCGGAAAAACCGATATTCCGAAAGAATCTGTAAATAGGGCATCCTCCGGAATAAATTCCAGAATACTATCGTCAAATGAGGATAGTATGGATAAGCAAATATCGCCATTTTTTGTAATATTTATATCTTCTATTTCGATATTTTCAGTAAGCGCTACCGGATTGTCAACCTTAAAAAATGACGACAGTTCATTTTCAGCTGATTTCTGAAGTTCATCAATTGAATGAATAATCATCTTTACAGCGGTTTCTTGTTTTTCATCAAATTTCGGAGATGAACCATCTGATGAAATCCATATACATACATCATATTCTTTTTTGAATATGCGAAACTTATATAATGTTGTTTGCCACTCACCTAGATCGCCCCAATATTGAATGTTACCTAACAGCGGGTGCGAAAAAGTGAATTTCACCATGGGCTTTGTTTCTTTTTTCTTTCTAAAAAACATTTGATCCCCTCCTTAATGTGCCCATGAAAAGAACTGATCTCCTAAATTCCAGATTATATCTGGAAATATTCTGGTCAATCCTTCAATCGCAAGCCGTTTCTCTTTTTGAGCAAATGTTCCGGCGTCCAGAGAATTAATGATATTTGCAACATTAGATATTCCACCATTATGATTAAAAACTTTTTTACTATGAAGCGTCCTATCTATTAGTGCCACCGTTATTTTACCGCTTTTGATTTTATAAAATTCATGTAAAGACAAATCTGGTGGAGGTCCTTCGTATCCAAGTTTACCCCAAACCCTTTTTCGTAATGCATCATTATATACCTTTCCATTTTTATACGGAATTTTCCCTTCCTTATACATCTTCATTACATCAACCTTCCCAACCTCTTTGGCACCATAATAAAACCAATCATAATCCTCGCTCTTGTCGAATAAAGACAGACCTTTTTTGGTTTGAATCAGATCTGTGGAATATCCGCGCGATTCAAGAGCCTCTTTAGCAAAGTCGCTTTTAGCAACATATTGACCTGCACTATCTTTACCAACTGTATTGACGGCGGTAATTATCTTTTCTCCGGCTCGATATGCACTTATGCTTTGCCTGAAACTAAAATCAGCGCTTTGATTAAGCACAATAATATTCCAAGCGGCTTTTGCTCGCTGCCCTATTGTTTTCCCTTTACCAAAAATAGAAGAAAAATCGTTTTTTATGCCTTCCCATGCAGTTTTTAAAAAGCCTTTAAAGCCTTCCCCGTGTGTTAATGTTTCTTTGAACGTGGATAATCCTACCTTATGAATTTCTGTAAACAGTTGTGCAAAATTCAAAACAATTGCCGCAATGGTAGCCCCCCACTTAACACCGCCGAATATTTCAGCCAAAATAGGATGACCGCTGTCTTTTAACAAAGTATATATATCTTTTCCGGTTGCAATTAACGCGACAGTATCTGCGGCAGTGCACAAAAACGCAATTAGACTACAAATGGCTGCAACTGCTGCCGGTCCTAAGAAAGTAGCCACAATAATCGCAGCAACTATCACCACAATTGCTGTTATAATACCAATGTATTTTTTGCAAAAATCGACAACATCTTTTGCAATGTTTGCAAAAGCATTACCTACACCACCCCAAATATTCTTAAGGTCCTGCCATCTTTCAGCCCACCAATCGCTTGCTTTCTCTTTGCCGGTCTTCTTGCATTCGGGCTTCAGATAGTAATAACACTTATAAAAATCATCTTCGCGGCTGCTGATTTTATTGTATACTTGATAATCTATTGTGCCCGTATCGCAAATAAGTGTATCAAGCTTTTCATAAGCTAGCGTCAAAGAACTAGCCTTTTCAGACTCGCGCGCCTGAGCCTTTTGCACCTGCTCCTGCACAGTGTCAACTTTTGCAGCCACAGAAGCTATATCGATTTTGGATTTCAGCGTGTTTAAGGCATCGCGAAGCCCGCCGGAAGTCCTCTTGGCATCCGAAAACGCTTTTCCCAATCCTTGAAATGCACCTATTCCCATTGTATAATTAAGCGATGTGCCGCTCAATGCGATTGTAGCCATTATTTCACCTCCTCCTTTTTCCATTCATATTGCATGTGGCTTTATATGAAGACGGTCTGCTTGAACCGAAGTTATAACGCACCTTCCAGCGGTCATTCTTTCATAAGTCATATTACACCTATTTGAAATTTGCCAGATTCAAAGTGATAGTTCCTCCAAAATCTTGGTTCATTTGATCCGCGAGCTCCTGAAGAAAAGCAGAATATGATTTTGACACCCGCATTTTTTCTGCGATAAATTCAATGACATAGAAATAATGATCGTCGATTGACAGGTTAAAATATTCCACGGCGTTACCCTGTAAAATATAGTTGATGTATGCCTCGATTTTCTTTTGTGTGTAATACATATGTTCTTGCGCCTTTTGTCTGGTATGCCATATATCTATATCATAAATATAGAGGGTAATTGTTTCTTCCTTATCAAAACGCATTGCATCTATTCTATCAAGTTCATAAATCATTTTTGTTACTCCCGCCTATTTCTGTAACAAATCATAATTAATATCTATGTTAGCGTAATTTTTTCGCAGTTCGGCTTGATAATCTTTTACGAATCTTAAAAAGATTGGGGCGGGCTGAAATTTCAAACAAACAATTATGTTGAACCGGGAAAAGCTTTGAGATGACATATGCGCTTTGTAACCGTCATTTATAATAAATGTTACATATTTGTTCAACTTTTCTTGCAGTATCATTAGATGTTCTTTCGGATAAGACCAATCAAGATGGTCGGCAATCGACAAGCACAAGGTGTCCGGTAAATTATCGTCAAGAAACATAAAATCAACCTTGTTAAATTCTTGAATCATAGTATATACCCCCTAAAATAATAATTTAATGTAAAAACAGATTAATGATGTCTCTAATCCCAAAATTTAAATGGTCAATTTCAATTCGTTCTAAATTAAATTGCTTAAGAAGAATTGAGGGTTTAATTTGTACTACCGGTGTTTGACCCGGGATTGTAATATTACCAAAAATCCCTTGCCCCTTTTGCTTGAAAAACGCATCTCCAATTAACATATCATTATTGTTATGGAAATCAATATTTTGGTTGGTTGTGTATCTGGCAGTGTCAGAAGCCTTCACTTCTACCAAATCAATTGATCCCCCGTTTGGAAGTTTTACTGCACCTTCATCACCGTAATATTCAACTACAATATCAGTATTATACTGTTTCCCTCCTGTTACATCTACAGGAACTTCTCTTGTTGTTGATTTAACAGCCGGATTTTTGTCATACATTTTTGCCATATCATCAGTCATTTGCTTTCCGCCCAATAATTTATTAGTAGCTTTATTATACTTATCGATAGCCGCAGCTAAATCATTCTCTTTGACACTTAATTGTTGATACCGCATATTTTTGTATTCCTGGATTTTAAATCCTATACCGTTCATAACGCCGCCAAGAATTCCGCCAGATATTACTCCGCTAACTGCACTCCGAAGAACAACTCCACTTGCCCCTTCTAATGTCCCATTCTCAATCCAATATGATAATGTTGTTACTCCTACATTTGAAACTGATGTTGAAATAGCGCCTGCTAATGCACCCTGTCCAACAGTTCCCCAAAAACTTTCTGCCGTTTTGAATAAGCCTTTAGTGGCAACTTTCCCAAATGTAGCAGCATTTCCAAATAGCCCACCAGTTATACCACCACCTATAAAGCCTCCTAACGCGCCACTAAAAGCCGCATCTACAACACCATCCCAAAAACCTTTACCACTACATTTGTTTACAATACCATTTATAGCAACACTTGTAACAAGTCCTATTAGACATCCCTTGGCTGCCCCTAAAAAAATAGCACTCAGCAAACCACCACCCGGAACAAATACCAACAGTAGTATTGATGCGACAACTAGCAGAACAACAGATACTACCTTTATAAATTCTATAAATTCTTTCCAATGTTCTTTGCACCAATCCCAAACTTTTTTAGCAGCGTTTGCGATAGCATTGCCAACTCCACCCCAAAAGTTCTTAAAGTCCTGCCATCTATCAGCCCACCAATCGCTTGCCTTCTCTTTGCCGGTCTTCTTGCATTCGGGCTTCAGATAGTAATAGCACTTATAAAAATCATCTTCGCGGCTGCTGATTTTATTGTATACTTGATAATCTATTGTGCCCGTATCGCAAATAAGTGTATCGAGCTTCTCATAAGCGAGCGTCAAAGAACTTGTCTTTTCAGACTCGCGTGCCTGAGCCTTTTGCGCCTGCTCCTGCACAGTGTCAATTTTTGCAGCCACAGAAGCTATATCAATTTTGGATTTCAGCGTGTTTAAAGCATCGCGAAGCCCGCCGGAAGTCCTCTTGGCATCCGAAAACGCTTTCCCCAATCCTTGAAATGCACCTATTCCCATTGTATAATTAAGCGATGTGCCGCTCAATGCGATTGTAGCCATTATTTCACCTCCTCACATTTGCCAGATTTGTTGCCATTGAACCATATATTTGTCAATTATCTTTTACCAAAGCCTCATTTGCCGCAGAACTCGTTTTCGGCATTCTCCGTCGATTCGCGGTCTCATTTTTATTAGCAGGGGTATTCCTCTTCCGGACCATAGAATTCTACTTTTGGAAGAATTGTAACCACCATATGACCTTGAACACTATCATAGTCGGGAAAATCAAGGTCTCTGATTGACAGTCCACAATTGCCATCCACAAGCAGAATCAAGGAAAACGGTTTGAAGCGGCTGCTCATCACGAATTCGTCATCTAAGTTATATTCATTACGCAGTTCCCGTTCGATTTTATCATTAATATCGTCCCGGTGCCGACAATAGTATCTGAAAGCCTCTTCTGTCTCCGGTGTAATTTTGTCATCGTCATCAAAATCCGCATCAACAATTAAATTTATTTCGGCGGCTTCCCCGAATATGGAGATCATATATTTACCATACCATAGTCCACTCGGTTTTTCAAATGTAAGCTTCCCCATATCTTCATGATATATTGATATTTCGGGTTCTTTTTTCTTTTTTAAAAAACCAAACATTGCTCAATCCTCGCCCTATTAATAGTAACCATCTGAAGTACCGAAATATTTCACCTCGGGGAAAATCTCAACCACAATTTCCGCCGTATTCCAGCCTTCCGGTTCATCAAAATCTTTGAATGCCAGTCCACAATAGCCTTCCACAAGTAGGATTAGGGCACACGGTTTGAAACGGCTGCTCATCACAAATGTGTCATCCAAGTTATATTCATTACGCAACTCGCGTTCAATTTTATCATTAATATCGTCTCGGTGCTGACAATAATATCGAAAAGACTCTTCTGTCTCCGGTGTGATTTTGTCATTGTCATCAAAATCCGGATAAACAACTAAATCTATTTCAACGTTTTCCCCGAATATGGAGGTCATATATTTACCCTCCCACAGTGCACCTGGTTTACCATGTGTAAGCTTCCCCATATCTTCATGATATATTGATATTTCGGGTTCTTCTTTTTTCTTTTTGAAAAAACCAAACATGCTCAATCCTCTCCCTATTAATCGTAACCCACTAAATCACCGAAATATTTCACCTCGGGGAAAATCTCAACCACGATTTCCGCCGTACTCCAGCCTTCCGGTTTATCAAAATCTCTGAATGCCAGTCCGCATTCTCCTTTTGGACCTAGGGTCAAAAGTATTGGGATGAAACGGGTGATGAGTAAAGAATCGTCGTCCAATTCATATTCATCAAGCAGTTCTTTTTCAATCTTATCGTTAATTTCATCTTGATGCTGGCGATAAGATTGAAAACATTCTTCCTGAACCGATAATGATTCGTTAACATCATCTTCATACGGATAAACATGTACTTCTATTTCGGTAGGTTTACCGAATATGAAAACCGTACAATTTCCGTACCACGTTCCCTTCCACCATGTGAGTTTTCCTAATTCAGCACAGTTTATTGTTATTTCGGGTTCTTCTTTCTCTTTCTTCTTAAAAAACCAAACATCGCTTCATCTCCCATAGTAACCCACTAAATCACCAAAATATTTCACCTCGGGGAAAATCTCAACCACGATTTCCGCCGTACTCCAGCCTTCCGGTTCATCAAAATCTCTGAATGCCAGTCCACAATAGCCCTCCACAAGTAGGATTAGGGCACACGGTTTGAAACGGCTGCTCATCACAAATGTGTCATCCAAGTTATATTCATTACGCAACTCGCGTTCAATTTTATCATTAATATCGTCCCGATGCTGACAATAATATCGAAAAGCCTCTTCTGTCTCCGGTGTAATTTTGTCATCGTCATCAAAATCCGGATAAACAGTTAAATCTATTTCGGCGGTTTCCCCGAATATGGAGGACATATATTTACCATACCACGCTTCACCCGGTCCACCATGTGTAAGCTTCCCAATATCTTCATGATATATTGATATTTCGGGTTCTTTTTTCTTTTTGAAAAAACCAAACATGCTCAATTACCTCCTATTGTCATTGCGGTAAATTCTTTCTCTGTCCCAACAAATATATTTCTAAGCCCTCTAAGTATAGTGTCATTATTAATAGAAGTAGAATTGAATAAAAAATTTATTCTACCAATTCCACCAAAATGACCTATGCGCGCGACTTTTTCTCCTGTAATTGAATTATGTACAGCTGACGGCACAATATTTTCTTTTAAGCTAAAATTCTCATGCGCAGTAAATCCCCAACCAGTGTATAAACCCTTTTCCTTTTTACTGTTATAAGTATAACTTATAAAATTAGGATCATTAGAACTTAATCCATTATTTAACGAAATATTAACACGAGATGATTTGTTGCCGTAAATCTGGTCTCTGAGGTCTTGGTTCATGTTAAGATTTTTAAGATTAAAATCTTTGCCTTTCTCCAGCGTTACTAGGCTTATATCATCCCAATTGACATCAACAAATCCATTATTTTTAGTTAATGGAATAGAGTCAATAATTTTACTGCTGCCGGCATTTTTGAATGATTGATTTGCCATTTGGAGCGTATCCAACGCTTTTTGGGATTTTGGTGTCAACTGCATATTCGCTCTATCAAATGCCCAGTCATTTGAATCGTATCTGATAACCCAACCCGATTTGTGTCCGGTAAAACTACGCAAATCTTTCAATCGAGCAATGTCATCCAAACCCGTAAAACATTTAAAGCCTTTCCACAAGGACATTCCAACAGATTGCACAACTCCCTTAAATCCCGGTTTTCCCGAACATGTGAAAATATTTTTTAGGCTTGGTCCGATATTTTTTAAACTGTTCCACAAGCCCTTAATTGAAGTTTTAAACCATTCCTTTGTTGCATTGAGAAATGTCTTTTCCCCAACCAACATAATGGTTTTAATTCCTGCTCCAATCGGAAGAATGAACGATGCGACAGTTAACCCAAAATCACAACCCCGAATAAATGCCGCCAAGTTTTTATGACCTTTTTCTTCCAAAAGGGCGGGGATATCTTTTCCATCGTTGAATAACATTACACCTATGTCAACTAACCCATAAGCGGCAGAAACAGCACAAACTATTATCGCAATTGCCATGATTATTTCCGGGGCGCAGAAAATACAGATTGCTATAGCAGCAACTATTATAAAAATTGCCGTCACAGCAGAAATAACATTACTAAATACCTCTTTACACCAATCAGCTAATCCTTTTGCAAAGTTTTTTAGTAAAAATCCTACGCCACCCCAAAAATTCTTAAAGTCCTGCCATCTATCAGCCCACCAATCGCTTGCCTTTTCTCTGCCGGTCTTCTTGCATTCGGGCTTAAGATAGTAATAACACTTATAAAAATCATCTTCGCGGCTGCTGATTTTATTGTATACTTGATAATCTATTGTGCCCGTATCGCAAATAAGTGTATCAAGCTTTTCATAAGCTAGCGTCAAAGAACTAGCCTTTTCAGACTCGCGCGCCTGAGCCTTTTGCACCTGCTCCTGCACAGTGTCAACCTTCGCAGCCACAGAAGCTATATCGATTTTGGATTTCAGCGTGTTTAAGGCATCGCGAAGCCCGCCGGAAGTCATCTTGGCATCCGAAAACGCTTTTCCCAATCCTTGAAATGCACCTATTCCCATTGTATAATTAAGCGATGTGCCGCTCAATGCGATTGTAGCCATTATTTCACCTCCTCACATTTGCCGGACTTGTTGTCATTGAACCATGCAAATATATACTTATTTGTCGATTATCCTTTACTAAAGCCTCACTTGCAGCAGAACCCGTTTTCGGCGTTCTCATAGGTGATTGCCTCATCTATTCACCGTTTTGCCATCGCAGCTCGTACTCTTTCATTTCGGTGAAATAATTATTGATCTGCCTTTGGACAGCCGCTTCATTGCCAACATTATTAAGTTGGGTAGTGACTGTTGTTAATTCACTATTACAGCTTGCAAAGTCGTTTTGAGCAGTTGTTTCTTGACCCTCAATCTCTCTTAAAATACGTTCCAGATCTGAAACAATAGAATTTAGATTGGCGTTCGTATTTGTTATATCTGCTGAATATATGGTCAATAAATCCGCGACCCCCTTATCAGAGGTAATGATTTTTTTATATTCCTCACTTATGCATTGGATGTCGTTCTTCATCAAAGGAAATTCATTATTTAATACATTCCTGCATTTGTTCAGTGCATCCTGAATAAGCGCTTTTTTTTGTTGAATCTGCGAAAGCGCTGTCTGTTTTTCTCCCAATTCACGAGAAAGAGTATTTTTTCTTCCTTGTAATTCAGCAGTGGTGCGACGAATAGCATTTCGCTCCTCAACCGCTTGATAATACTTACCCCTAGCAATATAATAGAGTTCCTCGTAATTAGGCATAGTTCCGTCTCTCCTTGTTAGCAACACTAAAATCTTACAACCATTTACCTCGCAAATCGAAGTCTTCGTGTTTTGCTTGTCCAACGCCAATCTTTTTTCCAAGATCCAATAAATATTACTCTACATATAACTTAAAGCCAAACCAATTATACTCCTTTGATCATCAAGATCATTTAACGAAGCATAATCTTTTTTGATTCGTTTGTTTTTGACCCACCCCAATAAAAGCATAACACTCAACACAGCAAACGAATATATCACAGCAGTAAACAAATCCCTCAATCCCACTAGCCTAAGCGCGAGACCAATCAGAAGTTCCGCCGCCAAAATAAATACTGCTCGCTTTTTGTATACCTTATACTCAATTTCGTCCAAAGGCTTATTCCTGTCTTCAACGGGGAGAGAACAAGCACAATCAGTGCCGCTACCAATAAAACGGCATAGTAAACCCACTCCGTCAAAGAAAGATATTTCATACCAACCAAAACAGCAATCAGCATTATTACCGAAAAATATAACACCTCAAAGGTGTTTTGGCGTGGTATCCTCCCGTGAATGATCTCAGCGGAATATACACAGCCATAATATAACAATTATCGACTGATCTCCTACCACAATTATACCATATCCTAACAAATTAATCAACCAGTTTTCCAACTGGAAATTGTCAATCAGACGCGTGCTTGCGCAAGATGTCGATATTTTGCGTGAAATGCACGATTTTTGTAGCATTCGTCAAATTACAAACCCAAACCTTGTTAGTTTTAGCCAAATAAAAAACCGTTGATAATTTCCAATTTTGTCGAAATCCGAATTTACTCGTTCGGATTTCGACATGGCGGCTTAACTCACATTTCCATCGGTATTCCCTGATCATCGGACTCGTCCGGCTCATCGCCCATATCCTCGCTTTCGTCGCCGGAACTGCCCTCAAACGCTCTTGAGGCGGCTGTTTCGCGCTGATCCGACTCCGCTTCTCTTTGTGCCAGATTACATCCGATTTCGCTCTCAATCATCTCGCAAAAAAATCGTTGTTTATTGTGAGGCTGTTCTATATGTTTGTAGACTATAGAATTATCAACATTTTTACAGTTCTTAATTTGTAACGGTCTGCAAGTAATCTGAACTTCTTTATCTTTTGCGCAAGATGTCGAAATCCTGCGCAACATGTAAAAACTTTGGAGCTTTCAACAAAAAGCCAAAGAGCTTTTTTGTTCATTTTCACAACATTTGAACATAATCGTCATCTCATTTTTAATTTTTCGATATGAAAAGCTTGCCCATAACTATTATCGGTACAGCCCCCAAAATAAAGGACAAATGAAAATGAAACTTTAAACCTGCGCCCGCGAAAAAGGACAGGCAAAAATGAGGGTTGTGACTGCCCCTTGCTTTGAGAACAGAATAAAACG
>JAAVIC010000006.1 GCA_014799385.1 Oscillospiraceae bacterium
ATCAATTATAACACAGCAGTTTCCGCTGCTGTGTTTTCATATTCCTCCGTAGCTCAGTCGGTAGTAGCACCTGACTGTTAATCAGGGTGTCGCTGGTTCAAGTCCAGCCGGGGGAGCCAGATACTTGAAAGCGTATTGTAATGCGGTTTACCGTGTGCAATGCGCTTTCGGCGTATTTGGGAACTTTACAAAAAGGGGTCTACACCTCGAGGGAATCAAGATGTGAATGATAATGCGACCGCGACAGCTTAAGGTTAAACGCAAGATGTAAATACATCTGCGTGGTGTTAATACTGCTATGACCAAGGATAAGGCGAAGCGTTTCCAGGTCGCCGCCGTCCGCGAGGTAGTAAGTCGCGAAAGTGTGGCGAAGGAGATGTGGATGAAGACGCTCGATTCCAGAACGTTCCTTCAGGTCTTGGAATACCTGTTTAATCAAATTATCGGTGCAGCGATTGCCGGAGCGGTCGCAAAAAAACGGCGAATCGGAATCATAAAGTAACAGAGATTGAGGGGGAAAATATTCGGAAAGCAGCGAAGAGCAGCTATCGCCGATTGGTACAATCCGCTGCTTTGAGCCTTTTCCGCGAACAAGGAGAGTATTGTTTTTGAGGTTTACATCACCGACATTAAGGCGCGGAATTTCGCCGCGGCGAAGTCCGCAATCCATCATCAGAACCACAAAGCATTTGTTCCGCAAGTCAATGAGATTACCGGGATTAAAACAAGCAAGAAGCTCGCGTATCTCGTCATCGTCAAGTATGAGCTGCTCCTTTTTATGTACCCTCGGTAGCTTCAGTTGACGGGAGAAATCCTCGAGAAATTCCGAATCGATTGCGAAATTGTAAAACGCTTTCACAGCGCGAAGCGCACCATTGACAGAACCCCCGGAGAGCTTATCCCCATCGCGCTTGGAAAGAGAACGCAAATAAACCCCGTATTCCTTGAAGTGTAACAATGATAAATCCGAGGGATTATCCGAGCCGAGCCAGCGGAAAAAATCGCCCAGCTGCCACTTGTACCAATCGATTGTGACAACCGAATTATTGCGGTACTGCTGTTCCAGAAGAAATAAATCGTAAATTTCGGAGATTGTCATATTATCACCTCACTTGATAGCTTTAGCCCAACTGAGTATTGTCTGCCAGAGGTAGTAAGCTCCAACAGCGGTAAGCCAAGCCGCCGCAATGCCAAGCATTGCGCCAATAGGTACAAAATAATTAACGTAACCGAGGATTTTTTGAACCTCATCGGGAACAGTGAAATTAGCAAAAGGACTATCGGGAAGAACCAACATAACAGAGGAAATAATGTTATTAACGATGTCAACGATCCAATTCCAGATTTTATTAAACATTTTTTACACCTCCATCAATGCTGAATCATTTTCGGGGTGATATGGAGAAGTAGAAATATAAATCCAACGATGAAGCAGGTGTAACAAATGGGCTGAACAAGCGGAATATGAGACAAGTCGATAACAATTTCCTCATCAATTTCAAATAGCGGCGGGGAATCGGGGTCTATATACTCGCCGATGGTCTCATTGCTTGCCCACTGCTCCAGATTGTCAGGGTGTGTGGAAATAGGAATGCGGAAAACAGGAGCAACAGGATCAGCGCAAAGAATCCCGAGAAACCGGGCGAAATCGAACGGAATGCAAAAAGGAAATTTTGTGATGATAGTTGACGGAACACTAATGTCAAGATTCAAATCGCCTTGAAGCTCGGCAAGCGTGAAATCTCCTACACCGGGAACGGACACGCCGACCTGTTCCGCAATGGGTTTATCTTTATCGGGGTTTACAGGAATAGAGAGAGTAGCATCATCGGGGACGACACCGGAAAGGTCATCAAGCTTGGGAACGTCCTCGGTGCTGATGGAGTAATCATCAATAGATTGCAGAAAAGCACCATAGTCCCCGGTGGTAGTAACAAGCCCGGAATTCATTCCGCCGACATCAACATCGGAGATTGGAGTATATGTGACTGTTCCATTTTCATAAACAAAGCAGTAGTCAACAGAATTTTCATATACTTTTTGGCTACCCGCCGAATAATATGAAAAACCAAAATTACTCAATAAAGACATATTTAACGAAACCTTAAAATTATAGAAATCGTCAAGAGTGCCGGCGGAAGATAAAGTGCCGGGCGACAATGAATTCTGTTTGTATGAATCACTAAGGAAATAAGAGCCAACCCTCCTAGATGCTCTTTCGTTTAAAACACTTGAGCCTTGCATATATAAAAAATACTGTGAGAAAACAATACGGGTTTCATTGAAATAAACAGCGGCAAAAGCTTGACCGGATGAGGTAAGAAAAAATTCAGAGATGAGGGGCAAATTCTTCATATCAAATGGCTTTGACAAATCCACATCAAGAAACATGCAGTTATATCCGGAGGTGAAATCGACTTTTGGACGTGACATAACACTAATTGATTGGTTAACTTCTTTGATTAAAGAATGAAATTTGTCACCTTTAATAACGTAGTTATTATCATCAACAACAAGGTCACCATTATCGAAAAGCTCCTGAACCTTTTTTGAGATTACACCAAATCCGGATTGAAAATAACTGGAATTGTGATATGTATTTCCGTTTTCATCGGTGATGGTTTCGCCGTTAATAATAAAATTAGCCTCTTCGCCTGCAGAATTGATAAAATCAATCAACTTTTCAGCATCTTTTTCATACTGTCCGGACGTAGCATACTGCATCATAGAAACTGCGGCAACACAGGCAGCGGCACAAACTAAAACACCGGCTACGGCAGCGTAAGAACGCTTAGGGTTATGAGAAAAAGAAAAACAAAAAACACTTAACGCAAGGAGGATTGAAACAATGCGTTTTTTCATACGGATTCACCGTCCTTTTTATTGAATTGGCTGTTAAAAGCAGCTGCGCGAGCTTTGAAATCGTCAACGGGTGTTTCATCGGCGGGCTTCTCGAATCGTTTGAACGTATCGTAGAGCTTGCAGACGCTTTTCCGAAGATTGAAAAACTCCGCGCTTACCTTTTCCTGGATTGGATACCAGTACTGAACCGCAACGAACATCTTATGGAAAATGACAATCATAAACCAACCCTTTAAGCCGAAGTTCGTCAGCTTACGGTGCTTGTACTCGGTTTCAACGAGGGAGCGAATTTGACGGTCTAACATTCGATCGTGCTGGGTGATTAGGATGATGTCATAGAAATAATGACGGTGTTTACTGAAAAAAGAAATCCATTTCATTCGGTTTCGGTTCAGACCCTCGCGGGAGTTGAACGGAATCTGAGCTTCGTCTATGATGATAACTCCTTGATGTTCATTCCGTCCGGGCTTGAAATGCTCCTCGGCATAACGCATAAAAGTTTCGGGAGTCATATCCAGAGTATCTATCATAAGAAACTCGGCTTTATGCTTTTTGGGATTGAGGTTAACCTCAAAATTCGCGATAACGGGAATCCCTCGACGTAAGGCACGGTCGACTACTTCTGCAGCGTGATAACTCTTTCCGCTGCCGGGAGTTCCGGTGTATAGATAAATCATAAATCATCACCGCCTTCTGTGTGCGCGCAGGGCGCCCCGCCGCGCTCACGCGCGGCACCCCGCGCGCCCTCCTCATCGTGATGTTTGATGAAGTATGTTATACAACGGGAAATGAACTGGCTGCGGTTATAGTTCAGGTTGATGCATTGCACATCAACGGAGCTTAACAGTCAAGGGTCTATTGTTATGTTAATGCGTTCTTTAGTCATTCAAATCAACTCCTTACACACTATTGAACACGATTTATATTTAGGGAAAAGCGGCTCATATTTCTATGAACCGCTTGAAAGGGGGGATTAGCCGGCAACACTACCGAGAATTTTTTTGGCGTACTTAATCAATGCAACAACAGCATAAATGCCGAGACCTGCCATCATGACAGTAACCAAAACGGGAATAAGCGAACTAACAAACGCCGTAAATTGTGCAGAAATAGTAGGACCAACAGTATCCATAGTTTCCTGCAAGAAATTTTCGGTATTAGAAGCTGCTGTATCAGCAAGAGGAGCGACTTCAGCGGCGGAAGCCGCAACTGTCATCGCGCAAGTGCTTACTGCCATAATAGCAGTGAAAAGCATTGCCTTTCCCTTTTTACCGATTTTCCCGGTAAAAGCCATCAACTTTTTAAGCATAAAATCACCTCCTTTACTAGGTATTTTGCTTAAAAATGGCACTACAAGCAAAGGAAAAGAAAGCTCCCAAAATCCAAAATACTGAGGAGGCTATTACCCCGCAAAAAATGCCAAGAAAGCCGAATTGTAGAAGTATCATTCCGCACCTCACTTTCGCAGATGTCGGAAGAAACTCGCGCCCGCGATTACTCCGAGCATTATAATGATGATTATAAGCGCAACGAAGATATCATCAAGCGTTGTTCCGGCGACGATGAAGTCACCGTTTGAGAAATCAATTTGATTTGCCAACGGGTTTCACCCCCGTAACCTTGCCTTTGATGTTGGTTTCGATTTCAATTTCCTTGCCAATCATCGGTGAAAGCGAATCAACGGACAAGCCGAGGTTTTTACAAGCATCGCGGCTGATGAACTTAGAATCAGCCATAAGCCCCATAACGTTTTCATCCGGGAACGTGATGTGCAGCTTTAAGCCCTGTATCTGATTCCCGTCTCTGGTCTCAAAATCGAGATTCTGAAGACCGATAAAATTTACCTTTGCCATTTTAGCACCTACTTTCTGCCCTGTTCTGGGCGATATATTTGTATAGCGCGGAATTGCGCTTGGCGTCCGGGGGCGGATTGGAACCGTCATCTTTCCGGGGCGATTGCCCCGAATCGTTTTACTTAATACTACCCGAACATTGAAAGGAGTGATGCATTTTTCAAATTGTTCCACGCGGAACACTAAATGGTGCGAACATTACGCACCATACGGTGCTATAATTATTATAGCACTATTTGGTGCGTTTGTCAATACTTTTTTTACCAGAAAGGAAAATTTTTTATGAAGTACGCAAAAATCAAGGAACTTAGAATACTAAACAGGTATTCGCAAAAGCAGATTGCGGAATTGCTGGAAATGCAAGTAACGCAATACAGACGTTACGAAAACGGCGAGAGAAGCATACCAATCGAGGTAATTATAAAGCTTGCGGACATTTATGACGTAAGCATAGATTACCTTGTAGGCAGAGAAGAACCGGAAGAGCAGAAATGCACGGACGTAGGATAAGGAGGATTTTATAATGAAAAGGTCTGAAAAAAATATTACATGGAATTTAACGGCAGTCATATTAATTTTTGCAATTATAATTTTTCTGAAGTTTAATTCCGATGCTTTTGCAAATTACTTTATAAATGCATTAATGGGTTGATTTGAAAGGGGTTTTAAATATGGAAAACTTTGTTTATATGGTAGGGTTAGCAGTGCTTGTTTTTGTAATATCGGCGATTTACTATATGAATAAGAAACCACAGGCAACAAAGAGCGAGGACACAAAGACCAGTGAGAAGGAGCAGATCCCGGAGGAAAAAGAAGAACCGCTACCGGCAGGGCAAGCATATCCGTACAAGCTCACACAGCGCATATTCTCTGACAAAGAGGGGTATTTTTATCGTGACGTTCGCCCAATCGCGGACAAGCTCGGGTTAATTGTGTTCACGAAGGTGCGGCTTGCGGATTTGCTGTACATACCAAAGGGAACGGATAAGGAAAGAGCTTGGTTCAACAAGATTAAGGCGAAACACATTGATTTTATCTTCGTAGACAGTAACTATAAAGTGCGTCTGTTAGTGGAGGTTGACGACCCGAGCCATAACCGCCCCGACAGGCAAGCCCGCGATGAAGAGGTTGACGAAATTTTCAGACAACAGGGACTTGAGGTGCTGCACCTCAGAGCGTGGGGAAAGCAATATGGCGCAGAGGATTTGGAAACGATAATCACAAACGCGCTGAATGTTCAGAAAATAAGCTCCAGGAAGTGAACAGGATCACGGAAGGATAAATAAAGCCGCTTTTGAAGCGGCTTTAAGAATATGAGTACGTGCGAACGACCTCTGAAAAAACAGAAATCAAAGTTGAGATGAATCCAGAGAAGATTCAGAGCGGCGGGGCTGGGGGCAGCTTCTGCCTCGGAACGTTTGAGGTTTTGACCAATCTGAGAGGGGAGCGTATCATTGCGTTCAATGCGAGCAAGGTCTTGAAGCAGACTATCAACCTTAACAGGGAATGATCGGAGGTATATTATAATAGGTATGGCTGAAAAGAAAAAAATTCCCGCCGCCGAGAAATCGGACAAGCGGGCAGAGATAATCATAGTTCGTCATTACGGTGATAAGGACTTCGTGCAGCTTTACGCGGAGTATGTAGCCGACAAAATTCTGGAGAGGTCAAAGGAAGAACAGCAGTCGGCGTAAAAAATTTTTGCAAGAGCACTTGACTTGCTTATCATAATATGGTATAATAATTGTAAAAGTGATGGGGGTGATTCTTTGGAGTTTAAGCTGAATGAATATCATAGGGATTTGACCGAAAAAGAATTGATAAACGATTTGAAAAGTGTATCTGAAAAAAATTTGCAAGTCATATATTTCAAGAAAAGAATATGAATCAAATGGAAGATACTCTGCTTCACCTTATTTACGTTGCTTCGATTCTTGGATAAACGCGTTATCCGCTGCTGGTTTAGAAACACAACGTGTTAAAGATGATTATATAAGAATATCAAATCAATCTCTTATAGAAGATATGAAGAATGTAGCAATAATGCTTGATAAGGAATCCATCTCCACAAAAGAATATTCTGAAAATGGAAGTTATAGAGTTCAAACTATACTTTCAAGATTTGGTTCATGGAGTCAGGCTTTAAATCTTGCGGAATTAAAACCAACAAACTATAAAGAAATATCAGATATAGACCTTTTTGAGGAAATAGAGAAAATATGGGTTAATAAAGGTTCACAACCAACTACGACAGATTTTAAGAATGGTTTATCAAAATATAGCTTAAACACCTACTTGCGTAGGTTTGGAGGTTGGAGAAATGCACTTAAATCGTTTCTTGACTATATAGATGAACCATATGTATGTGTGGAAAAAAATAGCAAACAAAATTATGATAATAATAACTCTACAAAATCAGATGAAAAATTGCCTAAATACAGAACCCCTCGTGATCCTAATTTAAAATTAAGATTTCAAGTTTTAAGAAGAGATAATTTCAGATGTAGTATGTGTGGTCGTTCTCCTGCCACAACTGTTGGATTGGAACTACATATTGATCATATTAATCCGTGGTCAAAAGGTGGAGAAACAACGATAGATAATCTACAAACACTATGTACTGATTGCAATTTAGGAAAAAGTGATTTGTCAGAAGATTAATTGGTGAGTGACAGTCCGACCTCAATAAAATGCTTTGTATGGTACATAATAAAGAGGCATTTGTGGAAACGGTCAAAGCAAAGATCGGCGGAAGCAGCGACGAGGATCGGCAGAGAATGAATAATGAAGTCGAAGATATTGAGAAACGCTTGGGTGAGCTTGACAAAAAGTTCGATATGCTTTACAACGACCGCCTTGACGGACTGATTTCCGACAAGAAATTCAAGGAGATGTCCGCGCGGTGCGAGAGTGAGCAGGAAGAATTGAGTGAACGGCTCGAAGAACTTTAAGCGAAGCTGGAATCAAGTGGCGAGAAGTCGCTCAACTTGGAGAGGTTCGTTGATTTAATAAGTGAATATGATAAGATTGAGTCGCTTGACAAAGAACTTCTTAATCTCCTGATTGACAAGATCGTGGTGAGTGATAGGGTCAAGGAGGGTAAGGCATTTACCCAGACTATCACTATCTATTATCGCTTTGTGGGTTGTATGTGAACTTTAGTATCACTAACTCGCGCAGGCGGTCGCTGGTTCAAGTCCAGCCGGGGGAGCCAGATACTTGAAAGCGTATTGTAATGCGGTTTACCGTGTGCAATGCGCTTTCGGCGTATTTGGGAACTTTACAAAAAGGTGTCTACACAATGTGAGAAATACAAACAGCTCGGTCTTCCGATGACCGAGCTGTTTGTTGATTAGCCGATATAGATGTTTTCCGATAATTAATTTAAGACCACGCCGTCATTAGCAGTATATGCTTCAAGAGAATTTTCCTTCACTTGAATGCAGATATAACTAATTTCAGAATCTTTTCCGGCAAATATCTGCCTTTTGGCTTCCGGAGAAATTCTGAGCCAATCTCCTGCCTTAAACTCCACGGTTTCACCATCAATCTCAAATTTTCCATTGCCGGAAAGGATTGCATAGATCTCCTCGTTCTGCTTATGGTAGTGTACGAAAGGAACACACGCACCTGCGGGCAGATTATTGACACTGATCTCCGCGCCTGTAAGAGAAAGCTCATCGTGAAGCTCTGTTCTTGCGTCCTGTGTAACGCTTACCTTGCTGAATTTACCCATAATAGTTACCCCCATTAAATAATATATTGTTGTAACACGTTCGATTACAACAATATAATAACATATTTACGTTGTAATGTCAATAGTTACACTTCAGTTTTGTATAATTGCACAAATTGAAGTGCATTTTATTGTAACTATTGACATTACAACAAAAATGTGATACAATATGATTATCACTACAAGGGAGGTTCTTAAATGCAGTTTTCATCAAGATTGACCATTGCAACACACATTTTGCTGTGTATTGAAACTTTTAAGGACGACTTTAAGGTCACGTCAAAAATCCTCGCGGGAAGCATAAATACAAATCCTGTCATTGTCAGAAACATATTGGGGTTGTTGTCATCAGCGGGAATTGTTGAAATAAAAGCCGGAGTAGGGGGTGCTTATTTAGCTAAATCACCGAATGAAATAACCTTATTGGATATTTTTAAGGCGGTTGAAAAAGAAGAGTCACTTTTTCATTTTCATGAACACCCTAATCCGCAGTGTCCTATTGGAAGAAGTATTCATAGCGTAATGGATAGAAAACTTGAAAATATACAATTCGCAATGGAGAATGAAATGGCTAAAATCACTTTAGAACAGCTAGTTAAAGAGGCAAAAGAACAAATATAGTATTGGATATCGGAATTGCACATAATCACTCGTGGCAGGTAACGATAAAAGTGTCTGTGTATTGTTTATCAAAATATCGTTTTGGTACTTACCGTCAAATTTGCTTGTCCGTCATTGGATGCAATTGATATTAATCGTCCGTAAACTCAATATCATTAAAGATACGGGTCTGAAGAATCTCTGTTTGATTTGCAAGACAATTTATTTTTCTGTTCAAGTGGCGGAACATTCTGCATCGTAAGCTGCTACGAACGGCAAAGAGCTAAAATACTCCGTTTATGACCTGAAAAGCTATTGAAAAAAGCGTCAAATTGTGATATAATGATGTTCGAGAATAACATCGTTGGGAGTTGAGCTGAATTGAAAAATGTCGTGAATTTCTTCAAGAAAGAAATCGTGCTTTGCATTTCGGGAGTTTTAGCGGTGATTTCCTGTTTTATCGTGACGCCGTCTGCGTCATACGCGGGATATGTAGATTTACGTGTGCTGATACTTCTGTTTTGCTTAATGCTGGTGGTGGCGGGAATACGGCAGACGGGAGCATTTACAGTCATCTGCGAGGCTCTGCTAAAGAAATTCCACAACATAAAAACGGTCGGCTTGGTGTTGGTGCTTCTGAGCTTTTTTATGAGTATGCTGCTGACCAATGACGTTACGCTTGTAACGATCGTGCCGTTTACGCTGCTGATGTTCGAGAAAATTTCGGGCGAGAAAAAGGCTCGCGCGGAGATTGTTCTGCTGGTTTTGGAAACCGCCGCAGCTAATCTCGGCAGTATGCTCACGCCTATGGGAAATCCGCAGAATTTATATCTGTACTCGAAATTCAACCTCTCAATCGGAGAATTTTTCGGAATAATTTTTCCGTATTCCGCGCTATCGCTGATAATGCTGATATGCTCGGTCTTTCTGTTCTTGCCAAAGATGCAAACCGAAAAGCCGAGTGCTACAACAAAAATGCAAGGTCGACTTAAACCAATCATATTTCTGATTCTTTTCGCCGTGAATATGCTGACGATACTTCGTGTATTGGACGATAAAATTTTGCTTTTGATCGTTGCGGCGGCAGTGCTTATCGTGGACAGAAAACTTTTTCTGCAAGCCGACTATTCGCTGCTGCTGACGTTTGTGTTTTTCTTTGTTTTTGTCGGAAATCTCGGCTCGATTCCCGCGCTTTCGGAGAGCTTACAGAGCATATTTCAAGGCAACGAAGTGGGGATTTCCGTTGCGTTATCACAGATAATCAGCAATGTTCCGGCGGCGATACTGCTTTCGGGAATTTCGGACAACGCGAGCGCGCTTATAATCGGCACAAACCTCGGCGGGCTAGGAACGCTGATAGCGTCAATGGCGAGCCTTATCACCTATAAATTTTATGCCGGAACAAAGGGCAGCTCTCCTAAAAAATATATCTTGGTATTTACGATATTTAATGTTTGCTATCTTGCGGCTTTGGGAGCGTTGTTCTTCTTGATTTCATAGTGACAATAGCTCAAAACCATTGAATTGATTGACATTAGTATTACTTCAATCCATCGACACCCTTGCAAATCAGCTTGACTGCAATCCCTATCATCTCATCAAGCTGTATTTTCCCCTAAGCTGATGCTTGAACGGTTAGATATGATTTCGGATTATAATTACTGCTTTCAATTTACACTTAATCCGTATGCCACAAATATTGAATCAGATGTTCGTGATGAGGAAGCCGAACTTAAAGTGTTGATATAGGATTTATATTCATGAGTGCAGCTACTGCTGCACCAAATATAATATGGATAATGTTCTGATTATAGTTTGTGTGCTGCAAATTCGCCCTTGCTTTGCAGTACGCTTTCCTCGGACAATAAGGTTACCAAACGTGCTGTAAAATCCCTTATTGAGGATCATATGGGATTTTTATGAATCGGATACGTTAATTTTGAAAAAAAATTTAAAAAGTACTTGACAAATAAAAAATAATGTGGTATAATATTATATGTTCAGTAGAGATTACTGGATTTTAATACGCAGATGTGGCGGAATTGGCAGACGCGCTAGCTTCAGGTGCTAGTGGCAGCAATGCCGTGTGGGTTCAAGTCCCGTCATCTGCACCAATAAAGAAAAGCGAGATTATTTTTATAATCTCGCTTTTCTTTAAAAATACGGTAAGGAAAAACGCGAATCTCGAATTTGTTTTGAATGGTGATAATTATGTCAAAAAAAGTAAGTGAGACAACAACTGAAAATATTTTCCGTAATCATTATAATGAAGACGGATTTATAGAAAAGTCTGCTATTTCTGACGATTATGGTTTCAAATCCAAAAAAGGAACCGATTATAAGGGTTACCCCGACTTTTTTCGGGATAAAACAAACGATGACTTTTGTATAGTAGTTGAGGCAAAAGCCGAAGATCATCCTACTGCGGAAGAAGAAGTCAAACACTATATGCTGATTAACAAAATCATAAAGACATTATTGGGATTGCTATTTCCGGACAAAAAGAAGATGATATCAAAATTACATATTTCTTAAAACTGTCAGGGAAAAAAGAAATTGCCGATCTTGCGAAAAAAAATAAATTTTTCGAGATCTCAAACCTTGAAGAACTTTATAAAAAATATAAGTATGGCGAAAGCGTATCGGAAGCAGATCTTTCCAAAACTTTGAACGAATTAAACAAACAGTTTAATAATAAAAATAAAATTCGTGATACTGATCGCAGCTTATTTTTCTCAGGTTTGATGATCGCTTTAAAAAATAAAAATTTTAGAAATACATATGAAAGTATTGAAGCTCCGTCCGATGAGGAAGCTGAAAATCAAACTATCCTTGAAGCGCATAATCTTAACGAAGCTATCCTTAAAGCTATCTCGACAGAACTCAAGGGCAAAGAAAACAATTTGTCAAAAAAGCTTAATTGGCGTGACAGATTTGCTTTCATTAATAATGTAGATTATCCGCTTTCAGAATATAAAAAGATAATCAAAACGATTCAAGAAAAAATATATATTCCTTTTACCCGAAAAGAAGGACAAGATATTTTAGGTCGCGCATATAAAATTTTCCTTTCTCGGGCAGGCAAGGTTGACAATAAAAATATTATTTTGACACCGGATCATATAAAACGCCTTATGGTGCGTTTAGCGCGTCTTTCCGTTAATGATGTTGTATTAGACACCCGTATGGGCACCGGCGGTTTTCTAATGGAAGCAATGGAAACTATGATCAAACTCGCTAAAGGGCATGAAAAAACTATTGAAAATATTAAAGAAAAGCAGCTCATCGGATTTGAAATAGATTCCGTGTTATTTGCTCTTGCGTGTTCAAATATGTTCCTGCACGGAGACGGCAGAACTAACCTTATTTACAGAAACAGCCTGCTCAGCGAGGAATGCGGTATTGTAAACAACAGCAACAGCGATAAAGATTTACTCGAATATATTAAAGGTCTGAAGCCGACCCGCGTTATAATAAATCCGCCGTATGAAAATAACAATCCTATCAATTTTACTATTCAATCGTTAAAATATCTTGAAAAAGACGGAAAGCTCATCATAATTATGCCAACTCCCACCTTGACGCATAATCAGCAAAAAGGCGGTTTGACCGAAAAGATCTTGGAAATGGCAAAACTTGATTTTGTAATTAAGATGCCAAACAAGCTGTTTTCGGAGCAAAAGAGAACCGTAAATACCTCAATTTTCGGATTTACCAAGACTCCGCATAAGAAGTCAGATGACGTTCTTTTTTACGATCTTGAATATGACGGTTTCGTCAGCGTTCAGCATAAAGGACGCATTGATAAAAACGACGGTTGGTCAAAAATTGAAGATCAAGTTGTTGACATAATAACAAATTCCAAAACTAAGAAAGGGGTATGTCAAAAGAAAAAAATTTATGACGGCGAATTATTGAATTGCGCCGGATTCCAAAAAATCAAAAAAGGCAAAAAGGTACAAATCGGCACGTTGTTTTTTATAGACAACGGCACATTGGCGAGTGAGAACAGCATTGACGGTTGCTATCCTTTTATTACCGCCGGAGAGGAGTGGAAAACTCATAACGAATATACACTTGATACCGAGGCTATTGTATATGCGGTCGGCGCCGCGGGGTCTTTAGGCAGAAGCCACTATATAAGCGGAAAATTTGTTGCAAGCAATTTGTGCCTTGTTCTGACATCGAAAAATGATCCCAAATACCCTTTGAACATGATGTTCTACAATTATTATTTTGCTTCGATCAGAAAGCAGATCGTTTCCGATCTTGCAGACGGAACATCTAAGCTGACCATCTCTCCTGCCGTTTTTGAAAAGTATTATATCGACTATATTCCTCTTGACGATCAGATTAAATTTGTTGAAGAAAAAGTGAAACCATTTCTTGAACTTCAAAAGCAATACAAAAAAGCGCAGCAATTACTTACACAAGATGTGATCAACATACTTAAATAATTTTAATATAACCGTCATGGTCTGCTTTGATTTTAAAAGCTGACCATGATTTATTTCTCATCGTTTTCTCCGAATACCGGCTCAAGTATGATCATCGTGCTATTTGTAAAATCCCCGTTCATTTCAAAGGTTACGTCCAGGGATTTGTCCTCGTTCTGGTGGATGGTCACTCCGTTTACCAGCATTCGGGGGTTAGCATCGGATATCCCGCCCTCGGAAAGTATGTCATCGAGCAGTATGGATGTGCTTGTAAGTATTTGTTTCCACTGTATGCACACCTTGTCATATTTTCGGCAGTCGAAGATTTTTCGGTGCAAATTCGTAATCTCGTTCTCGCGCTTTTCGATCATACTGTCGTAAAATTCGGTGTGGGATTTGTCTGTGACCTTGCCCGTAATCAAGTCCTAGATTTGCTGTTTCAGCGCTAGGATTTTAGATTCAAACTGTTGAATTTGCAAGTCGTAGGCGGGCTTTTGTTTTATCCATTGCTTTACGATCTCATCGTATTTCTCGCTCTCGGCGACGATCTTTTCTTTGAGATTTTGGACTTCTCCGAACACTAACTCATCTAGCTGCAACTAGTGAATTCTGTGATGTGTGCAGTATCCTTTTCCATAGCGATGGTTGCTGTTGCAGGTGTGGCCGATAATATGCTGCAGAAATTCTCGTGTCGGTATTGTTCTTCGGGTGCGATGACGGTTTTCGTTTTGTAGATTTTAGAAGTCACGGTCTTATGATTCACAAGTATGCCAATGTACATTTTATTGGTAAGTATACGATTAATTGATGTCTGAACCTATAGATATTTCTTTGAAATTTGGGGTTTCCAATTTGCAAGCTTAGGGTTTTGGTAGAACTCCGGAGAACGAATTCCGCGCTCGTTCAGCGTTTTTGCGATTGTTGTTAAGCCGTAGCCGTCAACGTACAGTTTGAAAATCTCGCGGACATATTCGGCAGTTTCGCTGTCGATCTCGACAGTTCTGGTATTTCTGTCGAGGTGATATCCGAACAGAAGCGAGGGAACTAAGCCGCCGTTTTTCTGCTTTTGTCGTATTCCAGATCGAACCTTCTTGCTTATGTCCTTAGCGTAAAAGTCATTGAAAATCTGCTTGAATCCTTTACCAGAACTACCTCAACCTTTCCCTCGTCAACGGCACTTTCAAGCTCTGCCAAGCCTTTTCGATTGAATGTCATGCCCGAAACATTGTCGCCGAAACTTTCTCCCACAACTTCATAGCCGTTCTGATCTGCGTAGTCGATAAGTATCTGTCGCTGGTTTTGTAGGCTGTTCATTACTTCATCCTCGTTGCGGGATAAGCGGTAATATAGCCATGCATTCACTGTAAAATTCCTCCTTTCGGTGTGTCGCAGCATCCTGTGGTGCTGCGACACACCATACCACATCTTTTTTATTTATCCAGCGGAATCGTGGGTTGTTCGAAAAATCTCCATTATCAACAAAATGTATTGGTAGGTGTTCGTGCAATGTATCTTAATTTAGATATTCATTTGCCATATTTGAGAGGAACTTTTCGAACTTGCTTTGGTCACTATTATAATGGAATCCCAAAAAGGTAAGCGACGAGGTAATAAATCTCTCAAAAAATTAAATCCGAAGTGAAGCGCGTTTTTTATAATTTAGAGCGTCAAAAGAACAAGTGATGCGAAAATGTACGGCGTGTCCAACAAGAAAACATTCATCGAAAATTAGGAAGTAAATACGGGTTGATTAACTGTTAATGTCAAGCTTAATGTAAAAATTTCATCTTGCAGTTGAGTGTGCATCGCGCCATTATATTTTTTTACTACGCGTTGTATGTTTGACAATCCGAATCCATGTGATTCCTTATCCGATTTTGAGGTGTTCGGCATAACATCAGTTAAATGCACTTTTTGGATTGTCGGATTTTTTACAATCAGCACGAAAATTCCTTGCTGATAATTCCCAAATACGGAAATTGTATTGTCTCCCGGCAGCTTGCAGCATGCCTCGGCAGCATTGTTCATTGCGTTTGAAAGAACGATACACAAATCGGAATTGTCTATATTTTCCGGAATGAATCCGTCAAATTTTACGTTTATATTCTCAAAAGATTCCTGTGTCTCGGTCAGAATAGCGTCCGCGATATAATTACCTGTTTGAAAAAGAAATTCCCCGGACGGCATCATATTAGAAATTCTTTGTAAGTATCTGTCTGCTTCGCTGTATTTTTCCATTGCTAACAGCGATTCAAGGCATTTTACGTGATTGTTGAAATCGTGTCGAAAGCCGCGTATCTCGGTGTTAAGTTTTTCTCTTTTTTCGTAATGACGCAGTTGCGAATCGACCTGTTGGCGAAGGATTTGATTAAGGTTATCGGAATATTTTTGATAAACAACGCTGATAAGCAACGTAATTATTATAACTGTATTTATTACAGTCAATATAAACATCAATAACCTCACGAAATATATTCCGCCATCGGAATATGATGTGTCATACGACAGCATAGTTATTACGCCGGATTCTATAAACAGCGATAATAGCATAAAAATATAAACATGCTTTGGAATTATATTCAATATATTTTTCAACTTCTTATTTTGTGCTTTAACCTTACAATAAATAATTAAAGCAATTATCATTATTACAGAAACAACAATAAGCCGGCATGCCGCGCGAACACACATTGATTCAGTTATATGCATTGGTAAAGCAGCATATGTAACAGAGTATATTAAGGCGCAGAATTCCTGGACAATTAGTATTGCTAATGCGTCTGAAAATTTATAGTTCGTCCTTGAAAACCACATAAGGAAGCATGATGAAAATCCACTTGTAAACGCGAAAAACAGTTTTATAGTTGTTGGAGATGTGTCATAGTAAAATTCAGAAGCAAACCCAAATACTGCAGTAATCAAAATTGCGATAATAAATTTTGATTTTATTGTTTTCTCTTCCGAAACGATATTCAATATAATTGCCTCAATGCATAATACCAAAGTAGCGGAAGCGGAATCCAACAGAGCAGATAAAACATTCATTTATATTCTCTCCATATTATATTTCAAAACATATTCATTAAAAGCATTTCTGAATTTCGTAAGATAGTTTCGACTAATAAAAGCCGATTTTCCGTTGTCAAGCATGACTTCCGTGTTGCTGAAGGTTCTGATATGAGCAAAAGAAACAATATACGCTTTGTGGCATCTGAAAAAATTTTCGTTCGGTAACTGATGTTCAATTTCTTTTATATTCTTGGAAATATTTGTTATGCCGTGTGTTGTATATATCAGCGAATGCCTTCCATCGGATTCGCAAAGGATTATCTCCGACATCCTTATGCTTGTTGTTTCTGTGCGGGATTTAATAACCAGATAATCATCGCTTTCCATGCGTTTTCTTATCAAGTCCAACGTTTGAAACAGCTTTTCTTTATCAATGGGTTTAACAAGAAATCTGAATGCGTCAACTTCAAAAGCATCTATCGCGACGTTGGGAAACGAACTGATAAAAACAATCGTGCTGTTATTATTCACTTTCCTTATTTGTCTGGATACTTCGATTCCATTAAGACCATCCATCTGATAATCCATAAAAATTATATCATAGCTCTTCGGATTTTCCATCAGTTCAGCACCGTTCGAAAATACGGATAAATAATAATCAATATGCCTTTGGTTAAAATACTCAAACAGAAGTTGTTTGAGCGAATCGATCCAGTTCTGCTCATCTTCGCATATGGCAATTTTCACAATTGGTCACATCCTTTGAATTATTCCCAAGTTTATACTATATTAATTATACATCATTACACTCAAAAAATCAACCCTGTTTTACCTCTTTTCCGCTAAATGCTACACGTCTTCCGTTATCTATTGAGATGGTGCGGGTTATATGATAAGATCAAAGCATAAGATTCAGGAAGGAGTGTGGGAATAATGAAGTTTTGGGATTTTATTGCTAGACTGTTTGGAGGGTTCTGATTAAATGGCAATTCTGGAACACCAGCATATCGAGTTTGAGAATGTTCTGTCCTACAAAACCAGGGTTGATGTAAATCGTCTTGAGAAACTTCTCGCCTACGTCAAACGTAATACAGACGCTCTTGGATTAGAGGTCTGCGGAAGCATTATTTTTACGGTGAACGAGGTGGTACAGCTCCCCGACAGACAGATTTTGGGGATAGAGATACTCGTTCCCGTGAATAGGGCATTTGAAAGCTGCGAACAGTACGTTTACAAGCCTAAGTTTAGGCTTGTAAATGCTGTTTCGGTTCGTTTTGACAACATTTGTTCCTTTAGCGAAGCAAACGATCAGCTCAACCGATATCTGAAACAAAACCACTTTAATGCTGCAAGCAAAATTTATTACATCATTGATTCCGGTTGTGAACAGCAACAAATCTCTTTATCTAATAATGCGCTTGTAAGTGTTAACGATAACATAATTTAAGTTTTGACCCGCTTGCGCGGGTCGATTTTTCATATATTTCTATAAAGCAGGGCTACTTTAGTTGATTGTTTTCGGCGGAAGCATATTTCGCTCTTTGCCTCTTTTGTGAATAAATTACCTGTTTTCCGCTAAATGCTACACGTCTTCCGTTATGGGTTGAAATTTTCGGGAGAATATGTCATAATAATTGTGAAAATTTTTGGGGGTAGCATATATGCTTACATTTTTTACCAAAAACGTGAGAGAAGCAGCAATATAAACGTTATAGTTGAGAGAATAAAAAACAAAAAGGGGCTGATATATTTGGTGAAGTTTGCAGTATGCGATGATGATTGGAATATGGTGGATTACATTTCAAACAAGCTGCGTGAGTATTATGCCGAGGAATGTGAAATAAAAAAGTATGAAGACGGAGAATGTTTACTTGCGGACAGTTGTCAAGAGCACTTTGATGCCCTCTTTTTGGATATAGGTATGTATGGACTGGATGGAATGGAGCTTGCCGGGAAAATACGAGAGAATAATCAATATGTGAAAATTGTATTTGTTACAAACAAAGAGGAGCTTGCGTATAAAGGATACATATATGGGGCATTCAGATATGTACGGAAAAGCAAATTGGATCAGGACCTGTGTGAAGCGGCAGAAAGCTTGAAGAAATATTTTGACTCGCTCAATAATTATCTGAATCTTAAAACTCCCACAGGAGAAATTACAAGGGACATACGAAGTATTAAATTTTTCGAGGTTTATGGGCATATTGTAACCATAGTGTGTGAAGATGCCCAGATTCAGGTGTGCGGCACAATGAAAGAATTCGATGAGTATCTGAATAAAAAAGGTTTCATACGGATACATAAAAGTTATCTTGTAAATTTCAGATATATTAATTCAGTTGAAAAGAATGATGTGACGCTGACATGCGGTAAAAAACTACCTTTAAGCCGCAATAGGGCTGACGAAGTCAGGAAAAGGCTGGGAGAGTTTTCAAGAGGCATACAAATTGATGATAAAATCAACACTTGCGTTTGATGAGCAGATAAAAGAAAAGCCGCGTTGACTACATAAAAATCTCGGAAAACGCGTATGTGATATTTACGAAACTGCACGGCTGTTACTGCGGAACTATGTCCGGCAAGGACGGAGAATATGTTGTGATGACCGCAAGCGTAGATGAGCCTTTGAGCGAATCCGAAGAGCAGATAATAAAGAATTGGCTTGTTACCGAGAGTGGGCTTGAACGGGGCGGAATTGATAATCACCACCCCCCCAATAATTTTTTAATTGAAAACTCCCGCGATTCCTTAAAAAGGTCGCGGGAGCTTTTTATTCAAAACGCACAAATAATACTGTCGAAATTTGGCTAACGCACAATCGGACTGTTCACATCAACGACCGCAAAGCAGCCGCCTACGATAAGAAGGGAGCAGACAAGGTATAATTTCAAAAAAACCGCCGATTATAATCACGGCGAATATTGTATCTATCGGGTGCATACTGTGCCCGATATTTTTCGCTTTTGTGAAAAGCTTTTGTGAAAAATGCACAAAACGCTTAATTGCGAATTGTAAACACTTCCAAAAATACAGGATTTTGAAAGATTTTGAAAGAAAATGGTTGACTTTTGGAACCTGATGTGATATTATATAGTTACAACAAGTCAAAACCTTTCAAATTCTTTCAAAAGGAAGTGATGGCGTTGCTCACGGAAAAACGATACTCAATTATTCTCGACACGCTCGAACGGCAGCGCAGCGCAAATCTCGCGGAGCTTTGCGCACTGCTTGGCGCATCGGAGTCCACGGTTCGCAGAGATCTGGCGATACTCGCGGATAACGAAAAGCTGGTCAAAGTTCGCGGCGGAGCAATGGCGCTTGGAGAGAACTTCACCTCGTTTGAGCATAATGTCGAAGAAAAGTCGAATATGTTTGTAGAGGAGAAAACAGCGATAGCGAAATATGCCGCATCGCTTATCGGTGACAGCGATTTCGTCTACATTGATGCCGGGACTACCACGGAAAAAATGATTGACTTCATTCAATCAAAAGCTGTCACGTTCGTGACAAATGCTTTCATAAATGCCAAACGGCTGGCGCAAAGGGGTTATAAGGTTCTTATCCTCCCTGGCGAGGTCAAGCCCTCTACCGAGGCTATTGTGGGCACGGAAGCGGTAATGGCACTGTTAAACTACAATTTCACGAAGTGCTTTATCGGAGTGAACGGTATCTCCGCGAAGGGCGGCTTTTCCACTCCCGACAAAAACGAAGCAAATGTAAAATCCATGGCGATGAAACGGGGGCGAGAGGTCTTTATTCTCGGAGACCACTCAAAATTCGGCAAAATTTCCGCAATAAAGTTTGCGGAGCTGAAAACGGCTGAAATCATCACCGACAAAGCTCCCGACAAAAAGTACTTTGCGGAAACTACGGTAAAGGAGGTATTGTGATGGTTTATACGGTAACATTCAATCCCGCCATAGACTACATTGTCCGCACCGATGAGCTGATAGTCGGCAGAACGAACCGTTCAAGCTCTGAGCAGATGTTTGTCGGCGGCAAAGGAATAAATGTTTCGGCAGTGTTGGCGGAGCTTGGAATAAAGTCGAAGGCACTCGGTTTTGTGGCGGGCTTTACGGGCAGAGCCATAGAGGACGGCGTAACGGAAAAGGGCGTTGAAACGGATTTCGTACACCTTGAAAGCGGCTGCTCGCGTATCAACGTAAAAATCAAGTCGGGCGAGGAAACAGAGCTTAACGGGCAAGGACCTCAAATCCCGGAGGCGGCAATAGAACAGCTTTTCGTCAAGCTCGATGAATTACGGGACGGTGATGTCCTGGTGCTTGCCGGAAGTATCCCCAATACGCTCCCGAGCGATATTTACGAAAAGATACTCGCGCGGCTGTCCGACAGGAAAATCAAGACGGTGGTCGACGCGACAAAGGACTTGCTCCTGAACGTTCTGAAATACAAACCGTTCTTGATAAAGCCAAACAATCACGAGCTTGGGGAGATGTTCGGCGTTGAACTGAAAACCGAAGAGGAAATAATCTTCTACGCGAAAAAACTCCGCGAAATGGGCGCAGTGAATGTGCTTATCTCTATGGCGGGCGATGGCGCGATACTTGTGGACGAACACGGAGAAATACACAAGTGCGGAGTGTGCAAGGGCACGGTGAAAAATTCCGTTGGCGCGGGAGATTCGATGGTGGCGGGATTTATCGCGGGTACCACCCGGGCTCCGGGTTTCGAGAACGGCGACTATGAATACGCGTTAAAGTTGGGCACGGCAACAGGCGGCGCAACGGCATTCTCGGATGATCTGGCGAAGAAAGACGAAATTTTTGAGCTGTTGAAACAGCTTTAATGAAACGGGGGTATATTTATGAGAATCACGGATTTACTGAAAAGGGAAAGCATATCGCTGAACGCTTCTCCGAAAGATAAAGCGGAGGCTATTGATATGCTGGTTGACTTGCAGGTAAACGGCGGCTGTATCTCCGACAAGGACGAGTACAAAAAGGGAATACTCGCTCGTGAAGAGCACGGTTCTACGGCTGTCGGCGAGGGTATCGCAATACCGCACGCGAAGAACAAGGGCGTAAAAGCACCGTCGCTTGCGGCAATGACTGTTCCAGCAGGTGTGGATTACGAGGCACTTGACGATGAGCCGTCAAATCTTCTGTTTATGATCGCGGCTCCCGAGGGCGGCGGAGACGTTCACCTTGACGTTCTCGCAAAGCTGATGACTATACTTATGGACGAGGATTTCAGAGCCAAGCTGCTGGCGGCTGAGGATAAGGACGAGTTCTTGAAAATCATTGATGATATGGAAGCGGAGAAGTACCCCGAGGAAACCCCCCGATGCTCCGAAAACCGACCTTGCGAAACCTCAGGACGGAGCAATAAAAGTTCTGGCGGTTACCGCTTGTCCTACGGGAATAGCTCATACTTATATGGCTGCGGAGGCTCTCGAAAAAGCGGGCAAGAAACTGCGAACCGAAGCTCCCGTCCTGAGGCGCGCCCGCTATCGTGTCTATCAGAAACGCTATCGCGATAAATATACCGCCCGCAACCGTGAACGGCAGCATATTGGAAACGCCGTTCATAAGGTGCTTGTAAATTTTGCGTCCAAAGCTCTCGTTGTCGCCCGAATCCGATTCGTTCTTTGCGCCCGCGTGATGATAAACGGGAGCGTCGCCCGATTCGATTTTGTTGATAAGCTCCTCGGGAATCTTGATTCCGTCGGAAACCTTGGTCTTGATGACCTTTTTGCCGTCAAAACGCGCCATTTCCACGGTTTTGTCCGCCGCAACTATAATTCCGTCACACTCTTCAATTTCCTTTTTGGTAAGGACGTTCTTCGCGCCGCCCGAACCGTTTGTTTCAACCTTAATCGAAATGCGCATATCGCGGCGGCGGTAATGATAGGCGGTATGGTTCCTCCTATCGCGATAGCTCTCGCAACTACGTTCTTTAAGAATCGTTGGACAGAGGAAGAGCGCAGAAACGGTTTGGTAAACTATATAATGGGACTCAGCTTCATCACGGAGGGTGCGATTCCCTACGCTGCCTCCGACCCTCTCAGAGTCATTCCAGCCTGCGCAATAGGCGCGGCGACTGCGGGCGGACTTTCAATGGCGTTCAACTGCACTCTTATGGCTCCTCACGGCGGTATCTTCGTAATTGCGGTAGTCGGCAACTGGGGATTTTATCTGCTGTCGCTGGCGATAGGGTCTGTTGTGGGTATGCTGATTCTTGCACTTCTGAAAAAGAAGAAGTCCTGATGAAAAACAATACCGCGCTTGCGGAAAAAATACAGTAATCATTATTTAGGAGGAAATTATTATGGTATCGAAAAAGGTAACGGTAGTCAACGAGCAAGGTATGCATATGCGTCCGGCGGGTGAGCTTGCAAAGGCTGTCAAGGCGCATCCCGACTGCGAGGTAACTCTCAACGCAAACGGCAAGACGGTAAAAGCTAAGACTCCCATGCAGATTATGAGCGCTTGCATGAAGAAGGGCTGCGAAGTCGAAATCGTATGCAGCGGCGCAGATGAACAGGCGGTTCTTGACGAAATCGCCGCAATGTTCGAGAGCGGATTTGGCGAATGATTTTAGGAACGCGTTCTACGCAGTGCCGCCGACTTATGCGGCGGCACTGTGACTATTCCGATAAGTGGTGAGAGTATGAAAAAGTATCAAGGCAAAGGAGTTTATGGGGCGGTCGCGACAGGAAAAATCTCGTTGTTTAAGAAACCCGACACAGAGGTAAAGCGTATTCGTATTGACGACACCGACAACGAAAAGACACGCTTTGAGCAAGCGAAAACCTTAGCGATACAGCAGCTTCGGGAAATATACGACAAGGCATTGAAAGAAGTCGGCGAGGCTAACGCGGCGATTTTCGAGATACATCAGATGATGCTTGACGATGACGATTACAACGATTCTATCAACAACATTATCGAAAGTCAGAGCGTCAACGCGGAATATGCCGTGGCAGTGACGGCGGACAATTTCGCGGAGATGTTCGCGGCAATGGACGATGCGTATATGAAAGCCCGCGCGGCGGACGTGCGCGATATTTCCAACCGCCTTATAAACAACCTTTCGGGAAATGTTTCGGTCGAAAACGATTCCGATGAAAAGGTCATCATCTGCGCGAACGATCTCGCACCGAGTGAAACCGTATCACTCGATAAGGAAAAGGTTCTTGCATTCGTAACGGCGCACGGCTCGTCCAATTCTCACACGGCGATACTTGCGCGGAATATGAATATCCCGGCGATAATCGGCGCGGGCGATGAGTTTTTGAGTGAGATCAAGGACGGCGATGAGGCGATTGTTGACGGTTACACCGGAGAAATTTTTGTAGATCCCGATGAGGAAACGCGGGCAAAGGCTCTTGAAAAGCAGCGCGCCGACGAGGAGAAAAAGCGTCTTTTACAGGAGCTTAAAGGCAAGGAGAACGTAACGCTCGATGGCAGAAAAATCAATGTCTACGCGAACATCGGCGGCGTTGAGAATATCGGCGCGGTTTTGTTGAACGACGCGGGCGGCATAGGGTTGTTCCGCAGCGAGTTCCTCTATCTTGAAAATTCCGATTACCCGACCGAGCAGCAGCAGTTCGCCGCTTACAAGAAGGTTCTTGAAAGTATGGCGGGCAAGAAGGTCATTATTCGCACGCTCGACATTGGCGCAGACAAACAGGTTGACTATTTCAACCTCAAAAAAGAGGAAAATCCCGCGCTCGGTTATCGTGCGATACGTATTTGTCTGACGCGCCCCGACATCTTCAAAACACAACTGAGAGCGCTTTACAGAGCCTCGGTTTTCGGAAATCTCGGAATAATGTTTCCGATGATAACAAGCGTTTCGGAGCTTGAAAAAATACTCGCGATATGTGATGAAGTCAAAGCGGAATTGAAAGAGCAGGGTGTTGAGTATTCCGAAAACGTTGAACTCGGAATTATGATTGAAACCCCCGCAGCGGCGATAATAAGCAATAAATTAGCGCCTATGGTGGACTTTTTCAGCGTGGGCACCAATGACCTTACACAGTACACGCTTGCCTGCGACAGACAGAATCCCGATATTGAGCAGTTTGTCGATACGCACCATGAAGCTATTCTGCGTCTTATCGAGATGAGCGCCGAGAACGCTCACAAGCACGGCGCATGGATAGGTATCTGCGGCGAGCTTGCTTCCGATACAACGCTCACCGAAACATTCCTCAGGATGGGAATTGACGAACTGTCGGTTTCGCCGACATTTGTGCTCAAGGTTCGCGGCGCAGTGAGAAGCATAGACCTGTCTAAATAAACGTTGAACAAAAGATACAGATAAAAGGGGCAAAGAGCCAATGGTTTTTTGCCCCGAATTTTTTAGGGCGGTGATTTTATGAACGAAAAATATCTGAAATTACTTTAAGAGCGTTCCCGAAAAGCTGCGTGGGGTTGCTTATCACCAATAGATGACTTTGATTCAAATGTATATGTTCATTAGCTGAAGTAATTCCCCGCTAAGCCGAGAGCTTAACGGGGAATTAATATGTCATCTGTCAAATATTCCAATTTCATTCAGCCACTTGTTTATCTCATCTTTTGAGGTGTTTCCGCCGAAGCGTTTGCCGCTCCTCCACTCAGCAGAGCAGAGCGAATGAAGATTATCCGCGCTTGAACCTATACCGCTGCTGTGAGAAGTGCAGAACGGTGCTATCTTTTTTTCCGAAAAGTCATAGCTTTCAAGGAACGTGCTGATAATTCGCGGGGCTTGCCCGTGCCAAATCGGATACCCGAGAATAATCGTGTCATAGTCGGACATATTGCTGATTCCTCCCGAAATCGCGGGGCGAACCGCAGGATCGCTTTGCTCTTGATCGGCACGCCCGTTGGTGTAATACGCGAGGTCGGCTTCGGTGTATGGCTCAGCGGGGACTATCTCATAAATATCCGCGTTGAGTATATCCGCCGCGTATTCGGCAAGCGTCCTGGTTGTGTTGGTGCACGAAAAATATACTACCAGTGTTTTCGTTTTGTTCTCCTCTGTTGGCTCGGGTTGAGAATCGGAAACGGGTAGTGTACTTTCCGGAACGCTTTCCGAAATATCACTGTCGGTATTTTCGCTTGATGTGGATTCTGCCGAACCGCTTGCTGAACTTTGCCCCGACATTTGGCTCTCACTGCCCGAATTGCTTTGCGTTGAGGATATAAGCCCCTCCGACAATGATGGATTATCGGTGACCGTTTCCGAATCGTTTGCGGAACACCCCGCAACAAATACCGTTAGTGAGAGGAATAACGCTGCAAGAAATTTTTTCATATCAATTGCTCCTTTCGTTAGAGCGTGTTCACATTAACCGAGATGCTCGGATTTCGAAGCGGATTTTTCGCAGAACGAGGCGAAAATTCGCAGACATACTTTATGTATTTCAAGAATTTTCAACGAAGTTATGCGGAAAATCAGCCGAAAGACGGGCGTTGAGCGTTAATGTGAACACGCTCTAGAATCAATACCAATCGTGCTTTTCGTTACGGTCGAGAGCGTTAATGCGCTCCATTTCGTCCTCGGACAGCTCAAAGTCGTACAGCTCCGTGTTCTCTTTGATATGTTCGGGATTGCTCGAACCCGGAATCACCACAACACCTTTTTGCAGATTCCAACGGAGAATAACCTGCGCGGAGGATTTTCCGTGCGCGGCGGCGATTGACGAGATGGTTTCATCGCCGAGCAGCTCGGAAGTATGCCCTCTGCCGCCAAGAGGATACCAACCCTGAACGGTAATTCCCAGGCTCTGAATATACGGGATAACATCGTTTTCCTGATAATAAGGGTGAATCTCGTTCTGCACAAGAGCGGGTTTTATTGTTATCTGCGGAAGAAATTCGCCAAGCTCCTTGATGTACCAATTCGATAATCCGAGTGAACGTATCTTACCGCTTTCGACATATTTCTCCATTGCTTTGTACGCTTTTACATCATTCGTTCCGGGGTGGTGAAGCAGCATCATATCAACGTAATCAATATTCAGCTTTTCAAGAGCCTGTTCGATAGCTGCCTCGGGGTCGGAGAACTGATTCGGATACAGCTTTGTTATAACGAATATCTCCTCGCGAGGGATACCCGATTCGCGTATTGCTCTGCCGATCTCCTCCTCGTTGTGGTACATATATGCCGTGTCAATAAGCCGCACTCCGCTTTGCAATGCCGCTGTTACCGATTCAAAACAAGTGCTGCCCGTAAGACTGTATGTTCCCAGTCCGTTTATCGGCATTATATATCCACTGTTGAGTGTTACGGTTTTAGTCGTGAAATCAAACATTCCGGGATTCTCCTTTGTTTCCTGATTGCCCTCCGAGTAATTATCCGTTGAATTTCCGTCGCCGTTCTCCGTTGAAACATATGAACTGTCACCCGAGCTGTTTGTTGGTGTTGTCGTATTTGCGGAAATATTGGTTGAACCGGATACAGTCGATGGATTTGAAACGCTTGAAGGCTCATTCGTGCAGGCGGAAAGCAAAAGCACAAGCGCAATAGCTAACGCGGTTTTATATAATTTCTTCACGTCTTTCCTCCTTTGGGTCAATCGTTCTTATCACTCTTGCGGGAACGCCGCCCACTATCGTCAGCGGCGGAACATCGCGTGTTACCACTGCCCCCGCCGCAACGACTGCCCAGTCACCGATGGTAACTCCCCCGAGAATCGTTGAGTTAGATCCTACCCACACGCTTTTTCCGAGCTTTATCGGCGCGTAGTGATTTATACGATTATTTTGCGGATACAAATCGTGATTGATCGTTGCAAGCACCACATTATGCCCGATAAGGCAGCCGTCGCCGATCTCTATTCCGCCCTGATCCTGGAAGTGACAGCTTGAATTGATAAACACGTTCTTTCCGATTGTGATGTTCTTGCCGAAATCGGTGTAAAACGGCGGGAACATTCTGAATGTGTCATCGATCTTTTTGCCCGTCAGCTCCGTCATAATTTCCCGAATTTCTTCGGGGGTATGATATTTGTTATTCAGCTCCATAGTAACGCGTATAGCGTCCTGAAAAAGATTTTTGGTAAATTCCTCTTCATCGAGCCTTTCCTTTGCGTCCTCGCGGAAGCTGTCAATAACGTCTTGTACAGTCATACAAACATCTCCTTTTCTTCATTATACTACAACTGTGTAAAAATATCAAATACGTATATTAAATGGGAATACATAACTAAAAGGTATGGGAAATATGACATATCGGTTTATGACGCTTAAAGGACTTCGGCAACAATTCAGGAAAAGTAATTCTTCAGCTCTTTAACCAGCAGCTCCGCGATAGGCGAGAACATCTGATATTTTTTCCAGATAATGAACATCTTGGTTTCAAGCCGCGGCTCAAGCGGACGAAAGCACAATCCGCTTGCCTCGCTTGTGTCAACAAGTCCGTCAAAGGTCAGCATATAACCTAATCCCTCGCGTACAAATACCGAGCCGTTAAAGCATAAGTTCACCGTTCCCGTAAAATTTAGCTCATCGGCTTTCTCGCCGCACCAACGGGGAATATCCGCTCTCATTGCCTGCCCCGAACAGATAAGCGGCAGTCCGTACAGATCGTTCGGACGAATCGACTTTTTACGAGCCAGAGGACTGTCATTCCGCATAACAACGCCCCATACGTCCGCCCCCGGAATCTCGATGTAATTGTATTTGGACAGATCGGGCGGTTCAACAATAAATGCCAAATCAAGCAGTCCCTTATCCAGTTTTTCAGCGACCTGCTCGGTGTTGCCGCTCGAAAGGTGATAGCGGAGCAATGGATATTTTTCCTTGAACAATCTTATTATTTGCGCGAGGTGACGGATCTGTTCCGATTCCGCGCAGCCTATATGTATATCTCCGCCGTTTATCTCGCTCAGAGAACTAAATTCGGCAGCGGTTTTGTCCACCATTTCGAGAATATCCTCAGTGCGCTGACGCAGCAGCATTCCCGCGTCGGTGAGCTTCAATCCGCTTCGTGTTCGTGTAAACAGCTTTTTTCCAAGCTCGGTTTCAAGTGCCTTTATTTCTTTTGACAGCGATGGCTGAGATATATGCAGCGAATCGGCAGCCCTTGTCATATTTTCTTCGCGGGCTATCTCTAAAAAATAGCGCAATATTCGAATTTCCATTTCAACACCCCTATTATATTATAACGTGTTTAATTATTCCTGTCAAGAATAATTAATAATAAAAAACAGATATTTGACATAATGCTCAAAATGGTTTATAATAAATACAGAAGTTGGGGGCGGTGAGATGGCAAAATTTTCGGACATTCGCGGTATTGTAATGCAAAATCTGATCGATGCGGGCTGTGGTGACAGCTTTGCGGAAGAATGCGCGCAACTGATACTCGATGGAAAAAATCAGTCCGCGCTCAATATTCTCGGAAAACACCGCAAGCATTTACTTGACGAGATTCACACCAACCAAAAACGAATTGACTGTCTCGATCATCTGATATACAAAATCGAGAAGTCGGAGCTGTAATAGATGCAATTCGCGAAAGCGAACGTACGAACGAAGTAAGACGGTTCGCGGATTGCTTGTAAATAAGGAGGTTTTTTATTATGGAAAACGCAAAATTGAGTTTAACAAGCGAGTGGGACAAGACTTTCCCGAAAAGCAACAAAGTAAATCACAGCAAGGTAACGTTCCACAACCGCTACGGCATTACGCTGGCGGCGGATATGTACGTTCCGAAAAACGCAGAGGGCAAGCTGGCGGCTATCGCGGTGTGCGGACCGTTCGGCGCAGTCAAGGAACAGTCCTCGGGGTTGTACGCGCAGATAATGGCTGAGCGCGGATTTCTTACGATAGCGTTCGACCCATCGTATACCGGGGAAAGCGGCGGTGAGCCTCGCTATATGGCTTCTCCCGACATCAACACGGAGGATTTTCAGGCGGCGGTGGATTTCCTTTCCGTCCAGGAAAACGTTGACCCCGAGAAAATAGGCATTATCGGAATATGCGGCTGGGGCGGTCTGGCGCTTAATGCGGCGGCTATCGATACGCGTATCAAAGCCGCGGTCGCATCGACCATGTACGATATGAGCCGCGTAAACGCAAACGGATACTTCGATTCGGAAAACACAGAGCAGGCGCGTTATGAAAAACGCAAAGCTCTCAACGCTCAGCGCACCGCCGAATACAAGAGCGGAGTTTACGAGCTTGGCGGCGGTGTGGTTGATCCGTTGCCCGATGACGCGCCGTTCTTTGTCAAGGATTATTACGATTATTACAAGACCAAGCGCGGTTATCACGCTCGCTCCCTAAACTCAAACGGAGGTTGGAACAAAACGGGATGTATTTCGTTTATGAATATGCCGCTGCTGCGTTACACTAACGAAATCCGCAGTGCGGTGCTGATTATGCACGGCGAAAAGGCGCACTCATGCTATTTCAGCAAGGATGCGTTTGCTGCTATGATGAACGGAAATCCCGTTCCCGAAAATAAGGAGCTTCTCATAATTCCGAACGCCGTTCACACCGATCTTTATGACAGGACGAATATTATTCCGTTTGACAAACTCGAAAAATTCTTCGGTGAAAATCTGAAGTAATTCAGAGCCTGTTCACACTAACCGAAATCAGAGCATTTCGGCTAACGTGAACAGGCTCTAAACGTAAAATTGTGCATGAGTGTTTTTACAAACAACACACAATTATAAATCTTGAATGACGAAGAGAAATTTTATTGATTACAATTCCAAAAGCTCAGATCCAATTATTACTGCAATCTCGAACGAAAACGCTTAGGGCGAGTGATCATGCTTTGTTTTTCTTATATTCCGTTCCCCAAGCCTCCATAGCGTCCATAATCGGGCGCATGGATTCCCCCAGCTCGGAAAGCGAATACTCCACGCGCGGCGGAACTTCGGGATAGACGGTTCGGATAATTATTCCGTCCTCCTCCATTGAGCGCAGACTGTCGGTAAGCACCTTTTGACTTACTCCACCCAAGTCCTTGCGCAGCTCGTTAAACCTCCAAGGGCGGGAAAGCAAATTTCTCATAATAAGTATTTTCCACTTGCTGCCGATCAGGGCAACGGTCGTTGCTACGGGGCAAGCGGGCATTTCTTCTTTTGTAAGCATAGTTTTTCCTCCAATAGTTCAAAATCGAATGTTATACTTTAATTATAATATATACTCTAAAAAAAGTCAAGAAAATTTTTTCAAAGATAATCCTTGTCGCGGCGCAAAAGTAACAAAAAGGTAACTATGTAATAAAAAAGTGCGTACTTTACATTCGCCGGAAAATGTGTTATGATATTTTCAAGGAAAAACATTTTCCAATATCTTTTAGGAGGACATTACTATGAACAAGAACACATTCAAGACCGTAAAGCTCGCTAAGGGCGAGGTAAATGTTTACGACTTCGGCGGGATTTTTCTTCGATTGATAAAATGTTAAACGGCAAAGGAGCGCGTTATGAACACAACGGAAAAGTCGAATTACCTGATAAAATATCTTCTGTCCGAGGACACGGAATATAAAAATATCGCGATTCCCGACAGAACGGAGGAGCGTTTTCGGCTGTTTCGCGGTCTTGTGAATGTACGCGCTCCAAAGCCCGTTTCGGAGGATTTTCTTAAAATTCAGAACGATTTTTTAAGAGAGATGACCGCAGAAAAAGGCATTGTCGATTATAAGAACTTAACTCCCGTAAAGCCGCGAATTTATTTGTGGCAGGGCGATATTACCACGCTGAAATGCGGAGCGATAGTCAATGCCGCAAATTCGGGAATGCTGGGCTGTTTCTGCCAGTGTCACGGTTGTATCGACAACGCGATACACACGTTTTCGGGAGTGCAATTACGTCTGGAATGCGCAAAGATAATACAGAAACAGGGCTATGAAGAGCCGGTTGGTCGGGCGAAAATAACCTCTGCGTATAATCTTCCTTGCGATAAAATCATTCACACGGTCGGACCGTATGTCGGCGGAAAACTTACCAAAGAGCATTGCGAACAACTGGAATCCTGTTACAATGAGTGCCTGAAAACGGCGCATAAAAACAGAATTTCAAGCATTGCGTTCTGCTGTATCTCAACGGGAGAATTTCATTTTCCGAATGAAAAAGCCGCGGAGATCGCCGTTAAAACCGTAAGCGAATTTTTGAAAGATAATCAAAGTATTGAGGTGATATTCAATGTTTTCAAGGATGATGACTACACAATCTACAAAAGATTGCTTTGCTGAAATCGAGCGGCTGAAATCGGCTCTGGACACTGCCGAAACTGTAATTATCGGCGCGGGCGCGGGACTTTCGACAGCGGCGGGGTTTACCTATTCGGGAGTGCGTTTTCACGAAAACTTCTCCGATTTTGAGGAGAAATACGGATTCCACGATATGTATTCGGGCGGTTTTTTCCCGTTTGAAACTCCCGAGGAAATGTGGGCGTTCTGGAGCCGAAACATAATGTTGAACCGTTATACAGAGCCGCCCAAGCCCGTTTACGGAAATCTGCTTTCTCTTGTGGAAAATAAGGATTATTTTGTGATAACCACAAACGTAGACCACTGCTTTCAAAAAGCGGGATTCGATAAAAACAGACTGTTCTATACGCAGGGCGATTACGGGCTGTTTCAATGCTCAGAGCCTTGCTGCAATGAAACGTTCGACAATGAAGATACCGTAAAACAGATGTATGAACAACAGCGGGATATGAAAATTCCGTCCTCTCTTCTGCCGAAATGTCCTCACTGCGGAAAGCCGCTGACAATGAACCTCCGCGCGGACGATACGTTTGTCGAGGACGAGGGCTGGCACAAGGCGGCGGAGCGTTATTCTGATTTTATTCGTTCTCGGAAAAATTCGCCGGTACTATATCTTGAATTGGGTGTCGGCTACAACACTCCCGTTATTATAAAATATCCGTTTTGGCAGCTTACCGCCGAGAATCCCAATGCCGTTTACGCGTGCGTTAATTTCGGAGACGCCTCCGCTCCGTATGAGATAGCCGAGCGGTCGATTTTGATCAACAAAGATATTTCTATGGTATTAAATGAATTACAGCATTGACAAATACGAAAAATCGTGCTAAAATATTTACGAGGTGAACGGGAATGCACGATATTTGGAATCCGTGGCACGGCTGCGTAAAATGTTCCGAGGGCTGCGAGCATTGTTATATGTATTTTCTCGACAAGCAGCGCGACAAAAACGGCGCGGAAATTTACCGTACCAAAACCGCGTTTGATTATCCGCTGCAAAAAAGCAGAAGCGGCGCGTTCAAAATCCAAAGCGGCGAGCTGATTCGAGTTTGTATGACTTCGGATTTCTTTCTGGAGGAAGCGGACGAATGGCGCGGCGAGGCATGGGAAATAATGCGCTGCCGCCCCGATGTGAAATTCTTTCTGCTTTCGAAACGACCTCAGCGCGTTCGGGAGTGTCTGCCCGAGGATTGGGGCGATGGCTGGGAAAACGTTATGTTTAATGTAACTTGCGAAAATCAGCGCCGCGCGGACGAGCGAATACCGATACTCCTTGATTTGCCGTTCAAGCACAAAGGGATAATGTGCGCTCCGTTTATCGGTGCGGTGAGCGTTGGGAAGTATCTTGACAGCGGGCAAATAGAACAAGTGGTCTGCGGCGGCGAAAATTATGACGGCTCGCGACCGTGCGATTTCGACTGGGTGAAAAGTCTGCGAAACGAGTGTGTAAGTCGAAATATCACATTTTGTTTTATAGAAACGGGAACGGTTTTTATCAAGGACGGCAAGCGTTATGTTCTGCCGAAAAAGCAGATACAAAGCGAAATGGCGTTCAAATCGGGAATGAACTTTTTCGGTAAACCGATAGAGTGGAAGCTCACCGACCGCTTTGGTAACATAATCCCCAAAGGTGAATTGTACATTCCGCATTATGGGAGCAATTGCGGAAAATGCGGCAGCAGATTGATCTGTAACGGCTGCTCAAATTGCGGGAAGTGCGGAAACAGTTCCAATTAACAGAACCCGCCAAGAAAGGTAGTTCAATACTGATTTAATAAATGTATGGAGATTTTATCAATAACGTTTTGAATATCTTTTCCGCAATTTAACGGATAAAGTATCCCGTATGGGGTTGTATAATTCCATTTGACGGGAATCGTTACAAGAGACGGGTGTACGTCCGCCCAACAATCCAATGTAAGCAAGACCGCGCCGCTTTGCTCGCAGCGGTTGAATACCTCAATATCGTAAAAGTGCGGCACGTCCTCTATTGTAATTTTTTCATATTGTTCAAGCTCGGAGCGTATGCGGTCAACCGTACCCGAGTCTCCTTTTTTGCCAATCATTACGGTTTGTCCGAATAAGTCCTCGATTGAAACCGATTTTCTTTTTGCCAAAGGGTGAACACGCGAAACCGCCACACACTGCTTATATTCACCGAGCTTCAAGAAATTGCAGCGGCTGAGCCATTCCTTGGAATCGCACGCGGCAACAAGAAAATCAAATTTCCCGCCCAGGGATTCGATCTCAGTCAATATTCCGGTGTGATCGTCCTCAAACGGAACGATATGCAGTTTATATTCGGGGAATCGGTCGCTGATTCGATACCAGACGTCCATAAACGGCTTGCACAGATTCAGTATTGATGTTCCTACGCAGAATGTTGTGTTGGAAACGTTCATAGACTTCCTTGCCTCTGCGATGGCATTTGCGGAATATTCGATAATGTTTTTGGCGTGACGGTATAGAATAGAGCCTGCGGGAGTAAGTGTGATTCCGTGATTGGTTCGGTTCAGAAGTTTAATGTCGAGATGCGTCTCAAGAGCGTTGATCTGCTTTATTACGGCAGTCGAGGAAATAAACAGCTTTTCCGCAGCTTTGTTGAAGCTGCCGTTATCAGCTATGCAAATAAAAGTATCAAGCTGAGAATTGTACACTTTTTAATCCTCCTGTTGCAACTTTTGGTTATAACCATTATATCATATTTATTCTTCCGTGTCAAGAGAATTTCGGTTATAATAAATACAAGATCAAATTACGGAGGTGTTCATATGTCACAGCTTATAGCATACTTTTCGAGAACGGGAGAAAATTATGTAAACGGCGCAATCAGGAAACTGTCGATAGGAAACACTGAGACCGCCGCGAAGCTCATTCAAAGCAAAACGGGAGCCGATATGTTCAAGCTCGTTCCGTTGGTGAGCTATTCCGATAACTATAACGAGTGTATCGAACAGGCTAAGGACGATCAGCGGCGCGGCGCAAGACCTGAACTTACGTCATACCCCGACAGCATAGAACAATACGATACCATCTATCTGGGTTACCCGAATTATTGGGGAACAATGCCGATGTGCGTGTTTACGTTTCTGGAGCATTTTGATTTCAGCGGAAAGACGATTCGTCCGTTCTGCACGCATGAGGGCAGCGGAATGGGCAGCAGCGTCGGCGACATCAAAAAACTATGTCCCGATGCGAAGGTAGAACCGGGACTTGCCATTCACGGAGCAAAGGCAGATAAGGCAGGATCGGATATCGACAAATGGCTTAAATGAGAACAGGAGGATTTTTTATGGAGTTTGTAACATTAAACAACGGTGTAAAAATGCCCATGTTGGGCTATGGTGTTTATCAGGTAGACCCCGTAGAATGCGAGCGCTGCGTGCTTGACGCTATCGAAGTCGGGTACCGTTCCATCGATACTGCTCAGGCTTACAACAACGAGGAGGGCGTTGGAGAGGCAATCACAAAGTGCGGAGTAAAACGCGATGAGCTTTTCATCACTTCAAAGATATGGATATCAAACGGCGGATACGAAAAGGCAAAGGCTTCCATTGACGAGTCACTGAAAAAGCTGAAAACCGATTATATCGATCTTATGCTTATCCACCAACCGTTCAATGACTACTACGGCTCCTACCGCGCAATGGAGGAGGCATACAAGGCGGGCAAGCTTCGCGCGATAGGTGTTTCCAACTTCTATCCCGACCGCCTTATAGACATCTGTCAATTTGTCGATGTTGTTCCCGCTGTCAACCAGGTGGAAACTCATGCGTTCCAGCAACAGCAAAAAGCGCACGAAATCATGGAGAAATACGGCGTAAAACACGAGTCATGGGAACCGTTTGCCGAGGGCAGAAAGGATTATTTTACCAATCCCGTTCTGACGGAGATCGGCAAAAAGTACGGCAAAAGCTCCGCGCAGACCGCCCTTCGTTTCCTGATTCAGAGTGATGTTATCGTTATACCGAAAACCACTCATAAGGAAAGAATGATTGGAAATTTGAATGTATTCGATTTTATGCTTACAGATGACGATATGAAAGCAATACGCGCTCTTGACGAGGAATCCAGTGCGTTTTTCAGTCACTATGACCCGAGTACGGTAGAGTTTTTGACAAGTCTTGGCAAGTAAGGGTTATCAAGAAGACTTGCGTTATTTCTTCCGATGATGTTTACGAATGACTTGACATTTCGGTTTTCGTGCCGCTTGTGTTCCATCATATTCTTAGTGTAAAACGGACATGGCTGCTTATAAACAAAATATTTTCACAGTTGCCCCAAAGGGCGGTATTATCGCCGCTTTTGGGGCAACTGTTGATATGAGGCACTGACAAAGCGAGACCCGCTGACAGAAGTCAATCCATAAAATGAAAAAAGGGTAGGGCAACGAAGGCATTATTAATCAGTTTGAAAAATAACGGCTTATTCAAGTCTTTCATTGTCGAAAATGCCGAAATTTTGCAAAACTAACACAAAACTATTGAAATTCGGCGTAATATGTGATATAATTAAAAATAGTGTAACGTTGGTATGGGGCATAGCCTCTTTGCAGTATAATATAAATAACGTTATAACAGTACAGCTAAAACGGTCAACTTAGATAAACGTTTCATTGGGGACTGAAAATGTGCTATAATAATTATGTCACGTTATAACCGTACAGCTAAAACGGTTAATTTAGATAGATGGTTTCATTGGGAACTGAAAAGATGTCGCGTTTTTTGAGAGGAGCATTTTGGATATGAGGATCAAGCTTCTTGCTGTTGTGGCAATCTGCTGCATTGCTCTCACCGGATGCGGCTCGGACGCTCCGCAAACACAACGGACTGTTTTTGTCATGGATACCGCCGCTTCTGTCAAAGGAACGGCTTCGGACGTTGATCTTGCTGTTGATACGCTGACATATCTCGGCGGGCTTTTTGACCGCTACGACAAAAAAAGCGATATTTACTCCATAAACAATCGGCTTGACGCTGCCATTTCGGACTATACCGCAGAGCTTATTGAGCAGTCGGTTCAACTAAGCGAAATCTATGGCGGAAATGTCAGCATATTCGCGGGAGACATCACCGACGTATGGAATATAGGTTCCGATGAGCCGGCTGTTCCCTCGGAGGAGACGCTCTTAAATGTCCTGAAGAGCTTTCGTAATGCAGCGTTTTCGCTCGACACCATGAGCTTTGCCGATGAAAACGGCTCTATTGATGTCGGCAGCGTTGCAAAGGGCTATGCTCTGGACAAAATCGCGGAGCGGCTCGGCAACGAATGCTGTATCGTTTCCATGACGTCTTCGGTGCTTTTGCACGGAAAGAAACCCAATGGCGGGAAATTCTCGGTTTCGATAAGAGACCCGTCAGACGGCGAAAAATCTCTCGGAACTCTTCATACGGAAGAATGCTTTCTTTCGACCTCGGGAGGCAGCGAACGCTTCTTTGAAGTCGGCGGCAAGCGGTATATCCACATTTTCGACCTCTCAAACGGAATGCCATGCGAGACCGATCTCACCTCGGTAACGGTCATATGCGACAGTGGAATCCTCTCGGATTTTCTTTCAACGCTTATCTTCATTGAAGGAACAGATTCGCTTGGAAAATATATGGAAGATCCGCAGCTTGGAATCATCGCAGTCACCGACCAAAACACGATTTATATAAGTGAAAACGTTGATTTTTCACTCGCCGAGGACTGCGACCCGAGCCGGGCTGGCGACCCGAGCCGGGCTGGCAGTTATAAACTCGAGGTGTGGAAAAATGAATAAAAAATTCCACATGATAAAGCCTTTTGAGGCTGTTATTATAGGGAGCGTTCTTTTCGGCAGCATTGCGGCGATATTTATAATGAACCGCGCAGACAGCAGCTCGCGGACGGCTGTAATACGCTGCGGAGACGTTCGGCATGAGCTTGCGCTCGATGAGGACGGCTTGTTCCGCTTTGACGGTATCGATGCGGAATTTGAAGTCAAAAACGGAAAGATCCGCCTGATCAAAGCCTCTTGTCCCGATAAAATCTGCGAAAAAACAGGGTATATCGGTTCATCAGGGCAGAGTATAGTTTGCATTCCCAACAAGATTACGGTTGCCGTTGCCGGCTCGGGTGAAAGCGTTGATGTTACGGTAGGTTAGCGGGGGGACATATGAAAAAATCACGTTATATCGCCGTTATGGGGCTTATGCTCGCCCTTGCGTCGGCTTTACAGTTCCTCGAAAGCCTGATTCCCATACCGCTTCCGCTCGGAGTTAAGGCAGGTATATCGAGCATAGTCGTTATGGTCGTTCTTGTAAAATTCGGTTTTATTTCGGCAATGACGATCGCCGTGCTCAAAAGCTGCTTTGTCCTTATTACAAGAGGAATGTCGGCTTTTTGTATGTCGGTCAGCGGAGGCGTTCTTTCGGTCGCTGTCATGGGAGCCTTCCTTGCTGTTTCACGCAAATCGGAAAACGGAACGGGCATACTTCTGATGTCGGTGCTTGGAGGGATATTCCACAATATAGGTCAGCTTGCTGCGGCTTCGGTCTTTACAGGGAGCATTGTGACGTTTTCATATCTGCCCGTGCTTGTTATCGCGGGCGTTGTTTCGGGAATATTCACGGGAACTGTTTTTAGGCTTATTATGCTGTATTTATATAATGCCGATTCATAATCTGCGTGCCGCGCCTTCAGGCGCGGAGGTTCGGGGGCAACCCTCTTTCCCATCCCCCCCCTTTTTTCCTGTTTCGTCTTGGGGAAGTTGTACATATCGGCGGCTCGTGATTAGAGCGTTCAATCTAAAACCACGTTTTGGCGACTCGTGCAAATTGAGAAAGCGAGCGGTGTGCCGGGTCGCTCATCTGCATGGTTCGCAATTTGCTTTTAAGATAAGGAGAAAATATGAAGAAACTTAACGGAATAAAGCTGAAACACCGTAAAAATACGGAAAACAGCGCAACAGTGGACTTTCCGCTGCCCTCAAGGGTGAAGATACCTATGTCGATGAACATGGGCGCGCCGTGTCAGCCGCTTGTAAAGGTCGGTGATGAGGTAAAGGTCGGTCAGAAAATAGGCGATACAGACGCTCCGTTCAGCGTTCCCGTACACTCGGGCGTTTCGGGCAAGGTAACGGCTGTAAGTGATTATCGTACCGTCGGCGGCGCGCTCTGCAAGGCTGTGGAGATAGAGACGGACGGTCTTCAGACGGTCTCGGATGACGTAAAACCGCCTGTCATTACGGATAAGGACAGCTTTATCAAGGCTGTGCGTGAAAGCGGTTCGTGTGGACTCGGGGGCGCAGGATTCCCTACCCATATAAAACTCAACCCCAAAACTTCAATAGATACGCTCGTTATCAACGCTGCGGAATGCGAACCCTACATAACTGCCGATTACCGTGAAATGATAGAATGTCCCGATGATGTTATCGGCGGGATAAGGCTCGTCAAGGAACAGCTTGGTATCAAGAGGTGTAAGCTCGCTGTCGAGGCGAATAAACCCGAGGCTATAAAATGCTTTGAGAAAATGACCGAGGAGGACGATTCAATCGAGATCGTAACTCTGCCGTCCTCGTATCCTCAAGGTGCGGAAAAGGTGATAATCTACAATTCAACGGGAAGAGTTGTATCGGAGGGACAGCTGCCCGCCGATACGGGAGTTATTGTGCTCAACGTCTCTACAGCTGCTTTTTTGTACAGATATGTTCAGACCGGTATGCCCCTCGTCACAAGACGGCTCACCGTTGACGGAAATGCGGTCGGCGAGCCTAAGAATGTCCGCGCTGTTATCGGTACGTCCTTCCGCGAAATTATGGAATTTTGCAAAACCGATATCGATTCGGTAATAAAGCTCATCGGCGGCGGTCCTATGATGGGAATGTCCATTCCCGATATGGATATGCCCGTTGTCAAAACATCAAACGCTCTACTTGCCATAAAGACTTATGACGACAGAAAAACCTCCTCGTGCATACGCTGCGGGCGCTGCGTAAGAGTCTGTCCTATGGGACTAATGCCCGCGGATATTGACAGAGCTTATAAAATCGGAAATATAGACGAGCTGAAGCAGCTTAAGGTAACGCTCTGCATGAACTGCGGAAGCTGCACATATGTTTGTCCGGCTAACAGAAAGCTCGCAGAGACAAATCAGCTTGCAAAATCTGTTATTCCGAGAAATTAAGGAGGCTCAACAAATGAAAAAACTTATCGTTTCACCGTCTCCGCACGATGAAAACTACATAAAAACATCTACAATAATGCTTAATGTCATTATTGCGCTTCTGCCTGCTTTGGCGGCGGGCTGTTATATTTTCGGAATGCGCGCGCTTTTGCTTGCGGTCGTATGCGTCACGAGCTGTGTGGTATTCGAGTTCTGCTGCCGAAAACTTATGAAGCGTGACAATACCATCGGCGACCTTTCCGCAGTGGTTACGGGCGTTATTCTCGCAATGAACCTGCCTGTTACGCTTCCGCTCTGGATGGCTGTTGTCGGTTCGTTTGTGGCTATCGTCATTGTCAAGCAGCTTTTCGGCGGAATCGGTCAGAACTTCGCAAACCCCGCTATCACCGCAAGAATAGTCCTTATGCTGTCGTTCCCGACCGCTATGACCAATTGGGTGGTTCCGTTCTTTTATAAGGACGGTATCGATGTCGTTACGGGTCCTACTCCTCTTGTCAGCGGCAGCGCGTCATATATGGATCTCTTCCTCGGCAATGTCGGCGGATGTCTCGGCGAAACATGCGCTCTGGCGCTTCTCATCGGAGGTCTTTATCTTGCCGCAAGACGGATAATCTCGCTTGCTGCTCCCGTGGGCTTTATCGGTGCTCTTGCGCTTCTTTCGTTTATCGCCGGCGATGATCCTCTTTATGCTATTCTTTCGGGCGGAGTATTCCTCGGAGCATTCTTTATGGCTACCGATTATGCGACTACGCCTATCACGACTAAGGGAAAAATCATATTCGGACTCGGCTGCGGAATCATAACATTTATTATCAGACATTTCGGCTCATATCCCGAGGGAGTTTCGTTCTCGATACTTCTTATGAACGTGCTTACTCCATATATTGAACAGGTAACACGCACCAAGATATTCGGCGCAGTTACCCTAAAAGGGCGAAAGGAGGATAAGCAGAAATGAAAGATAAGATTCTTCCGACAATAGTTCTTACTATCATATGCACGGCTGCGGCTCTGCTGCTTGCCTTTGCCCACGAGGTTACAAAGGACAGTATCGCCAATCAAAAGGAGCTTAAATTCAGCAAAACAGTTGAACAGCTTTTCGGCGACTGCGAAATAAAAATGCTCGATACTAACTTCGGCTGCGATGAGATTAAGAATATCGCGGTGACAACGGACGGCAGGACCGCTGTTGAGATAGTTGCCGATGGCTATTCCAAGGGCGGAATTGATGTTCTTATCGGATTCGATGAAAGCGGCGCGGTCTGCGGCATAGAATTTGTCGCGCTTGGCGAAACTCCCGGTCTCGGCTCTAAGGTGCGCGACGAGGAATCGTTTCGCAAGCAGTTTATCGGCGCATCGGACGACAGCTACAGCTTTGACGCAATCAGCGGAGCGACTTTTTCCTCAAAGGGTATGAAGCACGCGGCTGACACGGCTTTGAGGGTCTACAACGAAAATAAGGAGGCGATATTAAATGGCTGATAAGAAAAGTTCGCTTGGGAAAGAACTTACAAAAGGCATCATAAAGGAAAATCCCACTCTTGTAATGCTCCTCGGAATGTGCCCGACGCTTGCCGTTACCACTCAGGCAATGAACGGCATAGGTATGGGGCTTGCGACTACATTTGTACTTCTCGGCTCGAATATCGTTATCTCACTTCTGAGAAATGTTATCCCCGATAAGGTTCGTATACCGTCATTTATCGTAATTATCGCGAGCTTTGTAACGCTTATAGGATTTCTCCTTGAGGGCTTTTTACCGTCACTTTATGACAGCCTCGGTATATACCTCACCCTTATCACGGTAAACTGCATTATATTCGGACGCGCGGAGATGTTTGCAAGCAAAAACGGCGTTGCGGCGTCTATATGCGATGCTTTGGGAATGGGTATCGGCTTTACTCTTGCGCTTTTCCTCATGGGCTCTGTACGTGAGATCATTGGCTCGGGAAAGTGGTTCGGCATGGATATTCCCGTTCTCAGCTCTAATCCGATGTTGCTGTTCATAATGCCGGCGGGCGGATTCTTCACCCTTGGAATGATAATCGCCCTCGTAAATAAGCTCTCACACAAGAAACCTCCGCAGGAGCTTGAATGCGGCGGAGGCTGCAAAGGCTGCCCGAATGCGGGAAGCTGTAATGGCGGAGAGGTCGGTGAAGACGAATGAAAAGCTTAATGATAATATTACTTGCGGCTATGCTCACCGATAACTTCGTTCTCTCGAAGTTTATGGGTATATGTCCTTTCCTGGGAGTTTCAAAAAAGCTCAATAGCGCAACGGGAATGGGTATTTCCGTAACGTTTGTAATGATATGCGCCACGCTCGTTACATACCCGATACATTATGGAATACTCGTCCCCAACGGACTTGAATACTTCGATACGGTTCTGTTCATTCTTGTTATCGCCTTGTTCGTTCAGCTTGTTGAAACGATGATAAAAAAATGCATTCCGTCACTTTATAAGTCTCTCGGCGTATATTTGCCGCTCATCACAACTAACTGCGCTGTGCTCGGAGTTACGGTGCTTAATATCGATAACGGATACAGCTTTGTTCAATCGATAGTAAACGCTCTCGGCGCGGGTCTCGGATTTATGCTTTCACTTGTTATTTTCTCGGGTGTGCGCAAAAAGCTCGAATACGCGGATATTCCCGAGACATTCAAGGGAGTTCCCGCTACTCTCATTGCGGCTTCGATCGTTTCGATTAGCTTTATGGGCTTTTCGGGACTGTTTAGTTAAGGGGGGAGGACGTTATGACTTATATTATCCCCGCGCTCGTTCTCGGAATATGCGGTATTCTTGCGGGCATTCTTCTGACTGTTGCCGCTAAGATTTTTCATGTTGAGGTCGATGAGCGCATCGAGAAAATTGGAGCCGCGCTTCCTCAGGCTAACTGCGGTGCTTGCGGATATGCCGGCTGCGCGGACTACGCGTCTGCTATCGTGAACAGCGGCGCGGAAACCAATCTCTGCCGCCCCGGCGGAGCGGACGCTGCCGAAAAAATCGCCGAGATTTTAGGCGGAGAGGCTGCCGAGGTAATCCCCATGACTGCTGTCGTTCACTGTAACGGCGACTGCAACGCCACGGGAACTGCTTTCGACTTTGACGGAGTTCAGTCTTGCAAGGCGGTCAAGCGTTTCTACGGCGGTACGGGACTTTGCAAGTACGGCTGTATCGGTCTCGGAGACTGCGTTTCGGTCTGCGAGCATAACGCAATCAAGGTCGTGAACGGCGCAGCAAAGGTGATTCCATCGCTCTGTGCCGCTTGCGGAAAGTGCGCAAATGTCTGTCCTAATTCGCTCATCTCGATAAAGCCGCTGGCTTCGCATATCGACGTACTCTGTTCATCGGCGGATAACGGAAAAGCTACAAAGCTAAACTGCAAAAACGGCTGTATCGGCTGTAAGATATGCGAAAAGAGGTGTCCGAACGGCGCGATAAAGGTCGAAAACTTCCATGCCTCGATAAATTATGATCTCTGTACAAACTGCGGAGAGTGCATGGCTTCCTGTCCTGTTAAGGTTATTCATTCTTGTGAAAAATAATTAAGGCAACCCCGCGCAAAGATCATACTTTACGCGGGGTTGCCTTTACATCTGCACGAAATCCACACATAGTTTTTAGTGATTTTCAACAAACGCAAAATCTGTTTATAATTATTTACAATCTATTGACAATCGCGGAAATTTGTGGTATAATAAGCATAAACCTGTCGGAGCGAATCCGTTGCGCCGAAAAATCCAAAACCGCCTTTGGGTTGCGGTTTAGGCGCGTTATAACCTCAAGCAAACTTTTGGTGATTAGTGCAAATTCAAAACGCGAGCGGCGCGTAACACCACAAAGTGGTGTTACGGGTCGCTCGGCGAGTGCAAATGAAATCCGCAAAGCGGATTTCATTTGCACGATTTTGGATTTGCTTTTTAGAAAGGAACAATGACATATGAAATACGATTTTGCCGCCATTGAAAGCAAATGGCAGACCTATTGGGACGAGCACCGCACATTCCATGTGGAGAATGACTTCACAAAGCCAAAGTACTACGCACTGGTGGAGTTTCCGTATCCGTCGGGCGACGGACTTCACGTCGGTCACCCGCGCCCGTATACCGCGATGGATATTGTCGCGAGAAAACGCCGTATGCAGGGCTATAACGTTCTTTTCCCGATGGGCTGGGACGCGTTCGGTCTGCCCACCGAGAACTACGCGATAAAGAACAAAATCCACCCCGCAATCGTCACGGAGCGCAACGTCAACCGTTTCCGCAGCCAGCTCAAGATGTTGGGAATGTCGTTCGACTGGCAGCGCGAGGTAAACACCACCGACCCGAACTACTTCAAGTGGACACAGTGGATATTCCTCAAGCTGTTTAACGCGGGATTGGCTTACAAAAAGGAAATGAACGTAAACTGGTGTACGCAGTGCAAGGTCGTTCTCGCGAATGAAGAGGTCGTGAACGGAACTTGCGAACGCTGTCACGGAGAGGTAATCCACAAGGTAAAGAATCAGTGGATGCTTAAAATCACCGACTACGCGCAAAAGCTCCTTGACGACTTGGATTCCGTGGACTATTTCGAGAAGATAAAGACTGCTCAGGTAAACTGGATCGGACGCTCCACGGGCGCGGAGGTTACGTTCAAGACTACTCTCGGAGATGAACTGCTGATTTACACCACTCGCCCCGACACGCTGTTCGGCGCGACTTATATGGTAATTTCCCCCGAGCACCCGCTTATCAACACTTGGGCGGACAAGCTGACGAATATGGACGCTGTTCGTGAGTATCAAGCGGCGGCAGCGAAAAAATCCGACTTTGACCGCACCGAAATGAACAAGGACAAAACAGGCGTCAAGCTGGACGGCGTTATGGCAGTCAATCCCGTCAACGGTCGCGAGATTCCGATTTTCATCTCGGATTATGTGCTGATGGGCTACGGCACGGGCGCGATTATGGCTGTTCCCGCGCACGATACCCGCGACTGGGAGTTCGCGAAAAAGTTCGATCTGCCGATTATAGAGGTTGTAAAGGGCGGGGAAGATGTTCAAAAGGAAGCGTTCACCGACTGCGCAACCGGAGTTCTCACCAACTCTGACTTCCTTGACGGTCTGTCCGTAGAGGACGCGAAAGTTAAAATCAAAGAATGGATCACCGAAAAGGGAATCGGTCGCGAAAAGGTCAACTTCAAGCTCCGCGATTGGGTGTTCAGCCGCCAGAGATACTGGGGCGAGCCGATCCCTGTGGTTTATTGTGAAAAGTGCGGTTGGGTCGGACTTCCTGAAAGCGAGCTGCCGCTGACTCTCCCTGATGTGGAGAGCTATATGCCCACCGACAACGGTGAAAGCCCGCTTTCCACGCTGGAGAGCTTTATCAACACCACCTGCCCGAAGTGCGGCGGCGCGGCAAAGCGCGAAACCGACACAATGCCGCAGTGGGCGGGTTCGAGCTGGTATTTCCTGCGCTACACCGACCCCACCAACGACAAGGAGCTTGCAAGCAAGGAGGCTCTGAAATACTGGCTGCCCGTGGATTGGTACAACGGCGGTATGGAGCATACCACGCTGCATTTGCTGTACAGCCGTTTCTGGCACAAGTTCCTGTACGATGAGGGCATTGTTTCCTGTAAAGAGCCGTATGCAAAGCGCACCTCCCACGGAATGATTCTCGGCAAAGACCCTCAAAACCCCGGAAAGTTCTGCAAGATGTCAAAGTCCTTACACAACGTTGTGAATCCCGATGAGGTGGTTCGCGATTTCGGCGCGGATACAATGCGCCTGTATGAGATGTTCGTGGGCGATTTCGAGAAAGCCGCGCCGTGGCAAGAAGAGGGAATCAAGGGAGTAAAGCGTTTCCTGGAGCGCGTCTGGGGAATGTCCGAGAATCTTAAGGACGGCGAGGAGTATTCGGACGCTCTGCGTTCGGCAATGCACAAGACCATCAAAAAGGTTTCGGAGAACATCGAGAGCCTGAAGTTCAACACCGCCATCGCTGCGATGATGGCTCTGCTGAATGACGCGGACAACGCGGGCGGATTCAACCGCGCGGAGTTCCGCACGCTGCTGATCCTGCTTGATCCGTTCGCGCCGCATATCGCGTCCGAGCTGTTTGAAAGGCTGTACGGAGAGATGGTTCACGAGCAGAAGTGGGCTGAATATGACGAGGCACTCTGCGCGGATTCCACCGTGGAGCTTGCGGTTCAGGTAAACGGAAAGGTGAAGGCGCGCTTCAACGCTCCCGTTGATTCCGATTCCGAAACGCTTATCTCGATGGCTCTGGAGCTGCCCGAAGTCCAAAAAGCAATTGACGGAAAGACGATAATCAAGAAAATCGCAGTTCCCAATAAACTGGTGAACATTGTTGTGAAATAACAAAAAGCTGTTAGCCCCCTCAGTTTGGAGGGGGCTTTATTTGTATTTAACATTATGGCACGCATCACTTTATCCAACAGTGAAAACGCGTAATCAAAAATCACACAATATTGGAATCGGGATTCCAAAGGGGCATTGCCCCTTTGGCAGGGTGTGTGGGGGGACGGAGTCCCCCACACCAAATTACTGCAATTCTAAAATCGAATCCGCGAGAATGTTTCCGATAAGCTCTCCGGTGTAGACCGCCTCATCAAGCGTATTCGCCTGACTTCCGACCTCTATCAGCAGCGAACCGGGGGAGATGTGCTGGTTGTAGTTGCGGTAGTCAAACAGCACCGCCCGTGCAAGTCCCGGATACGCGGCTTCGGCGGCGCGCTGAACCAGACACGCGGTCTTGAAGTTCTCCATATAATTCGGAAGGTCAAGCTCGTTTTTGTCATCACAACCCGAGATTATCATAAACTGCGCCGCGCTTTTTCCGTTCACGGTGACTGCGGGGGCAATCGGTGTGCCGTCCGAGGCGGCGATTCCGTCACGGTGAATGTCCAATACCAGCTTTATGCTCGGATATTTCGCGAGAACGGCTTCCACCGTGTCGGCGGAGCGGTAATAAGCGCCTGTGTACATCGGATAATCGTGAACCGTACAATCGTGAACCGAGGCGATTCCGCGCTCGGAAAGCGCATTGCATATCGCGTCACCGACCGCCGTCATATTTCGCGAGCAATCGCGCGAACGGTCGGGGCAGTCCTCATCGTACCAATCGACGTGAGGAAAATAGCTCTCGGTTGTGTGGGTATGGTAAATCAGCACCTGGGGCAGCTCTGCGGGATTTTCGACCTTTCCGAGCGGCGGCAGGGATTTCGCGGCTTCGGCAAGCGTTTCGCACGTTACATCGGTGAGATTCTGGACTTGCGCTCCGCCGTCCAGAGTTACATAATTTGTCGCAGTGGACTTCCCGAACGCATACCGCGAGATTTCCCCGGTGTGGGTGGTAAATTCTGAGTAATCGGTGTCGTCCGTGTCCGTACTCCGATTCAGGGTGATTATCTTTCCGACAGCTTTCGGCGGCTCTTCGGGTTGTGAAGCGGTCGAAACATCGGATCGTGTCGTTTCCACTGACGATGTGGATGTTGTGGAACTTGTTGATTCGGCGGACGATGCGGTGCTTGATGAATCAACTGATTCGGTTGATTCGGACGGTTCTTCGTATGTAACCCCCGCCGCCAGGTATGCCGTGCCGCGAACGGCTTGTCCGGCAATCGTGTCGGAACAGCTCAAAATCGCGGTGAAAATTGCCGCCGCTCCGATAGTAACAGATTTTAATTTTCCCATATTTTCACTCTCCTTTGTTGAATTATATTCACGCGAAAGTAAAAATATTCCAAAACATTAATGCCCCTCGGTTTCCCAAGGGGCATTAATGTGGTTTGGTTGGTAATTATATGAAAAGAATGGTTGACTAATTAATACGTGATTCTTTGATTACATAACCGATTTTAACAAATCGCTATGTAATCCGTATGTTTTTCACGTGAAATCTTCGTGAAATCAACTGATCTCCACGCCGGTCGCTCTGTGCATACCGTCATCAACAAGCTCCAGATCCACATGGATCTTGCCCTCGCCGAAGTCGCAGTCCAACGCAGTATCGGTCGCGGTGAACTCATAGCCGTTCTGATACAGCATTCCCGCGAAAATCAACAAATGGTCGCATTCCATACCCTGAATCATCTGCATAGCGTCACTTGCAATATCGGGAACGCTTGTCGGCGCGAACGCCTCATCGGGTATGTCCTTCACTTGGAGAAAAATCGCGCCTTTGCCAGTCGGGCAGCGGTAGTATGCCACGTTCTCCTCTGAAAGCGCGGTAATGATCATCGAGAGGTTGTGACCGTTGCGTGTTTCGTCCAATTCGTAGCTTGGTACGGTGAACTCGTCACACTCGGAGAGAGCCTCGCGCGCTTGGATTCCCGCGGCGGTCTGTTCCTCGGTCCAGCCGTTATGCGGATTCGCCCAGCCCCAAAGCCAGGTGTCCGAAACATCGCTCTCCGAGCCGATAATCGAACACCCGAACGTCTTGTCGCCGAATGTAATCGTCATCTCGTCGAGGTCGACGCTCCAGTCACTGTCGCCGATAACCTGACCGAACGCGCGCTGACGCGCAACTCCTGTTCCGATTGTCAAGTCAGCAAGACTGTAAATGTCGCTGAAATCCACCTTAATCGGAATGTTTAAAATTGATTTCTTACTCATAAATATCCTCCTTATTTTAAATAGCAAATCCGAAACCGCACAGATGAAATCCGCTTTGCGGATTTCGTCTGTGCTTGCTGAGCGGGGCACATCACCGCTCGCATTTCGGATTTGCACGAGTAACCAGTAACTTACCGTGAGTTATAATGTGTTAAACCCTCAGCGTTTTCACTTAATCGAGCAAATGTGCCACTTATCGGGTTCGTCCTCATAGCCACTGTAAACCGCGTCTACGAGCCATTTACCCTCCACATTCTTGATAACGAATTTGTCCATCATATCCAGACCCTCGTGGTAATGCGTTATCACAACGGCTCTTGCGGCGGTCTTCATAATAAAATTCGCCGTACATTCCCCGTCAATATAAGCATACCTTGCGGGGTTGCCGAATGAACCGCCGCCGAGTCCCCTTTGACGGAACTTATCGGTAATATGCGGCGGTATAAGCTCGCGAAGCTGCTGCTTGTACTCTGCCCACAGCTCGTTTTCGCCCGGACCTACAATATGATCGGGAATACCGAGCTTCTTCTTGTTTTTTCGAAGCTCTTCACTGCGCTTATAAGTGGTCGTTTCAACCTCATTGATTTTCAGCAGAAAATCAAACAGAAATCCGCAGATTTCGTCCTGCATACCCTTGAACTTATCGTTCGCTTCGTTAATGATCTCCATAATAATTCTCCTTTTCAATTCAGATAGTTTTCCAGTGCTTCCATAGCACTCTCGCCAAGTTTTTCCGAAACAAATTCGCTGCCGCAGAGAATATAACTGCGGAACACATAAACAGTCGCCTCTTTGCTTCTTCCCATTCTGCCGAGAATGATCGCCGTGCCGAGAAGAACCATACCGTTTTTGCTTCCGTTCTTGCAGCCGTATGCTTTCTTTATGCAGTCATACGCGTTTTCAAGCTCGTCCTTGTCGAGATAAATATTTGCTTTGAGGAAATAAAGATATGCCGCTTCCTCATAAACCTCCGGTTCTTCCGTGAACACCTTAAAAGCTGCGTCAATTCCTTTCAGTCTTTCCTCGGCGTCGCCGTCTGCGTGTTTTCCGTAGGCATTCAGTGCCTTCTCGCCGAGTTTTTTGCGCTCCTTGTCCTTCTTCTCGGATTCAAGGAACTCGATTTCCGACTTGCCATGACGACTTTCCCGGATTTCCTCTAAGGTATAAGCTTTGAATTTTCCGCTTGCAATACAATCATCAATGAATTTCTGTTTTTCCAGAACCTCATCGGTTATTTCGAGATTTGTTTCCTGCTCCAGAAATGCGCGGTATTCCTCCGGAAAAGGCTCCTTGCGCTTTCTTGAGGTATCCCTGTCGGCAAACAGGAAGCATCTTCTCGCCGCTTCCATATACCCTAACTCATACAATATCTTTCCCGCAAGTATATTTGTTTTTACAAGGTTAGGCATCTTTTTGCGCTCATCGACAACATACAGCAACCCCGACAATCTCAGCGCGGTGCGGTATGCCTTGTGCTCATAACAGAGCCGAAGTATTTCATACACGATATTATAAGCTGCTTTGTCCTGCCATTTCGGGACTTCCAGGTTTCTCCATTGATCCAACGGCGCGGCGAAATCCTTCAGCAGTTCTTCATAATCGTCCTCCGTCAATTCGCCAAGCTCGTCCGTTATCATTCCCATAATGTCCGCCACATTTTCATTGGCACTCTCTTTGCTGAGCGGAATAAAGGCTTTGTTGCTGTTCGCTACATCGCCCTTGCTGGACTCCTTGATTTCACGTGTCACAAACTCTCTGCAAATTTCCAAATCGCCGTTGTCAAAAGCAATTTCCGCGCTTAAACCCCATACTCGGTAAGCCGGTCTTCCCTCTCTTGCGAGCTGCAAAACGGCTATTGCACGCGCAAAATCATATATCCGATACTTGTTGCTGTACCGTCCGAGGGTCTCCGCTTCAACATTCACTATGTCATATGACTTTGTGCTTCTATTGGAATTGTAGTTGTTAATATGCGCTTCTATTTCTTCTTGAACATTCGTTGGTATAAAATCGTCCTCCGTAAACGGTATATACATATTCGCTTTTTCCATTTACAACACCCTGCCTTTCTTAATGCTCCAACTTATATATTTGCGATTCTGTGCTTCAGCATCTCCGCCTTAAAGTCCTCCGGGTTCATAGTCACCTCTACGACCCTTTCATCATACGGAACATCTTTTCCGTTACGAACCCGATAGGTATACCTTACAAACAGCCTATCGCAGTCGTGAATATCCACTATTTTACTGCACCAGCCTCTCATGGAAAAACCGCCCGGTTGGGATTTAAGCTCAACCCAATCCTCGGAACAACTTTCACAATTGAACGCTATCGCGACCTCGTTATTTTCTATTTCGGCGGGCAGACGATACGCTATTTCTTCATTTACTCCCCACATATGATTGAGTATACAATCACGGGCAAATTGACCGATAGAACGTCCTTCCTCCTCTTTGGCTTTTAACTCCTTGGCAACCGCCTCCGTGGTCTTGCTTGTATCGTTATACACAACATAGAAATCGACCTCATACAAATCATATATGTCGCCGGATCCAATATCTCTTGCGTAACTGTCCAGATAATCCAGATAGTCATAAAAAGAATCGTCTGTTTTCTCCTTAAATTGAGTGACGAAACATTGTTTTTTCGTAAAAATATTAAGTGCGTCCCTGTATACGCTGCCGTTATACATTACAAATCTATACATAAATTACCCCTTATTTTAATAGCAAATTTGGCACCGCTGCAAACGAAAATTGCTTTGCAATTTTCGTTTGCGCTAGCTCGCCGCGAAAGCTCCGCTGCGCTGCGCCTCCGCGGCGGCTTGCCAAATTTGCACGAATCACCGATAGCTTGTCCCAAATCAGACGCGCTATGATTGCAACCCGATAAGTTGCCTGAGTTTACAACACGCTAAAACCTCGCTCTAAACAGTGGATTATGGTTATAATCCGAATAGCTGTCACTTGATTCCCGTCACCGACCAGCTGCTGCTAGACCCCATACGATAGTAAACCTCGTCCAAAAGCCATTTATCGTCAATCAGACGATAAACGAACTTATACTGATTCGAGATTTTTGCCGTATCGCGTATTTCAACCGCCGCGCGTTCGGCGTTCCGCATAGAGAACGTAGCCTCGCACTCTTCGTCAATATATCCGTAGGTCTGCGGCTCCCTCCATGAGAGACCGTAGCCTCGTTTGAGCAGCTTTTCGGAGAACCGCGCGGGAGTTACGATCTTGCGCATTTCGTCCCGTACATAATCCGACAACGCTTCGTCCTCATCGGTATACACCGACTGTGAAATACCTTTCTTTTCTTTATCAGCCTCAATCTCATCTTCGCGTTTTACCGCTTCCTTTTCCAGAGCGTTTATTTCGCGCAGCAACTCAAACAGCGGCATGCAAATCTCGTCCTGAAAATCCTTATACTTTTCGCTTGCTTTATTAATAATCTCCATAAATAACTCCTTATTTTAATAAAAATCCAAAATTTCCGAACGCCTGGGCTCCGCTTCGCTTCGCCAGCGTTCGGAAACCGGTTAAAATTTGCGAAGCAAATTTTGACTCTTTTTGGATTTTGTGATTTTAATAGCAAATTCAAAATCACGCAAACGAGCTGACGCTTGCTTGCGTTTTGAATTTGCACGAATTACCAATAGCTTGTCCTAAATCAGACGCGCTATGATTTCACTCCAATATGTTGTTGCAAGTTATAACGCGCTGAACTTACGCTCTAAACATTGGATTATGGTTATAATTCAATCAACTGTCGGCGATTATGCTTTGAGCGCATTTCTCGGCAATCCCTCAAACAGCGCGTCCAATTCCTCGTAAGTCAATCCGCGGATAAGCGCCCAGCCGTCCTTTTGCGCGAGGAAATACTTTTCGAGCCGATTCATCGCCTCGTGATATTCTATAATCCCGATGACACTCCAATCCTTTGTTATGCTGACTATGGAGATTATCCACTTGTCTATGTTCTGACCCTCTATCTGCCACTGCTCCTCGGGAACAACCGGGAAAAGCGAATCGGTATCCTCGGTGAGTGCAAAACTCACGATTATGGAATCGTCCTCATCCATCGTATGTACATGCGGATTAGCTTGATAAGCCTCCTGCCAGCGAGTGTTCAATTCCTCAAAGGGAATTTCCTTTTCGTTTGAATTACCCATTATATCATATCTCCTATTTAATTTATCTTTGCTTGCTTCGGTAATCAGTGGTTATGCCAATCGGAAAATGTGAAATTCTCGTCCAGCTCGTCATACGCGCCACAAGCTAACTCGCCGTCCCAACCATCGCCGAACTGGAACGAAAAATATCTGCCCTTGAAATTCAGATATTCGGGCTTAATCTTCTTGATGAACAAATCCAGATTGAACATCGGATACATCTCGCGGATCTTCGCTTCGACGTCGGGTTTTTCCACCGACCCGTCATTGGGCGAATCGTCAAAATAATCATACAAGTCGGAAATCTGCTCATCGCCGTAAACCAAATCGTCCAGCTCCTCCTCATCGTGGGATTTCAGGAACTTCTTATCCGTCAGCCCGTCCAGCTCCCAGAACGGATAGCCGCAGCCTTCCATATCCATAAAGAGGTTGAACAGAATGTTGTCGTTTATCTGCTTTTCGTTCTCGGCGGCGCGCTTTTCAAGCTGATTGAGGTACTCCTCAAGCCCCTTGGCGATCTCCTCTGGCTCGTCCGACTTTATGAACGGCAGCAGCGGACCGACCCATTCTTCGTCGCGCTCCTGTATGTTCTCAAGTATATCCTCGTCAATTGTAATTGCTTCATCGTCAAAGCTCTTGTTCTCGTAGGTGCCCGCGATTCCGAGCTTGAACGTGCCCTTAGCCTTGTACTTCTCTTCTTCCTTGTCATAAATAACAGTCAACATATTGATTGTCCTTTCTGTGCAAATTTCTTGTTGCGTCGTATAAATGAAATACTGCTGTTCATATTGTAGCATATAATTTGACGTTTGTCAAGTGCTTTTTCACAAAAATAAAATATTCCGAAATATTGTTTTTTCCCCTTGACAATCCAAGCCAAAAACTGTATAATAATTATAAGTAGCTTGGGATAACCCCAAAGCAGCCCCTTAGGGGGAACACGCAAATCCTAACCGTGTGCGGTTTCGGATTTGCCATTCAAAACTTGCAAATCTGAAATGCGAGCGTTGCCGAACACCGAAGGTGTGAGGTAAAGCTCAGCAAGATCAGATGAAATCCGCTCTGCGGATTTCATCTGATCGGTTTCTGATTTGCCATTCAAAATAGGAGGTTTATGATGAAGAAAAAGTTTATGGCGGTCTTTACCGCGGTGATGATGATTTTCACGCTGATTCCGGCGGGAATGTCATTCGCGGAGGCTGCGGGGGCTGTATTGAAGCTCCATTACAACCGTCCCGACGGCAACTATGATGACTGGGACGTTTGGGCATGGAACACCGGCGCAACTGACGGCGCATTCGAGTTCGTTGAGGAGAACGGCGAAATGGTTGCGACTATCCCCATCGGCGGTTCGGCAACCGAAATCGGCTATATCATTCGCCAGGGCGGCGATTCTTGGGTAGGGAAGGACTTTGACGGAGATCAGTTCTTTGACGTTGCCGAGATGGTTTCAGGTACGGTTCACGCGTATGTTGAATCCGGCGTTGAGGGCGCGCGCAAGGAATACGGCGAGGACGCCGTAAAGGGCGTTCGTATGGTAAGCGCGATGTATGACGGCGACAAGACCATCACCGCTCTGTTCACCGCGAAGATCGAGGACGACATCAATACATACTTCTCGCTTTCGGGTAAAAACGGCGCGATCACTATTGAAAAGGTTGAGGCTGTTTCCGATTTGGAATACCACCTCACAATCGCCGAGAAGCTCGACCTTACCGAGGCTTACACTATCACCGCAAACGGCAATGAGTCCAAGCTGACTATGCCTAACGTATTCTCCACTAAGGAGTTTGAGGATCAGTACACCTACACCGGCAACGATCTTGGAGCTACCTATACCAAGGAAAAGACCATATTCCGCGTATGGGCGCCGACCGCGAAAGCTGTTAAGGTGTACCTTTACAAAGGCGGAAGAGACGGTGCTGCTGATATGGAAGGCACTGTTGAGTTGAAATCCGATGTAAACGGCACATGGGTAGGCGAAAAAGAGGGCGACCTCGCGGGTAAATACTACAAGTACAGTGTTGATTTCGCGGATTCGTCCGTAACCACCTGTGACCCCTACGCTCGCTCGGCAGGTCTGAACGGCAAGCGCAGTATGATCATCGACCTTGATTCCACCGATCCCGAGGGTTGGGCAGACGATAAAAATCCGAATGAAGATCTTAAGCCCAACGATGCGATTATTTACGAGCTGCATATCCGCGATCTTTCAACTCACGAAAGCTCCGGAATCGAAAACAAGGGCAAGTTCCTCGGACTTACCGAAACAGGCACAAAAACTCCGTCCGGCATTTCCACAGGTATCGATCACATCAAGGAGTTGGGCGTAACGCATCTGCATATCTTGCCGATGTACGATTTCGGTTCTGTGGACGAATCCGATTCAAGCGGCTTTAACTGGGGCTATGATCCGGTAAATTACAATGTTCCCGAGGGTTCGTATTCCACCGACCCGACCGATGGTGCGGTTCGCGTCAAGGAAGCAAAGCAGATGGTTAAGGCACTGCACGACAACGGAATCAGCGTGGTTATGGACGTTGTGTACAACCATGTTCAAAATGCGGGCGAGTTCTGCTTCAATCAGATCGTTCCGATGTATTTCAGCCGCGTTTCCGATACGGGCGTGTTCTCTAACGGTTCGGGCTGCGGAAACGATACCGCTACCGAGCGTTCGATGGTTAAAAAATACATCGTAGATTCCGTAAACTACTGGGCTGACGAGTACCACATCGACGGTTTCCGTTTCGACCTTGTGGGACTTATGGATACCGAGCTTATCAACGAAATCGTTGAAACTGTTCACAAGAATCACCCGAGCGTAATTTTCTACGGCGAGGGCTGGTCTATGGCTACGAACGTTACAAAGAGCGGCTATGACCTCGCGGTTCAGGGCAATTCCGACAAAACCCCCGGCTTCGCGTACTTCAACGATACTATCCGCGATGGCTTGAGAGGTAACGTATTTGATACCGAAGATGCCGGCTTTGTTGCGGGTAATACAAGCTATACCAATGACATCAGACAAACCTTTATGGGTTACGATATTCCGTACTATCTTGGCACTTGGTGTTCAAATCCCGCGCAGAACGTAAACTACGCGTCCTGCCACGACAACAACACCCTTATCGACCGAATCACGATCTCCACTCCCGACGCAACGCGCGAGGAGCAGGTGAAGATGAACAACCTTGCGGCAGCGATTTACCTTACCTCACAGGGAATCCCGTTTATGCAGGCGGGCGAGGAAATGCTCCGCACAAAGGTTAAGGAAGACGGCTCGTTTGAGCACAACAGCTACAATTCGGGTGATGCGATCAATCAGCTCCGTTGGGATAATCTCGACAACGAGGAATACAGCGCCGTTTTCGAGTACTACAAGGGACTTATCGCGTTCCGTAAGGCACACCCCGCGCTCAGACTTTCCACAGCAGAAGATGTCAGCGCAAACATAACCGCAGTAGACGGTATCCCGGATAGTGCCGCTGCGTTCAAGATAAACGGCGGCGTAAACGGCGAGAAATCCGATGCAATTTATGTGATTTTCAATGCCGGCAAGGAGGACGCTGAGTTCTCTATCCCCGAGGGCAAATGGAACGTTTGCGTTGAGGGCAACAAGGCGGGAACAAAGTCGCTCCGCACCGTTGACGGCGGCAAGGTTACCGTTGAGGGCGTCTCCGCGATGGTATTGGTTCAGGGTGAAGTTCCCGATGCTCCCGCAAGCAGCGGAAACAACACTTCCACACCCAAGAAAGACAATACTTTCATGATCATCATGATTATTGTTATCGCGGTGATAGTTGTTGCGGCGGTTGTAATTCTGATTGTTTCGCGCAAGATGAAAACCGTTGCGGAGAATATCGAGAACAGCGAAACCGTTGATTCCGAGGACAAGGAAGATAAAGACGAGTAATAATCTCTACTAATGGCAAAAAAATCCCCCGGGGCAGAAACCCCGGGGGATTTTTAGCTTGTAGAAAAAGTTATTTTATGTGGTCTGAAGTTTAATTTAGTTTTTTGTGTACCTCTGAAAATCTGCGCAAAATTTTCTGCGAAAAAGTTATTGCAAAAGTAGAGCGTGATAAGGGCGCGACCACAAAAATCTGCCTTTTAGTGGAAAAACGTAACAACAATCTCCCCGCGAAGAGTCTGTCTTTTTCATTGTAGCCACTGAAAAACGGGAAGAGGGAGAGGGGAGATGGGAAAGAGGGCGCGGGGGTTCAGGGTAGCTCCCCGAATGGTTGTCCTCCGGGCAGAAACCCCGGGGGATTTTTTATGCCAGAATGTGCTCCAAAAAAGTTTTTACACCGATTATTATCAATACCGCGCCGCCGATAATCTCTGCTTTTGTGCCGAGTTTCAGACCTAGTTTTTGCCCGCCGAGCGCGCCGATAAGCGAAAGGGAGAACGTCACCGCGCCGATGAACATTGCTGCGGGGGCGATTTCCACATTGATTGCGGCGAAGCTGATTCCTACCATCAGCGCGTCAATTGCCGTGGCGGCTGACTGCGCGAGCAATCCCGGGAATGACAGCTCCCGAAATTCCGTTTTCGGAGGTTCTTTGCTTATCAGCTCCCGAATGCTCTCGATTACCATTTTGCCGCCGATGATTCCCAGAACGCACAACGCGACAACGTGGTCTATGGCACTTATGTACCGCGCCAGTCCGTGCCCCGCAAAATACCCTATAATTGGCATTGCCGCCTGAAACAGCCCAAACATAAACGCGATAACAACCGCGTTTCGCCGCCGTTTCAGATTCATACCGTCCGCCAGAGCTACCGCGAATGCGTCCGCGGAAAGCCCCACTGCCACAAAAAACAACTCAATAAAGGACATAAAATCACCTCGTTTAGTTTGATGTTTTTACGTCCTGTTATAGACGCTTCTCCCGATGAGCAGGGGAGAGGTGCCTATTTATTTGGGAATGTTTTTGCGTCCCTTTGCGTATCGGATTACGGATGTTCCCTCGCGTATTTCATAAGCTCCGGAGTTTTCGACCAATACTTTATGCCCCAGTTTTCAAAATTCCACTTCTCCGAATATTCATTGCACTCAAAATCGATATAGAAAAGCTCCTCGTTTTGAACCACGAAATTTGTGGGAAAGTAATCTATATTCGTATCAGCTGCGTACAGCAGCTTACACATATCGCGTAACTGTTCGAGATAAGCGGATTTCATCTCACCGCGCAGAATTATCTCGTAGATGGTATATCCCTCGATAAATTGTTTGAGAATGCGTTCGTTTTCACGGTCAACGTCAATCATTTCGGGGATTCTTATGCCGATTTCGCGGAGTTTGTTATAATCGCGAATTTCGGATTCGATTTTGTTCCCGAACTCGTAATAATCGCAAGGCTCGTGGTGAATCTGTTTCAGAACATATTTCTCCGCGCCGTCTGTTGATAAATATGAATATCCGCCCTTACCCTTGCCCAATAGCTTGATTATCGTGAAATCCTTGCCATTAACGGAAATTTTGTCGTCCATAAATCCTCCCCGCAGGCTATTTTGTCAAGTTTTCGGACATCACTATCATTTGACCGGAGGTTGTAAAACCGCGCTTCTGATAGTAACCCTCCGTGCTTTCGCCGTGCTGCGTTATCAGATAGATATTGACAACGCCTATGGCGTTCAGTTCGTCTTTCAGTGCGGCAAGCAGTCTTGTTCCGCAGCCGCTTCGCTGATTTTCGGTTCTTACGCAAAATTCCTGTATCTGAAAATGTACACCGTCATAAGAATGCTCTTTCTGACCGAGGATTATTCCGATAAGCTGTCCGTTCTCGTAGGCTGCCTTTCCAACGCAGTTTCCCGTGTTCAGCAGCTCCCCGATACGCATACGCGCCGTGAGATTAGTCCAACCGTCATTCCACGGCGGAGCATTAAACACCGAAACGAACAACTCCGCATATTCTTTGATGTCCGCCATTTCCATATCCGCAAATGTCATATTATTCCTCCGCCGAAAGCTCTTTTTTCATTATTTCATACATCTCATCGACCTTGTTCCAGTCTGTCGCGGAATTGTTCTCGTCAAGCAGCGCGACCGCTTGACTGAATCCCTCTTTGCGTTTTTGATGTTCCTTGGCAAGGAGCGTTTTGTCGAGCTTTACCTTTCCCCAATCCATTCGGAGCGCAGTTTCAACCTGTTTGTCCATTGCCGCGAAAAACTCCTCAAAAAAGCGTTTCACTTCGGCGACGAAATCCGCATATGGAATCTCGAAAAAACCGCTCGGAGCAGTCCAGATGTTCTCGCTGTTTTCAAGCGTATAATTGCTTTTCCACCTAATTTTTATCATATCCCCGCAGCGGAAAAAACCGATAAGCGGTCCGCCCGTCAGATGTCCGCTGTCAAAAACGCGGTCGGAAAACCATTCGGTAAGCGGCTCCCATTTTTCCTCAAGAAACGCGTAGAACGCATCGTCATCTATGCTGTCATCGTCCAGATATATGGATTGCCAGTTGTCCGTTTTGGTGACAAACTCATCGAGATAGTCGTAATACCTGTGCGGAACGCTCTCGCGGATAAACTTGAATGTTCCCGAAAAATCCTCCAGAAACCGCGAGAGATAATAGTCATTGTGGCGGATATCGTGTTCCCATTCTTTACACGCGGCATCGGTGTATTCGTAAATCGTCCGTTCGCCGACCGTTATCCAAAGCTCAGAATCCGTCAGTCCGAACCACGAGAGGTAGTCGCCCTTTTCGCCCCACGGAGCAATCTCAGCGGGCGGTCTGAGTGTAAAATTGATACGAAAAACGTTCATTTTATATTCTCCTCATATAATTGGTAATATCAAACTTCAAACAAAGGCTTTTCCTCATTCCAATAAGCTGTAATATTTTGAAAATAAAATTTCAGCGAACACCATAACGCCTTATCTTCATTACCGTCATATCCGGTGATAGTCAGGTATTGTTTTTCCCATTCAAAATCAAATCCCTGTACCTCAACGCAAGTGCTTTCCAGAAATTCATCGAACGTTAAATACAGATGTAAATTCCGATTTGCGGCAATTTCCTCGCACTCTTTCCATCGTTCACGGGGGATAATATCTGCATTAGCCTGCTCGTCAATAAGGGAAAAGTGTTCGAGTATTAAAAGACAGTCGCATTTATAGGGGTTTTTATCACCGTAGAGAAAAGAATCTGTTTTCAAATGCAGATTTCCGTCTTTGACATATGCTTTTTCAATAGTTGAGCAGTCACATGAAAGAATATCCGCTTGTTCTGCGAAAAAAATATATCCCTCCAATTTACCCCCCCTATTTTAATAGCAAATTCAAAACCTCGCAGACGCTTCGCGTCTGCGTTCGCTAAGCGACCCGCAACACCACAAAGTGGTGTTGCGCGCCGATTTGTTGCCTTAGTCCTCCAATTTGCTTGCCAGCAGCGGCGAATACTTGTTTCGGAACTCCGTGAACGTGCCGTTGTCCAGCTCCTCACAGATTCTGTCCATAAGCGTGTTGTAGAAATACAGATTGTGCATTACCGCAAGCCGCCCCGCGAGCTGTTCTCCCGCCTTGAACAAATGGCGGATATACGCGCGTGAGAAGTTCCGACAGGTCGGGCAGTCGCATTTTGGGTCAAGAGGACGCTCGTCCGTGACATAACGCTCGTTTGTCGCATGCATTATGCCGTTCCACGTGAATATTGTCGCGTGGCGCGCGTTGCGTGAGGGCATTACGCAGTCGAACATATCCACTCCGCGGTACACTCCCTCGATAATGTTTGATGGAGTTCCGACTCCCATTAGGTAGCGCGGCTTGTTTTCAGGCGCGTAGGGGAGCACCGAATCCAGAATCCGATACATCACCTCGGTAGGCTCTCCGACTGCCAGTCCGCCGATTGCGTAGCCGTCAAGCTCCATCTCGCGAATTATTTTCATATGCTCAACTCGGATATCATCGTATGTTCCGCCTTGATTTATCGCAAAAAGGAGCTGTTGCTTGTTGAGCGTTTCGGGCAGTGAATTAAGCCGCGCCATTTCCGCCTTGCACCGCGCAAGCCAGCGCGTGGTGCGCTCCACCGATTGCCGAACATAATCCACGGGCGCGGGATTTTCCACGCACTCGTCAAATGCCATCGCAATCGTAGAACCGAGCCTGGACTGGATCTGCATACTCTCCTCAGGACCTATGAACAGCTTTCTCCCGTCAATATGCGATGCGAAGTACACGCCCTCTTCCTTAATCTTACGCAGCTTGGACAAAGAAAATACCTGAAATCCGCCGCTGTCCGTAAGAATAGGCTTGTCCCAGTTCATAAACTTGTGCAGTCCGCCCATTTTATACACCACGTCCTCGCCGGGGCGCAAGTGCAGATGATACGTATTGCACAAAGCCACGCGGGTTTTCATATCCCGCAGATCCATACATGATACCGCGCCCTTTATCGCCGCCGCCGTAGCCACGTTCATAAAGAACGGCGTTTTTATATCGCCGTGCGGAGTACGGAAAATTCCGCGCCGTGCGTTTCCCTCGGTTTTTATCAGTTCAAACATAACTTCTCCCAAATCATAAAGGTTTATCAATTTGCACGATTCCCCGTAGTGAGCGGGGAATCCGCAAGCCTGTATGATTCCATTATATCACGATTCCCGTTTTTTGTCAATCCCCGACAATCTGTTCAGTCGGTAGGATTTTTTCAAAATGGGGTTGACAAATCAAACTTAATGTGATATAATATATCTGTCGAAGAAATTCGGTCTCGAGCATATAAATGACCCCCGTGCGAGTGGTGTCTCGCGCGGGGGTTGGGTATTGCTAGTGCTTTTTGCCGGCTGAGCCACTGCCAAGCCACTTACCGATGTTCTCGCTTATGTAGTTAGCAATCACACCGGTTCCGACAGCGTTCAGAAGGGTAATAATCCCTTTGACTATCTCGAGCATATAAATTCACCTCCTTTGCAATTAGCACGGGAGATGCCGGCAAGTACATTATACCATATTTTTAGTTCCCAATATAGCGTTCGTTTTAGTTGAACATTTTCGCTGTAAGGTTATAATGTTGTCTTTATTATACAATGATTCTGCAAAATTTTCAAGTAATTTTACGGAATTTTTCCAAAAACCCCTTTACAAATCGAAAAAAATGTGTTATAATATTATTGTTGTGCAATTCCGCACAAAACAATTACCGCTCTCACGGATCGCGGCATTTGCCCGGAAATCGGGAAACACCAAAACCCTTTACTGTGACGGCGGAGAAATTTAACGAGGTGTTATTATGTTAAGAAAAGAAGAAAAGACAGCCGTAATCGAGGCTAACCGCAAGCATGACAAGGACACGGGTTCTCCCGAGGTTCAGATCGCGATTCTTACCAAGAGAATCAACGACCTTACCGAGCACATCAAGGTTCACAAGAAGGATCACCACTCCACTCGCGGACTTCTCAAGATGGTAGGCCGCAGAAGAAATCTGCTGAACTACCTCCAGAAGAAGGACATCGAGCGTTATCGTGCAATCGTTGCGAAGCTCGGCTTGCGTAAGTAATCGGTAATCATTAACAAAGGGCAGAGGCAGGGGGCAGAGCGTTTCAGCGGCACTCTTCTGCCCTTTAGTCACATTATTTGTCCCGAAAGGATTTTTAGAATGTTTGAGAATTACAAAGTATTTAAGACAATGTTTGCCGGGCGCGAGCTTACCGTTGAATCGGGCAAGGTATGCGGATTGGCGAACGGCTCGTGCTGGGTTCGTTACGGCGAGACCACAGTGATGGTAAACGTAACCGCCTCCGCGAAGCCCCGCGATGGCGTGGATTTCTTTCCGCTTTCCGTGGACTATGAGGAGAAGCTCTATTCCGTGGGCAAGATTCCCGGCGGATTTCTGCGCCGTGAGGGTAAGCCCTCCGAAAAGGCGATTCTGACCTCCCGTGTAGTTGACCGCCCCATGCGTCCGCTGTTCCCGAAGGATATGCGCAATGACGTGGCTATCACCATGACCGTGCTGTCCGTTGACCCCGATTGTTCCCCCGAGATTCTCGGTATGATTGGCGCGTCTATCGCGGTTTCCATTTCGGATATTCCGTGGAACGGACCGATTGGAGGAATTTCCGTAGGTCTGGTGGACGGCGAGATAGTTCTTATGCCGAACGCGGAACAGCGCGCTAAGAGCGATTTGAACCTCACCGTGGCAAGCTCCGAGAAAAAGGTTGTTATGATTGAGGCAGGCGCAAACGAGGTTTCCGATGATTTGATGTTCGATGCAATTATGGCGGGACACAATGAAATCGTAAAGTCGCTGATTCCGTTTATCAAGGACATTCAGGCGCAGATCGGAAAGCCCAAGTTCGAGTTCACAAGCAGTGACGTAGACCACGATATGTATGACGCGATTTCCGATTTCGCAATTGAAAAGGTTCGCTATGCGATGGATACGGACGACAAGAATATCCGCGAGGAGCGTCTCCAGCCCGTTTATGCCGAGGTTCACGAGAAGTTTGACGAGCAGTATCCTGAGCAGATCGCGATGATTGACGAATGTATGTACAAGCTCCAGAAGTTCGTGGTTCGCCGTTGGTTGTTGGACGATGGAAAGCGCGTAGACGGACGCGCTCTCGACCAGATGCGTCCGCTTGCCGCAGAGGTTGGAGTTCTGCCGAGAGTTCACGGTTCGGGAATCTTCACGCGCGGTCAGACGCAGGTTATGACAATTTGTACGCTCGGTCCCGTATCGGACGCGCAGAAACTCGAGGGTCTTGATGAGGAAGAAACCAAGCGTTACATTCACCATTACAACTTCCCGAGCTACTCTGTGGGCGAAACCAAGGCGTCCAGAGGTCCGGGCAGACGTGAGATAGGTCACGGCGCGCTGGCTGAACGCGCTCTCGTGCCCGTAATTCCGAGCATTGAGGAGTTCCCCTACGCGATTCGTCTTGTGTCCGAGGTTCTCAGCTCCAACGGTTCGACATCGCAAGGCTCCGTGTGCGGCTCTACGCTTGCTCTTATGGACGCCGGTGTTCCGATTAAAAAGCCCGTTGCAGGTATCTCCTGCGGACTTATCACCGAGGGCGAACGTTGGATGACAATGGTTGACATTCAAGGCGTTGAGGACTTCTTCGGCGATATGGATTTCAAGGTTGCGGGTACTCATGATGGTATCACCGCAATTCAGATGGACTTGAAGATTGACGGTCTTACTCCCGAAATCATCAAGAGCGCGTTCGAGAAAACTCACAAGGCGCGCGATTATATCCTTGACGAGGTAATGCTCAAGGCAATTCCCGCTCCGCGTCCCGAGGTCGGCAAGTACGCTCCCAAGATGCTCACCACCAAGGTTCCCGTGGAGAAGATCAGCGATGTTATCGGCAAGGGCGGAAAGGTTATCCAGAAGCTCTGTGCAGACTTCGAGGTCAAAATCGATGTGGACGAGGACGGCAATGTATTCATCTGTGGTGTGGACGCGGAAAAGGCAAAGGCGTGTGTTCAGGTAATCCACGCTATTGTAAATCCGCCTGAAATCGGTGCGATTTACAAGGGCAAAGTTGTCCGCATCATGAACTTCGGTGCGTTTGTTGAAATTGCTCCCGGCAAGGACGGTATGGTTCATATCTCCAAGCTCGAGAATCACCGCGTTGAAAAGGTGGAGGACGTTGTTTCCGTTGGCGATGAAATCATTGTCAAGGTTATGGAAATCGATAATCAAGGAAGAATCAATCTCTCCCGCAAGGACGCTCTCGCTGATATTGAGGCGAAGAGAAGAGCGCAGCAGAACTAATAAGAAAGTCCCCCTCTTCCGAGGGGGACTCAGACTGTCGATAAACCCTCGCACCGCCCCACCGCATTACGGCGGGGCTTACTTCGTCAAAGCCCTAACGGCAGGCATAAAGCCTAGCCGTTAGGGCTTTTCCTCGTCTGCGAGTGTTTCTCGACAGTCTGGGAAATGCGAATTAAATTGACTTTTTCTACAATCTGAATCCCCCTCTTCAGAGGGGGATTTCTTAATTGACAGGATATTCGCTTCCCTTATAGATTCCCGAAACCGCCAGTGTTAGGAATCTGAAATCGTCCATAAGGTTGATTTCCTCACCCGCAAATTCGCCCATAACGCGAACGGTGGGGCGGAGGACATTAGGACTGTGGGAGATGACTACTCCGTGTCTGCCGTCGGTGAGCTGAACCACAGTGCCGACAGGGTAGGGGTTGAACGCGCGTAGGAATGCTTGAGTGACCTCAAGGTCGAAATGGCTCTCGCACGCTCCAAGTATGTATTCCTCTGTTTCGGGGACTGACCACGGCACGCGGTAGGGGCGGTTTGAAGTTAACGCGTCAAACACATCACAAACGGTGAGAATCCGCGCAACGAGCGGAATCTTCTTCCCCGCAATTCCTGTGGGATAACCCGAGCCGTCAAACTTTTCTTGATGGAACAGCACTCCCGAAAGAACATTCGAGTTATAATTTCCGCTGTTTTTGAGGATATTGTAGCCAATAAGCGGATGCCGTTTGATTTCGGCAAATTCCTCATCGGTGAGCTTTCCGGGCTTGATGATTATATCGTGGTCGATATTGGATTTACCGATGTCATGAAGTAACCCCGCAACGACCAAATCCTTGATTTCGTCAACGGAAAGCCCCATTTCCACACCGACAGATGTGGAGAGCATTGCCACGCGCAGACAATGCTTGTAGGTGTAATCGTCGTAATTCTGTAAGGCAATCATCTGTTTGCCGAGAAAGGACGGGTCGCTTGCGATGTCGGTGATTATATCATTTGCTATGTTATCCACCTTTTGAATCGAAGCTTGCGAAAGCTCTTTTATCTCTTCGTTGCAGTCGAAAATTTCGTCCAAGTCGGTAAGCGCGTGACTGAGATCTTCGTTGATTATACGTTCGTCAATTGGCTGCTCATCTGAAACAAGGGATTCGGGTTTAGACGGGGAGCGCCGCGCCACACCCGAGGTGTCCACACCGCTCGTAAGTCCGCCGATGTTGATTCGCACAGATTTTATTCCCTCCGATTTGAGCATTTCGATCATACTTCTTGACAGAAATGTTCCCTTGGGAATCAGCGTTCGGTATTCGGTGGCAGTTGTGGTATCAACGTTTTCAGCGAGCTGCATACCTTCTCTAAGCTCATTAACAGGTATAATAATCATAACCCGTCCCCCCTTAAATTCAGATTAACGGAGATTTGTAAATTCCATCTTCCACATATTTGGAAAGCGTTTCCCGCGCGGATTCGATGTCACTTTCATAGGTAACTCCAAACCATCTGGAATCGGTGGGAATATCACGGACACGCAATCCGCGGCTTGACTGAATTTCTCTACCGACTACGTCCGCGATTGTAAGCTCCGCCGTTCCCTCATCGGGCTGAAGATTGTCGAGAAACTTCCTGAGCTGATGCCGCAGAACCCCCATAAACTCCGCATTAAATCCCCACATACTCATCGAGGCGGTGTCATCATCGTGAAGAAGCCGCTCATAGCCGTCATATTTTCCGCGGATTATGCCGTCTTCGCCGCGAATTATCTGCTTGGTTTCCTCAACCGAGGTAATCAGTCCGTCTGCATTTGCGCGGCAGATTCCGCGGTTGACTGCGCCGTATTCGGAGAGGGTATTCGCAAGTCTGAAATCCACCGAGCAAGCGTCTGCGTCGGGATTTTTCAGAAATCCCGCCAACGCGGCGAACGCTTTCGCACCATAGAAATCATCCGCGTTGATAACCGCGAAATTCCCGTCAATCACACCGTTGCAGCACCACAGTGCCTGCGCCGTTCCCCACGGCTTAACTCGTGAGGGGAAGTCCTTTTCGCGCTTGGGGAGCTGTTCGACAGACTGGAAAACATACTCCGTCTTGACGATTTTCTCCACCCGCGCACCGATTGTCGACTTGAACAACTCCTCGATATCCTTGCGGATAATGAACACGATCCGATCAAATCCGTTTTTCACCGCGTCATTCACGGAATAGTCTATCAGCAGCTCTCCCGATGGACCGAGCGGCTCAAGCTGCTTTATCCTATTCCCGAATCTTTTTCCCATTCCTGCCGCGAGTACGACTAAAGTTAATTCCGACATTTTATTCTCCTTATCTTAAAAGCAAATCCAAAAGCGCGAAAACGAAATCCGCGATGCGGATTTCGTTTCCGCCCGCCTGCGTGTCATATCACACAGCAATGCGGTGTGATATGACACGAGCGTTTTGGATTTGCACTTGACTCCTATAAGTTGACTAAAGTTATAATGTTCCAAATCGCGCTATCGGTTAGATGTTTTGGTATATTGCGCCTTGAATTGCGCTGATGATACAAGCGTTTTGATTTTGTACTTCTCTCACAACAGCGGATATGGTTATAATCCGACCGACTGTCGATTGTACACTGTTAAAAGATAGATGGCGCGTTTTTCTCAAGCTCACGCTCCAAATCCTCAAGATCGTCCGACAGCTCCTTTTTGGACTTGCCCGTTATTTTGGCGCGGTACTCGTTCGTCAGATAATCCAAATGGCTCTGCCAGGTCTTGCCGTTTATATCCTCGTCCCATCGGAGCGCGTCGAGCAGGGCATAGTACATAAGCTCGTCAAAATCCTTGAAACAGAGAGTAGGCGATTCATAATCATCGTGATAGTACAAAACGATTTTCGGTTCGGATTTTCCCTCATAAACGAACAGATACAAGTCGCCCGCGCCATTCTGCGCGAATGGAACGAGCTTTATCCCCTTGCGCAGCGTTTCACCCGTGTCCTCGGCGCGCCATGACAGCCATTCTGCAAGCTCCTCGGCTCGTTCGGGAATCTCCTCGAAGAATAAAGGCTCAACCTCGCCGTTCATCATCATAAACGATTTTGGGTCGTTATCGTATTTTTCGCGAATCTTTCGGAACTCATCGGGCAGAAGCTCCAACCATTCCATAGCCCCCGTATCGTAAATCTTGTGAAATCCGTTCGGGAATATTACCTCAAATTGCTTTTCAATATCCGATAATTTCATTGTAATTTTCCCCCTAACAATAAAATTCCAACAGCTCCTGCACAGCGAACAACGTGCTGTCCGCTGCTGTTTTCTCGTACTCCCGCAGCACTTCGACAACCTGCTCCCGTTCGGGGAGCGTTTTCCTGTAATACGGGTCGAGATACCAATCCAAGCAGAGCAGCAGACTATTCCGCGCGTTGAAATCGCCCGTTTTAAGAACACATTCCACTGCGTCCGCGCCGCTTTCCACCGTTTGGATTTCGATTTTCCCATACCGTGTAGAACGCGGGAAGGACTTTACCATTCGCTTGTCGGTGACGGTTTTACCGCCGACCTCGCATTGAATTGTGTCACCGTTCGCGCGGAATCCATGCTTTGTGTAGAATCGTTCCGCGCGCTCGTTACCCTCCAGAACGTACAGATAAACATCGTCAAATCCGCACTCGCAGAGCCAATTCGCCGCGTAATCAAGCAGTTCCCCCGCATGACCTTTACCCCAAAATTGGGGTAAAGCATACATCGTGTGGATCTCTCCCCAGCCGCGCATTTGCGGCTCGGCAGCGGGACGCGCGTGACAGTGCGCCGCAATCTGCGTTCCGTCAAGGATTACAAAGCTGCCCTCGTCCAAAAAATCGGTACGCGCTTTATACCAATCGGGAGTAATCCCGTCAAGGTATTCCTGCGACAGCAGTCCTTTGTAACCGTGTTTCCAGCTTGCTGCGTACAGCGCACCGACTTCGGCAAGGTCGTTTTCGGTCATTCTGTGAATTTCCATTTTGTTCACCCCATCCACAAACGTTCCGCGTCGGCAACCTCGCTCCACTTGCTTTCCAAGACCGACAGAATTTCATCGATATGTTCCGCAATGTCTTCACGACAATTCGGCGAGATACTTTCATCTTGCATTACATACGCTTTGACCTGCGCAAATTCCTCCAGAATATCCGGTAAATCCCTTTGGTAAAGCCATACTCCGTTTCCGATAAGCCGCAGCTCCAAATCGTCTATCACCCGCTGCCAGACCGTGTTGAAAGTGTTCTCGCCCGAAACCGCAATACAGCGAAATTTTTTCGAGCTTTCCTCAACTCCGTAAATCTCAACAGACATTACCTACCCTCTCAAATTGGACAACCGTCAATCAGTCAAGTATGTTTCTCGGCAATCCCTCAAACAGCGCGTCCATTTCCTCATAAGTCAATCCGCGAATAAGCGCCCAGCCGTCCTTTTGCGCGAGGAAATACGGCTCAAGCCGCTTTATCGCTTCATGATATTCCATAGTTCCGATTACGCTGTCCTTTGTGAGGCTGACTATGGAGATTATCCATTTGTCTATGGTCTTGCCCTCTATTTTCCATTGCTCCTCGGGAACGATCGGAAAAAGCGAATCGGCAGTTTCGGTAAGCGCAAATGCCACAATTACGCTATCCTCTTTCTGATACACGCGCGGATTGGCTTGATAAGCCTCTTTCCAGCGAGTGTTCAACTCATCGTTTGTGTTTTTCTTTCTGCTAAAAATACCCATTATATCCTCCGATTCGTGATAATCGCCATATCACACGTCAACTGTCAATTGTTTTTAAGACCTTCGATGGATTCAAGAATCTTCTTCATTTTCTCCTCAGCCTTGGCGAGCTTTGCACGCTCGTTCTCGACTTGCTGCGCGGGAGCTTTGGCGAGGAATCCGGGATTGTTCAGCTTGCCCGACAGGAAGTCTATGTCCTTTTGAGCGGCTTTGCGCTCCTTTTCAAGACGTGCAAGCTCCTTTTCGGTATCGACAAGCTCGCCCATCGGCATAAATACACGCGCGGAATCGGTAACAACCGTAACCATTTTTTCCGTTTTCTCGGCAGACTTAACCACAGTAAACTCTCCCGCGCCGGCGAGCTTCTCAAAGAACGGCTTCGCGTTCTCGAAAATACTGCTGAACTCGGTTTCCACGATCATTGTAACGCGCTTGGACGGCGGAACGTTCATCTCGTTGCGCTGAACGCGAATCGCCCGAATCGTGTCGATTACACGACCGAAGTCCTCTTTTTCGCGCGTGAAGTTCAGCCGCTCGTCATATTCGCACCATTTCGCGACCATAACGCTTTCGCTCTCGTTCTGCGGGATAGACTGCCATATCTCCTCGGTGATGAATGGCATAAACGGATGGAGCGTTTTCAGAATCCCGGTCATTATAAACACGAGTACGTTTTGTGCGGTGAGCGCGTCATCTCCGCCCGCTTGAATCCTCGGCTTGGTAAGCTCAATATACCAATCGCAGAAAATATCCCAGATAAAGTCATAGAGGTTCTGCACCGCAACGCCCAGCTCATAAGCATCAAGGTTCAAGGTAACGTTCTTTATCATATCGTTGTACAGCGACAGCACCCACTTGTCCTCAATTGCGAGGGCAGCAGTATCAAGCGGTTTAACCTCAAAGTCTTCGGGTAAATTCATCAAAATGTAACGTGACGCGTTCCAGAGCTTGTTCGCGAAGTTGCGGGAGTTCGTGACCTTGGTTTCCGTCCAGCGCATATCGTTTCCGGGAGCATTGCCCGTAACAAGCGTCAATCGCAGTGCGTCCGCGCCGTATTTGTCGATGATCTCCAACGGGTCTACACCGTTTCCGAGCGATTTGGACATCTTACGTCCCAACTCGTCACGCACCAATCCGTGGATAAGAACGTCCTTAAACGGCTTTTCGCCTGTGTGTTCGAGTCCGCTGAATATCATTCTCGATACCCAGAACGTGATTATATCATAGCCCGTAACCAACGTGTCGGTGGGGTAGAAGTAGTCGTAATCGGGGGTCTTTTCGGGCCAACCGAGTGTTGAGAACGGCCACAATGCGGAACTGAACCACGTGTCAAGCGTGTCCTCGTCCTGCTTGACGGGAGAACCGCACTTCGGGCATTTTGTAAGCTCGTCCAAGGTAATCTCGGTGTGACCGCAGTCGGGGTTCTGACAGTAGAACGCGGGGATTCTGTGACCCCACCAGATTTGACGCGAAATGCACCAATCGCGGATATTCTCCATCCAAAACAGATAACCGTTTTCAAACCGCTTGGGTACGTATTTCAGCTCGCCGCTCTTAACCACGTCAATCGCGGGTTGGGCAAGCTCTTTCATCTTTACGAACCATTGCAGAGAGGCGGTCGGTTCAACGGTAGTTCCGCACCGCTGACAAGTGCCGACATTGTGCTTGTGCGGCTCAACCTTAACAAGCAGACCTTGCGCCTCCAAATCGGCAACCATCGCCTTACGCGCCTCGTATCTGTCCATTCCCGCGTATTTTCCGCCAACGCCCTCCATAATTGTCGCGTCGTCGTTCATCATATGGATCACGGGCAGATCGTGACGCTTGCCGACTTCAAAGTCGTTCGGGTCGTGAGCGGGAGTGATTTTAACACAGCCCGTACCAAATTCCATATCAACATAATCGTCCGCAACAACGGGGATCTCACGGTCTGTAAGCGGCAATTTGAGCGTTTTCCCGACAAGGTGAGCATACCTCTTGTCCTTGGGATTCACCGCAACAGCGGAGTCGCCGAGCAGCGTTTCGGGGCGCGTAGTCGCGATTTCTACGAATCCCGAGCCGTCCGCTATCGGATAGTTGATGTGCCAGAAGAATCCGTCCTGTTCCTCGTATTCCGTTTCAACGTCCGAAATTGAGGTCTTGCAGTTCGGACACCAGTTGATTATGCGCTCACCGCGATAGATAAGCCCCTTTGCGTGCAAGTCCATAAAGACTTTTTGAACCGCCTTTGAGCAGCCTTCGTCCATTGTAAAACGCTCTCTGCTCCAGTCGCAGGATGTACCCATCTTTTTCTGCTGCTCCACAATGCGGTTTTTGTACTTGTGCGTCCAGTCCCAAGCGCGCTCAAGGAATCCATCGCGCCCCAGATCATACTTGGTAACGCCCTCCTCTTTCATTGCCGCAACGATTTTCGCCTCGGTCGCCAGAGCCGCGTGGTCGGTTCCGGGCAGCCAAAGCGCACAGAATCCCTGCATTCTCTTCCAACGGATAAGTATATCCTGGAGAGTGCAGTCCAGCGCGTGACCCATATGGAGCTGTCCCGTGATATTGGGCGGCGGCATTACGATGGTGTACGGTTTCTTTTGGGAATCTCTCTCCGCTTTGAAGAAGCCGCTTTCCTCCCAGTATTTGTAAAGTCTGTCCTCAAACTCCTTAGGGGAGTATGTCTTGTCCAGTTCTCTTTTCATAACTTTGGTTGAAATTCCGAAATGTTTGTCTGTCGGAATTTCTTCTCCTTTCTTATTGTTAGTCATACGCTTCGCAGATAAACTTGAAATCCTCGGATTTGTCAATGTTATCCAGAACGTGCTTTTCGATGTATTCCTTGATATTAACGGCAGAAACGGCGAACAGCGTATCGCGGTAATCCTCGTGTGAACACAACAGCATAACACGCAGAGTTTCACGGTCAATCTCTATTCTGCTCTCAACGGAGAAATTCCCGCTGTAATCGGCGCTCTTGGTATCTCCGCCGTTTTCATCAATAACCGCCTGCATTTCTGCGGGAGTGGCTGTCTTAACGGCAATATCCACCGCGTCACCGTCATAAAAGCTCTCGATAAAAATCCGCGCAAGCTTTTCATTCCGCTTTAATATCGCTTTTGCGAGCTTTTTCCGCTGCTTTTTGATAAACTCGTAAACGCTGTCATGCGAGGCTTTCATATTGATGTATTTGATGTAGACCAACCTTATTTTGTCCTTGTCCGCAAGCTCGATTCTTTCAAGCTCTCCGCTGCCGTCATAGACGACCTTCAGCGTGTCCTTCACCGCGTTTTCGGGAACGGAGTAAATTCTCGCAGTACCGTCCCATTTAATCATATCATAATCCAAAATATGGTATTCCTCATCATATTCCAGACACAGCATTCCGTCTGTTTCGCAATGATTTTCCTCGTCAAATTCCCGAGCGGTTGGAATCTCCTCGAGCTTAAATTCGCCGCTCTTGAATTGTATTGGAATGTCAAAAAACATCTGTAAAACCTCCATTTAATGATTGTCGCGCAGCCGTTCCACCGTTTCCTCACTCGGCGTAACATAAAGCGTCCTGTTGTTGGTAAATATCACCATTCCGGGCTTTGCGCCGGCGGGTTTCTTGACGAACCTCACGGGAACATAATCCACGGGAACACCAGAACCCTCGCGCGCCTTGGAGTGGAATGCCGCAATCTGCGCGGCTTCGATCAGCGTCTGCTCGGAGGGCGGAGAGCCGTCCGTTTTCACGATAACGTGCGAACCCGCAATGTCCTTGACGTGCAGCCAGATGTCCGCAGCCTTGGCGGTTTTGAGAGTAAGCAAATCGTTTTGACGGTTGTTCTTGCCTACGAGAATTTCAAATCCGTCCGATGAACGATAACGGAGCGGCTCGGATGGCTTCTTTGAAGGACGTTCGCCGCCCTTTGCCGCTCTGATGTAACCCTGTTCGCTAAGTTCACGGCGAATCTCGGCAAGCTCTGGATCGCTTTCGGTACGCGAAACGCAGTCCAAAACGCTGTCGAGGTACGCAAGCTCCTCTTCATCGCCGCGAATCAGCTCGGTGAGCTTCTTCTCGGCAGTGTCCAGCTTGCGGTATTCGGTGTAGTATTTCTGCGCGTTCTGCGCGGGGGTAAGACGCGCGTCCAGGGCGATTTCACGCGGTTCTCCGCTGAAAAAGTCCTCCAGAATGCATTTGGTCATTCCGCGCTCCAAACGGTAAATATTGGCATTTATCAGGTCGCCGCAGACTCGAAAAACCTCCCTTTCCCCGCATTCGGAAAGCTCCTTTTTGCGTGTTTCCAAGCGCCGCAAAACGCGTGAATATGCGGAAGAGAGCGTTTTCACAAGTTCCCGCGCACGCTGCCTTGCCGCTCCCGAACGGTCGGATTCCGTGTAGAATGCGTCCAAAAGCGCATTCGCGGAGGGAAACAAACGTTTGTTCATCACATCGCCGTATTGCCGAATATCCACGAAACAGAAATCCTTGTTCTTTCCGTTTTCGGAGAGCAAGGTGAACTCCGTCGGGGAGTTAAGCGACTTCCGCGCGTTTTCAAGAAATTCCTCTATCCGGGATTTGTCCGCCGCATTACAAGTCACGTCCACATCATTCGCTGCATAGAACGCGCACTCCCGCGCGAAAATCGGCGAGATTCCCTCAAGCGTGTTCATCAAAGCCTTGGAGAGTCTGTCGCGGCTGTCCGAGAGCCGCGCGAGAATCTCCGAAACGTCCGCCGTGAGCAAATTCAAACGCTCCGAGCGGGGCGGCGGTTCGTACTCGCAATTCGGCAGCACGCGCCGCGCCGAATCGTCCGATTCCACTGCCGAAACGCGCCGAACGCTGTCTACGATTTTTCCGTTGCGCACGAGGATTATGTTGCTGTTTCGCCCCATAATCTCGGCGGTGAGCGTGTTTACAACCACATCGCCGATTTCGTTCACACATTCAAAATCAAAGAACAAAATCCGCTCCAGACCGTCCTGGCGAATGTCCACCAGCCGCCCGTTGCCGAGGTGCTTGCGCAGCAGCATACAGAACATCGGCGGGCTTGGGGGATTTTCAAATTCCGCAGATGTAAGATGAACCCGCGCGGCAGTGCTGTTCGCCGAGAATACAAGTGATTTTCGGCTCTTGTCCGCTCCATTCAGATTCCGCAGAGAAACTACGATTTCCTCACGCGAGGGCTGGTAGATTTTGTCAACCCGTGCGCCGATTAAACTGTTCAGTTCCTGTTTAACGCAATGCAAAAGCGCGCCGTCAAGCGACATACCGCCGCCCCCTTTCCGATTGATTTACCGCTCTGTCTGCTCGGTCATAATTCCCCAACGTATTCCGAATTTATCAACGAAAACTACCCGACAAGAGCTATAAGGTGTAGCTTCCATTTGATATATTGTTTTGCTTCCGTCTTTCATAATTTCATACGCATGTTGAACTTCCTCTTTCGTATCGAACATAACCGTAAGGAAATTTGAATAACACGTTTGAAATTCAATATCAACGTGGTCGTTCAAAATGATTCTTTGATTGCCCAATACAAGCTCCGAATGATATATAAAATCCTTTTGATTTTCTTTAAGCAGCGGATTATATTCGGGGTCGTTCGCTTCTCCATATGTAATCAGGCAAGAGATTTTTCCATTAAATGCCTTTTCATACATATGAATCGCTTCCCGACAATCCCCTCCAAAAGCTATTGTAGGTACGATCTGCATTTTTGCGCTCCTTTTACGCCAATCCCGATTTACCGGTATTTTACACATACCCGCACGGGTCGCATTCCTTTTCCGCGCTGAACACGGGAACCTCGCGGAACATCTCCGTAAGCAGCTTGGCGAACAGATTCGCGGCGGATTTCTCCGTGCCGTAATGCCCCGCGTCAATCAGCGTCATTCCGCAGTTTTCAGCCTCTATCCAGAAGTTGTGCTTGATGTCGCCCGAGATTATCGCGTCACAGCCGTTCTCTCGCGCAAGGCGCATTATATCACGGTCGACACCGCCGCCGCAGCACACCGCGATTCGTTTAATGGCGCGGTTTTGACGGCTGTACCGAACGGATTCGAGGTCGAGCTTGTTCTTACAATGCTCGGCAAGGGATTTGGGAGAAAATTCCAGTGCGATGTCGCATATCGCTCCGTAACCGATATTACCGTGAGTTACATCGAGAACTCCCGCGCTCTCGAACTCTAAAAGCTCCACCAACGTATCATTCACGCCGTTCGGTGCAATATCGAAATTCGTGTGCATGGCGATTGCGGCAATATTGTTCCGAACCAGCTCCGTTACTGGATTCCACTCCGCAAGGGACTTCAGACCGTCGAAAATCACGGGGTGATGTGACACTATCAGATTCGCCTTTTTGTCGATTGCCTCCGAAATTATACCGTGGGTAATATCCAGACAGCAGCATATTCCCGTCAGTTCCGCCTCTGGATCGCCGACCAACAGCCCCACATTATCATAGCTCATCGCAGTATCAAACGGAGCTTTTCCGCTCAGATACTCAACTACATCTGAAATTTTCATACGCTCACCTCTATACGGTATGTAATATTATTACAATAATCAACAAAATATAGCATCAATATATTTTACAAATAGTAATATTACGATATGGTTTGACAGAATGTATCACGATTTCATACTCTTGGACTTCTCTTCGATTGCTGACGCGAGATTGCGCAAATGCTCCGCTTGCTCGGCGAATGAGGGAGATTTTTCCATTTTATCGGCATTTTTTCGCAACTTCTCGGCGATTTTGGATAATAAATTACAGTCTGTAATTTTTCCCGTGAGCGCAAAAACCTCGTCTATTTCACGCGGAGAACCGCAGAACTGCGCCAGAATCACGGAATACGCTTTTCCATTGTCATATGCAGCGCGTTCCTCCAGAATTTCAAAGCCCGCGCTGTAAAGCCATCGCCGCAGAACATCCGCCTTGGTCATCGGTTGGAGGATAAACTGCGTATCGCCGTTCAGAAAGCGGCAGCCGCCGATTATCTCGGCAATCAGTTCGCCGCCCATTCCGCAGATTATCACATCGTCCGCGAAGTCGATTTCATGAAGACCATCGGACTTCACAATTTCAACATTCGTGACTCCGCATTCCGAAACTGTTCTGCGAGCCGCTTCAAGCGGTCCGTCACGCAAATCGGACGCGATGACTGCCGCCGATTTGGTCTGCGCAAGATAGCAGGCGAGCTGCGCGTGGTCGCACCCGACATCAACGGCAATTTTGCCGTTTCTGCACAGCTCCGCCGCTGTCTTAAGCCGATTGTTCAGCGTAATCAATTGCCGAGAGCCTTGTTGAGCTGTTCAACAATTTCATCCGCGTCAACCGAGTGCACCATACAAGCTTGTCCAACGCTCTCTCCGCGTGCGGACGGGCAGCCGAGACAGTGCATTCCCATTCCCAGAAAAATGGGAGCGGCAGCCTCGCCGTTAAAATCCAGAATATCACCGATAATGGTATCAACAGTTACTTTCATTTTTATTCTCCTGTATGAATTATTTGAAGCGGAAGTATAGTCCGACTCCATTTTATTATTATACCACATTTTTTGCGATTTGTCTACTACTAATTTGCTAAAATTTGCATGAAGGAGCAGACCGTGACAGCTTTTTTCAATAATTCAGGTCTGCCGAGAACATTTGGATTAGCGGTCAAAAAATTGTGTTGACAAACACAAAATTGTATGTTATAATAAGTATAATTATAGGTTTGTTAATTTACGAAAGGACGGTGAGTTGGAGCACGGCGGCGAAGGTACTTTGCCGTACTCCGAACGGTTATGGAGAAGATACTTATTATTGACGATTCCGAGATGAATCGTGAGATTCTCGGCGAAATGCTCGGCGGGGATTATGAGATTCTCGAGTGTGACAACGGTGTGGACGGTATCCGAATGATCAAAGAGCAGGGTACGGGTATATCGCTCGTTCTGTTGGATATGGTTATGCCCGAAATGGACGGCATCGAGGTCCTGGATATTATGGGCAAAAACGGTTGGCTTGCCGACATTCCCGTGATAATGATAAGCTCCGAGGATTCTCCCGAGGTAATACATAAGGCTTACGAGTTGGGAGTTACCGAGTATATGCGGCGACCGTTCGACCAGTTGATCGTCCGTAAGCGGTGTCAAAATACCATTATGCTGTACTCTAAGCAGAAGAAGCTCGTAGGTTTGTTCGCCGACCAGTTCTATGAGCGCGAGAAAAATTCCCGCCTGATGACCGATATTCTGGCGCATATTGTGGAATTTCGCAACAACGAGTGCGCTATGCACGTCATTAATGTTCAGCGATATACGGAGATTTTGCTGAAGGAATTGGTAAATGTTACCGATAAATACGATGTATCGGACAGCGATATTTCGATGATTTCCAATTGTTCCGCGCTTCACGATGTGGGAAAAATCGGAATCCCCGATGAGATACTGAACAAGCCGGGTCGGTTCACCGATGAGGAGTTCAAGATTATGAAGTCGCACAGCGCGTTGGGTGCGCAGATGCTGAACGATTTGCCGTTCCACCGTGAGGAACCGTTGGTGAAGATGGCTTACGGAATCGCGCGTTGGCATCACGAACGTTGGGACGGGCGCGGTTATCCCGATGGATTAAAGGGCGATGATATTCCGATTTCGGCTCAGGTGGTGTCGTTAGCGGACGTGTATGACGCGCTGACCTCCGAGCGGTGCTACAAAAAAGCGTTTTCGCACGAAACCGCTATCGAGATGATCTCCAAAGGCGAATGCGGCTGCTTTAACCCGATTTTGATGCAGTGTATGATGAACACCCAAGAGGAGCTGCGGCTTGTCAAAGAGGGCAGCGGTTCGAACATCAAGGGCGAGGCTGAAATCAAGGATTTTGCACGCGAACTGCTCAAGTCCGATGCGCTTTATTCCTCCGACCGCCTGCTGCACCTGTTGGAGTACGAGAAGATGAAGAACCGTTTCTTCGAGGGAATCACCGGTGGCTGTTCGTTTGAGTACAACGCGGCTTCCAAGCTGCTTACGCTGTCCAAAAAGGCGGCGGAATCCATCGGTGTGGACGAAACCATCATCGACCCCGTTCACAATGAGAAGCTGATTGAAATATTCGGCAAAGAGACGCTGAAAACGCTCGCCTCAAAGCTCCGCGCAATGCTCCCGGAGCGCCCGATTACGCAGTTTTATCTCCATCAGATAGTCGCTGTAAAGCCCGGCGAGAGCGCGCCCGTACAGAGCTTCCGTATTTCGTTTGCGGCGGAGGAAAGCGCGCATTATCCCGCGGACACCAAATGCAATGTTTACAAGCTGGTATGCCGCACCACATGGACTCTTGAGGAGCCTCAGCGATACACGGGCGCTATCGGCAAGCTCGTTACAATGGCGGAAGATTACGGATTTATGAAAGGAACTGATATTAATGACGTTAGAGGCTTGTTATAACGCGCTCGGTTCGGATTACAAGACCGCGCTGAGCCGTATGGGCGGTTCGGAGAAACTATTGGCGAAGTTTGCGCGGAAGTTCCCGAACGACCCAACTATGCCCGCGCTGCTTGAAGCGTTTGAGGGAAAGGATTGGCAGACGGCGTTCCGTATGGCGCACACGCTTAAAGGGTTGTGCGCGAATCTCGGGTTGGATAAGCTGCAGCAGTCCTCGGCGGAGCTTACGGAGGCTTTGCGCAATACCGTTGCGGATAATGCTGACCAGCTTTTGGAACAGGTTCGCGCCGATTACGATATGACTGTCGGAATAATAAACGACCTTGACGAATAGTTCCGGAGGAAGTGCAAATCGCTTAACGAGCGCAGATGAGTTTACTCATCTGCGCGTTATCGAATTTGCTAATTTAAGATATGTACGAATTAAATCAAGTCGGCGAACGCACCTATTACATTCAGTCCCCGGTGAAAATCGGAGTTTACGCAGCGGATAACGGTGTGTACCTTATTGACAGCGGCAATGACAAGGATATGGGGCGGAGGGTGCGCAAAGTCCTTGACGAGCACGGTTGGAATTTGTTGGGAATACTGAACACCCACTCCAATTCCGACCACATCGGCGGAAACGCGTATCTGCAAAAGCAGACGGGCTGCAAAATCTTTTCGGGCGGGATTGAAAAATGCTTCACCGAGCATACGATTCTTGAACCCGCGTTTCTATACGGGGGATTCCCGTGTGCGGATTTGCGGCACAAGTTTCTTTTGGCGGAGGAGAGCGAAGTAACTGATTTTTCCGCTCCCGAATTTCCGTCAGAGGTGGAGATAATTCCGCTGCCGGGGCACTTTTTCGATATGGTGGGATTCCGCACACCCGATGATGTGGTGTTCCTCGCGGACTGCCTGTCGAGCCGCGCAACCCTGGAAAAATACGGAATCACATTTATTTATGATGTCGCGGAGTATCTGAAAACGCTCGAATACGTAAAGGCAATGAAGGCGAAAATGTTTGTCCCGTCCCACGCGGACGCAGCCGAAAATATCACGGAGCTGGCTCAGTTCAACATTGACAAGGTGAACGAAATCGCCGAGAAAATTCTCGGAATATGTTCCGAGCCAATGAGCTTTGAGAGTATTCTGGCGCGGTTGTTCATCGAGTACGGACTGAAAATGACGTTTGAGCAGAATGTTCTTGTCGGCAGCACCGTGCGCTCGTATCTCGCGTGGCTGCGCGATTCGGGGCGGTTGGAGGTTCTGTTTGAGGAAAATTATATGTTATTCAGACGCAGTTAAAGAGGAGTAACAAAAATGCAGCTATACGAGGGAGATTCATACCGAAATATGTATGATACCGAGGAATACAACAGTATGATTGAACGTCAGAAATACGTTCTGGACGAGAAGTATTTCTCCAGGCGTGAAATCACTGAGCTGCCCGAGGGGTATATTCTGGAAACCGCAGTATACGGAGATACGGAGCAGGTCGGAAAAAGTCATTTTGTAACCAAGGCGGCATTGGTTAAATGCACGCTGAAGCGTAGCGGCGAAACAGTTCACGAGTGGATTTCCACCTATTCGCACCCGCGCGAGTTCACCGAGTTTATACAGCACAGCAACGGGCATAAATACTACCCGTTCCACGTGGATTTGTACGGAATCAGCTTTCTGGAGCTTGATACGCTGAAGGTGTTCAACTACGTTCCCGAGGGGTATCAGCACGATTCCGAATATCCGCTCGGCGAGTCGTTCATCATCACCGATTTGCACTACGATATAAACACGGATTTTATCGCGTTCGGCGGGTGCTTCTGGGCGGGCACGTACGATGTGATGGTTATGAAGCTCCCCGATCCGCTGGATTTCGAGATGAAAATGGTGGGAATCCACGATATTATAGAGCCGGATTGGGACATTTACGACGACATAGATTTCGCGGAATGGCGGGGCGATAAGCTTTTGGTTACGGCATACGAAAATAGGGATAAGGTCGAATTTGCGGTCGAAATCGCGGAGATAGAAAAGAGGCTTAAATAATGGATATTGTAACGTTGGTTTGCTGCGGGGTAAATTTAGTCCTTTTGGTGATTCTGCTGGTTAAAGTGTTCGGGCAAAAATCAGATGACAAAGGGATAACCGAGCTTCGCAATCAATTGGAGGTGCTGAAACAGACAAGCTCCGCAGATAACTCGCGGTTGATTGAGCAGTCCGCGCGGCAAGGAGAATCCGCAGTGAATCAAATCATCAAGCTCGGCGAGAATCTGTCCGTTTCACAGGACAGACAGCAGACGCGCACCGCCGAGATACTTGACAAGATAAGTTCCGAAATGAAAGGATTGCGTAGCGAAAATCAACAGAGCCTTGAAAAAATCAACGTCATAGTCACCGAGAAAATGCAGAAAACGCTGGACGAAAAGCTGAACGGCGCGTTTGAAACAGTGGTTCAGAATATGTCGCAGCTTGGAAAAATGCTCACCGATTCGCAGAACACAAGCCGCAAAATCACTGCCGAAAAGCTGGAGGCTCTGGAGCGGAATTTCGAGGTTATCCGCAAGGAAATCAACTCCACGCTTAAGGACATTCAAAGCTCCAATTTCAGCAGTATGGAAAAACTCCGCCGCGAGAATCAAGAAAGTCTTGACAAGATAAACAACACGGTAAACGAAAAGCTGCAAAAGACTTTGGACGACCGCATAGCAAAGTCGTTTGAGATGGTGAACAGCCGTCTTGAAGAGGTCTACAAAGGGCTTGGCGAGATGAAGAACGTTGCTGCGGGAGTGTCCGATTTGAAGAACGTTTTGGCGAACGTCAAAACGCGCGGAACGTTGGGCGAAATCCAACTCGGCGCAATTCTCTCGGAGATTCTTGCGCCGGAGCAGTTCGCCGAGCAAGTTGCGGTTACTCCGCGCGGCGCGGAAAAGGTAGACTTCGCGGTAAAGCTTCCCGGCGCGGAAAACGGCGAATGCGTTTATCTGCCGATAGACTCCAAGTTCCCCGGAGATACCTACGCGAACCTTATTGACGCATACAATTCCGGTGACGCGGAGCTGCTGAAATCCAAGCGAAAGGTTCTCGAAACAGAGATTCTCCGCTGCGCGAAAAGCATTCGCGACAAGTACATAAATCCCCCATATACCACTAATTTCGCGATAATGTTCCTGCCGTTTGAGGGGCTGTATGCAGAGGTGGTAAATATGGGTATGGTTGAGCGGCTACAACGGGAGTGTTCCGTTAATATCGCCGGACCGTCCACAATGGCGGCGATGCTGAACAGTCTGCAAATGGGATTCAAAACCCTCGCGATACAGAAAAAGAGCGGCGAGGTGTGGAAAATTCTGGAATCCGCGAAAAAGGAGTTTGCGACTTTTGAATCGGTTCTCACCAAGACGCGTGAACGCTTGCGTCAGGCGGACGAAGAACTCGAAAAACTTGTTGGAACACGCACCAATCAGATTAACCGCAAGCTCGCCGCAATCTCTCTGCCGGATTCCGATAACAAGGATTTACAGTTGACAACTTAAAAAACATATGGTATAATATAAGTATGAATGCTTTTATTATACATTAAAGACAACCCAATATCATTACAGAAAAAAACGTTTGACTGAAGTCAACATAATATTGGGAATTGAAAAAAGGTATAACCATAAAGCGAAAACATTAGACTATAGAATGCATTTTTGGGAACAAAAAAAGAGACATAATATCCTTACGGTGAAAACATTCAACTAAAATGAATATTTCACCAATAACCGGAAAGGAACTGTTATGAAACTTACAAAGATTGTCTCGCCGATTGCGGCGATAGCGACAGCATTCTCATTACTGGGCGGGCTCGGTGTTTCCGCGTCGGCGGAAACGTATACATACGCGGCACGTTCTTCGGTGGAAAGCCGCGACTGGAGCCGCTACACAACCTCAACAGCGACCGCAAAGCTCTCGGAAAACGAAAGGGAGCTGTACAATAGACTTGACGAGCTGTGTATGGACTACCTTACAAGCTCAAAGAATGCTGACAGAACAGAAAGTGGGGATTATTATACAGACACCATACGGATTGACGACCTCGGATTCAACGATAAAGATGCGTTTGAGGTGCTCTCGTGGTTCAAACACAACAATCCGCAGTACTACTTTATCGAAAACGGCGCGGAATTTCGCACGTATACGTATACATATTCTTCCACACGTACCACCACATTGGAGATGGCGGTTAGTTTTCAGGATTTCGCGATAAACGGAGCCAAGCGCACGCAAATAACCAATGCGATGTTTGATAAGCTCGATGAGTGGATTGACGAGTGTTCCTCGGAGAATGGCAGTTTGCAGAAAATCCGCGCGATCAACCGCAAAATCTGCGAATCCATCAAATATGATCCGCGCGTTAGGGCGGGAGATGACAGCTACGCCGGCGGGAAAAATCAGTCGATGTATTCCGTACTTATGACCGATGAAACCGTCTGCGCGGGCTATGAACTGACATTTGTAGCTATGGCGAACGCTCTCGGAATCGACACTTTGGCGGCTTACAGCAATAACCACGGCTGGAACGTTGTGAGATTCAATGACGGGAAGTATTACTATGTCGATGTGACATGGAACGACACGGACAACGGCTATCCCGGATATGTCGAGGACTTTATCGGCATCGGAAAAAATACCGCCGCAAAAGTCGATGCGGATCAACCTACCCGCGATTCCCATACATTGAAATTCAACGCGGAAAGGTGGCTTCCGACAATTTCGGCGATAGATTATAAAGAACCCGAAGAAATCGATGATTTGTTCAAGGCACCTAAAAACTTAAGAATGATCGACTCACGAATTATGTGGGATGCGGTGTACGGCGTGCAGGAATATGAGGTGCAGGGCGCGTACAACCCGCAATTTGATGATCCCGAGAGGTACGTTGCATCTGCCAATCAAACTTCAGTTGAGATCAACATTCCCTATGGAGCGGATACGGTTTGGATACGCGTGCGCGCAATTCGTATGGGCGAGGCATCCGATTGGACAACTTTGGTCGTAAATCCGAAGAATATGCAATTCCCGCTCGGCGATGTTGACGGCAGCGGAAAAACAAATGCCGCAGACGCCACAAAGATTCTCAAGCACCTTGTGGGTGCAATGGCGCTCACTTCCGATGAGCTTGATCGCGCTGATGTTGACGGCAATGGCAGAATGACTGCCGCAGACGCCACCGCGATTCTCAAGATGTTGGTTCAAATGGCATAAATTGTAGGTTTATACAGACTGAATGCCCTCACGCTTTTCCGTGAGGGCATTCGTTGTATGTATCTTGTGAGAAAATCAACCGTTGTAGTTGTTATTATTATCGTAAGGATTATTGTTGGTGGGCTGTTGCTGCTGCTCGTAAGGGGTATTCGTAGGAGCAACATAAGGATTGACATTTGTGGGCTGCGCATATTGACCGTTATTAATCGGCTGGCTATACTGGTTGTTCATAGGCTGAGCGTACTGGTTATTAGCGGGCTGCGTGTATTGATTGTTGACAGGCTGCGCATATTGATTGTTCATAGGCTGACCGTATTGGTTATTCATAGGTTGACCGTACTGGTTGTTCATGGGCTGACCATACTGGTTGTTTATGGGCTGACCATACTGGTTGTTTATGGGCTGACCATATGGGTTATTTACAGGCTGATTGTTGTAGGGAATGAACGGGAGGGACTTCTTGACAAGACACATAATGCCGACAGCCAACATAACGATTCCCGCAACAATGGCGAAGATAAGCCCCGTTGCCGACGGACCTTGAATTATACCAAGTGTTTCATCACTTGAGGAGAACATACTGCTCATATGAGACCATATTGCGTTTGACATTGCGACAAAGCCTGTAACCGAGTTGAACAGGAACTGCCCGACAAATCCCAACACGCCTGCGACCGCCGTAACATACGCGGGTATCTTATTGCTCTCCCTGAACAGAAAAGCATACCCGACAAGGGCTAACGCGAAAACAAAGCCAATAATAGCTCCGATTCTTGTCACAATTGCCCATCCAAACATAACATTAAAATCTTCGATTTCCTCAAATTCCTCAATGGAAAAGACGTTGATAACGGCGATGATTCCGCCGACCAACATCATTAATCCTCCGATAATCAAACCAACGTTAAGTACTTTCTTAATCATGGCAGTGTTCATATAATTACCTCCTATTTTTAGTTCCCAATAAACGTTTATTGGGGTTGAACGTTTTCGCTGTAAGGATATTGGGTTGTCTTTATTTTATCATATTTTTACAAAATTGTCAAGTGTTTTCAACAAAAAACGGTTTGCTGCGAATAATCAGTGGCTGAGAAAAATCAGCACGATAATCAAAACTGCCGAAATCCCGCAAATTATCCAATTTCTGGTTATAGTGCGTTCCAGTTTTTTGTCGTTTTTGCCGCGGTCAAAACGTTTAGCCATAAAATCACCTCTGAAAATCTACCCGCGCTTTTGGACGCGTAAACGGGTTTTCTATGTAATGGTCTTTTTCGATCGTCTTGTCGGAAACGAGAAAGTAATCGTGCCGCAGAGCCTCGCCTCCGCCGGGCATTACGGGGTCGTCCCAGGTAACGTCCACGTGATACCATTTTCCGTCCAGTTCCACCATATTCCACATATGGCTTTCTCCGTTGCCGCGCCCGACTACGCATACACAATTATATCCAAGCGCCTGAGCCAGATACATAAACGATTTGGAATAACCCTCGCAGAGAGCCATTCCGTAAACAATCGCCCCGTCCGCCTCGGATATATACTCGGGTCCGATTCGACTGTATTCTGTGTTGTTCACAATCCAATCGTGAATGAATAGAAGTTGGTCGTATCCCTCGGGCTGCCTCAGCGCATCGTTCAGAATATTCTGAGCTGCGGCGTTGAAATCGGAATAAAGCTGCTCTTTGTCGTTTCCGTCATTGCGGATTTCCGTGGCCTTCATTGATGTGACAGTCATATTTTGATATGAGTATTGATAGCTGTTGCCAAGCTCGACAAATTGCGGATTGTCATAGTCAAACGCCCAATAAACCTTTTCAACGTCAAACTTATCAAATTTTGACCTGATCAGCCTGCTCGGAAATTCAAATCCGTATTCTCCGTTCTGAACGGCATTAAAAAGGAGCGCGTATGCCATCTTCTGCGTTGCGTCAAGATGATTATAAGCCCATTTGCGCGTATAGTCCGTAAGCAGCGAGGATCTGTCCGGCTCGGGAATGACAAACTCCGGCTCCGTTGAGGAGCTTTGAACCGGTTGGACAGGAGTTGTCTGCGTGGAGGACGAGCTTGAGCTTGATGATATGTAATCCTCAATTCCGTCCGGCTTGACCGGGATTCCGGGGCGATAGTCGCTCGGTCGGCTCGGTTCTTCTGTCTGCACGGGTTCGGGGCGATCCACCGGGAGTTGGATCGTGCGCGATTCGTTCTCTCCGCACCCCGAAAGCAATAAGCACGCGGAGATGGCGAGTGCCGTAATTCCGGCGAATTTATGTTTCATTATAATCACTGCCTTTAGTTATTCGGAAAATAGTTGCCAATTACGTTTTCGTTGCAAATGTTGTATTTTTATTATACCATAAATTCGCAGAATTTATGGTATAATTGTCCATAATCGCGCGGAGTTTGCCATAGGCGAACGTATGCGCGTGGACATAAATGTATAATAAAAGCATTTATGCTTTTATTATACCATATTTTTAGTTCCCAATATTACGTTGATTTTAGTCAAACGCAGTTTGCTGTAAGGATATTGGGTTGTCTTTATTATACCATGTCTTTCGACAAATGTCAAGTGAAAATAATTCCGTCAGAAATCCTCGATTACCTCGTCCGTTTCGTCAATGTCGGGTGAATGCCCCGAAACGGTGATATGGTCGGGTTTGTCCTCACCGCGGTAGAGCAGCTTTAACAGAATCGGCGATGCCACGGAACTGCACAGGATAAGCAGAATCACCGAGGTGAAATACTTCGGCTCGACCATTCCGACCGCCAGACCCTTCTGCGCGACAATTAGTGCGACCTCGCCGCGCGTCATCATTCCAACGCCGATTTTCAGCGAATCCTTGTTGTTGAATTTCCAGATTTTTGCCATCAGTCCGCAGCCGACAACCTTTGCCGCCAGAGCGACAATTACGAATGCGAGCGAGAACCAAAGCAGACTCAGCGTAAATCCGTCAAAGTTGGTCTTAAGTCCGATTGACGCGAAGAATACCGGTCCGAACAGCATATAGCTCGAAATATCCATCTTGCCCGCGATGTACTCCGCGTCACGCAGATTGCAGAGGATTATACCCGCAACGTATGCGCCCGTGATGTCGGCGATTCCGAAGAATTTCTCGGCGCAGTATGCCATAATAAAACACAGCGCAAGCCCGAAAATCGGGATTCGGCGGTGATGAAGAGAATGCTTATCCAATACCTTGAACAGCATATAAATCAGGAATCCGACCACTATGCTGAACAGTATAAACAGCAGCGTCTTGATTGCGACCTCGGCGGGCTTTGCGTCAGTGGAACGGAATCCGATGACAAATGTCAGTACAATGATTCCTATTACATCATCGATAATCGCCGATGACACGATTATTGTGCCGACCCTGCCCTTGAGATGTCCAAGCTCGCGCAGCGTCTGAACCGTTATGGATACCGAGGTGGCGGTCATTATCGTGCCTATGAACACACCGCGGAAAAACTCGTCCGAGCCGAACGGCGCGAATCCGAAAAACGCTCCGTACAGTGCCCAACCCAATACCAACGGAACAAATACTCCCGCGCACGCGATGGAAAGCGCAACAGGACCCGTTTTCACAAGCTCCTTGAGGTTGGTTTCCAGTCCCGCAGAGAACATCAGTAGCACCACGCCGATTTCCGCAAGCATTACGATAAAATCCGATTGGTTGACTATCCCAAGCATTGACGGACCGATAATCAATCCCGCCGCAATCTGTCCCACCACTTGCGGAGCTTTCAGTTTTTTGGCAACAAGCCCGAACAGCTTTGCCGCGATAAGTATAATCGCCAAATCCTTAAAACATTCATAGGCTGCCATATTTTGTCACAGATTCCGTTATGGAATCTGCGTTTCACCTCACCTTGTTGATTTCATTGTTTTCCCAGCCGTGCGGCGGGGAGCTTTCTCTGTTTCTCAGACTGCCGATAAACTCTCGCACCGCACCGCCGCAAAGCGGCGGTGCTTACTTTGTCAAGACTCGTCTGCGAGTGTTTCTCGACAGTCTGGGAGTGCAAATTAAATTGGCTTTTTCTACAAACTGCTCTGTTTCTATTATATTCTTTTTCGATAATAATTTCAATGCCGAAATTGTACAATTTTTCTGCACAGTGTGGAAGTTTTTTCGGTAAATTGTGTTGACAATGTGAAAAAAATGTGGTATAATTAAAATATGTTATGCAATGGGGGGCTATTTTATGGAAAATTCAAGCAATAGTAAAACATCGGGAAACGGGCGGTTTGGACTTTCATCAAGCGGTGAATTTAACGCTCCGTACGCGTATGAGAACATGCTTAAACTGGTAGCTCTGGCTGCGGGCGCGGGATTTGTTGCTCTGGTGATATTCGTATCAATAAAGGTGCTGCGCAATGTAATAGCCTCGCTTCCCGAGGGGGGCAGCGGCGACCAAAGGCTGTTTCCCGCGATTGTTGCGGCTTTTGTCATTTTCGCGGCGGTGGTTCTGGCTTTGCTTTTTGTCGGATTCACCATAAAATATGTCGGCACGGGATTCAAGTGTACATATGCCGCAAATGATGAAAAAATGATGCTGAATTACGGCAAAACCGAGTTTATTATTTTCTATCAGGATGTGGATTTGGTTGAATTTTCGCCGCGTTCGTTTTTTAACAAAATCAATGGGTATGATGTTCAGATTCGTATAAACGGTCAGATTCAAGAATTTTCCATTGTTTCGGACTCGTACATATCCCCCAAAAGCACACCGTTTTTCATTGTTAAAACGCAATCCGAAAAAATCCGCATCGCAAATGTGGACGTAAACGACGAAAACCGCACAGAGCGTGAAATCGCGATGAACATCGGCAGCGGACGCGCCATTTCCCAAGCGGAAATCGAGCGCGCCCGCACCAAGAAAACCTCTGTGTATGACCGTTTGGGCGAATTGTTTGACGAGGGCAGTGACAACGTTTCAAACGCTGAATCTCAGGAGTATGTATCTCCGTATGCGGGAAAGGTTTCGCCTACCGCCGAGGGGTATTCGGGAGATTTGCCCAAAGCTACCGCAATGTTCGAGCGGGAGAACCACGAAATAGTTCTCGATAACGGACGCGAACGCGACCTCTACGAGATTATGAAAACGGGTTCATTCTATGTAGCGCCCGATAAAAAATCCCTCCTCATTGCGTTGATTATCTGGCTCTTACTTGGCGGGGCTGTGGGCGCCGTTATTGGTTATATCATCGCGTATTACACCAGAGTTTTCATTATGATACCCATTGTCGCTGCTGTAGTTGGCATTTATTTCCTAATTAACGGTCTGAAGCACCAACATGGGCGACAGTATCAATACCGCGCCGATGGTCGCTCTATGAAGATAACCTCCAACAGAAAGCCCGAGGAGAACATCGTCTTCGACAATGTAAAGAGCGTCAATTACGTCCGAAAAAACCTCTTCGGAAAGCCCTATGCAATCAACGTTTCCATAGTCACGCGTTACGGAACTTTGAATTATCGCTACCTGTATCCGCGCTTTGGCAAGGAGATAAAAGAATCAGAATTGCCGTTCGCGATAATCAAGGACAATATCCGCAATGAGTAAAAAAATCGTTTATATTTATAAAGATTATCCCCGCCGTGTGGCGGGGATTATCTTTTCTGTGTTAACCCAGTAATTTCTCGGCAGTCGCGAGCTTCGCGCAAATGCAGAACAGCTCCATAGCTTGCCGCAAATCCGAAACAGACGGATAGGTGGGGGCTATGCGAATATTGCTGTCGTGAGGGTCTTTCCCGTAAGGGAACGTTGCGCCCGCGTCCGTGAGGGCTACGCCGCCCTCTTTAGCAAGCTGAACGATACGTTTCGCCGTGCCGTCCATTCCGTTGAACGAGATAAAGTATCCGCCGTTGGGGCGCGTCCACTTGCCGATTCCAAGCGGCATAAGCTCCTTTTCGAGCATATACAGCACGACCTCGAATTTCGGGCGGATAATCGCCGCGTGGAAACGCATATGCTCCTCGATACCCTCAAAGTTCTTGAAGTATTTCGCGTGACGAAGCTGGTTAAGTTTATCAAATCCGATAGTCTGGATTGCCATCTGCTTTTTGATGAAATCAATATTGTCCTTGGACGCGCAGATCACCGCCAGTCCGCCGCCGGGGAAGCTGATTTTAGATGTGGACGAGAACTCGAACACCATATCGGGATTGCCCGCCTTGCGGCACTCCTCAATGATGTTCAGCAGATGGTCGTGATGGCTGCTGAGATGATGAACGCAGTAGGCATTATCCCAGAATATGCGGAAGTCTTTCGCGGCGGGCTTGAGATTCGCAAAGCGGCGAACCACCTCATCGGAGTATGTAATACCCGTGGGATTAGAGTACATCGGCACGCACCAGATTCCCTTAATGCTCTCATCGGAGGCAACAAGACGCTCCACCTCGTCCATATCGGGACCATCGGATTTATATTCAATGTTGATCATCTCAATGCCAAGCTGTTCGCACATAGCAAAGTGGCGGTCATAACCCGGCACAGGGCAGAGAAACTTGATTTTGTCATACTTGCACCACGGCTTCTCGCTGCCAAGAACGCCCAACTGCAGCGCACGGATAATCGTATCGTACATCATTTGAAGACTGGAGTTACCCCCAACGATCACCTCGTCCGGTCCGACGTGAAGCATATCCATAAACAGCTCTTTTGCCTCGGGGATTCCGTCCAGAACGCCATACGAACGGCAGTCCATGCCGCTCTTGGACTTGCAGTCACCGTCCAGACAGTGCAGCAGCATATTGATTGAAAGGTCAAGCTGCTCGGGCGCGGGGATTCCGCGCGCCATTGTCAGGTTTACGCCTTTCTCCTTAAATTCCGCGTATTCGCGCTCCAAAGATGCCTTTTCGGCAATGAGCTGTTCTTTGTTCATTTCTGTGTATCGCATTGCAATTCTCCTTATCTTAATTTGCAAATCCAAAACCGCGCAAATATCGGGCATAGCCCGATATTTGCGTTAGCCCCGCCGAATTTGCACGAGTTTCCGATAACTTGATTTTGGTTGTAGCAATCTGCACAAGTCACCGGACAGTAATTTTAATTCGGCGGAAAAACCATCATTAATAATTATACCACATTCCGATAAATTTTGCAAGTAGTTTTTCAAAAACTTGCAAAAAATAATGACTGCGGCTAACAAAAACCGCAGTCATGGGAAGTTTACATATCATCAAATGAATCATCGCTCGTCAATTCAGCCAATTTTTCACGTAATCTATGCAATTCTATGCATTCAAGAATACGTTTTTGGGTGAAGTTGACATTGAATGGCTTGGTGATAACGTCCTCAGCGCCGAGGGCAAACGCGCGCTGAAGAACTTTGCTTGAGGGGTCGGCGCTGATTACAAACACAGGAACTTCATCGGTGTATTTGTTCTTGGAAAAATAATCCAGCAAGCCGAAACCGTCCATTACGGGCATCATAATGTCCGTAAGCACACAGCAAATCTTGTCCTTGTGTTTTTCGTATTCTTCAATAGCCGAAAAGCCGTTTTCCGCCTCGATAATGTCCATATCCGGAAACATATCGCACAGTATAAGCCGATTGAACTCATAATCGTCAACAATTAATACGGTATTTTTTTCCATATGTATACCACCCCCGAAACAGTTGAAAGTTTACATTTGACAGTTTTGCGCTTTCCATCAATCATTTGATTTTGCGTAACAAAGGTCTTAGTTTTATTATATCATACATTCCGCAAAATGTCAAGTATCACGAAAAAAATGCTTGTAAAATTTACAAATATGTGCTATAATATAGGCTAGAGGATAAGATGTAAGAATAAGATTTGGAAGTTATAACTAAAACAACAAATCGGTGACTTGTGAATAGAGCGTTCAATTTCAAAGCCACCTACCGGCTGCGCGGGTATAGAGCGTTTAATTCCAAAGCCACTTACCGGCGACTCGTGCAAATTCGGCAAGCCGCCGCGGAAGCGGAACGAAGTGGAGCTTTCGCGGCGAGGCTAGCGCAAACGAAGCGCAGCGGAGTTTGTGCGGTGCCGAATTTGCTATTCAAATAAGGAGATAAGATGAACACTAAGACAGCTAACACAAAAACTATCGCCGAAAATCGACAGGTTCGGCATGAATATTTTATTATGGAGAGTATCGAGGCGGGGATTGAACTGTTCGGTACGGAGGTGAAGTCGATTCGCGCGGGCGGAGTGAACCTCAAAGACAGTTGGATCTCTATTGATAACGGCGAGGCTTTCATTCGCGGAATGCACATCGCGCCTTACGAAAAAGGGAATATCTTTAATCGCGACCCTTATCGTGTTCGGCGGCTGCTGATGCACAAAAAGGAGATTCTGCGGCTGTTCGGACAGGTGAAACAGGGCGGCTACACGCTGATTCCCGTGTCGATGTATTTTAAGGACAGCCGTGTAAAGATCCAGGTGGGGCTGTGCAAGGGCAAAAAGCTCCACGATAAGCGCGCGGACGCCGCAAAGCGCGATGCGGGTCGTGAAATCGAGAGAGCAATGAAGGAGAGAAACGCAAGATGAGGAAAATATTGGCAATGTTTGCGGTTTTGGCGGTGATTGCGCTGTCCGCTTGCAACGGGAAATCCAATGTGAGCGACAGCAATTCTACGACTGTTAATGAAAGTTCAACGGTCGTCAGCGAGAGTTCCGCAGCTGACAACGAGAGCTCAACCACGGTGAATGATTCCGCTCCAATCAATCCGCTGCATCGGGATGATGATTACACAAGCACTGTTTCGGACTTTACAGTCGAATTTGATGACGGCGAGGCGGAAATCGTGCGCTACAACGGCACGGGCGGAGATGTTGTTATCCCGGCGGAAATCAATGGAATGCGCGTTGCCGAGATTGAATCACGTGCGTTTGAGAACTGCGTTGGGCTTACGGGCATTACGATTCCCGGCAGCGTGGAGAGTATCGGCGAAGATGCGTTCGCGAACTGCGTGAATCTGTCCTCCGTAACGATTGAAAACGGTGTGCGTGAAATTGATGAGTACGCGTTTTCGGGTTGTACCGCCCTGACGCGGCTTGACATTCCCGAGTCTGTTGTGGAAATCGAGCGTTTTGCGTTCAGCGGCTGCTTGAATCTCACCGTAACATATCACGGGAGAACTTATGCGGGGGAGGATATTTTCCGTATATATAATGAGAGTTGACATAATTCACAGAAAATCGGATTTAAGATTGTATATTAACTTGCGGTTCTCCCATATTCAGACACGGAGAACCGCATTATAAAATGCATTTTGTACAAGATGTACAAAAATTTGAACAAAAAAGCTTTGTTTTTGTTTGCTTTGTATCTTGCAAAACATAATACATTGTGGTAGAATAAGTATAGGCAAGAAAATGCATATTTTTTGAATCGCCTATAATGCAAGACAAAGTACCTTAGCAGTTGGAAATTGTTGGAATTTATAAGATTTGGAGCGTATATCTAAAACCGCTTACCGGGTTGCAAATTTAACGCGGTATAGTTCAAAGCAAGTTGTTGGTGATTCGTGCATAGCGCATTATATTACAACGACAAGTTGTCGGAGTGAAGTGCAAATCCAAAACGCGAGCGGCGCACATCACCGCAAAGCGGTGATGTGGGTCGCTCGGCGAGTGCACACCGCAGGTGTGCACGGTTTTGAATTTGCTATTTAGATAAGGGGTTGAGTTGATGAATTCGCAATTGAAGAGAGGAACACTGGAGCTTTGCGCGCTGTCGGTGGTAAACCACGGCGATTGCTACGGATATGAGTTGGTAAACCGTATCTCCAGATGTATGACGATTACGGAGGGTACGATATATCCGTTGATGAAACGGCTGAAGGACGGCGGTTTGATTGAGAGCTACATCGTGGAATCCCCCGAAGGACCGCCGCGTAAGTACTATAAGATTACAGAAACGGGGATCGTGGAGCTTAATCGTTTATCCGAGGAGTGGCGCGAGTTTTCGAGGAGTGTAAACGAGCTTCTGGAGGAGAATGATATAAGCAGCATAAAGGGGGAGTTAACCTAATGGAAGCGAATAACAAACGTGAGTTTTTCCAATTACTGACAGCAGAGCTTAACCGTGTTGGAATTGATGATACCGCCGAGATCACGGCGGATTTTGAGGAGCATTTCGCCAACAGTGCGGCAAACGGACTTTCGGAGGCGGAGGCTTGTCATCGCCTTGGCGATATTAAGGAGATAGCGAGAAATTACCTGAATCTGGAAAGCTCGCGTATCAACAGTATGGTCGCACGCGATGTTGAGCGAAAGCGCATAAGTCTAACCAAGCCCGGGCGCAGTGTTCCGGCTGATTTGTCGCTGATGAACGCGCGTGACGCGTCAAATTCCGATAACGTGCGGTCGTATACTCCCGACCATATCTCCCAAGAAATTTATCCGAATCAGAACAACTCTGTTCCAAATTACGCGAATATTAATATGAACGGGGGATATAATTCCAATCCGCAAAATGTAAATTTCATTGGACAATCCGCGAATACTAATAACGCAAACGGCGCGAGTACGAATCAGAACGCAGGAGCGGCAACGCAGAACGCGGCTAATCAGTCGGTTGCGGACGCGCTGTCGGACGCGGGCAAGGCAATTGCGGACGCGGCAAAAGTTACGGGGCACGCAATCGCGGACGCGTTTTCCAACAGCGGCGTAAAGGACGCGGTGATCGGCGCGGGAAAATCTGCGGCAAACGCAGTAAAGACAGCGGGTCAATCGGCGGCAGACGCGGTCTCCAGAGCGAAATCCGAACACGAGCAAAGGCATAATCAAAACCGTCAGGGCTATGGTGTTCCGCGCCCGAATGACGAATTTCGCGAGAACAATAACCAAAATCATACAGGCTCAATTCCTCAGCAGACGGGAAAGGCAAAGAATACCAAGGGCGGATTCAAATTCGTTGATGTTTCGATGTTAACCCCCAATGTCAATACCGGTAAGCTCGTCGGAGTGCTTTTATTGGACATCTTGGTGTGGTGGTGGGTGATTGCGTCGATGGCGGCAATAGTGCTTTCGCTTTTCGCGGCTGCGGCAAAATGTGTGTTCTGGGAATCGTTCAAAGGCTTGTTCAGCGGATTCGATACGGTGTTCCCAACAAACTTGTTCCTGTTCACGGGATTTATCGCGCTGGGTATTGCGCTTGTGTGCATTGCCGTGTGGACTGCAAAACTGCTTGCGCGGCTGGTGATTTTCGTAATTAACTCGCATATCAGGGCGATTTACGACATATAAGGGGGGAGAAATGTGAGAAAACTGTTTTTATTATCCGCAGTGATTTGCGCCGCGAGCTTTCTTATGGCGGCAATTACTTACGGGATCTGGGGTCCCGATAACCCACGTCACGGTGGCAGTGTCGGCGGCGTAACCTCGTATCAGAGTCGCGGGAGCATATTTAACGAAACCGTGAATCAAGACAAGGAATGGCATATCAACAACGAGTTTACGAATATCGAGGTGGATTCCGCAGCGGTAAAGACTTTGATCGTTCCTACCTCGGAGAACGAGATGATTCGTGTTTGCGCGCAAGTTCCTACGGGAAAGAGCATTACCGTAAGCGCAGAGTGGGAGGACGACAGCCTTTGCATCGCGGCACACCCGAAGAGCGTTTCGTTTGGCTTTAGTACCGGAGGTTACGATGGATTTGTGGGCTGGCTGGACGACATCTTCGGCGACAGCAACGGAATCGTCATTACCATTGAGATTCCCGAGAGGATTCTGAATACGTTCACGCTGAAACAAGGCTCGGGAACCACGATAGTCCGCAACATAAACGCGGCGAATAACTATTTTGAAATCGGTTCGGGCACAATAAACTTCTACGGCAGCGGTCAATATCCGCAAAATTATTTCAATCTTGATATTGGCAGCGGTAAGGCTTGCGTTACAAATATGTTGGCGGAGCATTACAACATTGATGTAGGCTCGGGTAAGTTTGTGGTAAGCGGTTTGAAGGGCTACGGAGAAATTGACTTCGGTTCCGGAAAGGGCAGTGTGTTCTACTCGGAACTTGGAGGAATGGAAAATTATTACGATCATAGTGTGGATATGGGTAGTGGTAATCTCGACTTGTATTTCCCGGAGGGTTATTCTGCATATGTGAATGCAAGTATTGGTTCGGGCTATGTAAATATTGACGCATTGGGGATCAAGCAAAAGCTTAAATTTGATACCAATGAGAGAGTGCTGATTGGAAGCTATTCTGATTCCACGTGCGAGTTGAATCTTGATATGGGGGCGGGCAGCGTAAACATTTATGACTCGACCGATGAAGCACTGAACAAATTGATTGAGGAGTATGCGGTTGATGAGCCGTCTCTTCCGCCGAAATCCGACAGCGACACGGCGGCTGTTGTGGATATTACTACTACTCCTTCATTTGTAGAATCATCCTCACTGTCGGAGGAGCAATCCACATCATTGGTAATTGGAGACGTCACGGTAACAAGCGGAGTTGTTGAGGAGTCTAATCCTCCCGAGGATACGGACGCGCCCAATCCCTCCGAAGCTCCCGAAGCGCCGAATCCCCCCGATGCTCCGAATCCGCCGGAGATAGAACAGGCGGCATAACACGATTAATCGCGGAAATCGGTTTTATCGCATAATATCACTTAATATCCGAACAACAGCAGCGTTCCGCTCCGATTTCCGCTTTTAATATTTTAAGAGGTAACTTTATGAAATTTCATTTTTTTGGCTATCGGTTCAGATTTACTTCACCGAGCGGCTTTAGCTTCGCGGATTCCACGGAGCACGAAATCAAGAGTTCAATCCGCATGAAAAGAATCTTCTTTCCGCGGTTGATAAGAAAAAAGTAACGCGTTGACAGTTATTTGGGTTATAACCTAAATCCACTGTTTGGGGTGCAGGTTTAGCGCGTTATAAATAAAAACAAGTTTTTGGTGATTTGCCATTTCAAATAGGAGGTATTATTATGGCTGACAAGCAAATTTACAACTTCACAAATGAAATCGAAGAGGTGGAGGTTTCCTCTCTCGGAGCGAAAATCACGGTGCTCTCCACGGAGGATTCCACGATTACCGCAGAGTATCAAAACCCTCTCGACAAGCCCGAATTTTGCGCAGTGTTGTGCGGAAAAAAGCTGACACTTAAGGAAAAGTGCACGTTTAACTTTTTCCGCTCAAAGGCTGAGGGTGAATATTCCATCACCGTGCGGCTTCCGAAAACGATGTATAAGAAAATCAAAATCAACACCGCAAGCGGCGGCGTTGAGCTTCCCGACGCGGCAGTGAATGCCGAGCATTTCGAGCTGAACACCGCAAGCGGCGAAATCAACATCAATTCGGCATTTGTTCACGCGGCGATAAAGTCCGCGTCGGGCAATGTCAATGTCATCGGTGTTGAGGGTTTAAGCCCCGCAGAGCTGAAAATTTCCACTGTTTCGGGCACGGTCAATGTACGGAATTACTCCGCAGAGAAGTACTCGATAAGCTCCGTTTCGGGCAAAACGAGTTACAGCGGCGCAACCGGAGAGGGCAATATCACCGTGACTTCGGGCAATGTTGAGATTACCTATGCGGAATGGAACAAGGATTTGAAAATCAACGCGGTAAGCGGAAACGTCAACATCATTCTGCCCGATGACAGCGGCGCGGACGTTCGGTTTGACGGAGTTTCGGGAACAGTTAAGACCAATCTCAACAACACGGACGGAGGCTTTATGAATCTTGGACGCGGCACAAACGGCGAGTTTGGCGGCTCTAACAAGCACAAGGTGAACATCAATCTCGTAAGCGGCAAGGTGACGCTTGCGAAGAACGGCTCTTTTGAAACCGTTAAGGAGTAAGTTCCACGGCAATATCGGCGCATAACGCCACATACATGCGCCGTTTGCATAAAGAAATTCCCCTCTGAAAAGAGGGGAATTTTTATTAGTACTTATTGGGATCCAATTTTACAGTGTAGTTCACAGGTTTCATTGTCGCCTTGGACACCGCTGTTGTTGACGGAGCGGATACAAACAAATCCTCGTCATCGTCCGGGAGGGAGATTTTCGGCTTTGATGCCGAAGCGGCAGGTTTGCTCGGTTCCGCTTTCGGAACGGGCGCAGGTTTGGCTGTCGGCTTGGGAGTGGGTTTCGGCTCTGCCTTTGCTTTTTTCTCGTCATCGGGCATTACTATTGCTTTGGGAGCGGGTTTAGCTGCCGACTTAGGCGCGGGTTGTTTTGTTGCGGGCTTGGCAGCCTGTTTGGGCGGCTCTGATTTGGGCGCGGCAGCAACGGGTTTCTGTTCCGCCTTTGCGGGAGCGGGTTTTTCGTCATCGGGCATTGTTATTGCCTTGGGAGTAGGTTTCTTGTATTCAGCCTTGGCGATGGGTTTCGGTGATTCAGCTATCGGAGCTTCCGCCTTGGGAGCGGGATTCGGTTTCCGAACAGGCGCACTGCCGTCTACCACGAACTTGTCAACCGTTTCCTTAAGCATTGCGGACTGTTCGGCAAGCGTTTCGGAGGAACTTGCGCACTCACGCGAGGCATCGCTTACCTGAGCTACCGACACGGAGATTCCGTTCATGCGCTCCAGTACCGACTGAATCGATTCAGCTTGTTTTACGGAAGCGTCCGCGATTTCGTTTACTACGTCCGCGGATTCTGCCGCCTTGCCGATGATCATCTCCAACATTTGAGCGGTTTCGTTGGCGATAACCGTGCCGTTTTTAACTGCCTTGACGGAGGTTTCTATAAGCCCCGTAGTGGATTTCGCTGCCTCGGCGGTTTTGTTGGCGAGGTTTCCGACCTCGCCCGCAACCACCGCGAAGCCCTTACCGGCAGCACCTGCGCGAGCAGCCTCAATGGATGCGTTCAGTGAGAGAATGTTCGTCTGGAACGAAATATCCTGAATGGTCTTGATGATGTTCGCAATCTCTGCGGACGTGGAGTTTATTTCCTCCATTGCCGCCAACATACGCTCCATCTTTTCGTTGCCTTCGTTTATCGCCTTGACCTCGGTTTCGGTCATTTCGCGCGCCACTGCCGCGTTTTCGGTACTCTTGGTAATCTGCTTGTAAACGTCGTTCAAGCTATCGTTCAACTCCTGAACGGTTTGAGCTTGTTCGCTTGCCGCGCGGCTCAACATCGCGGAGTTTGCGGACATCTGCGCAGAACCGGCGCTTACCTCTTTGCCTGCGTTGTCAATGCTTATTACAACTTCTCTCATCGCGTTTACGATGCTTTCCAAAGCGTTCTTAACGGGCAGATAATCCCCGCTGTACTGCGCCTTGGGATTCACACGGAGATTCTGCGCCGCGATTTCCTCGGCGGTGTACTGAATATCTCCGATGATGTGGCGGTTGAACTCTGCCATGGCATTGACGGATTCCGCCAGCACGCCAAATTCGTCCTTGCTGCGGATATCAAGCGGCTCGCCGGACAGATTTCCGCGGCTGATTTCGATAATCTTTTCGCGAATCTTGTTCAGCGGGTTGATGAGGTGCTTCGAGAAATACAGATTTGCGGCAACGATTATTACCGCCATAATGAGTACTATAACGATATTGGAACAAAGCGAGACAATAACGCCATTGTAATATCCCGCCGATTTCACGCTGATAAGCACGGTCCAACCCGGAAAGTCCTCTAAGCCGTATGCCGCGTAGCAGCTGCGGCTTTCGCCTTTTCCTTTGGGGCGGATGTCGGTGGTCTTAGTTCCCATGGACTGTACATAATCCGAGTACGAGATGCCTGCCGCGCCGGTCGCCGAAGTGGCGATCACCGCTCCGCTTTCGTTCAGCAGATATGTATCCCACGGAACGGAAGTCAAGATTCCCGAAAGTTTATCGACACTCATTTCCGAGGCGAAGATACTTCCGCTTTGGGTCTTAACGGCAATCCAGAATGTGGAGTTTGCGTCTGCGGGAGTTGTAGTCACCACGGAGGCGCTTGCCAATGCGGATCTCACCGTCGAGGGCAGTTCACCGCCATAGGACTGCCCCGCCTCGTCCACATAGACGTTTTTAATAACGGTGCGGTCAAACATCGCGAGAGCCGCCGCGTGAGCCGCTTTTTCCTCCGCTGTGCCGTTTACGAACTCGTAATCGTGCGCGTGGTCGCTGATCAGGACTATCACGCTTTGCAATCCGTTTTCCACAATGGTCTGTGCACTGTCAACACTTTCGTTCAGCATAGTTTGCACGTTGTCTTGGGTGAATTGATACTGAATAGTCAAGCCCACCAAAACATTAATTACCAGACAGCTCAGCAATATTATGCTCATCAGCAGCACCTTTCCCTTTACGGAATGCAGCAACTTCTGCTTCTGCGGCATATTCTGTTGAATCTCCATAAATCCTCCTTATTTAGATGGCAAATCCAAAACCGTGCACACCTGCGGTGTGCACTTGCCTGAGCGTCACGGTTCACGCTGCGCGTGCACCGTGACGCTCGCATTTTGAATTTGCATTATTTAGATGGCAAATCCAAAACTGCGCAAATGAAATCCGCTTTGCGAATTTCATTTGCGCTCGCCGAACGCCCCGCTACACTCCGCAATGCGGAGTGTGGTCGGGTCGCTCGCGTTTTGGATTTGCATTAATCACCAATGGGTTGTGTTTGGTTATAACGCGCAAAATTCGCGTCCCAATGCGCGGTTTTAGAATTTACCGCTACATATAGCATACCACATTTTTCACAAAATGTCAAGAGGGTTTTAATCCCTCGTGTCAACAGCGGCGGGGGTGAGCCTTATCAGCACCTCCGTGCCCGTATTGTCCGACTGGACGGTGATTTCGTGACCAAGCTCGCGGCATATGCGTTTGCAAAGATACAGTCCGATTCCCGTGGAGGCTTGCGCGCCGGTTTTAGGACCGTTGAACGTTCCGCGCCCGTTGTTGCCCGTGTATCCCCGCTCAAAAATCCTCGGCAGATCCTCCGCCGGGATCCCTATTCCCGTGTCGCGAACGGAAAGCATATTATCGGCAAGCACCGCTATCGTTACGCTGCCCCGCTTGGTGTATTTCAAAGCGTTGGAAATCACTTGCTCCACCACGAACAGCAGCCATTTTTCGTCCGTCAGAACATAATAATCCATTGGTTCGTAAACCAATTTGATATGCTGTCTGATAAACTGCGGGGAGAACTTTCTTACCGCCGCGCGGATAATCTTGTCCAACGGGCACTTTTTCAGCACGTAATCGCTGTTTTCGCCGTCCATATGAATGTAACATAGCGCCATTTTAACATACTGTTCGATTTTCAGCAGCTCGCCTGACAGCTCGCGGGATTCGTCCGTGTCCATTCCCTGTAACAGCAAGCTCATCGCGGAAATCGGTGTTTTGATCTGGTGCGCCCACATTGTGAAGTACATCACTGCCTCGTTATAACGGCGGTCGGAGTTGGTGTGAAGCGTACGCTTCTCCTCGTGTAGCAGCTCCAACAGCGTGTGATAGCACTCATCGATTTCGTTGTCACAATCCGGAAGATGTTCGAGCGTGAGGAGAATCTCGTTCTTAAGACCGCGCAGAGTGCGGAACTTCCGCCAGTAGCGGTGGAAATCCCCAAAGGCGGCAGCGGCGGTTATCACCGCGCAGATTGCCCCCGCGTAGAAAACGGCGTGCAGCGGAAGTCCGTAAAGCATCATAAACAGCGCGAATACCGCGCCGACCGTCAGTATTACGATGATTATGCGCCGCCTGTAATACAGATAATTCGAGAAAAATTTCACGGCTTTTTCCTCTTGGTGAAAATCGGCTCGGAGCGGCGGTCTGTGTTTTTCTTGGAGCGTTCAAGGCGTTCGGCTTCAACGGCGCGTCTGTCCGCTTCAATTTGTTCCAGCTTGGATTTGCTTTTCTCTGCCAAATCCAACAGCATCAGGCGGTTATTGAACGAGGGCTTATCCAGGACGATTTCAAACAGTGCGTCCATAAGCTGCTCGGCTTCCAAATCCGTTTCCACCAGGTGACGTTCCAAAAGCTCACGCTTAGTGACGGCAAGTTGGTCTATTTTATAGCACTCGCCAGTTTCGAGAATTTCATTCAGCGCAGCAAGAGAGGCTCGGAGTTTTACCGTCTGCGGAGGTTCGCTCTCCTCCGTTTTTGCGCGGCTGTCGGCGATTTCGCATTGAAGAAGATTTTTCAGGTCCGTGGGACCCAACTCGCGGATAAGCGCTTTAAGCTCGCGTCTGCCCTCGGGAATTGGCACATCGTGGTGATAAACCAACCAACTGATTTCCTCGGACATATTCCGCGGAAACTCCAGGCGGCGCATTATTCCCTCCGCAAGCAGCCGCGAACGTTCTCCGTGACCCTTGAAATGCCCGTGCCCGGTGCTGTCAAGATACATACAGTCGGGCTTGCCGAGGTCGTGGAACAGCATAGCAAAGCGGATTTCCGGGACGGGGAGCGCGAATCCGACCGATTTTGCGATGTGTGTCCAGACGTCAAACGCGTGGTGAACCGAACGCTGATCCAGTCCGATACAAGACGCGATTTCGGGGAGGACGTATTTAAGTATATCGGCGTTTTGTTCGAGGGCGCGAGCGGCGAATTTTCCCATTATAATGCGTTCCAGCTCCGTTCGTATCGACTCTGCGTCCGCGTATTCAAAGCAAGAGATGTTCGCGCGCATACAGTCGCGGGTTTTCTCCTCGATTTCGTACTCGTCCTCGGAGCAATAGCGAATCGCCTCCAGAAGCCGCGAGGGCTGCGTTGTGAAGCTCCCCGACATATCGTAAACTGCGGTAACCTCTGACTTGGTGTTTATCGTGACGTTCTCGCCGATAGCAACGATCTGCTTTATCTCGCCTGTCAGCGCGGATTTGCCGTCATACGGGTCAATCAAGCCCTCTTTCGGGGAGTATGCCATTGCGTTCATTGTGAATCCGCGCCGTTTGAGATCGACATCGAGAGAGTCCGCGTACATTACGCGGTTTCCGACAACCTCGCGGCGGTAGGGCGAGATCTGCACCACCATTCCGAGAATAGTGACGAGAATCTCCCCGCGTTCTCTGCCCTCGTCCGAGATTCGATAATCCCGAAACGCGAACATAATGTCGTTGATTTCCGCGTTCGTTACGACATCGAAGTCCTGCGGATTACGTTTGAGAATCAGCTCGCGCACGCAAGCCCCGACAATATATGCCTCAAAGCCCGCATTCTCCAACTTCTCCAGAACTTCGGTTATTTGCTGCGGTAAAATAATCATAGAAACCAGTCCTTTTTGATATAACTATTCATTATAATTATACACCATTTATTGCAGAATTGCAAGCGGTTTTCTATTTTATTTTGCGAATGGGAATCACAGAAAAGCCGCCCCTCGAACTTTGAGGGGCGGCTCACTCTGTTGAAAAATTGTTTTTTGTTTACTGTTCGTTGATAAGGAACTTCAGAATCGCAGTCGCGTCTGCGGCGGTCACTTTGCCGTTCTGATCCATGTCGGCATTTACGCTGCCAATATAGGATAGTTCCATTATGCCCGTCAGGTGTTTGAGGACTGCCGTTGCGTCTGCGGCGGTTACTATGCCGTCACAATTGGCGTCGCCCTTTTTCCAGGTCGGAGTAGGTGTGGGTTCGGGAGTGGGCGTTGGAGTAGGTGTGGGTTCGGGTTCCGGAGCAGGTGCGGGGGTAGAATCTATAGCAAAATTAACCCTGATATCTATATCGTTGGCGGGCATTGAAAATGTATATACGGTTTGGTTCGGCTGCCCCTGAATAGTGTCGGTTTTACAATATCTCGGCTGTCCCGAAACCCACAATTGGCTATTGTGATACTGCACCAGGATGTTATCAACCTTGTAGCCCTCTTTCGGAGTGGCGGTTATGGTTATCGTTTCGCCCTGTTTTAATGCCCCCTTATCGTCAATGGATATATCTCCCCCAAAGTTTTTGAGCTTCTGATAGATGTAAAAGGGTTTGTTGGTGGAGCTTGAAAATTCCACATTGTAGCTTACTTCTTCGTCCGGCATATTAATGATATAGGTTTTGCTTTGGCTACGCGGGTGGTCATATATAAGTTCTTTATTGGATTTTCTTGCAACTACTGTAAAATTATCAATTTCACAACCATTACTTGCCGTTACGGTTATGGCTACTTGTGTGCCTGCGGCGGCTTGTGAGGGTGCGTTTACCGTTCCGGGACCTTCGGAACGATTGCATACAATGGGGTGGGTGGCTTGCGCCGCCGAAGCGGTTGTGTTGAATGCGCTGTTTGCGCTGAATGTGCCTGCCGTGAGAGCCAATGCCATCACAGCAGCAATTATTCTCTTGAATTTCATTGCGTTTTCCTCCTATGTAGTTTCAATATTAAGACTTGCCTACAAGCATTTTTAGAATCGCAGTTGCGTCTGCGGCGGTCACTTTGCCGTTCTGATCCATATCGGCATTTATACTGCCCACATATGATAACTCCATTATACCCGTCAGGTGTTTGAGGATTGCCGTTGCGTCTGCGGCGGTCACTTTGCCGTCACAATTGGCGTCGCCCTTTTTCCACGTTGGAGAGGGGGTTGGTGTAGGGTCTGGCGTGGGATTTGGAGTTGGTGTGGGATTCGGGGTAGGTGTAGGATTCGGGGTAGGTGTAGGAGTAGGCTTCGTGGTTGATTGGAATCGGCAATATACAACCACAGCATACGCGGGCATTATAAAACTGTTTCCATTAAGCGGAACGATGTCCGCGCTATTCTTATGATTATGCACATAAAGCTCGGCAATTTCTGCGCCTGCTTTCGGTACAGCGTTTATAGTAATTGTTTCACCTTCAACAGCCCCATATTTACTGACACTCACCTCCCCCAATCCCTCACTTCCGTCCATATCACAAGAAATCATGTACACCGTGATTGGTTTCATGTGTGTGGTTACACGTACATCGGCATCCGGCATTTGGAATGTCGCGGTGCATTTAGTCGTCTGAGAACTGATAAGAGTCTGTTCGTAATATTTACCGCCAAGATAATATGATAAAACTATTTTTTCAATCGTGCGGAAGGATTTGGGTTCTGCGGTTATTGTTACGGTGTCTCCCTCGCGGGCTTTGGGTTTATCGGATTCAATAGATATAAGTTGGTCAGAACCATTTATCACAATAGAGTGTTCTTCTTTTTCTGCAAATGCCACGGTGCTGAACGAACCCAGCGCAACGATTGAAGCAAGCGCGGCTGCCATAATTGACTTTTTGCCTTTGAATTTCATTGAATTTGCCTCCTATGTAGTTTCAATATTAAGACTTGCCTACAAGCATTTTTAGAATCGCAGTCGCATCTGCGGCGGTCACTTTGCCGTTTTGGTCCATGTCGGCATTTACGCTGCCCACATAGGAAAGTTCCATTATGCCAGTCAAATGTTTGAGGATTGCCGTTGCGTCTGCGGCGGTCACTTGGCCGTCACAATTGGCATCGCCCTTTTTCCAACTGAGTGTCGGAGTTGGGTCGGGAGTCGGTGTCGGAGTGGGAGTAGGGTCGGGTGTGGGAGTAGGTGTGGGGTCAGGCTTTGATGTGGGTGGGTTAATGAAATCAAAACGCACACCAACCTGTACATTAACTGAGGGCATTGTAAATCTTTTTTCGTATGTGCCGGTTATGTCGCTGTCATGAAAAAAACACTCCCCATTTCCTTGGTTGTAATATAAGCTAAATGAACCAATCTTACATCCGGCATCCGGTGTCACAGTTACGATTATCTCCTCGCCTGCCTCAGGGTAGTAATTACTAATCACAACACGCCCATCCGGGCATTCTCCATTCGGATAAATTTGACCTACCGAAGCACAACCTACAAAGAGCTTTTTTGCCGGTTGCTCTGCCAGTGCTACCATACTAAACGAGTTTGCTGCAACAATCGTTGAAAGCGCGGCTGCCATAATTGACTTTTTGCCTTTGAATTTCATTGTTTTCCCTCCCGTACGGTTTCAATATTATGACTTGCCTACAAGCATCTTTAGAATCGCAGTCGCATCTGCGGCGGTTACTTTGCCGTTTTGATCCATATCAGCATTTACGCTGCCAATATAGGATAGTTCCATTATGCCCGTCAAGTGTTTGAGGACTGCCGTTGCGTCTGCGGCGGTTACTATGCCGTCACAATTGGCATCTCCCTTTTTCCAATTGAGTGTCGGAGTTGGGTCGGGAGTTGGTGTCGGAGTGGGCGTGGGTTCCGGTGTGGGGGCAGGAGCAATATCTTCAACGAAATTAACGCAAATATCTATATCGTTGTCGGGCATTGAAAATGTGTATACGGTTTGGTTCGGCTGCCCCGGAATAGTGTCGGTTTTAGAATACTTCGGCTGACCGGGGGTATATGATTGGCTGTTGTAATACTGAACCAAGACATTGCCAACCTTATAGCCCTCTCTCGGAGTGGCAGTTACGGTTACCAAATCGCCTGGGCTTATTGCTCCTTCCTCCTTGTCAACCGATATATTTCCCCGACCGGTGTAATACGTTTGATAGATATAATAGGGACGATTGACAGATTTTGAAAAGATCACGTTGTAGTATACCCATTCATCCGGCATAACAAATTCATAGGTCTTGCTTTTGCTGCAAGGGGAGTCGTTTATAAGTGTTTTGCCGGATTCTGAAACTACCGTAAAACGATATACTGCATAACCCTCATCCGCTGTTGCGGTTAGTTTTACTGTATCACCTGCGGCTGCCTGAGGTGATACATTTACTGTTCCGGGACCATCAAATTGATGGCGGCGAATATCGTGGGTGGCTTGTGCCGCCGAAGCGGTTGTGTTGAACGCGCTGTTTGCGCTGAATGTACTTGCTGTGAGAGCCAAGCTCATTACAACAGCTGTTATGGACTTAAATTTCATCGAATCATCCTCCTGTGCAAAAACAGATTAATTTCTTGTTGCAAGCTATTTTGCAACACAGCATAGCTTGTAAAATATATTATAACACAATATAATTTGTTTGTCAATAGATTTTTCTCAAATTTCATTAAATAATTTTATGGGAATAAGTGTGAGCCGCTCCCTATTTCAGGGAGCGGCTCACTCTGTTGAGAAATTGTTTTTTGTTTACTGTTCGTTGATAAGGAATTTCAGAATCGCCGTTGCGTCTGCGGCGGTCACTTTGCCGTTCTGATCCATGTCGGCATTTACGCTGCCAATATAGGATAACTCTATTATGCCCGCCAAGTGTTTAAGTACCGCTGTTGCGTCTGCGGCGGTTACTATGCCGTCACAGTTAGCGTCGCCCTTTTTCCAACTGAGTGTCGGAGTTGGGTCGGGGGTCGGTGTAGGTGTGGGAGTAGGGGTTGGGTCGGGGTCTGGTTCATAATCAAAGGTTACGATTACAGCTACATCGTGATCCGGCATTTGGATTGGCACCTCACATTTACCCGTCACAAAACTGGCAAGAACTTCTTTATTATAACTATCTATAGATTCTGCTATAGATAACCATTTAATTATGACACCGGATTCAGGTTCTGCGGTTATTGTTACGGTATCGCCTTCGCGGGCTTTGGTTTTATTGGTAGCTATACGTCCGTTTCCACGTGAAGTGGGTCCTATATATATCCGAACATTATGTTCGGTTTTTTCTTCCGCAAATGCCACGGTGCTGAACGAACCCACTGCAACGATTGAAGCAAGCGCGGCTGCCATAATTACCTTTTTACCTTTGAATTTCATTGTGTTTTCCTCCTATGTAGTTTCAATATTAAGTCTTTCCGACAAGTAGCTTCAGAATCGCCGTTGCGTCTGCGGCGGTTACTTTGCCGTTCTGATCCATATCGGCATTTACGCTGCCCATATAGGATAGTTCCATTATACCCGCCAAGTGTTTAAGCACCGCTGTTGCGTCCTCGGCGGTCACTTTGCCGTCGCAGTTAGCGTCGCCCTTTTTCCAAGTCGGAGCGGGTGTGGGAGTAGGAGTAGGCGTTGGGGTGGGCGTAGGGGTAGGAGTTGGGGTAGGAGTAGGGTCAGGTTCGGGAGTAGGTTCGGGTATGAAATCCCAAACCACAGAAACAGTTACGTGTTTTGCGGGCATTGTAAACGTTGTGGTAAACGTTGAAGTACCGCTCGAATAGAGTTGTCCGTTAATATAAAGATTATTATACCTGCAGCCCGCAGCGGGCGTCACGGTCACGGTTATGGTTTCGCCCGGGGAAATATCCCGGGTTTTGCTTACAGACAATGTCCCGGAGGGCTGTTGGATTCTGTCTCCATACTTGGGGTAAGATGTAATGCTGTTGATTGAATAAGTTTGGGTGCTTCCCGCAAACGCTGTCGCGCTGAAAGAGTTTGCCGCAACAATTGCCGAAAGCGCGGCTGCCATAATTGCCTTTTTACTCTTGAATTTCATTGTTTCTCCTCCCGTACGGTTTCAAAATTACGACTTGCCTACAAGTAACTTCAGAATCGCAGTTGCGTCTGCGGCGGTTACTTTGCCGTTTTGATCCATATCAGCATTTACGCTGCCCATATAGGATAGTTCTGTTATGCCTGCCAAGTGTTTGAGTACCGCTGTTGCGTCCTCGGCTGTTACTTTGCCGTCACAATTTGCGTCGCCCTTTTTCCAAGTGGGAGCGGGAGTTATGGGAGGCTGCTCCGGAGTAGGCTCGGGTGTGGGATCGGGAGTAGGCTCAGGTGTAGGTTCGGGCACGGGTGCATAATCCCAAATTGCGGTTACGTCCACATCAGCATCAGGCATTTGGAAACATGCGGTATATTGAGTTGTTATATCGCTGGCAAGAGTCTGTTTGTTCCCATTGTACTCAAGAATTATTTTTGCTTGGCAGCCGGGATAAGGTTCTACTGTTATTTCTACGATTTCGTCTTCGCAGACTTGAGCTTTATTGGTATTTATACGTCCGCCTCTAGTTACATGTTCGTTTGCGGGCGTATTTGGAATACGTGAATGAAGTTTAACATTATGTTCGGTTTTTTCCGCCAATGCAACTGTATTGAACGAACCCACCGCAACGATTGAAGCAAGCGCGGCTGCTATAATTGACTTTTTGCCTTTGAATTTCATTGTGCTTTCCTCCTGTGCAAAAGAACAGAACCAATTTCCTGTGTAAGCTATATTGCAGTACAATATATCTTTTTAAGATGTATTATAACACAAGAAAGCTGTCTTGTCAATATATTTTCCTTAAATTTCATTAAATATTTTTATAGGAAAATCGCTGTATACCGCGAAATTCTATTTACAGCATTTGAAATAATTGGAAAACTTTTTCCGAAAAAATTCACAAAAGGACTTGCATTTTGTGAAATGTTGTTGTATAATAGTTATAAAGTTCCTGATTCTTACCAACCAACAAGGAATTAACGAATTATTTTCAACTGAAAGGGGTGAAGTGCAAATTCGGCAATCCACCGAATTTGCTATTAAAAATGGGTACATTCACAGCGGACAACATCAGAAACATCGTTCTGGCGGGGCACGGCGGAAGCGGAAAGACCGCCCTTGCCGAGGCTATGCTGTTTAAGTGCGGCTTGACGGACAGAATGGGCAATACCGCGGACGGAAACACCGTTTGCGACTTTGACGCGGAAGAAATCAAGCGTAAAATCTCAATCAACGCGGCAGTTGCGAATATGACCTGGAACAACGTTAAAATCAACGTTATCGATGCCCCGGGCGGATTCGACTTCGTGGGCGGGCTTTACGAGGGAGTCCGCGCCGCCGAGAGCGTTATAATCACCGTAAACGGCAAGGACGGCGTATGCGCGGGTACAGTCAAGTCATATCGCCTTGCATCTCAGATGAATAAGGCTTGTATGCTGGCGGTTACTTGTATGGAGGTCGAAAACAGCGACTTCTATCGGGTGTTTACGCAGATGAAGACTGTGTTCGGACCGTCCGTTTGCCCGATTGTCGTGCCGTATGACAAGAACGGACCTGTTGAGGCATATATCAATCTGCTTACAATGAAAGCGTATAAATACGACACCAAGGGTGTTCCGACCGAGGTGGAAATGCCCGCCTCCGAGAACCGTATCGCGGGTCTGCGTGCCGCAATGGCAGAGGCTGTCGCCGAAACCAACGAGGAGTTTATGGAGAAGTTCTTTGCGGGCGAGGAGTTCACGCAGGACGAGCTTGTTCGCGGAATCCACGATGGTGTGGCAAACGGAACGATCACTCCCGTCGTCTGCTGCGCGAACGACACACTTTCGGGCGTGGATATGCTGTTGGACGCGGTTACAAAAATGCTACCCTCGCCGAACGAGCGCAAGCTGGAGAGCATTGACGGTTCTCCCGTGGATTATGACGAAAACAAGCCGTTTAAGGGGATTATTTTCAAGACCGTTGCAGACCCGTTTGTCGGGAAAATCAGTTATGTAAAGGTGGTTCAAGGCAAGCTGACAGCAAAGACCGTTCCCGTTTCTGTGGACGGCGCAGAGCTGCGTTTCGGCAAGCTGGTTACCGTAATCGGCAAAAAGCAAGAGGACGCGTCCGAAATCTGCGCGGGCGACATTGCGGCGGTTACCAAGCTGGAGGCGAACACGGGCGACACGCTTTGTGACGCGGCAGATACCAAGCCGCTGGCGGGTATGAAGTTCCCGAAGGCGAATTACTTCCGCACCGTAACGCTTAAAGGCAACGGGGACGAGGGCAAGCTCTCGGCGGCTATCAGACGGCTTCTGGAGGAGGACCGCACACTGGAATATGTTCACAACCACGAAACCCACGAGCGCATTATCGGCGGATTGGGTGAACAGCATCTGGATATTGCCGCCGCAAAGCTCAAAGCAAAGTTCGGGATCGAGGTTGCGCTCTCCGCGCCTAAGGTCGCATATCGCGAGGCGATAAAGAAAAAGGTTACCATCGAGAGCAAGTACAAGAAACAATCGGGCGGTCACGGGCAGTACGGACACGTTAAAATCGAGTTCGAGCCGTATGACGGCGAGGAGCTGCTGTTTGAGGAGAAAATCTTCGGCGGAAGCGTTCCGAAGAATTACTTCCCCGCGATTGAAAAGGGCTTGCAGGAGTCCTGTGAGAAAGGCTCTCTCGGCGGTTATCCCGTGGTACGTCTGAAAGCTACTCTGCTGGACGGAAGCTATCACCCCGTGGACAGCTCGGAGCTTGCGTTCAAGACCGCCGCGTCTATGGCATTTAAGGATTGTATGAAAATCGCCGAGCCGTATCTGCTTGAGCCGATTCAGAGCCTGAGCGTCCTCGTGCCCGATGACAAACAGGGCGATGTGATGAGTATGCTTTCCAAGAAGCGCGGTTCGGTTCTGGGAATGAACAGTATGGGCGATGGAATGACGGAATTGATCGCCGAGGCGCCCGAATCCGAAATGCAGGACTTCGCGCTTTCGCTCCGCCAGATCACCCAAGGATTGGGCGAGTTTTCCGCAGAGTTTGCAAGATATGAGATGCTCCCCTCGGGAACCGAGATCAAGCAATAATAAACGTATAAATAAGCGGATTCCCCGTCACAGACGGGGAAATTCCGTTAATCTAACTAAAGTTGGTGATTATTTTTGAAACTCAATTATAAACACATTATGGCATCGGGGTTGGCGGCTGTATTCGCTGCGACAACCGTTATGGCGGAATCCCCGGAATCTCCCCAAAAGGAACAAAAGGAAGAGATCAAGTCCGAGTATTTCACGCTTGAATATACCGAGATTACATACAGCGGCGAAGAGCAAAAGCCCGCAATTCTCGCAAAAATCGGCGATAACGAGCTTGTTGAGGGCACGGATTTTACCGTGGAATACCCCGAAGACTGCGTAACCGCCGGTGACAAGACGATTACCATAAGCGGAATGGGCGCGTATTCGGGAGAAACAGAGCTGTCCTATACAATAGAGCCGTTGGACGTTACGAAAGACGAAAATATTTCCGTGAGCGTGCCGCCGTGTGTATATAACGGCTTGGCGCAATGCCCCGCAGCGGTTGTGATGTTCGGCGAAGAAACGCTGATTGAGGGCGAGGATTTCACTGCGGTTTACTCCAATAACATTGATGCAACCGTTTCGGACAAGGCGAAATGCGTGCTGACATTTATGGGGAACTACACGGGAACGCGCACCGTGCTGTTCGACATCGACAAAGCCCCCTCGGAGAACCGCGAATTTATCTTAAAAGCCAATCGTTCCGCAAATACGGTATTCGCGCTCTCCGCGCTTAAACCTGCGGGGGCTTCATTCGGAACTCCGATTTACGATTCCGATGATTTCGATCCCGCCAATAAGCCCAAAATTGCGTTTAATGAGCTGCGGTTCGCACTTAATTCCGAGGTTCAAGGCAGCGCGATTATCCGCGTGCCCATAAAGGATATGCGCAACTATGCGGATTATGAGTTGGTTTTTATTGTGGAGGCGGCGGAAAACAGTGTTCCGAATCTGGTTATTCACAAGATTTCAAAGGAGTATGACGGCGAACCGATAACCGCCGAGGAACTCGCGAAAAATGGCAGCTATGCGGAGCTTGACGGGCAGCGTATTGAGGGCGAGTGGAGCTTTATTGACGAGCCGCCCGTTCTCCCGTGCGATACGGCGATTCGGGTGATGTTTATTCCAACGGATTCCGCGCTGGAATCCGCTGTCGGAGTGGCGGGAGTGAGCGTTTCCAAGCTCCGCGCGGCGGGTTTTTCGATAAGAGCAAGCTCCTCTCATGTGAGAGCGGGGGAGAGTGTTTCCGTGACTGTTTCGGGAATCCCCGATGATTACAGCGGCGAAATTCGTGTGAAATCCAGCGGCGAGGGCGCGGAGGGCTTTACGCTCACGCAAATCACCGATACGGAATACACAGCGCAATTCCCGGAAAAAGACGCGCTTTACACGTTTACGGCGGAGCTTTCGGGCGATGAGATTTACGCGGCGCGGACTGCCGAATTTACCGTGAGAGTGGGAAATGCCGAGCTTCCCGAGGAGCAGCCCCCCGCGAAGATTACCGCCGAGGAGGAGCTTGCACAGATGGTGAACTCCGCTGAGGAGGGCGGGGAAGTCGCCGCAGAGGGCTGCAAATCCATATCCGCGGAGATAGTGAAAACCGCCGCCGAAAAGAAACTGACCCTCCGTGTTAAGCTGAACGATTCTTATACATGGGTTATTGAAACGGATAAGCTGCCGCGCTATGATACGCTGAATCTTACGCTTACACCCGCCGTTATTCCGTATGTGCTGTTGGATCAAATCGGCGGCGATACAAGCGCGGCGTTTAACGTGTTTGATAATCACCTTGGCGGCGGCGCGTTTCTGGAGGTAACCACGGCGCAATATGACGATGATATTCCGCGATTCGCGAACTTGTTTCTGTACAACACGGACGGTGAGTTGGAATTTGTTTCCTGTAACCGTGTGAGTGAAAAAAGCAAAGCCGTTCTTGCAATATCCAAGCGCGGCAAATACGCGGTTATCACAGATACGGAAACCAAAATGCGCGGCGATTTGAACAACGATATGAGGATAAATGCCACAGACGCCACAGAGGCATTAAAAATCACGGTGGGACTTTCTGCGACAGACAGTCTGAAAGGCGATACCGATGGAGATGGCAAAATCACCGCTCGTGACGCTACTCAAATTCTTAAGTACTTAGTGGGGCTGCCGAGCACACTGGAATAGAGCGTTAATGCGAACACGCTCGTATATACGTGGTATACTTGTGAAAGGAGTAACTGTGTGAAGATTATTGATACGCACGTTCATATCGGGGGAGATGATATGACGGAGCAAATGGTTATTGAGATGATGGAGGACTACAATATCTCATACGTCATTGTGTCTAACGGCGACGCGGCGGAGTTGGATCATCGTCAGCAGGTTCTCTCCGTGCAGCATACTCAGGAGGAAGCGCTTCAAAGAACATTGGACTTTGCGCGGGCATATCCCGACAAGGTTGGAGTGGCGGTGTGGATAAAACCGCGCTTACAGGGGCTTACCAAAGAACTTGAGAAAATGATAGAGGAAAATTCAGACATAATCAAGGCGATTAAAATTCATCCGTTTCATTCAAACATCTCGCCCACGGACAGGAGAGTGATACCATATTTGGAACTGGCGGAGCATTATCGCTTGCCCGTGGTTTCTCATACAGGAGGTTGTGAGGCTGCTGAGCCGATTCATTTGTATGAGGCGGCAAAGATGTTTCCGAGTATTCCGTTCGTAATGGTGCATATGGGGCTTGGTTCCGATAACCGTGCGGCTTTGGAGCTGTTGGGAAGGGCGAATAATCTATACGGTGACACAACGTGGGTTCCGATGAGCACAACTGTTGAAGCAGTAAACAGATTCGGCGCGGAAAAAATGCTTTTTGGCAGTGACGCTCCGATTGACGGGAAGGATACCTATCTATGCAATCCCAAAGGGGAGCGTTCGTTGTATCAGGATTATTTTCATGTGCTGCCAAATCTGATTTCGGAGTCGGATTATAAAAAGATTATGCACGAAAACGCAGAACGAATGTTCAATATCAATTGTTGACTAAATCGGACAATTGTACATTATCAAAAAACCGCCCCAATTGTGCGAAAAGCACAAATTGGGGCGGTTCATTTTTTTATTGAATCGGATTAACCGAGTCTCTTCTCGATGTTGTCGAGCTGAGCCTTAAGCTCTGCGGGAACGTTTCCGCCCTTTGCCTCGATGTCCTCGGCATAGTAACGGCGCATTTCCGCAACTTCCTTGGTCCAGAGATCCTTGTTGACTTCAAGGAGCTGATCCATAATCGCGGGAGTTACCTCGTCCTCGATACCCTTAACGTTGATGTCCTCGGGCTTGGGCAGATAGCCGATCGCGGTTTCGGTAGCGTCAACCTTGCCCTCGCAGCGCTTGATGATCCAGTCGAGAACGCGCATATTGTCGCCGAATCCCGGCCAGATGAAGTTTCCGTCTGCGTCCTGGTGGAACCAGTTTACGTTGAAGATCTTCGGAGCCTTGTCGCCGAGGGTCTTGCCCATATCCAGCCAGTGCTGCCAGTAATCGCCGACATTGTAACCGATAAACGGCTTCATAGCCATCGGGTCGTGACGGAGTACGCCAACCGCGCCGGTAGCCGCTGCGGTGGTTTCCGAAGATACCGCAGAACCTACATAAGTGCCGTGATTCCAGTCAAACGACTGATAAACCAATGGAGTGGTGGACGCGCGGCGACCGCCGAAGATGATTGCCGAAATCGGCACGCCCTGCGGGTTGTTGAACTCGGGGGACAGGCACGGGCAGTTCTCTGCGGGAGCAGTAAAGCGGGAGTTCGGGTGAGCGAGCTTCTGAGGCTTGCCGTCTGCGCCCGGCTGCGCGGTGAACTCCTTGCCGTTTACCTTTGCGCCCTTCCACTCTTCAGCGTTCTCGGGCGGGTTCTTGTCAAGACCCTCCCACCAAACGGTGTTGTCATCGAGGTTGATTGCAACGTTGGTGAAGATAGCGTTCTTCTTGGTGCACTCAAGAGCGTTGAAGTTGGACTTCGCGTTTGTTCCGGGAGCAACACCGAAGAATCCGTTCTCGGGGTTGATTGCGTACAGTCTGCCATCGGGACCGGGTTTCATCCATGCAATATCATCGCCTACGGTGAATACCTCGTAGCCTGCCTCTTTGTATACTGCGGGCGGAATCAGCATTGCGAGGTTGGTCTTGCCGCAAGCGGACGGGAACGCAGCCGCAACATACTTGATGTCGCCGTCGGGCTTCTTAACGCCGAGGATAAGCATATGCTCAGCCATCCAGCCCTCTTTCCAACCCTGATAGGACGCGATTCTCAGCGCGAAGCACTTCTTGCCGAGCAGAACGTTTCCGCCGTATGCGGAGTTGATCGACCAGATCGTGTTGTCCTCGGGGAACTGAACGATGTATCTCTTTTCGGGGTCAACATCAGCCTTGCTGTGCAGTCCGCGAACAAAGTCGTTGGAATCGTCCGGCAGGTTCTTGAATGCCTGTTCGCCCATACGGGTCATAATGTTCATATTCAGAACAACGTAGATGGAGTCGGTAAGCTCAACGCCGACCTTTGCGATAGGCGAGCCGATAGGACCCATCGAATACGGGATAACGTACATGGTTCTGCCCTTCATTACGCCGTCATACATCGGGGTGAGCATTGCGTACATTTCCTTGGGATCCATCCAGTTGTTGGTAGGACCTGCATTTTCCTTCTTGCGGGAGCAGATGAATGTTCTGTCCTCTACGCGCGCAACGTCATTCGGCTTGGTTCTGTGGTACAGGCAGCCGGGAAACCTGTCCTCGTTGAGACGCTTCATTTCGCCTGTGGAAATTGCCTCCTCGGTCAGCGCGTCAAGCTGAGCCTTCGAGCCGTCGATCCAAACAACCTTGTCGGGCTTGGTAAGCGCGGTCATCTCGTCAATCCATTTCAGTACATTGGGGTTCTTCGTCAATGCCATAACTGTTAATCTCCTTAATTTATTATTTGAGAGCCTGTAAAAAACTCTCTCCACAATTACCATTATACACGAAAAAAATCAAGTTGTCAAGGAATTTTTATCATTTTTTGAGAAGTTTCCGCAGATTTTTTAGTTAAGATATACAAATATGTTTGGGAACACATAGCAAATCCGCCCTCGGGGGAATCGAGGGCGGAAAAATTATGGAGGAGGATAATGCTTACTTTTTCTTCTTGGCTACGATAACCGTGCCTGCCGCGAGAGCAATCACGCCAACCGCAGCCGCGATTCCGGGAATGCCGGTTTCGGGGTTCTTTGTGTCTTCGGGCTTGCTTGTCGGTTCGGATGTAGGCTCGTTAGGATTGGTAGGTTCACTTGTCGACTCGGAAGCTGTGGGCTTAGCCGCGTATGTCATAAACTTCTCCTCGCCATCTACAGTTACCATATACAAGCCATCACTGAATGCGAAAACGCGTTCGCCGTCAATCGCCTCGGAAACCTTGTTCATATTGCGGTCGATAAGGTACGCTTTGCCGTCCTTGACAACGGGTGCGAAATCGCCGTAGAAGTCACCAGCGTTATCGAATATCGCAAGCTCCTTGCCGTTGGAGTCAATGTAGCCCCACTTGTCGTCCTCGGTCTGAACAAGGTAGATTTTGCCGTCATTGGTGCCCATATTGGAATAGTTTGCCAAAGATTTGTTTGATTTCAGATCAATCAAATCATATCCATTCTCCTCAGCATTATAGAATTCATATCCGATTGCTATATCATCGTTAGCAAAGTATATTCCGCCGTAGTATCTGAATTGATATTGTTCATCTGCTGTAGTTGAATAAACAACATTAGTGTATCCTACTCCGTCATCATAGGAAACGATGACCCGTTCACTATCACAATATTCTATTGAACCGCAAGAATACATATCCGAGACGCCGATTTTTGTCGTTGTTCCGTCCTTGCCAATGCCATAAACCGTGTATATTTTGTTGTCAATCCAACTTCCCTTCAATTTTTCAACAACAACCACGTAACAGCAATATTTACTGTCGCTGTCACTAACGGCACGATAAGTATACCATACATAATCGTCCCATTGTGCGCCATCCATATGAGCAACACAACCGTTAATTGTATTTGTAAATGTTGTGCCATCGGGTTTCATAGCAGTAACCGTAATCGTTCCGTTTTCTACATCGCTTGTCGGTTCGAGTACAGTGTAGCCATCGGGGGTGGTATAGCACCAATCCGCGCCAAGGGTGTATGCAAGTTCTATTTTGTTATTTTCCTTATCAAGGTGAACAACCTTGCGTTCGGTTATGTTGCCATCAGCGTCTTTTTTTGCTAATTGAAGATATTCACCTTCAAAACTACCATTCCACCATTCCAAATCGGTTATGTCGACTTCGCTTTCAACGCTTGTAACCTCAAGTTTTCCTGTTTCCCGCCACTTGGCAAACTCCTCTTCGCCGAGCTTGAAAAAGCCGTCACTGTTGCTGCCATATCCGCCGCCGTATAAATTAGCAGCTGTGGGAAAATCCTCAGCAATCAACAGCTTTGGCTGTGATTCCTCGGCGTTTACTGTTAATGCTGTTCCCGTCATCAGTGCCGCAGCCAAAGCCGCCGCGCTGATTCTCTTAAACTTGTTCATAATTTCTCTCCTTTATTTTTTCGCCCATTTGGGGCATAATATTATATAGACCGAATGGTCTATAAGTATTATAGCACAAACAGTCTAATTTGTCAAGACCATTTGGTCTATTTCTTGTAAAATTTTTTTAGAGGTGTGTTTATGAACAGATTGAAAGAATTGCGTGAATTTCACGCTTTAACGCAAGAACAGTGTGCCAAAATCGGCTATATTTCCAAGAAAACCTATGAACGATACGAAAGCGGCGAACGTGTTATGCCGCTTGATACCGCGATTTTCTTTGCCAAGTTCTACAAGGTTAGCCTAGACTACCTTTCGGGGCTGACGGACGATTCCGGCGCTCCCCCAAACGGTCGCTCTCCCGAAACGATTACCGCCTCCGAAATCGGAATCGACCCTCAACTGTATTTCGAGCTGCGACGATTCTCCGAGAAACAACAGAGAGCGTTCGCCGCCTTTCTCAAAACGATAACAAAATAATCCCGCGCGAAAAAGCGCGGGATTACTTATTTTACAGGTACTTTTTAAGGTCGTTCGCGCGGTCGGTCTTTTCCCACGCAACGTCCAAATCCTCGCGCCCCATATGTCCGTAAGCGGCGAGCGGCTTGTACTGCGGCTTTCTGAGGTCAAGAGTCTTGATTATCGCGGACGGGCGCAAATCGAATTCCTTTGTTACCGCCTCGGCGATTTTCTCGTCCGGGATCTTGCCCGTGCCGAACGTGTCCACCATTACGGAAACGGGCTTCGCCACGCCTATCGCGTAAGCAAGCTGAATCTCTGCGCGCTCCGCAAGCCCAGCCGCAACAATGTTTTTCGCCACGTACCGCGCCATATAAGCAGCCGAGCGGTCAACCTTTGTCGGGTCTTTTCCCGAGAACGCTCCGCCGCCGTGGCGCGAATATCCGCCGTATGTATCAACTATGATTTTCCGTCCCGTAAGTCCGCTGTCGCCCATCGGACCGCCGATTACGAACCGACCTGTGGGGTTTACAAAATACTTGGTGTTCTCGTCTATCAGCTCTGCGGGAATCGTGGTCTTGATGACTTTCTCAATAATGTCCGCGCGGATCTGTTCAAGCGTTGCGCTTGCGAGGTGCTGCGAGGATACAACCACGGTATCAACGCGCGTGGGCTTGTTGTCATCGTATTCCACGGTTACCTGGGTCTTTCCGTCGGGGAGCAGATACGGAATCGTGCCGTTTTTGCGAACCTCGGTGAGCTTTTTGGACAGCTTGTGCGCAAGACTTACCGGCATAGGCATAAGCTCGGGAGTTTCGCTGCACGCGAACCCGAACATCATACCCTGGTCGCCCGCGCCCGTGTCGTTTTCGTTTTGTTCGCGTCCCTCAAGAGCGTTGTTTACGCCCATTGCGATGTCGGGGGACTGCTTGTCCAGAATCGTGTACACCGCGCAGGAATCCGCGTCAAAGCCGTATTCGCTTGACGTGTAGCCGATTTCGCGCACTGTGTTGCGCACGATGGACTGAATGTCGATGTTCGCGGTGGTGGAAATTTCTCCCATTACCGTAACCATACCGGTGGTGGTGACGGTTTCGCAAGCCACGCGCCCCATGGGGTCTTGGGCGAGAATCGCGTCCAGAACCGCGTCCGAGATGTTGTCGCAAATTTTGTCGGGGTGTCCTTCCGTAACACTCTCCGATGTGAATAATTTCTTGATGCTCATAATTAACCTCCTATTTTGATTTTGCAAATCCGAAACCGCGTTCTCAGAATGCCGCGTAGCGGCATTCTGAGAACGCTTGCCTCGCGGCGAAAGCTCTGCCGCGGCATTTCGGATTTGCCTACATTGCCGATAGCTTGCTGCAAAACAAAATGCTCGCTTCTTTAACAAACAAGGAGCGAGCAGTAATATTTTCTGTCACTCCTCATCTCTCGGTGGAGAAAACTCCCCGCAGGACGTAGCACCTTTTCCGCAGAGCGGAGAGGTTGCCGGACTTCATAGGGACCAGTCCCCCGCCTTTCGGCTTGAAGTCGCTCTTGATAAGGCATTTTGTCGAAAGCAATAGCTTCCTTATCAAGTATAGCATATGATATAAACTTTGTCAATAGGTTTTTGAAAATTTATTTACTCAGACTGTATATAAATCTGCGGTTCTCCCCGCCGGCGGCGTGGAGAACCGCATAAAATAAAGGTTTGTATTTTGTAAAAAATATTGACTTTTGAAGTTTGATATGTTATAATGTAAAAAAAATGGGGTGATTGTATGGCAAATACTGTAATAGGCGCAAGCGTTGGATTTTACGGCGGCTCTTCCAATTCAAAAGAGTCAATAACCGATACCATTGCTCGTCTGGAACGCGAGCGCGACAAGCTCGGTCGGGAGAACGAGCGCGCTGATTCCGAGCAGATAAACAAGCGTATCAACAATCTTGAGAACCGAATCGGAAATCTTCAAAAGCGGCTCGATAAGCTGAAAACCGAGGAGAATGACGGCGAATGCAAAACCTGCGAGAGCCGCCGTTACCAGGACGTTTCGGACGATCCGGGCGTGTCGTTCAAATCCGCGTCTAAGATCGCTTCCGGCAACGTGGGCGCGGCGGTGCGCGGTCACGAGCAGGAGCACGTTGTCCGCGAACGCGCCAAAGCCGAACGCGAGGACCGCGAGGTCGTATCGCAGAGCGTTGTTATCAAGACCGCGATTTGCCCCGAATGCGGAAAGAGCTATGTCGCGGGCGGCGAAACCACTACCGTTACGCGTTCCAAGCCGAGCGTAGAGGCGAAGTTCCAAGTCGGCGAGTATGACGAGGAGAGCGAAAAGGGAAGATTTTTTGATGTTACTGTGTGATTTTATGCTCACGAAAACAAATCCGGATTTTGTGAATTAAGGAAGCCTATGGTGGAAAAAATAATAGTTATGTCTTATGGGCATGAACGCTGGAATGAAACAATATCATTTGCCAAACAGTGTTCTTGGAGAGCGGGAGCTTTTCTTGCTCAAAAGATGAAAGAAAATGATTTTGAAAGCAATGAAAGAGTAATAGCTGCCATTATTGATGATGATATTGTCGGATTTTGCACTTATGCGAACAAAGATGAAATGCCTGATGAGCTTGATTTTACACCTTTTGTCGGATTTGTGTTTGTTGACGAAAAATGTCGCGGAAGGCGTTTGTCGGAGCGCTTGATTAATATGGCTTGTAATTGTGCAAGAGAACAGGGATATAAAGAAATCTATATTATGAGCGGTGAGATTGGTCTATATGAAAAATATGGATTCGCTAAAATCGGGGATTATAGGACAATATACGGTTCTGTAGACCAACTGTTTTCAAAACAGTTATAGCGTCGGTAAATAATCATTGCAGCTCGGCAGACTTTCGTTTGTGTGGAAGTTGGTTACAATGAAAAATCGGTACAGTATAATTTTTGGTGAAATACCTCTTGACAAATCCGCGAATGTGTGATATAATGATAAATGTAAATACTTTTTAACTGCGTCGAAGGGAAAAAAGTCCTTATCGGAGTTTTCAGAGAGCCGTTGTTTGGTGCGAAACGGTAGCGAGGTATGGATATAGCTCCTCCCTGAGCAGAGTGTGCGAACGGCATAAATGCGCCAAGTAGTCCGCTCCGGGTTCTCCCGTTACAGAGAGCGGCGTTTTTTGACGCCAATGAGCGGGCGGGTTTTCCGTCAATGAGAGTGGTACCGTGGAGTAAATCTCGATAGTGAGTTTTTTGGCTTCATCTCTCGATTCTGTAAGGGTCGGGAAATGAGGCTTTTTTATTGCACAAATCGCCGATTTCTCGGCATAAGAACCGATATTTTAGGAGGTTAGAAATGAAATTTACCAACAAATACCAAAGACGCTATTTTATGCCGCCTTATCCGTGTATGGACTGGGCAAGCAAGGAGTACGTAGACCACGCGCCTACATGGTGCTCCGTGGACTTGCGCGATGGAAATCAAGCGCTGATTATTCCGATGAGCCTTGAGGAGAAACTGGAGTTCTGGCAGTATCTGGTAAAGGTCGGGTTCAAGGAAATCGAAATCGGATTCCCGGCGGCAAGCGAAACCGAATACGAGTTCTGCCGCGCGCTTATCGAGCGGAATCTGATTCCCGATGATGTTACCGTTCAGGTACTCACTCAGTCGCGTGAACACATCATCAAAAAGACCTTTGAGGCTCTGGAGGGCTGCAAAAACGCGATCGTGCATTTGTATAATTCCACCTCAGTGGCTCAGCGTGAACAGGTGTTCCGCAAGTCAAAAGAGGAAATCGTGGAGATTGCCGTGACGGGCGCGAAGCTGCTCAACGAATACAAGGAGAAAACTCCGGGCAACTTCCGTTTTGAGTACTCTCCCGAGAGCTTTACCGGTACGGAGCCGGAATTTGCTGCGGAGATCTGCAACGCAGTAATCGACATCTGGAATCCCACCCCCGACAACAAGGTTATCATAAATCTGCCCGTAACCGTGGCTGAATCTATGTCGCACGTTTACGCTCAGCAAATCGAGTATATGTGCAAGGAGCTGCACAATCGTGAAAATGTAATTGTGTCGCTGCACCCGCATAATGACAGGGGCTGCGCGGTCGCGGATACCGAGATGGGACTGTTGGCGGGCGCGGACAGAGTTGAGGGTACGCTGTTCGGCAACGGCGAGCGCACCGGAAACGTGGATATTATCACGTTGGCACTGAATATGTACACCCACGGAGTTGAGCCGAATCTCGACTTCACGGATTTGCCCGGACTGGTGGAGGTTTACGAGCGGCTGACGCGAATGACGGTCAACGCGCGTTCTCCATACAGCGGACAGCTGGTGTACGCGGCGTTCTCGGGTTCTCATCAGGACGCTATCGCAAAGGGTATGAAGTTCCGCGAGGAAAAGGGCTTGGAGCAGTGGAACGTTCCGTATATCCCGATCGACCCGCACGATGTCGGTCGCGAGTACGAAGGCGATGTGATCCGCATAAATTCGCAGTCGGGCAAGGGCGGAATCGGCTATCTGATGGAGCAGAATTTCGGAATCGTTATGCCCGCGAAGATGCGTGAGCATTTCGGATACACGGTGAAGAGCGTTTCCGACCACGCGCACAAGGAGCTGAAGCCCGATGAGGTTTACGATATTTTCCAAGATACGTATGTAAATCTGAAAACCCCGCTTCACGTTACAGAGGCGCATTATAAGCAGGGTGAGCAGATTTTCTCGGAGGTTACCGTAACGGTAAACGGCGAAACGCGGATTTTCAACGGCGAGGGCAACGGTCGTCTTGACGCGGTTTCTAACGCGATAAAGGACGGTCTGAAACTGGAGTACACCATTTCCGCCTATGCCGAACACGCGGTGGAGCAGACCTCGAAGTCCAAGGCAGCGTCCTATGTGGGAATCACGACTGCGGACGGCAAAGTGAGCTGGGGCGTCGGAATCCACACGGATATTATTGCCGCATCGGTCAGCGCGCTTGTTTCTGCAATCAATAATTCGGGTTTGATATAAAAATAGTTGTGCCGCGCGGGTATCTCTCGCGCGGCACTTTTTTATTTCTTGCTTTCATTGATGGTAATATTTTCCTCATTGCGGGGATTTCCCGTGTAGGGCGTCAGACCGCCTTTTCCGAATCGGATTTCCTCGTTATCGAAGTCTTCCTCGTAAATTCGGTACTCGGAGTCATTGCGCTTACGTGAGTGCATTTCAATATCCTCTTCCAATTTTTTTCGCGACTGCTCGATTTTGTCATTGTACAGCTTCGCGAAATGTTTTGCGGCGTAACGCTGACCAACAGCGGAGACTATCACTACAACGTTCAATAATATCATTCTATTGCTGCTGGCAAGATTCCCCATTCCGCTGATAAAAATTCCAAGAAAGCCCGCAAGTACACCAACCACAATGGCGATATTGGAAAGAAACTCATCAAAATGCCCCTTCAGCGAACGAAAAATGACGATTATAAACAGAATCAAAAAAGCAAAGTCAAGCATTGGGTCAGCTCCTTATATTAATAATCGGATAAATCTCTTTATCATTATTGTAGCATATCAGTTCGACAAATGCAATAGAAATCCCAAAAAATATGAAAAAAATTCATAATAATTGTTGAAAATTACAAAAAAGTGTGGTATAATATTTTATAAGTAAAAAATATCCAAATATTTTCAGTGAGGAGAAAATCATATGAAATGTCCCGAATGCGGCTGCGAAGAAAGCAAAGTAATCGACTCAAGACCCACCGATAATAAGGTTCGGCGGCGGCGCGAGTGTATCCGCTGCGGAACTCGGTTCACAACTTATGAAATTATCGAGGAAGTTCCGCTGATGGTTATCAAGAAAGACCACACGATCGAGCCGTTCGACCGCGAAAAGCTGGTGGAGAGAATCTGCCGCGCGACCGTCAAGCGCCCCGTGCAGCTTGAAACCATTGAGAACATCGTTGAGGATATTGCCGCGGAGCTTAAAAATTCGCTGCAGCGTGAAGTCACGTCCGACAAAATCGGAGAGGTGGCACTGCGTAAGCTTAAGGAAATCGATGATGTGGCGTATATTCGTTTCGCGTCCGTTTATCGGGAATTTGATGATGTAGACAGCTTTATGAAAATAATTTCGGAGCTGAAAGGCGGGAAGAACAAATAATCGGGTTTGTTTTCTGCGAGAGGCGCTCCGGTATATATAATAATTAAGTACAACAAAAAATTAAAATTTTTTCATATTTTTTCAGAAAACCCCTTGACAAAATGGAAATGATGTGATATAATAGAAAAGCACTCGGGAAAAGGGTGTGAGAAACAAGGCGAAAAACGAAAGAAAAAGTCAAAAAAATCAAAATTTTTTGAAAAAATTTCGAAAAAGGTCTTGACAAACTCGAAAAAGTGTGATATAATAAACAAGTCGCCCGAGATAAGCGGTTGAATCCGAAAGCGGGTTGAGTCGTTTGTTGGCGACACTTTAAGCTCCTTGAAAATTGAACAATACTAAAAAGAACGAATTAACATAACCTTGTCGATTCCGGCTTGGAGGAATTCAAGCGGGAGAGATAAAGAAAATAATTCTGGATAAGCGAAAAGTA
>JAAVIC010000007.1 GCA_014799385.1 Oscillospiraceae bacterium
ATGACTTTGAAAATATGTACAATTTTTCCCCTCATTCCGCCTTCAATTTTGTAGGGTGATCCAATCTTTTGCTTTTTGGTCAGTTTATTTTGTGTTTTTTATTGACATAAGAGCAATCACTCCTCTGCAATTTTTTCGTCGATTTTACATCGACATTTTCGGCTCCTGCGATTCCGTCTGCTCGAAAATCTTGTGGAACTTGTCCGCCTCGGGACAAACCCCGAGCGATCTCCCGCAATCAAACTCGCAATGCAAGGTGCCGAGGTCGTCAACCGCGATCACTGTGCCTTTTGCTCCCAACGGAAGCGGACAAGGATCATCGCCCATGCTGTCGAGCATTATGCGCGTTCCTGCCGGATAATGCTCCTTGTAAAACTCGATTCGTCCTCTGCTCATCGCCATACTATCACCCCCTCCATGTGAAATTTTATGCTAAGGCTAACGCCTAAACACTCCTCCAATTCAGCATAACAAAGCCGTTTCTGAGCAACATAACACCCGCGAAAATCGTCATTAAAACCGTGTCATCGATTAAATTTCTGTCGCACAATTCGTTCAAGGAAATATCCGCGCCGCCGCGATAAATTCCTTTTGCCGCTGTAAAAAGAGCGTAACCCTCGGTCGAAATTCCGCTTAAATTTATCGAATCAAAACTCACGGAATAGCCCGTCAACGCACTTGCGGAGCGTTTCCACAGGAATTTATCCGCGGACAATAAAAAAACAGCCGCGACAAATTCGTTGCGGCTGGCATACGGATTTTCGACGTTCCCCGAAATAAATTCCGTGAAATATTTTCGATGCAGCGAGCTTTTGAATTTAATTTTCATAATTTTTCTCCCCTCCGGCGGACAAATTTTTCGCAATCGCGACGTCCAATTTCCGCTTAATTTTTTCGAGAAATTCCACCGTGTCGGAGTTTAACGCGTCGTTAAATTCAAGCGTTGCAAACACGCAGTAGTAAAGGCTTTGTAGTTCCTCGTCATCGAAGATTTTCTCGCCGTCCACAAGCCCCGAAAGCACCGCGAATTTTTCACGCGCGTCATCATAATTTACAAAAAATTCGGGATTTTCATCGCCGTTCCAAACGACAAATTCAAACCCCGATTTTCTATTATAACTTGCTGCCATTTCGGATTTCCCAATTTGAAAAAGCCGCCGAAAACCGTCCGACAAATTCGGATTTTTTATCGGCTCGCCGTTTTCGTAAGCGGAACAGTAATTTGAAATATTTCCGAACAAACGCCGAACACGGAAGAATTTCTCCGATTCCTCGCCGGATAATTCGGACATTTTCTCGCATTTTCCATCGCGGATTTCTGCGATTTTTGTTCCGTCATATGTCACGGAAACGCTGTTGTCGCGCTCCCGATAAACCGCGTCACAATCGCATTCTTTAACTCTCCGCATAATTTCTTTTTCAAAAATATTCATTGAAAATACCCCTTTCACATTGACATTTTCGGAGAGTTATCCTGCTGCTGTTCGGGAATGCTCACCGAAATTTTTTCGACTAATTTTTTAAGCTCATCGTATTCATCAAAATGCAAATTTCCGTCATTCTCCATCGCGAATTTCACACATTTTTGAATGCGCTCAAGCTCCGAATTATCGAACAATTTATCGCTGTCCACAAGTCCCGAACGAATTGCGAAGTTTTCCTTTGCCGCCGCATAATCTCCATAATAATTTCCGTGCCGAACTGCCTTGCCGTCATAGGTTCTATCCCATGTGACAAATTCAAAACCGAAGTCGGCATTATATTTTGCCGCAAGCACCGTCCCGTTAAACTCCGAAAGGCAGCGGTATTTTCCCGACAAGTCTTCCGCCTTCAGCGGTGCAGCTTTTTCGTATGCGGAGCAGTATTCGCTGACAGTTTCGGCAATTTTCTTGATTTCAAAATACGCATCGTTGGACGTATCGCCGGGCGCGCTCATCATTCCGTTGTCGAAAATTTTTGCTGCCACCTTGCCGTCCGAAAAAACGTTAATACAGTCCTCGCTTTCGGAAACCGTAAAATCGTTTTGCCCCAGAACTCTTGAAATTTCCTTATGAAACATGCTCACAGGCTGCTCCTGTTTCAAGCGGATATCCTCGGATTTCAGCATTTTATTCAGTCCAAACAGGTCTTTTGTTTTTTCAACCTCGGAAATCTTCTCCGACCACTCATCGGAAATATCCCGAGTTGAATCGACTGAAATTTTGCAATTGGAAACGCTGTCCGCGCCAAGTCTGCAAAGTGCCTTTTTAATCGCGATATCCTCACACGGCAGCTCAACCAGCTCCGCCAAATCGGAATAACCGATTTCGACCACCGCGACCGAATTTGGCTCACAATAGTAACCGGGAAAGGTAATGCCATTGAAAACTTCCTCGAACGGTACTTCTTTATTGACATATATCTTTCCGTACTCGGTATCGATCCCGCTGCTCGATTCCAGGAGTTTCATGCCTTCCTCGGCAAGCCATTCACTGTCGTTGTATTCGGACTCGGAAAGCGCTCCGCGAACGTTGAGCATATGAATTCGTCCAATGCGTTCAAGATCGTCCGTGTCCTCGATCAAAGTGTATCGCGGAAGATTAAACGTGAGATTGATGACGTTTTTCAATCCCCAACCCCCGCAAATTTCCTCTTGCGACAGGACGGCGAGAAATTGTTTTTGCTCCAAGTCGCTCATGCCGTCAAGCCGCTTGCCGAGATAGTTCAGAGCGTCCAGTGACACATCGCAGTCCGCCAACATAGACAGTTCGTAAGGCTCGATTTCAATCACCGTCGCCATAGGCGCGAGATGCTCCGTGTTTACGCCAAGTTCGCCAAGCTTTTTCGATAACTCCGTTTCCGAACACGGGAAGTTAATCTCCGTACAATACGGACTGTTCTGAATTGTTGCTTTTATCATTTCTTTCCTCCATAATTATATTTAAGCCTCATACGAGGCTCATTGATAATATCACGGTTCCCGAACTTTGTCGCCTGTTGTCGGAAAACAAAAAAAGAGCCTGTAAACTGCCCCTTATAAATAGAGAAGCAATTTACAGGCTCTTTGTGCGAGTTGCATAAATTCAACCGTAAAAATTTTGTTGCTAAAAGGGTTCAAGTCCCGTCCAAATCTTTTTTGTCAAGATTCTGAAAACAAAAAAACGCCTGTAAATTACCTCTCACTTATAGAGATAATTTACAGGCGTTCTCAAGTCGGATTCGGCATTTTGCCCAAATTCAACCGTGAAAATTTTGTAGGGGGGAGGGTTCAAGTCACCCAAAAATCTTTTTTGCCACAACTCCGGGCAACAAAAAAATGCCTGTAAATTACCTCTCACTTCTAGAGATAATTTACAGGCGTTCTTTTAAGTGGATTTGGCATTTTGCCCAAATTCAACCGTAAAAATTTTGTAAGGGAGGGTTCAAGTCCACTTTTCTGTCGAAAATATTCGTGGAGCGTGAATCTTGCTTTTGCAAAATATTATGCCCGCATTTGGCTTAACAGAGCCGTTTGCGGGCACAATATCTTTTTTGTCACAATATCATGGTACGGGTAACAGGACTTGAACCTGCACGCCTCACGGCATTGGAACCTAAATCCAACGTGTCTGCCAATTTCACCATACCCGCATATTAAATTTTCTGCCGATTTTAACGTGTTCGGCAATCACAAAAACTCCACCGTAGTAACGCTGCCAAAATCCAACGTGTCTGCCGGTTTCGCCGTACCCACATATTTGCTTTTCCGCTTGAATATCTATCGTGTAAAAAACTAGGTTTTCCGTGCGACAATTTTGTTTACCGAGTGAAGATGCTTCGGTACGCCGGGGTGTTCATCTTCAAAGGTATAGGATTGAAAACTCAATATCTCCCAACTGTCATACAGCTCCTTAATTTCCCCATCGTGCGCCAACCCGACCGCAAACGGCGCAATATCGGGAGATGCGGGAACTTCATCGGTGAAAATGTGCATAATATGGATACCGCCGATGTTCGTGTTGTCTTTGGCATCGGCAATGAACTGCCGCCAAACCCTTTTTTCGACGAAACACAACGTCGCAAACGACATAATCAAATCGTATTTTTTATCAAAAGTATAGTCCGCCAAATCGCGAACCATCGCGTTTATATTAACACCATTTACCTCGCACAACCTTTTCAGTTTACCAATACCGGCAACTGAAATATCAAAAGCATCGATATTGCAAAACCCCCGTTTTGCCAGATACAGAACATTCTGCCCCTCGCCGCAACCCACCTCCAGAATAGCGGCGTTCTTGTCAAGCAGATGCTCATACTCCACCACTGTCTTGTTGGGTTCGATTGGAAACGCCATAACATTGTCGCTGCGGTACGCATCTTCCCAAAACGGAACCGGATTTTCCATATTGTATCCTCCCTCAAACATTTGCCAAGTTCTGCAAATAATCCTCAAAGCAATAATGCCTATTAAAAAAGCGTCTTTGGATTATCCCAATCGTCACCCTCGCACGCTCCGACCATCCAACAAAACCCCAGATACTGCTCCGAAACCACATCTGAATCCAAATCGCCTTTGATTTCGGGGTCACCAAGCTCACGCGACTGCACACACGCATGGTGCATACGCATACAGGTATCCGCGTTGCTGAGTATTTCGCCAATATCCAAATCATCGACTTTCGCGATTATCTCGGACAAATCCTTTGCGCTGCAAACAGCTTTGGCAATCTCATCGGTATCCGTGATCCTGCTCGGATAGTCCAAATCGCCGTCCGTCATTCCAAGCGTCCAGAACAGCGGCATACATCTCTCCACGCGCCATTGCATCTCGAACGCATCCTCGCGTGTGATCTCCCCGCAATGCTCCGGGTCGAAATACCGCCGCTCATTGGAGGTCAGCTCACCGCGAGCATTATGCTTATCCAGAAGATACCCGAAAACCGCCACGGACTTTTGCAGGTCCTCGTCATTGCAGATTCCGATTGCGACTTGGGCAGTCAGAAAAGCCGCGACCGCGCGCCGCGCAATTTCCTCAACAGATTTGATCCGCGCTTGCTCATCGGAAATAAACATGGGAAAGCTCGTATCAACGATTACTCCCGACTTTGCGAGAAATTGCTCGGAGTGTTGTTTTCTGCTTTCCGCGTCAGTCATACTGCTCCCCTGCCCTCCTGTTTTTATTTCCAAATCAGCGTTGTGTTGAATGGAGAAAATCTTTTTAAGAAACTAGTTTACATTTTAATTATACCATAAATTCGCAGAATTTATGGTATAATTGTCCATAACCGCGCGGAGTTCGCCACAGGCGAACGTATGCGCGTGGACATAAAGGTATAATAAAAGCATTTATGCTTTTATTATACCACAAATTTCCGCGTTTGTCAAGTGCAAATTTTCGAGAAAATCCCCTCCCAAAGCGGGCGGGATTCAAAGTCTGTTATTATCACAATAAAATGCCGCAATCGGGGAGCTGAGCTTTAAGCCACTCCAAATCGGTTTCATCGATTTCGCAGCCGCTCAGCCACAGCCGGGTTAAATTTTCGAGAAATGATCCGTCAAATTGCCGTTGTTAAATATGCATAATTTTACAGCGTTCTTGCGAAGATATTTATTTATTATGTATCTTGCAAAACAGGATACGTTGTGGTAAAATTAAAGTATGCGAATCGGCGAAAACGCTCAGACACAAATGACGTTATAATGGGAATACCAGCGCCGGTTTTGCAGAAACTCATCAAGGACTACAAGGAAGGGAAAATATGGAAAACGCAAAAACAATCAACAAACCCAAAAAACACAAAACATTCAAGGAACTTTTACCGGCTATTGCATTAACATTCGCGTTATGCTTTATGCTGTTCATCTACGAGCCAATATCAATGTATTGCGCCAATATCAACGACATCTGGTTCGATTTTGGAATGATGACGCCGCCAATGCTGATGATGTTCGTGATATTTTTTGTGCCTGCTCTGGCATTATTTACGGGGATTTACTTCATCAACCGCCGCTTCTCGGAAAAGCTCACCGTCTATTCCATATCGCTGACCGTGTTGTCGGTGATATTCATCGCAACGTATATTCAAGGCAACTTCCTCGCAAATTCTCTGCCCGCGCTTGGCGGCGGTATCATAGATTGGAGTCTTTACACCAAAGAAACCGTGATAACCATAGCGGCTTGGGTATGTTTAGCGGCTGTTGGCGTGTTCTGCTCGCTTAAAATAAAATTTGAGCTGCGAACAAAGATTTTCACGGCGATAGGTATTCTTATTGCCGCAATGCTTTTTGTATCTACGGTAACCTCAATGATACAGGCAAGTGCCCTGAATCCCAAAAACGGAATAATGGCGACCCACCGCAACTTTGAAAACATCTCCCGCGATAAGAACTTCTGTATCTTCCTGATTGACGGCACGGAGGCTGAAGCATTCGGCAAGCTCGTTGAAGAAAACGAGGAGTATAAGAAAACCTTCGAGGATTTCACATTCTTCCCGGATACGCTCGGCTGCTACCCGTGCACGCGCGATACGATACCCCTGATACTCTCGGGGCACTTGAACCGCAACGAAAAACCGTTCGGGCAATTTTCCTCCGAAGCAATGAACGATTCCCCGTTCTTTGACGAGCTTACCGCCCGCGGTTATGACATCAACATCTACGATTCCGACCTCGTTTGGTACGGAAACAACAAAAATTACAGCATCGCCAACAACGATGAGAACGCCGATTCAACGCATATAAAGCTCGATTATTATATCGGCGAGCAGATGAAATTCATCGGCTATAAATATCTGCCGTATTCTATGAAGCACCTTTCCCACATCGAGGATTTCACCTTCAACTCCGTCACGGACAAGTTCGTCTGGAACGACCAGGACGTTTACGACCGTATCATCTCAAATCCGAATCTTGAGGATAACGGCAAACCGATGTTCCAATTTATCCACACCGAGGGAGCGCATATCCCGTTCGACCTCGACCGCGATATGGTACGCGACGGAACCACCTACCCGAACACCTACGAGGAGAAAATCCGCGGCTGTATCACAATGGTAAAGGCATACATCGACCGCCTGAAAGCAAACGGCGCCTATGACAATTCGGTGATAATCATAATGGCGGATCACGGAAACACCGACCTCAACAGTTCGGACGATATGTTCCGCCGCGCAAACCCGCTGTTTATGGTCAAGGGCATAAACGAGGATCACCCCTATCAAATTTCCGACACGCCCGTTTCTTATCTGGAATTAATGCAGCTCTATAACGAGCTTCTTGACGGAAAACCCGCGGAGGAGCTGTTGAAGTCGCTCGACCCCGACCGTCCCCGCACATTCATATGGTACAGAAACTTCAACCTTGAAAAACATATGGTCGAATATGAAACCACCTCTAAAGCATGGGACTGGGAAGCCCTGAAAGAGGGATACACCGGCAAAGAATATACGTTGGACTAAGAAGCAGCACCGCACAAAGACTTTGTGCGGTGTTGCTCTAGATAAAAAAGAGGTAAATACAATGCGAGAAACTATCGCCGTAATCGATGATGACAAGTACATAAACGATATGCTGAGCGAGCTGCTGACCGCCGAAGGCTACACGGTAATCCGCGCGTTTTCCGGCAGCGAGGGCGCGGAGCTTTTGGAGAAAAACGCGCCCGATTTGGTGCTGCTCGACCTGATGATGCCGGGACTTTCGGGAGAACAGGTTCTGCCGCTTATCCGCGATATTCCCGTAATAGTGATGAGCGCTAAATGCGATGTGGACAGCCGAGTGAATCTGTTGATGTCGGGCGCGGCAGACTACATCACAAAGCCGTTTGATACGCGAGAGCTGTTGGCGCGTATCTCCGTGCGGCTGCGGGAGCATTCCGCAGCAAACGCGGATTTTTTGGAGTTTGACGGGCTGTCGCTCGATGTTGATCTCCACGTGGCGAGTTTCGGCGAACAGAGCGTCAAGCTCACCAAAACCGAGTTCGCGATTCTGAAAATATTGATGCAGAATCCCAAACAGGTAATCACGAAATCGCAGATTCTTGATAGGGTGAGCGCGGATACTCCCGACTGCGTGGAAAGTTCGCTGAAGGTTCACGTAAGCAATCTTCGGCGAAAGCTGCGTGAAATCTCCGAGCGGGATTTCATTGAGGCGGTCTGGGGAATCGGTTTCAAGATGAAAAACGAATCTTAACAAATTCTTTACAGTTTTCTTTACCGTTTTCTTAACCCCCGTGTGATAGAATTAAGTTGTCGAAAAGAAAAGCAAGCCGCTGAGTTGCGGTCATAGTGCGTTATAACCCTAGGCAACCTGCCGGCGGCTAATGCAAATTGCGAAAGCGAGTGGCGCGGCATATCGCGCAGCGATGTGCCGTGACGCTCGGCTAGCACAAACGGAAATTGCGAAGCAATTTCCGTTTGTGCGGTTCGCAATTTGCCATTTAGATAAATAGTGCGTTATAACCCAAAGCAACCTACCGGCGACCAGTGCAAATTCGGCAAGCCGCCGCGGAAGCGCAGCGCAGCGGAGCTTTCGCGGCGAGGCTAGTGCAAACGCGCAGCGTTTGCACGGTGCCGAATTTGCTTTTAAGATAAGGAGATTTAGAATGGAATACGTTTTGACAACCGAAAACATCACAAAAAGGTATCGCGGATTTACCGCGTTGGAGGGGCTTTCAATGCACGTTCCCAAAGGGGCGATTTACGGATTCGTGGGGCGGAACGGAGCGGGAAAAACCACGCTTATCCGTCTTATCTGCGGAATGCAATTCCCGACTTCGGGGGAATTTTCACTTTACGGAATCCGCAATACGGAGAATATCGGAAAGTCGCGCCGCAGAATGGGCGCGGTGGTGGAAACTCCGTCCCTGTATCTCGATATGACGGCGGTGGATAATCTCAAGCAGCAATACCGCGTACTCGGATTGCCGAGCTTTGACGGGATAAACGAGATTCTGAAGCTGGTCGGTCTGGAGAACACGGGCAGAAAAAAGGCGAAAAACTTCTCGCTGGGTATGCGGCAGAGATTGGGAATCGCGGTCGCGTTGTGCGGAAATCCCGACTTCCTGATTCTTGATGAGCCGATAAACGGTCTTGACCCGCAAGGAATTATCGAGATTCGCGAGTTGATTCTCAAGCTCAACCGCGAACGACAGATAACCGTGCTTATTTCCAGTCATATTCTTGACGAGCTGTCGCGACTTGCCACATATTACGGATTTATCGACCACGGCAAAATCGTCAAGGAGATAAGCGCGGAACAGCTCGAAAGAGAGTGCCGCAAATGCGCAAGGGTAGCCGTTTCGGATACCAAAAAGCTCGCTACGGTATTGGACGAAATGGGTCTGGAATACGCTGTCGCGGACGAGAGAACCGCCGACATTTACGGCGAAATCAGCATTACAAAGCTCACGGACGCGCTCAAATCCGCCAACTGCGAATTGTTCTCGATAAACGAGCGCGATGAGAGCCTTGAAGCGTACTTCATAAACCTTGTAGGGGGTGGCGAGAATGGCTAAGCTTTTACAATCGAATTTTGCGCGGCTGTGGAAATCCAAATCTTTTTGGGTGTGCGCGGTTTTAACGCTTGCTCTTGCCGTTTTGAACAGCGTCGAGCTTGTTCCCGATGACACATCGTGGATGTACGCAACGGGCAAAATGATGGTCGATGGCGGCTCAAACTCGATGATTTTCGCAGCTATTTTCGCCGCGTTATATCTCGGCACGGATTACGCGTGTGGTACTATCCGCAACAAACTGGCGGTGGGGCATTCCCGCGCGAATGTCTACTTTGCAAGTCTGATTACCGTTACATCGGGAGCTTTGCTTATCGGCGCGGTGTACACCATTCCGTCTGTCTTTAAGGCGATAGTATGGGGCAAAGAATTGGGGGTTCCGATTGGCGAGTTCCTTTTATACATCGCGATTCTCGTGTGCGCAATGATTGCGTTAGGCGCGATTTTCACATTACTTGGAATGCTCATCACGGAGAAATCACTTACCACAACATTTACCATTATTCTGGCGATCGTTCTTGAGATTGGCTCGGCGGTTCTGTTGGAATTTCTGAATCAGCCCAAAGAAATCTCGGGTCTTGAAATGACCGTTGACGGCATAACCGTAACCGACCCCGAACCCAATCCGGCGTATATCGGCAAGGGCTTAAAGCGCAACATTATGACGGCGATTACCGATGTTCTCCCGGGCGGACAGATTATGCGCCTTGAAACGGGCGACTTCCATAATCCCGAATTTTATCCGCTCTATTCGTTCGGAGTAATCGCGGTTACAACGGCGGCGGGTATGCTGATTTTCCGCAGAAAGGACTTGAAATGATTAAACTTCTACGCGCGAATTTTGCGCGGCTGTGGAAATCCAAGCCGTTGTGGATATGCGCGATTTTAACGCTTGTTTATGCTGCTGTGGATTTTGATACATCGTGGATATATAATACGGGTTCTGCTATAATCAAGGGCGGCTCAAACTCAATAATGTTTGCGGCTGTTTTCGCGTCGCTGTTTCTAGGCACGGACTATTCCTACGGCACGATCCGCAATAAGCTCGCGGTCGGGCATTCCCGCACGAACGTTTACCTCTCAAGTTTGATTACGGCTATATCCGGAACTCTGATAATTGGCATAGCATACACCGTTCCGTCTGTCTTTAAGGCGATAGTATGGGGCAAGGAGTTGGGTATGCCAATAGGTGAGTTTATTTTGGATATTTTAATTCTTGTATGTGCGATGATTGCCATGAGTGCAATTTTCACATTACTCGGAATGCTTATCACCGAGAAAGCGCTTACAACCACGATTACTATTGTTTTGTCAATAGTTCTTTTGATTGGTTCGGCGGTTCTGTTGGAATTTCTGAATCAGCCCAAAGAGGTAACATACGCCGAAGTAACCGCTGACGGCGGTACGCCCGAAACGCTCACCGAACCAAATCCGATGTATATCGGCGAGGGCTTAAAGCGCGACATTATGACGGCGATTACCGATGTTCTCCCCGGCGGACAAATTATGCATCTTGAGGCAAATCAACGCCAAAATTATCCACTCCACAATCCCGAATTGTATCCTCTGTACTCCCTTGGAGCAATCGTGGTAATAACCGCGGCGGGCATTGTAATTTTCCGCAGAAAGGACTTGAAATGAGTAAACTTCTGCACGCAAATTTTTCACGGCTGTGGAAATCCAAGTCGTTTTGGATATGCACTGTTTTAGCATTTGCGTTTAATATCTTGAGTAACATTGAAGTTACCGATAGTTGGACATACCAAACAGGTCAAACCGTTTTATCGTCCGGCTCGAAAATTATGTTGTTTTCGTCTGTTTTCACGGCATTATATCTCGGCACGGATTATGCGTGCGGAACGATTCGCAACAAACTCGCTGTTGGTCACTCCCGCTCGAAAGTTTACTTTTCGAGTTTGGTTACCGTTATAACCGGCTCACTGCTGATGTTGGCGTTATGCAGCGCTCCGCCGATATTTAAGAGCGTCGTATGGGGCAAGGAGCTTGGTATGGAAACAGGGGAATTTCTTCTGAAGCTTTCAATTCTCATTTGTGCAATTATCTCGGCAAGCGCAATTTTCACCCTGCTCGGAATGTCAATCACATCAAAATCACTGACAACTACTTTTACTTTGGTGCTGACGTTCGTATTGCTTTTGGGTTCGATGTCTTTACTGCAGTTTCTTTCGCAGCCCGAATATATTCCGGAAAGTCAAATAATAGCAAGAGAAGACCTGGAAGCAGACGGAATGCCTCCGTTTGTGGCGGCATATGTTACGGAAACGGAAACGACAGAGGACGGAGCGGCTTACAATCTCGTTCCGAATCCGATGTACGTCACCGGCATGAAACGAAACATTATGAATACTGTTATTGATGTACTACCCGGCGGGCAAATGTTGACGTTGCAAAGCAGCCACACGCACAACGAAAAATTGTATCCGCTTTATTCCCTCGGCGTTATAGCGGTGACAACTGCGGCGGGTATGCTGATTTTCCGCAGAAAGGATTTGAAGTAAATATATAAACTTGTGTTTCTCCCCGCTTGCGCGGAGAGGAACACAAAAACATAAGCAAGTAAAGGAGGAATCGGTGTGAACGGCATATGGATTTTTTTGAGTATTGTGTTCGGCGCGGCGGTTATTACGCTTACGGTGAAGGTGTATCTTATGAAGAAATCTATGCGCGAAATCTCCGAAAAGCTGAAAGAAAAGCTCTCCACCGACACCAACACGCTGATTGACATTTCCTCCGCCGACCGCGATGTGCGAAAACTTGCCGCCGACCTGAACCGCGAACTCTCCGCGCTCCGCAATGAGCAGCGCCGCTGTGCCAACGGTGACGCGGAACTGAAAACCGCCATCACCAACATCTCCCACGACTTGCGCACTCCGCTGACGGCAATGTGCGGATACCTCGACCTGTTGGACAGAACGGAGCTGCCTGAATCCGCGCGGCAGTACACAACGCAGATACGCAACCGCGCTGACGCGATGAAAACCCTAACCGAGGAGCTGTTCCGCTACTCCGTTGCGGCTTCGGCAAGCAAACCGAATCTGTCACAAGTTTGCGTGAACGATTTGCTTGAGGAGAGCGCTGCGTCATTCTACGGCGCGATTTCCGAGCGCGGAATAATCCCCGAAATCAACATCTGCGAACAGCGTATAATCCGAATCGCGGACAAATCCGCGCTGCTGCGGATATTCTCGAACATCATCGGAAACGCGTTGAAATACTCAAACGGAAATCTGATTATCTCACTGAACGAGGACTGCGAAATCGAATTTAAGAACTCTGCGGACAATCTTGGGCTAATCTCCGTGGAAAAGCTGTTCGACCGATTCTATACAGTCAATGACGGAAGCCAATCCACTGGACTGGGGCTGTCAATCGCGAAGCTCCTCACCGAACAGTCGGGCGGGCAAATTACCGCCCGTATCGAAGACGAAATGCTGGCAATCAGAGTCAAGTTATGATAAAAGCGAACGCAATGTCCTCAGCGATATGCGTTTGATAAAAGTCAACGTAATATTGGGAACTGAAAATAAAAACCGGAGCGTTTTCGCCCCGGTTTTTTTATGTGCAAACAATTGTTTTTCCAATATCGGCGTAGATTTTCTCCACCTCGGCAACGCTCGGAAATCCTATCGACGCGCCGTTGTGACGGATTTTCAGAGCCGCGAAAATCTCCGCGCGGCATAGAGATTCCACTGCCGAAAATCCCCCGAAATAGAAGCTCAAAAATGCCGAGAACAGCGCGTCACCCGCACCGACCGTGTTCACCACGCCGCCGATATTCACAACATTCAGCCTGTACACTCTGTCGGATTCACGCTCATACATCATCGCGCCCTTATCGCCGCGCCCGATTACAATGATTTTCGGCGGATACGCGTCCTTTAGCCGCAAGAGAAACTCCTCCGCCCCGCACGGCAGATTCTCATCGCTGAGGAACAGAATATCCGCGCACTCCATAAAATCTCGGTTGAACTCATCGTTGATGCTCCCCAGCACGTGGACATCGGTGGCAATCGGCTTTCCGAGATTTTTCACCTCACGCAGCAGACTGCGGTTGAAATTGATGTTGCACAAAATCGCCACATCACACTCGGCAACCGCGTCCGCGATTCTGGAAAGCTCCGTGGTCTGCTCCTGAATGTCCTTGAGGTCGCAGTAGATGCGCCGCCTGCCGCTGTCATCATACAGCACTGCGGAAACAGGCGTTTCACGAAGCTCGGCGTGGATCAGTCCCGCGTCTATCTTATCTGCGGCAAGCGTCTCCATAACGCGCTTGCCCTCGAAATCCCCGCCGACAAAGGACGAGATTTTCACATCGTTATCCAACATCCGCAAGGCTCTCGCAATATTGAACGCAACTCCCGAAACACCCGACTTTATCCCGAAAAACGGGAAATCGATCGGCGCGTACTCAATCGGAAATTCACGGATTTTTATCGTGGTTTCGATATTCAAAAGTCCGGAAATTAACGCTTTCATAGTTCCTCCTCAAATAATTACGCAGCATAGATTCTTCATTCCGCGAATTAATTCACTTAAAAATCCATTCTCTACAAAACAGAGTGTTATTTTTGAGGACGGTCGGTTCGCCAAGGCGGCGAATCCACCTGTCTTCACGCACTATCTTGTGTATCTCGCCCAACAAGCGAAGCTCTGCTGCCAGTCCATCGCCGATGTCTACCGTCTCGACAATATCTTGATAATCCGTATCAACCACGCCAATGACTGAGCCGAATCGCTCGATGCAACGCTGCGAAATGAGCGCCGTATCACCGCGCGGTATCATCGGGAACAGCAGTATTTCCATACGCTCGTTCTCCTTAAGACCCTCTATCCCAACAGCGCGGTATTTCTTGATTATTCGCCTTCTATGTCCATCATGAATCCCTTTTGGATTCTTGCTTTGTTTTGACACGGGATACCTCCGTTTTTGTGATTGGATTATTTTCATTTATGGCATAAAGTAGGGATTGGTGTTATGCGCATTTGACAAAAAGATTTTTCGGCTCATAAAAAGAGAACCAAAAAACTCAACTTCTCAGTCGAGGCGTCCGGACAGGAATTTCCCGGTAACTCATTTATTATATTGTAGCATATATTTCAAACATTGTCAATACTCTTTAAGAAAATATGGGAAAATGTCTTGACAAATCGGAAAAAATATGCTATACTTAATAAAGTTAGCGTTTGCTAACTTTATTAATGCCACGCAGTTAGTATAGGCTAATCAATGGAGGTTTGGCACCTTATGATGATAAACAAACGCTTGATCTCAACGATCGGTAGATCGAAAAAATACATTGCCGGTAACGTTATCGTGCAGTGGCTCAGCATGATCTTTAATATTGTGATGATCTTTTCGATAGCGAATCTGCTTGGAAAACTCGCGGAAGAATCGGTAGAAAGCGGCGACATGATTTTCACGATATGCGCCGCCGTTATCGCGGTCGCGGTGCGTTTTGTCTG
>JAAVIC010000008.1 GCA_014799385.1 Oscillospiraceae bacterium
CAGCGAAAAATGCAAAGGCTTGGCACAAACAGGATGTTTGTGCTGTCGTCCCAAAAGGCGGCACGGATGCCGCCAACAGAGGACGACAGGCAACAACGCTCTGCGCCGCAGGCGCAGTATGCGTTGTCCAAGACTTAGCCCGCCCCCGAAGGGTTGTCCCCCGATAAAACGCCGGCGACTTGAGTCGACTGAAGAAACGCTGTGCAATGTGAACAAATTTAAGACAGGATTTTGTTGAATATACACAAAAATCCACAACATATATTGAAATTTCCAAGATTAGGTGTTATAATGAATATATCATCAAATGGAGGGCTTTGTGAATCATGAATAATAACGATTTTACTGTACTTAATCACACTTTGGTGGATTATAACGGCGCGGGCGGAGATATTACGATTCCCGATGATGTGATTAAAATCGAAGAAGAAGCGTTTCGGGACTGCGAAACCATTACAAGCGTAGTCATTCCCGACAGCGTAAAGACAATCGGTGATAACGTGTTTGAGAACTGCACCTCGCTGAAATCGGCGGTTATCAGCGCAAAATTGACCAAGCTGAGCTACGAACTTTTCAAGGGCTGCACCGCGCTGGAAAGCGTAACGATTTCCAACAATATAACCGAGATTGAAGATAGTGTTTTTGAGGATTGCTCCTCGCTTAAGAGCATAACAATCCCCAAGAGCGTGGATGATATCGGCGAATCGGTTTTCCAGAATTGCTCCTCGCTTGTGGAAATAAATGTTGACGCGGAAAATCCCGTTTACAGCTCAAAGGACGGCGTTCTTTTCTGCGATGATGAAGAAACGGTTATGTATTACCCAGGCGGAAGAAAGGGCGAGTACATTATTCCCGATGGTGTAATTGAAATCGGAAAGAATGCTTTTGAACTCTGCAGGGTGGTTACGAGTATTGTAATTCCCGACAGCGTAACGGTAATCAACGACTACGCGTTCCACGGCTGTTCCTCGCTTAAAAGCGTAAATATTCCAAACGGTGTAACCGAAATCGGCAGATGGCTCTTTAAGGATTGCTCCTCGCTTGAAAGCATAATCATTCACGAGGACGTGGAGAGTATTGATGAAGCGGTGTTTATGGGCTGCAAATCGCTGAAGCGCATCGATGTTGCCGAGGGCAATCCGTGCTTTTGTTCGGTGGACGGAGTGCTTTTCTCCGCCGACAAAAAGACGCTGATTTATCTTCCCACAAGCGGCAGAACCGAGTACACGATTCCCGACGGCGTAAAGGAAATCGGACCGTATGCGTGCGCCGACTGCCGGAACGTAACGCTGACGTTCCCGAAAAGCCTTAAAGCAATCGGCGAACACGAGGATTCTTGGTGCTATAAGGATTGTAAACTTCTTGACTGCTTTTCGGGGTGTAAATTCTCGGAAAGTCACCTGAAAACCAAGACCAAGATTAACGCGAATCTGGCGGACGTGCTGATCGACAACGGATTCCAGCCCGATGTATTGGACGCGGTGTGGGTTTATCTTGTTCAGTCTATGAAAAAGCTGCGGGCATTCACTGAGCCGAAGCTGGAAGAGAATCCTGCGGAATCGGCTGAAATGTTTATAAAAGTACTCATATCCAATAAATTTACGGCGAAACAATATGACACGGTTGATGAGTTCTTTACCAAGTTTAAGGATTTGATTCCAAAAGAAACCGCAAATGAGTTTCGCGAGATGAAAAAGTCGGTGAAATAAAACGCACCCCCTCCGATTTGGAGGGGGTTCACATTATTCAAACGAATCCTCGTCATTTCGGGTGTTGAAAAGCTCCACGAGTTTTTCCATCTCCTCTTCGGTGAGGGAAACGCCCTTACTCATACGGGTGTGGTCGGGGCTCCAGTCGCGTATATCGTACTTCGCATCGTGACCGTTCCAGCTTACCATATTCAGCTCGCGCGTCCAGCCCTTAGCGTTCTCGGAGATAACCCCAAGCTCTTTGGTAATCTCAAAAGTGATGTCTGCCATTTAATTTTCCTCCTTAGATTCAGTCGGCTTTTTAGATTGCTTTTTCTTGTTTATTTTGGTTGTATCGGCGGCGATAATGCCGTCGTAGACCGCATAATATTTCGGGGGGATCAGCTTGTTTAGGTGCAGCTTCCCGAAGAACCACCCCTTGAAATCCGTTTTGTCATAGATTTCATTAAGGTATGTATTGATGTGATTCGGTTCTCCTCCGCCAGTAAGAAATTCCTGCATACGCGAGGGCGGCTCGTAGGTCACAATAAAGTCCACCGAATTGCCCGCGTGGTCGAGATTCTCCATACCTTCGGCAAGCTCCTCATCGGACGGGATCTCACGCTGCCACCAGTTTGAACCCTCGGTAAGCTCGTAGATGTCATCCGTTTGTCCGCCGCCGAATGCGAAAACTGTTTTCTCGGCGATCTCATACAACTGTCCGCGCATAAGCTGCCGCAGCCGACCGCTTATCAGGCGCGTTTTTCCGCCGCACCACTCGGTTATTTCGTATTGCTCCAACAGGTCGTAGTTTTCGTGTGTACCCTCCACGAACAGTACGTTATACGGCAGCTTTCCGATTTTCTTAAGGAGCTTTTGCTCCTTGGGACTACCGTCCCAGATAAATCCGAAATCCCCGCAGATAATCAGCGCGTCCTGCTTTTTGAGCTTTCGCAACATCGGATTCTTAAACCGCGAAAAATCCGCGTGAGTATCTCCCGTTATGTATATCATTGATTATCTCCTTAAAAATCTTACAAAATTCTTACAATTTCATAAAAGCTCTTTACTTTTTAGGATAAAACTGTTATAATTATATAGGGCAACCCCCTAATACTATAATAACCGAAAAAGGTGAATTTGTCTATATGTTAAAACGAAAAATTTTACCCATATTTTGTGGAATAATTCTGTTATTTTCCACAATTGCCACAAATTTGACGGCAAATGCCGCATTTAATCCGTCTTTCGAGCTTCACAGCGAGGGCGTTTATATGGTGAATCTCGACACGGATATTGTCGTTGCGGAGAAAAATCCCGACAAGCGTCTGTATCCCGCGTCTGTTACCAAGATTATGACCGCGCTTGTTGCGTTTGAGAACATCAAGGACTTCAACAAAAAGCTCGAATGTCCGTATGACTGCTTTAATGAGTTCCAGTGGGGCGGAGACCCGAACTACTATGACGCTTCTACGGGCGGAATCGATCCGTATCAGGACAATCTTACGTATATGGATTGCCTTTACGCGCTTATGGTGGCTTCTGCGTGTGAGGCGGGGAACATCATCGCTTACAATGTCTGCGGGGATATTCCCACGTTTATCAATCTGATGAACGAGACCGCCAAGAAAATCGGCTGTGAGAACACTCATTTCGCGAACACTCACGGTTTATGGAACGAAAACAACTACACCTCCGCGCGGGATATGTACAAAATTACGCGTTATGCGATGGACAACTATGAGGGATTCAACAAGATTTGCAATACTTATGAATACAAAATGCCCGCTAATGAGCACAACCCCGGCGGTTATACGCTCTATCAAACCAACGCGATGATGAGTGAATCCAGCGAATATTATTTTGAGGGCTGCACGGGCGTTAAAACTGGCAGTATCTACGAGTATTACCTCAAAAAGGGAGACGGCTGGGACACAGAAAACCCCGTGCTCGGTTCACGCTCGTTGGTTACTGTTGCCGAGCAGAACGGATACAGATACCTGTGTGTAACTCTCAGCGCACCATACTATAATCCCGATGGAACCAGTCCGGAAAAGGTGTTCAGCTATTCAGACCACATAAATCTCTACAACTGGGCATTTGGGGAATTTGAGTACTCAAAGGTTGTCGATAAGAACCAACAGATTATGCAGGTTGATGTGATTAAGGGCAAGGAGGCTGAGGTTGTCGGTCTGGTAACCACAGAGGATTATTTCACGCTGATGCCCAAGAGCCTTGACAAGAGTGCAATTCAGTTGATCAAGCCCGATGTTCAGCCGCTTACCGCGCCCGTGGAAAAGGATATGGAGATGGGAGAGGTAGAGCTGCGTTTGAACGGTGAAAAGCTCACCGCGATTCCGTTGGTGACAGAAACCGCCATTGAGCTTGATAAGATAGCGGACTACAAGGAAAAGCTCGAAAACTTCCTGAAGTCCCCGGTGACGATTGCCGCGTTTGTTGCTTTGGTACTGCTGATCGTCGCGCTGATTGTTATTGTGACAATCAACAAGCACCGCAAGCAGCGTGCCGCCGAGATGAACCGCCGCCGCAAAATCCGTATGACACCTCCGCGGAACGGCAGAAATTCTCGTAATAACAGAAAATGATGAACATCAATTTTATCGCGATGGGCAAGCTCAAGGAGAGTTACTTCCGAGAGGCTTGCGCGGAATATCAAAAACGGCTTTCCGCTTTCGCTCGTGTTACGGTGCGTGAGCCGGAGCCGCAGCCCCTACCGCAGAATCCGAGCATGGCGCAGATTTCCGCAGCGTTGGAGCGTGAGGCAAAGGATATTCTCGCCTGCACGGGGAGCGGCTTTAATATCGCGCTGTGTGTTGAGGGCAAACATCTTTCAAGTGAGCGGCTTGCCGAGAAGATTCAAAACCTCGGAAATGATGGAATATCCACCGTAAATTTCATAGTGGGCAGCTCTTTCGGGCTTGCGGAGAGTTTGAAGGAAAAATGCCAAATGCGTATGTCGATGTCCGAGATGACATTCCCGCACAGTCTGGCAAGAGTGATTCTTTTTGAACAGGTGTACAGAGCGTTTTCGATAATCAATAACAGCAAGTATCATAAATGAAACGATCCCCCGAATTATCTTCGGGGGATTTATCTTGTATAAATTTTATGAATTAATATTGAGGAGGCTGCTTGGCGGTGTGACGTTTTACCCACGCTCTGATGATTATCAAAGCCATTACGATAATTGCCAAAGTCAGAACGATCTTGATGATAATCATAAGGACGTTGGTTTCACTGACTGCGATTGCCCAGAGCTGTCCGCTCGCGTCACGGAAATACATCACGCCGCGCTCGGATACGGCGGTTTTGCCGTTCGTGAAGTCGATTATTTTAGCGATCTCGCCGGCGGAGATTCCGTCATCATTGTCAAGAACCGCGTAGAGATACCATCTGTTGCCGTTCGGATCAGCGTGAGGAGCGGCTGTATAGGCGCGCTGTCCGCCGCCATAGCAAATCACGGGAGCGGAGGAATTTTTCATTTCTGGGAACTCTTTCGCCACCTCCATATTCAGCCCGTCCAGTACGAAAAAACCCTCGGATGAGCCGACATAGACGCGGTTTTCGTACTCCGCGGGCGCGGAAAGCTCTCCGCCGAGTTTGCATTCCATCAGGCTGTCCGGCTCTGTTTTGCCGTCCTCGGCGATCCGCAGCTTACGGAGATTCCCGTCCGCGCAGCTCATAAACACCGCGTATTTCCCCGCGAAAACGTGGGTAATTTCCGCGCCAACGGGATTCTCCACTCGCGCGGATTCCGTAGCTGAAACGAGATTTTTCCCCGCGCCGAAAATCACTTGTCCGTTCAACAGGGCAGGGGAGGTTACGGGCTTTTCCGAATCGTATTCCCACACCGTATCAAGGGAATCCAACTCCGCGCAGATGAATTTGTATGCGCTGTCGGTTTTCACACCGAAATACACGTGATTATCGAGAACTCCAACATCGGTAGTTATCTCGCCGAATTTCCGTGAGTTTTTTACACTCATCGTTTCGGAATCCACCGTAAAAATCGAGGTTCGCGTGGGCTGTACGATCGTCTTGCCGATGATTGCGCCCTTGCAGTTTTCGGATACCTTTTCGGTAAACTCCGCAGTGCCCAACACCTCGCCGTTCTTCTCGGACAGCCGCGTGATGGTGTGCCCCGATGGCAGCAGAACGCTCTCTCCGTCCACGATTGGAACACCGCAGTTTTCGCGTTCGGAGGTGTTCCACGAAATCTGCACATAGTTCTTGTCATACGGCGCGAGTACGGAGAATGCACGCTCGGATTCAACCGCGAATCCCGCGCTTTCCGATATGTCGGCTTGGGCTTCCACTGCGCTGAATGTCAGTGCAATCCCCGTGATAATCGCCGTTAAAATGCTGATTGGTTTTATCTTCATTGAATTTCTATTGCCTTTCCGTTCGTAAACGCGTACAGATAGATTGCCCGAACCGGCATTCCCTTGAGTTTCGGGAGCACCTGCCCGTAAATCGTTACCTGATGCGCATAGTTTTCTTTTTCTTTTTCGAGGTTTGTCACGCTGTCACTCTTGTAGTCCACAATCACCAGCTCGCCGTCTTCAATAAAATACATATCGATTCGCCCTTGAATTGACAAATCGCCGTCATAATCCAGATTAAGAGCGTTTCCGCCTATTTCGGCATAGAACGGCTCTTCTCGCCGAACGCACTTGCTTTTCAGCATACGCTGCCCCAGTTCGCCCGTAAAGAACATCACGATATTATCAATATTGACAATATCGCGCTCACGTTGGGAAATCAATCGTTTTTCAGTCATTTCGTCCAGCGCGGTTTCAACGATTTGCGTGTAATCAGCGGGATCTGCGCCGTGAATCTTCTCAATGGGGAAAAACTCCATGCAGTGGTGATAGGCGTTTCCGCGTTCAGCGCCTGTGGGGCTGCGCTCTATAAAGGACGGAGTTGTGAGAATCACGGGTGCTTTGTCGTCCATATGGGCGAGCTGAGTTACTGTCAGCTTGGATTGCTGCCGTGTATCCGCGTCAAATTCGTAATTGCGGTTGATAACAGCGCAAAGCCGCTCCACCTCCTCATCGGATATGTCAAATTCCTCAGCTTCGGCGGCAAGTTTTTCGGGCGGAACATTCTGAATTTCATCAAAGCTCAACTCACACGGGAAGTCGTTAAAGCTGTCGGAGTCCTCGTCATAGCAGCACATAAGCTGAAGCAGCACCCACTTAAACGGAATACTTCCCAAGAAATTTCCTTCGGGGAACGGCTCAATGCCATCGGGTTCGGCGTTTAAATCGGATTTTCCGATTTTCCCCACCATAATCAGCTTTTCCTGCGCGCGCGTCATTGCCACATATAAAAGCCGCAGCTCCTCTCCGCACTGTTTTTTACGGATTATGTGCTTCAGTGCATTATATGCCATTGTATCGCGCTTAACACGCTTTTTAATATCGGTGTATTTCAGTGCCATATAATTGTCGCGGTTCATCAGCAGCGTCTTGGAGAAATCCTTGTCGTTAAGCTGGGATTGCAGCTCCGCGAGTATGCATACGGGAGCTTCTAGCCCTTTGCTGCCGTGAAAGGTCATAATCGCAACGGAATCGGATTGGTCCTCGGGGCGTGACGCTTCCTCGACAGTGCCGCCCGAAAGGCTCTCCGAGGCGCGCTCCAGAAATCGCAGAAAATCGCTTAATCCGCCGCCGTCACGCTCCTCAAAATCCGCCGCGATTTCAAGCAGTTGGCGAATATTCGCCACTCGCGCCGCGTTGTCCTCGTAAGCCGCGACAACGTAAATCAGGTCGGTTTCTTCGTAGATTTGCCGAATCAGCCGATATACGGAGGACGCGCTTTTCAAATCCCTAAATCCGCGAATCTTTTCGAGAAAGCGTATCAGCTTAGGGGATTTTTCGCGCTCGATTACTGCGTCCTTGCCCTCAATGTATTTCCCGATTTCCAGCGGCTCGGCACATAGCTGAGCGCAGCGGTACAGCGAATATTTTTTCATTGCGGCGGAGATTTTGTTCAAAGTATTATCGGGAATATCCTCGGGAAGTCCCAAAGTTCCCAGTCGGATTTCGCCCATTTCCTCGGGAGTAAAGCGGAAAATCGGCGACATCATAACAGAGAGAAGCTCCTCGTTGCGCATAGGATTATCCACCACGCGCAGAAAGCTCAACACAAGACGAATCTCCTCCGCTTCGAGAAGATTTTTTCCTTTGGGAACAGCGGCTCCGATTCCCAATTCCCGCAGCGCTTTGCGGTAACTTTCAAAATGCGTTCCGGTACGCATAAGAATGATGAAATCGGAGTAGGTCGGACGAACAAGCTCATTATCCCCTTGCTTGTTCCTTTTTGTTACGAGAAAATCCGGGTCATCGTGAAGCTCCTTGATGCGCCGCGCCACGAACCGCGCCTGAGCCATACCGTCATTATTGTCCCTATAACTCAGAATGTGGATTTCGTTGTTGTATTTCGGAGAACCCTCATCGGGGAAATCCGCGCCCAGAGCCAACCTGTTGGTATCATCCGCGTATTCCACACCGCCGTATTCGGGAGTCATCAGCCCCGAGAACGCGCAGTTTACTATGTCGATCACCGATTTTCTCGAACGGTAATTCTTATTGAGCGGCAGGGGGGTGAATCCGTCCGCGCCGCCGCACAGCCGCGCCATAATCTCGGGATTCGCGCCGCGAAAGGCGTAAATGGATTGCTTTACATCGCCCACATAGAACAGCTTTCCCTCGCCGATTTTGCGGAAAATCTCCGCTTGAATATCATTGGAATCCTGAAACTCGTCCACGATCACACACGAAAACCGTCCGGCAATCTGCTTGCGAAATTCCTCGTTGTTCAGCTTTTCAAGCAGCATAAGCTCGCAGTCCGAAAAGTCGATGCTCCCGTTTGATTTCTTGATTTCCGCATAATATCCGCGATACAGCCGAAGCAGCTTGACAAATGCGTTTACGGCGGTTTTCTGTTCTTCAAAGGAGTTTCTTTCAAACTCTCCGTCAACAGCCATATTCAAAATTCCGTTTACTGTTTCATTAAAGCCTTTTTTGGTTGATGAGAACACGGATTTATACGGATTATTCTTGCCCTTTCTCATGCTGACCTCTTCGGGGGGAGCCTCAAAATCTCGCAGAGAAACAACCAAATCCGTCAGCGCGTCGATCATTGGATTTTGTTTAAGTTCAGAATATTTCTCCGTAACCAGCTCCAACCTCCGCTTGTCATATTCGGCATAATCCCGTATATAGGGAATTACTTCTGTTTTAAGGGTTTCCAAGGGTTTATCCGGTTTTCCGTTTGCTTCTGTCTCGCGTACAAAATCTTCCAATTTCTCGATGATGACTTCATACACATCGGTATGGTATTTCATTTTTCGTGTGTAAAATCCGATTGCCTCGATGTAAACGCTCAGATGTTGCTTTTCAAGACTCGAAATGTCCTTATAGGTGTTTACCGCGCCGTCAAGCCATTTTTCCGCGTCCGCATAAGAGGAGAGCGCTTCGGCGGTTGAGATTATAGCTGTACGCAAGTCCTCGTCATTTTCAAAATTGAACGTAAAGAACAACGTTTCGCGCTGTTCCTTCGTAAACGGATTATCCGCGTTGTCGTTGTAAAAATCCTGCATTGCCGCGTTAATTGCCGCAATCCGCATTGAGGTTTTTTTCGGAGCGTCCGCGATGGTGAAATTGATCGGCAAATCGAAGCTCTCGGGATTTTCTCTGATGATTTTCCGGCAGAACGCGTCAATCGTGCTGATGTAAGCCTGACGTAAGGCGAAAATCTGCGCGGAGAGCCAATCACGCTCTGATTGAGAGTCGGGATTATCGGAAAGCTCGTCCAGACGCTTATTAAGGGCGGCATCCAATTTGGCACGCAGACTGTTTGTGGCGTTCCGCGTAAAGGTCATAATCGCCATTGTGTCCGCTTTAATTCCTAGGGCAGGGTCGCTAAGCAGCCTGATAACCCGCTGAACCAACAGCGTGGTTTTGCCGCTGCCCGCCGCCGCTGTAACCACCGCAGATTCGTTATGCGAAAAATCGACAGCCGCTTGCTGCATTTCGTTAAGTTGTTCAGCCATTTTCGCCGTCCTCCTTGTTCATATACGGATTATTCTGTATATCCTTCGGTTTTTCGATTTTGTTGACATTCTCGCCGCGGTTTTTGCAAACGGACTTGTAAATACAGTAATTGCACGGATTTTTCTCTCCGGTTTCCTTTTTACCGTTGAGCTTCACGCGGCTCTCGGAATAAACCGTGGGAATCGCCCCTATATCACCGCCGAAAACCTCCGAGAAATTATCGCGGATCACGCTGATAATATCCTCGCGGAGCTGCTCGAATTTCTCCTCGTCAATCTCCGATTCGGGCGCGTATTCAAACGCTTTCATTATGGATTCGGGAGCTTCCTCGCCGCTTTCCGCTTTTATTTTATTGAGCGTAAATTCCTTAAACGCTTCCCAATCATCGTCAACCGGCTTTGAGTGAACGATCAATCCGTCCTCACGATGATTCAGCGCAAGCAGGGTATACGGGGACATTTCGCTGTCAACCGCGCCGCTGCTTTTTGACGGAACGTAGCACACTCCGCCCGCACGGATTTTCGTTGGGTTGTCGCGGTTCGCGTCAATCAGCGCGAACAGATACAGCAGCATCTGAATATTGATTCCGTGCAGCGCGAGATTGAGATCAAAGCTTTTTGCCGAGCTTTTGTAATCCACAGTTCGCAAGTAAACCGTTTCACAGCCGTTTTCGTCACACGCGGAAAGCGCGTCCACGCGGTCGATCCTACCGCGGACAAATACACTTAAATTATCGTGGAGCTTGATTTCAAGCGGCTTGGTAAGAATGTATCTGTCGGAATCCTTGCGCTCTGTCGCTGCGGATTCAACCTCCGCCGTTTCGGATTCGGAATACAGCTCTGCGGGCGGCGGGGGAGCGGCTTGTGAAAAATCCTCCTCCGCGAAGTGTTTCTCGCCCGTCTCTTTGATGTCCAACTCGAAAAATTGCGGACGATACTTCCGCGCGTAAAATTCCGCCTGAACGGTAATCAACACATCTGTTGCCGAGTTTGCGATATTGCGGAACAAAAATCCCGTGCGCATATCTTCCTCAAATTCGTTGTTGGTTTCCTCGCGGCAGTATTGTTCAAGATATTTCGCCGAAAGACGGTAAAGCTCTCCGCGCGAAAGAGCAAATAACGAATCGATATTTCCCGAAAATTCGCCGAGAACGTGCTCCAGGACAAAGTGAATAGCGTCACCGCGTCGAATGAACGTAAAGGCACGCTGATCACGTTCCGAAATCCCCAAACCGTACTTGCAGAAATACATAAACTTGCACTTTTCGAGGTCCTCCACGGCTGTTGCCCCCATAACTTTGGAGAACAGACGACTTGCAAGGTGTTCCGAAATTTTGTGCGCGGAAGCGTCAAGCTCGTTTGCGCGTTCGGATTTTATGGATTCAAGCTGTTCGGTGAAGTCCTCAAAGCCGTTGATATTCAAAGCACGACGAACAAGCTCCGTTTCGCGGTTTGCGCTGTTAAGTCCGAACGCGAATCGCTGTTTCGCCGCGCCGAGTGAGCTGCAGTAAAATTCCGCGCCGAAATCGGAGGCGTGCGCGGACTTCAACTCCGGGAAAATCCGCAGAATCTCGACTATAACGTCCGAGCGGCGCTGCTTTTCGCCGTTCGCGGCATTTTCCGGATAAGAAACGCACAGATATTCCGTGGGCAGCGTTATGGCTCTGTAAGCGCGGTACAGTGCCAATTGGTACTGTTCTCTCGCGGATTTCAGTCCGAAATTCCGTGAATTATTATCGGATTGCGCAAGGCTTTCCCGAAGAATTTCGGTTTCGTGCTCCGAGAAGATTCCGCTTTGCGGCGCGGGCGTTGGGAACGCTTCATAGCTTGCTCCCACGATAAACGCCGCTCTGATGTTGTCGGCGCGGGTGCGGTCAATATCGCCGACCAACACGCAGTCCACATATTGCGGCGGGGAGGCGAGCGCCGTTCCTGCGCATATATCACGGAAAACGGAATAATACTCTTCCGCCGTTACCTTTTCATCCGCAAGCTCGGAATGCAGCGTGTTGAAGATTCCGACAAGCGTGTCCCATAATCGTTGGAACAACGCTACTCTTTCGGGCGCGGGATTCCCGTCACGGTCGAGAGTTTTCGACAGCATTACCCGCCCGATTCCCATCTCGTCCGCGATGAATCTGTACAGCAGCTCCGTGAACTCCGCGCCGGTGATACCGTCCTTTTTCGTGCGGATTTTCTTTTGGAGTTTCAGAATCGGCTCAACAACGTCCGCGCGGATTTTTTCGGCAGCTTCTGCGTCATAATCCGGCTTGTTAGTCTTTACGCAGTGCGGATTCTTAAACGTAAACGGCTTTTTGAGATGATTCGTTCCCAACGACCACTCGTAAACATAGCTTTCAAACGTGTTGATTTCCGCAGTGGAAAGCCCAACGCGCTCGCCTTTTTCCTCGTCAAATTTACTGTAAAATCCTGTTTTTACGCAGCTCATCACACTGTCGAGCGAGAAGCTGCGAAGCGTGTTCAGCAGTGAGATTACGGCATTCACCAATGGCTGATATAAAATGGATTCGCCCATATCGCAGAACATCGGAATTTCGTATTTCTTGAACGCTGCCTCGACATATTTCGCGTATGCGCCGATATTTGGGCAAAGCACGGCGATTTCGCGGTAACGCAATCCTTTTTGGGCGGTGAGCTGCTTGATTTTCGCGCAGACGAAATCCAACTCGGAATATACATTCGCCGCATTGATGACCTCAACGGAATCCGCAGCGGGAATGTCGGATTTTCCGCCTTGAAACAGATTCCTTGCAAGCTCGCACAACGGTGAATCGTCTGCGGTTTTTTCGGTCGCGGAATGCGAAAACTCCACGGGAATTCCCTCATCGGTAGCCTTTTTATTTAGCAGATTTATGTTGGACTTCGCCGTTGCGAATACCTCGCGTTCACTGTCATAATCCGCTACAAAGCCAAACGTTATATTCGCCGATTTTTCGATAAGCTCACACAGAAAGCGCATCTGTCCGCTCGTAAAATCGTTGAAGCAGTCAACGAAAATATCCGCGCCGGAAAGGGGGTTGTCAGTGTGCCGAGCGATATAATCCGCCGCCAGCGTGATCACATCGGGTTTGTCGATGTAATCGGCTAATTTTACTTCATATTCCGTGTATAACATACACGTATCTTTGAGTTTCTTCGCGAGGGGCGAATTTTCCGGGATTTTTTCATTGTCGGATTCGGCGATAGAAAGCTCAAGATCCCGCGCGGAAATTCCCGCAGTTTTCAGTGTGGAGATGGTTTGCACCATCTTCTCGCTGAATCCTTGCCGCGCGGAGATTCCCGCCAGCGCGGAAAGTTCTCCGCTCCACTCCGAAAGGGTCTTGTGCATAATCACGTTCTTCACAATGTCATCCGCGAGAGGGCGCATATCGCCGCTGAGCCTCAGAATTTCGTCCGAAAGTCTCGAAAACGTTGTGATTTTAATATCCTCCAGCCGCGCGAGTAAGCCCTTGCTCTCAAGAATCCGATACACCGCGTGTTCTGTTTCATACTCAAACTGTTCGGGGACGATGTAGACAATGCCGTGGTGAGATTTGCCGCTCTCCAACAGTGAAATCAGCTCTTTGCGCACACCCGCGCCAATATCGCGATTCGCCCTTTCAGCGATGAATTTAACCATTTTGACTCCTTTTGTAAACGAAGCTGTTGCTCTTTTTTCCGACCTTCTCGATTATTCCCACGCTCCGCAAGACTTCCGTCCGCAGCGAGCTTTTGGCTTCTTTTGCCGCCTTGGAAAGCTCCGCTTTGGTAAAGCATTCTGGGAGATTATCGGGCAGAAAACGCTGATAATCCCGAGGATTTTCCAGTCGGATTTCATCAACAAGTTCTAACGGATACTTTTCGATTACGCACTTTTTTCGCGCGGATTTACTCCGCAAATCGGGGATTTTTTCACCTTTGAAGTATACGCGCTTTTCAATCTTTAATTTTGTGATGATGATCGTGAGGTTTTCATTTTGGAGCAGCTCCCTGAGCGAGTACAGTTCCTCAAATACATCAAGCCAAGAGCGTGTTTTGCGCGGATTGGATAGTGAAACGACCTCGCTGCTGTCCGAGTTGATGAACAATGTCCGTGATTCGGAAATTACGGGGTGTACAACGTTTACGCGTGAAAACTCCAGGAATGTCCGCAGCTTTGGAATCAGCCTGTAAAGCGATTTTGTCTGAATCTCAAAAATTCCGTCCTCGCTTACCGCGTCCGCGAAAAAGCTGCCGATTTTAATTTCCTGCTCGTCCGCATAGGGCGCGTAATAGTTTTTCAGTGCCGCGTGAATCAGTTTTTCGTTCTGAGTACCAACGGAGCCGTGCATTCCGCGTTCGCGGGACTGCGCACGTTCAACCGCTTCCGCAAAACGTTCATTTGCGCTCGTTTCGCTCAACAAATCTTGCCACCCCATCGTTATCATTGGATTCAACGATCAAATCCGCGCAGTGTTTCAGTTCCTCGCACGCGTTCTCCACCGCAATTCCCGTATCCGCAGATTTGATCATCGAAATGTCGTTGATGTTGTCGCCGAAGCAGATTAAGCTGTCCGCTCCGACAATTTCCTGTACCTGTTTTGCGGCATTCGCTTTGGACGCGGACTTGTCGTAAATTTCGTACCATATGTAATTGTCATAGGTGTCGCGTTGGATATTTTTCGCGAACCCGTTTTCTTCTGTGAAAACACTGTTCATAAGCTCCGTTTTTGACGGATTCAGCACCGTAAAATAGAATATCTCTCCCGCAAACAGTTCCTCGAAGCTCTCCGCCTCGCGCAGACGTTTATCGCCGCGGCGTGAGTTTACATATGATTCAACCGCTGCGAATTGGCTTTTAAGATATGACACGCGCTCCTTGCCGTCAATGAATGAATATGTAAGCGGCGCGACTTCCTCACGCGTGAAAAATTCCCGCGCAAGCTCCATACATTTTTCCGAATATACATTTTCCGTCAGATGTTTTCCCGTCCGTGAATCCACAACAAAAACGCCGTTAAAGAGAACGGCGGGACAGTTGAGATTAATCCGCTCCACAAGCGGCGCGGCACTGGCATAAGAGCGCGCGGTGGCATAGCTGAACCGCACTCCCTCGCCAATCAGCCTGTTAAGCGTGTTTACTGTGTATTCGGACAGCGATTTATCCGAGCGCAGCAGCGTGCCGTCCAAATCGGTTAAATAAAGCGTCATATCAATACTCCTTGCAACCTTCTACAACGAATCTATGTCCCAACATATATTCGCGTATCTGCTCTATTGTCGGAAAGCAGTCGCCCTCGCTCTGTATGGCGATACTTCCGCAGGCGTTGGCGCGAATAACCGACTCACTCAGCGGAATATCCTCGATAATGCCGCTTATCAGACCTGCCGCGAACGCGTTTCCTGCGCCGTGCGTGTCCACAACCTTGTCCGCACGGAATGTCGGCGCATATCCGCTTTCCTTGCCGCTTTGGAAGTATGCGCCGTTTTTGTCCAGCTTCACAACGATTTTTCCCGTGCCCCAATCCAGATAATGACGGGCAATTTCCTCGGGATCGTCCAAGCGGCACAATGCCGCTGCCTCTTCGACTGACGGAATGAAAATATCCGATGAGAACGACAAACCCTCGATTATATTATGTTTTTCAGGCTCAACCGCGTTGAGATTCGGGTCGAAAATCATGGGGATTTCGAGCTGTGAACACTGCACACGCATCTTCCCGAATATGTCCTCGCGTTCGCCCAAATCGGACACCGCGTAATCTCCCGTAAAAAACACCGCCGAAACTTCCGTTGTCAGACGCGGAATCTCCGAGACTTCCTCCGCGTCCACACCCAATGCGCGTAAACCGGCTGCCACATTCGGACTTCCAAAGGTCAGAACCCTGCCCAAATTTGCCATAACGTCCACCTCCCGCAATTACTCAAACATCTTTATATTTCCGTCTGCGTGCGCGAATCCCGAAAAACCGCTTGCCTGTAAGCGGTTGAGGAACGCACCGAGCTTTTTCGGTTTGTGGAAAATCGATACGTCATATTCCGCGCGAAGCTCCTCGGCTTTCGTGTATACCTCGGTGAAATCGTCCTCGCAGAAAATCGCGATTTTCTGCTTTTCATCGAGCTTGCGTTCGTTCTCCGAAAGGATACTGAAAATGCGCTCGAATCCGATGGAGAATCCGCACGCGGGAATGTCCTCACCAAGGAATTTCCCAATCATCTTGTCGTAGCGTCCGCCGCCCGCAACCGAGCTGCCGAAATTGACGCTGCGCACCTCAAAAACCGTTCCCGTGTAATACCCTTGTCCGCGTACCAGCGAGATGTCAAACTCGATTCCGTATTTTCCGTCCGCGATTTTCTCGCTGTCGGAGATGATTTTCCGCAGACTTGCGATTTTCTCCTCGCCTACCAGCTCGCCGATTTTGTCCAATGTAATCGGGAGGTTTCCAAGCGTTTCGGCGAGTTTTTCCACGGCGGAATCCGCGAAGCCTTTTTCGCGAAGCTCCGCGCATACGCCCTCCGCGCCGATTTTGTCCAGTTTGTCGAAGCTGACGCAGACGGTCTGCAAATCAGTTTCGGGGAAGCCCATACCGGCAAGCGCGGCATTCAGCACGGCGCGGTCGTTTATCCGCACGGTGAAATCGCCGATTTCCAGCGCACGCAGAGCCTTTGCCGTCACGGCGATAAGCTCAGTTTCACAGTCTGGGTTCGGGTCGCCGATAACGTCAATGTCGCACTGCATAAACTCGCGCAGCCGCCCCTTTTGGGGGTTCTCGGCGCGGTAAACCTTGTCGGTCTGAATAGCCTTAAAAGGGAAGGGCAGGCTCTGCCGATTCGCGGCGAAATAGCGCGTCAGCGGGAGAGTCAAGTCATACCGCAGACCCATATCGCACAGCTCTCCGTTGGATTCCAGAGCCTTGTCGAGCTTTTCTCCGCGCTTGAGTATCTTGAAGATCAGGTTAAGATTGTCGCCGCCGTCGCTCTTGTTAAGGTTTTCAATGTCCTCCATCGCGGGGGTCATGATCCGCATATAACCGTTATTTTGGTAGATATTTACAATTGTTCGCTGAATCCTATCGCGGAGCTGTGCCTCGTTGGGCAGATAATCTCGCGTTCCTTTTACACTTTTAATTTTCATTTGTAATTCCTTTCAAATTGCATTTCCTGCGCGGATTTCCAACCCAAACCGGGGAAGTCCGCGGGATTTTTATTCCATATATAAATTATATCATTTTCCGCGAATTTTGTCAAGGATTATTTGGAAACTTGCCGAATTATTGTATTTTACCAAAAATCAGCGTTGGAAATTGGTTAATATGCACATTGCGGAAATTGTGTTTTTTTGGTATAATTTAAGAAGTATTATGAAGTATAAAATCAAAAACAGCCGATAGATACGTATGCAAATTCAAAACGCAAGCGAGTGCAGATGAATTTGCCAATTCAGATTAAGGAGAAAACGTTTATGATATGTTTCAAATGCGGCAAGGAGTTGTCCGAGGACGCGAAATTCTGTGATTTCTGCGGTGCGCGGATAGACATATCCGAAAAGGACGGCGAGTTTATTCCCGAAACGGCGGCGATAATCCCGGAGTCGCCGGAGATACACACCACACCCGAAATCCCCGATGTTCCCGCAATTCCCGAATCGCCCGTTCCTAATGATGAGCGATTCGTGGTTGAAATTCCGGAAGAGCCTTCGATTGTAAATATCGAGGAGAAATCAACTCCCGCGCTGTCCGACAAAATCAAGGGACTTGTGAAACGCGTCCCGGAGTTGGCGAAATCCATTTGGACACGCATTCTTGAAGCCGCTAAAAAGCTTGGAAAAGTGAAGCTCATCTCTATTGGAGCGGGCGCGGCGGTAATCATTGTCGGAGCGGTTTTCGCGCTGAATTATGCGTTCAACCGCGCGGGATTCATTCACGCGTTCTCCGGGGATAAGAAATACGCTCTCTCGATGATGAGCCGAGACGCGTTTGGCAGCACGGCAATTGCCGCGCTGTCGGGAAATTCAGCGCTTACGAGCATTGTTCCCGCAGACGGAGTGACACTGAATCTGAATTTGGAAACCAATCTGCCCGTATCCGAGAATGAGGAGATGAACGCGAATCTTGCCGCTCTGAAATCCATTACGGCGGTTTTGGGATTAAAGCCTGATGGAGAGGACTTGCTCGGAATGGCGCAAATCACCGAAAACGGCTCGGAGATTGCCCGCGCGGATATGCTTCTGACCGATGGTCGGCTGTATTTTCTCGCGCCCGACATCAAGCCGTTGTACACGGAAACCGATTACAATCCGACATCGGTGGATAATTCACCGTCACTTTCCGAAATATCGGATAAAGCGGAATTTGCGTTCGGCTCTCCCGATATAGGCGGCTTCAACGGCAAAATGATGACCGTGATTCTTCGCGGTCAAGCCATCAAAGAACTGATGACGGTTGATTTCGCCGAGTCCGCCGTGTTTACCGTAAAATATTACATAAACAACGACAATACATTAGCCGGAAGCCGTTACACTCTCACCACCGACACCGATGAAACCGAACTGTTTCGGCTGGACAACCCTAAAAGCGGATTTTCAATGTCCGCGAAAAGGGGTGATAGTGAGCTGAAAATGCTCCAAGAAAAAGCGTCCGATACTGCCGGAAGATTGGTTATCACGCGTAATTCGGGCAGCTCTCGTACATTTGTTGTGGATTATACCGATTTTGAACGTAAAAATCTTCTCGGCAAGGATTTGATACTCGGGAAATTTACATGCGCGAATCTCGGGGGCGAGTTGAGAATCGGAAAAGCAGTCCCGGATTCCATCGCGTTGGAGCTTCGCGATGACGGTGGTTCGCTTGGCATAACCGTGAACGTTTCCTCAGGTGACGCGGCTCTCTCCGCGAACGTGAAAATTACCTCGGGCTATACTCCCGCGGAAATAGATATATCAGCCGCGCAGGACACGAAGTCACTCGAATCCGCCGATTGGGACAGACTTTTCACCACCGTTACGGAGCATTATCTTCCTGTGTGGAAGTCAAGCAGATTCGTGAATACCGCAACCTCTGACAACCAACGGCTTATGGACATCATTGAATCCCGCTACAACATCATTAATCGCGAAAGATTGGTTAAGGAGAATTATGCCGGATTTAATGCCGACACGCTTGCCGAGTCCAATAATTACGCGCGGAGAATTTTCCTTACCGCGAGCGTTTACAGCAATGAAATCACATTGTACAATCCCATTCCCAATATTGTCAAGCTGTATTTCGACAAAAACGGCAATTTCTCGGTTATTGAAAATAACTCTATGTCGGACAATTTAATCGACATTATTTCCGAAATGGATATGAAGTCTGCGTATATTGAAATCACGCTGCAAAAGGGGCAAAAGAACAACGGACTGTGCGGTGTAACGGTAATCCGTACCGACGACAAGTCAAAGATTCCGCCCGCACTTCCCGATGTCTTTAATTACCTCGATACCGAATTTTCGTGGGGAGATGAGGACAGCGTTGGCTATATCGGTGCGTTTGCAGCCGGTGTTTATCCAAAGTTGAACAATGCCGCAAGCGGAAAGGGCGGGGAGGCTGAAGTCGCTTATAATCAGCTTTCAGCGAGTGTTGCCGAATATGACGAGATAGCGGAAAAAACGCTGAAGGCGTTCAATGAGTTCATCTCCGATAATAATATTTCCATTGATTTCGGCGGAAACAGGGCGATTCTGTTCAGCGTGAACACGAACGGCGATTGGAATCTCAGCATGACCATGCATTGGCTGCTTGGCAGCGAATACGCGCTTGAGGAGCATATGAGCGCGCAAATCCATGATGTGAAAAACAAGTACGTTTATGTGTATATCGATAAGCAGGGTAACGCGGTTGCGGCGTCTGTTTCGGACAATGACACGGTTCTTTCCGTTCCGATGTTCACAATCGGCGAGGTGACATGGTGGAGCATCTGCGAGGGCAATCGCGATGGAGAAATTATCGGTACATATCCCAAGCTTCGCGGCTTTGGCGGAACATTCTCCGAGGACGTTAAAAGCGCGCTGAAAGGCGAGTGGACACAAGGAAACAGCAGCGTAGTAATCGGTGATGATGACTTAGCGCACATAAAATCCATCACTCCGAACAGCGGGTATGTGGGAATTACTCTTGCGGACAACAGAACATATCTGTTCGATTTGGACGGAATAATGATCAGCTATGACATGAAAATTTACAGGAAAAATTGAGAAAATCCCCCTCCGGCGAGGGGGATTTAGCTTGTAGAAAAAGTTGTTTTACAGAATATAAGTCTTGATTTTATGCTGTTCTCCCCGCCTCAGGTTTATATACAGCCTGAATCCCCCCAGCGAGGGGGATTTTTGTTGTAAATTATCGAATATTGAACAGGCGGTAGATAATAAAATTAAAGAGATGTCAAAAACGCGCCATCGGATTCATACGCGTCCGAATAAATCACATTACGCACGCGGACAAAATCCTCGGGCGAGAGCGGCTTTCCGCCGGACATCAGGATCAGGCGTACAGGTACTTCATCGGCTCGGTAAGGCGGTTGGTAATACTCGTAATCATTCGCGAAAAATCCGAGATTCTCGTAGAATTTAATTCGGCGCACTGCGTAATCGGATGTTTCGGGCGGCTCGACTTCAAGAATCACGGGAATATCGTGTGTTTCGCGGAGTCGCTTCATAAGCTGTCCGCCGATTCCGTGACGGCGAAATTCACGTGCGACCGCGAAATGCTCAAGGTAGACGAACCCCGAAAGCTCCCAGTAGTTCATAAATCCAAGAATTTTCAGCGGATTTTCGGGGTCTTTAAGCACCATTGAGCGGAACGTTTCCCTTTGAAATTCCGAGAACTGCTCGTCAAAATCCCGCCGCTCACACGCCGGGAACGAGTATTCCATAATTTCAAAAAGCGCGGCATATTGCTCGCGGGTCATGGGGTTTTCCATATCGTAAATCTCAAATTGGTTTGGCATTTTATTCACCTTTCACGGAGGTTATTATGAGCTTGTTATTATTAAAACTGGCATTGCAAAATCTGCTGTTTTGGGGACTGCACTTCGATTTCAAAAACGATTTTCCGAAACAGCTTTCGACAAAGGAGGAGGCGGAGGTCTTAAAGCAAGTCGCCGCCGGAGATTCCGCAGCACGTGATAAGTTGATTGTGCACAATCTGCGGCTGGTGGCATACATCGTCAAGAAAAATTATTCCGACTCCAAGGATATCGAGGACTTGATTTCCATCGGTACAATCGGATTGATTCGCGCTGCGGAAACATTTGATTACGAGAAACAAAATCGGTTTTCGACTTATGCGTCGAAGTGCATTGATAACCAAATAAAAATGTACTTCCGCAAGATAAAGCATCGCCGGAACGACCTGCTTATTACTGACCCGATTGAGAGCGACGGCGAGGGAAATTCCCTTACAATCGCTGACATAATCAGCAGCGGCATAAACGTTGAGAACGATGTGGAGCTGAAAATCAACTCCGAGCTTTTGTACAAGTATATAGAGCAGGAGCTGACCGACCGCGAGCGCGAAATAATCTGCAAGCGCTACGGAATTGTGGACAAGGACGGCAGCGTATGTATGCCGATGACGCAGCGTGAGATTGCGAAACAAATGAAAATCTC
>JAAVIC010000009.1 GCA_014799385.1 Oscillospiraceae bacterium
CCCTCTCCCCCACCCCCTTTTTTCTTTGTCATCCGGGGAAAGATGTGCCTATCGGCAGTTTCGGCTTTTTGTGGTTTCGCGCTGAGCGCGAAACCACCAAAAACGCTAAGCTCTCGGGCGCAGCCCGAGAGCTGACCCACCCCCTTTTTCCTGTGTCATCTCGGGAAACTTTTTGGGGTTATAAAGTGCATTGATTTGCAGTTTTCACAGTGGTATGATGAAATCGGCACAAGAAGAAACAACGCAGCTCCATAATGAAACCGTGAACTTTTCCGCGCGTCCGAAAGTACGCGCGGCGAACTGAATAAAGCACTCGGAAACGAGAACAATCTCGGACAGAAGTGGTAAGGTTTCTCGAAACCTCTCCAAGAATCAACGGGACTCGTCAGTGCTTAAAAGATCCGTAAACCGCGTACACCTGACACCGTGCGCGGGTGTAACGTTCTCGGCTGCGCCTGTTTGGGACGACTGCACAAAATCTATAAAAGTGCGCCCATAAAAAACAGGTTTGTATGGTTATTCACACTAAGGACTTAAAACGCAAAAGGAGTTTTGCCGTGGCTGTCACCCACACGCCTAGCTTGTGTAGTTCTTTGAAAATTAAATAAGCTTTTTATGTGGCGCGGTGAATTTAACCCGGAGGATTGACCAGAAAAGCCCTCGCCCAATTAAACAGCTTTTCCGACATAGCATCAAAATCCGCTTTTTGCCCGTTCTTCAGCGCGATAAATGTTTGGACAATCTCGCTGTTATCACCGTCCAAAGCAGCTGACAAATCGCTCAGTCGGGATATGTATTTCCCCGTTTGCTCGAATTGAATCGCCTGTAACGTGAAGCACGCGGTTTTGTACAATCCCGTTAAAATCTCAACGCTTTTTTCGTGGAGCATATTGTGTACGCACCCGTGGTAAATATTGCATAATCCGATTTTTATTGCGCGGTTCACGGAATCTGCATCCAATAGCGGAAGTAACTCGTCAAGGCTGCCCTTAAGCGGTTTTGTGTCGTTATAAAACTGAAAGAGGTCTGAGGGTTCCCAGTTTAACAATTCGCTTTTCCCCGAAAGGAATCCGCAAATAAGTTCTCTATGCGGCAATGTATCCAGCATTTCGTCGTAAGTTCGGATATCCGTTTCGGAAAGCTCGTCCAGAACCGCCACAACATCAATGTCGCTTGTTTCCGTTGCCTCGCCTCTGCCGCGACTGCCTTGCAGTCCGACAAACCAAACCCTCTCTCCAAAGGTTTTCTCCAGCGCGGCAAGGTAGATTTTACACCATTCATTAATGTCAATCATTTACTTTCCCCTCTTTTTCGCGGTCGGAGCATCAAAAACAGACGGCGCAGCCTCGTTATCCCTTTGGATTTTATGCTCGATTACTTTCGGAATGTTTATCAGCAGCATTACCGCAAGCGTCATGATCGTAATAAACACGCACGGCAGATACAGATTCGCTAGATTGTTTCGCATATCCGCGAACAGTGCGCCGATGATCATATGCGTAATCAGCGTTGCGGTCATCGCCCCTATGTGTATCGCGCTTGCGGTCTTGGAGCGTCCGAGCATCAGCACGAACATTCCGATTATGTACAGCGCGGACGCTATGATCCACACCACAAACCCCGGCGACCGCGATATTTCGGGGTCAACCAAATCGCTTTTCATAATAATTATCGGACCGAAAATCCCCAGCACCAAGCCGAAAATCGTTGTCATAATCAGTTCAAGGACCTTCAATATTATCACGATTACACGAGCCGCTCCCGTGCCTTGATCCTTTACGAAAAAGAAGAATCCGTCAAACTGCGGTTTTTGTTTCTTTTTCGCGGATTTTTTTGATGTAAGTTTAATATTCTTTCTCATTTCCAATTAAAATCCAAAATTCCGCAACGCTTAAAATTTGCAAAGCAAATTTTGAAACTTTTTGGATTTCCCCTTCTTATTAAGTTGTTGTGAAGTTATTACTTTTCTTTGTAACCCCAACGGTCGATGTTTCCCTTGCGCATTGCGCCGAAAATCCGTTGTTTTACGCCGTGGTTTTCGTGCTCCAGCGCGATCAGAAATTCCTTCATTGTCTGGCGCGTGGTGTGCTTATCGGCGGGGCATTTGGATTTCACGATTTCAAATTTGCTGCGTTTCGCGCAGGAGATAACCGCGTGTTCGGGCGCGAAAACCAGCGGACGGATCACCGTGATGTTCTTGCGCGAGAGGTACGACATAGGCGCAAAGCAGCCGATTCTGCCCTCTTGGAACAGATTCATCATAAAGGTTTCAATCGCGTCATCATAGTTATGACCGAGTGCGAGCTTGTTGCAGCCGAGAGATTTTGCCGCGTCATGGAGCGCACCTCGGCGCATTTTCGCGCACAACGAGCAAGGGCTTGGCTCTTTGCGGATATCGAACACGATTTCCGCGATGTCGGTCTGCACAAGCGTGAACGGCACGTCCAACTCCTTGCAGAGCCGCTCCACTGCAGAGTAGTCGCCGTCCTCTTTTCCGAAGCGCGGGTCAAGCGTTATGGCGAACACCTCATACTTTTTCTCGTAGAACCGCCGCATACGCGCCAATCCTGCCAACAGCACAAGGCTGTCCTTGCCGCCGGATACCCCGACCGCGATTTTGTCGCCGTCCTCAATCAGGTCGAACTCCTGACAGGCGCGGCGGATATAGCCTAAAATCTTTTGCATTTTCTTGTTGTCCTTTTTTAGTTCCCAATGAAACGTTGACTTTCGTCGAACGTTTTCGCTGTAAGGTTATTACATTATATTTTTATTATACCATAAAATTTCGCGTTTGTTAAGTACTTTTTGAAAAATTTCACAAAATCATTGACAAACCGATGGAAATACGCTATAATAAATTTATAGTATACATAACCAATTTCAAGTAAGGAGGGAAATATGGAAATCAAAAAAATAACAGCGGCGATTACGGCGGCTGCGCTTGCGCTGACGCTGACGGGGTGCGGCAGCTCGGGCTTTGAGTACGAAATCAGCAGGGAGCTTGGCGGAACAGTGATTACCGGTTACAATGGTGACGCCGAAAATATTAAAATACCTGAAAAGCTGGGCGGAAAAATGGTTGTCGGAATCGGCGACAGTGCTTTCAAATATATGGACAGCATCAAATCTGTGACAATTCTTGATGGAGTGACCTCAATTGACAGAAATGCTTTTATCGAATGCCACAGCCTTGAAAGCGTCAAAATTCCCGATGGAGTAACCGAGATCGGCACTATGGCTTTCTTCGGCTGTACTGCCCTCAAAAATATAGATATTCCTGACAGCGTTACTGATTTGGGAGAGGACACGTTTAATCAGTCCGGTCTTGAGAGCGTAAAGCTTCCTCAAGGAATAACCGAAATCGGCAGTTCTTTGTTTATTTACTGTTCAAATCTCAAAAGCATAGATATTCCCAAGGGCGTAACTAAAATCGGTTATGCGGCTTTCAACTTCTGCGAAAGCCTTACGGACGTGGCTATCCCCGACAGCGTGACTGTTATTGAGACCCCCTTTCAAGGGTGCGAGAAAATCCAAGTCACCTACAAAGGAAAAACCTACGACTACGAACATATAACGGATCTGTATGACGTCATTAACAACAATTAAAGCAACCCCCGCGTTCCGATTGAAACGCGGGGGTTTGTCATTTCTGCGTGAAAACGGGCTGAATCTGCCGACCGTCCAGAGCCTCCAGAATCGTTTGCGGAATCTGCTTGAAATCCGCGACCATCGAGAACGGCTTTGACATACAGTCGTCCTGCGACACCGGCACAAAGTAGAAGTTCTTGTAATTGCGCAGCGTGCCTATGTTCTTTGCCGAGCCTGACAGCGCATCGTTAGTCGACACGGCAATCACCACCGGACGTTGGTTGCGTAAGTGGCTTTTTACTGCCATTGTTACCGGTGTATCGGTAATCCCCACGGCGAGCTTTGCCAATGTATTTCCGGTGCAGGGGGCGACAACCAACACATCAAACATCTTTTTGGGACCAACCGGCTCGGTTGTCGCGATTTCGTGGAGTACGGTCTTTCCGGTGATTTCGTACAGCCGCGCGGCGTGCTGTTGGGCAGTGCCGAAGCGCGTGTCCGTGGAGTACGCGTTTTGGGACATGATCGGTGTAACCTCGCAGCCGAGAGAAACCAGCTCCTCCAGCTCCTCGAAAGCCTTGGCGAACGTACAGAACGAACCGCAGACCGCCCAGCCCACACGCAGCTTTGCAAGTCTATCTATATCGCTCATAATGATTTTCCTTTCAGTGTTTATTGGGCGCGCAGAGATGCGCGGTATATCTCGTTTATTGCTTGGGCGATATATTCTCCCGCCGTTTCGGGATAGTGCTTTCCGGGAAGTCCGCCGCCGTGAATGTACTTGACTTCGGGATTATCCGGCGGATCGTTCGGCAGAGTCGCCAGCTCAAGGAACACTCCGCGCATTTTCGCAAGGCATTCCTCATCAAAAATCACTGCGGGAACGGTGTTTACCGTGTAATCAAACTCCGAGATTATATCGGGAATTTCGGCAATCGTAACCGCACGGAACCCGTCCAATTCGGCTTGGATTCGCTGTTCGGAACGGCGCGCGGCAACGGTAATCTCCGCTCCGAACGCTTTCAACCGCTCTGCGGTCATTGAGGCGATTCTTCCATATCCCGTTATAAGGATTCGCGAGCCGAGCAGCGAATGCTCCGTGCTGTTTGAGAGCAGGCACACTGCGGCTTCGGCAGTCAATGCGGCATTCTTTAAGGTCAACGGTTCGTATTTCGCGTAATTCACAAGTGTGAACCCGTGCTCCGCGCAGATTTCCGTAAGCCGTTCGCATTCCCCACCCGCGAAGACCATCGCGCCTTTATCGGCGAATCGACCAATTATATCAAACGGCAGCGGAATCTCCGCAAGCGGCGCGAAAATCGTTTCACCGTCACGGGTAATGGGCAAGACGGAACTTGACGCAGCCGCAACAGAGTCGCAAACAGGATGTTTGCGACCAGAAGCGGCAAGCGGCATTGGAAGCACGATCATATCAAATGTTCCGTCTGTTGACGGATTGTATATTTCCGAGCCGAATTTCGCCGCCGCGTATTTCATTCGGGAATCTCCGCCGATAACAAGAATCCTCATAATATCCCCTCCGAATAGTTTTCGTTGCAATACATTTTATGCCGATTTTCAATAAATGTGAATTGCATATTGACAAACCATACCCACATAAGTTATAATATAATTAAGGCAACACCGCACAAAGACCGCCTAACGGCTTTGCACGCTGCTTGCTTGCATAAATTCCGTCATTTTTGCCCAAAACTCCTCGAAATACGCCAGTATTACTTCGTCGTTTTGAGCAATCTGACGAAATTTCTGACAAAGCTCGCAAAGCGAGATTTAATGCAATCAGCGCACAATCTTTGTGCGGTGTTGCCTTAACAACATATTATTGTCAACATAAAATGGGGGATTTTACCAATGCATAAATATTTCGGTACGGACGGTTTTCGCGGCGAGGCAAACAAAACGCTCACGGTGGAACACGCTTACAAAATCGGGCGGTTTATTGGGAACTATTTCGGGAAGGATCACCGCTGTCAAGTGGTGATTGGCAAGGACACGCGGCGCAGCTCGTATATGTTCGAGTATGCGCTTACGGCGGGAATCACCGCGTCCGGCGCGGACGCATTTCTGCTGCACGTAACCACCACGCCAAGCGTTTCATATGTGGCGAGAACGGACGATTTCGACTGCGGAATTATGATTTCCGCGAGCCATAATCCGTTCTATGACAACGGAATCAAGCTGTTCAACTCCAAGGGCGAGAAGATGGAAGATGACGTAATCACCGAAATCGAACGCTACATAGACGGTGAAATCCCCGAAATTCCGCTTGCGCAAGGCGAGGAAATAGGCAGAGCCTCGGACTACTCCGCGGGACGCAACCGCTACATCGGCTACCTGATTTCGCTTGCGCCGTATTCGTTCAAGGGCAAGCGTATCGGCTTGGACTGCGCAAACGGCTCCGCGTTCACAATCGCGAAGAGCGTATTTGACGCACTCGGCGCGAAAACCTATATCATCAACAACAAGCCCGATGGGTTCAATATAAACACGAATTGCGGCTCAACACATATCGAGGGGCTTGTGAAGCTCGTTGAGGAAGAGCAGCTCGACTGCGGATTCGCGTTTGACGGCGATGCCGACCGCTGCCTTGCGGTGGACGAAAAGGGGCAGATCGTAGACGGGGATAAGATCCTCTACATCTACGGGTGCTATCTGCACGAACAGGGCAAGCTCGAAGGCAACACTGTGGTGACTACAGTAATGTCCAACATGGGACTGTACAAGGCGTTTGACGAGTTGGGTATCCTCTACGAGAAAACTGCAGTCGGGGATAAATACGTTTACGAATGTATGAACGAAAAGGGGTATATCCTCGGCGGCGAGAACAGCGGGCATATCATATTCAGCAAGTACGCGAATACCGGTGACGGAATCATTACCGCGCTGAATATAATGCAGGTTTTGTGCGCGAAGAAATGTTCTCTCTCGGAGCTTGCCGAGGGAATGACAGTATATCCGCAGATTCTGAAGAACGTGCGCGTTACCGACAAGAACATCGTGCTGAACGATGAGGACGTAAAGGCGGCGGTGAAGGCTGCCGAGGACGCTCTCGGCGCGGATGGAAGAGTGCTTGTGCGCCCCTCCGGCACAGAACCGCTCCTGCGGATCATGACGGAGGCAAAGTCCAAGGAGATATGCCGCCAACATATTGAGGATATTGAAAAGGTGGTGCGCGATAAGGGTTATGCGGCGGAATATATTTCCGCTAATTAAACCACAAACAGAAATCCCCGAAAGATTTTCTTTCGGGGATTTGCTTTATTCTACCGCCAACGCTCCGTCTTTTACGCCAATGCGGACGGTATCGCCTTGGTGCAGCTTATCGGCGAGAATCTCACGGGCTATCAACGTTTCGAGATTCCGCTGCATATAGCGTTTCAGCGGACGCGCTCCGAAGCTCGGGTCGTAGCTTTCGTCCAGAATTAGCTGCTTTGCGTCCTCGGAAATTTCAAGCGAGAGCTGCTTATCTTTCAGACGCTTTGCCAGACCGGCGGCTTGCAGATTGATAATACCGAAAATCTCTGTTTTGGTAAGCGGCTTGTAGAACACGATTTCGTCCAGACGATTGAGGAACTCGGGGTGGAACGACTGCTTCAACAGCTTGTCAACATTCGAGCGGGCTTGTTCGGTGATTTGCCCGTTTTCATCGATTCCGTCAAGGATATACTGCGAGCCGAGGTTTGAGGTGAGTATGATTATCGTGTTCTTGAAGTCGATCGTTCTGCCCTGCGAATCGGTGACTCTGCCGTCATCGAGAACTTGCAGCAGCACATTGAACACATCGGGGTGCGCCTTTTCAACCTCGTCAAACAGCACCACCGAGTACGGCTTACGGCGAACAGCGTCCGTGAGCTGACCACCCTCCTCATATCCCACATATCCGGGAGGTGCGCCGATAAGGCGGCTGACGGTGTGCTTCTCCATATATTCGCTCATATCAAGGCGGATTATGTTTCGCTCATCGTCAAACAGCGATTCGGCGAGAGCCTTTGCAAGCTCCGTTTTTCCCACGCCGGTCGGACCGAGGAACAGGAACGAACCGAGCGGTTTTCCCGGATCGTTTATCCCCGCGCGGGAACGCATAATCGATTCGGTTACGCGGCTTACTGCCTCGTCTTGACCCATAACGCGCTTGTGGAGCGTATCGGCAAGGTGGAGAATCTTCTCGCGCTCGCCCTCGACCAGCTTGTCCACGGGGATTCCCGTCCAACGTGCCACGATACGCGCGATCTCCTCATCGGTGACTTTATCGCGGAGGAGAGAGCTTGCCTTTGCCTCCTCGGCAAGCTGCTCCTCGCGCTCAAGCTCTGATTTAAGCTGAGGGAGCTTTCCATACATCAGCTCCGCCGCCTTATTCATATTGTATTCGAGTTTTGCCTTTTCGATTTCAGCGTTGGTCTGCTCAATCTCCTTACGCAGCTCCTGAACCTTGGTGATCGCGTTTTTCTCGTTCTCCCACTTCGCTTTCATAGCGTTGAACCTGTCGCGCTTTTCGGCAAGCTCCTTTTGGATATCCGCAAGGTGTTCCTGCGAGAGCTTGTCGGTCTCTTTTTTCAGAGCCGTTTCCTCGATTTCGAGCTGCATAATAGAGCGTGAAATTCCGTCCAACTCGGCGGGCATACTGTCCATTTCGGTGCGAATCATCGCGCAAGCCTCGTCCACCAGGTCTATCGCCTTATCGGGGAGAAAACGGTCGGTGATATAGCGGTTGGAGAGCGTTGCGGCGGCGATTATCGAGTTGTCATGAATCTTTACGCCATGGAACACCTCGTACCGCTCTTTCAATCCGCGCAGAATGGAAATCGTATCCTCAACGGTCGGCTCGTCCACGAGAACCGTCTGGAATCGCCGTTCGAGCGCGGGGTCTTTCTCGATATACTTCGAGTATTCGTCCAGAGTTGTCGCGCCGATACAGTGCAGCTCGCCGCGTGCCAACATCGGCTTGAGCAGATTTCCCGCGTCCATTGCGCCCGAGGATTTCCCCGCGCCGACAATCAAATGCAGCTCGTCAATAAACAGGATAATTCTGCCGTCCGATTTTTTCACCTCGTTAAGCACAGCTTTCAGACGCTCCTCAAACTCGCCCTGATACTTCGCGCCCGCAATCAACGCGCCCATATCGAGCGAGAACAGCTTGCGGTCTTTCAGATTCGCAGGGACATCGCCGCGAACGATTCGCAGCGCCAGACCCTCGGCAATAGCGGTTTTTCCGACTCCCGGCTCACCGATAAGGCACGGGTTGTTCTTGGTCTTTCGCGACAAAATACGGATTACGTTGCGAATCTCGGAATCGCGACCGATTACGGGGTCGAGCTTGTTCTGGCGCGCAAGCTCCACCAAATCCTGACCGTATTTATTGAGAACATCATACGTTTCCTCGGGATTTTGGGACGTAACACGCTGATTTCCGCGAATTTCCTGTAACGCTTTCAGCAGATTGTTCTTGTCGATTCCGAACGATTTCAGAATACCCGAAACATCGCTGTCGGGCTTTTCAATCAGCGCAAGCAGCAGATGCTCCACGGAAATGTATTCGTCCTTCATTCGATCGGCGATTTTCTCCGCCTCGGTAAATGCCGCGTCCAGATCGGGGGAGAGGTATGTTCCCGTTTCCCTGCCACCCGATATGCGCGGCATTCCCTCGATGAACCTCAGCACTGCGGACTTCATACCCTTTGTGTCAATGCCCGTTTTGGTGAAAATCTGCGGAACAAGCCCGCCCTCATCGTTCAGCAAAGCGTACAGCAAATGCATTTGCTCCACATAGTTGTTTTGGTACGAAGCCGAAACGTTCTGCGCGGACTGTACCGCCTCAATGCTTTTTTGCGTGAATTTGTTTGCGTTCATAATGTTACCTCCTATCAGAGCGTGTTCACATTAACGCTCAACGCACGTCTTGGTGCAAACGCCTTTTATGCGCGGCATCCGTGCCGCGCTTGGGCGTTTGCCTTAAGACATCGTGTCTTTCGGCGGATTTTCCGCATAACTTCGTTGAAAATTCTTGAAGTACATACAGTACACCTGCGAATTTTCGCCTCGTTCTGCGAAAAATCCGCTTCGAAATCCGAACATTTCGGTTAATGTGAACACGCTCTAGAACCTATCTACATACTCGCCGTGCGTATCTCCGGAATCAGATATTTGTTCTCAAGCTCACGACGGCGTTCTATTAAAAGCATATCCTTAAAATATTTTCTCGCTTCCTCCTCAAAAAATTCCTCGGGAAATTTTGCGGGAAGCTCCAACTCACCGCAGCAATATTCGTAGATTTTTCCATCGCTGCCGACATACGGACCCCAATCCCCGGAAACGTGGAAATCCATCGTGTTGATGAAGTACTTATCGCCCGAAACAAAAATCGGAGCGTCAACTTCCAAAAGTATCGAAAATCCGTCAAAGTTGTTACATGAAAACGGAACGTTCATATTCAGAAATATCGTGTTCTGCCACGCGTAAACTCTTCCGTCATACAGTTCAATAAATTCACGAAGTTCATCTGTCATTTTCAACCCGTTCGGCGCGAGATATTGACTTTCAAGAATGTCCGAATCTATTATTTTGTCGGCTCGCTCATACTCCGTCAGCATCTCGTATGCGCGTTCGGAAAGCCTTTCGCGGAGCTTTCCGTCACTCTCCGCCGCCGGAACAGCTACCCGCAGCGGAGCGCGCAATGTTGTGCCGAAATCAATGTCGCTCTCCTCGCAATCAAGCACCTCGCACTGTGCTGTATCGGCTTGCGAACTCTCGCCAACAAGACGAGTAAGAACGGAATCAATATCGCGGTCAAGCTCCGACTGTTCCTCTGCCGACAGGATCAGCCCGTGTGTCGGAGCGTTCCTATATGTGGAAATATGTTCCTCATACAATCGTTTCAGCCACTCTATATCCTTGGATTTCCGTGACTTCAACGCTTCATTGGCATAAATTGTAATTGCCAACGCATTTTCTGTCATTGTGTAAGTGCGCTCTTTATCTCCATACATAAAACACCTAAGCGAAAGCGCGGCGCACTTGTATGCCATTACAATACAGTCATCAACAAAACCATTCTCGTAGAACAACTCCATCGACCTTTGAAATTCTCGTTTCATATCGGTATATGTCCAAAATGACAGCTTTTCAGCGGCGCAGTCGGGAACTTCCAACCGCCGCTGAAATGTCTTTAGATGTTCCCGAAATATTCTTTGAAATTTTTTAGCCATAATATCCTCATTGATGGTTGACAGTGTCGCTTTCAATTGTCGGAATACACGGGGAGAAATCCTCATCGATCTTATAGATACAAGTTCCCCTCTTGAAGACATATTTCTGAATTTCATTATAATGTTCATCGTCTTCGTCATCACGGAGATATATCACACCGTAACTTCCGGTGGCTGTCTTTGAGATGTTTTTGTACACCTCAATAATATCGTCAACCCCCGATGTGCGGTGATTGGAACAAATTAAAGTATTGACAAACGGAGTGCCGTTTACGCACTTTATCTCAATTCCGCAGCCGCTGTTTGAAACAATTTCTTTCACTTTCCGCATTATTTCATCAATCTCTTTCGGCGAAAGAGAGTCCTCGTCCTCATAGGTTTCCTGAATCGATAACCACCCATGCAGTTCAATCATAATGTCACCCCGTACGCTAAAACCGTTCTTGGCTGTTCCGCTCTGATATGGTCATTTATTATCAATGAGTTCAATACCTTTTGTTAATAATTGTACCACTGAATTATTAATTTGTCAAGCGAATTTAATAAAAATTCTACAAATTTCAATTGGAAACCTCTAAAAACCGGTTTTGCCTTTTCAAACCGGTTTTTAGAGGTTCCCTATTTTTGTTTTTTGGCATTCTTTGATATTATCAAAACGAAAGTTAAGGACAGTGCATTTGATAATACAATCCTTAAAATCTGCATTTCGTCTGTTCCCGTATCTGTAACCATATGCAGGGAATTTGTAATAAAATTATTGAAAAAGTGTTCAAATACACCCGCCCAGACTGTGCCTGTTAAAGAGATACACAATCCCCACTCATAAGCAAGTATCCCCGACAATATTATATAGCCGACTGCCATAAAACATGCTGTTGGAATATTTATACTTCCATCTAACAGCCATACAATTACAGTTACAATGTGCCACATACCAAATAGCAATGATTGAATAAAATTACTCTGTTTTTCAGTAAAAGATGTTTTGGTTATTTGAAAAAACAATCCACGGAACAATCCCTCTTCTGCCCATACATTTATAATATTTCCGATAATGCATATTACAACCATTGCCAAAGATGTTCTGCCAATGTTTTGATTAGTCAACGCAAAATTTGTAATAAAAAAACGAATATGTGGTGTTTTGCCCATTGCTACAAGAACAAAATACTCAACTAAATAGGAAATAAAAAAGGTGCTTATCCCAAGAAGAAGTCCAAAAGACGCGGTTCTTAAAATACCTTTTTTGCAAAAGCCTATTTCTTTCCAATTCCATCTAAGCCTTGACAAAACAATAAAGAGAGTGACAATGATGAACAGCTTGCAGATTATATTTTCCGATATGATTGTCCTGTCGGTTTTAATGAGTAAAAACTCTATATGTTTCACAACACTGCATAGCATAAAAATAATCAATACCATTTTAAGTGCATTTTTCTTGCCTGTTGGTGTCATGCTTTTATCCATATTTCCCTCCTAAATGTGTTTATTTTTATCAACAGAGTTTTTTCTGTTATGTATTTGGAGCAACTCGTTAATTTCTTTGGCATCTTGTCGCAGTTGAAGAAGATTTAGCAATAGTGATATCAAATAAATCACAATACCCATAATAATTAAAATCCAAATCGGAACACTTGAAAACCAACCGAGAATTTCACCCCAGAAAACAACTATGATAATAACAAAAACGTTTTCTATAAAAATTTCCATTATCCGGTATTTGAACTCAAATTTATGTATGATGAACAATCCAAGGTGCAAAAGAATATTGACTGCCAAAACTTCAAAAACTGTGTTGATACAAAGAAATTTTCCTCTATATAATAATGCAATAGCTGATAGCACAATAATTGAAAGTCCCGTTGTTCCAAATATGTTAGAAATATTTTTTTTCACCTCTCATTTTCTCCTTTCAAAACACGTTTAATATCATTAAGGTAATTGCGATTAATATGTATTTTTTCTCCGTTATTCAATGTGGCTTCCATTCTGCTGTTAATAAGCGGCTTTATGGATTCCAAAACATTAATATTCAGAATACATGATTTGCTGACTTGTACAAAACCAAGATGGGACAGCATATTTACCAGTTGATATAAACGCAATTCTGTATGATACACTTTGTCTTTTAGATAAATAAAAGTTTTCTTGTCAACGCTTTCAACATAAAATATTTCAGATGCGTTGACAAATATTTCCGTATTTTTATCATTACACTTTACTTGAGTGTCAAACGACTGTAATAAGGCAATAATATGCTGAACATCTTCATTCAGTTTTGCATATTTTATTGCTACTTCTATATCATCACAAGATGAATCCTGTTCTGATTTGATTATCAAGTACACCACCCTTTGTTTAGTCTATCATATTTTTTTTATATTGTCAAGTGTTTCGATACTAAGATGCAAATATTTATAACCAACTTACATAAGACATCGTAATTTGCATCTTTAGTGTATAAATATCAGCTTTAATTAAGTTATTACATTTCTCACTATCCTATTTTATTATACAACATTAAATATAAAAAGCCTGTTGGGAGTGGATTATTTGTACAATATGAATCCCCCTCGGATAGGGGGATTTTTTCAATTTGTTCAAAAATGTTATATCCTTGTTTCCCTAAAACCGTTCCTCTCCCTCGGCATATTCGGCTATCAGAACGGTCTTATACGGGATTCCGTTCAAGATAAAATTCGCAAGCTCGGCTATTTCAGACGGGTCGTAATTCAATACCGTGTTTATAAACAAATTCCAGGTAACTCCCTCGACCTTAAACTTTTTCCCTCCCGAATCGTTGGTATTGGGATACAACTCCACAAAAACTCCGAACGGCTTGTTAAAGTAATCGTATTGATATTCGTAATCCCACGGGATTGCGTCCTCACGATATGACACACCGCCGCTGTTCTTATGCTTTCGCAGTTGGTGTTTTTTGTAATGCTCGTATCCGGGTTTCCCGGAGAAAAATTCGTCCAAGCACTTGTCGATTGCTTTTACCAAATCCTTCTCCGTAGCGTTTTCCGTTATAATTCCGTATTCAAAAGACATATTGTTCCTCCTAAATCTATATTAACTGTTCGGTATCTCCATAACGCTCTCGCCCTCGGTCAGCTCAAAAGGAACAAGACCGTGAACGGGCGGTGAGTTGCGGATTATGTTACAGAGCAGAGCGTCCACACCGAGTTCGGCAAGGCGGACAGTATCCTGACGAACGGTGGTAAGCCGTGGGACGAAATATTCCGCCATCGGGATTCCGTCAAAGCCCACCACGGAAATATCCTCCGGAACTCGCTTGCCCATATCCCTCAGCGCACGGATCGCGCCCATTGCCACCACATCGCACACGGCAAATATCACCGTGGCTTCGGGGTAGTGCTCAATCAATTTGTATGTGGCAGAATACGCGCTTTTCAAGTCATAGCGGCACGGCTCGCATTGTTTGTCAACATCGAACGACACGCCCAGGCTCTCGCACGCGGATTTGCAGCCCATCAATCGGCGATATGTGATCTGCGAACAGTTTATATTTCCACCGAGAAACGCGATGTTGCGATGACCTTTTTTTACCAATAGCTCGATTACTTGTTGAGCTGCCTTTACGTCATCAATAGCGAACGATGACAGGTTGCGGAAATTAAAGTCCTCGGCTGTGTTTGTCAGCAGAACGCAAGGCACGGAAATTGCCGAAAACCCGTCACGGAACAGATTCACATCGCCGCCCAGAAAGATTATACCCATGGGCTTGCGCTCGCGGCAAAGACGGTCAGCATATGTGATCTCGTTTTCGTCCTCCTCAATGTAAAACACCGAGGTATCCCAATTGGCGTCATTCAACAGCGACTGCATTTTCTCGACAAGCTCCGCGAAAAGCATATTCATTGTGCCCTTTACTATCACGGCGATTCCCGTGCCGTTCTGCTGTTTGAGATGTTTGGCATTGCTGTTCGGCTGAAAGCCTTGCTCCTCCACGACTTGCAGCACGCGCTGCCGCGTTTTATCGCTTACATCGGGATGGTTATTCAGCGCGCGGGAAACTGTTCCTATGCTGCATCCCGACAAACGGGCGATGTCCTTTATCGTCATATATTTCTCCGTTCTTACAGTAAAATAGAGGTAAGAAATACCTCTTACCTCCATTATACTATTATAAAATCGAAAAGTCAAGCAAGAAATTAACCCTTGACCGCGCCTGCCGCAACACCCTTGATAATCTGCTTCTGGAATATCAGATAGAAGATAACAACAGGAACAATGCTCATGAAAATCAATGCCATTGTCGCGCCCATATCAACCGTGCCGTAGCTTCCCTTGAGGTATTGAATGTGAATCGGAATTGTACGGTACTTTTCAAGGTCGAGTACGAGAACCGGGAGCAGATAGTCGTTCCACACCCACATAATCTCAAGGATTCCTACCGAAACCATTGTCGGCTTCAGCATGGGTATTACGATCATAAAGAACGTGCGAACAGGACCGCAGCCGTCGATAGAAGCAGCCTCTTCAATCTCCAGCGGTATGGCTTTGACGAATCCGACAAACATAAATATCGCCAGACCCGCGCCAAATCCGAGATAAATAATCGGAATAGTCCACGGGGTATTAAGGTGAAGAGTATTCGCCGTCTTGGACAGCGTAAACATAACCATCTGGAAAGGCACTACCATCGAGAATATGCAGGTATAGTAGACGATTTTACAAAAGATGGAATTCACGCGTGCAATATACCATGCCGCCATGGTAGTGCAAATCAGAATCAACGCCACGGAGAGCACAGTAATAACCACGCTGAACACTACCGACTTCCAGAATGGATAATTACCGAAAAGCATACCCTTTGTGTAATTTTCAAAGCCCGCAAACATATCGCCGCTGGGCAAATCGAACGTGGTATCGCCTCTTACATAGTCGGTTTTCTTGAAGCTGTTTATCGCGACCATAACCACAGGGAAAACCCATGCAAGGCTGATTATCGACATAACAATGGTCAACACCAGCTTGCCCTTTTCCTCCGCGTTTCTTTTCTTTACAATTTGCATTACTGCTGCACCTCCTTCTTGCGTGTAATCGCAAGCTGAGCAAGACCTATGCCTGCGACAAGAATAAAGAAGATAACTGCCTTTGCCTGTGCTGTACCCTGCGCGTTGCTTGTTGGACCGTAGAACGTATTATAGATGTTCAACGCAAGCATTTCGGTGGTGTTTACCCTGCCGGTCGGCTTGAATATAATGGGCATACCGCCGGTAAGCGCGAGGTTCTGGTCAAACAGCTTGAATCCGTTTGTCAGCGACAGGAACATACAAATTGTGATGGACGGCATAACATTGGGAATAGTGATTCTGAACAATGTCTGAACGGAGGTCGCTCCATCGATTTTCGCCGCCTCCAGCATATCCTCGGGGACGTTCTGCAAACCCGCTATGTAGATAATCATCATATAACCGATCTGCTGCCACAACATAAGGATAATCAAGCCCCAGAAGCCGTACTTGCTGTCCAGCAAAATCGAAGTACCGAAGTTGCTGAGAATACCGTCGAAAATCATAGACCATATGTAACCCAGAACGATACCGCCGATTAGGTTAGGCATAAAGAATACGGTACGGAACAGATTGCTGCCCTTGATTCCCTTTGTGAGTGCCAACGCGACCATAAAAGCCAATACGTTGATGAGAACCAGTGAAACAACGGCAAACAATGCCGTGTACCAGAAGGCGTGCACAAATCCTGCATCCTTGAATACCTTCACATAGTTGGAAAATCCAACAAATTTAGCGTCCTTAATGATACGAAATTCACACATGGACAAGTATATGCCCTGAATAAATGGCCATACAAAACCAATAATGAAAGCAATCAGCACCGGTCCCAGAAACAGCCAGCACCATTTTCTCATTGAGGTTCTATATGAATTTTTGCGCTTTTTCTTTTTTGGAGCGTTCGATACGCTCACAGAGCCTGTGTTATCCAAGATTTCATCTCCCTTTCGGTTAATTTTCACGGGTTCTCCACAATTTTGATAGTACAAAATGGGGCGAGCGTAAATGCCCGCCCCATTAATACTATTGTAATCGGGGAATTAGCCTTGTGCCGCAGCCCAACCGTCAACTATGGCAGCCTTTACGTTTGCCCAGTTAGCGTCGCTCTGGTCAACAACATATGCATGAAGCGCACTTGCAATGGGAGGACGGTAAGCGGACTCCGGAGGCTGGTAGTTGGTAGCCCAGTTCATAGCGTAGCAGCCATCATCGGAGAGCTTGTTAGCAGCCGCGAGGAACGCGTTGTCGGAAGCAGCAGCATCGGTGTAAGGCAGAACGCCAAGATCATTAACGAGCTTTGCAGAAGCATCGGGATCGGTTACGAGCCATACCATAAAGTCCATGGTAGCTGCCTGATCATCAGCGGAAACCTTGGAGTTGATAGCCCAGCAGTTCTCTGTACCGCAGTTCAGACCTGCCTTATCTTCGCCGGAAACGCCGCAGTAGTAAGGAATCATAGTAGCGTCTATGCCTGCGCCCTTAATGTCGGCAGCATCCCAAGAGCCTGTCAAAACAAATGCCGCTTTCTTCTGTTTGAACTGAGCGACAGGATCATTACCGGCACTTACGAGATCCTTAGGCTCTGTGCAGCTGTTGTTGACGGTAAGGTCGAACAACTGCTTGAAGTTGTCCATATACTCGCCGCTGATGGTAGCAGGAGTTTCGGTCCAGTGGTTATCCTTCTGCTCGTAGAAATACTCGAGATTTACCATATGACCGGTAATTCTCCAGTGGTTTGCGTCGCTAAGGTCGCTTGCCGCAAAAGCATCGAAGCCCAACTCAGCAGAACGCGCGTGGATATCCTCAGCAACTTCCTTGAGCTTGTCGAAACCCTTGATGTCGTCAACATTGTAACCCGCCTGTGTAACGAGATCCTTGTTTACAACAATTCCGTAGCACTCATAGCAGTAAGGAACGGAAACGAGCTTGCCATCGCTGCTGTAAACGTTCATATCGTTGGTGTTCAGTGCATTGGCAATTTTGCTGCCTGTGAGGTCAAGCGCATAGTCTTTCCACTTTTCAGCGTCAGTAGGCTTGCCGATAACAAACATTGTGGGCGGTTCGTTCTTATCCATCTCGGAGAGGAGCTGCTGCTCATACGTACCCGAAGCTGCAGTAACGACCTTAACCGCAACACCTGTCTTATCCTGGTAGGTCTTAGCAAGCGCCAAAGCGGTTTCGTCAAGCTCGGGCTTGAAGTTCAGCCAGTAAACCTTACCCTTGGAAGCATCGCCGGTGCTGGTGGGATCGTTCGAGGTGTTTTGATTGCTGGTGGAATTGTTGTTGCCGGGGGTGCTGCTGCCGCTGTCATTGCTACAGCCTGCAAGCATGGTCAGACCCATAGCTGCGCTAAGAGCCATAGCCAGAATTCTTCTTGATTTGCTCATAATTAAATTGTCCTCCTAAGTAAATTGGCGTTCCGGATTTCCCGTAAGCGTTATCGGAAACGTTTCCGGAAACGTGATTTAGAGTAACCGAAAACGTTCCCCATAAGATTCACGTTTTCGATACCGCATAAAATCAACCGATTATGGAACTTGGCGGCAAGCGATGATGCCGCTTCGCTCCAAATCCGATTAACCTTACTGAGTTTATTTTACCGCATAAATTTGTATTTGTCAATAGTCAACCTCAATTTTTGTATGATTTGTCATAAAACGATAATTTTTTTGTGCATTTTAGCCAAAATAGCCGGTTGAAAAGTGGAAAACTTAATAATTTGCCGTGCTTTCAACAAGCACGGCAAACTCGGATATTTGCGGGTTCGATTACGCAAGAACCTTGTACTCCAGATCCTCGACCGTCTTTTTAAGAACATCGAACTCCACAGGCTCTGAAAGTGCCACAACCGCCGTGCCTTTCTCGTGCGAAACCTCCGCAGACCTCACTCCCGGGACTGCCTCCAGCGCCTTCTTAACGGTCGCCTCGCAGTGTCCGCACATCATACCCTCGATTTTCATTGTGATCTCCATAATATCCTCCTTATCTAAATTGGCAAATCCAAAACCGTGCGCGCTTTCGCGCGCACTCGCCTGCCCGTGACTTCCCACCTTCGGTGTGAAGTCACGGACGCGTTTTGAATTTGCATTATTCGCCATAACGTTGCTTTTTGTCCTCCGCTTATAGTCGCGCTTTGTGCTGTATATCTTCGTGAAATTCAGCCGCAGCGCGTTTGTCACCACGCAAAAGCTCGACAAGCTCATCGCCGCCGCTCCGAACATCGGATTCAGCCGCCAACCGAACAGCGGAATCCACACTCCCGCCGCCAACGGAATCCCGATAACATTATATATAAATGCCCAGAACAAGTTCTCCTTGATGTTCGTGAGCGTGGAGCGCGACAGCCGTATCGCCGCCGGGACGTCCGTCAGCTTTGACTTCATCAGCACCACGTCCGCCGCGTCCAGTGCAATGTCCGAGCCTGCGCCGATGGCGATTCCGATGTCCGCGCGGGTAAGAGCGGGCGCGTCATTGATTCCATCGCCCACCATCGCGGTTTTCCCCTCGCGTTTAAGCTGTCGGATAACGTCCTCTTTGTCGCCGGGCAGAACCTCCGCTATTACATCGTCCACTCCCGCAAGCCTTGCGACTGCGGCGGCGGTGCGCTCGTTGTCACCCGTCAGCATAACAACGCGGATTCCCATATTCTTGAGCTGCTGAACGGCTTGCGCGGATTCGGGCTTTATTTCGTCCGCGACCGCGATTATCCCGACAAGACGCCTGTCGCGGCAGAAGTACAACGGAGTTTTTCCCTCTCCCGAAAGCCTTTCGGAGATTTCACGCATTTCCCGTGAAATGTCGCAGTACGTTTCACACAACCGCAGATTCCCCGCAATGTATTCCCGACCGCCGAGCGCAGCCGAAATTCCCGCGCCGCGCAGAACCTCGAATCTCTCCGGCTCTTCTGCGGAAAAGCCTTGCTCCTCGCCGTATGCCATAATCGCCTTGGCGAGTGGGTGTTCGCTGCGCTTTTCCAGTGAAAAAGCGATTTTCGCAAGCTCGGAGACGCTCAAATCCGCGCACGGAATAATATCGGTAACGCGCGGTTCGCCGCTTGTAATTGTTCCCGTCTTGTCAAGCACAACGATTTCGGTCTTGCCCGTGCCTTCAAGCGATACCGCCGTTTTGAACAGGATTCCGTTTTTCGCGCCGATTCCGTTGCCGACCATAATCGCCACGGGAGTCGCCAGTCCAAGCGCGCACGGGCAGGAGATAACCAACACCGAGATTCCGCGCTCGATAGCGTAACCCGCGCCGCTCCCCGTCAACAGCCACACGGCAATCGTCACCAACGCTATTGTGATTACCGCCGGCACAAACACTCCCGAAACCTTGTCCGCGATTTTCGCGATTGGAGCTTTTGTCGCCGCCGCATCGCTTACCATTTTGATGATCTGCGACAGCGATGTGTCCTCGCCCACACGTGTCGCGCGGCAGCGAATATACCCCGATTGGTTGATTGTCGCGGCGGAAACCTCATCTCCGACTATCTTATCCACGGGTATGCTTTCGCCCGTTAAAGCACTCTCGTTTATCGCCGTTTCACCCTCGACTATCACTCCGTCCGTGGGAATGCTGTCACCCGCGCGAACCGCGAAGATGTCGCCGATTTTCACTTGCTCCACGGGCACGGTGACTTCCTCTCCGTCACGAATCAAAACCGCCGTCTTGGGAGCGAGTTTGATCAAGCTCTTCAGTGCGGAGGTGGTCTTGCCCTTGGAGCGCGCCTCCAACAGCTTTCCGAGCGTAATCAGCGTGAGGATAGTTCCCGCGCTCTCATAGTACAGCTCGTGCATATATTGCATTACGACCTCGTGATTTCCGACCGCCTGCGCGTTGCTCATCACAATCGTTGCATAGACGCTGTATCCGAAAGCCGCCGCCGCGCCGAGAGCAACGAGAGTATCCATATTCGGCGCACGGTGGATAATTCCCTTAAATCCGCTGATAAAGAACTTTTGGTTTATCACCATAATGATTCCCGAAAGCAGAAGCTGAACAATCGCAACGGCAACGTGGTCCTCCGCAAGGAACGGGGGCAGCCACCAGCCCCACATCATACCGCCCATAGAGATATACATCAGCACCGCGAGAAATCCCAGGCTCCAGAACAGGCGGAGCTTCATCTTTGCGGTTTCAGAGTCCGCGGGTTCCGCATTATCCTCCGCGGATTTCGCCGCTCCTTTTACGCTTGCGCCGTAACCCGCGTCAGTAACCGCCTTGATTATCGCCGCGTCATCGCCGCCCTCAACTCCCATAGAGTTGGTAAGCAGGCTCACCGAGCAGCTTGTCACGCCCTCAACGGCGCTCACTGCCTTTTCCACACGAGCCGAGCAAGCCGCACAGCTCATTCCCGTAACATCAAATTGCTTCATATTTTAATGGCAAATTCAAAACCACACAGACGCTTCGCGTCTGCGTTCGCCAAGCGACCCATTACACCGCTTTGCGGTGTAACGCGCCGCTTGCGTTTTGAATTTGCATTAACCTCCTATACGTTTTTTGGGTTATAACGCGCTAAACTCCACCGATATCGCGTTGATTATTTCATCATCTTTTGCAGCGTTGCAACCAACTCGTCAATAACCTCGTCATTACCGTTCTTTATATTATCCGCGACACACGTGCGGATATGCTCCGCAAGCAGCTCCTTGCTGAAAGAATTAAGCGCGGCATTCGCGGCGGCGACCTGAACCAATATATCCGTGCAGTACGCGCTGTTTTCCACCATTTTCCGTATTCCGTTTATCTGCCCCGAAATACGGTTCAGACGGTTTATCAGCCGCTTGTACTCTCCCTCGGAGCGTTCCTTTTTCTTACAGCTTTGGCACTTATCGCATTCATTTTCCATCTTTTATCAACTCCCCTAAATATATTATATACCCTCCGGGGGTATTTGTCAAGGGGTAATTAAAATTTTTTATTTTAACCCAAGAATCCGAATACATTATCATCGCCTTAGCACAAAATAATCAAAAAGTCAATGGATTTCCAACAACAAATATAAAGATCCGGCACTGCAAACGGTTGGTTAAATCTTCCAAAAAATCTTTAATTTTTTGTAAAGGTATACAAAATATTATAATTGCTATTGCATCACAAATGAAAAGGTGTTATAATCGAAACAACCGGTTAAACAAGAAACAAAATGAAGCTTCGTGTTTCAAGACATTTTAGGAGGACTTTATTATGAAAAAATTAGCAAAAGAGTAATATCTCTTGGTTTAGCAGCAACGATGACACTCACGATGTCGTCAGCGACATTTGGTCACGATTTAGCAACGTTTGACGACAGCCCGACAACATTCAACGAAAATCCGGCAGCACCCAATTATGATTGGGATTCGATTGATATATTGGATTCCGAGATGCTGTTGTCCGAAACACGAGTACCGATGGCATCAATTTATGGCACTTTCCCTGATGGGTCATATTACACAAAAAACGGGCAAGCGTGCACTTGTCACAGTTGGTGTGACTGGAATGTCTCCTATAACACCATAACCAAGGAATATTGCAACTGCAGGATTTATGACAATTCTATCCAGTGCGTTGCATTTGCAAAATACATATTCTACAATGCAAGGGGGTATAAATGGTCTGAGGGTGAAACCATTTACAAAAACGTAACAAACATTACGGCAGAAACGGCAAAAAGCGCGCTTAGATTCACCTATTTCGGGTCATATGTTCTGGTCATCAGCAATAACGGAAATGAACACTCGTTCGCCGTACTCGATACTACCGATACCGGCATCAAAATATATGACGCAAACTCACAGAGGCCACGCGGAAACGGAAAAAATTATGAGCCGTGTCAAGTGAGAATGAAAACTCTTACTTGGCAGGAATTTGCTAATCAGTACAGAACAATCATAAAGGTAGTTCAATAACATATAATATCTGTTTGAGGAGGAACAAACCATGAAAAAAATCACAGCAATCATTTTGGCGACCGCATTACTCACTGCTTTGGCGGGGTGTGACAAGTCCGGGGATTCGGACAGTTCAAGCACCGACACAAGCACAACGCGATCCACAAGCACGGCGATTGAAAGTACGGTACAATCTACGGAATCCACAGAACCCGTAAGCTCTGCAAACGAGGTAAAGGTTTTATCGAGAATTTGCTATATGCGTCCGATTTACAAATCAACGCTTGATGACCCGAACTGGAAAGAAAATACGCCGGGCGACACCCTCGGCGACAAAGTAGATAACTGGTTTGGAGAACAGGATTTTGAGCCAAAGCAGTTTTTTGACGTAAAAGAAGGCGACAAGCTGGAAAACGGTCTTACTGTCAAGGAAATCATTATCTACACCTATGAAGACGGAACTCCGGTACCTCAACCCGAAATCCGTTTTGAGGGAACGCTTGAAATGGAAGGAACGCTCTTTGTTCAACAGAAGGATAACAACTATTTCTGGACAGCCCGCGATTTAGAATTTTTTCCCGACAGCAATAAAAACCCGTATATCCCGATGTGGACAGGCAACGACGACGGTGTACGTTCATCGACTCCGGAGGGCGTGCTTATGCAAGCCGACTGCACGTTTCAGCTTGGAAATATTGACGAGTCGATAATCGACGAGGACGAAATATTTGACGGGAAAACTGCGGTTAAGGTAAAATTAACCGTGGACAATATAGCTGTCGGAAACGTAAACGGTCTTGGTATGTGCCAATATTGCTTCGGTAATATCATCGACTGCGAAAGGATTGACGATTGACGTGTGTTTATCGCAATCGACCGGGCAAGGTCAAGCCCCTTATTATATACAAAACGACACCGCGCAGTAATTGCGCGGTGTTGATTTATCCCTAATCGGGCAGTGCGTACTTGCTCTTATACTGATTGAACTCGTCCATAAACTCGGACTTTTCGAGCTTTTTCAACTCGTTCATATATTCGTGAGTGTCCATGGAGTTTTCCTTTATCTGGATAAGGCACACCGCGATATTGGAGCAATGGTCGGAAACACGCTCGAAATTCGTCAGCAGGTCTTGCAGGATAAAGCCCAGCTCAATGGTGCAAACCCCGTTGCGGAGACGCTCCACGTGACGGTTTTTAAGCTCGGTGCGCAGACCGTCTATTACGTCCTCAAGCGGCTCAACCTCTTTTGCGAGGGCAACGTCCGTATTGATAAAGCAGTTTGTCGACATATCCAGAATCTCGGTGACAGCCTTGACCATAATTCCGATTTCCTGCTCGGCAGAGGGCGAGAACTTGATTTTCTTTTCGTGCATTTCCTCGGCGGCTTCCATGATGTTTACCGCGTGGTCGGATATACGCTCCAAATCGCCGATGGTGTGCAGCAGATTGGACACGATCTGGCTGTCGTACACCGACAGATCCTTGGAGGCGACCTTTAATATATACGAGCCGATGTTATCCTCGTAGATGTCGATTGTGTTCTCGTTTTCAACAATATCACGGGCGACCTTCTCATCGTATTCGGACATCAAGTCCAATGACATCAGCAGCGTTTTTCTGGTGAGCTTTGCCATCTTGAATGCCACGTTCTTGCACTGTTCTATCGCCACGGAGGGGGTGTTCAGGAAACGCTTGTCCAGCATGGGGACTTCGCGTTCCGCGTCCTCGGGGGTATCGCGAACGGTAAGGCACGCGAGCTTTTCAAGCTGCTTGGTGAACGGAATGAACAGCAGCGTTGCCAGAACGTTAAAGCAAGTATGGATCACCGCGATTCCCACGGAGCTGAGCGTCTGCTGCATAAACGGAAGGTCGACAAATGCGTTGACGATATAAAACAGCGAAAGGAACACTATTGTGCCGATTACGTTGAAGTACAGATGTACGATAGCCACGCGTTTCGCGGACTTGTTCGCGCCGATTGAAGAAATCAGCGCGGTAACGCACGAACCGATGTTCTGCCCGAGGATTATCGGCAGCGCAATGGAATATGTTATCGTGCCCGTTTGATTGGAGAGCGTCTGCAAGATACCGATCGAAACCGATGAGCTTTGCAGAACCGCCGTCAGCAGTGCGCCGACAAGCACTCCAAGGAACGGATTGGAAAACATTACCATAACGTTCGCGAAGGTTTCATTGTCTTTTAAGCCCTCTGCCGCGCCGGACATTGCGCTCATTCCGAACATCAGCAGCGAAAATCCGAGCATAAGCGTTCCGACGGTTTTCTTTTTGTCGGACTTGGTGAACATTATCAGCACCGTACCGATAATCGCGATAACCGGAGTGAAGTTTGTCGGGTTGAAAATCGCAGCTATCCCCGAGCCTTCTATGGCGGACAAGCTGAGAATCCAACCTGTGGCGGTCGTTCCGACATTTGCGCCCATAATCACGCCTATCGCCTGTGACAGCTTCATAAGCCCGGAGTTTACAAATCCTACCATCATTACGGTGGTTGCCGCCGAGGACTGAATCAATGCCGTAACACCCGCGCCAAGCGCGACACCCTTTAAGGGGTTTGAAGTCATTTTCTCAAGCCAATGCTCAAGCCGCCCGCCCGCGAGCTTTTCAAGCGATGCCGACAGCGTGTGCATTCCGAACATAAACACGGCAAGTCCGCCGAGCATTGCAAGCACATCTTGTATTGTCATAATCTAACTCCCATTGCGGCAACACCGCACAATTACCGGCTATCACCTTTGCCGCCTGTTTGCCTTTAGTGCGCGGCATCCGTGCCGCGCTTTGGGCAAACAGCGCAAACATCCTGTTTGCGCCCGCTTACTTGCAAGTTTTAAGTTGAACGCGAAGCGTTCATTCGGTCATTTTTGCCAAAAACTCCAGGTTTGACGCGCAGCGTCAATTCGGAAATACGACAGTATTCCTGCGTCGTTTTTGGCAATCCTGGGGGCAGCTTCTGCCTGACGAAAAACTTGCTTAACGTAATCGGACGACAATCTTTGTGTGGTGTTGCCTTTTCGCAATCTTTCTTTATTGCCGTTTTCGTCAAAATATCCCGTACATATCTATTATACAGGATTTTTTTGAAAATGTATAGGGGGTTTTTGAAATTTTTTGGTTTTTTTCACATTTCGCTTTTTGAGGGCGGATACGGGTCGGGAACATCGGTAAGTCCCAGCAGATAATCCGCGCTCACTTGGTAAAACTTGGCAAGCGTGATAATATGACGCGTTGGAATTTCTTGATTGTATCTGGGGTCCTCGTTTTCATATTTCCACACTTGTTGAGGGGTAGTTTTCAGCACCTCGGCAATCTGTTTTTGTGAATAACCGTGCTGCATACGTACATATCTTAATATCATTGGGACTGTGTTTATTATCATTTTCAATCTCCTTAAACGCAAATTAATCTTATAGAATAATTATAAATCTTATAAAATTAGTTGACAACACTCTTAAAAGATGGTACAATATATTTATAACCCTATAAAGTTGTATAACAACTAAAAGGATTTGACAAGGGAGATACAATTTATGGAAAAACAGAACACCAAAAGACGTTTGAAAAAGGCGGTTAAACGGTTCAGCGACTTGACAGCGCGGGAAATCTGCGACAAAATCGCGGAATTTGTCACTGCTAATGACAACGATTCTTTTATTGAAGCCAAGCTGGCGCTTTCCGACCGAATAGATTCCATGAGCGATGAGGAAATTTCCGATGTGGAAGATTATTCCATAGAGAAGAGGAAAAACGGGTTTCGGGAATATAACTATGCAGTTCAGATAATGGTGGTTAAATATCTGAACCGCGTTATTGATGAGTATAATGAAACGCACACAAAGTTTGGTTCGTAATAATGTGTTTTTAGTAAAAAAAGGCACGATTGTATTGTTGGTTTTGCACAAAAATTCGGAAATCATACGAAAAATTTTATATAAAGTGTAGACAAAGCCGAATTTTTGTGATATAATAAACTTAAGATAAAAGGCAGCATTTTGGGTTGCAAGTAAATCACGCATAATTCCCCGTCAAGATTTCGGGGTGAATCCGCTACGCTAGCAAATCCAAAACGCACGTGATGTGTTATAAGCTCCAAAGCAACATATAGGGGAGCAGAAAAATCCAAAAAGTCTCAAAATTCGCGCAGCGAATTTTGAGCGGTTCCGGAATGCTGGCAGAGTGAGCGTAGCGAACGGAGCCTAAGCATTTCGGAATTTTGGATTTTAATTCAAGAGAGGTGAGATTATGGGAAATAAGATTATTACCATTACAAGGCAGTATGGCAGCGGCGGACGCGAAATCGGTCAGAAACTCGCGGAAAATTTGGGTGTGGACTTCTATGACAACAAGCTGCTTGAAATTGCATCGGGCGACAGCGGAATCCACAAATCGCATTTTGAGGAGAACGACGAAAAACGCTCCAACAGCTTTCTGTATCTGCTCTCCACCACTTACGGGCAGGGCGGAGTTCCGTTTGATGACACGTTGTTCTTCGCGCAGCTTGGAGCGATTCAGAAAATCGCCTCGCAGCAGTCCTGCGTGATTATCGGACGCTGCGCCGATTACGCATTGAGGGACTTTGAAGGAGTTGTGAATATCTTTATAACCGCGCCGTTTGAAGTCCGCGTAAAGCGCGCTATTGAATGCTATGGAATTACAAAAAAGCACTCCGAGGAATACGTAAGGCGCATTGACAAGCAGCGCACTTCCTATTATAATTACTACACCGACAAGCGGTGGGGTATGCCGCAGAATTACCACCTCTGCCTTGACAGCTCCGCGCTTGGGATTGATGGTTCGGTGGTGCTGCTTAAGCAGTTTCTCGATGATTTCTACAAGTGAACAAACCCCGCCGAAAGGCGGGGTTTGTTTATTCCATTTCCTGGAGGGTTTTGTAAATATGCTGCATTTCCAAATCGGTTGCGGCAATAGTTTCGGCGCACTCCTTCAACCGGTCCGCAAGCTCTGCGGAAACCTCGTTGTCCGTCTTATATTTCAGCTCGTGTTCAAGGCTCGCCCAGAAATCCATAGCGATTGTGCGGATCTGCACCTCCACGTGAACAAGCTCCTTCTTGTCCGACAGATACACAGGCGTTTCGATAACCAAATGCAAGCTGCGGTAGCCGTTGGGCTTCGGGGAGCTTATGTAATCCTTGCGTTTGAGCAGCGTTACATCGTCCTGAGCTGTCAGCAAGTCCGCGACCGTGTAAATATCGTCAATGTAGTTGCAGATAACGCGCACACCCGCAAAATCGTTGATGTTAGCGCGGATCGACTCCACGTTGAACGGAATCCCCTTGCGCTGAATCTTTTCGAGAATACTTTCGGGAGATTTCAGACGATCCTCAATGTGATGAATCGGATTATACGCGTATTTGGTGCGAAACTCACTGTCAAGAATTTCCAGTTTTGTCTTGACCTCGCGGATCGCCGACTCGTACAGGTGTTCCAACTCAAGGAACTTCATCATCTGCTCCATAAGAAGTTCGGTGGATTCTGCGGGGAGCAGACGCTCTGCGGGCGTAAGCTGCTGCCGTGATTCAATTGTCTTTTTTATATCGTTTATGTTCATATTCGATTCTGCCTCAGCTCATAAAAACGTTATTTATGCGGTTCTCCCCGCCTGAGGCGGGGAGAACCGCGGGTTGATACTCAATCTGCCTTTCGCCCATATTATACGAGCTGAAATAAAATTCTGCGTTATAACAAGGTGAAATTTTGATGAAATTATGTAGCGTCGTTTGCCATTCCGCTCAGCAGAGCCTCAATATCGGCTTGGCTCATTTTGCCGCCGCTCGGAGCGGGTTCGGGCTTGGTTTCCTCAATGGGTTCAGGCTCGGGAGTGGGTTCGGGTTCGGAAATTCCCGCCAACATCTTCTCGATGTCCTCTTGGCTCATCTTGCCACCACTCGGAGCGGGTTCGGGAGCGGTTTCCTCAACGGGTTCGCTCTCGGGAGTGGGTTCGGGTTCGGAAACGCCCGCCAACATCTTTTCGATGTCCTCTTGGCTCATTTTTCCGCCGCTCGAAACAGGCTCGGGAGCAGATTCGGGAACGGTTTCCTCAATGGGTTCAGGCTCGGGAGTGGGTTCGGGTTCGGAAATTCCCGCCAACATCTTTTCAATATCATCTTGGCTCATTTTGCCGCCTGTTGCCCTTTGTTGGGCGGCATCCGTGCCGCCCTCTGGGGCAACTGCGGCAAGATCCGTCTTGCCGCCGCTCGGAGCAGGTTCGGGCTTGGTTTCCTCAACGGGTTCAGGCTCGGGAGTGGGTTCGGGTTCGGAAACGCCCGCCAACATTCTTTCGATGTCCTCTTGGCTCATTTTTCCACCGCTCGGAGCGGGTTCGGGAGTGGTCTCCTCAACGGGTTCAGGCTCGGGAGTGGGTTCGGGTTCGGAAATTCCCGCCAACATCTTCTCGATATCCTCTTGGCTCATTTTTCCACCGCTCGGAGCGGGCTCGGGAGCGGTTTCCTCAACGGGTTCAGGCTCGGGAGTGGGTTCAGGTTCGGAAACGCCCGCCAACATCTTTTCGATGTCCTCCTGGCTCATTTTGCCACCGCTCGAAACAGGCTCGGGAGCGGTTTCCTCAACGGGTTCAGGCTCGGGAGTGGGTTCGGGTTCGGAAACGCCCGCCAACATTCTTTCGATGTCCTCTTGGCTCATTTTTCCACCGCTTGAAACAGGCTCGGGAGCGGGTTTGTAATGTTCTTCGGGCATACTCGCAACGGAATCCAACACGGAATCCGTCAGACCCGACTTCAACAGCAGAGCCTCGATTTCATCTGCGGACATAGTATTCGCCGGCTCTTCTTTCTTCTTGGGAGCGGGCTTTTCAACTTGCTTGACCTGCTCTTGCGTGTTCTCCTCAGCGAACTTCGCCGCTATATCGACCTTATGCTGACTCAAAATCTCGCTGACGCTGGCATCGGATTTCGAAACGGAGCTTTCCGTTTTCGTGGTGGGTTCGGCATAAGAAGCAGACCCAGCGGCATTCGCCATAAGCTCTGTCCACTGCGATTTTGCGCGCTCATAGTCACTTTCATCGCCGCTGAAGCGGATCCAATAATCGTCATAAGGCGTTACGCCGCGCGTTTTCCGTATTATTTCATATACATTATACCGCTCCATTCCCAACAGCCGAAGCTCAGAGAACGTAAACGGCGTTTTGTCCTGAAACACCCGCGTTGAAAAGAAATAATACACATCGGATATATCCAGTCTGCGGTAAACGGGGGTAAGCATATCTTCCTTGTGTTTGGTGAGTATCCGTACAGATACGTTTTCATCTTCCGCTATCTCGTATTCTGCTACCGGGTTGTCCTCTTTCATAAGCACACATCTCAACGGCAGCGGTATCTCAAACGACCGATTGTCTACCAACCTGTATCCGTATCCTTTGATAACACTTCCCATTATCATCGCTCCTTAATTATAGTAGCAAATTCAAAAACGCACAAACGAAGCGGCTGCGCTGTTTTGTTTGTGCTCACTAAGCGACCAATCACAAGCCGCACGCGCGGCTTGCGTTTGAATTTGCGCATATGTTTATTCAAACTCACACAAAGTCATTTTAATTCGTATACATTCTAATTATATCACATTATTGCGGTTTATTCAAGTAGAAATATACGAAAGTTGAAAAAAAATTTCTAAGTTATTTGTAACTTTCACAAAAAATCGTTTAAGAATTTGTGAAAAGTTCATAAAAATGTCTAAATGTTTGTTTATAATCTGTCAAAAGTGTTTACATTTTAATTTGATTGTGCTATAATAATAGTATAGGAGTGTTCAGACTGTACATAAACTTTCGGTTCTCCCCGCTGTGAGCGGGGAGAACCGAATAAATGCAAGAGTTTGTTTCCGATGGAAGCAAACTCTTATACAGACTGTTTTTTGCTCTGTTTTCGGAAATATAATTAGAAACGGGGAGAATCCAATGAAAGTTAAAGCAATGCTAGTGATATCGGCAATTTTATTTGCCATCTGTCCGCTGATCGTAAGCTCTTTTTTGGCGGGGTATCTCGTTACTTCGGATGCCGGCAGCCGCGAAAATGCTATTCTTAAGAGCATGGCAGAGAGCGGATCGACAAATCTTCAGACTGTTATCGATATGGTAAACGATGATGTTTACAGTATCTCGGAGTATCCCGCAATCAAGTCGATTGCGGCAGGCGATAACAACGTGGAATATATGAGCGCCGCTGCCGATTTCTTTAAGCGTTTTCTGTCGGAAAACAAGCTGATCACCTCGGCAAGCCTCACCAACAGCTCGGGAAATATCATCGCGGGGTCAAATTCAGGAAAACCGTTGGTGAACTTTGAAAAGTTCTCCGAATATCCCGAAAATACTCTGTGCTTTGATGACGCCACCGGCGATACCAAAAACGCCTCGATGATCATCAAGAAAAAGGTGGGCATCGGCTGGCTGTTTTTAAGCTACGATATTTCCACCAAGGGAACTATGCTGTTCAATATCACCGCAAACTCAAGTTTCTACGATTCGGAGGGTACGGTTTATATCGTTGACACGCGCGGAAACTGGTCTGCAGGTACGGTAATCAATTCCAATGTTAAGGGTAAATTTAACGACAGCATCGCAAACCTTACCACAGCCGCTGACGATATTTCGGGAGTTATGAAATATCGTGATTCGGGAAAGAATTATATTGCCGTGGTGGCGAAAGTCGGCGGTGAGAACGGTCTTTCGGCTATCGTAAGCTGCCCTGCGGAAAGAAATAACATTTTCTACAACGCGGTGCTCATTCCGGTTATCGTGACAGCGGTTATTCTTGCGCTGATTAGCGTAGGAATTTCGTTTATTGTTTCCAGCTCCGTTACAAAACCGCTTAAAACAATTGAAGAAACGCTTGAAAAGATTCGCCGCGGCGACCATGAGGCGCGTATCGGCAATATGGCAAATAACGAATACGGACAGATGTCCCGCGCGTTTAATAACCTGGTTGACGAAATCGTTATCAGCGAGGACAGATACAGAGTTATTTCCGAAATGTCCGACAATATCATCTTTGAGTGGAATTTCAAAACCAACGAGGTTTCTTTCTCGAACAACTTCAACAAGAAGTTCAGCTATCGCGCTCCGTCTGACCACTTCGGTGACAGCTTCCTGCTGAAAGCAAAGGTTCACCCCGATGATATCGATCGTTACAGAAAAGACCTTGACGGTCTTGAAAAGGGCAGAAACTTTGAACGCAACGAATACCGAATCAAAAACATTTACGGTGACTTTATCTGGGTGCTGATGAGAACGCAAACCCTCAAGGACAAGGACGGCAACATTCAGAAGGTTGTCGGAGTTATGGTGGATATTGACCGCGCGAAGAAGTCCGAGCAGCAGCTCACCGAGCGCGCAAGCTATGACGCACTTACCGAGCTGTACAACCGTGAAACCATTGAGGGTCAGATTGACAACGAAATCTCGCTGTCCGAGATGCGCAAGTCCGAAATGGCGGTACTGTTCGTTGATGTGGATAACTTCAAGCACTTCAATGATAATTACTCGCACGCGACAGGCGACCAGGTATTGAAATTCCTCGCAAAGACTATCAAGGAAACCGTTGAGGGAATTGGTTTCGCCGGACGCTACGGCGGTGACGAGTTTGTTATGATGGTAAGAAACTCCGAGGTGAACGATCCCGCGAAAATCGCGCAGACCCTCATCAACAAGCTAGCTGAGGGCTTTGACGCAGACATTGGAGAGCGTCTGTCGGTAAGCGTTTCCATAGGTATCGCCGTTATCAAGGACAACTACAACACCCGTGTTGAGTACCTTATCGGTAAAGCGGACGATGCGATGTACTCCGTTAAGAAGAGCGGAAAGTCGAATTACGCGTTTATTTGATAATATAAAAAATCAGCTCCCGTGGATAAAGCCACGGGAGCTTTTGTTATGAGTTGTTACACGGCGGATTTACGGTGCTTACTTTTCCGCATTTTCATAGCGTTCTCTGCCCCACCAGCCGGGCAGAATCTCTTTGAGTGTGACAGTCTGACGTTTTTCATAGTCTACCATTATTTCCATATCCTCATTCTTGATGTTTAACTGCATAAAGAACTCTCTGCACGCTCCGCAAGGCATACCGCCGTTCTCCTCGGGCGGCTTGTCCATAAAGGCTATCAGACGCTTTACTACGGTCTGTCCACTATTTACATACATATTCAACGCCGCTACACGTTCCGCGCATAAATTTATAACTCCGCTGCAGCCCTCAATGCAAAAGCCCGTGAAAATCTCCCCGTTTTCGGCTTCCAACGCGCATACAACGTGATGCGCCATTATAAAGGGCGAAACGTTTTCGGGGTGATATTGCTCTCTTGCTTTTTCGTAAAGTGTTTCCCAAATATCCATAATTACTCCTTTCTAAATGGCAAATCCAAAATTTCGCGAGGCTTAGGCGAGTGACCGCCTTTTATGCGCGGCATCCTTGCCGCGCTTTGGCGGTCACCCCGCGACATCGTGTCGCATCCGTTCCACTTCGTTCCGCTCTGCCAGCCTCGAGAAACCGCTCAAAATTCGCTGACGCGAATTTTGAGTCTTTTTGGATTTGCATTAATCACCGATAACTTGCTTTTGATTATAACGCGCCAAAACTCCACTCCAAAGAGTGAATTACAGTTATAGCCCGAATAACTGTTAACTGTTATTATACCATATATTTGTTTGTTTGTCAACATTTTCTATCGCCGAAATCAGTATTTTTTCGCCTTTTCTCAACAAAATAACCGTATAAAATCAGCGAATTTCCTTATACGGAGAAACGCGAGGATTTGTTTTGAAAGGAGCAACCTTATGAATATATCAAATCAGGAATATGGCGAACTTGCCAAGCGGATTTCTCCGCCCTCGGCAATGTACAAAACCATTCCAATGGCATTTATAATCGGCGGAGGAATCTGCGTAATCGGAGAGGCTCTTATGAACCTCTACCAATATATGGGTGTGGGAACCGACCAAGCGGGAATGTGGACTTCAATGACGTTGATTTTTGTGTCGGCGTTGCTGACGGGACTTAAGCTCTATGACCGCATAGCTCAGCACGCGGGCGCGGGAACGCTTGTGCCGATTACGGGCTTTGCGAACTCGGTGGTGTCCCCCGCGCTGGACTTCAAAAGCGAGGGATTTGTGCTGGGACTGGGCGCGAAGATGTTCGTCATCGCGGGTCCTGTAATAGTTTACGGAATTTCCGCGTCTGTTATCTACGGGATAATTTACTATATCTCAACGCTGTTTTAAGGAGGCTCTCATATGGCGATTTGTGAAGGGAAAACCCTTAAATTCAGCAACGCGTCGATATTGACGTTCGCGTCTGTTGTCGGAAAGACGGAGGGCGACGGTCCTCACGGTGACGAGTTTGACGAGGTGATTGAGGACAACAAGGGCGATTCGGACACATGGGAGCAAGCGGAAGCGACATTCCAGAAAAAGGCTCTTTCTCACGCTATGGATAAGGCGGGGCTGCTCCCCGAGGATATGGATTTGATTTTCGCGGGGGATTTGCTGAATCAATGCACAGGCTCGTCTTACGGGCTGAAGGACTTCTATATCCCGTTTCTGGGAATTTACGGAGCTTGCTCGACTTTTGCGGAGGGCTTACTGCTGTCGGCGGCTATGGTGAACGCGGGCTATGTGGACAACGCAACGGCGGTGACCAGTTCGCACTTCTCGTCCGCAGAGAGGCAATACCGATTCCCGCTGAACTACGGCGGAGTAAGACCTCCAACGGCGCAATGGACGGCAACCGCGGCGGGCGCGGCTATCGTTACCTCCGCGCAAAAGCCGCCGTATATCCGCGCGGCAACAGCAGGCAAAATCCAAGATATGGGAATCAAAGACCAGAACAATATGGGAGCGGCAATGGCGGGCGCGGCATATGACACGATAACGCGCCATTTCAAGCATATGGGTACTCACCCCGAAAGCTATGACGCGGTTATCACGGGCGATTTGGGGCAAGTCGGCAGCGATATGCTGTACGAGCTGATGCTCCGCGATGGAATAGGGCTGAAGCGTTATCACAAGGACTGCGGACTGATGATTTACGACCGCGAGAATCAAGACGTTCACGCGGGCGGCTCGGGCTGCGGCTGCTCCGCATCGATGATGTGCGCACATTTCCTTAAAAAGGTGCAATCCGGTGAGATGAAACGGATTTTGTATGTGGCAACGGGCGCGCTGATGTCCCCGACAATGGTTCAGCAAGGCGGCTCGATTCCCGGAATCGCGCACGCGGTGGAGATTTGCAATAGCTAGGGGAGAACTACTGGGGGACTCCGTCCCCAGACCCCATCCAAAGCGCACGTTTTTGCGCGTAGCGCAAAAAATGCGCCGTTTGGCTATGACGCTCCGCGCCGTAGGCGCGGCAAGCGTCATCCAAACAGGGGGCAATGCCCCTTTGGAATCCCGGTTCGCTGCGCGGTATACTGCGAGTTTAGCGTGTTATAACTCACGGCAAGCTATCGGTGATTCGTGCAAATTACGAAAGCGAGCGGCGCGTAATATCGCGCAGCGATGTTACGTGACGCTCGGCTAGTTGACATTGCCTTCGGCAATGTCAACGGTTCGCAATTTGCTTTTAAGATAAGGAGCTAAGATATGTTGATGGAATATGTTTGGGCGTTTTTGATTGGCGGACTGTTGTGCGCAATCGGGCAAGTGATGATTGACCTGACAAGGCTCACTCCCGCGCGGATTCTTACGTCATATGTTGTCGCCGGGGTGATTCTCGGCGGATTGGGTTGGTATCAGCCCATTGTCGACCTTGCGGGCGGCGGAGCGACAGTTCCGCTGACGGGATTCGGAAATCTGCTTGCCAAGGGCGTTCGCGAGGCAGTTGACCAAAACGGAATCCTCGGCGCGTTTATGGGCGGATTCACCAACGCGGCTGTCGGACTTGCGGCGGCGGTGTTCTTCGGTCTGCTTGCGGCATTGATATTCAAGAGCGGTTCTAAAATCAACGAAACGTGAACAAATCGTAAAAGTAATAATCCGCGGCTTTAATCAAGCCGCGGATTGATTATTATGATTTATTATCACTCGTCAATCTGCTGCAAATACAAAATGACATTGGGGCTGTCTTTTTGAACCATCAGCAGTGTCGGAACACCGTCTATGCTAACAAAGACACCTTTTGCCATAGCGTTTTCGTTCTCAATTGAAATGCTGCTGTTGTTGTCGGAGAGCGCATAAACCGCCTCGGCAAAGTTTTCTCCGGCAGAGATGTTTACATTTGCGTCATCTTGGAAATTGAGTGTAAACGTACCTCCAAACATCTCGTTAAGATCGTCCATATCAGTGTCGCTAAGCTCTACTCCGTCAACCATACCGCCAACGTTCCACCATACGGTATACTGAAGATCGTCAACAGAAATTTTTTCAAGGCTTTGAAGCGATTCGGGAAGCTCGATAACGAAATCCTCGCCGCTTTCGGGAGGTTGTGTGCTCTCTTCGGTGGAGGTGGTGCTCTCCTCGGTGGAAGAGGTGCTTTCGGTCGTGCTTTCCTCATTGGAGGAGTTGTTTGTTGCCTCGGACGTGGTAGTGCTGTTGCCGCCTACGGTGGACTCATTGTTCCCATTGCAGCCGACAAGACTGAAGGTTACGACCAATGCGGCTGCAAGTGCAATAATCTTCTTCATAATAATTCCTCTCTTGTGTTTGTTTAGCCGTTTTATTTCGACAGTTAATCTGCGTTACTTTTCTATTATACTTTATTAACAACAGATTTTCAAGTAATATTATTGACGAATATCACAAACGTCAAAGCGCGTTTTTATGTACAATGCACAAATAAGTGTTTTGAAAGAGATTTCACACTGTAATTTCTATCAGATTCCCCTCAAGGTCGGCTATGCAGCTCTCGTAATATCCGTCACCGGTGTGGCGCGGTTCGCTTTGAACACGATAACCCGCGCTTTTCAATTCCCGTGTCAATTCGTCAACACGTTCCGCGCTTCCGACAGAGAAAGCGATATGCGCGTATCCCGTGCGGAACAGCGTTTTTTCCGCATCGTCAATTTGCGGAATCGTCATAATCTCCAGTCTTGCACCGTCCGAAAAGGTCAGAAAATAAGAGCGGAAATCCGTTTCGGGGTTGTGGTATCCGCTGTCCGATATTGCTCCGAAATATTTTACGAAAAAATTCCGTGCCGACTCAATGTCATTAACCCACATTGCGATATGTTCGATTTTCATTTTATCCTCCCAAAATAACTTCACGAAGTTTATCGGCATTCTCGGCGATGTGAGCGGGATCAAACTTTTCCAACTCCTCGCGCGTGCGGAATCCCCAAAGCACGCCGCAAACGTCCATTTCAGCGTTGATGGCGGTCTGCATATCCACATTGCTGTCGCCTACATACAGCGGCTTGCAGTCAGGCTTCGCGTACTTTCCCGCGAGATAGAGTGCCGCGTCGGGGGCGGGCTTGATATCGAAACCCAGCCCCGCGCCGACAACCTCGGCAATGGTATCGCCGTAGAACATTTTCAGCAATTCCTCGGCGAAACGGCTGTCCTTGTTTGTGTTGCAGGCAGCGGTGATTCCGCGCTGTTTCAGCTCTTCAAGCAGTTCGCGCATTCCCTCGTATGGGCGCGTGAGGTCGGACTTGTGCTGCTCGTAATACTCCGTAAAGATTCCGTGAACGCGTTTCAGCGTTTCCTCGTCCGAATCGGGCGGGCAGATACGCTCAATCAGTTTGGGGATTCCGTTGCCGACAAAATATTGGTACTCGCTCTCGGTATGCGTTGGGAATCCGCATTGCTCCAGCGCGTAATTCCCAGCCGCCATCAAATCCGCGAGGGAGTTCAGAAGTGTGCCGTCAAGGTCGAAAATTATCGGATTGTACATGGTTGTCGTTCCTTTCAATATACGAATAAAATTTTTTCGTTTTAAGTCATTATATCACAAAAAAAAAACTCTGTCAACCTTGAAATTTATATAAAGATGTGCTATAATATATAATGTATAAATCTAAAGCATAACGGAGAAGTTAAAAAATGGAATATTTTGATTTGTATTCCGCGAATCGGATTCCTCTTGGGAGAAGCATTCGGCGCGGCGCGCCTATTCCGCGCGGAGAATATCATATTGTTGTTCAGGTTATGACGATTAATCGGAAAGGTGAAATTCTGCTTACTCAACGCGTTCCCGAAAAAACCAGCGGCGGAAAGTGGGAATGCTCGGGCGGCTGCGCGGTGTCCGGTGAGAGCAGCAGAGCGGCGGCGGTTCGCGAGCTGTTCGAGGAAACGGGCATACGCGCGTATGAAAACGAGCTGCGCCCCGAGTGGACAATAACCACCGACAGTATGCTGCGCGATTTCTATATTCTGGTAAAGGACGTTCCGTTGGGCAAGCTGCATTTGCAGTCCGAAGAGGTCTGCGCGGCGAAATGGGTGAATTTCGAGCGCCTATGCGAGTTATCGCGATTGGGACAGACCACGCGCACGGTTACGCGTTGGTTGTGTGCGCGCGGATATGAACTGGAGAGCCTGACGCGCAGAATTATCCGCGAATACGCGTATTGATGGAGGAAAATCTTGGATATTAAATCTACGATCGGTAAAATCAAGCAGCTTGCCGAAAGCGGTGCGGACATCTCGGGCTGTTCTCTTGAAGAGGTATTCGCGCGGGTATATCGGGCAACGCAGAAAACGCTTGGAATCACGCCGTTTGACGAGCAGCTTGCCGCCGCGCTCCACCTTTCCGAGGGGAAAATGGTGCAGATGCAGACGGGCGAGGGAAAGACGCTTACGGCGGTGTTTGCGGCTTGTTATGCCGCGCTTGGCGGGGAGAATGTCCATATTCTTACGTTCAATGACTATCTGGCGCGGCGCGACTGCGGCTGGATGCGCCCTATCTATGATGAAATGGGAGTTTCGCTCGGCTGCATAACCGAGGACACTCCGCGAAACGAACGCGCCGAGTTATACCGCAGGCAAGTGGTATACACCACCGCGAAAGAGGCGGGATTCGACTATCTTCGTGACTTCGTATGTTTTGACACAAGCGAGATGGTGTTCCCGGAAAAACTTAACTTCGCTATCGTGGACGAGGCGGACAGTATCTTGATTGACGAGGCACGGATTCCACTTGTTATCGCGGGAGATGTCGCCGTGCGCGAAAACGGTGATATGCGCGGGATTTATGAAAAACTCGCGGATTTTACAGATACGGATTTCGAGCCGGACGAGGATACTCGCAACGTGTATCTCACCGATTCGGGCGCGGACAAGGCGGAAGAGCTGTTTGGCTGCGATATTTACGATGCGGAGAACGCGGGACTGCTGGCGAAAATTTGCGCGTGCCTGAAAGCACGGGACGTCCTCACGGAAAATAAAGACTACATCGTCAAGGACGGCGCAATTATATTGATAGACGAGTTTACGGGGCGCGCCGCACCGGGACGGGTTTTCCCCGGAGAGCTGCAAGCCGCCGCCGAGGCAAAGCACAACCTCAAAATTACCTCGCGCGGGCGGATTATGGGCAACATCGCGCTGCAATACTTCGTACGGCTTTATCCAAAGCTGTCGGGAATGTCGGGCACTGCAGAAAGCGCGCGCGAGGAGTTTGAGAAGTTCTACGGTATCCTCACCGAGGTGATTCCGACAAGGCTGCCGTGCAAGCGCGTTGACGAACCGTTGGAGCTGTATTATGACGCGGAGGAAAAGCGCGGAAAAATCATAGCGGCGATCCGCGAATCGCACGAAAAGGGTGCGCCCGTGCTTGTCGGAACGGCAAGCATTTCCGAGAGCGAATCACTTGCCGAGGATTTGCGCAAAATCGGTATCGAGTGCAGCGTTCTGAACGCTAAAAACAACGCCGATGAGGCGAAAATCATCGCCGCCGCAGGAGAACGCGGCGCGGTGACGATTTCCACGAATATGGCGGGGCGCGGCGTAGATATCAAGCTCGGCGGCGAGGACGGTCACGACAAGGAATTCGTGACAGACGCGGGCGGGCTGTTGGTTATCGCGACTTCAATGCGTGAAAGCTCGCGAATCACCCAACAATTACGCGGACGCGCGGGGCGTCAGGGCGACCCCGGAAAAAGCCGTTTCTTCGCATCTCCGGACGATGAGATTATGTTGAAATTCGACCTCAAGGGCTTATGCGGAAGGCATTACCCCACTAAGAAAATCGAGGGCAAAATCACGGATAAAGCGGTTCTACGTGAGGCGGAACGCGTTCAGAGAATCTCCGAGGGGGATACTTTTGACGACCGCGTAAACCTGATGAAATACACGATGATCGGTGAAAAGCACCGCGAGCTGACGTTCCGCCGCAGACAGTCGCTGCTTGACGGCACGTACAACAGCGAGTTCTGGCAAAAATCGGATTTGTACGAAAAAGCGGCGGCGAAGTTCCCCGAAGAGGAGCTGCAAACGCTGCAAAATCATATTCTGGCGGCTCTGCTGAACGAGTTCTGGTGCGATTATCTGGACTATACGGTATATCTGCGCGAGGGAATCCATTTAACGCAGATTGCGGGGCGGAATCCCGCCGAGGAATATAACATCGCGTGCGAGGAGTATTACAACTCCGCCGCCGAATCAATTCCCGAGCGTATGGGCGAAAAACTCGCGGAGGTCCTCGAATGTGACAACCTCGCGGATTACAAGCTCGATACTCCCTCTAAAATCTACACCTATCTGTTGGACGATATGGGCGAGGAATTTAAGGCAAAGCCTATTCTGTCGGGAGTGTTCTCCGAGGGCTACGAGCCGGGAGAGAGCGATAAATCCGGTGATTCGGAGAAGAAAAAAGGATTTTTCAGGCGGCTGTTCGGTTAGTGCAAATTGCGAAAGTAAGCTCGGCTAGTGCGGATGAAAATTTCAAAGCAATTTTCGTCTGCACGGTTCGTAATTTGACATTTAGATAAATAAAAAAGGGGTGAGCGATTTGTCGAAATTCGGCGAAACGGTCTGCGCGATTGCCACTCCGCCCGCCGTGGGAGGAATCTCCGTAGTGCGGATTTCGGGAGAACGCGCGTTTGACATTGCGGCAAAGGTTTTCAAGCCCGTTTCGGGCAAAAAAATAACCGAAATGCGCGGCTATACGGCGGCATACGGGCAGATTTACGATGACGGAAAATACATTGATGACGGCGTGATTCTGGTATTTCGCGCGCCGCACTCCTACACGGGCGAGGACGTGTGCGAAATCTCGTGTCACGGCGGAATTTATGTTACGCGGCGGCTGCTTACCGCGTGTCTGAAAGCGGGCGCAGGCCCGGCTGGCGCGGGAGAGTTCACCAAACGTGCGCTGCTTAACGGCAAGATGTCGCTGACGCAAGCCGAGGCGGTCGCGGATATAATTTCGGCGCAAGGCGAACAGAGCCTTGCTTGCTCAAACGTTCAGCGCGAGGGGGCGCTGTTCCGCCGCGCGGAGAAAATCTCCGAGATGATTCTCGAAATTTCCGCGCAGATTTCCGCGTGGATAGATTATCCCGATGACGATACTCCCGCAGTTACGGAGGAGTGGCTGGTTGAGAAAATCACTGCCGTGAAATCGGAGCTTGACGAGCTGCTTGCGGACTACGATACGGGGCGGATAATCCGCGAGGGAATTTCCTGCGCGATTGTCGGCAAGCCCAATGTCGGGAAATCCACCATTATGAACGCGCTTTTGGGTCACCGCCGAAGTATCGTCAGCGACATTGCGGGAACAACGCGCGATGTAGTGGAGGAAACCGCCAATATCGAGGGAGCGGTGCTGCGGCTGTGCGACTGCGCGGGAATCCGCGAAACCGAGGACGAGGTGGAGAAAATCGGCGTGGAGCTTGCGCTTGAAAAACTCCGTAACGCGGATATCGTACTGGCGGTTTTTGACGGCTCGACCGAGCTTTCGGACGAGGACAGGCGGCTATTCGGGCTGTTGAAGAATAAAAAGATTGTCGCGTTGGTAAACAAGTCCGACCTTGAAACCAAATTGGATTTCGAGGAGTTGAAATCCCGATTCGGAGAGGTTGTACAAATCACCGCGAAGGACGAGAAAAGCGCGGAGATTCTTGGCAGAGAAATAATTAAACGGCTGAATCTCGCGAATTTCAACGCGGACGCGGGTTTTATCGCGAACGAACGACAAAGAGCGTGCGTGTTACGCGCTGCGGACGAAGTGAACGAGGCATCGCTTGCTGTGCGGCTCGGAGTTACTCCCGACGCGATTGGAGTAAGTCTTGAACAAGCGTTGGACGCGATTTACGAGCTTTCGGGGAAATCCGCCTCCGAGGAGGTTATCGCGGGGGTTTTCGAGAGATTTTGCGTAGGGAAATAACAGGAGTAATTAGAATATGGATATATTGGTAATAGGCTGCGGAATGGTTGGCTCGGCGCTTGCCGAAACGCTGGACAAAAAAGGACACGATGTGTCGGTAATCGACAAGGTGAGCGCGAAGTTCGATTCGCTTTCACCAAGCTTTGGCGGATTTACGACAGTCGGCGTTCCGATTGACTGCGATGTGTTGAAACGTGCGGGAATCCAGACTTGTGACGCGCTGTTTGCCGTGACTGCTCAGGACGATATGAATATTATGGTGTCACAATTAGCGCGGACGATGTTCAATGTTCCGAAAATTTTCGCGCGAATCACCGATATTGAGAAAGGCAAGGTCTTTGAGGAGCTGGGAATCAACGTGATTTGCCCGACCAAACTTACCGTAAGCGCGGCTTGCGCGGCGATTGAGGAGGATAAGTCCACCGAAAGCGATGTGATAAACTTTGAGAATCACACGGTGATGTTTACCAAGCTGGATCTTCCCGAGCAGCTTATCGAGGGCGCGCCCGATGATATTGAGTACGAAAACGAGGAAGTGCTGTTCGGCATAATCCGCAAAAATTCTGGGTTTATAATGTATCGCGGTCAGCCGCTGACATTCGCCGAGGGCGACAAGCTGATTTTTGCGCGGAAAGCGTAAAGCGGTGCGGTTGAGTTATAGTCCACTGTTTGGGATACGAGTTAAGCGCGTTATAACCAAAACAACATTTTGGTGATTAGTGCAAATTCAAAACGCGAGCGGGGCATAACATCACGAAGTGGTGTTATGGCTCGCTCAGCGGGTACAAACGAAATTGTATTGCAATTTTCGTTTGCGCGGTTTTGAATTTGCTATCTAGATGTTGTTGGTAGTTAGTTGTTGGGTTTATAAACTAAATCCGCTGTTTTGGATGAAGTTTCGGCGCGTTATAACAAAAGCAACATTTTGGTGATTAGTGCAAATTCAAAACGCGAGTGAGGCATAACACCACGAAGTGGTGTTATGGCTCGCTCAGCGAGCACAGATAAAATCCGCAAAGCGGATTTTATCTGTGCGGTTTTGAATTTGCTATCTAGATAAGGAGTAATATGAAGGCTATTATTGTTGGCGGCGGAAAGGTGGGGTTCTACCTCGCGAAAACGTTGCTGGAACACGGTGATTACTCGATTACGATAATCGAGCAGGACAAAGAGAGCAGCCGACACTGCGCGAATAATCTCGACGCGGAGGTAAGCTGCGGAAACGGCACAACGGTGGAGGCTCTCGAAGCTTGCGGCGCGGCAAAGGCGGATTGCGTTATCGCGGTTATGGGTCTGGACGAGAGCAATCTCGTGTGCTGTCAGATCGCGAAGCAGAGGTTCGGGGTGAAAAAGACGATCGCAAAGGTCAACAATCCCAAAAACGCGGACGCGCTGAAAGACCTCGGCGTGGATATTGTAATTTCCGCGACGGATAATATTATTCAGCTTCTCGACCACGAAATCGACCTCTCCGCGATGAAAAAGCTGATGAAGCTGGATGGCGAGGAAGCGTCGATGATGGAGATCACGATTCCCAAAAACTATTCGTTGGAGGGAAAAAAGCTGTCCGAGCTGGCGATTCCGGATACCTGTAACTTAGCGTGCATTTCGCGCGGCGGAAGAACCATAATTCCGCGCGGTAATACCACGCTTTGTAGCGGCGATACGGTGCTTGTCGTAATGATGAACTCCGCGGAAAAGGAGCTGCGCAAGGTGCTTAAAATAAAAGACTAAGGAGAAGAATATGGGACTTTTTGGAAAGAAAAATAAGGACGAGGAAATCCGCGCAACGGAGTTCACGAATGTCGGAGCGTTCAGCGGGTTTGTTCTGTTGAACGAACCCGAGTGGGACAAAAAACAGTTCCTCGCGGATTTTAAGGCGGACTGGGGAATCGAGCTTGAGGACGAGGGCAGCGCGGAAAATCCCGATGACGATATAGCGGTGTTCGCGCATATCGGGGAGCTTACCTTGATGGTGGGATTTACACCCGTACCCGTTCCATACGGTGAGGCGGAGATTTGGGCGCAGGCAAATTACCGTTGGGCGGAGGCGGTTGATGTCGCTAAGGCTCATAAGGCAACGCTGCTTGTTGGTGTTAAGGGCGATAACGAACACCTGCTTGACAAGGCGAAGCTGTATGTAAAGGCAGTTGCTACCGCGCTGAATCAAAAGCACGCAACGGGCTACTACGACCCCCGAATAGTTTATGAACCGGAGTGGTATCGCAGGTTCGCGCTTGCGGCGCACGAGTATGACGCTTTTCCGTCAATGAATCTTATCTGGTACGGAATGTACACCGACCGCAAGCAAGTGGGAATTTACACATTGGGGATGCGCCGTTTCGGCAAAGAGGAGATGGAAGTGCTGATTCCGAGCAAGGAAATGCAGTCCGTCAGACCCGGCGATATTATTGAGTTTCTGTCGGATATTGTGGATTACGTTATTATGGAGGACGTTACGTTCCGTGACGGTGAAACGGTAGGTCCGACCGCCGAGGAAAAGCACCCGATAACATTCGGTAAGGGCGTTGGCATTGACGGAAATTCGCTTAAAATCGGTTACATTATTTAATGCGGATAGTTATAGAGCTATAACCAAAATCCACTGTTCGGAGTTCGGGTTACTAACGTTATAACCAAAAGCAAGTTATTGGTGATTAGTGCAAATTTCATCTGTGTGGTTTTGAATTTGCTATTAAAATAAGGAGGATATTATGGGACTTTTTGGAAAGAAGAAAAAGGAAGAGCATCACGAGCCGGAGGAGCAGGATCACGTTGGTTCGTTTAACGGATTCGTGCTGCTGAACGCGGAGGAATGGGACAAGGAGAAGTTCATTGCCGATTTCAAGGAGAACTGGGGAATTGAGCTTTCCGAAACCAATGAAAACGGCGAGAAACTTGAAGGCGCGGGCGAACTGCTTTTCGCGCAGACGGGCGCGTATACCGTTGTGGTAGGATACATCGGCACGCCTATTCCCGATGGTGAGGCTGAACACTGGGCGGGCGCAAACTTTATGTGGAAAGAAGCAGTAGAAGTCGTAAGCACCCACAAGGCGCAGCTTATTGTGAGCATTTTCGGCGGCGATGACAATCTGCTTGAAAAGGGCACGCTGTTCGTGAAAGCGGTCTGCACGGCGCTCAAACAAGACCATGCGATTGCGTTCTATGATGACGGAATCGTTTTCTCGCCGCAGCAGTATCTGGATTTCTCGGAAATGATGGAGGACGGCAGTTATCCGATCCTTAACTGGATATGGTATGGAATCTTCGCCGATGAGAAGCGCGCGGGAATCTATACATACGGAATGCGGCGGTTCGGAAAAGAGGAGATGGAGGTCATCGTTGACCGCGAAAACGTTGATCTCAACGCAATACGCGGATTTTTGCTGAATATCACATCTTATGTTCTTTATGAAGATGTAACGCTGAAGGACGGCGAAACCATCGGATTTTCCGCAGAACAGAAGCTGAAAATCACGCTCGGCCCGGGGCTTGGCGTTCACGGAAATACGCTTAAAATAGAGTACGGAGAGTAAAATGGAAAATAAAAAGACCCCCAAGCCAAAGGCGAAAAATCCCGCGCCCAAGAAAGCTCCGCAGGGAGATATAATTTTCGCGCTGGATATAGGCACGCGGACGGTTATCGGCGTGTTGGCGAAAAAGACCTCTCAGGGCTGCAAAATCCTTGACGTGGAAAGCGTTACTCACGCAAAGCGTTCTATGGCGGACGGACAGATCGAGGATATAAAGTCCGTTGCCGATGACATCAAACGCGTAAAGCGCGAGTTGGAAAACCGCAACAAAATCACGCTTTCAAGCGCGTGTATCGCTGCGGCGGGAAGAGCGCTGAAAACGCTGCGCGCTTCGTGGGAATTTAAGCTGCCGAATAATGCTCCGATTTCGGCAGAAACGCTCCATAATGCCGAGATGGACGCGGTTCGCCGCACCTGTGAGGACTTTATGTCCAAAACAGAATCCTCCGCGTTTTACTGCGTGGGGCACAGCGTGATTTCGCTGACGCTTGACGGTTTTAAGGTTCAGAACGCCGAAGGACATCGCGGCGAACAATTGGTAACGGACATCATCGGCGCATTTTTGCCCGTCTATGTGGTGGACAGCTTATGCGCCGCCGTGGATATGGCAAGGCTCTCGGTGACAAGTCTGACGCTGGAGCCGATTGCCGCGATGAACGCGGTAGTGCCTACCGAACTTCGGCTGATAAACTGCGCGTTGTGTGACATCGGCGCGGGTACTTCGGACGTTGCGGTATCGCGCGATGGCAGCGTTACCGCCTACGGAATGTCAACCACTGCCGGAGACGAAATCACCGAGGCAATTATGAAGGAGCTGTTGGTGGATTTCAACACTGCCGAACGAATCAAGACATTCTCCGAAAAGGACATCACCTACACGGATATTCTGCTGATGGAGCACAAAATCACGCGCGACCGTATCGATAAGCTGATTGAACCGTACGCGCGGGAGCTTGCGAAAACCATCGCGCGGGAGATAATCACCGCGAATGCCGTTCCGCCGCAAGCAGTATTTCTGGTCGGCGGCGGAAGCAAGCTCAAGGGGCTTTCGGACTATGTTGCCGAGGAACTGAACATAATCCCCTCGCACGTAATTTCGGGTCGGCGCGAGCTGCTGCGCGGAATCATCGCGCCCGAGGATATGACGCTCTCTGCGGAACACGCGACTCCCGTGGGAATCGCGTTAAGCGTTGGCGAGGGCGTGTCCTACGACTTCACCACCATCACGATAAACGGCAGAAAGCTCCGTGCGCCCGACACCAGCCGACTTACGGTATTCGAGCTGCTGAGTTTCGCGAAAATCACCCCCGAGGATATGATTGCGGGAAACGGCAAGTCGATGTCGTTCACCGTTTCGGGAGAGCGGATCACTCTGCGCGGCGAGCCGCCGCGTGCTGCGGAAATCATCGTGAACGGCAAGCCCGGCTCGCTGAACACGGTAGTTACCAAGGGCGATGAAATCACGGTTATCCCCGCAGAAAACGGCGCAGACGCTTCGGCGCATCTGTCGGATTATTTCGATATGGCGGAAATCAAATCGTTTACCATCACGCTGTTTGGGAAAAAACAGCGCGCGGGACGGTATATTCTGATGAACGGTCGGGAAATCACCGCCGAGCGCCGAATCCAAGAGGGCGATGAAATTTCGCTCGTGGAGACGGAAACGGTCGGAAAACTGCTGACAACGCACGGGATAACCGAAAGCGTTTTGCTGAACTACAAGCCCGCCGCTATGGAATCTTTGCTTAAAAGCGGCGATATAATCTCCCGCGCGGAAACTTCCGATGAACCGGCTTCGACAAGTGCTCCGACACCTGCTCCCGAAGAGCAAAAACCCGCCAATCCGCATATCACGGTAAACGGGATAGAGGCGGAGTTCCCTATGCGCGCGGACGGCAATCCGCCGATATTTCTGGACATCGCAACGGCGTTTTCGGACAATCCCACCGCGCTTTTGGCGAGCGCGAAGACCATCACGATAAACGGTAAAATCGCGCGGTTGGACGAGGAAATACACAACGGAGATGTGATAATCATTGAATAGACTTTTACGAGTTTTAACAGTTATTTTGGCGGTATGCATGATGTGCTCCTGCTCGCGCATTCCCGATTATTCGGAAAGCTCCGGGAACTCCGTTTCCTCCGAATCGGAAAATTCCGGCGGCACGGGCGATAGATTTGCGGAATCGGACGTTCGAGAATTTGACATCAACAAAAAGGAGTTCATTACCAAGCTGAATGCCGAGGGCGGCTCACATAACGGGACAGTTGCCGAGGACGGCGAGTTTGACGGCAAGGGCTATCTTAAACTGCGCGAAAAGGGAGCTTTGAAGCACATCATCAATGTCAACACCTCTCAGCACTATCGGATCATCATCGCGGCGCGGTCGGAAACCGGCGCGGCAATCACGCTTAAAATCAGCGATAAGGTGTGCGGTGCGTACTACATCCCGAAATACCAAGCCGCTAATGATGAGGATTCCGAAAGCGGGTTTAAGTTTGAGTACTACGCGGTGGACCATCAGTATCTCACTGCGGGACAGAACGTAGTGCAATTCACCGTGGAGAGCGGAACAGCCGATATTGACTACATTGTTGCCGAAAGCTCCGATGTGGTGGACAACGCGTGCTATAACGCGGGTTCGGGATTCGCGAATCCGAATGTTTCACTTCGGACGGCAGGGGCAATGCGTTATTTTTCGGATATTTACGGAGAACAAACTCTCACCGCTCAGAACGTCACGTTTGGAACGAACACCGAGCTTAACGCGGTTTACAGGGCAACGGGCAGATACCCCGCAATTCGGATAAGCGAGCTTGCGGACGCATTTGAAGATGAGGATGTTACCAAATCCGAAACGGAGCTTGCGGTGAAATTCGGAAAGGACGGCGGACTACTGTCATATGTGTGGCACTGGTATTCCCCGAACATCAAGCACTCCGTCAACATCGGGGCTTTTGATTTGACAGCGGCATTTGAGGAACAACGCCCCGAGGAAGTTGCTCTGTTTGACGAGGACGAGATGAACGCGCAGATAAACGCGGGATTTTTACCGGGAGAAATGGTTTCCCTTATCAATGACGCGGACAAGCTGGCGGAGATTCTCAAGCCGCTTTCCGACGCGGATATTCCCGTGCTGTTTCAGCCGATTCCAGACGCGGATTCGGGACTGTACTGGTGGGGCGAAAGCTCGGAAAATTACGTTCTGTTGTGGAGATTTCTGTTCAACAGGCTGTGCTCTTATCACAAGCTGAAAAACCTTATCTGGGTGTGGAACGGCTCTTCCGAGGATTATTTCCCCGGAACTCGGTATGTTGACATCGGCGGACAGAGCTTTTACGAAAACTCCAACTCCTCGTTTGCGGGGAGATTCGGCGAGATTTACGAAACCTTGCCCACGACAAAAATGCTTGGCATTACGTTCTGTGACGTTCTGCCAAGCATCGACTATATGAGCCGCGACAACGCGTTGTGGCTGTTCGCTGCCGCGGGGAACGGAAGCTATACCGTAAAGCCGAGCGGAGAGCTGTCCGAAACGTTCAACAAGGCGACCTCGCTGCATTATTTTTACAACAACCGCCGTACCGTTACAATGGACGAGCTGCCCGACTTTTCGACTTTATAACCGTTATTCAACGGATTCCGCCGCGATTTGGGCAATGAGATTCAGAGCGTGTTTTTCGTCTGCGGGTGGGATAAAGTAGTTGACCTCGTTTTCGGCATTAATATTTATAATCACATCATCAATACTACTCTCATTGTCACTTTGCTGATGGACTTTCATAAGCCCCAGCAGCTCCTTGACTTTCGGTTTTTCCATATCCTGTTCGCGGATAGTAACACCAAAATCGAGAATCGTTTTCATTGTGTATGTTGTGGAATCAATCTGTATTTTTTCATCCAAATAGCAATTAATATACATCACTGTGGCATCGGGATCTTTCTCGATGTCATTGTTGTATTCGCGGATAAGACGAATGGTGTTTTCATAGCTGCTCTGAATCGGATATGAAACGGAGGATTCCTCGAATGTGACATCCGCAGTGCCAATCGTGGCGGCATTCGCGTCATAATGGTCAATAATATCCTGTTTAAGCGTTTGCGTGAACTCGCCCAGCCGCTCGGTCGGAACGGAAACCTTATTGAAAATCTCCGCGACTCCCGTTTCGGCACTCAACGCGTTTCCGTTTAGCAGCTCGGCGGATTTTTTGGGGTAGAACGATAAATTCAAAACATTTTTTGAGAGTGTATTTATAGTTGAAAAACTTTGTTTATACCCATAGTTATTGACGCCATACCCGCGAATTACATCATCCCCACCCGCGGTTATGTAGCTGATAATAAACCCCAAGTAAATGTTGTGATCGTCTTTGTAGCCGCACATATACTCGCTCCAATTGGATACGCTCTTATTGTGGACTTCCAAAAACTCGGAGATTTCCTCGGGAGAGGTAAGCTCCAGCTCACGGAGGGTGAAGTTGTTATCATAAAACTCGATTCTCATGCTTTTCACATCTTTGGGAATATTGATCAATCCAAACGCGCCCGTCTTTGAAATGAGGAACATCAATCCGATACTGCAAGCCGCCGTTGCCGCCCAACGTATCGCTGCTTTCGGGAGCTGACGCGCTTTTGGTCTGCGGACAACCTCGAAAATCACTGCGATTACCAGCGAAACGCCAAGCCCTATGGGGATTATCAGCCCTCTGTTGGAATCTCGGAACGCGCTTGCGACAATAAAGAACCCGCCGAGGGACATAATTATTGCGATCACATGGAAATAAACAGGCTTTACGAACATTCTGCCTACGTTCTCTTGCTTGCGGCTCTTTCCGGCGAAATACGCGAGAGCGAGTATCAAAACCGCCGCGATAATCAAAATCACAATACTTACCGGGGAGAAAACCGCGAACTCCAGCTCCGAAAGCTCCATGATAAGCTTTTCGTTACGCTCGTCAATCATCATTGCCAGAGCCTCAATTAAATCGCTGAAGAACAATCCCACCGGCATACAGAGCTGTTGAGCCTGATTTACAAGAGTATCGCTTACTCCGACAGCCTCAAGGGTGATGAATTTCGAGAGTGAGATTCCAAGTATCGGAATTGACGCGAACGAAATCACCGAGAATATAATCACCGAGGAGATTCTGCCGCAGCAAGCCGCCGCGAGAGAGGTAAGAAGATAGACGAACAAATACGCGAAAAACAGCGCAAGCGCAAACCCCAAAAAGAACGGCATTATATTGATATGTTTTTCGTCTATGGTCACGGCGTTCAGCTTGTTCTGGGCTATGGCGGTGAGGATAATTCCAATCAGCGCGCACGGGATAAACGTTCCCACGCATGGAATAAATCCGCCGAGGAAATCTCCCCAGAAACGCTGTTTGTAAGTCAATGCCAGCACGCCCAACGTATCCACACACTCTTTCTTACAAAAGTAATTGTAAGAGCTTACCGCGCAGACCATTGTGAAAGCCAGACCGATAAACGCGGCAAGCGAGCCGAACAACGTAACGTATAACATCGCGTTATAGTTCAGCGCGCCGCCGGAACCCGCCAGGCGGTCAGCGCGGAAAAGCATCAGCAGACCCTGAAGCGGCAGCACCAGAAAGTTCATAACAAGCCCGACAACCAGGAAGCCCTTCATACGTCCGAGGCGATACCGCAGATACGCGCCAAAATAGCTTTTTTTACATAAGTTTGCTTCGGTCATAGTTCAGCGCCTCCATTTCATAAACGAATATCTCCTCCAGCGACAGCGGAATAAGGTCGCAAAATGCGGGATTTTTCCCTCGTACAACCGCCATACTCTCGTCCGCATCGCCCTTTACGATTATGTTTGTAAGCCCGTTCACCTGCTCGATAAGCAGAACGTCCAATTCGGGGAAGTCCTCCTTGACGGACGGATTTTCCGACTCCGCGAAGCTGCATTGCAGCTTGTGAATATCTCCCTTAAGCTCGGAAAGCTCACGCGTAAAGACGATTTTTCCATCGTGGAGAAGTCCCACCGTATCGCAGAACTGCTCTATTTCGTTGAGGTTGTGCGAGGACACGACAACCGTCATATCGTTGTCGCACATCGCGTCGATTATCATCTTTTTAACGGCGATTCTCATTGAGGGGTCAAGACCGTCAAACGCCTCGTCCAACAGAAGATAATCGGGTGTGGACGAAATTCCGCAGATAACCGCTGCTTGACGTTTCATACCCTTTGAGAATCCACCAAGTTTTTTGTTCATAGGCAGACCCACTATTGCGTGCAGCCGCTCGAACGTTTCTTCGGAAAACCGAGGGTAAAAAGCCTTGTAGAACGCTTTCATCTGCTTGATGGTCATATTGTTGAATTGGGCGGTTTCGTCACTGATAAGCAGCATTCTCTGCTTTACGACAACGTTATCGTAAACGGGCTGACCCTCAATTGTGACAGAGCCGCTGTCCTGGCGGTAAACTCCCGCCAGCATACGCAGCAGCGTGGACTTGCCCGCGCCGTTCGTGCCGAGCAATCCGTAAGCCGAACCGCGGCGAATCTCCAGTGAGAAATCGTCAAGCGCGGTGAAATTATCGTATTTTTTGGTTACATTTTCAAACTTAATCATAGTCTTGTTCCTTTCTTCACATTTCCGCCACTTGCTCGGCGATAAGGTTCATCATAGCCTTGAGAGCCGCGTCTTGATTTTCCTTGGGAATGTAGAATGACTCATCGTCAACATACCATTCGGTTTCAGCATCGAGTGTGCTAATATAGAAATATGCGTCGTCGACTTGAATAGACCCGCTTACGAAATAGGACATAAGTTCCTTTGCGTATTTACTGTCGGAATCGGAGCGGAATTTCACTGTTGCGCTCGTAACTGCGGGCGAGGGTTCGCTTTCATCGGCACGGAAAAAATGATAGCTGACTCGGTAGAGTTTAACCTTATCCGCAGGAGCGTTGGGGTCTTCCGACTTTTTCTCGATATAGTTATCGGGGTTATTGAGGAACTCAATCGTGCGGGTGTATGTTTTAGAGATAAACCAATGTGTTTTGAAATACATGTCATAGTCATCTATTGATTCATCTTCATCGCCCTTCGGCAATGTCGCGGATAATATACCAATGTCGCCGTGGTCGCTTTCGCTGTTGATTATATCGTATTTAAGCCGCTCCACAAGCTCGGGAATTTTGCTGTCTTTGATATTCCCGGCATTCTCATTCTGAGGGTTTCGGTAATCGTCATACGGGGTGAATGTCATCTTAATTCCCGTCAGGTCGTCACGGTTCAGCACACCAAGCAGTCCAATCTCATATGTCGGCTGCTTTTTGATTTCATCCACAATGTCACTGCGCAGACTATCATCGTTAATTCGGTAATATCTCGTAACGGTTTTTCCGTTTTTCAGACTATAAGTAAAGTCCAACTCATTATCGTTTGTAACACCCGAGCCGGTAGAGGTCTTGTCATAATTATCAATCAAGCGTTGATTCTCGGCAAGAATCGCGGAGATCGCATTTTCCGCGCGGTATGTAATCGTTCCCACACCGCCGTTGTTTCCGAAGTCGCGGCTTTCTATGGTGATTTCCTCAATGTCATTTTGGTTCGGAAGATGAGTTCCTATGCCAAATCCGTGTGTTTGCATCGCAATAATCAGAAATCCAAATCCGACAACCGCCACGCAAGCGTAACGAATCAGCGATTTCCATATTGTCTTGAAATTGCGGTATTGAATCAACTCCAGAATCAGATAGAACACTAATGCAATTACAGCCCCGATAATGACTTTTGTCAAATCAATGCCCAAAATTCTGTTCGTGGAGAAATACACTCCGATTACCGCCAGTACCATTAACAGCGTAAGAATGTGATACATAGCGTCCACAACAAAGCTGTTTCCGACGCGTTCGGTTTTGCGGCGCTTGCCGATAAAGTACGCGGCGGCAATCATCGCCGCAATGAAGAGCAGCGACACGATTACCATCGCGGCATTCGGTATCACCGTAAATTTACTTTCGGAATAGTAACCGATATTGCGCAAATCATACGTCAGGTAAATGAACGTTCCCACCGGCGGAAAACAAGACAGAATCGTGTTGATATACTGCTCGGGAAGAATTCCTTTTGTGTTGTTCAACGTAAACATTCCGTACAAGGCGATAACCGCCGGGATTATCGGAAGCGCGATCACCGAGTACAAAGCCGAGCTGCCCGCCTTACCGCAGCACGATACGACAAGTGTTGTAATCGAATACGCAGCAACAATTATAATAAGCATAACGAAGTACATTCTTATGCCAAACATCAGAAAACTCTTATCGGAATTGTCCAGCGTTGACATAGCCTTGCCGATGTCTTTCACCCTATTTATGATGGGCTGTGCCATCACGAGAGGGATTCCGCCGATTGCTGCCATCACGGAAAATGGCGCGACTATTGCCGCAAGTCCGCTCAGATAGTCACCCCAGAACCGCTCTCTGTATGTAATCGGCAGGCAGCCCAGCGTATCCATAGAGCTGCGCGAACGGTAGTACTTGAAGCTCACGATTGGCGTGACAAGCGCAAGCACCGTTATTCCCACGAGACCGCCGAACATTGCCAAAAAAGGCAGCGATCCGTCACCGGAGATGTCGTTGTTCAACTCCAGACCTTTCAGATACGATAAGGTGATGATTCCGCTGAGCGTACAGGTGATAAATCCCAGAACTGCGGAAGCGATGCCAATACCGAGCGTTCCGCGCAGCTTGTAAAAGAAATACTCGCGGAAAAAGCTCCGTTTTAACGCGGATTTTTCGGTTTCCATAAAAATACCCCCTAAATATTTTTGATAATTTCGTTAAGGTCGTCCTTGGACAGACCCAGTTTCAGCGCGTTCTGAACAGCCTCGGTGAACTCCTCGGAGGTTTTCGCCCGCACCTTGTCGATGTAGTCCTTTTTCATTGCCACATAGCTCCCCTTTGACGGAATTGAGTAGATCAGCCCCAACGCCTCAAGGTTCGCGTATGTTCTCTGGACCGTATTCGGATTTATCGAAAGCTGCCTTGCTATCTCCCGAACGGCGGGCAGCTTTTCGCCTTCGGTCATTTCTCCGCTTAAAATAAGCTCTGTAATGCGGCGTTCGAGCTGCTCGTAAACCGGCGCGCCGCCTTCCAATCGCATTGTAAACAATTCCATTCCTCTTTCGTCTGTATATCTCAAAACTGTATTAACTGAATTAGTACAGTTGTATTATAACACATACTTTCCGATTTGTCAAGGGGGTAATTAAAAATTTTGCAAAAAAATTGCGCCCCGTTTGGGAGCGAATTTGAAATATGTATTGACATTTGCAGCAAATTTTGATATAATATATATACAAACGGAAAGGGGTGTTATTATGGCACAGACAAGTATTAATATCAGAATTGATGAAGATCTTAAAAGAGAATTTGACAATTTCTGTTCGGATGTCGGAATGTCCATGACAACAGCGTTTTGCTTGTTTGCAAAGACTGTTGTCCGCAGACATAGCATACCTTTTGAAATAACTAACCTTGACGAAAATGGTTTTACTCCCGCGGAAGCCGCGGAGCTTAAAAGCCGGGTTGAGGATATGAAATTGGAAAAAGGAAAGGAACACAAGCTGATTGACATATGATACTAATTTGGCATGACAAGGCTTGGGAGGAATATATCGATTGGCAAACAACAGATAAAAAACTGTTGAAGCAAATAAACAGGCTCATAACCGACATACAGCGAAACGGCAACACTGTTGGTATAGGCAATCCCGAGCCATTAAAGGGAAATCTTTCGGGTTATTACAGCAGACATATTAACGGCGAAAATCGTTTGATTTATCGTGTAAGAGATGACGGCACACTGGAAATAATTTCCTGTAAAACACACTATAAATTATGAACAAAATCCCCTCGATTAAATTCGGGGGGATTTCAGCTTGTATAAAAAGTCAGCAATTTTTTACAATTCAAATCAAAGGCTTTGTGTTATGATATTAACAGGCAAGCATAATGCCAAAAAATTGAAAGGAAGTGCAGAAAATGGATCGTAAAAATCTGTTTGAAAAATTCGATGAGGAGGGTAAACTGCTTTTGCCGCAGACTACGGTTGAGTTTTCGGCTGTTCCGTGGTCACGGCATCCTGTTTTTGACGGTGTGGAGCTGAAACATATCATCACGTCCGAAAACACAAACGGACAGTTTAGTTTTCATCTTGTGAGGATAGCTCCCAACAAAAAAATCGGCAATCATATCCATGAAAAGCAATTGGAAACACACGAGGTGATTTGCGGCTCGGGGATATGCGTAAACAACGGAACGGAACTGCCGTATAATACGGGTGTGATTTCTGTTTTCCCTATGGGAGTGCCGCACGAGGTCATTGCCGGTGAAGAGGGTCTTTATCTGTTCGCAAAGTTTATTCCTGCTTTGTGCTGACCCGCCGTATCCTTGCGGATTATGTCGGAGGAGGATTTATAAGCCATAGGCGATAAACCGACACATTTCTCAAATTGCTTTATAAAGTGGCTTTGATCGTAAAACCCTGTGGTCAAAGCCACTTCTGTTATTGTTTCCGTTTGGTGGATCAGCCGCTGTGCCTTACGAATACGATTTTGAATCTGAAACCGATGCGGCGAAAGACCAACCTCCGCCTTAAAGCGTCTGATGAAATGAAATTTGCTTATAAAGGCTTTTCGCGCCATTTCATCAATACTTATATCTATTTCCGGGAACAACTCCAGATGACATTTTAGATCATTGATAAACGGACTAGGATTTACGTATTTCCAATCGGAAAAACCAACAAGCATATCTTTTCGCCTTAATAACCGCATTATCCGACAGCAATCGGCTTCCTCAATATTCGAAACGTTCGTTAACAAGTCTGCGATATTATTGTAAATCATATCGGCGGAGCATTGCTTTATTATGTTTTTATCAATACACAAACTGAGCATTGTGTAATTTTTATCTGCCGAAACGGTATGCGGCTCATACGGAAGTATGGTAAACATATCGTTTTTTCCATATGCTCTTGTACCTTGATTGGAGGTGAGGACAACGGTTCCCTCCAATACGATACCAACCGTCAGCACTGAAACATGGTTGTGTAGAGGATAAGATATGTTTGAATCAACACAATAGATACATTCTATGCCCGTATCGGAATTATATAAATAACGGATATTTGCTGTCATTTTTCACCTTTGCGGATAAAACTCCTCGAAAACCCTTTTAGCAATATCGCAGGACTCCTTCGCGTCTTTCGCGTAGTAGTCCGCGCCGATTTTCGCCGCGTATTCGGGAGTGAGAACCGCGCCGCCGACCATTACCTTACAATCCACGTTGTTTTCGCGGAGGAGCTTTATCGTCTTTTCCATCGAACCGAGCGTGGTAGTCATAAGCGCGGACAATCCAACCAAATGAACATCGTTCTCGATTGCGCAGTCCACAACGGCTTGATAGTCCACGTCTTTGCCGAGGTCAATCACGTCATAGCCGTAATTTTCCAACAGAACCTTGACAATGTTTTTGCCGATGTCGTGAATATCGCCCTTGACGGTCGCAACGATGATTTTCCCCTTAGATACGGACTTCGTGCCCGTTTTTGCGAGGTGATTCTTGATTACCTCAAAGCAGCTCTGCGCCACGCCCGCGGAGAGAATAAGCTGCGGCAGGAAAATCTTCCCCGACTCGAACTCCGCGCCTGTCTTATCCAGAGCGGGAATCAGAATCGTGTTTATGATGTCCATCGCGTCCGTGGTTTCGAGCAGTTTTTCGGTGATTTTCGCACCCTCCGACTTCAAGCCGTTCGCCAGTGCGTAATCGAGTGTGATTTCCGTATTCGCGGGGGCGGGAGAAGCGGCAGATTCCGTATTTCCGTAACAGCGGACATACTCCATAGAATTTTCATCATGGCAAGAGAGAACGTTAAACGCTCTCACTGCCGCCGTCATTTCGGGAACATTGGGATTAATGATCGGCAAATCCAACCCGTAAGAGAGCGCCATCGTCAAGAAATTCTGCGTTACGATTACGCGCTGCGGAAGTCCGAAGCTGATGTTCGACACACCGAGAACGGTTTTCAGTCCAAGCTCGTCCTTCACGCGGCGGAGCGCGTTCAATGTTTCCATTGCGGCGGTTTGCTCTGCGGAAACCGTCAGCGTCAGGCAGTCAATATATACATCCTCGCGCCGAATCCCGAGAGCTGTTGCGCGGTCGAGAATCTTTTTGGCGATGTTGAATCTGCCCTCGGCGGTTTCCGGGATTCCGTTCTCGTCAAGACACAATCCCACGACCGCCGCTCCGTATTTCTTTACGAGCGGCAGCACCGTTTGCAGCGACTTTTCCTCGCCGTTTACGGAATTGACTATCGGCTTGCCGTTATACACGCGCAGTGCCTTTTCCAGCACCTCGGGAATCGTGGAATCGAGCTGTAATGGCACGTCCACCACGCCCTGAACCGCCTTTACCGCGCGAACCATCATCGCGCCCTCATCGATTCCGGGCAGACCAACATTGATGTCCAGAATGTCCGCGCCGCCATGAGTTTGTTCTATCGCCTGTCCGAGGATATAGTCGATGTCGTTCGCGAGGAGAGCCTCTTTGAACCGTTTCTTGCCCGTGGGATTGATGCGCTCGCCGATGATTCGCGGGCGGTTGATTTCCACGGTTTTTGACGCGGAACAGCACGCGGCGGGAATCGTCACCTCACGAGGAACAAATTTCCGCGTTTTCAGCATTGCGGAAACCTCGCGGATAAATTCGGGATTTGTGCCGCAGCAGCCGCCGAAAATCTTCACGCCAAGCGGCACGAATTTTTCCATCAGCTCCGCGAATTTCTTCGGCGAAAGGCTGTATTGATTTGTCACGGGGTCGGGAAGTCCCGCGTTGGGTTTAAGAACCACCGGGAGCGTTGTCCAACGGCACAGCTCCTCGGCAATCGGGAACAGCTCCTCCGGACCGAGCGAGCAGTTGATACCGACAGCGTTCACGCCAAGCCCCTCCAACGTCAAAGCCATAGCGGAAACCGCGCAGCCCGTGAAGGTGCGCATATTCTCCTCGAATGTCATTGTGCAGATAATCGGAAGATCGGAGTTCTCTTTCGCGGCAAGCACGGCGGCTTTCAGCTCGTACAGATCCGTCATCGTTTCAAACACGATAACATCCGCCTCCGCGCCCGCCGTGACTTGCTCCTTATAAATATCGTAAGCCTCCTCGAACGTCAGCGTTCCCGTTGGTTCGAGAAGCTGTCCTATCGGACCTATATCCAGAGCCACCAAAGCATCGGGATTCACGCTTTCGGAAACCGCCCTTTTCGCGTTGAGGATTCCCGCGCGTATCACGCGCTCAACGGAATATCCGCAGTGCTCCAGCTTATAGCGATTCGCGCCGAACGTGTTCGCGTATATTATATCCGCACCCGCCGCGATGTACTCTTTATGCACTTCAATCAGCTTCTGCGGATTTTCGAGATTCCACGCTTCGGGAGTTTCGCCGGGTTTAAGTCCGCGCGCCTGGAGCATAGTGCCCATTCCGCCGTCCAAACATATAAACTCTTTATTTAATAATGTATTAAAATCCAAAATGTGTACCCCCTTATTTAGAAAGCAAATCACCAATAACTTGTTTTGGTTATAACGCGCTAGTCACAAGCTGCCAAAATGTGGCTTTGGATTAAACGCGCTGAATTTCGCAGCCGCAAGCGGCACATTAACTAGCCGTTAACCGCGCAATGCGTTCCGTTTTTGCGGAATTGGCACGTTTCGCGCATATTACAGCTCGAACAGCCGCGTTTGCTCCTCGGTATTTCGTTTTCGGAAATCCCCATTACCGCCGTTACGGACTTTCGCGGAATCAAAATCAAACTATCGGTGACCGTCACGCCGATTCGTTTCTGCGCCTGTAAGACCTCGATAAACCGCCTTTGCAGCTCCAACGGCAAATCTCCGTAGCCGGGCGAGAATCTCCACGTGTAGTGATAATCGCCCACAGCCGCTTGAATCTCGCGCTCGGCGATGTCGCACACCTGCTCTATCGCCGCGCTTGACAGACAGTCCGCGATTACCGCCTTTTCCATCTCAGCGGATTCATACGCGCGAATCACCGAATCCGCGCCGACCGAGAGAGTTGCGCACATCAGCGCGCAGCGTTCGCAGCCGCGCAAATGCTCTGTGATAGAATTCCCCGTTAGGATAAGCGGAGTTCCCAAAACGGAAATTCCGTTGTCCGTTTCCTCAATATCAAACACTCTCCAGACGTAATTCGGGCGAATCGCCGCCAACAGCCGCTGCTCGCACTCGTCCGCGAGAGCGTTTATATTCTCGGGGATAGAACCGCCCTTATGCCCCATATAGCGGAATGCCTCCGCGCGGTTGAGTGAATCCAACTGCATATTTACACCGCCCTTTTGTCAATCTTTCGTAACAGCTTCACCAATGGAAAAACCAGAAATCCCGCCGCGAAATCGCCTATTGCGTGAACGCAGTCAAACGGGAAACCCGCCGCTATCCACGCTATTGTCTGCTCTAAATTCAGACCGAACATCAAAGCCTGCGCGGGCGCGTACAACGTTCCGAAAGCCAGTCCGTGAAGTCCGCAGATTATCGGGTAAACAAACGCGAATTTCGCCGGCAGCTTTTTCGGTAATATCATCGTAACTCCCCACAACACCGTCCAGACGTACAGATACGGAATCCACCACATCGCGAATCCCGCGAAATAACCGTTCAGAAATACGTACACGTAAATCGGAATCAGTGCCTTAACGCGGTAAACAATCGTAAAAACCATCGTGAACATCGCCAGCAGGTGAATATTCGGTGCCCACTCCATCAGGATTTTGGAGAGGTACATAATCGCCCCCAACATAGCGAAAACCGTCATCTCGTAGACGGTGATGAACGGTTTTCGCTTAGAGGTTTTATTGTTATTTTCGCTCACGGATTATGCAGCGGTGTAAACCAACGCGTAGGTTTCACCGTCTGCAACAGTGATTCCGTTCGCGCCAGTGGGAGTTGGCGCGCCGTCTTTCTGAATCGCCCAATAAGCGTGGTCGAGGTCGTAATCCGCGCGGATTCCGTTCACCGACTTGATGTACAATCCAAACTCGCTCTCATCGCCCTCAACAAGACTATTGGCGGTGAGGATCTTTTCAAGGTTTGTTTCATCGGTCTTGACAGTCAGCGTAATGGTCTTGTTATCCGCCGTAACCTCAATCTTCACCGCGAGAGCGCCCTCTCCAAGCTCGGTATCCTCTTTGTACTTCGCGGAATCCCAGACGCTCGCGTTTGTGGAGCTTTCATCGGAACTTTCCGAATCCCCAGAGCTTTCACCCGAATTTTCGGGGCTGTCCGTGCTTTCGGAGCCGCTCTCCACGGTGGAAGTCACCGAGGACTGATTGCTGTCCGATGACGTTTTGTCGTTGTTGCAACCGGTGAGCGTCAATGATAACGCACACAAAATCGCGATAAGCAGTGTTTTTTTCTTCATTTCTTTTTCCTCTTTTCGTTTTTCGGCATTGCCGTATTTGTCCGAAAAGAAACGCAAAACCCACGCTCCAATTGCCCAAGCGTTGTTTTACGGATAACCCCCGCCGAGGTGGGCATTCCGACTTGCGATTTTGTCGCTCACGATAGTGACTGCTGTCGGGGATTTTCACCCCGTTCCCCCACCGCCTCCCGGATCTCTCCGCCCAGCAGAGCTGCTGATTAAATTTAAGCTGTCCGGCGTGTTTCCATTGAACTTATATATTATATCACATAATCGGCGGTTTGTCAAGAGTTAATTGATAATGTAGGAGGATAAAAACTTGTCCGCCTAAAGCGGACAAGTTAATTCTCAATTAATATCGTTCTCCGACAAAAATTCAACGATACCTTTACCGATTGTTTCATACTCATAATCGTGAACATAATGCGGGCAATCCAGTTCCACAGACTTTCCGCCTCTGACTTGTGCGATATATTCCGTCTGGAATTTACGCCATGTTTCTTTATCGAATCCCGTACCCGTACCATCCGAAATATACATCAGCATCGGAATTTGAGGTATCCCTCCGTCATTGACCTTTTGCGCGTTTTCCTTAACGGATTTGGTTTCGTTGGTCATAGTTGAAGTTAGGGTGCGGTTGTAAAATACGGCTTTGTAAATCTCCTTTTCTTTATCGGATAATGTGCCGTACTTTATTGCGTCGCTTTCCGAAATACCCGGAATCAAACGTGTAATGCCAAAATTTGCCGCCCACCCGGCGAATTTCAAAAGCGGAACGCTTATGCTCATATTGTCATAGCTTTGCGGAACAGCCATATCAAGCCCGATAATCGCCGATACCTCATCGGGATATTTTTGTGCCCAATATAACGCCTCGATTCCCGACATTGAATGAGGACAAAGAACATACGGCGCGGTTAATCCCGCCGCATTAAGCGCAGCTCTTGTATCTTCAAGTATGGAATCAATATCTCTGCTTTTATCAACAACATCACTGAATCCGTATCCGAATTTTTCCACCACGGCGATTTTGTATTTATCGCTCAAAAGCGAATAGAGCGACTTAAAATCCAGAATCGGAGAGCAAGTGCCGCCGCCCGACATAAAAACAAGCGTTGTTTCCCCTTCTCCCTCGGTATAAACGCTCATATTGTGTCCGTCAACCTCGACTATCTTTCCAAGCGGTGCACGCAGCTCGGATTCATTATTCAAGCGGATTCGGTGATTTATGTATATTGCCAGCAACAATACAACTATAACGGCAGTGATAATCAGAATCACCCTCAGTGCTTTATGTTTTTTCTTCACGGCAGACCTCCAATATAGTTATTTGTATTCGGGTACCATCTTTCTGTAATAAGCATAAAGTCCGATTTTATCGGGGGTGTGCTCGGGGAGCTGCCAGAAGTCGTAGCCCGGATAGACGTTCCCCTCGATAATCGCGGGACCGTCGGGCATAACGCAAACGTCCCAACCTACATAGCGAATCTGCGGGATTTCCAGAGCCGCCTGCTTTGCCATTTCGACCGCTTCCTTGACAAACGGGAGCTGAAATCCCATCAGCGGAACTTTTGTATACGGCTGAACATCGTAATTTATCAACGCGGAAGTATGCGCGCAGCCGCAAATCTTCCCTGTTTCTTGGTCGATTGGACAGCAGATTCCGCTGTTCTCCATATTGTCCACGAACTTGCCGCCGTTGCCGCTTTTGGACGTTGCGTAAACGCAGTGTGCCACACCGTCCACCACCAGCGTCACAATGCGATAGGAGTTTATTGAGCACGGATACAGCGTGTTCAAATCGGGGTGCTGAATTATCTGCTCCTCAATAACGCCGAAGTTATGCGCAGGGTCTTTGATGTAATCGTACATCTTTTCCACGGAATCGAAATCCGCGGTTTTAAGCCGCTCTATCCCCTTGCCGCTCTCGCCGACATTGGGCTTGGCGAAAATCACGTCCTTGCCCGCGATAAATCCGCGAAAATCCTCCAGATCCATATCAGCAATATCGCGGAACTCGCGGTGGAGATACTGTGAAAAGTGCTTGTGAAACTCGTTCTTGTTGGTGAATATGTAGGTATATTCGGGGTCGTTCATCAGCTCAATCAAACGTTTGTTGCGCATTCTTGTCATATATGTATCGCGCTGTTTTGCGTTCATATCGTAAAATCCGAAAATCAGATAATCATAATATCCCGCGCCGTATTTTCGAGCGCAGTTCAGAATATCAAAAAACGTATAGAAGCGGTTCTGTCCGCATTTCTCGTGAACGCGGTCTATCACCTTGAACATCTTTTTAAGACGCACACCCGACAAAACTCTAAGAAAATAGTTCATTATTTTATCCCCTGTATAACTTCTGTAATTGACTGCTTTAAGATATTTAATCCGCGCATAAGGATTTCGTCCTCGATAACGGGCGCGGGCATCAGCTTGACAACGCAGTTTCCGCGTCCGGCGCGTTCAAGCACCAGATTATGTGAAAAGCAGGCGTCCACCACTTTTTCGCTGAACACATCGCCGCCGAGCTTTTCGCAGTCTATTCCCCAAATCATACCGATTCCGCGATAGGAAAGACGGCTGTCCAACGGAAGTATCTCGTTCTTGATAAAGTCCTCGATGATCTGTCCTTTGCGCTTGGATTCGTCCTCCACGTTGTGGTCGAGCATATATTCCAAAGCCGCCTTACCAGCTACAAAGGAGAGCTGATTTCCGCGGAACGTACCGTTATGCTCGGCGGGCTGCCAGATGTCCTCATCGGGCTTTATCAGCAGCAGCGCCATGGGCATTCCCACGCCGCCGATCGATTTTGACAGCGTAACCATATCGGGCTTGATTCCCGCTCTCTCGAACGAAAAGAATGTTCCCGTGCGAGCGCAGCCCGCCTGAATATCGTCCACGACAAGCAAAATTCCGTTCTTGTCGCAGAACTCGCGGCAGCCCTTGAGGAACTCCGCCGGGAACGGGTAAATTCCGCCCTCCGCCTGAACGGTTTCCATAAACAGCGCGGCGGGTTTGGAAACTCCCGAATGGTCATCGTCCAACAGACGCTGCATATACGCGATAACGTCCAGTTCGGGGAACATATACGGCGCGGGAATATGCGTGCAGCTGCCGAGCGGAGTTCCCGCCGCGTCACGCGCGTATTTCTCGGTGGTAAGCGACAGCGCGCCCAACGTCATTCCATGAAAGCACCCCATAAACGCCCAGACATTCGACCGCCCCGTAACCTTTCGCGCCAGCTTTAATGCTGCCTCGTTCGCGTTGGTTCCCGTAGGACCGCAGCACATCACGCGGTAATCCAGTCCGCGCGGCTTTAATACGCGATTCTCCAAAACGTCCAGAAATTCGCGCTTTGCGGGGGTATACATATCCATACTGTGCATAATTCCGCCCGACTGAAGATACTCTATCATCTTCCCGATAATATACGGATTATTGTGTCCGTAGTTCAGCGCGCCCGCGCCGCAGAAAAAGTCTACATATTCCGTCCCGTTCTCATCGTACATCAGCGAACCCCGAGCCTTTGCGAACACCGCCGGGAAGTGGCGGCAATACGACCGAACCGAGGATTCGTATTCTTCAAATACAGTAACGTCCATTTTAACTCCTTATTTTTAATAGCAAATTCAAAATCACGCAAACGCTTTGCGTTTGCGTTCGCTAAGCGACCCGTTACACCGCTTTGCGGTGTAACGCGCCGCTTGCGTTTTGAATTTGCACTAATCACCAATAACTTGCTTTGGGTTATAACGTTCTAAACTCGTGCCTTGATATGTTGTTTTAAGTCATAACGTGCCAAAATTTCAACCCAAAAGTGGATTTTGGTTATAACCGACAGGCTGTCAACCGTTATCATTCTCCACCTATAAATTATAACAGAATACGCATAATTTGTCAAGTGGTAATCCGCTATTTGAAAAACTGTTCGGGCAAAAATGTAAATGCCCATGCCAGCGCGACCGACAAAATCAACAGTGAAAGCCGCACTGGCTCGGAAAAATACAGCCGAATCAGCAAAAACTTGTCCGGGTCCCAGAACATTATCACCCCGACAGCCACCGCGAAAATCGCCGCTATAAGTACCGCTCCCGCCGCACAGTCCTTGGCGAGGCGGATCCTGTGTGAATGCTCTTCGGTTACCTTGTCCGCGAGCTTTTCCAGTCCTGTGTTTACGGATTCCAATGCAAGAACACCCGAACAGGTCAGCAGAAGTACGCCCCACTCCGCCTTCCCGAACGAATAGAACCGCGCCGCGAAGAAAATCACGAATGCCGCCGCGCATAAATGAAACCGAAAATTCCGCTGTCTGCAAGCCGTGACGATTCCGCGAACCGCATAATAAAAGCTCTTAAAAAATCTCATATCATCACCGCGTAATTCCCAACTTATGTAAAACCGCCTCTTGCTTGGCAAACATTTCCTGCTCCTCATCGGGGGTCATATGGTCGTATCCCAACAAATGGAACAGTGAGTGCGTCAGCAAAAACGCAACCTCTCTCCGAAAGCTGTGTCCGTATTCCTCCGCCTGTGACTGTGCCTTTTCAAGCGAGATAACAATATCCCCCAACAGAATCGCGTCCGTATCGGGGTCTACCTCAAATCCGTCCTCATCGCCAAGCGGAAACGACAACACGTCCGTTTCGCGGTCGATTTCACGAAACTCGGCATTCAGCTCGCGGATTTTCGCGTTGTCCGCCAGAGTTACCGAAACCTCCGCATCGTCCGCGATTTCCTCTTCTTCAAGAGCCGCGCGGGCGCAGTCCTCAATCAGCCGCTCGAAATCCTCGGGCGGAGATAACTTGTCCTGTTCGTTGTTATAATCTATATATATTTTCATAATCCAAACTCCCTGTAATATTCAAACATTTTACGGAACAATTCCCGCGACTGCTCCTCATCGCCCCACGAAAGTGGCTCATCGGCATAGCTGAGAGTGTGAAACGGGTCTTTTTGGTCGATGTTTGCGGGCAAAGACTTCCACAACTCAAAACACATCTTTCCAAATTCCTCTAAAGAATTTCGTGAATCGCAGTTCTCCGAATAGTATTTTTCCAAGCAGTGGAAAAGCTCTTTGCCGAATTTGTCGATGTTTATTCCCGTTTGAATAAGCGGCGAGATACACGCCCAAGCCGCCGCGCAATCCCCGCCGAGATTTTCAAGCTCCAACAAAAAATCATCATCGGGGTTTTCGAGAAACAGCCTGTCCAGTTCTTTGCAATAGTCCTCTTTTGAACCTAGTCCGAATGCCCATAAGGCGCACAGTGCCGCCAATTTCTCCGTGAAAATCACTCCCTATAACGCTCAAACACCGCCTCAAATTTACGCTTGATTTCGGCAGTCTTAGCCTCGGTTATTCGTTCTGCTTCATCTGCTGCCAAAACTCCCTCAACCGCGTCACTCAACCAACAGAACGTTTGAAACGCGCCTGACATATAGTCCGCATACTTCCCCTCAATGTAACCGACTACGACGTCTTCAATAAGGTCATTGCACCGCACGGCGAACTCCCTCAGTGTGATTTCACCTGACTCGTAATACTTTCCGAGTGACTTGAAAAGCTCATTTTCAAAATAGAATTTGTCGGTGATTTTTTCCCTCAGAATCTCCCACGCTGCCTCATAATTTCTGCCGAGATTTTCAAGCTCCAACAGAAAATCATCATCGGGATTTTCGAGAAACAGCCTGTCCAACTCCTCGGGATATTCGTTTCCCAGACCGCAACAGCATAATGCGCACAATGCCGCTAGCTTTTCCATGCGCCCTTGTCCCTTCCGGCACTGCCCTGATACTCATCGTAAGCCTTGACTATATCCTGCACGAGCTTGTGGCGCACAACGTCCTTTTCGGTGAATCGGTTCTGCGCAATGTCCTCGACATTCCTCAGAACCTTGAGAGCCTCGATAAGCCCCGACTTCTTTGCCTCGGGGAGGTCTATCTGCGTAACATCGCCCGTGATAACCATTTTCGAGTTAAAGCCCAATCTGGTAAGGAACATCTTCATCTGTTCACGTGTGGTATTCTGCGCCTCGTCAAGGATTATAAAGCTGTCGTCCAGCGTCCGTCCGCGCATATACGCAAGCGGAGCGACCTCGATCGCGCCCTTTTCCTGGTGATGCGCAAAAGCCTCCTGTCCGAACATTTCAAACAGCGCGTCATACAGCGGTCTGAGATACGGGTCGACCTTGTTCTGCAAATCGCCGGGGAGGAATCCGAGCTTTTCTCCCGCTTCGACCGCAGGGCGCGTGAGGATTATACGCTGAATCTGCTTCTGCTTGAACGCGGTAACCGCCAGCGCGACCGCCAGATACGTCTTGCCCGTGCCAGCGGGACCGACTCCAAATGTAATCGTGTTCTTGCGTATCATATCGCAGTACTTTTTCTGCCCGACCGTTTTCGGCTTGATGGGCTTACCCGAATAGCTCACGCATACACAATCGCCCGAAATCGCGGCGATCTCGCCCTCCGCGCCGTCATTCACCATTGAAATCGCGTATCGGACGTTCTGCTCCTCGATAGATTCTCCGCGTGAGAACATTCCGCAAAGCGTTTTGAGCGACTTTTCCGCCTTGGCAATGGAAAGCTCACTGTCGCCCGCGATTTTCACCTCGCTTCCGCGTGAGAAAATCGTCACGGAGAACGCTTTCTGCACCAGATTTATATTCCTGTCGAACTCCCCGAAAACAGCGCGGAGCTGTTCGGTGGAGTCCATTATAATTGTAGTATCAGCCATAATTCCCCCTTATCTAAATAGCAAATTCAAAACCACGCAGACGCCCCAAAGCGCGGCACGGATGCCGCGCAACAAAGGGCGACAGGCGCGTTTTGAATTTGCACTAATCACTATTGCCTTGATTTTGCTATGTATTTGTCAATGGTCTCATCGCTCCATATCTGCGCTTCGATATATCGAACGTCCCCGTTTTTGCCATCGGGATTATTTTCTTGCGGCAAGCCGTATTTTTTTATCAATTCAAGTATGCCGTTGTAATCGTAAAGCCGCTTTCGGTATTCCAATCCGTCATTTATACGCGGACTGAACGTTGGGTGCGAGTCGCCGTAGGTAAAAGAAACTGTCTGCAAATCAAATTCGGAGATATGTATTTTAATAAACGCGCTGTTTTCAAACCATGTCGACAGCCATTTGCACTCCCCAACCACCATATAATGCGGAGCGGTTCGTTTTATTATTCCGCCAAGCTCAACGAATTTTTCACGCATAGTCTCTTCATAATAAAGCCTTAACGACACATATTCCGAATTACGCCCCGCCGCCATTGAATTTGGATCACTACGTTTTATCTCCTCAAGAAGGCTCTCCGCTTTATCGCGCGGCAAATCGGACAAGTTAAGAAACGGCGCGCGTGAGCAATCGTAATAATGATAAAGATACACTTAAATATCCTTTCTGTTTCAAATCTAGGGAAATATCGGTTTAATTGTGGTTTTCCCCGCCTGCGGCGACCCGAGCCGGGCTGGCAGGAAAAACCGCCGTTAAATCAGTGTTTCATTTCAAAATCCCCGTTGTTTCAGCTCTGCCACCAGCTGCACATAAAATTCGCGAACATCAAAGTCCTTGATATCCTCGCGGTTGAGGTCTATCATATCCGCGTGAGTGATTCCGCGCTTGCCCGCGGGATAAATCGGCGTGAATTTCTCGCCCCACGGCGCGGAGGTCAGCGCGACCAGTCCGTCATTGTCGCCGTCATACTTTTTCACCACGGGATAGGACACGTTCAGCGGAAACCGTCCGCTGCGCCGATTTGTCGCTTTCGAGCCGTAGGATTGATACATAACCTCGGGACTGTCGGGGACATTGTTGTTGAACTGTTCACAGCTGCTGTTCGTAAGGCTTCTCACCGCCGCCATAAAATTCGGCGAGCTGTCACCCAATTTATAAAACACCCTGTTGTAAGTGCTCTCGATGAAGTTTTTCAGCCTTACGGGGCAGCTCCCCAACAGATACTCCGCGAAAAGACAGCCCCTGTGCGGAGTGTTGATGGTCGTCAGGCTTGCGACATACTGTGCGCAGCCCAGTTTGGAAATCGCGTAGCGCGAATCCAGACCGCCCTTCGAGTGCGCGATGATATTCACCTTTTCGCACCCCGATGATTCTACGATTTCCTTGATTTTCCGCGCCAGCTCCTCGGCGCTTTGCTCCACCGAGAGCGCACTCTGCTGATTGCCGTAGCAGATAACCGCGCCGTTCTTTTGAAGCTCTGCGGGAATCCGCCCCCAGTAGTTCAGAATCCGATTATCGCGGAAGAACACCCCGTGAACCAGCAGAATCGGGTATTTTGTAGCGCAAACTTTCTCGTTTTTCCGGGATTCGTTCAGCTTGTGCTTGGCGGTTTCAAAATCCGCCTCACGGCGCGTCCTCACATATATGATCATCAGCATAACTAGATTTGCCACGGGAATCATTCCGAGCAGCAGCCCCAATACGCGATAGCGTATCCCGAGTTGAACCGAGGTGACATATACGCGTAAAATTCCGTTCCAGAAGATGATAAACTCACAGATAAATAGAATTATCCAATAAGCGAGATAATTTGTGAAGCTCTCGCCGCCGATTACCCGACCGATGGAGATTCCCACTAACGGCGCGGATACGGCACAGCTCACCCAAAACGCGAGGATCAGTTCCGCGCCGTCACCGAGAATCTTCAAACGCAATGTCGGGTATTTTCGCGTGCTTGGGAGTACATTGAACACGAGAAAATACAGCGTTATTATTATCCCGACCGCTATTTTCACGGCAAGCGGCGCGTTTTGAAATATAAAAGCGAAATTTGCCGTTAATGCCAGAATTATCCAGTTAATAGTTCGTATAAAGATATTCATATTTTTCTCACCCGTGAAGTTAAATGTTTATAACATACCTATGTTTATTATACACCAAAAGGGATAATTTGTCAACGGGATAATTACCGAATATTCTCGAAATTACGGTGAAAAATATCGTTACTTGCGAAAATCCGCTGTTCGGGGAGAAATTCCGGCGCGTATAACCCAAAACAGCCTTGCGGAGAGAGGTTATGGTGCGTATAGCCCAAAGCAGCCTACCCGCGACCGGAGCAAATCCGAAATGCAAGCGGCGCGGTAACATAGAAAATCCAAAAAGACTCAAAATTTGCGCAGCAAATTTTGAGCGGTTTCGCGAGGCTGGCGAAGCGGAGCGGAGCCTAAGCCTCGCGAAATTTTGGATTTTAATTCAAAATAAGGAGTTTGAGATGAATATGATACTCTGCGGCGAGGAATGCCGCCACCAAAAGGACGGATATTGTATGCTTGACGACCTGACGCACGCAGACGCTTCCATTTCGGGAAAATGCAAATACTACGAAAGATAAACAAAATCCCGGACGGCTTGTCCGGGATTAATATTAATCGTTCGTTATTTCATACCGTACCTGTAACGCGTGCCTATCCGTTTTTACCAGCGGTTCGGCGAGGTTGTTGATAGTTGCGAGGTAATCCGAGCGAAGCATGATCTGCGCCGCGTTTGTATCGCTGTTGCTCTTGTTGTATACCAATACGTACGGCAAACTCATATAATCTGCCGATTGCAGATTATTCGGCGTCCGTATGGAGACCATCGGGTCACGCTTAAAATAGGTATAGAAGCAATTGTTGAGTGAGTTGTCAACTACCAACACAGACTTACCGCTGTACGAGAAATTCAGAGCAACACTGGAAGCATTTTCAAAAAAATAAGATTCCAATTGCTCTCCGTTCATGCTAAACACCCTCATATCGCCATATTCCGAAACGTAAATTTTGTTTTCGTGTATCCCGAAATAAGTGGTGATTGCGTGAGTTTTCGGAGTCCAGCTAAAGCTTCCCTCACGCTTTATTTCGCCGGTTCTGATGTCGAGCGCACAGAATTTCACATTCTCAATTTTGGTAGACGAATTATATGAGATATTAAAGTAATACTCCCATTTGTTCGACTTGTCATACGCGCAGCTTCTGTAATCGGTGGCGGCAAACGGCAATGTGTATTCGTCCTTGCGAACGATCTCCATATTCCGGAAGTCGCTTATTGCCTCACCGATCCTAAGGGCGTTATAATCCGGCACACGGCAGCGGTAAATTATCGTTTTCTCTCTGTTTACATACATGGAATACAAAATTTGCCCGCCATCGGGATACCCCAAAAGTGTTCCCCTTGTATAGAAATACTCGACACGTGTGCTTGAGTCGGCATTCGTCATAACTACGGGATTCATCAGTATGCTTCCGTCTTGTTTTTCGCGGGTAAATGCCGCATTTCCGAACCAAAGACTGGTAAGCCCGATACAACGAATCGTACCGATCGCCTTTTCGGGCGCGAAATCCCACACAAATCGGTATCCGCCGTCAATCTCGCCGCTCTGGCTCTGGTTCAATGTTCCGCGTGCGGGCGCGGTGCCCGTATACGCCGACCCCGCCAAACCTATAAAAACAGAATCCTCGGGAATCATAAACCTGTCGGGATTTTCATCAATGCTGTTTCCAAGCATAACCAAGCCGCTCATAAGATACTTATAGATCGGCATAAACCCATTATACATTTCGCTTGAATTGCCCCTTAAAATTGCCTGTTTCGGAATTTCAAAAATCCTCTGTATGGCGTTTGTCACCATATTGCTCTCCTCAACCCGTTTTACAACGCGCCCCGAATCGGGGTCGGTAAGGATAAGCTGCGCCTTGCCCTTCATAAATAAAATCACCCCTTATCTAAATAGCAAATTCAAAACCACGCAGACGCTTGCGTTTTGAATTTGCATTATCTTAAATTAATCCAAAATTTCGCGAGGCTTGGGCTCCGCTCCACTTCGTTCCGCTCTGCCAGCCTCGCGAAACCGCTCAAAATTCCCTTCGGGAATTTTGAGTCTTTTTGGATTTTCACCGGTCACCAATAACTTGCTTTGGGTTATAACGCGATAGATCCGCAACCCAATAGGCTGCTTTAGGTTATAACCCAAATAACTGTCAATCATCAACCGCCAACTCCGCAGTAATTCCCGCGATTTTAATACCCGCGCTTGCGCTCGCTGTTGATGGCACTGCTTCAAAAAAGCTGATTCTGTCGCGGTAATTTTCGCCGTCCCCGCCCACCGTCCCCTTTCCAATCATTGTCGCTGTCAACTGGTTCGCGAGAATTTTCGCGTCCGAGCCTAACGAACTTAGCAGCAGCGTGATAATATTCTTCCCCTTAGGCAGCTTATCGGCGAGGTAGTAATAATGCACAAGTTCACGCTTTCCGCCCGTGGTCTTGTGAACCGCCTGACGCGCCGCCTCCGTACCGTTTACCATCACCCTCACCGACAACGTGGAGTCCGCCGCAGTATAAACCGTGAAATTCAAATCCACTTGCGCAAAAGTGTTTTTTGCTGCCGTTTCAAATTCAAAGCTCGAAACAATAGCATAGGACGAACCAATCGTGATATCCTCCTTGTTTGCAGTCGTAAGGCAGATGTTTCCCAGCGTTGCGCGAACACTGTTTATCGCGGTTTTAAGGTCCTCCATATGCACGGTGGAATCCGAATAGCTTTTCCCTCTCGAATAAAGCGTTGCCGTAAGCGACCCGTCATATGTGTAAACCACCTCGCACGCTACAAGCATAACGATTTCCTTTCTGTTCTCGCCCGGAACAGACTGCGTGAACGTTACGTAATCGCCCGACTCAATATACGGAAGTCCCTGCATCTTGATTTCCGCGCCGTAAAACTTGAAGTTCTTCAGCAGCGTAGTCGTTGTTGACGCAACATTGGCAGTGATGAGCGGATTAAATACATCAATACAGGTAAGCTCCGTATCCTCTCCGTATACCGTCACATCGTCCCCCGTGTCAAAGCGGATTCCGCGAATTGCCGATTCATTCAGATTGCGGTTAACATCTATGCAATTCTCCTCTTCCAAAAAGCTCTGCGCCTCGGATACGCCCAGTCTGTGTATATACAGCTTTCCCTCGCGGTTGAATTTTGCAAATGCGCCTGCCATTGACGCAATAAATCCCAATACCTCCCGCACCGTGAATCCCTTTGGGAGCTTCTGAAGTTTATGACCCATCCAATCCCCCGATTCGCAGGGTATTTTGTGCTGCGAACAAATATCACGGAACAGTTCCGCCGCGGTTGCGGGCATCTGTATGGACGGCACATACTCCGTATCAAGCGAGTTCATCATATCATAGCACGTTATTGACGCGTAAAATCCGCGCACATAACGTCTTGACACATAAAACACGCCCAACGGACACCATTCCTTGTTGTCAAAGCTGATATAAGGCTTCACTATATCGTGAACCTGAAGAGCGTCGGTATATCTTACCGTAAAGCTGAACCTGTTTGAACAGGCTGTTCCGATGGTGTAATGTTCGGGATATGTCACATCGTCAAACTCAAACTTAATGATTTTATCGTCAAGATATGTCGTTCCGCCCGCCTCAATTTTACAGTAAACGTGACGTCCGGGCGATTCGGCAAGTATCTCATAATTAGTTGAAACCTTGTGCATAAAATCACCTCTGCTTCATAGTCAACTTTACGCCGCCGTACATTCTCACCCCGTGAACCGTTGTGATTTGCGGCGCGGGTTCGTCCGAGATATGGAAATCCGCCGTGACTTCGCCCTCCGGTGCCGTAAACGTCACCGAAACGAAGATCTTCTGCGATGATTCTCTCAGCCGCTCCAGCTCCGCCCTCGTCAACAGCCCGAACGTCACCTCCAGCAAGTATTTTCGATTCACCATATCGATAAGCATATCGCCTTGCGTATTGTACCTTATATTCGTCTGACGAAGCTCACGCTTGGCGTTGAACTCCGTAACGTTATCAAAGGCTTTTCCATCAATAATAATCCTCATAAAATCCCCTTTATTTTAATAGCAAATTCAAAACCACACAGACGAGCTGACTCTCGTCTGTGTTCGCTAAGCGGCACGCCTCACGCTACGCGTGCGGCGCGCCGCTTGCGTTTTGAATTTGCACGAGTCACCGAACACTTGTTTTGATTATAATGCACCAGACCTGCACCGCAAATCGTGGTCTTGAATTAAGCGTGCCAAAATTTCACCCCCCAACAGCGGATTTTAGTTATAATAATCCGAACAACCGTCAACTTCCGTCCGAGATTTTTCTCGCCTCCACCTTGCAATGATGCGGCGAATCGGCGGAAAACACCTTCACCTTCACTGTCTCATAAACCTCTCCGTCATATCTTATCCGCATACCGACCGAGAACTCCGTTGCGGGATACGAATTCACATAATCAAACCACACGAAAATCCGCGTTTTGTCGCGCGACTTCTGATGAGTGTAATCATCGATTTCCTCCACACGCTCCACACGGACATTGTACACGCTGCGGCTGTAACTTCCGCTCTCGCTCGGAATCTCCACCGTTATCCACGAACCGAGAAGCTCGTTCGGGATAGGCTCTACCCTCATTCAATCACCTCCGTGCCGCAATACAGACAGCCCGCCGCGCGAAGCAGCCTTACCACTGTTCTGCCAATATTAAGCGGCTCGCTCGCCGCAGATTGGCTTGACTTTGACGAGCTGCTCTGTGACGAAGAGCTTGTAGACCCCGTGGAATACGAGAAATCTCCGATGGAAACGCGCTGTTCGCTCTTGCTTGAGCTGCTGTTTCCCGATGTATCCTCCTGTGACTGCGAATACGCAAGCTCCTCCTTAAGTATCTCCTCGGTCTGGAAACCGCAAGCCTCTTTCACAAGCTCAGCCGCTGTACCGCCCAACTTCGCGATAACTCCGGCGCGCCCGTTTGAGATTCCGTTCAACACATATTCCGCGCGCTTTTCGCACCCGTCAAACAGCGGCGTGCCTTTATCGTCCAGCCGAAACCCCATTTCAACAAATTCGTCTTTAGTAATAATCATAATACCCCTTTATCTAAATAGCAAATTCGAAACCGTACAGATGAAATACGCTTTGCGTATTTCATCTGTACTTGCCGAGCGTTACAGCACACGCTTCGCGTATGCTGCAACGCTCGCATTTCGAATTTGCACTAGTCGCCATTGCGTTGCTTTTAGTTATAACGCGCTTAAACTGCAACCCAACGGGCTGCCTTAAATTAAACGCTCTAAAACCTCACTCCAAACAGTGAATCGCTTCTATAACTCCGATAACCGGAAACTATCAACCGGCGGTGCAAACGGCGATTGCCGCCTTTTTGTTATCCGGGACAAACAGGTCGTGATACTTGCGGTAATCAATATCCCACGCGTCCGCGAACTGATTCTGCTCGGGAGTGATGATCTTCACGTTGTCGGTCTTGGAAACAGCCACAGGAGCATTCTTCGGGCAGATGATCCAGTTGATTTGCTTAGCCGTGGAATCCGCGGTGAATCCGTTCTCGTCACTGAAAGTGTACGAGGTCTTCATTCTCGCGGACGGCACGGGGATAATCACCGCTCCGTTGATGGTCTTTACGGAAAGCTCCAGTTCGCCCTGCTTAAAGCTGCCCGCGTCAAGCGAACAGTTGATTTCCGTGGACAGCATCAGCGTATCATACACCGAGCGCGCCATCGGGATTACCAACTCGCCCTCGCCGCCGGTAGCCTCGCGAACCTCGCTGATTTGCCCGATAAGCGTAGAGAGCAGTGTTCCCTTGGCTGGAGTGTAGGTTTTCTTGATAGTCGCCGTGCTAGCCAGTTTAGAGTAACGATATGAATCGATTTCGGGAATCACACCGACGCGCTGAAATTCTGCCGCCACATTCGCTGCGGCAAGCGCGAATCCCGATTCGTCCACGTCCAGCGCGTCAATACGGAATCGTCTTCCTCTGTCCTGAGAGAGCTTAGCGGTTTCATACTCATATGTAATCGCTCCTCCGGTGTAACCGCTGTCGCGGTCGTACTTTCCAAGCCCCTTCAGCGTGATTTTCGGCAGCTTTACCTCGTTGCCGCCGTTGTAAATAACCTGCGAGGCGTTATCCTCCATCCACCCCGATGTGCAGCCCTCGACAACCTGTCTGTCGAGTTCCTTCTGAAATACCTTTGCATATTCAATTGTATTAGCCATATTATCCTCCTGATTTTAATTTGAAATTCCGAAACCGCGCAATTGCCGAAGGCAATTGCGCTAGCCGAGCGCGAAAGCTCCGCTTTGCTGCGCTTTCACGCTCGCTTTTCGGAATTTCGTGATTTTGATTGGCAAATCCGAAACCGTACAGATAAAACCCGCTTCGCGGATTTTATCTGTACTTGCTGAGCGGCGCGTTACACCGCTGCGCGGTGTAACGCGCCGCTCGCATTTCGGATTTGCACTAACCGTTCGTAAGTTGTTTTAGGTTATAACGCGCTATGTTCGCAACCAGGTGGGTCACTTTGAATTATAACGCTACATAATTTCACTCGGAAGAGTAGATTATAGTTATAACTCGTGTAACCGATTATACACCATCGGAATCATATCCCCATTGCCGCCTTGTGCAATTCATTCATCGGACTAGCCGTCCCTAACTCACAGCGCAACAGCGAAGTGTTCCGATATGTATGTAATTCCCTCCCGCCCTCCGTAAAATTATTTGCCCGAGAAGATTCTCCGAATCGCGGAAAATCCGTCATTTCCGCCAGAGCTTGCCGCTGCGAATTGCGGAATCTCGCGCTTCACCGCTCTTAAATGCGGATACGCACCGACAACCTCTTCCACCGCGTCCTCGATCGGCTTTCCCGAATCATACAAACCGCGAACCAGCGCCGAAGCCTCGTCCAGCTTTTCGGCGGTAACACCCGCAATAAGCAGAGCGACTTTGATTTTCTCCGCCGTAAGGCTGTCCTCAAGCCGGGCTATTTCCTCGGCGACCTTGTCGGGATTCTCATTGGGGCTGTCGGATTCCTCGGGATAAACAATCTCGTTATCCGCGGGGAACTCCTCGATATGCTCCTTGTCATTGTTCTCCATTAAAATCCTCCTTTTCCATTGCCTTTGCCGCGTCAAGCGAAATCCCGTAAATCTCGGACAACGCCCTCGCACGGGAAATCAATCCGCCCGCGTAAAGCTGACGCGCGCGTTCGGTCTTTGCGCCCTCGTCCTCACAGACGCCGTCCGCGAAACGAACACCCACCTCGGTAGACGCACCTGCGGAAAGCTCGCCCGCCATCTTCCCCAACAAGCAGATATTCTCCGCAACTCGGGAAAGCCCGTTTGCTATTGCCTTACGGTAGAATCCGGCAGTGCGGTAAGTGCGGCTGTTGCGGCTTACCACCTCGGTTGCCGTGCGTATCGTGCCGTTCTTGTAGGACAACGCTCCCTCTGACAGACCCACCTGCATACATAGCAAATCAAGCAGCTCTCCAAGAGCCTCGGTGTGCTCGGTAATTCGCAGCGTTCCGGTGTTGTCGATGATTTTCAAGTCATCGTTGTCATCGGCGGAAAGTGCCTCAAACACCTCGTCATTGACATCGAAATACCGTTTAAGCTCGCCCTTTGCGTCATATTCGCCGCGAATCGCGTAACTCGGCACGATGATTCGCTTTTTTCCGAGGACAAACTCGCGCGACAGACTATCGAACACAACGTCCAGGGATTTCAGCGTATCCTCCGCGCCCGCGAACACCGAGGTTCCAAGCGGAACGCTCTCGGAGATTTCCCCCGCGCCAGCGCGGAAGTACACGAACAGCGGTTCGGACAATCCCTTGATAACGGATTTCTCAGTCATATCGGGAAAAACGTCCGCGAGATTTGCCGCTCCTCCGCCCGAACGGAACAACCGATTTTCGGTAACCAGACCGTCCTCGGTGAGCGTCTGCTGTTCGGCTAAAACGCAACTTCTGCCGTCTGCGCTGACTGTCGAGCCGAACGCGCCGCCGTAAATTCCGCGGCTGTCCCACTTAGTCGGGACGAACCTGTCCGCCGTAACGAAATCCAGCTTCGTGCCGTCCTTGTCGCGGTAGACCTTGATTACTCCGCCGCCCAGCGCGAACATCTTCTCCAGGAAGTCCGAAAACCTCTCCGCAAAGCCGCTGCTATCCAGAACGCGTTTCAGATACGCGGTGGATTCTCGGTCCGTGCCGATAAGCTCAGTCCCCTCGGTAAAGCACAGCCGAGCCAGCTCCGCGCAGACCGCCTTTGCCGCGCCCAGTGACGCAACCCGGCGCATTCCGCCGTTGATTCCGCCCTTTCGGGTGTATCGCCAGTCGCCGCCGCCCTCGTAAATATCGCGCCACCGCGCGAGCTTCGCGGAGTAGAACGTCATCAGCTCCGTGGAAGGCTCTGTCTGCCGACCGAAAATGAAACTCTTAAGTCCCAAATTATCACCTCCTTCAGTGTATTAGCGATTTCCTTCGCTGAATTAATAATAACACACCCCCAACTGCAAAAAAATGAAATGCTGCGGATTTCCGAAAAATCTCAGACTTGATTATTGACGTTGACTCGGTGGGCTTCCACTCCCGACCCTTCGCGCCTTCAAAGGCAGACAAAAACCGCAAGCAGCTTGAATCGGCGCTCAGGGCCACTCGCGGAAGCCGCGCGGGGCGCACTCGGAAACGCAGCGCATTCGCGCGATACAAATTATAGCGCGGATTTCCCCCTAAGGCGTTTCCTCGCGCGCCCCGCGCCGAATCATCAAGCGAACGAAAAAAATTATGCAAAAAAGCCCTTGAAAAATTCGAAAAAATGTTGTATTATAATAAGAGTGAGAAAGTTAATTAAAGGGGAATTGCAATAATGAGTGACGATTTGTTGAAATCCATAGAGGAGAAACTGCCGCGGTTCTCCAAAAGCCAGAAGATGATAGCCACATATATACTTGAACACTATGAAAAAGCGGCATATATGACGGCTTTGAAGTTGGGAAATACCGTGGGCGTGTCGGAATCCACGGTGGTTCGGTTCGCAATCGAAATGGGATACGAGGGTTATCCGCAACTCCAGCGTTCATTGCAAAGCCATATAAAGAACAAACTTACGACCTTGCAGCGTATGGACGTAACACGAAGCCGCATCGGCGATGAAGACCCGGTGGCAAGCGTGTTGAATCAAGACATAGATAAAATCCGACGCACACTGGAAACGCTCAATCCCGAATCGTTTGAAAACGCAGTTTCCACCATAATCGCGGCAAAGCGGATATTTATCCAAGGAGCAATGGCTTCGGGGCTGCTGGCGAACTATATGTATTATTACCTGCGGCTGATTCTGGACAAGGTAACGCTGGTCGGAGCGGTGAGCAATGCCGAAATCTACCAACAGATGATCCATATCGGCGAGGGAGACCTTCTGATAGCAATGAGTTTCCCGAGGTACGCGTCCGGAACGATAGAGGCTTGCAAATTCGCGCGTGAATCGGGCGCGCACATCATAGCCATCACCGACAGCGAAAGCTCGCCGCTTACGGAATACGCGCATACATCGCTGTTCGCCTACTCGGATATGGTTTCGTTCGTGGACAGTCTTGTAGCTCCGATGAGCCTGATAAACGCGCTTATCGCAACGGTTTCCGCAGCTAACCGCTGCCGCGTTGAACAGATTTTCGGACGTCTGGAGGATCTGTGGGACAGAAACGAGGTCTATAAAAAAGATGTCTGAATCCTGCGATGTAATTGTGATCGGCGGCGGCGCGGCGGGAATGATGGCGGCAATCTCCGCTGCGGAGCTTGGCGCGGATACGCTGCTTATCGAGAAGAACGACCGTTTGGGAAAAAAGCTCGCAATCACCGGAAAGGGTCGCTGCAATGTCACGAACAATTGTTCAGTAAACGAAATGCTGGAGAACATTCCGCGAAACCCACGCTTTTTGTATGGCGCGGTTTCGCGGTTTTCGCCGTCCGATACAATGGACTTTTTCGAGAGCCTGGGCGTTCCGCTTAAAACCGAGCGCGGGAATAGGGTATTCCCCGTGTCGGATAAGGCGGCGGACATCGTAAACGCGCTCCAAAAACGGCTAAAGCAGCTTGGAGTGTCGATTCTCACCGAAAACGTCCGCGGACTGATTCTCGAAAACGGAACGTGTCAAGGAGTTAATACATACAATCGCCAAATCCGCGCAAAATCGGTTATATTGGCGACAGGCGGAGCGTCCTACCCGAAAACCGGCTCAAACGGCTTCGGATACCAACTCGCGCGGTCTGCGGGACATTCGGTGATACCGATTCAACCATCGCTGTCCGCGTTGGTAACGGAACCCACGCCGCTGTTCCGCGCCTCGGGTCTGACGCTGAAAAACGCGGAAATCACGCTGAAATGCGGTAACAAAGCCATTTATAAGGATTTCGGCGAGCTTATGTTCACCGCTGACGGAATCGGCGGCGCGACCGTTTTAAGCGCGTCCGCGCACATTCCCGAGGATTCGGCGGAGCGGTGCATAATCCAAATCGACCTCAAACCCGCGCTTACGGAGCAAAAACTGGACGCGCGGATTCTGCGGGACTTCGCGGAATTAAGGGGGAAAACATTCGCCGACAGTCTGCGCAAGCTGCTTCCGAAAGAGCTTGTAGAGCCATTCTCCGAGGTCACGGGTATTCCGCTCGGCAAATCAATCGGCGAAATCACTAAAATCGAACGAAAAACTTTAGTAAAAACGCTGAAATTTCTTGAACTTAAAATCCGAGGATTCCGACCGATCGAAGAGGCGATAATTACGCGCGGCGGTGTTTCCACAGCGGAAATCTCTCCCAAAACAATGGCGAGTCGGCTCTGCGAGGGACTTTACCTTGCGGGAGAGATCATTGATGTTGACGGCTATACCGGCGGGTTCAACCTGCAAATCGCGTTCTCAACAGGGCGTCTTGCGGGGCAGTCGGCGGTAAGTTTCGTGAAAAATTCCTAAAAATTTTCTAAAACCCCTTGCAATTTTCGCACAATTGTGGTATAATAAATATTGATTAAGGGAAAAGTGTACCTATTTACAGAAAATACCAATTCGGAGTGAGTGCAGAGTGGGCAACGTATCGGTCGCAATCGATGGACCCGTTGGAGCGGGCAAAAGCACAATAGCAAGAGCCGCAGCGGAAAAGCTGGGGTACATCTATTGTGATACCGGCGCGCTTTACCGCGCGGTTGCACTGCATTGCGTGCGCTCGGGCGCAGATTTGAAATCCCCCGGCGAAATCGCCGAAAAGCTTCCCTCTGCTAAGGCGGAGATACGCTTGATAGACGGCGTTCAGCGCGTTTTTCTGAACGGCGAGGACGTATCCGATCTGATTCGCACGCCCGAGGTTTCGATGGCGGCAAGCGCGGTATCGGCGGTTCCCGAAGTGAGAGCCGCACTGTTGGATATACAACGGAATATCGCCGCCGAAAACAGCGTCATTATGGACGGTCGTGACATCGGCACAGTGGTGCTTCCAAACGCGAATGTGAAGATTTTCCTTACAGCGGCTGCGGAGATTCGTGCAAAACGGCGGTATGACGAGCTTTGCGCCAAGGGCGAGAGCGTCACCTTTGAAGAGGTTCTCAATGACCTCAACAAGCGCGATTACAACGACACTCACCGCGACATTGCACCGCTTAAACAGGCAGAGGACGCGGTTTTAGCCGATACGTCCGGAATGGACTTCGCGCAGTCGGTGCAGCTTGTGTGCGATATAATCGCCGAAAAGACAAAGGAGCAGCGGTAATGTTCTACGGAATGGCTCGTGGACTGGTTTCCGCAATATTTCACATCTACTTCAACATAAAAATCGTGGGAGAGGAAAATATCCCCGCAGAAAAGGGCGGTTATATAATCGCCTGTAATCACGTTTCCAACAACGATCCGCCAATGGTCGGAATCGTTTTCAAAGGAAAATATACATTTATGGCAAAAGAGGAGCTGTTCAAAAGCCCGATTTTCTCGTGGCTTATCCGCAAGCTGGGCGCGTTCCCGGTAAAGCGCGGCTCTAAGGATATGAGCGTTCTAAAAAACGCTATTGACAGCCTTAATTACGGGCGGATTTTCGTGATTTTCCCCGAGGGCACACGCTCCAAAACGGGCGAGCTTGGCAGACCCAAAAGCGGCGTGTCGCTGGTCGCAGTGCAAGCGAAAGTCCCCGTTGTTCCCGTGTTCATCAAATATGGAAAGAAGCGTATTATGCGGCGGAACGTGTTGGTTTCCATCGGCGAGAAAATTCCCGGTTCGGAGTTTGAGAATGTCGAAATAACCGACAAACAGCAAATCCGCGCAGTCAGCCAACGCATAATGGGAGAAATTGCCAAATTAAAGGAAAACGCTCCCGAAATTATATAGCTGCAAACCGCATGGGTGTTTGACTAAAGTCAACGTAACAGCCATACAGCGAAAACGCTTGACCATATTCAACGTAATATTGGGAACTAAAAAAATGACAATTGAAATTGCCGAAAACGCGGGTTTTTGCTTCGGCGTAAACCGTGCGATTTCGCTTGCCGAGTCCGCTGCCGCAAAATACGGCGAGGTGTGGACGCTCGGCGAGCTGATACATAACGAAGTTGCGGTTCGGGAATTAAACTCTCGTGGCATTCACTGCGCGCAGAGCCTGTCCAAGGTTGAGAATAAACCGCTTGTGATACGCTCTCACGGAGTTTCCGAAGAAACCGAATCCCAAGCGCGGCAAGTCTGCGCCGAGGTAATTGACGCAACTTGCCCATTCGTCAAGAAAATCCACAAAATAGTTTCGTCCTTGCCCGAAAGCGCAGTGCTGCTTGTATTGGGCGCAGAAAATCACCCCGAGGTTGTCGGAATAATCGGCAGAGCGCGGTGTGAAACATTCCCCGTGAGGAACTTCGAGGAGATTGACGAGCTTTTCAAATCCGGCGCGCTGTCCGAATCGGACAGGATCGTGTTGGTAACTCAAACCACCTTCGACCGCAGCGGTTTTTTGGAGTGTGTCGACAAGATACGCGAGAAATACCGCAGCGTTGAAATAAACGATACAATTTGCGAGGCAACCGTGAAGCACCAGAAAAGCACACGGGAACTGGCAAAACGAGCTGCGCTGATGGTCGTCGTCGGAGGGCGCGGCAGCTCGAACACAAGGAAACTCGCTGAAATCTGCGAAAAATACTGCCCAACAGTGTTTGTGACAACAGCCGATGAGATTCCTTTGCAGACTCTGCGAGGTCTGCGCTCCGATAGTATTATCGGAATAACGGCAGGAGCGTCAACTCCCGCCCATACCATTAAGGAGGTTCATGAAAAGATGAACAAAGAAATCACTACAAACATCGAAAATGAGGAGGACTTTGCTTCGCTGCTCGAGCAGGATCAATCTTTTAACAAATTATATACCGGCAAAAGAGTTAAAGCGACTGTTGTCAGCGTTTCCAAAAAGGAAGCTGTTGTAGAAGTCGGCGCGAAGCAAACGGGTTACATACTCCGCGAGGAAATTACAAGTGACCCGAACGCCGACATTGAGGAGCTGCTTAAGGTTGGCGATGTAATAGACGCCATCGTTACCAAAGTTGACGATTCCGTTGGAACGGCTTATCTGTCCAAGAAGCGCGTTGATGCCGCTCTCGGACTTGAAAAGCTGCAGAAGGCTATGGAAGCCAACGAAACCATTGAGGGCAACGTATCTCAGGTGGTTAAGGGCGGCGTTATCGTAATTTACGAGAACACCCGCGTGTTTATTCCGGCATCGCTTACGGGCGTTCCGCGCAACGGAAAGCTCGATGAGCTGCTTAAAAAGCCTGTAAAGTTCAAGATCATCGAGGTATCCAATGAGCGCGGCGGACGTGTTGTCGGCTCTATCCGCCAGGCAAGACGCGAAACCCGTGACGCAGAGCGCGCAAAGTTCTGGGAGAACATCGAGGTTGGTCAGAAGTTCGAGGGTATTGTACGCTCTATCGAGAGCTACGGTGTGTTCGTTGATATCGGACCGATTGACGGTCTTGTTCACACCGTCGATTTGACATGGAACCGCGTAGGTCACCCCAAGGACATCGTAAGCATTAGCGACAAGATGAACGTTATTGTCAAGAGCTACGACCCCGAAAAGAAGCGCGTATCTCTGTCGGCAAAGGACCCGGACGAGAATCCGTGGAACAAGTTCACTGAGCAGTTTGCTATTGATGACGTAATCAAGGCTACCATCGTGTCGATTACCGAGTTTGGTGCGTTTGCGCAGATTATCCCCGGTGTTGATGGACTTATCCACATCAGCCAGATTTCTCTTGAGCGTGTAACCAATATCGGCAGCGTGCTTAAGGTCGGCGATGAGATTGAGGCGAAAATCATCGATATTGATGACGAAAAGAACCGCGTAAGCCTGTCCATCAAGGCTACACTTCAGGACGAGGAAGACTGATTCGTTTCAAACATAACAAAGAATGCCGAGGTTCGCCTCGGCATTTTTCGTACAAAAAATCGCCGCAGAGAGATTTCTCAGCGGCAATTTTGTTATTTCTTAAGAACGCGGTTTTCCGCAACCCTTGCAGAAGTTCGCCTGGGAAGTGTTCGCCGTTCCGCAAGAACAAGTCCATGTATCGGATTGAGGAGCGGGAGCGGGCTGAGGAACGGGCGCAGGCTGGGGTACAGGAGCGGGCTGAGGAGCGGGAGCAGCCTGAGGTGCAGGAACCGGCTGAGGAGCGGGAGCAGCCTGGAAGTTATTCATAGGCTGATTCATAGGGGGCTGACCGTAGGGCTGCTGCATAGGCTGTTGGGGATAAGGCTGCTGCATATTCGCGGTGTTCGCTACGTTGGCAATCTTATTGATACCGGCGGTGATGAAATCGGGAGTATCGGGGAGCTGTTCAAGACCGGCATTGTTGCGGAAAATCTTCTCCAGCCAATCCTCGACATTCTTGCTGAATTCAATCAGCAGACCCCAAACCGCAGTAAGCGAAAGCGTATTGACAAATCCCTTCAGAAATGTCGGGAATCCCATTGATGATGTGTATTTTGAAGTGTTTACGGTATCAACAATTGTAAGAGCAATCCCCGCCAGGCAGAACACGATCATCATAACGATGGCAATTTTTCTCCAAAGGTGCTTCATAAGTAATCCTCCTAAATAAAATATATGGGCGCGGTAAGTAGTCTGTGGTATATTTGCGCCTATCAAGTATATTATACCATAGAAAGAGGGATTTGTCAAGTATAATTCCCTATAAAAGGATTTTTTACAAACGTAATTGATGGAAATTAAGTCAACAACATACAAACACCCTACAAGCTTTGCACATCATTTGCAAGCAAGCGTGCGCAAACAGGAAGTTTGCGCGGTCGCAACCAAGTCGGCGGCACGATGCCGCCGACCAAAGCGACGGGCGGCAAAGCACAAAGCGCGGTCTTTGGGCGGTGTTGCCTTAGATTACATAAACACTTTGTGAATTATATGGAATGAATACACGTTTCACATGTAGCCGTAAGAACAACCATACCAATTATTAGACAGCACACAATCCAAATTCCGAAAAACTGTCCCAGATCCGAAAAGTCCACGGCTTGTTTACCCGAGATTTTGTTGAACAGCAGCTTTATCAAGGTCGCCAATATCAGACCGACCACAAGCACTCCAATGAAAATAAATGTAATTGGCATATTATTTTTCCTCCAAAAGTAAAAAATGTCGAATTTTGCCTTCAAATCATTATAACACATTTTTTAAGAATTGTCCATAGTATATTAATTATTTTTTAGTTACTATATTACGTTGAATAGTTAATATAAAAGTCTTAAAATAAAATTGGGTGATAAAATGGAAAAGCTGACATATTACGGTCGATTATGGTATTTTCGCGCGACTATAAGGATAAGTCAAGAGGAGGTAGCCTCCCGCGCGGGGATAACAACGTCTTACTATGGTCAAATCGAGCGCGGCGAGGCAAATCCAACGTTAGAAATACTCGAGAGAATCTGCGCGGCAATGGAAATTACAACAGCAGATTTATTCAATCAAACGGACATTAATGAATCGGACATAGACCCAATCTCCAATCAAATTGTACGCTTTCTCTCGGACAAAACAGACCGCGAAAAAGAACTCGCGCTGTCGCTGATAAAAACGGCATTCAAGCTGAAAAATTCCGGAAAATCCGAAAAAGGACTTGACAAAAACGAAAAAATGTGATATAATAATATATTACAAGAACCGATGTTTCTCCCGATGAGAAACACAAAACGGGGTCGTAAAGGCTTCGACGGGGATTTGAAATCACGATAAGCGAGCAGCGGGGGCGAACCGCTTAAATAGCGCAAACCTTAAAATTAAACGCAGACGATAACTCTGTATTAGCAGCTGCCTAAGCGCGCTGCCGTCGTACCTCGCAGTTCCGCGGGCGGGGATCGGCGTCGATTAGCGGAGAACGACCACCGCGATTAGCCTTGTAACGGCGGTTGTATCAAAGGCTACCGAACGCGAAAGCCTGTTTGTCGGCGTCCGCGCAAGGGAATCACAAAAGACACACTGCGCTCGGAGAAGATTGTGAGGACGGGTTTTCGGACAGGGGTTCAATTCCCCTCGGCTCCACCAAAATGCAAATAAACCGCATAATAATGCGGTTTATTTTTATATATCCACGCTTTTTAGCATTTTTAGGTTTTGACAATCTGGTTCAAGACTTCCACTGCACGTTCCTCCTCACGGGGATATAGATGAGCATAGGTGTTCCAAGTCATTTCAATATCGCTGTGTCCTAACCGTCTGGCAACCTCTTGAATATTGATACCATTATTCACAAGAACCGACGCGTGCGAATGCCTGAAATCGTGGATTCTGATATGTGGCAATCCTGCCATTGCTGCAAATTTCTTGTTGTGGTTCTCAATTGACGTATCGCGGAGCGATCGTTCGCCTCCACAAATTCTAAAATTCTCACTAAATAAGTGCGTAGCCGCTCGTTGACGTTCTTTGTGTTCGGCAAGTATTCTCATTAACGGTGCGGGAATTTGAATGTTGCGATAACTAGACTTGTTTTTAGGTGGCGTTTCAATATCTTCTCCCTTGAGTTTCTGTGCTATGCTTCTACGAATGTGCATTACATTACCTTCAATGTCCGACCATTTCAGAGCATTTATTTCGCCTTTTCGTGCACCCACATAGAATGCTATATTAAAGGACACAAAGTAACCCCAATCAATAACAGTCTTAGCTGTTTCCTCAGCAACTGCAATATATTTCAAAAATTCATCAGGTGTGTAATAATGTAGTGTATCGGCGGGTTTGTAAATCGTATTCGCATCACGGAAATTTCCTATTGTCGTTAATGGGTTTTTGGGAAGATATTCCATTTTGACGGCAAAGTTCAATAATGCTGAGAGTGCCTTATACCCATTTCGTTTTGTTCCAAGTGCTATGTCTTGCTTGTCAATCTCTAGTTTCCACTTCGTCAATACCGGTTGCGTGATCTTACTCAATTGGTAATTTCCCAATATAGGCAAAACTCGCAAACTTAATATTTTCATTGTATTATCGTGTGTACTCTTTCGTGTTTCCATTGCATGGTACTTTTCATACTCATCACAAAGTTGCTGTACTGTCATTTTTGGAATAACTGCTTGCTTCTTTTCCTTGTATTCGGTTACTAGCTGTTGCTCCAGCAAGGTGGCTTCAGCCAAACCGTATGCCATACGTTCAACTTGCCTCTTTTTGCCATTCACATCAACGAAATTCACACGAACACGATAAGCCTGTCTGCCGTTCTTGTCCTTAACGATCTTACCGTCCTTTTTTACTTTAATAAGTGGCATTATAACACCCTCTCCCTAAATCCATTATACCACACTCCTTCTGGAATTGCAAGCTTTTTTCATGACTGTGTGCATACAAGAACGCCAACTCATATAGCGATGAAAACCGACACTTCCACAACAGCAGTTCTCCGCAGCACTGGCAGTGCCGTTGTTAAGTTCATTTCTGATGAGTTCGGCATCGGAATTGCGGTTTTGAGATATTAACTCGTCAATTGCCTTGATGGCAGTGAGAGAGCGTTCGAGTTCCATTCCCGACTTCATACCAATTGATTGAGCAACAATATTACAGGATTCTCCTTTTTATGTTCGCTTGAACCTTCCGTCAACGTTGACGGAAGGTCTATCTTCGTTCCGGATTTCTTCCGCTTACTTGCTTCCGCCCTCTCAATTTCAAGCAGTTTCTCGGCTTCTCGCGCTTTCTGCTCCAACGTTTTCTCGCGTGTATCGTTACACATTATAAGATACCTAAGTTCCTCGTTCTCGGAAGTAAAGGTCTTAACCTCGCATTCCAGCTTACGAAAGATATATGATGCGTTTCACGATTTTTGTAGTCGAAGTCAAATTGACTTCATCTACCAACAAATCGATGGCTACTGAACGACAGCCGCTAAGTCCTGGGGGCGAAATGCCCACTGAGGAGGAAGTGTGTAAGTGGTGTGTCCAGTTAAAGTGGATACCATATTACTTCCAATCGCAACCAAACTATCCACACTTCACATCATTTAGGGTACCCCTTATAATGGCGTATACTTCAAAACTCGCCTGTATGTATATTCCAAGCGGATTATACAATTGGTTAATAAAATCTCTGTTTTATATCGCCGTATCTGAGTTAATCTCAATTTCGGTTACTATATTAAATGGATGGTTGGTGCCGCACCCTCATCAGTGTACAAATGAAAATGAATCTATGGATACAAATGAATAAAAGCGTTGTTTTTGGACATAATAGTAATTGCTTTGCTCATACGGAGGATAGGGCAACGCTGGGGAGCGACC
>JAAVIC010000010.1 GCA_014799385.1 Oscillospiraceae bacterium
GGGGGAGAGGGGAAAAGGGGGTGCGGGGGGAAAACCCGTAGGGGGCGGGGGCTTTTCCGTCCATAGGGTTTGATTTCCCCCGCCCCCGAAGGGTGTTCACCCCCGCATTCGGGGCGTTGGGGTTCTCCCCGCAATAAATATGTACAATTAAAATAAGGAGGTTATTATGGCAACAATTATTAATGATGAGGTTAGATTCCATTTGAAGATTCGCAGCGGCGATGTCGGGCGGTATGTGATTCTTCCGGGCGACCCGGGGCGCGTTCCGAAAATCGCCGAGTATCTGGACAATGCCGTGCAAGTCGCGCAGAACCGCGAGTATAATATCTACACGGGCTATCTGAACGGCGAAAAGGTGAGCGTCTGCTCCACGGGAATCGGCGGACCGTCCGCGGCAATTGCCGTGGAGGAGCTGATTGACAGCGGCGCGGATACGTTTATTCGAGTTGGAACAAGCGGCGGAATCGATTTGTCGGTGTTCGGCGGTGATTTGATTATCGCAGAGGCGGCAATTCGAGCCGAGGGAACATCTTACGAGTATATGCCGCAGGGGTATCCGTCAGTGGCGGATTTCACGGTAACAACGGCTCTCGCGCAAGCGGCAAAGGAGCTTTCGGGGAGCGAACCCGGCACGCGGTTCCACGTTGGTGTGGTGCACTCCAAGGACAGCTTTTACGGCGAGGTGAACCCCGAACGTTCGGCGGTCGAAGATAACATCAAGTCGCGTTGGGACGGCTATATGAGGTGCGGCTGCCTTACCTCCGAGATGGAGTGCGCGGCGATTTACGCGGTGGGGCTAACGCGCAGTGTGTTCCCGAAGAAGATACGCTGCGGCGCGGTGCTGACTGCTCTCTGGAATGCGGAGCGTTCCAAGCGCGGAATGCCCGATACTGTTACCGAGGATTCCACACGCGGAATCAAGTGCGCGATAAGAGCCGTTGAATTGTTGATAGAGAAGGATAAGTCCGAATAACAAAAAGAGCCTGTTCCGGTTAAACAGGCTCTTTAGTTTTATTTCAGGAGGTTTTCAAGACGCTCCATTGCTTCCTTTGTCGCCTCGTGAGTGCCGAATGCGGTCAGTCTGAACCAGCCGTCGCCGTTCTTTCCGAAGCCCGCGCCGGGAGTTCCAACAACCTGAATCTCGGTGAGGAGCTTGTCGAAGAAGTCCCACGAACCCATTCCATTGGGGCATTTCAGCCAGATGTAGGGGGAATTTACACCGCCCGTGTACTTGATTCCGAGCTTGTCGCAGGTAGCGGCGATAACACGCGCGTTCTCCTGGTAGTAGGCGATGTTTTCTCTGCACTGCTTTTGACCCTCGGGGGAGAAAACCGCCTCCGCTGCGCGCTGAACGGGATACGAAACACCGTTGAACTTGCTGCCCTGACGGCGCTGCCAGATGTCCGCGAGTTTGACATCGTTGCCCGCGATGTCTTTCTGAATCAGCTCGTTCGGGACTACGGTGTAGCCGCAGCGCGTTCCCGTGAAGCCCGCGGTCTTGGAGAGCGAGCAAATCTCGATTGCGCACTTCTTCGCGCCCTCAACGCAGTAAATCGAACGCGGAATGTCCGCTTCGGTGATGAACGCCTCGTATGCCGCGTCATAGATGATAACCGCGTTGTTTGCCAGTGCGTAGTCCACCCATTCTTTAAGCTGCGCTTTGTTGTAAACCGAGCCGGTGGGGTTGTTCGGCGAGCAGAGATAAATCAAGTCCGCCTTGATGTTGGAATCGGGCATTGCCGCGAATCCGTTCTCCTCGGTGGAATCGGCGAAAATGACTTCGTTTCCGTTCATAATGTTGGAGTCTACATAAACGGGGTACGCGGGGTCGGTTACGAGTACGGTGTTCCCCGCGCCGAAGATGTCAACGATGTTGCCGCAGTCGGATTTCGCGCCGTCCGAAACGCGTATCTCGTCAGCCGAGACCTCCGCGCCGAAACTCTTGTAGTAGTCCGAGATGGCATTGCGCAGGAAGTCATATCCCACACCGAGGTCGTCATAGCCGCGGAATGTCTCCTTTACGCCCATTTCGTCCGCCGCCTTTTTCATAGCGTCCACAACAGCGGGAGCAAGCGGGCGGGTAACATCACCGATTCCCATTCGGATAAGACGCTTTGCCTCTTCGGGGTGGCTTTCGGAGTATGCCTTAATGCGCTTTGAAATCTCGACAAACAGATAGTTTTTCTTCAATTTCGAGAAGTTCTCGTTTAACTTTGCCATAATCAACTTTCCTTTCCAATCAGTCAAATTTCCGAATTTTGAGATAATCACTCACTACTATTTAACCACATTTTTTGTTGTTTGTCAAGATTATTTGACGAAATTTTGTTAATAATAAATTTGATATAGTGCGGTATGCGCAAAAGCTCCTGCTTTTACGCCTTGTTTTTAGTGAAAAGTCACAAAAAATTCAAAAAGATAAATTTTTTTCGTTTAGGTACTTCAAAAAAAATAACAAATGTGGTATAATGTAGAAGTATGGGTGTAATCTCATGCAAAAATTAAGAATACCAAAAATTTACATATATAAATGTTCCGAGTTTTGGGAACAGGGGGAAGTGTTTAATTGGAAAAATATGTTGTTAAAGGCGGCGGTAAGCTCTCGGGGGAAGTTACCATCAGCGGCGCTAAGAACGCGATTGTCGCGATTCTGCCCACGACTATCCTCTCCGATGAACCGTGCGTCATCGAAAATATACCGAATATCAGTGATGTGAACATCACTTTACAGATTATGTCCGAAATGGGCGCGGAAATCCGTATGCTGAACAAAAATACCTATCAGATCGATACGCGTCCGCTGCGGAATATGCCCATTCCGTATGAAAAGGCAAAGCTGATGCGCGCGACTACTTATTTTCTCGGAACGCTGCTCGGAAGATTCCACAGCGCGCACGTTTCAATGCCCGGCGGGTGTAATCTCGGCGACCGTCCGATCGATCAGCACCTCAAGTGTTTCGCGGCGTTGGGTGCGGAATGCGAGATAGACGGCGGTATGATAAACCTCCGCGCGGATAAGCTGACGGGAAACCAGATTTTCTTTGACAAGAACTCCGTGGGGGCTACCATCAACGGCATTATGGCGGCGGTTAAAGCCGATGGACTGACTATCATTGAAAACGCGGCAAAAGAGCCGCACGTTGTCGACCTCGCGAACTGCCTGAACTCCATGGGAGCGGACATTATCGGCGCGGGTACGGACGTTATCAAGATACGCGGTGTGAAGGAGCTTCACGGCACGACTTACAGCGTGATTCCCGACCAGATAGAGGCGGGAACGTTTATGACTGCCGCTGCTGCAACACGCGGAAATGTCTTGATTCGCAATGTAATTCCCAAGCACCTTGAGCCGATCACCAACAAGCTGCTGAAAATCGGTGTTCAGGTGGAGCAGTATGACGATTCGATTCGTGTTATCGGCGGCGATAACTATGTGGGAACGTCAATCAAGACGATGCCTCACCCCGGATTTCCGACCGATATGCAGCCGCAGATGAGCGCGCTGCTGACTTGCGCAAAGGGCGCGTCTATGGTGACGGAGAGTATTTTCGACAACCGTTTCAGATATGTTGACGAGCTGCGCAGAATGGGCGCGAATATCTCCGTTGAGGGCAGAGTTGCCGTGATAGAGGGTGTGGAGCGTCTTAAAGGCGCGCCCGTTAAGGCAACGGATTTGAGAGCGGGCGCGGCATTGATTATTGCGGCTCTCTCCGCTGAGGGAACGTCCGAGATTTTCGATATTTTCCACGTTGAGCGCGGATATGAAAATATGGAAGTCAAGCTGCGGAATCTCGGCGCGGATATTGTCAAGGTTGAAGAGCCTGACCCCATTACGGACGCTCCGCAGAAGAAGGCGGTCTGATGGCGAGAATCTACCCGATTTGCTCTTCAAGCGGCGCAAATTCCACTTTTATCGGCACACGCGGTCACGGAATCCTTGTGGACGCGGGCTGCTCGTTCCGTGCACTGAAAAACGCGCTGGAGCTTATTGATACGCGGTTTGACGGAATCGAGGCTGTTTTCGTGACTCACGAGCATTCCGACCATATCAAGGCATTGGAGCAGATAATCAAGCACACTAAAATCCCGATTTTTATGTCGGAAAAGTCCGCTGCTGCGGGCATGCAAAAGGGGCTGATTCCCGAGGGGGCGCAGTTCTATAATCCGCGTGACGGATACAAGAGCGCGCACTTTGAGGTGAGCTGTTTTAATACATCTCACGATTCGGCGGACAGCGTGGGATATAAAATCCGATTCAAGGACGAGATGTTCGGCGTATGCACCGATACGGGATTTGTCACCGATGAAACGGAAAAAGCTCTTCTCGGCTGCAAAACCGTATTGCTTGAAAGCAACTATGACGAGGATATGCTGCGGCGGAATCCAAATTATTCGGCGGATTTGAAACGGCGAATCACCGGAATGCAAGGGCATCTTGCCAATCCCGACTGCGCTTTCTTCGCGGAAAAACTCGTCAAAAGCGGTACGCGGAATCTTATTCTCGGACACTTGTCGCGCGAGAACAATACTCCCGCAACGGCGATTGGCTGCACAAAACGACACCTCGAACAGTGCGGCTTGACGGCGGAAAAGGATTTTACGATCTGTGCCGCGCCGGTGGTTACCGAGGGAGAATACATAGCGGTTTAGTTTGGTGGTTTTTATGGAGAAAACATTTTCCAAATCCAATAAGTTTAAGCTCTTATTTCTGGCGTTGTATTTCGTAATTCTTACGGTCGAACGAATAATCAGTCTGGTGATATGCTTTGCGGGTGATATGTCGCGGTTGGACGGGCTGGATTATTATATGATGGCTCTGACGATTCTGGCGATTTTCGGTTCGTACATATTTGCTATCGTGAGGCTCTCGGGGAAATCCAAAGCACCCTTGGACGGCGAAAGCGTGTTCGGGAATCTTTCGATAGCGGCGGGAATCCTTTTGTTGGGCGGAATGGTGCATACCGAGGGTTCGATTCCTCCGCTGCAATTCGCGTCATACGGAATGATTCTGGTTTCTATGGCTATTCACACGGTTCAAAACGTCAAGCACGAGAAAAACGCCGACAAAAAGTGGCTCTCGTTTGCGTATACTGTCGCGTATTCAATGGCGATTCCCGTGGTTTATCACACCTCGATAGAGCTTTCGTATTTGTTTATCCCGATTGAGATAATAGTTTCACTGGGAATGATTACGCTGTTTACGAATATGCTGCGGCGGTTCTACCTCGGCAACGGTGAGAGCAGCTTTTCGATGCTTCCGTTTATGATTGCGCTGTTCGGAGATTTCGCCGTTCTAATGCTGAGGTGGCAAGAGGAAGTAAATACGTTCGTGTTGATTTTCATCTGTGTAACTACCGTGCTGTGGTTCGCCGGGAACATATTAAGCATTAAGAGAAAATAGAATTCGCATTTGGTAATATAAATGCGCTTTTCCACATTGTGAGGAAAAGCGCGTTTTTTATTCATCGTACAAGCCGTTTTCCAGTTGGTATGCCGTGTGCGGACTGACGTATTTGGGGAATCTGCCCGTAAGCTCTGTGGTTTGACCGTTTAACATTCCCGTGTGAATACTCATATGCCGAAACTGTATAAGAATCAAGTCCATTCGTGTAAATTCGCAGTTTTCGGGGCATTCATACAATTCCGCGTCTGTAAGCGTGTCAAGATAATCGAATGTTTTTTGCCTTACCGTTTCGAGATACTCCAAAAGCTGTTCGTTGCTTAACTCGATTGAACATGGATTGTCCGGATTATCCATACCATCCTCGTGAAACGGCGGCTCTTCATAAATGTTAGGATTGAAAAACCACCTATCCATCGAGTGAAGCGCGTGATAGATATATCTCCACGCGGGCGCGCCGCAAACAGGCGCGTTTCTGTCATATGTTTTGATTGCCGTTTCAAGGTTGAGGAAATTCGCTCCAACTTGCTTTCTGATAATTTTACACAGTGTTTTCATAAATCCTCCATATGCACCAAAAGCGTGGAAATAATCTCGTTTGAAACGAGAAAGCCCTCTGCCGTGAGTGACAGACGCTCGTTTTCGATTTTGTAATATTTTTCGGGAATCAGCGGGAATGCTCTTTTGACGCGCTCCCAAAGCGGCTTTTCGATACCCTCGGTGAGCCGCAGACCGAGCATTATTTTTTCCTCGATCTCATCGGGATTTTCATCTGTAATCACTTCAATTTGTCGCGGACTTGTCATAAATTCCTGCAGATTTCGTTCTATCGCGAAACGCTTTCCGTTGTAGAACGAGTGCGCCGCCGGACCGATTCCGAGATATTCCTCGCGCCGCCAGTACTTCAAGTTGTGCTTACTTTCCGTTCCGTCCTTGGCGAAATTGCTGATTTCGTACTGCTTGAATCCTATGCCCGTGAGCATACGCACCGCCGACAGATACAGCTCCGCCGTTTCGTCCTCATCGGGGAGTACGGGCGACCGGAGTTCGGCTGCCATATTTTTCCCGAACACGGTATTCGGCTCGATTTTCAGCAGATACGCGGAAATATGCGTAAGCGGCAGCTTGCCGAGTTCGCCGATTGTGTGGGAAAGAGATTCGGCGGTCTGTACCGGAGTTCCGAGCATAATGTCGGCGGAAATGTCGAGGAATCCGACCTCGTAAGCTGTGAAAATCGCGCGCTTTGCCTGTTCAAAATCGTGCGCTCTTCCGAGGGCTTTAAGTTCTCGATTGCTTGCCGACTGCACTCCTACGGACAGGCGGTTCACTCCCGCACTAAACAGGATTTCCAATGTTTCCTTGTTCATTTCGCACGGATTGCATTCAACGGTGATTTCCGCGCCGTCCGCAATATCACATTCCGCGAGTATCTGCGGAATGTGCCGCGCAAGCAGAATCGGAGTTCCGCCGCCGAAATACACCGTATCATAACGCTCGTTGTAATAACGCAGATTTCGGGTAACCGCGTCCGCGTATTGCTCCGCCAAATCCTCGCGGAATCCCACGGAGTAGAAGTCGCAATACGGGCATTTTTTACGGCAGAACGGAACATGAATATACAGTCCGGGATTACTCATCGTCCAGTTTCAGGACAGCCATAAACGCCTCTTGCGGAACTTCTACCGAGCCGAATTGGCGCATACGCTTTTTGCCCTCTTTCTGCTTTTCGAGCAGCTTTTTCTTACGAGTAATATCGCCGCCGTAGCACTTCGCGAGAACGTCTTTGCGGAGCGCTTTTATCGTTTCGCGAGCGATTATCTTGCCGCCGATACACGCTTGAATCGGTATCTCGAACAACTGCCGCGGAATGTGCTCTTTGAGCTTTTCAGCCATCTTCCGCGCGCGTTCGTATGCTTTGTCCGCGTGGATTATGAACGAAAGCGCGTCAATAACCTCGCCGTTGAGCATTATATCGAGCTTGACGAGTTTTGACGGGAAATATCCCATGATTTCGTAGTCATAGCTTGCATAACCGCGCGTGCGGGATTTCAGAGCGTCAAAGAAGTCGTAGACGATCTCGTTGAGCGGCAGCTCGTAATGCAGATCCACGCGGTTTGTGTCGATGTACTGCATATCCTTAAACACTCCGCGGCGATTCTGGCACAGCTCCATAATATTACCCACATACTCCGAGGGCGTGTAGATATGCGCGTTTACTATCGGTTCGCAGGCAACATCAATAAGCGTTGTGTCGGGGAAGTTCAGCGGGTTGTCAATCATCTTGGTTGTTCCGTCCGTGAATTCGATTTCATAAACTACCGAGGGCGCGGTGGTTACAAGGTCGAGGTTGTATTCGCGTTCCAGACGCTCCTGAACCACGTCCATATGCAAAAGACCAAGAAATCCGCAGCGGAAACCGAATCCCAACGCAACAGAGCTTTCAGGCTCGAATGACAAGGACGCGTCATTGAGTTGGAGTTTTTCCAGCGCGTCACGCAAATCGCCGTATTTCGCGCCGTCTGCAGGATAAATTCCGCTGAACACCATCGGCGCGACCTCGCGATAGCCCGCCAATGGCTCTGCGGCAGGATTTTCCGCGTTAGTGACCGTGTCGCCGACCTTGGTATCTCCAATGGACTTGATGGACGCGGCGATATATCCTACCTCGCCCGCTTTCAGCTCATCACACGGAACAAGCTCCACGGCTCCCATATAGCCGACCTCAACAACGGTAAACTCCGCTTTGCTTGCCATCATACGGATTTTGTCGCCCGGCTTTACCGTGCCCTCCTTTACGCGGACATACACGATTACGCCCTTGTAGGAATCGTAATAGCTGTCGAAAATCAACGCTTTCAGCGGAGCGTTCAAATCGCCCTTTGGCGCGGGGATTTTGTTGACTATCTCCTCCATGACCGCGTGGATATTGATTCCCATTTTCGCGGATATTTCGGGAGCGTCCATCGCCTCGATTCCGATTACGTTTTCGACTTCCTCTTTGACCTCTTTTGCGTGGGCGGAGGGCAAGTCGATTTTGTTTATCACGGGAACAACTTCCAAATCATTCTCCACCGCGAGGTACGTATTCGCGAGAGTCTGCGCCTCGATTCCCTGTGACGCGTCAACGATAAGGATCGCGCCCTCGCACGCAACAAGCGACCGCGAAACTTCATAGTTGAAGTCCACGTGACCGGGCGTATCGATAAGGTTGAAGATGTACTCATTTCCATCGTCAGCCTTGTATTTCAGCCGCACCGCGCGCGCCTTTATGGTAATTCCGCGTTCGCGCTCGATGTCCATATTGTCGAGCAATTGCTCCTCCATATCGCGCTTTGCAACGGTTTCCGTCTGCTCGAGGATTCTGTCCGCAAGCGTGGATTTTCCGTGGTCGATATGCGCGATAATGCAAAAATTGCGAATGTTGTCTAAATATTCCATTTTAACTCCTTATCTAAATAGCAAATTGAGAATCGTGCCCACGAAATTGAACTTCGTTCAATTTCGTACGCACTAGCCGAGCGACCCGGCACACCGCTTCGCGGTATGCCGCGCCGCTCGCTTTCTCAATTTGCACGAATCACCGGTAGGTCGATTTTGTATATAATGCTCAAAACTGCGCTGGCGGGGGGAACAGCTGATTTTAATCTTCATACTCTGCGTCCAGATACCACTCGATTGTTTCGAGCTTTTCCAGAAACTCGTCCGGCTCTTCCCACTCGGGCAGGTCGAAAGCCTTCCAACGGTCGTTTTTCATAAGCTGACGAACCACATAAAGGTCGTTCTTGCGCGAGGTCGCGGATTCCTTATACTCCCTCAGCGGCGCGAACACTCCATACTGCCCCTCAAGCCGATAAATCACAAACTCCCCGAACTGAAACGCGTTCAGACTGTTGCTTGAAATCAACGTTTTGATGGTTATGTTGTCCATATTCAGCGGAGTTTCGTTCAGCGTGAAAATCGCCAACGGAGCGTCCGCCATATGGATTTTGTCATGCTGTGACGCAACATTGTTGTAGCGGCTTTCATCATATTCAAAATCAGCGGGGAGCAGATAATAGTGACTGCTCGGACGCTGATAGCACTGAATCACCGTGAACTTTTCGTTATCGTGTTCGGTATGGTAAACCGTGTCCTTCGGCTCGTAGAAAATGCCGATAACCAGCTTGACCGCGAATATAAAAATCCCCGTGGATACCAATACGATCAGCATCGGCAGGCATTTTATAAAAGCGCTTTTGATTTTTTCCTTTGTCATTATTTTAATTTGAAATCCAAAATCTTGACTCTTTTGGGATTTCAATTATCTCCTTTACCAAGTTTTTATTTATATTGTACTTTTTACTTTTGAAACCACGCGTCATCGGTAAATTCGTTCCAACAATACAGCGGTTTATCGCAGGACAAAATAACTTTGAAAAAGCTGTGCGGAATCTCCGCTATACCCTCTAACGTAAAAATTCCGTTTTCGTAATCGGACGAGAGAATTTCCGCGTCAGCAAATTTTGCTGTCTCATCGAACGTAAGCTCTGTTGCGGGAATCTCCTCGGTGGTTTTATCGGAATGAGTTACGGTGTAGGCTGAATATTCCGCCGAAATGAACTTCGCGTTTTTCAGAATTACGGCGGATTCTCCCGTGCGTTTGTGCCGTCCCGTATCGTTCAGAGGATTGGTTCGGCAAACGTCAAACCCGTCCTCGAAATTCAGCGTGATGTCCTCGCCGAATAGCCACTCCGTGACTATGCAGTCGTGGAGGGAAACTTCATCGCTTTCTGTTATATATTTCCAATTCATTTTGTCCTCCGTCTTGTACGATTTTTACAATCAAGCGCCGAGCCGGCGCGGGTATTCCCATTATCACGCTCACTATAGTTGGGCGTTTTCTCTGTAAGGTTATAGCGTTGATTATATTATAACATATTTTTCCGCGTTTGTTAAGTACTTTTTTGAAAAAATCATCGTTGACAGGGAATTGATTATAAGGTATAATTAAATTACGGAGGAATACGATATGAAAATACTTGAAATCAATCAACGGGTTTTGAAGTCGCCGCTTGCGGATATTGAAATCATTGATGAAAACGACGGGAATATAACGTTTGATATTGCGGAAAGTCCCAACAAATCGCATATTGTTTACATCGACAACAATCCCGATAAAATCCGGGAGGTGGAAGATTATGGGGAGCGTGTGATACGGATAAACACGGCGGAGCTTGAAGTCGGGCGGAAATACCGTGTGAGAGCGTCCAAGCCGCTGGAATATCGCGATTCGGACGAGAATCTGTTTACCTACGGATACACCGAGGGCGAGATGACGTTCGCAATCAGCTTTCCGGACCCGAACGATGAGTATAAGACGTTTGTCGAATACCGCAAGCCGGGTGATAAAATGCGGTGGTTCGATTTCAACGCCGTGGAAAATCCCGGCATGATTCCCGCGGAGTTCTGTCTTATCGACCGCGAACGGGAGTTTATTTATATCGCCGCCGCGTGGATTTGGAATATTCACGACCATATGGACGACTACGAGTCCGCCGCAGAAGTCTTTACGTGGATAATATGATCGTTCCGCTTGTAGCGCGGTTTGCAACCCTCGGTTGACAAATTGAAAGGCGGCGGTTGGTGGTTTGCAACCGCGAAATATGCTAAAATATAACCAAGCCCAGGGGAGAGAAATCTCCAACAACTTACCAGGGAACAGAACAAATCCGGATTGTTTCTGTTAATTCCGGACAGCTTACCGGGAAGCAGGGCAAATTCAAAAAGACTCAAAATTCGCGTGAGCGAATTTTGAGCGGTTTCGAGAGGCTGGCAGAGCGGAACGAAGTGGAGCGGAGCCCAAGCCTCTCGAAATTTTGAATTTGCAAATTAAAATAAGGAGTGAAGAATATGATTTTTGCGGACAAACTTATCAGGTTAAGGAAGAAAAGCGGAATGTCGCAGGAGGAGCTGGCGGAGAAGATGAATGTTTCGCGTCAGTCGGTTTCTAAGTGGGAGGGCGCGCAGAGCGTCCCCGACCTTGAGAAAATACTGCAGCTTGGGAATCTTTTCGGAGTGACTACCGATTATCTTCTGAAGGACGAAGTCGAGGACGAGGAATATTCAAAGGGCGACTATTCCGAAAAGGAGCGGAAGATTTCGTTGGAACAGGCGAACGAATTTCTTTCTCTGCGGAAAAAAGCCGCGCCGCGTATCGCTCTGGCAACGTTTATGTGCATTCTCTCGGTGATACCGTTGTTGGTGCTGGGTGGGCTCAGCGAGTATGGAAAGGTTTCAATCTCCGAAAATTTCGCGGGCGGAATCGGTATGATAATCCTGTTGATCATTGTGGCTGCCGCAGTCGGTATTTTCATTCACACCGACTATCAAAGCGAGGCATACAAGTTTCTGGAAAGAGAGACGTTTGAAGCGGAATACGGCGTCATTGGTATGGTTCGGGAACAGCAGAAGGCGTTCCGCGATAAATATGTGATGTCGAATATTATCGGTACTTGCCTGTGTATTTTATCGGTGGCTGTGCTGTTCGTGGGAGCGGTTTTCGATGATGATTTTTTGAGCGTGATTATGTTGGGCGCGATGCTGTTTATCGCCGGAATAGGAGTATACTTCTTTACAGCGGCGGGTGTTCGTTGGGCGAGTATGCAAAAGCTCCTTAAAGAGGGGGATTACACCGATGAACATAAGAGCCGCAGTAAAATGAACGGAGCTATCGCCGGAATATATTGGTCTGTCGTTGTGGCTGTCTACCTCGCGTGGCTTTTCCTCGAAAAGAACCCCTTGAACGGGGGTTCAAGCTCGTGGGTCAGCGGCTCACGTTCTTGGGTGGTGTTCCCGGTAGCTGGAGTGTTGTTTGCCGCCGTGGCAGGGCTTGTTCATTTGTTGAGTAACAAGAAGAATGATAGAAACGGCTGATAATAGGCAAATAGTATATCCCCTTGTGTGAGCAAGGGGATTATGTCTGTATATTCGGGAAATGTTATCCCTTGCGGGAGATGTAGTCGCAGATGGATTCCACTGTTTTCTCCACTCCGATGGAGCTGTCAACCAGCAGCTCATAGTTGTGGCGGTCTCCCCAATCCAAGCCGGAGATGTTCTTGTAATATGACGCTCTTGCCGCGTCGGAACGGCTGATGTTCTCCTTTGCGCGCTTTATGTCATCGCCGTAGACCTCCATTACGCGCGAGATTTTGTAGTCCTCATCGGCATATATGAAAATACGCACAACGTCCTCGTAATTCCGCAGTACATAATCCGCGGCTCTGCCAACTATCACGCAGCTTCCGTTGTCGGCAATCTTGCGTATAACCTTGTCTTGGGCGGTTATTGCTTGCTGAACGACATCGGTGCTTAAATAAAGCTGATGGAAGATGTCGGGAGAGTTGGAGTTGATTTCGGAAATAAACTCCTTGTCAAGCCCGCTTTCCTGTGCGGCGAGGGCGGTCATCTCCTTGTAATAGAACGGGATTCCCAACTTTTCGGCAACCAGCTTTCCGATTTGTTTTCCCGAAGAGCCGTGTTCCCGCGCAATGGTGATGATAACGCCTTTTTTGGAGGATTTAAGCGCAGTGGGGGATTCCTCCTCGGCGGGCTGTTTTTTAATGGAACTCATAAACTTCACGGTAAGTCCCGCCGCGACAACCATAGCAATGAAGTCCGCGCAAGGGGCGGCATAAAGGATTCCCTGAATTTCAAAAGACATAGGCAGAATGATGATGAGCGGTACAAAGCAGATAATATCGCGAATCATTGACGCGACAACCGCGCTTATCGGCTTGCCGACTGCCTGGAAGAAGATTGAAGTCATCTTGATAGTGCAAGTAAAGGTTACGAGGCTCAAGAATATGCGGAATGTAAGTCTGCCGAACTCCCAATACATTTCGGGATTGATCGATTCGTTGGTCGGAGTACCGAACATACCGACAACAGCGTCCGGAGCGATCTCGAACAACGCTGTGGACAACAGTCCGATTACAATGGTGCAGAACAGGATTTTACGGTACAGCTCCTTAACGCGATCAAACCGTTTTGCGCCCATATTGTAGCTGATGATTGGCTGACAGCCGAGAACGATTCCGACAACAAGGTTGATTACCACGGTGAATACCTTGCTTTCGATTCCAATGATCGCGATGGGGATATCCACACCGTAATCCGACATCGCGCCGTATTTCGCCAGCATAATGTTGCATACCAGCGATATAATTACGATAGTCATCTGGGTGATAAAGGACGATGTTCCGAGCTGAAGCGCGGGCGCAAAGGACTTCATGCTGGGGATAAGGCTCTTGAATTTGAGCTTGAAGGTCTTGGTGCGGAAGAAGTAGATAAGCGATACAATAAACGAAATGGTTTGCCCGATTACGGTCGCGATAGCCGCGCCCTTCATTCCCCACTTTGCCCCGAAGATGAATACGGGGTCGAGAATGATGTTGGCAACCGCTCCCGCGAGCATTGACGCCATAGACCACGCGGGTGTGCCGTCCGCGCGAATCACCGCGTTCATCATATTGGAAAGCATAAAAAGAGGGAAGAACGCGAGGATTATGTTAAAGTATTCAACCGCGTATCCGATACTGTTCTCGGACGCGCCAAACAGCGTTAAAAGCTGCGTTTTAAGCGGATAAAACACCGCCATCAGTATAACCGCAGCAATTACCGTGATTGTGATTCCCGTTCCGACAGCTTTATGCGCGTTTTGAGAATCGTTGCGCCCCTGACAGATGTTCAGGTATGCCGCGCACCCATCTCCAAAGCACCACGCAAACGCCTGCGCGATAATGAAAATCGGGAATACCACTCCCGTTGCGGCATTACCGAGTGTGCTCAGCTCGCTGTTTCCGATAAAAATCTGGTCGACAATGTTGTACAGTGCGCTTACCAAAAGCGAGAGCACACAAGGAACAGAGAATTTCACCATTAATTTTGAAATTTTTTCCGTTCCTAAAAAATTGCCATTCTCGTTAGTCATAAAGTCCTCCTGAAATATTTTGATTTATGGAGTCTTTATCGGAGAAAAAGCTGCCTGAAAACTACGAAGAACAAAAAACGCGCAGAATCGCCGTGATTCTACGCGTTTAAGCTGTTCGACTTTTATATTTTACCACATTTTTTCGGATTTGTCAAGCGAATTTCCTCGGGTTTTTTTAGACAATAATTTTACACCAAATCCGAATTTTATGCGCATAACTTATAAAATTGAAAATGATTGTTAAATCATCTGTCAATCAAAGCACTGAGGTTTTCTTCTCCCCAACGTTTTATGTGTTCTAAAATCGGAATAAAACTAATCCCCAACTCTGTAAGGGAATATTCAACGTGCGGCGGCACTTCTCCAAAATCATGACGAGTAATAAATCCGTCCGATTCAAGCTCGCGCAGTTGTTTTGTAAGGCTTGATTCCGTAATATCTGCAATATGCTTGCGCAATCCTCCAAAGCGGCAAACATTCTCAAAAGCAATGTAATACAAAATTTCGATTTTCCACTTGCCGCCGAGAATTTTTTGTAAAGCCGAAACAGTCGGACACCGCTTTATTGATTCTTGAGTTTTCTTCATATTACCATCTCCCGATTACATTATATCACAACAATCGGTATAAATCAAGGTATATCAAAATTTATATATACTTCAAAAAAGTACAGTACTTGAAATTAACGAGTGAATAAGCTAAAATACTTATAGAGGAGATGATTATTTTGCATTACACAGGGACAATATGGCGACCGCCATACGAAGCAAGATCACTTTTGTTGGAGGTAACAGCGGGGTGTACTCACCACAAATGCAAATTCTGCACGCTCTATAACGATCTGACGTTTAATTTTAGAATGTCGCCTATCAAGGACATTGAGGCAGATTTGCTTGAACTGCAAACGGCACTTTGTGATCCAATATCAAAGATAACTTCAAGCATGACAGGGAATAAATCTTTTACGACTGATCGAGTTTTTCTCACAGGTGCGAATCCGTTTGTGCTGTCCTATGACAAATTATCGGAGATAGCGTCGCTTATCCGCAAATATTTGCCTTTTATCAAGACAATAGGTTCGTTTGCGAGAATAACAGACATATCCGCAAAGAGCGATGAAGAACTTTCAAGCCTATCCGATATGGGATATGACGCGCTTACGATTGGCATAGAAACTGGCGACGATAAGGCTTTGGAGTTTATGAATAAAGGATATACTTCCTTGGATGTTATTGAGCAATGCAGCCGCTTGGATAAAGCGGGAATTCGTTATAGCTTTTTCTATCTTGCGGGAATCAGTGGTGCGGGGCGCGGTGAGATCGGCGCAATGCTTACCGCCGATGTGTGTAACCAACTCAATCCGATTTTGATAGGAGCAAATATGCTTACGATATATCCCGATTCGGATCTTTTCAACGAAATAAAAAAAGGTATCTGGCATGAAGAAAACGAGCTTGAAAAGTATATGGAAATCAGAACATTGATAGAGCATTTGAATATAAAAACTTGCGTTGCGGCAATGGGTTCATCAAATGCTTTTCATTTTCAAGCGGATATTCCAAGGAATAAAGAAAAGCTGCTTGGTTTTCTAGATAGAATAATTGATAATGTCAGCGAAAGTGAGCTGCTGGCATACAGAAAAAGTGTTAAGCATTTGTGATTATTTCCACACATACAATTTATAATACTAATTGTTAATCAATCAATGGACAAAAGTCCATTGATTGATGCCGCCTAACGGCGGCAGTCAAAATCAAAGATTTTGACACAATTAGTATTGAACTATCTTTCTTGGCGGCTTCGCCGCCCCCCGCCGTGCTATGCACGGCGGAATCAAACTGTAGACTTCGTATACAGTTTGATTAAGAAATAGTATAACACACTGCCTGTTAGCGATAATATAATGCAACACCGCGAACGAATCCGCGGTGTTGATTTGCAATATGCGATTATGTACTTATTGCGAGTAAGATTTGTTCGGAATAACCACCCAGCCCGGCTCCATGGAAAAGGGAATTTGGTTTGTTCCGTCATTGAAGATTACAAGAGCACTGTCCCACTGTTCGGAGAATGTGTAGCTGTAAGTGCCGTCCGATTCGCGCTTGCAGGGAACTCCGGGCCACTCGGATACTTGCCGAACCGAACCGTTGCTTTCATTGTAAACATACGCGTTGATCGAACTGCCCCAGCTATCGGGTTTTTTGAAGTAAATCTTCGACCCCTTGGGAACGCTTCTGTCGCCTTGAACCGTGAAATAATACGTCATTGTGGTTTCACCGCCGGAGTTTTCCGCGTGGAGCGTGAGAGTAACCGTACCCGGCGTACTTCCGCCGACATTCACCGTATCGCCGTTCTTGAACGCAACGGCATTCCCGCCGTTGATTGAATAAACAGCCTTATCGGCATTCTCGGCAATGAGCTTTATCGGAACGGCTTTATCCGCCAAAATGAACTTATCCGTTTCTATGGATACTGTCGGAATCGGAGCAAGCTCGGTGTATCCCTCGTTGTAAAGAACCGCAACCTCACCTCCGCCGATAGTTCCAGTGAGAACGTTGTTTTCAACGGTAAATTCGGTGGTTTTGCCGTTGACGCGCGTTACGTATTTTCCATCGGCGAGTAATGAGTGGGTGTTCAGATTAACGCTGCTTTGCCCCGAATTGATAATTACCGCGCCCTTTGTACCGCGCTCTATCATCAGAACGGAAACGTTGTTTTGGGGATTGGAAAACACCTCGTTCTCGCCGACCATAGCGGTGCGGAAATGATTCACCGCTACAACAACGGGGTCTTTATAAAATTCGTCACCCGCCGCTCCGATACGGTTCATTGGTCCCCAGATGTCGGAGGAGCTGCTTCCGTAAGGACGCGAAAAGAACAGCGGAGTTCCGTTTGCTCTGGAGGCGATTATTGCCCAGCCCCAAATCACTTGCTGCTTGTTAATGTCATAGCAGCTTCCGTCATTGATATAATTGTCGTGAGATTCGACCCACGTAACCGCTGTGGGGTCGTCACAAGAAATCTTAAGATCCCAGACCTCGTTTGCGTTGAGGTTTGACGATCTGATAAGGTCACGGATTCGTCCGCCGTATGCGCTTGCGGTGGTGGCTCCGATTGCTTTCTGATAGTCAACGATACGGTCGCCCTCGCCTTGGAGAACCTCTCCGTAGTTGAACACGTCCTCGGGATTGTTAATATCGTTGATAACACGCTCCCAGAAGTTGTTGTTCTCGGATTTCTTATCCTTGGGGTCATCGGGCAGACCGATATGCTTTGCGGTATCATATCTGAAACCGTTTGCTCCGCAAGCCAGACAATCGTTGATGAACTTGATAAAGTATTCCTGAAACGCGGGATTTTCGGTATTTACACTTGGAAGTCCGCCCATTTCTCCCGTTGTGCTTTGATACCTGTCGGAATAATTGGAGATATTATTGTGACCGTTCTCGTGAAATAGCTTATCGTATCCGCCGACCGCGTTGATGAGATTCTTGTTGATTTTATCCTCGACAGGCGTCGTATGATTGGGAACAACGTCAACGATTATCTTTATGCCGTATTCGTGAGCTTTATTGCACATTTCGATAAATTCCGCTCTTGTGCCGAGCTGATAGTTTCCGATAGTCCAATCGGTGGGTTGATAGTGGTAATACCATCTTCCCTCGCCGTAAAGCTGCATTTCACCGTTTGAACCGACAAGGCATTCGTTAATAGGCGATGTCTGAATTGCGGTATAACCCGCGTAAGCAATATCGGGCATACTTTCGGTAATTGTTTTGAACGACCACGAAAACGCGTGTAAGATCGTTCCGTTTTTGATAGACGCAACGGTATCGCTGACTTGCTTTGAGGACGCTTCACGCTTGATTTTGTCGGAGGGGATCGCAACGGGAGTTCCCCCGACCGGGGTGCCGCCCGAAGCGTTTGTGCTTGAAGATGTTACGCTTGAATCGCCGGAAGTACTTGAACCGGTATCGGACGATTTGTTGTCATCTTTACAGCCCGTTAAACCGAGCGCGATACATAATGCGAGAATTGCCGCGGAACTGCGGCGAAATAAACCGGACATTCTTATTCCTCCTTTTTGAACTCAAAGACCGGGCAGCATCGAAATCAGCAAGCAGCCGCGCCGATACATTTCCGGTCCGTTAAACTTTGTTTTTATTATATCATAAATAAAGGTAAAAATCAAGACTTTTCTGCCAATATATAAACTTTAATTTGGAATATTCGGTTCTATCGCTCTCAATCAAGCATTTCCTTAATAAAACTCTTGACTTTTCACAATTGTTATGATATAATATATAAAAGTACACTGGCAGGTGATGATATGAACAATCGGATTTATGCCGCAATTGATTTGAAGTCGTTCTATGCGAGCGTTGAGTGTGTTGAACGCGGACTTGACCCGCTTAACACAAACCTTGTCGTAGCCGACGAGAGCCGCACAGAAAAAACGATTTGTCTGGCGGTTTCTCCCTCGCTCAAGACCTTTGGCACGGGCGGCAGACCTCGATTATTCGAGGTAGTTCAGAAGATACAAAAGGTCAATCAAGAGCGCAAGCGGCGCACTCCGGGGAAGATGTTTTCGGGGAAATCCGTTTTCTTGTCCGAGCTGAACAGCAGCCGGTTTTTGGCGGTCGATTATATTGTCGCGCTGCCGCGAATGTCTCTGTATATGCAGTACAGCACTCGGATTTACGATATTTATTTGAGATATTTCGCGCCCGAAGATGTTCATATTTACTCGGTTGACGAGGTTTTTATTGACGTTACAAATTATCTCAGACTGTACAAAATGTCCGCGCACGATTTGATTATCAAGATTATTCGCGAGGTGCTTTCCGAAACGGGAATTACCGCGACGGCGGGCATCGGCACGAATTTATTTCTCGCGAAAGTCGCTATGGATATTGTCGCGAAGAAAATGCCAGCCGATAAAGACGGAGTGCGTATTGCCGAGCTTGACGAAATGAGCTTTCGGCGGCAGCTTTGGGAACACCGCCCGCTTACGGATTTCTGGCGCGTTGGCAGAGGTTACGCAAAGACATTGGAACAGAACGGAATGTATACTCTCGGCGATGTCGCGGAGCGTTCAATTTGCGATGAGGATTCACTGTTCAAGCTGTTCGGAGTGAATGCCGAATTGCTGATAGACCACGCTTGGGGCATCGAACCCACGACAATCGCGGACATAAAGGCTTACAAGCCGCAGTCCAACAGTTTAAGCAGCGGTCAGGTGCTGCAAGAGCCGTATTCTTGTGAAAAGGCGCGGCTTATCGTTCGCGAAATGGCGGATAATTTGTCGCTCGATTTGGCGGAGAAAAATCTTGTTACCGACAAATTAATGCTCACGGTGGGGTATGACGCGGAAAGCCTTGCGAATCCTCGGATAGCGGCAAATTATCACGGTGGGGTAACAACCGATTTTTACGGGCGGAAAATCCCGAAACACGCTCACGGAACGGAGAATCTTGAACGCAAAACATATTCTCCGCATACGATAGCCGATGCCGCGGTTCGGCTGTTCGACCGAATTATAAATCCCGATTTGCTTGTTCGCCGCATAACCGTCTGCGCGTGTGATGTTGTGAAAAAGGGTGAGTATTCCGATGACTGCGAGCAGCTTGATTTATTCACCGATTATGAGGCTCGCGAGCGGGAAATTCTCGCCGAAAAACGCGAGGAAGATATGCAACTCGCCGTTCTGAAAATCAAGAAAAAATTCGGGAAAAACGTGCTCTTAAAGGGTATGAATTTGGAGGACGGCGCGACTATGAAAGAGCGAAACCGTCAGATTGGAGGTCACAAGGCGTGAAATACGAGAAAATCATAAATCTTCCGCGACCCGAAAGCCGTCACCCGAAAATGTCCGCGATTGACAGAGCGGCGCAGTTTTCGGCGTTCGCGGCTCTTGTCGGGCTTGATGAGCAGATGGACGAAACCGCGCGGATTGTTGACAGCAAAATCGAGTTATCCGAGGACGAGAGCGAAATTCTCAACAGGAAAATCCAAATCCTCGCTCAAAAGCTAAGCGAGGATTATCCACAAATCAAGGTGAGTTATTTTGTTCCCGACCTTCACAAAAACGGCGGTTCGTATGTAACGAAAATCGGCTCGGTAAAACGCATTGACGAGGTTTTCCAAAGAATCCTTTTTACGGACGGGACGAAAATAAGTATTTCGGATATTCTTGACTTTGAGATAATGGATTAGGCGGCTGAGAGATCAGCCGCCATTGTTTATAAGGCAATATCGCACAATCCAATTACAAATTATTGCTAAATCAGTATATAGCTTGTGCAAATCTGTTCGCAGGGCGCACTGAATCAAGCTGTCAGAGTTTTTCTGTCAGTTAACGTTCTTTCGCTTTTTGCGGCATATTAACACAACCACTCCGCCAATCAGCAGTACAAGCACTACAAGTTCCAAAAGCGATATTGCAAAGTAACAAAATAAGGCAAAAACCATGGCAAACCAAGAATTATCACGCGCCGGCTTTTTCGAGGAGCTGAGCGAAAATTCAAGCTCGCCGTCCGGCAGTCCGTCCAGTGACAATCGGTATCCCGTTTCGGTCTTTTGAAAATCTTTATTATCTATCAGATAAAACGGCGTATTTATAACAATATCAAGCGACCCGAAATCCGTCCACGTCTGCGCCGGAGACAGCAGATAGGTGTACTTGTAGACCGGCGGCTTCCAGTCCTCGTCAATATCCGGGTAAATCGGCGCGGTGACCGAGTTGACAATGCGTTCCCCGGGCGCGAGAGTTATCTCGTATTCATACCATCTCAAAAGACAAGACTTAAGATTAAAAATCCTGCTGTAACGGATAATACAGTTGTATCTTTCGATACCGCTGAAGTTCAGCTCGTCAACCATAGCGTTGTACCAATCCGATTCAAGAATATACGAGTTCTCGGGATATTCCGACATCGCAAATTCCATAAACGTCATTTCATCGGCGGACAGAAGATTCACCGAGCCGCTTATTTCCTCGCCGTTATTGCAGTTCCTGTCCTTGTAGAACTTCCATTTGGGTGGAGCGTCAAACTTCCGCCCGAACACATAAAGAGTAAGCGTATTGTCGCTGCGCCTTGCCGATCTGCTAAGACGACACGAGTCCACCCTTGATACAATACCGTCCATCTCCTTAAAAAGGACCTTTCTGTCGAACAACACGCGGAAATCAAAAGCAACGCAGGCATCTTTATAATTCTCGTCATAATCGGCAATTTCATAAACGTATTTTGTAACAGGCAGATTGGGGGCGAAAAAACTGTCCTTCTTGTAACCGTCCGTGATCCTCGGCATATCCTCCGCCAACTTGAAGCCGCCGCCTTTTCTCATAAGCGTATGACGCACAGTTTTTGGGATTGCGGAGTCGTTTATCGTGATGTCATACTTGCTCACATCATCGCCGTTACTGTATTCCGGCGCTGTTCCAAACGGAAACTCCAGCTTTGCCGTAACCGTATAATCCGCAGGATTGTAAAAGTTGTATCGGGCAGTAACGCTGGCTTTATAAGCAAGATAGTCCTCCTTATTGGAATAGTTTTTCTTCGGAAAATCGGGAATATCGAAAGTCAGCAGTTCACTCTCCACAACCACCGGACATTCGGCGTCCGCAATGATTGCTCCATAGGAATCCGCACCGCTCCAATACTTTGGTGCGGAATTTGCAAAAGCGGTGCAAGGTGTCAAGAGTGATAATACGGCACATAATGCCAACGCGATGATCTGTTTTGTTTTCATAATATACTCCTGTTATGTAAACACGCTCTGTATATTGAAAAACAGCGGCTGTCCGGTTGGACAACCGCCGTATGCTTATTTCGCCAAACACTCCCTGAGGAACTTCATCAAATCCGAATATTCCTCGAACGCGGGATACTGCGGGTAGTCCTTCTTGATCTGCTCGGTGGAACGGAACAAGAATCCGAACTTGGAAGCCTGGATCATTCCCAAATCGTTGAACGAATCGCCGCCCGCGATGGTTTCAAACCCGATAGACTGCAAAGCCTTCACCGTAGTGAGCTTGGATTTCTCACAGCGCATTTTGAATCCCGTGATTTCGCCGTTTTCAGCTACCTCCAGCGAGTTGCAGAAAATGGTCGGCAGACCGAGCTTTTTCATAAGCGGTCCCGCAAACTGCGCAAATGTATCGCTGATGATGATAGTTTGCGAAAGTGAACGCAGCTCATCGAGGAACTCCTTCGCGCCTGGCATGGGGTCGATTTTCGCGATGGTGTCCTGAATCTCTTTCAGACCCAACCCATGCTCCTTGAGGATTTCCAAGCGCCAGTTCATCAGCTTGTCGTAGTCCGGCTCGTCACGCGTGGTGCGCTTAAGCTCGGGGATTCCGCTTGCCTCGGCAAACGCGATCCAGATTTCGGGCACAAGAACGCCCTCCAAGTCCAAACAAGTAATATACATAAAAACCTCCTGATTTAGATGGCAAATTCAAAGCCACACAGACGAGCTAATGCTCGTCTGCGCCGCTTGCGTTTTGAATTTGCATTAGTTACCGAACACTTGATTCGGATTTTAACGTACTAAATTCGCAGCCCGATAAGTTGCTTTGAGTTATAATGCCCTAAAAAACGCCAAATTCATTATATCACAACTTCACAAACTTATCAAGTGTTCTCCTTAAACCTTGCGAGAAACCGATGCAGCTTTCCGCTGCAAACCTCAGCGGAGGGCTGTATCCCGATTCTCGCGCTGATTTCGTCCAGAACAGCGCGCGCCTTTACCTCGTCCGAAAACTCGATTTCCAACTCATAATCCACAACATCAAAGTATTCGCTGCAATCGAGGTCGATTTCCCCGCCGTCAAACTTGTGGATATTCCGCGTGGTTTTGAGCGTTCCCAATCGGCGAACCTCGGGAAAATCCGCGCCGGTGAGCCTTTTCAGCTGCTCCGCCGAAACAGTTTCGGGTATTTCCCCAAGCTCCTCGCAGAACTCCACGCGCGAGTATCTCACCTCGGTCGGCAGCTTTACTTGCAGCAAGTACTTGTCGTCCACTTCCCGAACCCGCACCGTTGTGTGCTTTGCGGACATTTCCAACTCGTCCGTATCAAAGTAGTGGTTGGTCTGGACTATCCCGTCAAACTCGTACATCGCGAGAATCCGCTCATATTCCGCTTTGGTGAGCATTATCTTAAATTCGTTCTCGATTTCCCTACTCATACATAACCGTCCAATCCGCGCACCGAAACCTCTCCCGAACTTACCGCAAATTCTCCGTCCTCATCGCGGCAAATCAGAAACCCGTTCGGGGCAACGTCCACAGCGGTTGCGATTCGTTCGCCGCTGGGAGAAATGATCCGCACGGAGAGTCCGAGATTCACCAAACGTTTTTTGTACTCATTATAGCAATCCGCGAACGGCATTGCCGCGCGGAGCTTCACTGCCTCCACCACCGATTTGAGCAGCTCTTCCCTGTCGGGAGCCTGCCCGGTAAGCGACCACAGCGAACCCGCGTGCGGAAGATTCCGCTCGCGGAAAAAATCCTCGCTCTGCGAAATATTGATTCCGATTCCGCAAATTACATTTCGGCAGTCACCAAAAAAGACGCTCTCGCATAGAATACCACAGACCTTGTGATTGGCAACGATTACGTCATTCGCCCACTTCAAACAAACCTGCGGCGGATTTTCGAGCGTTTTGCCGATTGCGTCACAGACCGCAAGTCCAACGCGGGCTGTTAGGGTATCGCAGTCGAGGGGATTCTTCAGCAAGACCGACAGCGGGAGCATTCCCTCGTCATCCGCCCATTCGTGACCGCGCCTTCCCCGCCCCGCCGTTTGGATTCGCGCCGTAACCGCCACACCGTCCGCAAGTTCGCCGCAGCGAGCCTTTACATAATTATTTGTGCTGTCGACCTCTTCTAAGTATATCAGGTTTTGCATAGAATATTGCGGGTCACTTCGGCTCCATCGCCATGATGTTCATCTTGATGTCGCCCGTTTCGGACAGCTCGATCACCCCGAATGTGGGCTTATTGTGGTTTCGCGGGCTGTCAAGACTTCCGGGATTCATAACGAAAACACCGTCAACTATCTCGGTGCGGTAGAGGTGCGTATGCCCGAACAGGGCGATCTTGCAGCCTTCCCGTTTGGCGGTGCTGACCAACAGCTCCAACCCATCGTGAACGCCCATTGTGTGTCCGTGACAGCAGAAAATCTTGTATCCGCACGCGTGGACGATATGTGTGGTCTTGTGCTGACCAAAATCGCAGTTTCCGCCCACATAAACCATAGGCATCTGCGGGTAGAGGTTGTCAACATCGGCAAATTCGTGTTCGCCGTCACCAAGGTGAATCAGCATATCCGCATCGGGATTCTTATCGATTGCCGCTTTCAGCGCGGCATAATTCTTGTGGGTATCCGCAACTACCAAAATCTTCATAGTCACTCACCTTTCTGCATCGTTAGCCAAAAGTCGTATATTATCATTATAGCACATTTCCCGCAAAAAATAAAGGGGTTTTTGGAAATTTTTTATCGGTTTTTATCGGGAGGAATAATTATGGATAAGAACAATTTTGAGAAGCTCATCAACGCAGCCAGCGGAAAGCTCGGCACATCGCCGGAAAAGCTGAGATCCTCGCTGGAGAAGGGCGATATCAAGGGGCTTTCCGCGAATTTGTCCAAAGCGGACAAGGAAAAGCTGAAAATGGTTCTTCAGAACAAGGAACTTATGAACAAGCTGAAATCCGCGTCTAATCCCGAGGAAATGATGCGTATTCTTAACAAAAAGTAGAGCGTATTCACATAAACGCTCTAATCGGGAGGTGAGCGCATGGACAATATTGAAGACATTCTCCGTGCGCTGACGGAGGACAGCGATTCGGATTCCGAAGATATATCCGAAACGTCTGACAGCGGCTCGGGGGACGGCGGTCTGTTTTCGGGACTGGACCCCGAAATGCTGATAAAGCTGCTTTCGGTGTTTGAAGCGCTGAATCAGCCCAGCGACAGCGAACGGTTTCTATTGGCTCTCAAGCCGCTGCTGCGCGAGGAGAACCGTCCGAAAATCGACTCTGCATTGAGAATGATGAAGCTGTTTTCGGTACTGCCGCTGCTGCGTGATGGCGGATTTCTGAACAAACTGTTGTAAGGAAAGGGGGATTCAAATGGTGTGGAACTCGGCGCAAACGCCGCTGTACCAATCTGTAAAAGCGCATAACGAAAGGGGCTTCGCGGATTCGGAGCGTCACAGGGAAAAGTGCCCAAAGTCACAAGCAAAGGCACAATGCTCCGAGAAGCAATCCTCTGCGCCGCGTAAGCCCGCGCACGAACAGACGGCGAATCCCACGAAACCGCACGGAATCGACCGCGATATGCTGTTGATTCTGATGGTGATTTTCATACTTCAAAGCGAAAAAGCAGACAACGGATTGATCCTCGCTCTGCTTCTTACGATGATTATGTAAAGCAGACCGCATAAAATAATGCCGATTTTATTGAAATCGGCAAAATTTCACGAAATTTTCGGCGATTGGGGCTTGAAATTCCCCGAAAAATATGTTATAATAAGATGTTAGTGATGATAGAATTTGGGACGCAGTTTTTGCGTATTTTGCGCGCAGCGCAAAATACGCAAAAAAGTGCGCAGTTTGGCACAAACAGGATGTTTGTGCTGTTGCCCCAAAAGGCGCGACACGATGCCGCGGGGTGACTGCCAAAGCGAGGCACGATGCCGAGCATTAAAGGCAGTCACTTCGGCACGGATGCCGCCAACATAGGGCAACAGGTTACAACGCTCCGCGCCGTAGGCGCGGCAAGCGTTGTCCAAACAGGGGAAAGCCTTATTAATTGTGAGGGCGTATATCGATGTTTGACAAGCTAAAAGAGGAAATCGCGTCCATAAAAGCCCGCGATCCCGCCGTGCGAAGCGCGTGGGAGGTCATCTTCCTGTACCCATCGTTTAAGGCGGTGAGAAGCTATCGCATAGCGCACTGGTTTCACGAGCGCGGGCATTTCTTTATCGCGCGGTGGATTTCTCAACATTCGCGCCATAAAACGGGGATTGAAATTCACCCGGGCGCAAAAATAGGAAAAGGTCTGTTTATCGACCATGGCGCAGGCGTTGTAATCGGCGAAACCACCGAAATCGGCGACAACTGCACACTGTATCAGAACGTAACTCTCGGCGGTACGGGAAAAGACCTCGGAAAGCGTCACCCCACCCTCGGAAACAACGTTATGGTCGGCGCGGGCGCAAGGGTTCTCGGACCGTTCAAAATCGGCGATAACTCCAAAATTGCCGCCAATGCCGTGGTTCTGGAGGAGGTTCCGCCCAATTGTACGGCGGTGGGCGTTCCCGCGAGAATCGTTCGTATAAACGGCGTCCGCGTGAATAACAGCGACCTCGACCAGGTTCATATTCCCGACCCCGTGTCGCAGCTTATCTGCGAGCAGCAAATGCAGATCGACAGGCTCACCAACGAACTTAGGGAACTTAAAAAGCGGCTCACCGCAGACGATATTCAAGATAACCACATTCGGTGAACCAACTGTTCACGTTATACATAATTATAACCGAAAAAACGGAGGAAAAGCAATGCAAATCTACAACACAATGACAAGACGAAAGGAAGAGCTTGTTCCCATAACTCCCGGCACGGTGAAAATCTACTGCTGCGGACCGACGGTATACAACCTGATTCACATCGGCAATGCCCGCGCGCTGTGCGTGTTTGACACGCTGCGGCGGTATCTGGAGTTCCGTGGATACAAGGTGTTCTATGTGCAGAACTTCACCGATGTGGACGATAAAATCATCAGAAAAGCCAACGAGCTTGGCAAAACCGCCTCGGAGGTTTCCGAGAACGCAATCAAGGAGTACTTCACGGACGCGCAGGGACTGAACGTCCGCGCCGCCGATGTTCACCCGAAAGTTACCGAGAATATGGAAATCATCATTGATATTGTCAAGACGCTTGTAGACAAGGGTTACGCGTATGAGGCGGACGGCGATGTGTACTTTGAAGCGTCCAAATTTCCCGAATACGGAAAGCTGTCGCACCAGCCTCTGGACGACCTTAAAGCGGGCGCGAGAATCGAGGTCGGCGAGAAAAAGCGCGACCCGATGGATTTCGCGGTGTGGAAAGCCGCTAAGCCCGGCGAGCCGTATTGGGATTCGCCGTTTGGCAAGGGGCGTCCCGGTTGGCATATCGAGTGCTCGGCGATGTCGCGGCATTACATCGGCGACACGATCGATATTCACGGCGGCGGAAGCGACCTGATTTTTCCGCACCACGAAAACGAGATCGCCCAGAGCGAATGTGCGACCGGCTGTGCGCTTGCCAATATCTGGATGCACAACGGAATGCTGAACGTGGACAACAAAAAGATGTCCAAATCCGCGGGAAACTTCTTCCTCGTGCGTGATATGGCGGAAAAATTCGGCTATGAGCCGATTCGGTTTATGCTCCTCTCCGTGCATTACCGCGGACAGCTCAACTACACAATAGAGGTAATCGAGAGCTGCAAGGCGGCTCTGACGCGGCTGTACACCTGCCGCGACGCGATGAACAGAGCGTTGGAATCCGCGAAAGACGGCGAACCCTCGGCGGCGGCTCTTGAGGTTGTAAAATCCGCGCGGGACGCATTCGTTACCGCGATGGATGATGATTTCAACACGGCGGACGGAATCTCGGCGGTGTTCGAGCTGGTAAGAAAAATCAATACCGCGCTCTCCTCCCCGGAGGTTACAAAGGGTGATGTGAAAACATATCTTGATGAGTTCAACGCTCTGACGGGCGTTCTCGGGCTGATGTACGGCAAAACGGACGATGAGATACCCGCCGAGGTCACGGAGCTTATCGAACAGCGCAAGGCGGCGCGCAAGGCAAAGGATTTCGCGCTGGCGGACGAGCTTCGTGATAAAATCACCGCGCTGGGCTACATTGTCGAGGAAACTCGCCAAGGCACGGTCGTAAAGAAAGCGTAAGGTGGTGTGTTTTTGAGGAAGTTTACAGCCGCGATTCTGGCGGCAGTATTAGCGATAACGCTGACGGGGTGCAGGTCTCGTAAATACGGACTGGAAAAGTACGATTTCGGCGAGATGACTATGGAATTTCCACAGCTTCAGACCCCGAAACCCGGAGATACCATTGCGATAATCGACACCGATATGGGCGAGATACGCGTGAAATTATTCCCCGAATACGCGCCGAATACCGTGGAAAAGTTCGTAAATCTCGCGAAAGAGGGGAAATACGATAATATCCCCATTCCAACGGTTTACCCCGATACTCTGTTCCTGACGGCGGGATATTCGCTTGGGGACGGCAAATTCACCGGACTTGAAAGCGAAAGCGAATTGATTGAAAATGAGCTTTCCGCCGAGATATGGCCGTTCCGCGGGGCTTTGATGTCCTATTCCGAAGTGGAGGGAAAAAGCGACGCGCGGTGGTTTATGTGCAACGTGGACAGGGAAAACCTCACAAAGTCCGCGATTGACGAGCTTAAGGGCAACAGTTGGAAGTTCAGCGAGGAAGAAACGCAGAACAAGGTGAATACGCTGCTCGACAAGTTTTACGAGTACGGCGGTGTGTTCGGTTTCGCGGGACAGGCTACCGTATTCGGGCAAACATATAAGGGTTTTGACGTGGTAGAAAAACTCACAAATATCCCCGCAGATTCGGAAACGGGGCTTGTGACCGAGATTCATCACATCAAAAGCGTGAAGATATCCGAGTTCAAATCGGGTGACGAGGTTGAGGATTTTCCGCCGTATGTTCACGAGGAATCCGAAAATAACAGCTCCACACAATAACAGAAAGGATTTTGATAACTATGAAAACAAGTAAAAAAGCTCTGATTTGCGGTATTCTGGCGGCGGTTTCGCTGCTCGCCGCATGCGATAATTCCACAAACTCGGGTGATTCGGAAATCTCGACTCCAGGAAATTCCGTAAGTTCTCCCTCTTCCACGGACAGCACAAGCTCCGGGGAAACGAGTATTCCCGCCGATGAAGAGGTTGGTATCACAAGCTCCAAGCCGCGTGAGATTGACGGTTTTACGGGCAATGTCGAAGCCGTTTCCCCGAAAGAGGGCGACCTTATCGCGACCTTTGAAATCGAGGATTACGGCACGATAAAGGCGGTGCTGTTCCCCGAGGCGGCTCCGTTGGGTGTGGAGAACTTCCAAAAGCTCTGCGATTCGGGATATTACAAGGGTCTGAAAATCCACCGCGTACTGAAAGACTTTATGATTCAGGGCGGCTCGCTGAACGGTAACGGAACGGGCGGTGACGCGTTGGTGGAAGACGGAAAATTCGGGATTGAAACCGCTCAGAACGCGCGGCATTTCTACGGCGCGCTGTGCTACGCAAACGCGGCGGGAATGAATACCACGCAGTTCTATATCGTGAACAACAAAACACCTGTAGACTTGAAAAGTGAGTATGACATTGATAAAGGAAAAGCCAATATTGATGAGGGCAAGGCAGTAATAAAGGAATATCTGGATAACGGAGATTCGGCAACGGCGGAAGCTATTCGTCAAGAGGTTCAAACCTCTCAGAACCGACTCGATATGATTGAGGGCGCAACGGACGAAATCATCAAGAAATACACCGAAGAGGGCGGCGTGTATTATCTTGACGGCAATTACACCGTTTTCGGTCAGGTATTTGAGGGATTTGATGTTCTGGACGCGCTTTCGGAAGTGATGGTCGGCAGCAACGGAAACGGCTCAAATCCCGAAATATCCAAGCCCGTTGTTCCAATCATTATCAAGGACGTTACGGTTACGGTTTATGGTACGGAAACCGCGGGCAGTTCCGAGCCTGCTGATGAGCAATAAATCAATAAAACGGGGGTAAATCATTATGAAACTGAAAAATGTTTTTCCGTGTATTGGATTGGCGATGTGCCTGCTGTTTACCGGGTGCAAAGGCAGCGGAGAGCCGGGAAATATCGGCACAGAGCTGACGTTTAAGGACGGCGACAAAATTGCCGAGATAACCATTGAGGGCTATGGAACAATGAAAGCAAAGCTGTTCTCAGATATTGCGCCGACCGGTGTGGATAACTTCATTAAACTTGCCGAACAGGGTTACTATGACGGGCTGAAGATCCACCGTGTAATGAAAGACGGGTGCATTCAGGGCGGCTCGCTGAACGGCGATGGAACGGGCGGCGAGGCTGCTGTCGGAACAGACGGCACATTCCCGATTGAAACGAGCGTCAACGCGCGGAATTTCTACGGCGCGCTGGGATACGCAAACGTAAATGGTGAGAATACCACGCAATTCTACATCGTGAACTGCAAAAAGCAGACCGACCTTGCGAAGATCTCTTCCGAAAAGGCTCTTGAGAGGGCGGCGGAATTCGCCTCCGACAAGGAGGGTCTTGAGGAGAGCGACCCGAAATACGCGCAGCTCACCGCGCAGGAAACATACTACAAAAACCTCGCGGAGATGGTTTCCAAAGCGACCGAGAAAGTAACCGAGAAATACGCGACAACGGGCGGCTATCCCTTGTGGGACGGCGGTTATACCGTATTTGGGCAGATTTTCGAGGGATTTGACGTATTAGATAGCATTTCGGAATCAAATGTGACTATGAATAATCTCGGCGAGATTTCGCGCCCGACAGATGACATAATCATTGAATCCGTAAAGATCACGGAATACAAAACCCCCGAGCCTGAACCCGAGGAAACCACATCCACCAAGAAGAAAAAGTAAATAATCCGAATCGCGGCAATGTATTAGCATTGCCGCGATTCTTAATCGGTATTGGTCAAAAATAACAAACGCGTTTGGGAGGAGGCTTATTGTCATTCCCTCATTTCATAAGTTCGTCCGAGAGACGTATTATCTCGGGAGCGAGCTTTTCTCTCTGCTTTTTGGTGACAACATTATAAATCGGATAGGCGGCAATAATGCCGAAGATTCCGACAACGCCGATGATGATTCCCGGAACAAAAAAATCGCTGCCGCCAACCATACACATACTCATTCCCGTGCCCATTACGAGCACGCTGACAATTCCCACTATCAGCGAAATTACCGTGCCGGGCTTGGTAACGCTCTTGTCCAGGCGGCGGAGCTGCTCCATTTTGTCCTCCTGCTTTTCGGGCTCGGTGTATTTATCGCGTATCTTTTTTATTTCCTCCTGCTGCGACGCGGAGTATGTGTAATTAAATGTTTCCTGGCTCATTTTCGGTTTCTCCTTTCGTTGTGATTTGCAATCTTTTAAGCTGCCGTGCGGACTTCCAAAGCATAAACACCGCCATGGCTATTACTGTTAAGATAACCCCACCTCCGGTAAGACCTGTCATAAGCTGACGAAATTCCATATCATCATCGGTGCCGAACTGCGCGAGCATTGCGGTTTCCAACGACAATATGGATACCATAGCCGCGACAAGATTTATCACCTTTGCCGCCGACAACAGCGGACTGCCGTGCTTTCTGAACTTGACAAGATTAATTACAGCGGTGATTACCGAATAAAACGAATAAGCTGCCATCGCGTAAATCAGCATTCCCGGATAGTCGAAACCTTTGTTTTGGAATACCATAAAAATTACGATACCCGCAAGTGCCTGGTTCATTATGAGCAGCATTATTCCGCATAACTTGTAACGCTTTAATTCGGTTTCCATATTCATCATGGAATTTTTGTTTTTGTGGAGCAGAATAAATCGCATTACCGCCAAAAGAATATAGTAAACTGCAAGCGCTATAAACCAAACGGAACGGTAATAAATTCCCGAAAACAGCTTCATACCTATATACAGGAAGTTGATAAGCAGCCCCCAATAAAGAGATAGCTCGGTGCGGAAGCGAACATCGCCGAAAAAGCGTTTCCCGAACGAGGTAGAGCGAAATTTTTTCATAAAAGAACTTTCCATTGCGTTATGTTTTGTTTTTCTCATAAATGAAATAAAACGCGGGAATCCCGTGACTGTTACCGTCAGCGCGTATGCCGAGGCGATATAAGAGATATATTGCAGCGCAGGAATTTCAATTTTCAAGACCGCAACCGCAAGCACAAAACCAAATCCGAATAATGCTATGAGTACCGTAGGCAGCGGCGCAAGAAAAAATATTTTACGGAGTATTTCCTTAAATTTCATTCGCTTTTCTCCTTATTAAAAAGCAATTCGCAAAGCGGCTCACTTCGTTCGCCTAGCCGAGCATACTCACTCCGCTTCGTTCGCACGCTCGCTTTTGCGAATTGCATGACAATCTTACCGTAAAAGTACTGCCTTTTCCAAGCTCGCTGGTGACGGAAATTTCGCCGCCGACTATATCCGCGATACGCTTGACGAGCGCAAGTCCCAAGCCGTTTCCCTGCGTTGCGTGAGAGGTATCGCCCTGATAGAATTTCTCGAAAATATGCTGTCCGACTTCTGGGCTTATTCCACAGCCCGTATCGCTTACTTGCACGACCGCAAATTCTTCGTCCGTTTTAAGTGTGAGTGAGACCTTTCCGCCCGGTTCGGTGAATTTCATCGCGTTTGAAAAAAGATTGTTCCACACCAATGTCAACAATTCCGGGTCGGATTCTATAATCACACCGTCCACGATGTCAGTATCAATGTCGATGTTCTTTTTCTCCCAAGTGCTTTCAAATCCCAACAAACATTCACAAAGCTGTTCGCCGAGGTCGTAAGTCTGCTTTTCGGGAAAAATCTGCTGATTTTCAAGCCGATTGAGCTTCAAAATATTCGTTATCAGATCGGCAAGCCGCCGCGATGAGGCGGTTACGGTTTTCGCGTATTCGATACGCTGTTCCTCCGGAAGATCGGGTTGTTGAAGCATTGTTCCGTAGTTTTGGATAACCGAAAGCGGCGTTTTCAGCTCGTGTGAAACATTCGCGATAAAGTCCGTGCGGAGAGTTTCAATTCCCGACAGTTCTTCCGCCATTCGATTGAAGTAATCTATTATGACATTAAATCCCATGCTGTTGTCAAAGCCTTTAATGGGCTTGATACGCACAGAAAAATCGCCGTTCATAATTTTTTCAGCTGCTCTCACGATATATCGAACGGGTCTTGTAACAGCAAACCAATGCCGCACCTCGTCAATAACGGTAAACAACAGGCTTATCAGTATAACGTTCCCGAACGTCAGCTTCGCGGCAAGCTCAACGTTTTCTTTAGTGAGATCGATCTCCGTACTGCTTTGAAACGTGAAAAGGAATAGCAGCATACAGCAGGTAACGACAAACGAAATGATCAGGAAAAAAGTCACAAACCGCCTTGCGGCATACAGCACACGGGCAGCGGTCGGCGTGGCGTGCTTCACTTTATCACCGCCTTGTAGCCCAATCCGTGAACGGTGACTATTTCAAATTCATCACATTCGGAAAATTTGTCGCGGAGCTTTGTCATATACACGTCCACGGCGCGCGGCGCGGTGTTGGAATCCGCGTCCCAGAATTCGTCCATAAGCTGCGAGCGCGTAAATGTCTTTTTGGGATATGACAGCAGCTTGTATAAAATATTAAATTCTCTCGCCGTCAGCGGAATTTCTTCTCCGTCAAGAACGGCAGTGCGTTCGTCCGCGTCAAGTATCAGCTTTCCTATTTCAAGACGATGACTTGACGCAATTTTCGCTCTCCTCAACAATGCCCCGATTCGCAGAAAAAGCTCGTCAAGGTCGATGGGCTTTACCATATAATCGTCAATTCCGATTCGGTAGCCGCGCTGCTTGGAAGCGAAATCATCACGAGCCGTCATAAACAGTATAGGTATATTCTCATTCAATTCGCGGACTGTTTTCGCGAACTCATAACCGTCAATATCGGGCATCATTATATCGGATATTATCAGATCAAATGTTTTTCCGTACATTTCGTTGTACGCGTCGTTCGCGTTCAGACAGCCGGACGCGCTGTAACCGCTTTTATTCAGAAACGAGCATACGGCGCGGTTCAAATCACCATCGTCCTCTACCACAAGTATATTAAACATATTTCTTACCTCCGTGTTTATATTCTAAATTATAGCACACAAATGTTAAAGTTTTGTTAAAATTTACGCAGTTTTGGAAAAAATTTTGACCCGGGCTGTCTGACGGCACGGGTCAAGTGCTAATCAAGGCTTTGAAATACCCGCGGAAAGACGCTTTTTCGCGTCCTCGGTCGTTTCACCCTCGTGAGTTAAAAACGTATCGACGAATTTGTCCTCGACCTTTTTGTAAGCACCGACAACACCGTCCTCGATTTTCTTGTAGCTCTCGACTACGCCGTTTTCGATCTTCTTAAAACCGTCAACAACACCATTGGCGATCTTTTCGTTTGCTTTCTTAAATTCTGACATTTCTATTCCTCCCGATTATTATAATTACTTCAGACCCGCACACATCGGGATAAGACACAACAGAAGAACTATACCGACTAACCCAACGATAATTCCCGGAATCATCATACCCTCAAATACCATAACCATACACATTCCCAAGCCCAGAACCAGCGCGCCGACAACTCCGAACGCGACCTTGCCTACGGTTTTCACGTTGATTTTCAACGCGGGCTTTCCGAGCATTACGCGGCGAACGATAAGCATTACCGCCAGAACCACTGCTCCGACAGCCGTAACTGCAACTCCCGGGGTAAATGCGTTCCATTCGGGCAGTAAACACATACACATTCCGATACCGAACAACAGACCTCCTACAACTCCGAGTACCAAAGTAATAAAGTTTTCCTTTTTCATAATGAATACCTCCATTTGTTTGATTTGTGAGTTCCTTCACTTGTTGTTTATATTCTACCACCCGAATGTTTAAGAAATTTTCAAGAAATGTTAAAATATTATTAAAAAATCCAATTGCCCGGAAACCGCATATCTCGTTATTTTTCACAATATTGCAAAACGGCTGCCTTATTGGGCAGCCGCTTTATTATTCGTTGGAATTTTCACCGATTTCGCCGTTCAGCAGTTTTTCCATTCTTTCACGTGCGGTGTTGTTCGGTTCGATGTTCACAAGCTTTTGAATCAACCTGTATATTTCGGGGAGCAGCGTTTCAAGCGGTGTTTTGCTAATGTTCACCCATGACTGTAAAACGCGAAGCGCACAATTTCTCGTACCTGCGGGAGCGCATTGCAACGCTGTTTCAACCAAATCCACACCCTCAAGCAAGTAACTCTTAAGCTCCTGAACAATGAAATCCAGCCTATTGTGGATTTGAAATTTCTCGCCAACCGGGAAACTGTTGGCGGGTGTTGTCTTTAACTCGCCCAATGGGAGATTTTTACAGAAAATCTCAATCGTTTTCGCGCGGTGTTCATCGTCCATCAATTCCCCGCATAGATAGAAATTTTTGCCGAAATCCGTTTCCAACTGCCGCATAACCTCGTACTTGAAGTCTATTCCAAGCTCTTTGGCAAGCGAGATTACGCTCCCCGATTTTTCCGCATTTCTTACGCACGTGCGGCAATTTTCCGTGTTAAGAATCTCGCTGCATTTAGTGACAACTTCGGGATTTTCGTCCTCAAACTTTATACGGATATTTTGGATAATCACGTAGTCGTCTATGGAGAGCGTTCTGTTTTGGGCGATTTTCAGGAACTCCGCAAGGACTTCCGCGTTGTTTTCAACCTCGGAAATTCCCGCGCACGGACCCTCGTCCAACAGCGCGTCAATCAGATTGGCGATACCCGTGAAGTCCTCATCAGACAAATCGGGATTATGCAGCAGCTCTGCCGCGCCCGATTTCTCCCAACAAGAGAGTGCGGAATACGCGGGCACAACATCGTTGTTTACGCCCTCATGCAGCAGCCAGCGGCGAATTTCGTCTGTTTTGGGTTCAAGACGTTCCACTGCGTGAATCCGCCCCCAGCCGTGAACGCGCTGCGCCAACGCGAAAATGCTCTCGTTTGCGTTTTTCCACCTTGACATTATAAAAACCGCAAAGATTGTGAACTCATCGCTCTGCCCAATCAGCTCTACGGCTTTCATGAGCTTTTCGTTGCCCTCAATATTGAACAGCTCCAACATCGACATTCCGAACTTCACGCACTCGCGGTCGGCGGATTTCGTCATCAAATGCACCGCGCAATTATACAGATTCTTCGCGTTAAGTGAATCTCTGTTTTCGATGATGAACGATTGCAGCTCGTCAATCGCGCGTATCGCGGAAATTTTCTCGCTTAATGCTTTGAACAGCTCCTCGGCGCATTTGAAATCCTCATCGGAGGCGGCGATGACGGCGGATTTAATGACCTCGCGTATCTCATCCGTGATTTCGGGCGCGCCCATATGATAGATTCCGATTCCGTCACTCGCGCCGTCCGCGAACGGGATTTTAGCGTCCGAAACGGGCGGCAGCGAGAAGTCACGCGGGAGTATTCCGCCCTCAAACGCATCGCAAATGATGTTATACAGTGATTTGGTTTCCATTTCTCCCCCTTACGACTTGGTGACTTTCAGGAACACCTTCTTGCCCTTGCGGACGATTACCTCGTTTGTGAGGTCGATTTGCGCGTTCGGGTCTTCGATTATCTCATCGTTCACCGCGATTCCTTTTCCCGAGATGAGGTTTCGCGCTTCGCGCTTGGACGGAGCGAGCTTGGTGTTCACCAACAGGTCGAGGATACCGATTTTGCCGTCCGCAGTTTCTACGGAGGCAGTCGGCATATTTTCGGTGTTTTTATTTCTCGCACCCGACGCTCGGGCGCCGAACAGCGATTTTGCGCCGTCCAGAGCCTTTTGCGCCTCTTCATCGCCGTGGACGAGCTTCGTCAGCTCAAACGCGAGAATCTCCTTTGCCTTGTTAAGCTGCGCGCCCTCCCACGATTCCATTCCGCGTATCTCCTCGATCGGCAGGAACGTCAGCATTTTCAGGCACTTGATAACGTCCGCGTCATCAACGTTCCGCCAGTACTGGAAGAAGTCGAACGGCGAGGTTTTGTTCGGGTCGAGCCAGACCGCGCCCTTTTCGGTCTTGCCCATCTTTTTGCCCTCGGAGTTGAGCAGCAGGGTGATGGTCATTGCGTGCGCGTCCTTGCCCAGTTTCTTGCGGATAAGCTCCGTGCCGCCGAGCATATTCGCCCACTGGTCATCGCCGCCAAACTGCATATTACAGCCGTATTTCTGGAACAGCATATAGAAGTCGTAGCTCTGCATTATCATATAGTTGAACTCAAGGAACGTCAGTCCGCGCTCCATACGCTGTTTGTAGCACTCGAACGTCAGCATTTTGTTTACCGAGAAGCACGCGCCTACCTCGCGCAGCAAGTCAATCCAGTTAAGACTTGTCAGCCAGTCCGCGTTGTTTACCATCAGCGCCTTGTCGTCCGAGAAGTCGATAAAGCGGCTCATCTGCTGCTTAAAGCACGCAATGTTGTGGTCGATGTCCTCTTTTGTGAGCATTTTGCGCATATCGGATTTTCCCGAGGGGTCGCCGATCATTCCCGTGCCGCCGCCCAACAGCGCGATGGGCTTGTTGCCCGCCATCTGAAGACGTTTCATCAGGCACAGAGCCATAAAATGTCCAACGTGCAGCGAATCCGCGGTAGGGTCGAAGCCGATGTAAAAGGTCGCCTTGCCCGCGTTTATCATCTTGCTGATTTCGTCCTTGTCGGTTACCTGCGCGATAAGTCCGCGCGCTACCAGTTCGTCATAAAGTTCCATTGTTATATCCCCTTATCTAAATTTTGATATCCAAAATTTCGCAATGTTTGCGCAGTCGCCCCAAGACGGCACACGATGTGCCGCAACAGGGGGAGACAGGCAGCATTGCGAAACCGCTCAAAATTTACCTCGGAAATTTTGAGACTTTTTGGATTTCGATTTCACCACGGCTACTTGCCGTGAGGTACTGCTTTTTCCATAGTTATAGTTGTGGAAGCAAGTCCCATTTTCTTGTTGGAAATTTATTTTCGGAAAGTCTTTCCGTAGCCGATGAGATTTTTGAATCTCACGGATACCCCCCCCTTCAATATAACAAAAATCCCTCTTTGAGAACATCTCAAAGAGGGCGTAATTACACGCGGTACCACCTCGGTTTGCAAAATCCCCGACCGCGGGAATCTTGCCTTTGGACAGCTTTAACGGGCTTACCCGTGCCTGCTATTGGGAGCAAACAAGCTCCGTTCGCAAAGCCGCTCGGGGAGGTAATTCACAAAACGCGTCCGCTGTCTCGCACCTTCCGACAGCTCTCTGGATGGGCGTTCTCGCTTTGCTACTGGGTTCCCGTCAACGTTTTACAAATATTAACATTTTAGTCCTTTGTCGGGTCGTTGGGCAGCTCCATCGGCTGCAATTTCAATTTAAGATAGCCGATCTTTTCATCGATAAGTTTTACAGTTTCGACAGCGTTTTCTTTCACTGCCGATTTGCGGAGTGTTATCAGCAACTCGTAGTCGTCAATAAGTTTTGCCTTAAGTTCCATTTCACTCGGCATATTTCCACCCCCATTTGGCATAATCAGCGGCTAACTTGCGTCAGCCTTACACTGTGTTTATTATACCATAAATTCGAAGAATTTATGGTATAATTGTCCATAACCGCGCGGAGCGAACGAAGTGAGCGAATGCGCGTGGACATAAGTGGTATAATAAAAGCATTTATGCTTTTATTATACCACACTTTTCCCCGTTTGTCAAGAGGTTAAATCGGCAATTCTCCGTTTTCAATTTGCGACAAGTCCTCAATCTCCATAGCTTTCAAACAGGCAAGCATCGGCTCGGAGCTTTCGACTTTCGCCCTCACCTCAGGCAGCAGCGCATTGTATCTGTCCGTCATTCCGAGTGTTTTCAACTGATACAGGCGGACAATATCGAACGAATTTCCGCTGCGTGCTGCGTATTCCTTGCCAATTTCGCCGCTCATCGCGGATTCCGTCTGTTGGAACGCGCGCTCCAGACGTGTTCTGTCTCCGCTTTGCCGCGCCGCAAGGCAATCGGTGTAAATCATCGAAAGAATCACCAGATACCCGTTCGGAACTGACGCGGGATTTGTTGAGATACGGTTTATCAGTTCGGTGCTGCGGTTCCACATATCCTCGGCAATGGCGAGGTTGTTGATTTTCAGCGCGCTCATCACATAAATGTAGAAATAAGACGCTTGAAACATGGGGTTCGCGTTTGCGGGAATCGTCAGCGTGTTGAGATATTTTATTGCCTCATCGGGCTTGCCTATGTTCATAAAAATCTCGGCATATTCCAACGCGTAATCAAGTCTGAACGGCTTATTCGTTATCCGCTCATGCTCATAAACGCACAGGTACTCCATACAGAAACCTTGACTGTCGAGAACGCTGTAAACATTGGCGTTCTTTTGAACGATAACAATTGAGCCGATGAGATACCACAACAGCGTGAAAATCAATCCCGCCGCCGCGCCGATTACGATTCGTATCGGACTGAACCGTGTGAACCCGTTGACCAGCATTATCCATGCAATCATCGGAATGATGATGTGCTGCGGCTTTGTCCCGCGAATCATCGTTCCGAAAACCCGCGAAAACATCCGCGATGTAAAGCTTTTCATATTGTTCGTTTCTCCAATTTACGGTATTACAGCACACTTTTCTTGTTCGTCAAGCGATTGAAAGGGGAGCATTCCGTTTTCAACGCGGGATAGATTTTCAAGCTGCGAATCCTTAATACAGCGGAACAGCGGCTTGGACGCGTAAATTTGCTCCCGAACCTTGGGGAGAAGCGAGTTGTAATGCTCCGTAAGCCCCAATTCCCGCAGCTCGTAAAGCCGCATAATTTGCAACAAGGTTCTGTCTGTAATTTGGGTGTTCATCAGAATGTCCTCCGTCTGCTGAAACGCGCGCTCCAGACGCGCTCTGTCGCCGTTTTGCTGCGCCGCGAAACAGTCCGTGAGAATCATAGCTATAATCGCCAGATATCCGCCTTGCGCGCAAAGCCGTGAATCCGCCGAGATTTTGGAAATCAAATCTCCGCTGCGGTTCCACATATCCTCGGCAATGGCGAGATTCGCGATTTTCAGCGCACTCAATACATACAGGAAGAAATACCTGGACTGAAACATAATGTGCGCGTTCGGTGGAATCGTCAGCGTGTTGAGGTATTTTATTGCCTCGTCGGGCTGCCCGACACGCACAATAATCTCGGCGTATTCCAACGCATAATCAAGTTTGAACGGCTTTCCTATAATGCGCTTTTGCTCGTACGCGCGGAGGTACTCGATACAATACCCCTTTTCGTCAAGTATATTGTACAAGCTGTAAGACTTGCTTACGATAATCAGCACATACACGAAAACAAAAATCGCCGATAAAAACAGCCCCAAAGCTATGCCGATCATAACGCTTTTCACATCGTAGTGAAATATCATAAATAAGAAAAATATAATTCCTATCAACCAAAGCACGTAAGGGATCAGCATAGCAAACAAGGTTATTTTCAAGGCATATGCGTAATACCGCGCGAAGAAACTCTTTTGCATATTACAGTTGGTCGGCAATACCGAGAATCAGCTTTTCCGACTTCTCCCAGCCAAGGCACGGGTCGGTTATCGACTTGCCGTAAGTGCCCTCCTCGATTTTCTGACAGCCGTCCTCGATGTAGCTTTCTATCATCAATCCCTTGACGATATTGCGAATCTCCGTGGAGTGACGCATAGAGTGGAGTATCTCATTGGAAATTCTCACCTGTTCGAGGAATTGCTTGCCTGAGTTGGAGTGGTTGGTATCCACAATAATCGCGGGGTTCTGCAAGCCCTTTTCCATATACATATCGTAGCAGAGCTTCAGGTCCTCGTAGTGGTAGTTGGGAATCGTCTGGTTGTGCTTGTTCTGCGCGCCGCGGAGAATCGCGTGGCAGAGCGGGTTTCCGTCCGAAGCCACTTCCCAGCCGCGGTAGATGAAGGTGTGCTTTGCCTGAGCCGCCTGAATCGAGTTGAACATAATCGAAAGCGTGCCGGAGGTCGGATTTTTCATACCTACGGGGCATTCCATACCGCTTGCGACAAGGCGGTGCTGTTGATCCTCAACGGAGCGCGCGCCGACCGCCACATAGGACAGCAAATCGGACAGATAGCGGTAATTTTCGGGGTAGAGCATTTCGTCCGCGCAAGTAAGCCCCGTTTCGGCGATTGCCCGTGTGTGGAGCTTGCGAACCTGAATCAGTCCTTCGAGCATATCCTCGCCCTTGGTGGGGTCGGGCTGATGAATCAGTCCTTTGTAGCCCGTTCCGTTGGTGCGGGGCTTGCCGGTGTAGATTCTGGGGATTATGAGGATTTTGTCCTTGACCTGCTCTTGAACCTTTGCGAGGCGGTTGGTGTAGTCCATTACGGAGTCCTCGTTGTCTGCGGAGCAAGGTCCGATAATCAGCAGGAACTTGTCCGACTTGCCCGAAAGGACATCGGCAATTTCCTTATCGCGAGCCGCCTTAACGGTCTTGATTTCCTCTGCCAGCGGGTACATTTCCTTGATTTCCTTAGGGATAGGCAGCTTTCTGTTAAACGTCATTGACATAATTGTTATCTCCTTTTTAATACGGTTCTTATCGAGCCGTGCAGTCTATATTTATCATTATATCACATTATTCGTGATTTTTCAAGGGGGTAAACAAAAAAATTCAGCGATTTGGGGTACTAAAGCGCTGAATCATCTTCTATCTCGTTGGCAGTCGCCGCCCAATCCAGAATTTTGTTCCACGTTCCGTTTTTCATGAAAGACGAAAGCTCGCGTATTATCTCGTCCGCCGAATAATCCCCGTCCATATCGTCAAAGCACGAATATTCCTCCTCATTGACCCTGAGAAAATCCTCGAGCGCGGGCATTACTTGTTCGGACGTCAAGAATCCCGAATCGTCAATTTTGGAGCAGCACTTCTTCCACTCCACCCACAAAGCGGGGTCGGCGCAGGTTCGGGGAATAAACAGAAACGGGTTCATCTCGCTGAGGATCTCAGCTAATCTTATAGTATCTCCCTTTTCCTTGTAAAGCTCGTTCAAAACGGAATATGCCGCCCATAACGCGCGTTGGTATGATAATTTCACCTTAGTTCCTCCGTAAAACATAATAAAGGCAACACCGCAAATATCCGAGCGGTGCTGCCTGAAAACCAAATCACAATAGCTTCTCCAAAACGGTATTTAATCCGTATTCCGATATATCGATGTCGTGCGCGATAAGCTCGTTTTTAATGGTATCCAGTGTTTCATAATATGCCAGCTTTTTTCCCGACTGAAACTCTTTATCTCCATCGTTTTCCTGTGCCGCGTCCAAAGCGTTGTCCACAACACGTTCGATTATGAAGTCAAAAGTGCTTTTATTCATCATAATCACCTCTCTTTTTTAGCTCGTCAATCCTGTCAGAGATTGACTGTTCGAAATTTCTGATTTCCTTATTCCAGTGTTTTATAAGCCCTGTTTGTCGCTTTTCATCAAGCGAATCCCAGTCGCTTATGTACTTTCGGGGATTCTGAATTTTATCGCGGTGCTCGTCAATTCGAGCGTGATATTTTCGTATTGCTCTCTTCAAAGAACCAGATTCTTAATTTTCAATGTCTTTTTCGGAGAAAAATTGCAAATCAATTTCTATTCGGGATTTATCATTCATTTCATCACCCCTCAACTTTATTATATCACCGTTTTTGAGATTTGTCAAGTTCCTTTTTGCACAACAGTTACAGCTAATGATACATAATGCAGAATAAAGGAACTAAATCAAGTGCTTCCTTAAATTATTCTGTCACCATTTCCCGCGAACGGCATAGAATACAGAAAAACCAAATGGCAGAGGTGATAATTGTGCTGATTGAAACGGAATACAACCGCCGCGCGGCGGTACGATACGCGTTGAATTGGGCGTTCGCGCGGAATCCGAGGTTTTACGATTTTGAGGACATAGGCGGCGACTGCACGAATTTCGTGTCGCAGTGCCTGTATGCGGGGTGCGATGTGATGAATTTCTCACCCGAAAACGGTTGGTTTTACATCAACTCCAACGAACGCGCCCCCTCGTGGACGGGCGTGGATTTCTTCCGGGATTTTATGCTGACCAATCGCGGACCGGGCGTATACGGCGAGGAAGTTCCGTTGTCGGAGATTCGGCGCGGCGACGCGATTCAGCTGATAAACAGCAGCGGAAAGTTTTATCACACCGTGTTTGTATCGGCGGTGTTAAGTCCGGTTATTCCGCAGAATATTTTCGTTTGCGCACACTCCGTTGACGCGCGTAACCGCCGATTGTCGACATATAATTACGCGGATACGTTCGGGATACATATCCTCGGCGCGCGAAAAGAGGTTGAATTAGCGGAAGCGCAGAGCAGCCTATGAAAATAGCGCGTTAAATCTAAAACGACCTATCGGTGATTCATGCAAATCCGAAATGCGAGTGCGGAAGCGCAGCGAAGCGGAGCTTTCGCGCTCGGCAAGTGCAGATGAAATCCGCGCAGCGGATTTTATCTGCACGTTTTCGGATTTGCTATTAAAAATCGCGATTTGCTATTAAAATAAGGGGGTAATTATGTTTATTTATACGGTACAGCCGGGCGATAATTTAAGCCTTTTGTCGCGGCGGTTTGATATTCCCGTGTCGAAGATTGCGGCGGATAACGGATTAAGCTCGCCGAATAATCTTGCGGTGGGGCAGAATCTGGTGATTATGTCGGATATTATGCGGTATCGGGTCGAGGAAGGGCAGACTATGTACTCGATAGCGCGGGAGTTCGAGATTCCGCTGAATACGCTGCTTGAAGCGAATCCCGATGTGAACCCAATCGCGCTGCAAATAGGCGATGAGATTCTGATTCCGCAGCAGCGTGAGTTCTCGCTCCGCCCCGCAGTGATAAACGGTTACGCGTATCCGACAATAACGGATTACGCGCTGAATTGCTCTCTGCCGTCGCTGACGTTTTTAAGTCCGTTTTCGTATTCGATTTCGCCGCGCGGGGAAATCTTCGCGCCCAACGATGACGCGATGATTGAAAAGGCGCGAAACGCGGGCGTAATGCCGCTTATGACGGTTACGAATATCTACGAGGGGACGTTCTCGACAGAGGTGATGTCGGAGATTCTCGCGGATACCGAGGCACGGGAGAATATGATTTCAAATATCCTCGCGGAGCTTGCGGCAAAGGATTATTACGGCTTGAATCTGGATATCGAGTATATTTCTCCCGATGACCGCGAATCGTATAACAGTTTTCTGCGTGAGATTTCGGAGCGGCTTCACGCTGCGGGATATATCCTCGTGACGGCGGTCGCGCCCAAATACCGCGCCGACCAACAAGGAATCCTCTACGAGTCGCATGATTATGCCGTTCAGGGCGAGGCAGCGGATTATGTCGTGATTATGACTTACGAGTGGGGGTATACATTTGGATATACGTGATTATGATATTACTCCACATTCGGTTCAATAAATAGCTGAAACGTTGCGGCATCGGCATTTCGGCGCGTATTGCGGACATCTTTTGTGTAGGTGATGCGCCGGACTATTGTTTTGAGAAGGCGGTTCTTTTCGGAAATGTCGGGAGTTGTACGGTAGACAGCAAGAACATTCTCGAAGTGCGGAATAAAATTCTCACGAATGGAGCGGCTTTCACGGTATTTTTCGATTTCGCCGTTTATATCGGAGATTTTCGATTCCAGCTCCGATTTTTTGACTGATAGATTTTCGTGACGTTCCTTAAAGATTTCGGGAGTGTAGATGCCTTGCTCCAGCAAATCATAGGTCTTGTTGATTTGCGTGTTTACGGTGTCCAATTCTGTTGTGAGAGCGGCTAGGTTGTTTTTGTAAATGTCTAATGTGGATTCGGGCAACAGCGGAGAATTGCGTTCCACGTTGATTTTATACTCCTCAATCCACCCTGTCAAAAAGTCAATTACCGCATTGTCAACGAGATAGAGCTTGCTTGCCACGGTATCGCAGTACCGATTGGAGCATTTGAGAGTCGCACACCGACAGTGGCTGTTCTCGCCGAGGCGAGTAATTGCAGCTCCGCATTTGCCGCAGTAAATCAGTCCCGACAGAGGGTTTTTAAGCGATGTATCCGACTTGACGGGCGGACGAGTTCGGTGCTTGAGAATCTCCTGAGCGCGGTTGAAATCGTCCTCGGAGATAATCGGCGGGTGAAGCCCATCTACAAATACGCAGTCCGCATTTTTCTCGCGGTGCTTGATGACAGTGCCATCTGTAAGGTCTTTTGTATATTTGCGGTATCCCCAGCGGATTTTACCTATGTATACGGGATTTTTGAGAATACTGACCACCGTGCTGCTGCTCCACGACTTGCCGCTTCGGGGAACGATTCCTAATGCGTCCAGCTTTTTGGCGATAACCATTTTTCCGTCGCCCTTGAGGTACATTTCAAATATCAATTGTACGACCTTTGCCTCAGATTGATTCGGTTCGAGTGTGTATCCCTTATCGCCCTTTATTTTAACCTTATTGTAGCCATAAGGAGCGGCTGAGCCGATAAACCGTCCCTCTTTCGCGGATTCGATACGTCCGCGCTGGATTCGTCTGCCGATAATTTTGAACTCACGGCGAGCCATAAACAGCTCAAATTCAAAGTATTCCTCGTCAAATTCTGAATTTGGGTCGTAAACCTTTTTGGGAGTGATGATTTTCGTCCCGGAAATGCGGAACGCGCGTGCGATAATCCCTTGGTCGATGGTATCGCCGCGCGCCAGTCTGTCTATGTCCATACAAAGAACGCCCGTGTATGTCCGCGCCTCAATCGCGCGGAGTAACCGTTGAATTTGCGGACGTCCTTCAATGCTGTCGCCCGAAACTACCTCCTCGTAGATGTCGTCAACGGTGATTTCCGATTTTGCTGCCAATTCGAGGAGCATTTTCTTGTGACGTGCGAGAGTTTCACCCTCACCGTGTGATTCAGCCTCAATATCCGCGCGGGATTTGCGGAGATACATTGCGTAGCTGCCCATATTACACCTCATTTGTTGTTTCGCAAATCCATGAGAGAACTTGCGAGAAAAAACATATGCTTACACGGAAGCCCGCTGTAAATGAAATCGATACAGCTGCACTTCTCACCCGACACCCTGTATAGCCGGGAGTTATCCTCGATTTTTCCGTCTCCGGACTTCTCGTCAATTTCGATGATGTTCAAACCGGTATCCGTAATGGACTGCTCCAGACGTTCAAATTGCCCCTCGGCGGTAAGCTGTTCCGGAGTCCA
>JAAVIC010000011.1 GCA_014799385.1 Oscillospiraceae bacterium
CCTCGCGCTCTTTGCCGAAGTCCTCCATATCGACAAAATCTTCTCCTCCGCATATTACGCTGCATAATCCAATTATGATTATATCTTTAAGCTTGTGGCGGTAATTTCCGCGGTTTGTTAGTCGTGGGTCGTACAAGCTACTTGAACGTCCCTTTAATTCTTCTATCTTCATATTTCTTATTATACCATATTTTTCGCATTTTGCAATGACCTTTTTAATTTAAATGCTGTTGGTCTGCCCCCAGTTCGTGGTAGTTTTTACAAGGTCCTCAAAACGTTCGAGCTTTGGTGAGTAGATAGCGTTTATATTTCTCAAAGTGTTGAGATATTTATCGGCATAACCGTACAGCTCGTCCAGATAATCGCAGATTTTGTCGGTCTCCCTTTCAATTTCGCGCGCTTGATCGTATACTTTCTCGGCTTTTTTTGAAGTTTTTCCGCCGGCGAAATTGAAAATGACACCGCCAATCAGCAGCCCCACACCTAATGTTGACGCTCCGAGAATTGTTGTCCCCAGGGCGATTCCGCCTCCGCCTGCCGCGAGTGCTCCGTCGCCCAGTGCTGCAAGCGTTGCGTTGGTTGCCGCAACTCCGCTTAGCGACGCGATTGCGGTTCCCGTTGAGGCGGTTCCGAGTGCCATAACCGCCGCCGTTGTAGCACCCGCAGCAGCAAAACCACCCGCAGTTCCTGCGGCAGCCCCGCCAAGTCCGCCAACCAACACGTTCGCTCCCACCGAAACATTTCGCAATTCTTCGGATTCAAACTTCGGAATATCGTATTTTTCCAAGTCAAACTCCTTAAATTCGGGGCGGTTTTTGATTTTCTCAAACGCGTCACAAAATCTGTCAAAGCTCGCGAGAATATTCATTTCGAGAGTGACGAGCTTGTCCATTTTATCGGTAGTTCTTTTGTTCGTTTGTTCGAGTTTCTCCTCGGCGTCCGCCTGAATTTCTTTCGCCATTTTAACGGTGTTGCTTGCCCTTTTCATTTTGACGCCGCCCGAGATTCCCGAGCCTAATCCTGCGACACCCGCAACACCTGCGGCTATTCCCAAAATTAGTGGTAATGGCATAATTATAACCCTCCCGATTTTAATTTATTGCACACCTCGTAATTGAGGCGGTAATATTCTTCTAACGTCATTTTGTCCTTGAAAAACGCTTCGTAGCTTTCATCGATACGGCATTATAACGGACGATTTTCGTATATGCCGCATAGATTTTCGTCAAGGTATCTGCACTTTCCCGTGCCATCGTCAAGCTCCTTATAAACGGGTGATTTTCCGACGTTTTGACAGCATAATCCGCATTTGTCACACTTAAACATTAATCAAACACCAGCCTTGCGTTATCATCGTTCATAAAGTCGTCAAAGCTGTCGTGATCATTCCACGGCAACTCAATTCCCATTTCTTCAATCACGATATGCAGTTTAACGTTCAAATCATTCTCATCTGACGCGCCGTCAAGCAGATCTGACATTCGGTGACATTGTTCCGTTTCGCACTTGAAGGCTTCGATGTCAATTTTTCTCAGCTCCTCAAGATAGGATTCCAGAGCACCATTAATTCGTTTGAATGCGTCCAGAGTCTTTTGCAGCGGCAAGGGCATTCCAATTCTTATACAAAGTTCCCTTAATGCAAGTGTTGTCAATCTGAACCACGCGATCAAATTAAGGCGCATAAATCCCGCGAGTGGATTTCCGCCCGAACGGACAACCGCATCGATTCCGTCAACGATACAGAGCGCGCCGCTTCCTACAAGCAGCATTATCCGCAAATCATCATGCCGCGAGGTGGGAATACACTCTTTGAGAGGTTTATGTTTTCCGAAATATCCGCGAATTGCCCAAATTAGCCTGATGGACAAGTCGCATAAAACCACGGGAATTGCCTGCGTTAATCCGAAACGGAAATCGTAGCCTTGTTCAAACGCTCTTGTCGCGAGTTGAGCAAGATCCATTTTCGCTCCGCCCGGATTAAAATTACCGAGGTTACAGAGATTAAACAACTCATAAAACGGAATTACGATTCCGCTTCCGCGACCGACCGCGCCCGAACTGCCCGCAACATCGGACATAAGATGTCCGAACCAGTTCGCGATTCCGCAGAACAGTTTCGCGATAAAGTTTCCGCCGATAAGCTCTTGAGTTTGGGCATTGATATAAATCAACTGTCCGTTTGAAACAAATGTTGATGTTCCCGTAAACTGATTAAGCACCGAAAAGAACAATCCAACAGGGCTGGGGGAGTGAGCAAGGGATTTCATATGATGATTTTTTGTGCTCATATGTTCGACCAAACCTCCGACGTCGCCCGAATGCCTTTGGTCATAGTTTACGCGGAACTTACCTTCAAGGAATCCTATTGCGCTTTTGGTTTTCCCGTTGTCGTTCCAACCGTTCATTTTCGCGAATTGCATAACGCATTTGTCAACCTGAGCGTCTGTCCACGAGCCTAGAACGCTTTGACCCGGTCAACCAACCAAAAACGCGTCAACCAGTCCCGAAATAATGCCGCAGCCTGCCGCGATAAGGTAATCATTTTTATCACACTTGTCGTTGCTTTGCAGCGGGGTTATATCGGTCTTTGAATCAAGGGGGATGTTCATTTTTCACCAATCCTTTGATAGTCTTTTTATCATTATACCACATCTTGGTGGGATTTGGCAAGCTATTTGCCAACACTTTTATGGGTTTGGTGTTTTGACCAATTTTTGGCACTGCAATTTGTTAATTTTGCCATCTGCGTTCGTACCATAATAACTTGATTATTCCGGGAAAATATGCTAAAATAAAAATAAGATATATACATCGGGGTGAGAAAATGGCATTAGAGCGCGTTTTAATGTGGAGTGAAGATTCGGGATGGAATCCGATTTCTGTGGAAAAAGCGGCGGTTCTTTGTCGCGGTGGGAGTGTATCGGCGAATTCCGGGATTTTTATGTGCGGTAAATGCCATAAATATGTATATTTTGCCGATGGAAAGGTAAAGGGCAGATATTTTGGACATAGTCGCGGAGATAAAGACGAGGATAAAGAATGTGAGGATCGCTCACATTTTTATGAGGTCGAATACGATGCGTTGAAAGACCCGAAATACAGCTATAAAATCGAACTTAATCGGAAGAACTTTTGTTTCTATATAGGACTATTACTTACTCCGGACATAAATCCGCAAGGGACATTCGACATTATATCGTCTAAGGGAAATCTCTATACTTTTAATTTCGATAGATTTTACGGAAATTTTGACTATTTTAACGTTGGAAGAACTCCCGCCGAGGAGTATCGCATTTCAACCGGCGAAATATCTGTTAAATCATTTCCTCAAAAGGTTATCGGAATTAGAGATGGCATCGCTGTTTTTAAGGCTGATAGCGGAAAGAAAATCCCTGATTGGGCAAACGTTCAAGTGAACAATGAGTATTTTCTGTTGAGTAAAGGACAATTTACAAGGTTTGTAAGTTCATCGGTTTCACATCATCTGATTTGTGAAAGTAATGGATATTTTTTATACAGTATCCGAGCAGAAAGATTTGATTATGGTGCATCGAAGTTTTTTTGCGAACTGCATTGCATTTTAACAAATCAAAGTCCGCTTATTATGCCGATATGGCCTGTTTACAGACGCAGTCCGTATATTATGTATCACAATTCCGATAAGTGTTTCGTTTTAATGAGCGGAGAGGAGGTCAATCCAAAAGTATTTCCAAATAGGATTCCCATTCCGAAATACTGCAGTTTGGAACAAAACGCAGTACTCGCTTGGGTTAATTGCACAGGCAGGGAACTGGTTCTCGCGCTGGATAGGGACAATCCACAATTAAAGCAGATTATTATGTGGAGGGATAATGAGGAATATTTGACGAGTTGCCCGAGAGTTTTTGTGATGGATTTCAAGGAGCGCGAACTTACGGAGAATTTGTATTCCACCCTTCCGTATCAAAACAAGTTGCTTATAGAAACTGTTTTTGATGGATTCGTCATAGTGTATGTGAATAACATTGTTTATGAAAAACGCGAGATTAAATCCGGATGTCGTTCGGCATTTTATAACATTAGATTTGGCAGCAGATTGGAAATATTTGAAGGCTTGGATAAAGTCAGAATCATTGAATTTAAGTGGAATTGTTCTTGTGATGATTTTGACGAGAAAGCGTTCGTTAAATCACTGGAAAAATGTTCCGATAAATTGGTTCCGATTCCGTATAATTTGTCCGGTATAGCGAAGAAATTGAAAGATTATCCCGAAATACAGCGTTGGATTCGCATTGTGATGAAAAACGGTTATATTTCGGAGAAATCGTTCAAGCTGTTGAGTAAGCTAGTTTTGACATTGGAGGCTAAAAATGATTGACATTAAAGAATTAACCCGTGAGGAACTGCTCGCACTTTGCGATGTAGTTACATATGCAGAAATCAAGAGAAAATTTACTGAGTTCCCTAAAAGCTATAATACATTATACAGGCCCGTTTCTGTTCTTGCAACGAGACTGTCCGATGACGGTGTTCGGAAAATAGTTTTGCAAAATACATCGAAAAAGTTTATCATGGATATTTTTAACGGGTTTATAAGTTCTGCTTCAAATAGAATTGCAAAAACCGTTTCTAATTCTGTTAAGCAAGGGCAAAATTATACTATTGCGCTATGTGAGGCACTTAACAATAGTGCATTCTGTGATAATATCGATCTGTATTTTAGGGTTGTTACAACGGAATTAGATTCCGAAAATATTTCGCTTGTAAAAAATATAACCGAGCTGTTGAGAAAGACCGATAACTCGGACTTTCTTAATTCGCAAATTCTTGAATTGCAAAGAGATAATTCGGAATTAAAAAATAGAAATTCCGAGAGTGAGTCGCGCGTAAATTTCCTGAATGCGGAAATTGAAAGGATTTCTAAGGAGAAATCCCTCGCCGAAAAAGCAATTTCGGAATTGCAAATAAGCCTTAATTCAGCTAACAGCGAACTCGAAAAATTCCGATCTGAAAATGAGATTCCAACGAAACCGAGTGTTATAAAGTTTGAAAAAAATTCGGAATATGAATATTCATCGATATGCAAGGTCTTTTGGCATGCAAATAAGGAAATGAATATGCTTAAAAGACTAGCGGATATTGATGAAAACGGTGAAATTGTGAAATTCGTTCAGTCGGAAGGCTCAAGGACTTTTCATAACCGCGATATGCTGTATATGGATAATACTGATAAAACTCCCGAAGATACGATAGGCATTTGGGATTGGAGGGCGACTCCAAAAGGCGGCAATCCTGATGTTGACTATATTAAATCATCACCAAGGATTAAAATAAATCCGATTGTCAGAATTAAAAATGAATTTCAATTTGATGAGCTTAAATCGATTCTGGAAAAGGGAACTGTTTTTCCTAAAGGAAATTCAAGATTTATGTTTGTAGTTAGGGATCAAAGTGAATGTTTGGGTGTTGTGATTTCCGAGGGCGAATACATGGCTTCTAATGATTTGCTAACAATAAAATCAGACGTAGTATGCCTGCCGAAATACAAAATATCGGAATATGATTTTGTGGAAATCGGCGATGAAACATATTACAAATTTCTGGATTTGAGAAATTTTGCGGGTTATGAGCCGGTTAAGGATATTTCAAAAATCGTTAAAGACATAATTATTGAGCGCGCAACTTGGAAAGCGTTCAATGCGTATGGATATAACAGCCGTGAATGGAGCGGTGCAAAGAGCTTTCTGGAGAACATTCCAACAAAGAAATTAATTGACAATATAAGCGATAAATGCAAATGTTCCGCTGAAAAGGCACAGAAATATCTTGATGAATTTATTGCGTGCGCTAATGATTATTTAAGCGGAAATTCCGATGATAATTATACGATGTTGCATGCAATTAAATCATCTCCCGAATTGTTTGACAGGTGTATCGAAATTGCAAGAACAGATTGGGAGCGTGAAAATTCTTCGAAAATTAAAGAGGCAAACGGAAATTTAAGCGAGATATTGGCTAAAATTGAAGAGTACCGGACAGAGCTTACACGCATAAATAACATGCTTTCTGAAAAGGAAAAACTCGCGGATGAGGTTGATAGAAAAGTATCAGAAAAAATCCGAAAGGCGCAAAATAACGCTGCCGATTTCATCAGCGAAATGGCTTTTGCGTATCCAACTGCTCGTTCAAGCAATGAGAGCTGCCTAATTAAAAGTGGTGAGGTGCTTGACATTGAGGAGAACAAGGTAGATTCCTTTGACGATTGGCTGGAGGTGTGCTACGAAAATTTTCTTTCCGTTGGGGTTGACGCGGACGAGTTTGGAGATGCGCTTGCGGCGATTATGTATATTGCATGTGAAAGTAAAATTCCGCTTATAATGTCCGGACCGCAATCAAAGAATATTGCAGATGCGTTTTCACTCTCGAGATACGGAAAGACCGCCGCTTATGTAAATTGCACCGGAGATTTTTCAAACGATGTTATTGAGAAAATTATTGGGCTTCCCGATAAAATTGTGGTGATTGACAATGCGTTTTCAATCACATATGTAAATCAAGTGATGAATTTGATTAGTTCACCGGATAAACTTTATATTTTGATTCAACCGTTTTCGGACGACTTGCTGATTGAACCGCGCGGAATTTTGAATTTCGCTCTTCCGCTGTTGATGGATATTATTGCCGATGGAAATTTCACAGATAATGATTTCTTCAAACCGATATTCAGCGAGAACTTTGATTTCCCACAAATAAACGTAACCGCAAATCGCAGCAATAAATATCTTCGAAAATTAGCACTTAATCCGATTATAAAACACAGAATTGAGTTTATTCTCGGTAACCTTGAAAATATGGTCAGTGCTGAACCCTCTGCGGCACTGGCTTTGGGGGTTATTCCGACAGCGTATATTCTTGGACAAAATGACCTGGTTAATAATATGGTAAATGATGAGCGTTTTAAGCCTGAAACAAAGGCGGCATTAAAGTTTATTTTGGGAGAAAACAATGACGATACAATCTCAATTACTTGAGTCAATTTGTAATGATTTGGGGTTAAAAAGAGGCACAAAGGAATCATCTGTGAACTTTACCTGCAGAGCGGTTTATAGCGCGATTGGAAGGCTTGCTTATGCGTCTCTTTGGGATGAAATCGACAAATCTGATAATAAATATAAAAGTAATAATCCTGATGATAATCCTTCGATTGTGCATTTCAAAAGGCGAATCGAGAAATCCTTTGGGGCGTATGCACATATTTTTCCGGAAATCACTTTTCGTTTTTCGGAGAACACAAAGGCTCTTGCGAATTCAATATTTACACAGTTTGAACATACAGGGCAGTTTTATCGTTCGCCATATCGAGTATCGCCGCCAATAAAATCAGTTGCGAGCGAAAAAAGAATTTCGTTTGTTCGCGGGTTTTCACCCTTTGAAAACACGTTTGCAAGCGGACTTGGAGCGTATCAAAGAAGTGAAAGTGTTACCGATTTAACTGTAAACGAAATGTTTAATATTCCGAAAGAGGGGTTAGCAAAATACTGGAATAACACAATCAATCGCACGGATTGGTGGGAAATTACAATCGGTGACAAATTTGATTTTTTGAATCACAATATCTCAAAAGGCTCGCCGTATTGGATTGATAAGCCGGATTTGGCGGGAAACTGTTCGATGATGCGCTCTAAAGAAGATGGAAATAGAGCCTATTATCTGTATAAAATTGTGGACGGAAAGTTTTTGGCAAGTAAGATTCTCGATTTTATGGTTCAAAAAGAAGAATATTTGAACTTAGCAAATGGCTGTTTAGCCGAAAATAAATTGCTTCCGAAAAGCAGGTATAACATTGATGGATCAATTGTTACCCTTGAAGTTGGGTATCTTTATCCTCCGTCTGTGAGAAATTTGGTTGATTTGTATAGTTGGCCTATCAACTTCAGAAATGTTGATGAAAGTTTTAATCGAATAATTGATGCGGAAGTTTTTATTTCGATTAAGTCGGTTTTGGAAAACATAGGATTTGAATTTATGGAGGTATAAATATGTCAAGTGGAGCGAATTTTGTACACAGACAATTGGTTGAAGAACTTGAAAACTACATAAAATCGCAGTATTTCGGAAATCGTCCCGATTTAATGAATGAATTTGTCAAATTCGCGGATCGGGAGGGCGGAATCTTCAGAAATCCGTATATTGAATCATCACCCAATTATATGACCGATAAGGACGGCTTTATTAATGCGGATATTGATGAATGGCTTTTGAAGTTTTTCATTCAGCTTTCAAAATCCGGACTTGGAATTTTTCCCTCGCCATACACTCATCAAATCAAAGCGCTTGAAAACGCAGATAAAGGCAAGGACATATTTGTCGCAACAGGAACAGGTTCCGGTAAAACCGAATGTTTTATATGGCCTATGATTTCAAAACTTGCAACGGAGGCAAGAGATAATCCCGAATCGTGGAAGAAGCGCGGAGTCAGAGCAATAATTATGTATCCGATGAATGCTCTTGTATCGGATCAGATAAGCCGTCTCCGACGATTAATTGGCGACCCCGAAAATAAATTTATAAGTATTTTTCGAGAATTTAGCAGTGATAAAACCCGCAGACCACAATTTGGAATGTATACCGGACGTACTCCTTACGCGGGTGCGAAACCCAAAGAAGAACAAGACAAAAAACTCGCGAAATCTATTTCCGAAAATTTGATTTCGTCAAGTGGTGAAAATGACGCATATTATCACAATCTTTTGAAGGAAGGAAAAATCCCTGCGAAAGCAAACCTTAACGCGTTTATTGAGAATTTGAAAAACAGCAAGCATATTCCCAATCCTGAGGATGCGGAGCTTATTACGCGTTTCGAAATGCAAAATTGTTGCCCGGATATTTTAATCACGAACTATTCCATGCTTGAATATATGCTTTTTAGACCATTTGAGCAGTCCATCTGGAACAACACGAGGGAATGGCTTGATTTCCACCCTAAAAACAGGCTGATGTTTATTATTGATGAGGCGCATATGTACCGCGGTTCATCAGGCGGGGAAGTCGCGCTGCTTATTCGAAGATTATTCCACAAACTAGGAATTTCGCGCAAGCGCGTTCAATTTATTCTTACCACCGCGAGTATGCCTAAAACATGTTCTTCGGAGCGCGAACGCTTTTTTAACGATATTACCTGCGCCGATGAAAATGCAGAATTTTGCTATTTTGAAGGAGAACGCGAGAATATCGACGGAATGAATAAGTATGATATTCCCGATAATAAATTTATTTCCGCCGATATTTCCAGATTGGAAGATATTAATCTACAACTTGAGGAGTTGAATGAATTTTTTAAGGATTTACCCAGCTGCAATAAAACCTTTTTCGATGTTGAAAGTGCAGGTGCGTGGCTTTATGATAATTTGTTGTCTTATCGTCCGTTCCTTGAGCTTGTACAACGTTGTCGCGGGGAAGCTGTGTCTTTAGATGAACTTGCGGGTAAAATATTCCCAGAAATGAGCAAAGAAAACGCGTTGAAATCCGTGAGCGTTATGCTTGCTATTGCGCCGATTGCGCGCAATGACAAGGGTACTGTTTTGTTCCCCGCACGTATGCATATGCTGTTTCGCGGAATTAGCGGTGTTTTTGCCTGTGCAAATGAAAATTGTGTTCACTCCTTAAAAAGCAGCACAATTAAATTGGGACAAGTTTTCTTTCAAGATGGTAATCTCGTTTGCCCCGACTGCGGCAGTGTTGTATATGAATTGTATAATGACCGGCGGTGTGGAGCACTCTTTTTCAAAGGTTACATTTTAAGTGATGAGCTTAAAACAATTACATATTTGTGGCATAATCCCGGGCAGATTATGGATAAAAATATAAAGAAAATTATGCTCTATATTCCGGAAAAAGGTGAGAATATTCCGAAGGGTAGCACTAAAAATCGCATTATGCCGTGTTATCTCGATGTGAAAAGCGGATTCGTGAATTTCCGCGATGATTCTTGGGACGGTCGCGAAAATTGTAGGAAACTCTATTTTCTCTGCTCGAATGATCATGAGAACCAATCTGATACATCGCAAACTCTTACTTTTACAAAATGCCCGCATTGTCAGAAGATTTTTTCAAGAAGTGAACTGACATCGTTTGCTACAAAAGATAATGAGCCGTTTTATAATCTGATTAAGTCGCAATTTAACCTTCAGCCTGAGGTTAAGGGAAAAGAGCATCTTCCGAATAGAGGACGTAAGGTTCTGCTGTTTTCGGACAGCCGCCAAGGAGCCGCAAAACTCGCGCGTGATATGACAAATGTTTCGGAGTTAGAGGTTGGACGTCAACTCTTTACCCTTGCTATCAGGCAATTATCCATGCTGGAAACGTATACAATGGATGATTTGTATGCATTTTTCTGCAAATACGCAGTTATAAATAATTTGAGCCTTTTCAGCGGGGACGATAAAAATACGTTTGTTGAGCAGTCTCAATATGTGGTAAGAAAAATGAATAGTTCTTCCGATAGACGACGGGGTAGGAATTCACTGCGTTATACACTTTCAACACACGCTCCAAAACCAATGAGGATTATGTTTTTGAAGATGTTTTGTGGCAGTTATAACACTCTCTATGATTCTGCATTAGCGTGGATAGAACCGTCCGACGATGCATTTGGCGAAATGATGGATGAACTTGAGAATTATGGGGTTAACGTATTGGAGAGCGAGCTTATCGAAATTTTCAATGCTTGGATTATGAGTGTAATTAATGCAAACTGCGCGATTGGTAATACAATTTTAGATGAAGACAGGGAAGAGGTTAGACGACTGTTCGGTGGCTACGGATTAAAATCCGATTGGAAACTGCCGAAATGCATACTCTCCGTGTTTAATATTAAGGAAAATGATATTAAAGCCGAGCAGATAAAAGATGCGTTTCGGTGTGCGTTTTTGTCCGAAAATACGTCAACGCATAAATACTATGTGGATTTGACAAGAATTAAACCCGTATTTGATGAGGAGCATAAATGGTTCAAATGCAGAAAATGCTCGTTTATTACGCCATTTATGCTTAAGGGCAAATGCCCGGGCTGTGAATCGGAAAACATTTTCGAAATGACAGATGATGATTATAACGCTCTGGATTTCTGGAGAATTCCTGTGGAAAGAGCATTAAATGGCAACCCAATAAATATAATAGACACTGAAGAGCATACTGCGCAGTTGTCTCATAAGGATCAGCGTGAGGATTTTTACTCCAAAACGGAGCAGTATGAGATGCGTTTTCAGGATATAGTTCAGAACGGAGAAAATCCTGTTGATGTTTTAAGCTGTACCACAACAATGGAGGTCGGAATTGATATAGGCTCGTTGGTAGCTGTCGGACTTCGCAATATGCCGCCAATGCGTGAAAACTATCAGCAGCGCGCCGGACGTGCGGGCAGACGCGGAGCAAGTTTGTCAACAATCGTTACATATTGCGGAGATGGTCCACACGATTCGTTGTATTTCAAGAATCCCGTTCCGATGCTTAAAGGCGATCCACGTAGGCCGTGGATTGATGTTAATAGCGAAAAGTTGATTTATCGGCATTTGAACATGATTATATTCCAAGAATTTATGCGAAAAATTAATGGAAGTCTTGACACATATCCGACGATAGATTTCTGTCAAGACAATCTGAATGATTTCGATGTTTTTTGCTATAATTACGATAAATCTGATTTGAAAAGCTGCGTTCCGGTTGGCGTAAATCCGGATTTTAATTTGTTCCTGGGCACTCTTTCTGAGCAGATGAAGTCTTTGAGTGAAAAAGTTGAACGTCACCCTGAATTATATGAGGGCTCAAAGCAGGCAGGATATGCTTATCCAAAAGGTTTGCTTGACGCGCTGTATGAGGAGGGAATCATTCCCACATATTCATTTCCAAAGGATGTTGTCAAGACCAGCATATGCGATCATAACGGAAAAATACAATATCAGGTAGAACGCGGTCTGGACATTGCGATAAGCGAGTATGCTCCGGGACGTTCCATTGTGGTGGATAAACAGACATATCAAATAGGTGGATTGTATAGCCCGGGAAGTGAGAGGAGGTCATACAAGTCACCGGCACGTTGTTTCATTGATGATCCAAACTACTGTAAGTCAATAGTTTCATGCTCGGATAAATGCGGGTGGTTTGGTATAGAGGATGATAAAATCACTTCTTGTCCATTTTGCGGAAATACTAACCTAAGTAAATCTCGTCCGATGCTTCGTCCCTGGGGATTTGCTCCCAAAAATGCGCAATCAATTTCCGTAGCGCAATTGTCGGAGGAATATTCATCAGCAAGTATTCCGGTATATTCAACATTGCCGGATTCTAATGACATTAATCCTGTTAAAGACTGCAAAAATCTTAGAATGGCATCAAGAATCAATCAGAGAATCATTATGCAAAATACAGGCAGGTCGAATGGATTTATGATATGTGAGGACTGCGGCGCGGCGATGATTGGAAATAAAGATGATGCCCTTAAAAATATGAAGCGTCCGTATATTATCAACAGGCCTGTTCCCAACTGTAATCATTCGTCAAAGAAACACGTTAATCTCGGTTATGATTTTATTACGGATATGTTGGTGCTTGAGATAACATTGGATAACAGCATTGTTGATGTGCGACAGGATAGGCTTTGGCTTTACCGTGCCGCTTGTACACTGTCGGAAGCGTTTCGTCTGGCAGCATGTCAGATTCTTGATATTGAGTTTTCCGAACTTGTAACGGGATATCGTGTTCGAAGTGGTTTCAAGCAATATACATATATAGATATTTACGTTTATGACAGCCTTTCAAGCGGAGCGGGTTACGCAGTGGGAATTGCGGACGATATATCTGTCGTATTGAAAAGAATAACCGAGATAATAAACGATTGTGATTGTGAAAACGCGTGTCATCGTTGCCTGAAGCATTATAGGAACCAGAATGTTCACGGGTTGTTGGATCGCAAATTCGGAAATGATTTGCTTCAGTGGGCAATCTTCGGAGCTGTTCCTGCCGCAATTGACTTGGAAAAGCAAAAGAAATATGTGGAATCCATCAAGGGCATTTTAAGTCAAAATGGGATTTCTGCTGAATTCTCCGGCGATACAATAGTTGTGTCAAATGGTGAGAAATCCGCGCGTTTGGAGATTTACCCCGCCATGCTTAACACTCCGCAAAATACCGATACGATTTTCATAAGCGAGGCGTTTGTAAAGTATGCAATGCCATATGCGGTTAAGGATATTTTAGATTATTTTGATAAATGACCTAGGATACCATATGGTACTCCTCAAAAATGCAAATATTACGTGATGAATCTAAACCTATCGCTTTTGTTGAGACTTTCAATTGTGAAGCAGTGTTTTCCCCCTTCATCAAATATAATACACACCGTTTTATTGCCATAATCTAAATTGGCTATGGTTCCTGTGCCATATATATCATGGGAAACTCTGATTCCAGCTTTATATTTGCTGTAATCTATTTTAACAGGAGGGGTTGCGTCATTGTTTGGAGTATGATTGTTATATGTTTGGCTTGAATCGGGGAAAGGGCGATGTGTCGATAGTAGAATTCTCGGTTTTGATAGCTTGCTTTATGTTGCTGTGCCTTTTGTGTGTAGTGTTCACTAATGTACTTTTGGCGGGCATCTTCTTCACGCTTTTGACGTTCTTGTTCCGTAATTTTATTCTTGTACCATTTGTCGAATCTGTCGTCAAACCCGTCAATAGAAAGTTCTCCATCTCTGAAAACAAGTCGTTCTAAGGGCACGGTTAATGCGAAACTTTGTTCGGTTATTCCGAAACGAGAATCTTTTATTATTCTGGTTTGCAATACTCTATCTGCGGCTTCGTTTATAATGATAAGGTCATTGTTTTTTGAGTTGTTGAACAGATTTCTATGTATATGGTAATTGTGTCGCTCGCTTTGTGGTTCATCGGGATTTCCGATGACAATCCAGCATAGTTCGTATCCGTTTACCTCACAAGCTTTTAAGAGGTTCTCTCTGTTTTTAGCGGAAGTTTGTTTATCCGCTATTTGCAGCACAATAGATTTTCCATTTATCAAAAACAACAGGTGACAAAATTTCCCGCCAATTGGCATATTGTGTTCACGTATAACGTTATAGCCATTAGTCTTAAAGTGCTCATATAACGCATCTCTAACATCTCTGATTCCGGGTCTGTCACTTTTTTCGAAAAGAACATATTCGCATTTTGAGTCGAAATGATGAAAAAAGTGAGGTGACTTTTTAGGTCCGTGTTTATATCCGATAGTAGATGTACACCCCGAATCCAGACATTTAAGTTCACCACTAGAACCGGCTTTCCGTATATCGGTTTCTAATTTTTCGTTTTGAAAAATTTCAAAAGCGTCTATTCTCTTTCCATTCCATATACAACTGTTCATATTATTTTATTCCTTCAATTTGCAGAGTGTTCTGTTGAATTAATCAATAATTTTCTGCTGGTTATTTCGTGAAAACCTCAACCGCAAAGCGATTGTATTTTGTCTTTGGAACTCCTAACCAATTTCATCGCCAACATCATTGAGTTTCTCTGCAAGCGTACTTTCCAATACCGTAAACGCGGGAATAAAGCTATCCCGAATAAGCAGAATCAGCTCATCCACCTCATCTTCGTTGTAGATATGAGTTGACGTATTTCGCTTTTTCAGCATAGCAAGCCATACTGCCGAATCGTCTACAAATCCCAGTTTATATCCGAGCTGCAGAATCTCCCTCGGAGAGCCTGTTTCTGCTCCCGCCGTGCCGTGAATCCGCAAAACCGCCTGTAACGCCTTCCACGCAAGCTCAAATGTCAGGTTAAATTGCCCGATTATCCCCGTCCTGTAAATTTCATTTTCACTTGCGAGGTCAAAATCCGCGTTCTTCAGTACATTTAGGCAGTTTGCAAAGTTTTCAAGTTTTTTCATAGATTATAATCCCGTCCCTTTGGATTTCATTTTTTAAGTCATCAGACACTCCCGAATCAATATCGACCACATCAAATGACAAAAGTGTGTGAGCATTTTCTTTTATATCCCAGTAAAAACCATCGAAATCTCCGCCGCTTACAGCAATATCAATGTCGCTGCGTTCCGTGTGCGTACCATTTGCGCGTGAACCAAAAAGAATCACCTTCCGGATATCATGATTTCGCGCGTATGTTGTGATGTCCCGGATAACCCGTTCGGGAAGATTGTATTTCACGCTCGTTACCCCATTTCCTGTTTCAATTATATCATATTTTTTCTCCCATTATTACGTTGACTTTAGCCAAATGTGATTTCCTGTAAGGATATTGTGTTGCTTTTATTATATCACAGTTTGTGGAATTTGTCAAGGGATTCATACAACTCCATCAACTTCCTCACAATTGCAGGCTTAGGCACTGTCCTCCCCAACTCATAATTCATCAAAGTCCCGCGATGGATCCCCACAGCGTCCGCCGCCTGTTTAACCGTTAATCCCGCGGATAATCGCATAACGCGTAACTGCTCACTGAGCGTAAGATTTTCGAAATCCGAGGAGCAGAGCAGGGAATCGAGCGGCTTTTTCACGGAGAAAATTCTCACGGAGCGTATGAAAAGGGAATTATCATCCGTTTCCGTTAGTGTGTAATAGCTAACCAAATAAAAATGTACTTCCGCAAGATAAAGCATCGCCGGAACGACCTGCTTATTACCGACCCGATTGAGAGCGACGGCGAGGGAAATTCCCTTACAATCGCTGACATAATCAGCAGCGGCATAAACGTTGAGAACGATGTGGAGCTGAAAATCAACTCCGAGCTTCTGTACAAGTATATCGAACAGGAGCTGACCGACCGCGAGCGCGAAATAATCTGCAAGCGCTACGGAATTGTGGACAAGGACGGCAGCGTATGTATGCCGATGACGCAGCGTGAGATTGCGAAACAAATGAAAATCTC
>JAAVIC010000012.1 GCA_014799385.1 Oscillospiraceae bacterium
CAAACACGCGATCATCGATGTGCCGCCGTAATCGGTGTAGTACTCGCAATCCTTGCAGTGCTTTTCGCAGACCGAACAATTGTATTTGGGGCAGCCACGCCAGCATTTAACTTCCAAAATCGTCTTTCCGCAAATCGGGCAAATCATTATTCCACATTCCCCCTTTCGGGATTCGTTGGGTTTCCCGATTGTCGGCTAACCCGCGGGAGCAGATAGTTGTAATATTCCTCAAGGAATCGTTTCAGAGCTATTTCACCGCCGTCAAGACCTGCGCTGTATAGTTTTCCGTCCGCAGCATAGACGCCGAAAATTTCCCTGTTTCCGATGGTTTTTCGGCAAAGACGGATATTTAGAAAACTGACGGTTTGTCCGAGCTGCTGAGCGGAATTCGGAATCGGTTTCGCACATGCAAACACATCCTCCCAGCCGCTCGGATCAGTAACCTCTCTCAGTTCAGAATCCTTGTCCGGCTCATCATCGGGCGCATCGGGAACGTCCTCGTGCTCGATATAAACCGCGCGCAAATCACAAAACTCCACGCGTTCGCTGCCTGTTCCGTATATGTACCGTATCGCGCTTTTCGCCGCCTTTTCGGACTTGTACACGCGGACGCGGCTGTTCAGGCTCTCGAATATCGGTCCGCCCTCGCGGTCTCCCGTGTAATAAGCATCGTCGCGCTGGTCGTACACGACCCATTTGTTTTCAATTAGCATTTTAACCCTCTCAATCTGCGAAGCGTTCATTTTTGCTATCGCTTGCAAAATCGACTTTGCGCAATCCCAGAATAACCGTGTTTTTAGCACAGTATTCGGGGTTGTCCAGAATGTAAGTGATTAGGAAAATCAAACATTCTCCCGTGTAATAACCGCCGCTTGTCTGGCGGAAACTATTCGGCAGAGAACTGTAAATGTCCACCTGCTCATCGGGAACAAACTCGTTCACCGCCAGACAATCTCCGACCGCGTAAAGACGGTCTTTTTCGCGAACCTCGAATGTCTTGTCGCCAATCGCTAATGCCGAAAAATACTCCGGCAGAACCTTAACCGCGTGAACCATTGTTATCACCACCTTTTTCGCGAATTTCGTCCTGCATACGCTTGAACTCGCCCAAAAGGTCACGGGCGGTCCGCTCAACCAACCACCAAAACAAGGGCAATCCGAGCAACACCGCCTCGCCGCCGATTCCACCGTTGGGGCGCTCCGGGAGAGCCGCTCGGCTTGTCCAGACGAACATCACAATTCCCAGAATCGCGAGGGTTATGTATTTAAGTAACGCTTTCATTAATATCCCCCCACAATAAACCAGTAACGGCATCAGCAATCATCTGCGCTCCGCTGTCGCCCGCAGTGTTCAGACGCCGAAATCCATACGGGCTTGTGGACTTGTAGTAAACCACCGCACCGTCACTTTCCTCATCGTACTCAATTCTGTCGATGTCCGCGCCCGCCAGCGTAAGCTTCAGCAGTTCGCCGAGCTCGGCGCAGATTTCGGCTTTATTTTCGTTCATATTTTATCCTTTCTGTACTTGTCGAAATCCGCGCGGAATTTCTCGTGTGTCTTGAAAAACGGGCAGCCGCGTTCTCTGAAGTTGTTATCGCTAAGAATCCGACAGGACTTGTTTTCACACGCGAAACAGTCCGTTCGGGAACAAGGCGGGTCAATCACTCCGCAATGACTAGTCTTTTTCGGCATTTTTATCAGCTCCCTTCAAAAGCTCCGGATTATCGTGGATATTGCCGATAACCACTCCGTTTTTCGCTTCGCAAACGCTAGCAACTCCGGTGAAACTATAGTCAGTGTCTGTCAAGTAAAAAACCGAATATTCATCGTCCCATTCAACAACATCTTGTTCCGAGTAATCGGGGAAATCCAAAATATCCCCCTCGAAAATGAGCTTGCCGTTCTTGTCGCGCAGCCCCGTACACTCGCCTAAGGTTTTGGGGTCTACTATGCAAGACACCATAACGCCCTTTTCTTCATAATCTATGCAGAATTTCAGCAATGCAGGTTTTTCCCAAATGTTCCGACTCTTTGACAAGAAGCCCTCCACCCACTCGCCATTATCGACGCTCTTCCCGCGCCAAAGTCCTCTTAACTCATTCATCTTCGCTCTCCTCCTCGTTCGGCTTGTCTGCCTCGGTTTGAATCGCCGATTCTGCGCTTTTCAGCGTGTCCTCGATTGTGTCAATCTCGCGCTTGCAATCGTCCAGCATCTTGCTCCACCACTCGCGCTTGTTGGATTCACCACAATCCGCCAGTTTATCTGCGTAGTGAATCGCCTGAATCTCAACGTTGCACTTTCGGATTTTCAGCGCACTAATGATACACAAAAGCTGCTCTTTTGTAAACATAGAATCACTCCTCCTTGGTTGGAATTGCCGAAACGCTGTTATGCGACTTTGCGCGGCAAATGTCGAATATTCTCGGGCAGTGGGTACACAACAAGCGCACCGTCCACTTATCGCCGTCGGAGCTTACCTCCAGTTCAAACTTGTCCGAGCCGCACTTTTCACAGCGAAGTCCGGGGATTCTTCGGAATCGTTGTTTTGACATTTTATGCCTCCTCTCTATGGCTTGTCCGTTCAATTTGAACGTCCTTATTATTGTTATCCCGACTGAGTCATCTTCTGAAGCTCCGCCCTCGCCCAGATACGAGCGATGTTGTCCAAATGCTCCTGAACCTTTGCTGGGTCATGCTCAACGCAATTGTCGGCGATGTACCCGATAACCTTTCCGTTCTCGTCATAGCAAGTCTGAACAATATGCGGTTCGAGCAGTGGCTTAATGCCCCTCTTTGCCATAATATCACCTCCTATTTGATTCTATGCTGATTGGGTTTGTACAGTTTCCGATATTGATTTCCACCGCCCTTTGTGCTATAATGGAAGCGAAAGGGGGTGTTAAAATGGACTGTGGTAAAAACTTGGAACAGCTCGTACCACTAATCGCTGCTGTTAAACTCTCACAAATTGACGGAATCAAGCAAATGTCCGACCAAGAACTTATTTGCAAATCTCCGAAATAATGTGGGATATGGTGACCGCCTATACCGATGTCAAAGAACACGGTGGGTTAATGTGGGAGAACGATTAATCAAAGCATAGCCGCTTTGTAAATCTCCTTTTTCTTGTGCTCGTAAACATAGCGCAGGCAGTCTACCAATCGAACGTATTCGTCCAATGTAAAGCCTTGTCGGCGGCATTCTTCCACAATGCGGTCCTTCAGGGCTTTTACTTTGTTGTCGCTTTCCCTTTTTTCCACTGGTATCACCTCACTTTCGCCTTTGTTAGGTTTCATTAACTATAACCGTTCCGTTCTGGAAATAGACCGTATGCCGCTTGTTGTTTTCATCATCAAACAGGATTCTTCCACTTGTATAATCGACATCGAACCGACCGCTGAATCGCCATATCTCCACACCGGTCGCGCTGTATACGATTACTTCTCGATTTAAGCCACCGTTATATTCGCTGTCCATAGATTTTTTCCAACGGTCGCAACTCGCGCAACCCGTCAAAGTGCAAAGCATAGCCACGGACAAAACCACACGAATTACATTTTTTGCCTTTTTCACTGTTTCACCTCGCTTTCTTGCATTTTCTCCCATTTCGTGATATAATGTACCTATCGGCTCTGCCAAGCCGAAATACAACGAAAGGAGTTTTTTTATGAGTACAATCACTAAAGTAATACGCTTCGATGTTGCAGCTCTGCCATCAAATGATATTGAAAGGTTTCAAGACAACCTTAAAATGTTCACATCATTATCTGATATAAGTCGTAATTCCGAAACACATAAAATCACTTATATAAGAGCTTTTTTTAATTCAGACATAGATGTTGAACAAATTATCAAAGACTTTAACAGCATTGAATATACGGACATCACTGGAACTAACTTGATGAACCCGTAACTAATCGATGTGTATTCTTAAAACAGCATATGGATAAGCAGGGTCGTAATCAATCACGGCTCTGCCTTTTCCTTTTGAAAGGTCGAAAGCCACGGCTGCTCCGATATTCTCAATCTTTGTGCTGTCGAACACACTTAATTGTTCCTCACTGTTTTCGCTTATCTCAAAGTGAGCAAGTATTTCATCAAAATTTGATATACCCATTGATATCACCTCGCTTTCTTGATTTCCACCGCCCTTTGTGATATAATGGGAACAGGAAGGGGGTGATGATATGAATTTTCCGTCATTCGATGAATTTCTCAGCACAATTCCTACTGAATTACCACAGGAGATTTCAGAGGAAGTATTTCGCCAGATTGATAAAGCCAACAAAAATGACGTGAACACCTACATATCTCTTTTCGGTGCTAAGTTTGCAATTGAACTTCTTCGGTGCTATCACGACTGGCTTTCAGAACATCTGAAGTAAGTCGCACGATTGTGTCTTGAAATTCATGCAAGTCTGCTGCACTTTGCCGAGTTTGTATTGCAACCGCAAGCTCGGCAATTTCTTTCAAACTGCCTTCAATTGTGATTTTCACTGTATCACCTCGCTTTCTCAGTTCGTTGCATAAATTCCATAACCGATTGCCCTCGAAATTGCCCGCGCGGTATCATCATCGACTCTTGTGTTTGAAATGAACGCGATGAGCTTCGAGTATGAAATGCCGGCACGTTCGGCAACCTCCTTGTTTGTGCAAAAGTTTTCGGCTCGGTACACCCTAATGCACCGCACAAGGTCCGCGTATTGGTGGTTGTTTGGCATCGAATCATCTCCTTTCGCAGAATTTGTAATAAACTCTTGACAAACATCGGAAAAAGTTGTATCATATAGTTAGGGACTAATACGATACACTTTTTATGTGGGGCTTGTTTTGCCTTGTTTGTCAAAACTTGCTTACAGGTATATTATACTCGTAATTACGGAAATTGTCAAGAGGAAATTTCCGTAATTACGTAAATTTATAACAACTGCACAATTTTACAGCGAAAATTTGTTGAAAATAACAAAAGCCGCCCCGAAGGGCGGCGGAAAGAATGATTTGATATGGAGGTAATGATAAATGGGAGAATTTTGTCCGTTTATAAGAGAGAATTGTAGGAAAGACTGTGTCTTCAGAACCGTTACATGTGAAACAGATAACTATTGCAGGCTTAACAGTGCTGCCGTGAGCGTTAATTATCTTGCCGAAATAATCAGCGACAAAAGGGACGCTTACGAGGCGGAACGTGAGACAGATCGGGATAAGCTTTCTTCCTAAGTTCCTCTCGAAAATCCCTTTCACACATTACTGCTGAGTCTTTAAGCGTGGACTCAACGTTAAACCAAATGCTTTGAGCATCGGTCAGACTGCACTTGTGTTTAGCCAAAATATCAAGCACTTGTGCAACCAGCTCGATTTTTTCTTCGGTATTCATCAAAAAGTCCCCCTTTCCGTTAAGTTAATTTTCTTTTGATGAAGTATCCATTGGTTTAATGCTTTTTTTATCATCTACTTCACTTTTATTATCATTTGTGTATTTGGGTGTCATAAACAGCAAAAGCACAAACCATGGGCTGAAAAAATAACACATCGCAAATACAAACGAATACCAAGCTATATAAACAAGTCCTATTCCTATTTCCATGTTGTTTCCCTTTCCGCCGTTCCCGGCTGTTAAAATTCACGGGGAATTCCGTGTTAATTATATTATACTCGTAATTACGATGCTTGTCAAGGAGGTTTTTCTAATGGCAACGAAAATTCCTGTTTTATTTGAGGTTATGTCTCAACGCAAAATAACCCTTAAACAACTAGGTGATAATATAGGAGCTTCAACTGGCAATATTAGTGATTGGAAATCCGGGCGTGCTACCCCAGGAATTGAGGCTCTAACCAAAATCGCAGACTACCTCGGTTGTTCTACCGACTATCTTCTGGGACGCACGGATAATTCACAAAATACGGAATCTGACATAGACCCAGAGCTTGCAGAAGCGATAAAGCTGTTTGCAAACCTACCTAGCGATAAGAGAAAAGGACTTTTGGACTTCCTTAAAACCTTTTCCAAATAGAAATCCCGCTGCCTTTCGGCAGCGGGAATGGGAGTTAGCTAACGCCATTGAGTTGGCGCAAAAGCTCTAAAACAGCAGTTTTATCTTCCGGTGACAGCCGCTCGAACATCTCGGCAAATTGCAAAACGTCCGCCGTCAGCTCGTCCGACTGCGTTTTGGGTGCGTTTTCGTCCACGATTATGTACTCCTTTCAAGAAGTCACCGGTGCTGATATTATTATAGCATATCTTTTCCTCTTTGTGGGGAATTGTGATAAAAATAACGAATTTCGTTATAAAATAACATCTTAGGAGGGCACAAAATGGAAACAAATTTTAAGAGCCTTTTTGGCGATATAGAAGCTCAAATTAAAGAGGTACACAAGAAGGCAAATGCAGAAATTGCTAAACTTAAAAAGCCGGCTTTGAAAGCTTCGTTTGAACTTTTCACTGAAATTGGTTGGAACAATTGGAGTGAGCAGCAACTTGAAAATGATGAACAATACACCCGCCTTCAAAAATCCTTTACCGACAAAATGCAACTTGTAAGCATTGACTTTAACGGTAAAAGTGGACAGGTTCGCAGTTCTGAAATATATGATGTAACCGAGAATGGTTGTACATGCAAGGATTTCTCCATAAGAAGAATGCCTTGCAAGCATATGTATTTTCTAGCCAATCAGTTATCAAAAGGAGAATCAAATAGCCAAGACTTACAACTGACTTTTGACACAAACACTGAATCCAAAGAAAAGCAGGATGAGGATTTAGCGTCAAAATCCGAACAGCTTGGCTGTTGCTCACTTTTCCGTAATTGCTCCCTTGCTGGACATTGTTTGCAAAATGATGATTATTATAAACAATGTGGCTATCGCAAAAATCTTGAAAATGGGAAGATTTTCTATACAAAAAAGTCAAACAACTTTAGTCAAGAACGTTATGACTACATAGAAAATTTCCGACATGATTTGAATGAAGATGAAAGAGATGTTTTTGATGAAATTATAACCTACTTTGAAGATACAAAGCGTGGCTGTCAAAATTGCTTTTGCCTTTTCAACCCTAAAATCAAGAACATTATTGAAAGATGCAAGGCGTTTGAGCCACTTTCATCAAAAGAACTGATTCGCCGTATTTTCGGGGCTGGTCTCATCTCTAACACAAGAGCAGGAGAATTTCATAGTAAATTCTCAAAGCTGCCCAAACCTCAATTGACTAAAAATAATGATCAAAACCAGAAAATTTGGGAGGAATACTACCTATCCAATTCCGATCTTCAAAATGCACTATCAGAAAGATTTATCTTTTTTCAAAAGAGCGAATATGATTTTGAACTTGATGAGTATTTTATCACAAATCGTAACAAGATCGTAAAGGAATTGGAAGAGCTTGTGTATTATGATGCTAACAATCCGAAAGTCTTCCGCGATAGAATCGTTTGATTTTGCACTCGCTTGCAAAACCCTTTGGGAGGAACTATGCCAAACTTTTATACAACACTACTTTCCGAAACCCGCGCTAAAATCAAGGAGATCCGCCGTGAATCTTTCGATCGGATAACGGAAACCCAAAACCAAGCTCTTTTGCAAGTTGAACAGGACTTCATATCGCTCGGTTGGAACAAATACTGGACTTCGGAACAGCTCATTGAAGACGGACAATTTGAACGTCTGGAGCAGTCCATTACGGATACCGATTTGGATATCATCGAAATTGATGAGAAGTCCGGAAGCGGAAAAATCGAGGGTAATTCTCGGTTATACAGAGTGTCGGGCGAAAGGTGTAGCTGTACTGATTTCATTTACCGAGGGCTTCCTTGCAAACATATGTTTTTTCTCGCGGGAGTTCTTGTGGGTTTACACAATCAGGAAATTTCGGGGGAATTATCTTGAAATTCTCCCGAAATCTGTAATATGAATCTTTTGCAAGCGATTGCAAAAATTGAAATGAGGTGTAATATGGAAAGTTATGTAATCTATCTCCGCAAGTCGCGCGCTGACCTTGAGGCAGAGGCTCACGGCGAGGGAGAAACGCTCTCCAGACATAAAACCGCTTTGCTGTCGCTGGCAAAGCGGTTAAATTTAACGGTCTCAGAGATCTATCAGGAGGTTGTATCCGGTGAAACGATAGCCGCTCGCCCAATGATGCAGCAGCTTCTCCAAGAGGTCAGCGAAGGCAAGTGGACGGGCGTTATCGTAATGGAAGTGGAACGTTTGGCGCGTGGCGACACGATGGATCAGGGACTGGTGTCTCAAACATTCAAGTATTCAGGGACGAAAATCATTACTCCGCTCAAAATCTATGACCCTGAAAATGAGTTTGACGAGGAGTACTTTGAGTTCGGATTGTTTATGAGCCGACGCGAATACGTCACTACAAACCGCCGCCTGCAAAGAGGACGTCAAGCGTCCGCACGCGAGGGAAAATTTGTGGGGAGCGTTGCGCCGTTTGGTTATAAGCGAATAAAAATCGAAAATGACAAGGGCTATACGCTTGAAATTATTCCCGAACAAGCGGCAATCATTAAGATGATATTCCAGATGTATGTGTATGGGGAAGAATTGAACGGCAAGCACCGCCGACTTGGCTTGCAAACGGTCGCACATCGACTTAATGAGATGAAGATTCCTCCCATTCGTTACGATTATTGGCAGAAAGCAACAATCAAAGATATCATCACCAATCCGACTTATGCCGGGTTAATCCGCTGGGGATATCGACGAGTCAAGAAAACAGTCACACTGCAGGGAAAGAAAACGTCCAGACCGATAACGCTTGATGAGAACTGCATTCTCGTAGACGGATTGCATGAAGCAATTATTTCGAGAGAAGTATTTGACAAGGCGCAAGAACTGCTTGCGGAACAGCCCCCGGTGCCTGTTGGATACAGAAAAGAGATTAAAAATCCACTGTGTGGGCTGATTATCTGTGAAAAATGCGGTCGGAAGATGGTATACAGACCCGGTGTGGGGAAAAAGCCCGCATATATTACTTGTCATGCCCGTGATTGTCCGATGGTTGCAACACCGTTTCCTCTGGTCGAAAAACGTGTTCTTGACATACTTCAGCAGTGGGCGGATGATTACACTGTTATTCTGAGGAATATTGGGATAAGTACAGGTAACGCAATTGCAGATTATGAAGCCGTTGAAAATAAACTTCAGGGAGATCTTGCAGCCTTGGAACGTCAGCAGCGCAACATCTATGATTTGGTTGAGCGCGGGATATACACTGATGAGGAATTCAAGGAGAGAATCACTGACATCAAGAAACGGATCGAGGATACGAAAAACGGGTTGGAGAAGATTGGCGCGGATAAAAAGGCATCCGAACTGAGGAAGAAAGCCGCCGAAGAATTTGTTCCTAAAGTCAAACGTATTCTTGAAGTTTACCCTTCTCTTCCCTCTTCCGCTGCTAAAAACGAGTTACTGAAGGAAGTTCTTGATCACGCGGTTTATAACAAAGAAAAAAGCGGCGCGTTCAAGGGTCACTCCGCAGATGACTTTACGCTTACCGCTTATCCAAGACTACCGAAGGAGTGAAACAAATCCTAACGAAGCCGCATTGTATCAACGGATGTAAACAGGTGTGTTCTGTTTCATCGGCGCATTCGCCGCTTAGCGCAACAGTGAACTTCTTTTTTATCTCACCGCAAAACAGGTACAGGGAGCTGTCCACATCAGCCATTCCGGGTAAATCACGCGCGTAAACCGAATCGTTCAGCGCGTCTGCAAGCTGCGGTGTGTCAAGCAAGACGTTCGTGTGCTCTGATTTGATAAACTTAGCCATTTGCTCCACATACGGCGCGTCCTCGTCCGGCTGAAACAACGAAGCATGGAAATTTTGGTGATTTTGATGATAATCTATGGAATAGGTGTGTAATATCTCTCCCCTTTTTTGGAACTCCTCCGCTGCCACAGCGGAAATTATGGAGCTGTCCAGACCTCCCGACAGGAATGTGCATAGCGGAACATCACTTACAAGCTGCCGCCGTATAGCGTCAAATAGCAGTTCACGCGTGTGCTCGGCAGTTTCCTCAAAGCTCTCGGAGTGCAGCTTTGCCATAACCTTCCAGTATTCCTTAATGCGTAAACCGTTTTCGTCAAAATAACCAAAATGCGCTGCGGGAAGATCCTTGATGTCCCTGAAAACACCGCTTCCGCGAATCCTCGCGGGACCCATAAGCATTATCTCAGCCGCGCCCTCCTCAGTTAAAATCGGCTGGATTTGGGGGTGTCGCAGCAGAGCCTTGATTTCGCTCGCGAAAACCAGACCACCGTTGATTTCCGCGTAAAACAGCGGCTTTACGCCGATTCTATCGCGCGCGAAGAACAACCGATGTTCGTATTCGTCCCAAACAGCAAACGCAAAGATTCCGTTGAACAGCTCCACACACCGCTCACCGTACTCCGCGAACGACTTCAAAACCACTTCGGTGTCCGAATGTCCCTCAAACTCGTATCCCTTTTGGATAAGGTCGACACGCAAATCTTCGGTATTATAAAGTTCACCATTATAAACCAGAACGAATCTTCCGAATCGCATAGGCTGCTTTCCATTTTCGGGATCTATGACGATCAGACGACGATGTGCCAAAACCGCACAATCCCCCTCATAAAGCCCGTCCGCATCAGGTCCGCGCGGTGTAAGCATACGGCTCATCTCGGAAATTATTTCGCGTTTTATTGCGTTCTTGAGGTTTATTTCACCGACAATTCCACACATAGCAATCGCTCCTTTCATAGTTACTATATGCGGTTTTTTTATGGGTGTGAATGTCCGATTTTGTAATATTTAAGGCGCAAGCCCGAAAATCAGGTTTGCGCCTATGCTGAATTTTTTTGTTAATAGCACAATCACTCGGTAGTGACGGATTTAGCAAGATTTCGAGGCTTATCGGGGTCGATTCCGCGCAGCACGCTTGTGTAGTATGCAATCATTTGCAGCGCACACACAGCCGGCAGCGGGGCGAACAAATCATCGAGGTCGGAATCGAAATCCAGACGCATATCCACCATTCCCTCCGCAAACTCGGTTTCTTTGCGGCAAACTGCAATAATACGCGCTCCACGCGCTTTTACCTCTTCCATATTGCTGACTGTCTTTGCCAGAACGTCCCGCTGAGTTGCAACCGCAATAACGGGAATATTTGGTTCTATAAGCGAGATTGGACCGTGCTTAAGCTCGCCCGCCGCATATGCTTCCGAATGAATGTAGGTAATCTCCTTTAATTTCAGAGAGCCCTCAAGCGACAGCGCGTAATCCAAACCGCGTCCAATGTAAAACAGCGTATCAACATTTACGAGTTGTGAGGCAATATACTGGCATTCGTCATTTTGCACAATTACGTTCTCTATTGATTTTGGTGCTCCGCAAAGCTGCTCTGTAAGCCGCTTCATCACATTTTCGTCAATCTGCCCGTGCGCGTATGCAAATCGAAATGCAATCAGATAGAGCACCGCAATTTGCACGGAATAAGCCTTGGTACAACAAACGGAGATTTCGGGACCGGCGGGCGTATGGATACACATATCCGCGCCTCGCGCAATCGCCGAATACTTGACATTGACGATCGCGAGAGTCCGCACTCCGCGCGACTTCGCAAGCTCCAACCCAGCCTTTGTATCGGCGGTTTCGCCCGACTGCGAAATAACGATCACGAGGTCATCTTTGCCCATAATCGGATCCATATATCGAAACTCGCTAGCTACCTCGACTGTCACGGGCACGCGCGCAAGCCTTTCAATTACGTATCTGGCAACGATTCCGGCATACATCGCCGTTCCGCACCCGACCACGAAAACCCGCTTTACATCGCGCAGCAGTTCGTCTGTCAGACCCACCGCCTCAAAATCGGGAACGCCGTTGCTAATGTAGGCGTCAAGAGTTTTCTTCACTGCCTCCGGCTGCTCGTGAATCTCCTTGAGCATATAGTGCGGAAATCCGCCCTTTTGCGCCTGTTCTACGTCCCATTCTGCGATTTGAACTTCTTTTTCCAACGGAAGTCCGTGACCATTATAAAAATGCTGTCCGTTTTCGTCCATACAAACGATTTCATCGTCATCAAGCAGTACGAACTTTTTCGTAAATTTCAAAAACGCGGGAATGTCACTCGCAATAAAGCTCTCATTCTCACCAACGCCCACTATCAGCGGGCTTGACTTACGCACAGCATACACACGGTCGGGAAAATCTCGGAACAAAATCCCCAACGCGAAGCTACCGCGAAGCTCACGCATCGTTTCTGTGATTGCTTTCAGCGGATTTCGTTCGGCATAATAATAGTCGAGCAAACACGCGGCAACCTCGCTATCCGTCTGCGACGCAAACGTATAGCCGCGCTCTGTAAGGAAATCCTTCAGCTCGGAATAATTCTCGATGATGCCGTTATGTACGATGGTTACGCGCCCGTTGGAGTGCGGGTGCGAATTGACATCGGAAGGCTCTCCGTGAGTTGCCCACCGCGTATGTCCGATTCCACAGTGACCGATCGGTTTTCCCTCATTTGCAAGTTTCTCTTGCATAGCTTGCAATTTTCCGCGTGTTTTTATGGTTCTAATCAAATCTTTTTCAAACACGGCAATTCCCGCACTGTCATATCCGCGATACTCCAGTTTCTCAAGCCCGTCCATCAGGACATCTGAGCAATTACGCTTGCCGATATATCCAACAATTCCGCACATTTCACAATACCCCCATAATACGAATTTGAATTATCAAAGCCAAAAACTTGCAAATATCTACATCTTCTAATATATTCTACCCACTTACATTATATCACACTTGGGTGAAATTGTCAAGCATTGTTGAAGGATATCCGAAAATAAGCTCCCAAAGCGGATTCAGATAATTTGTGCAAAATGACGAATTAAATCGCCTATTTGAGAGTTCAAAACAGGCGATTATTCATACATTTTATCACAGAGAGAAATTTTACTCAGCGATGTTCTCCGATACAGTGCTCTCCCCTGTTGGCTCGGTGGGCAGCTCCTTATAGGGCTTGAGATTGGAAAAATTCACGGACAGCTTATGATAAGGGCATTTAAGCGATACAAGCGCGCCGCTCTTGGAATTGGCAGTTACTGTCACCTTTTTACCGTCAAAATCCGTATCATATGTCATAATTTCATCATTTTGCACAATTTGTTCGTTTGTGCATTTTGACAACGAGTTAATCGAATCAGCTATTATTTCAGGTATCATAGCGTATTCGGAACTCTCCTCCGCTTCAAATGAAAGATTTCCCAAAGTCCCTGTACATACGGATTCGGTGATGTTCAGCGTCATTCCGGCTAGCTGCTGCGGTTCGGTAAATTTGAAACTCCAATCGCCATCGCCGTTGCGTGTAACATCTGCTTTTGCATTCAGTTTGTCGCAGTTGATTTCCGCGTTTACAGTGAACGCTGTATCGAAATTTGGCTTGGTTGAGCCAAAAGGGAGCTTCGCATCACACCCGCAAAGGGAAATCGACGCCAAGCCGACAATACTCACCAATCCGATTTTTGTGCATTTTAACAAGAAGATTCCTCCCCAAAAATTATTTTAGGGCTTCGGACAGGAAAACTTGCGGCAGCTTATTAATAATGTCGCTTGCGAGAATTGACGCATAGGGCATCTCCCGAGCCATCAAATCCGCTGCGAAACCGTGGCAGTAAACCCCGCAGACCGCCGCCCAGAACGGATTTACGTCCTGAACTGCAAGCCCGGCAATTATCCCGCAGAGCACATCGCCGCTGCCGCCTTTCGCCAAACCGGGGTTTCCGGAAGTATTTACATACACGTCATCGCCATCCGTAATAACAGTGTTCGCGCCCTTTAGCACAATAGTTACTCCATACTCTTGTGCAAATTGACGGGCTGCTGAAATCCGATCATTTTGAATTTCCGTCGGAGATTTCTTGCAGATTCGGCTAAATTCAAATAGGTGCGGTGTGAGAATCGTTTCGCCTGTCCGTTCCCTCAAAACATTTATATTATCGGAAATTGAATTTATTCCGTCTGCGTCAATAATTATCGGACAACTTGCATTTTTTATGATAAATTCCGTCATTTTTCGAGTACTTTCGCTGTTTCCAAGCCCGCACCCAATGGAAATCACGCTAATTCTCGGCAAAATGCACAAAAGAGATTCTTGTGCATTTTCACCAATAAACCCGTCAGCCGTTTCGGGAAGCGGTAAAAACGTGTTTTCAATCAATCTTCCGGTCAAGGATTTAACAACCGAAATCGGTGCCGCGAGAGTACACAGACCAACTCCCGTTCTTAATGCAGCTTGTGTACTCATAACCGCCGCGCCGCTGTAAGAAAGGCTTCCCGCGATATTAAGCAGGCGACCGAAGTTACCCTTATGTGAACTCGGCTTCCGTTCCGGAAGAACGCAGCGACAACTCTCATTCGTCAAAATACCCAAAAACTCCTTGAAACAGCTGCCGTTTATGCCAATATCAAGCAGTTCCGTCTGACCGTGCAAATCACGGCAAACAGGCACCAGAAAACATTTCTTAAGTGCCGCAAGCACATATGTGTGAGTCGGGAAAAAACAGTTTGGATCAAAAGTCCCTGTGTCGGAATCCACACCGCTCGGAACATCTGCGGAAATCCGCACGGGGCGTGAATTAGCGGCGCAAAACAGTTCCGCAATATCCTCCGGTAGTGATCCGTGGAATCCTGTTCCGAACACGCAGTCAACCACAAGTTGTGCATTTTGCACAATGGTTTTGCACTTCTTCGGTTCCTCAAAAAGGCTGAAAACGTGTTCTTTGTCTAATTTGACGAAAAACTCACGAGCACACTCGGTTTTCGGTTCACCGCAAGTCAAAATAACCCTGACCTTAAAACCACATTCCGATAGCTTCTGCGCAATAACGAAACCATCTCCGCCGTTGTTCCCCGCCCCGCAAAGCACAGCAGTCAGGCACGGTTTGCAAATTTCACAGATTCGATTTGCAATTTGGGTTCCCGCATTAAGCATCATCTGCGAATAGGAAATGAACTTCTCGTTACATAGTTTCTCAGCGGCCTTCATTTGTGCATTGTTAACAATAAAACTCATAAAATATCTCCCTTTTGCACAAGAAATCCGTCCCCAAACGGACGGATTTCAAATTCACATTAATTGATGTTGGTCGTGCAGATTATCAACGCACGTTTCAACCAGACAACTCGCCAAATTCGCAACAATCTCGATTGGAATTTCCTCCGGACGGCTATGCCACTCAAGATATGTGTTGAAAAATCCGCCGACAATAAAAGACGAGACCACATTTGAAGTTGCGGTATTACGGTTAGAAACCCGCTCTAAAAGTTGATCTGTGGACGTCTTGATTACACTTTTCAGGCGCGACGACAGCATTCCGCGCATATCAACCCGCACTAGATGGAAATAATAGTCAAAATCAACCGTTATCAAATTGTTTAACCCGATGAACAAATCGTATGTGCTTTTTTTGAAGTCGGAAACATCAAACTGCTTCACAAGCTGACCGAGTGCCTCTACAAGTTCGCCTTCAATCTCATCGAGAATGTCGGTAATGTTGCGGTAATGCATATAGAAAGTCCGACGGTTAACGCTTGCCTGCTGAGATAGCTCACTGATGGTGATTGACGAAATGTCCTTTTCCTCCATAATTTTGAAAAGAGCAGCCTTAATCGCCTTTTTCGTCCGAATGACCCTCTTGTCTGAATCATGTCGAGCAGTGGTTTCGGTCATGTCTGATTCCCGCCCTTTCAAAAGATATTTCGGCTATTTCTTACTGATTTTCCACATATATTATAAACCTAAATCGTGGATTTGTCAATATAATTTTATTTGTGCAACTTGACGATTACTCAACCGATCTGTGTCATTAATTTAGTCAAAAAGAACAATCTTCCCCAGATTGAGGGTTTCTTTGACATCAATCACTCGTTGATTCGCGCTCCCCTTCCAGTGAAGCTTTGGATCAAACTGAGATTTAACAAACTGACCATCAACAATTACGTCCAACAAGGAAATAATCTCCAGATCCGATATCTCCTCAAATGTGAATCCGGTGTACAGCCAGATTGTTTTATTTGGAAACATCTTTCGGCATTTTGCACAAATCTCGGTAACTTCATCGCGATTCCGCGGGTGAAGCGGGTCGCCTCCGCTGAGCGTCAAACCGCTGATATAATCCGGCTCCAGCTTCTTGAACAACTCCTTTAAAGCCGCATCATCAAAGGGAATGCCGCCATCTATATCCCATGTAATCGGGTTGTGACAACCCTCGCAGCGATGCGTGCAGCCCGCCACCCACAGCACGGTTCGCAGACCATCGCCATTGAGCATATCGTCCGTTGTTATATTATGATAACGCATATTTTCTCCGTTAAATCAGCTTTATTTCACCGGAAATGATTCTCGTGATAAAATCTGTAAAGCTCGCCGTGCAAATCTCAGGCTCTTCAAATTCCGGCTCCCAGCCCTCAAAAACCTCGCCTGTTTTAGTGCAAATTGCATAATAATGGTAATCTCCGCCAACACTCATCACAATTGGAAGATAGTTATCCCAAAATTCACGAATGTCAGCCTGCCAATCCTCGTCACCCTCGGCAGCTTCAAGCGATATTAGCTCGAACTCGTTCCAGCGAAACGCGCTATCGTCCTCAAAGTTATACGAACAAAGAAACCATATATTGTTATCGCTATTAGCGCAATCCTCAAAATATTGTGCAAAGTCGAGCCAATCATTGGGCAAATTTTTATATCGTTCGATAATCTCCTTCGGAAGTTTGCGCTTTTCATTGGATCTCACAACGCCCCATCCACTTTTTTTCGCCCATTCCGCAAATTTTTCGGCAAGCATACCCATCACATACTCCTTCTGTCGCGTATCTCCGCCATCTTCGCGGAGTTCAGCCGAGTGTCGCCTTTAACACGAGAGTAGCTCAGGTAGCCGTTCATACGGTCGATTTTCGTGAGATTCTGACTGCCGCACTTCGGACAAACGTCCATTTCCAACTGCTGATAACCGCAATTGTCGCAATACGCGAGCGACAGATTTACGCCCTCATAAAATCCCTTTTTCATTGCGCGGCGCACCAAGCTCTTCACCGCGCCCTTGTTGTAGTCGATTGGGTAGCGAACGTACTGGATTTTCCCTCCGTTGAACAGATTCCAGAAGCGCTGTTCGATATCCTGTTTTTGAATAGGAGTTATGTCCTCCGACACATGGCAATGGAAAGAATTGGAAACATATTCACGGTCGGAAACGTTTTCAATTAACCCGTATTTTTTACGGAACTGCTTTACCTGAAGTCCGCACAGATTCTCCGCGGGAGTGCCGTAAATCGCGTAAAGATGTCCGTCCTCGCGCTTAAATTCCTGAATCCGAGAGTTTATGAATTCCATAGTTTTTAACGAAAAGCTGCCGTCTTCGGTTATTGAATGTTTACCGGCAAGCTCTTCTAATTCGTTCAGCGCGGTGATTCCAAATGAAGCAGTCGCCGCCTTAAGCAACGGCTTAATTTTATCGTGGAATCCCAGATGTCCGCCTAAGAACCCGCCCTCACAGTATGCAAGCGGATTTGTGGACGCGCGCATCTCGCCCAGATAGTCATATGTCCGCTGATGGATTCGCCGAATCAGGTTCAGATAGTAGTCCAACACATCGAAGAAGTCCTTGCCCTCTTGTTGTGACTTCGCGTAAATCATCGGCAAGTGCAGGCTAACAGCCCCAATATTGAACCGCCCCACGAAAATCGGCTTATCATCGGCGTCTGCGGGTTCAATTCCGCCGCGCTCAAACCACGGCGACAAGAACGCCCGACAGCCCATCGGGCTGATGATCTCCCCATATTTTTGGTAAATATCGGCAACATAGCCCTCACCCGACAATGACAGCCAATCGGGATACATTGCCTTCTGTGAACACGCTATGCCTGCCTCGAACACGTCTTCAAGCTCACAACCTTCTCCATGCAGCTTTTCATCGTACAAAAATACAATTTTTGGAAAAAGCACCGGTTTTTTACAGGACTTCTTTCCCTGCCCTTTTGCGCGAACTTCCAACATGGTAATCGCTGCCATTTTCGCGAATTTTCCGCGCCCCGTACCCGCCGACATTGTGATAAACGGGTAATCACCGCGGCTGGAGCTAACCGAATTAAACTTGTACTCCCACCCTTGGAAGCCTTGCTCCATATCGACTTTTACGTCTTTCATCGCCTCGCGGTCGGCAATCTCGTCCGAAACCCCAAGGCTCTTGTATCTCTCGAACTGCTTTTTGTAAGTTTTCTCAGCGTACGGCTCCAGCAGCAGATCCACGCTGGGCACAGTAAACCCTCCGTACTGCTGCGAAGCAGCGGCAAGCGTCACATCACCGATAACATCAAACGCGACAGCGAGTGTTTTCGGCTCGTTATACCACAGGTTGCCCATCTCGAAGCCGCCCTCCATAACGCTTTTCATATCGAACAGGCAGCAGTTCATTGTGTCGCGGCGCGCGCTCATATCATGCACATAGATGTATCCGTCACGGCAAGCCTGAAGCTCCTCGGCGGTCATAAAAAACTTCTTGTACAGCTCTCTGTTCAGCTCGTTCAAGATAAGCGAACGTTTGGTAGAAACCAACGCCGAATCCGAATTAGAGTTCTCTTTGTCGCCGATGTACATTATCGATTGTGATTTTACATAAACTTCGTCCAACATATGGACAAAATCTTGTTTATAATTCCTATAATCCTTGTAACTTTTAGCGACCGAACAGTTGGTTTCCTCCAACGCGCTCTCAACGATATTGTGCATTTCCGCAATGGTGATCTCATCACGCTGCGTTTCCAAGGCTCTATCCGTAACAAATTTGCAGATAAAATTAAGCTCCTCGGGCGAAAATTTGTACATAACCCGAGTTGCCGATTTATTCACAGCATTTACAACTTTCTGAACATTGAAAGCCTCTTTTGTGTTATCTTTTTTGATGACGGTAATCATTAAAAACATCCCTTTGTTGATTGATATAAATAAATTATACCATATTTTGTTCCACACGTCAAGGGGCTTTTCCACATTTAGTGATTTTCGTGATTTTACACAAATTTCGCGCCTCAATCGCTTTTTGGTCGAGTATTAAGGTATTCAACGATTTCTGACAAAAATTTCCTTCCGTAACGCTCGGCTTTAAGGATTCCTACGCCTTCTACCCTCAAAAACTCGTCAATATTTGTTGGTAATATTGCACACATTCCAATCAGCGATGAGTTATGGAACACCACATAAGCCGGTATCCCAAGCGAATCCGCAAGCTCTTTGCGAAGTCTTGACAGACGCTCGAACAGTTCCGGGTTGGGAATGTCAGCCATCTTGTCGGATTTCTTTCCGGGATCACGCTTAACCCGCATCATTAAGGTACTTCCGGACTTTATAAACTCATCGGATTTATCGGTCAGTATACAGTGTCCGTTGGGCTTGCAGGCTTCAAAATATCCCTCTGTTGAAAGAAATTGGGCAATTTGACCAATGCGATGTAACAAAGTTTCAGACATTATCCCATATGTTGAAAGCCCACGGAATCTATCATCTGCAGCATCGCCGTGCAGAATCTTGCATATCTCCTCAATATCTGCGTTTAACTCGTTTCGATTTACACGGAAAATGCAGGATAAAATCTTTTGAGCTTCAATTGTAATATCTTCGAGTTTCTCACCTTTTATGCAATTTGAACAATTTCCGCACGAGGATTTGGTATTTTCGCCGAAATAATTCAAGATATTCGCGCGTAGGCACTTCTTGGATTTGCAGTAATCGATAATACTATGGAGCCGCGTAACAGCGCACTTTTGAAGCTTTTCACGCTCCTTTTCACTCGCTCCCGCGGACCCGGACCGCTCAATCAGATACCGCGCCATTTTTATGTCAGATGGGCTATAAAGCATTATGCAGCGCGCATTTGAACCATCTCGCCCGGCGCGCCCCGCCTCTTGGTAGTAGCTCTCCAAATCCAGCGGCATATTATAATGTATTACAAGTGAAACATTCGACTTATCGATTCCCATTCCAAAGGCATTTGTGGCGACCATAACGTTCACGCGGTCAAAAATGAAATCCTCCTGTGCTGCCGAGCGCTCCTCTGCCGAAAGCCCGCCATGATACAGTCCCGCAGAAATGTTGTTTATGAGCAGCATTCTGTGAACATCCTCGGTTGTACGCTTTGTCATACAATACACAATCGTGCTCCCGGAACGATTTTTCAGTACCTTAAGGAGCTCCGCGTCTTTGTCATCGGGCTTTCGTACCTCAAAATAAAGATTAGGTCGGTCATAGCCGGTCATCACCGTCAAAGGGCTTTGCAGAGCCAAAATTCGGATAATATCACGCTTTACCGCCTCAGTCGCTGTCGCAGTAAATGCCGCAACCACCGGACGCCTTTGTGCAGTTTGCACAAACTTCGGAATATCCAGATATGACGGACGGAAATTCTGTCCCCACTGCGATACGCAATGCGCCTCATCAACTGCAACAAGCGGAATTGTAAGATCATTGCATAAATTTAGAAATCGCGGATTCAGCAACCTTTCGGGCGCGACATAGATGATTTTGTATGCACCAGCACGCGCTTTTTGGTAGATTTCAACAGTTTCATATTCGGAAATTGTGCTATTTATACAAACCGCCGGAATACCACACTGATTTAACGAGTTTATTTGGTCGCGCATTAGCGAAATAAGAGGAGAAATTGCGATGGTTGTCCCATTCAGCAGCATCGCGGGAATCTGAAAGCACAATGACTTTCCCGATCCCGTCGGCATTATTCCGAGACAGTCACGCCCCTCCAGAATGCCGTCAATCATCTTCTGCTGCCCATTTCGAAACGATTCATATCCAAAATACTCTTTCAAAATATCAAATTTATCCATTACTTCACCTTTATATAATTTGCACAAAAGAAATGGGAGCATTTGCTCCCAATGTCAACTTAATTGCCCGATTCAATGGAAATTTTATTGAACTTATCCAAAATATCTTCCACACAAAGCTGCTTTTTTTCCTCACCGCAGATGTCCATAACCGCCTCACCGCTATGCATCATTACAAGCCTGGAGCCATATTCAACCGCATAACGCAGATTGTGAGTGACCATCAAGGTGGTCAGCTTCTTTTCGGAAACAACCTTTTGTGTAATTTGCATAAGAATTTCCGAGGACTTGGGATCGAGCGCGGCGGTATGTTCGTCCAGAATCAATAAATCGATGTCCGTCATTGTCGCAATTATCAGAGCAAGTGCCTGCCGCTGCCCACCCGAAAGCGAACCTGCGAGCACGCCCATACGGTTTTCCAACCCCATTCCGCAACTCTCAAGCATTGTCCGAAAGTGTTCCTCGTGGTGCTTGTTTACCGCCCTCGCAAAATTAAATTTGCGGTTTTTATTCTCCGCAAGTGCCAGATTTTCGAGGATTGTAAGGTTCGGACAGGTTCCCATTTTCGGATCCTGAAGCACGCGACCAATCCGCCGCGCACGCTTAAATTCCGGCATCGAGGTGATGTTCTCACCACCAAACATCACAGTGCCGATGTCAGGTGTCATCGTTCCGCAAATCAGGTTCAGAAGTGTGGTTTTGCCACTTCCGTTCGATCCGATGACGGAAATAAATTCGTGATCGTCAATGGACAAATTGAAGTTTGAAAACAACCTGTTTTCATCAACAGTTCCCCTATTGAACACTTTACAAATGTTGTTCAAAGAAAGCGTAAAATCACACCCTTTTGTTAAAAGTACACAAAATGTTACAAAAAGAATTGTCAACAGTCACAGAAAAAATTATGTGACTTCAACATCTTTTTCTCGTTTTTTCGGTGATTTGAACAATTTTATGAACAAAGCCTGGAATTTTGTTCCTCCAATAATCAGCGCAATCAGGAAAATCAGTGCCTTAATCAGATTGTTCCAATCGGTAGGTACACCAAGCGCCAGAACGATCTGATAAGCGGCCTTATAGATGATGCTTCCAAGAATTACCATCGTTGTTCCCTTCATAATTTTCACACGTCTGAACACGCTGATACCGATTATAACCGATGCAAGCCCTAAAACTACCATTCCAACACCCATCTGCTGGTCTGCGCTGCCTTTTCTCTGCGCAATAACCGAGCCTGCCAGTGCTGCGAACCCATTTCCTAGCATTAACCCCAATATCTTGATCGTTCCGGAATTTTTACCCAACATAGTGGTGTATCGCTCATTGTCACCCGTTGCGCGAAGCAGCAATCCGTTTTTCGTTTTGAGGTACAAGTCCAAAAGGATTTTACACACGACCACAATAATTAGTGAAATAAATACGGCTCGAAGTGTAAATCCACCCACGGACTTCGGAATTACAGTCGCCAAAGAGCTGTTAAAAATTGTATTTTTTGTAAAGAACGAAGCAATCGCGGAGCCGCCCGTACCAAATTTAATGAGTACAAGATTTATTGAGAGCATTCCCGTATACATAATAATTCCGCATAACAACGGGATAATTTTGAGCTTTACATTCATCAGCCCGGTGAGCATTCCTGCCGCCATACCGGCTGCAAACGCAATCACCAAGCACAGCCACGGGTTCACGCCATGGATTATAAGCACGCCTGTCAGCACTGCGCCAAGAGGAAATGTTCCATCAACAGACAGGTCGGGGAAATCAAGGATACTGTAGGTAATGTACATTCCCATTGCAAGCAATGCATACATCAATCCCTCTTCCGCGATTAATATCAAATAATTTACGAACTCTCCCATATTCGCTCCTTTTGCGAATTATTGCGCGAATCAATCGTTAGTGGTAACTTTCTCTGCGTTGGAAAAACTGTCCGGAAGCTCAATAGAAAATCTTTCCATCACCTCGGTATTGACAACGGGCGTTCCCTCAGAAATCTTTTGTACAGACATTTCAGAGCACTTTTTACCGTTCATAACCTCAACGCCCATTTGCGCGGTTTTTCTGCCAAGCTCTACATAATCGATCGATATCGACGCCATACAGCCATTTTTAACCTGCTCAACCTCTGAACCATACACAGGAACATTCGCTTCATTCGCCTTTTCCAGCAAAACGGATAGGTTACTTACAACATTGTTATCGGTGAAATTATTTATTGCGTCCACCTTTGAAGCCAGATCCGCAGCCGCTTGAGGAATATCCGCCGACCCGGAAACACCCTGTTCAACAACATCGATTCCCACCCCGGAGCAAATCTCCTTCAACTTTCTAAGCTGCGAAATCGAGTTTGCTTCGGTTGTAGTGTAAAGCACGCCAAGCCGCTTCACATCAGGCTGCATAGACTTTATCAAATCAACTTGCTTGTCAAGCTCAAGAACGTCCGAAGTACCGACACAATTCTCAAAACCCGCGTCAAAGCTCTCTGTAAGCCCCGCCTCAACGGGATCGGAGACCGCACAGAAAATCACGGGAATATCGTTGTCCTTAGCCGCCGCATACGTTGAAACTGCTGCCGGAGTCGCAATAGCGAAAATCATATCGTAATTTGCTGCAACCATCTTCTTGGCAGCTGCGTCACACGCTTCGGTACTCTCCTGACCGTTTTGCAAGTCAATGGTATACTTTCCTGCATACTCACTTTCTTCCAGACCCTTTACAATTCCATTGTAGCAGTTATCCAACGAAGGGTGAGCCGCAAACTGAACGACACCGATTTTCAGCTTATCGCCGCTTGTAGAATCGTCCGATGAGTTACTATTGCTCGAAGAATTGTTTGGCTGACTGCTTTCACCGCCGGATCCCGTATTATTTCCACACCCTCCGAAAGAAAATGCCATAGCGGAAACTGCAAGTGCCGCCGCTAAAACTTTCAAAATTTTTCTCATAATAAACCTCCAATTTTAATTTTGAGCAAAAAAAATGCCCCGTAAATTGGGACAAGACAAGTCTTGCGGTACCACCCAAATTCGCCTTTATGCAAAATGCACAAAAACGCACTCAAAACGCTTAACGCGCGCAAAACGTCGCCCCTACTGCCCCGAAGAGTTCATCGGAGGTTCAGATTGCCCTCGCAGACCCATTCCATCGCGCATACTTGCCGAAATCACACTACAATCGGCTCTCTGAAAAGCATTGGCACGATGTACTATCTCTGCTCACAGGTTTCATTAGAACATTATATCACTTTTTCATTGAAATGTCAAGTACATTTTACAGAAAAGGAAATGTTTGTGGATTTGAACAAAAAAGTCGCCTAAACTTTGTTACTTTGTACCAAACAATCTATCGCTGCCGTCACCGATTCCCGGTACGATATACAGCTCTTCATTCAACGCGGAATCAATCGCACCACAAATAATCTGAACTTCGGGATGAGTGTCGTGGAGCGCCTTTATGCCCTCCGGACAAGTCAGCACGCACATAAACTTGATGTTTTTCGCCCCTGCCTTTTTCACAATATCCACAGTCTTAACGGCAGTCATTCCCGTTGCCAGCATCAAATCGAGTATAATGACTTCGCGGTTCGCGATGTCAACGGGCAATTTGCAGTAATAGTCCGATGCCGCAGCTCCATCGGTCGTCTTGTCACGATAAACTCCAACGTGTCCCACCTTCGCGGTAGGAACAAGCGCAAGCGCACCATCAACCATTCCAAGCCCAGCGCGCATAATCGGCACAAACGCGACCTTGCGTCCGCTAATGACCTTTGAGTTGGCAAGTTCACCCAGCGGTGTCTGAATCTGAACATCTTTAAGCGGCAAATCGCGCGTTGCCTCGTAGCACATGAACATCGAAATTTCATGAACAAGCTCACGGAACTCCTTAGAACCGGTATTCTTGTCGCGCAGAAGCGAAATTTTATGCTGAACAAGGGGGTGATCGCAAACAATTACATTGTCAAAATTTTCCATCATTTACTCTCCAATTCCATCATCTTTTTAATACGGACAACGTGTCTTCCGCCCTCAAAAGCCGTATTGAAAAACACATCAAGTATCTCGCGGGTCATTCCGGCGCCCAACACACGTGCACCAAGGCACAAAACATTCGCATCGTTATGAGCTCTTGTGCATTTCGCCGAGTAAACGTCCGTACAAAGCGCGGCGCGAATGCCCTTCATTTTATTTGCGGACATACACATTCCGATTCCCGTTCCGCAAATAAGGATTCCAAAATCATCTTTCTTTTCCTGAACCCGCTTACAAACGAGCTTGGCAATGTCCGCATAGTCGCAAACCTCGCCAAAGCATCCGCAGTCGTCAAATTCAATATTATTTTCCCACAAATACTGCTGAACAAGCGTTCTAAGGTTATATCCGGCATGGTCGCAGCCAATCGCGATTCTCATTTTACAGCCCCCGTTAAATTACAAATATATTATATATTATACACCACAATTTGGGTTATGTCAATAGGTATTTTGTATTTTTGGGAAGTTTGTAACGCATTTGTGCAATTTGCACATTGTGCATTTTGACGAATCATTTCAACTTTGACAACCTTTCTCTTTCCGCCTGCGGAAGTCGAAGATAGCTTGGCATTAACGATTCACTACGTATTTTGGGGGATTTCTCAGCCGCGAAACAAATTCCGCTTCCCCGCTGAAACCGCAGTACGGGCGGCGCGAGCGTATATTTCCCGTCCGTGTTTCGATAAACCAACTCCGCGCCATCACCCGCAAGGATTATACGTTCGTTCAGATTGGAAAGCTCATCCAAAAGCGAATCAATTGTTATCGCACGATCCTCGCAAATCCGCATAATAACACCATTTTCCGAACGGAACAATGCATTGTAGACTTGCCTGCAGCGCGCGTCCATACACGCACAAATTATTCCGTCAATTTGCACAAAATTGTATGCGATTGTCTCCAGCGTTGAAACGCTCACACACGGTATTCCGATGCCATCGCAGAGTCCCTTTACGCAGGAAATCCCAATCCGAAGCCCCGTAAACGAACCCGGACCGCCGGAAACGGCAACATAATCCAAATCCGCAAGACCAATCCCCGCATTATTCAAAACGCTCTTAATCATCGGTAAAAGCGTTTCGGAATGCGTGTGAGCGATATTCAGATACTCCTCGGCAACGATCTTGTCGCCGTCAGTTATCGCGCATCCTACCGTAATTGCGGAACTGTCAATCCCCAGAACCATCAAACCATCTCCCAACGGATTTATGCAAAATGCACAAATCAAGAAACTAGTCGAAATATTTTCCAGTCACAATAAATTTACGCTCATTTTCAGAGAGCTTCTCCACCGAGATTTTGACAACATTTTCTAATTCCTGTTCCAACTCCGGAATATTCTCACTCCACTCAACCACCAAAATCCCACCGCGGTCGAGATAATCGAAGAATCCCGTTGCATATAAATCATCAAAACCCGAAAGACGATACAGATCGAAATGGAACAAATTCACTCTACCTGCGTATTCATGAACAAGTGCAAAGGTTGGACTTGTCACCTCGTCAGAAACCTCGAAAAACTCCGCTAAACCCTTTGTAAATGCAGTTTTGCCCGCGCCCATATCTCCGGTGAAAAGAATAACATCTCCCGGATTTAGACGCTCACCAACCGCTTGTGCAAATTGACGAGTTTCTAACTCGCTTTTTGTGCAAAATTCCATCAGAACAGACCGGAAATAACACCGCTTGAGGTGACGTCAATGCCCTCCGCAGACGGAATTTTGGGCAGTCCGGGCATTGTCATAATGTCGCCCGTGTAGACAACCACAAAACCTGCGCCTGAGCTTGCCCGAACATCGCTCACCGAGATTTTGAACCCTTCGGGTCTTCCGAGTTTCAGTGGGTCATCGGAAAGTGAATATTGCGTCTTTGCAACACAGATGGGAACTTTATCCAGACCAAGCTCCTCAATTTCCTTGATTGCCTTTTCCGCTTTAGCACTGTAAATTACACCGTCTGCACGATAGATTTCCTTGGCAACGATTTCCAGTTTCTCCTTAATTGAGAGATTCACATCATAAAGCGGCTTGAAATTCGTCTGACAGCCGGAACACTGCTCAATTGTTTCACAAACAGCGTTCGCAAGCTCTATTGCTCCATCTCCGCCTTGTGCAAAAACATCAGAAAACGCAACTTTTACGCCGAATTTTTGGCAATATTGACGAACAACTTCGATCTCCGAATCGGTATCAGTTGCAAAATGGTTGATTGCCACAACCACGGGAACGCCGAATTTGTGCATATTTTCGATGTGCACGCCGAGGTTGCAAATGCCCTCCTTGAGCGCGTTTACATCCTCTTTCGTAAGCTCGGACTTCGGCACGCCGCCGTTGTACTTTAACGCGCGAATTGTTGCCACAAGCACCACACAATCGGGTTTCAGACCTGCCTGACGACACTTTATATCAAAGAATTTTTCCGCGCCGAGGTCGCCGCCGAAGCCTGCCTCAGTTATGGTATAATCTGCCAATTTCAGTGCGAGTTTGGTCGCGCGAACAGAGTTACAGCCGTGCGCGATATTCGCGAAAGGTCCTCCGTGAATGATTGCGGGGTTGTTTTCCAACGTCTGAACGAGGTTCGGATTGATGGCGTCCTTGAGCAGAGCGGTCATTGCTCCAACCGCTTTCAAATCGCGTGCGTAAACAGGTTTGCCGTCATTCGTGAACGCAACCAGAATGTTGCCGAGCCGCAGCTTGAGGTCGTCCAAATCATTTGCCAGACACAAAATCGCCATAATTTCACTCGCCACGGTTATCTGAAAATGGTCTTCACGCGGCACACCGTTTGCCTTGCCGCCCATTCCGATAACGCAATTCCGCAGCGCGCGATCGTTCATATCCAAACAACGCTTGAACAAAATCCGGCGAACGTCAATATTCAGCGCGTTCCCTTGTTGAATATGGTTGTCAAGCATCGCGCAGAGTAGGTTGTTCGCGGCGGTTATAGCGTGCATATCGCCCGTAAAGTGCAGATTAATGTCCTCCATGGGAACGACCTGTGCGTATCCGCCGCCCGCAGCACCGCCTTTAATGCCGAAAACGGGACCCAAAGATGGCTCGCGCAGTGCCAGACACGCTTTTTTTCCGATTTTATTCATACCCTCGCAAAGACCTACCGAAGTAGTAGTCTTTCCCTCGCCCGCAGGAGTCGGATTAATTGCCGTAACAAGAATCAGCTTTCCATCGGCATTTTCACTAACTCTGTTAATTAATTCTTGTGAAAGTTTTGCCTTATAATGTCCATATGGCTCGATTTCATCATCGGAAACACCTAATTTTTGTGCAATTTCACCAATCTTCTTCATTTTCGCCTGCTGTGCAATTTCGATGTCGCTTAACATAAACGTCCTCCTTTTAATTCTCACATCAGCTTAAATTGATCAATATCATCATCGAAAACTATGCCCGCTGCGGGGATAGTCTTGATTCTGAATCTCTCAATGTCCTCGATCTGTACGTTTTGTGCAATTTGCACAGATGCCAGCTCGGTCTTAGTCAACCGCATTACTTGAACACCCTGGGTATCACGTGTGGATTTGGCTAGTACCAGAGCCGTATTGAACAGGATTACCTTACCCGCTGCGGACTTTAGAATGAAGTCGCAGTCCTCGGGAACCACAAACATTCCAACCACTTCGGAAAGACTTGAGAATGCATTCTGTAGCTTCTTTCTACGTGTCTTTGTGGAAAATGACGAAAGAGGAACCTTCGCGCACTTTCCGTTCTTGAAGAAAATAACCAGATTCTGGGAATAATCTTCGGTAACCGCCATAAAAATCGGCAGCTCGCCCTCGTCCATTCCGAGCTTTGCGGGAATATAATCACCCATCACCGATGCCTTGGTTTCGGCAAAATCACTACATTTCACCTTGTAACACTGATGCTTATTGGTGAAAAACAACAAATCAGAAATGCTGGATACCTCTGACGAGAACACGATCTCGTCATTTTCCTTGAGTTTTTGTTCACTCGACATACGCAGCGACTTCGGTGTGATCTGCTTGAAATATCCCTCGCGCGTAAAGAAAACGTTCACAGGATACCCTTCCGGCTGTTCTTCCTCAATTTCAACCTCTTCTTGGAGGTCGTAAATAAACATTGTTTTCCGCGGCTGACGATATTTTTCCGCAATCTCGTTAAGTTCATTGATAATTACCTTATCAATTTTCTTGGGATTATTCAGCACTTCTTCCATTTCTTGGATTTCGGAAGTTAAACTATCGGTTTCCTGAGTTCTTTTAAGGATGTACTCCCTGTTGATATGCCGCAGCTTGATTTCCGCAACATATTCCGCTTGCGGCTCATCAATACCGAACCCGATCATCAGATTCGGAACGACTTCGGACTCCTCCTCGGTTTCACGAATCAGTTTGATTGCGTAATCGATGTCCGCGAGAATTGTTTTCAAGCCAAGCAGTAAGTGTAGCTTTTCACGCTTTTTGCTCAAATCAAAGTATATACGCCGTTTCACACACTCGCGGCGGAAGTACGTCCACTCGCTGAGAATCTCGTAAACGCCCATTACACGCGGTGTTCCGGCTATCAGTACATTAAAATTGCAGTTGAAATTTTCTTGTAATGGTGTCAATCTGAACAACTTCAACATTACCGCATCGGGGTCGTAACCCTTTTTAAGGTCGAAAGTGAGCCTCAAACCGCTTAAATCCGTTTCATCGCGTGCATCGGAAATTTCCTTGATTTTTCCGTCTTTTACCAAGTCAACAACGCGATCCAAAATCGCTTCAACCGTTGTCGTGGGGGGGATCTGCGTGACCTCGATGCAACGCGCTTCCTTATCAAAATTGTATTTCGCGCGGACTTTAACCGCACCAACACCTGTTTTGTAAATCTTTTCCAGCTCGGTCTCGTCATAAATAATGTACCCGCCGCCCGGAAAGTCAGGACCTTTGAGCGTGGAAAGCGCATTATGCTGCGGATTTTTGATGAGTGCAGCAGCTGTTTCACACACCTCGCTCAAATTGAACGAGCAGATGTTGCTCGCCATTGAAACCGCCAATCCGAAGTTAGAATTGACTAATATCGCGGGAAACCGCACAGGGAACAGCGTCGGCTCGGTCGTGGAGTTGTCGTAATTCGGCATCATATCCACCGCGTCCTTATCAATTTCGGCGAACAATTCCGCGCTGATAGACTCCAGCTTCGCCTCGGTGTAACGACTCGCGGCATACGCCATATCGCGTGAATACGACTTTCCGAAGTTGCCCTTGCTATCAACATATGGGTGCAGCAGCGCCTCGTTTCCGCGCGCCAACCGCACCATTGTTTCGTAGATTGCCGCGTCACCATGCGGATTCAGACGCATTGTCTGCCCAACAATGTTCGCAGATTTTGTCCGTGCACCCGTCAGCAATCCCATTTTATACATTGTGTATAATAATTTGCGGTGGGAGGGCTTGAATCCGTCAATCTCGGGCAACGCACGCGACACAATAACACTCATCGCATACGGCATATAATTCTCTTCGAGAGTGCTTACAATATCGGTTTCAACGACCTTTCCCGAACCCTCTATATACGCGTTTACCGCGTTTTTTTCACTTTTTTTCGGTTGCTTTTTCTTCAATTTCAATACTCTCCGTAATATCCAGAATGTGGATTTTTAGCTGATGTCGGCAGTATCAAGATACCTGTTGCCATTTTTACGAATGAACTCCTTGCGCCCCTCGAGATTGTTGCCCAGGAGCACGTCAAACATCGCTCTGGTGCGCTCCGGGTCGGTCGGCGTGACTTTGATCAAGCGCCGCGTTTCGGGATTCATCGTTGTCAGCGACATCATATCGGGATCGTTCTCGCCAAGTCCTTTCGACCGCTGTATATTGTATTTCTTGTCGCCGATCATACCCAATATCTTGGTCTTTTCAGCTTCGGTATACGCAAAATACGTATCCTTGCCGCTGTTTATTTCGTAAAGCGGCGACTCGGCGATATAGACATATCCACGCTCGATGAGGGTTGGGCAGAGCTGCTCAATCATCGTGAGAATCAATGTTCTGATCTGGAATCCGTCCACGTCCGCATCGGTGCAAATTACCACCTTATTCCAACGCAAATTCTCAATATTGAACGAATTGAGGTTTTTATTGGACTTTGACTTCACCTCAACTCCACAGCCGAGAACTTTTATCAAATTGGTAATTATTTCCGATTTGAAGATTTTGTCATAGCTTGCCTTCAAACAGTTCAGAATCTTGCCGCGCACGGGAATAACCGCCTGAAACTCCGCGTCACGAGCCAATTTAACCGAGCCAAGCGCGGAATCACCCTCCACAATATATACCTCGCGGCGGCTGACATCGCGGCTTCGGCAGTCCACAAACTTGTCGATACGGTTGGTTAGATCGATCTTCGCGGTAAGGCTCGCAATGCTGGACGAGCGGACTTTCTCGGCATTCTCGCGTGAGCGTTTGTTCACCAACACGCGCTCGGCGACTTTCACCGCCTCATCGGGATTTTCAATGAAGTACACCTCAAGCTGGTGTTTGAGCCAATCCGTCATCGCGTCCTTGATAAACGCGTTCGTGACTGCCTTTTTCGTCTGATTCGCGTAGCTCGCCTGAGTTGAGAAGTTAGACGATACAAACACTAAGCAATCCGCGACATCATCCCACTTCACGGACTTTTCGCCCTTGTTGTACTTGTTGTTGCTTTTCAGGTAGCTGTCAATCTGTGAAAGGAATGCCTTTTTCATTGCGTCCTCGGGACTTCCGCCGTGCTCCAGCCACGAGGAATTGTGGTAATGTTCAACAAAGTGCATTTCTTTCGAGAACGTGAACGCAACGTTCATCTTGAGCTTATATTCGTCCTTGTCCTCGCGGTCGCGCCCTTGACGCTGCGTCTGCCAATACTGCGGCGTAGTAAGCGAATTTTCGCCGACCGACTCTTTCAAGTAGTCAAAAATTCCGTTTGCGTAACAAAACGTTTTTTCGTCAAAATTACCAAATTCGTCCTCGATTCGGCGCAAAAATTCTACGCCATCGTTCACGACCGCTTGACGGCGAAGCATATCATCGAGATATTCCGCGCCGACATCGATATCGGTGAACACTTCCAAATCGGGTCGCCAATGGATTTTCGTGCCGGTTTTTGTGCATTTTGACCGAACAAATCCCTTTTCATTTTCGGTGACGTTGAACCCCTTCTCGAACCGCAATGTGTACATCCACTGCCCGTTGCAGCTCTCGACCTCCATAAATTCCGCAGCAAACTGCGTTGCGCACAATCCCAGACCGTTCAGACCGAGCGCGTAGGAGTAGTTTTCGCCCGAATTGTTGTCATACTTTCCGCCTGCGTAGAGCGTGCAGAACGCCAGCTCCCAGTTGTATTTTTCCTCGCCTTGGTTATAGTCAATCGGGATTCCGCGCCCGAAGTCCTCAACAGTTATCGACTTATCGTTGTGAAGCGTGATAACGATCTGCTTTCCATAGCCCTCGCGCGCCTCATCAATGGAGTTGGAAATTATCTCGAAAACCGAATGCCGACAGCCGTCAATGCTGTCCGAACCAAATATAACCGCGGGTCTGAGCCGAACCTGGTCAGGACCTTTCAGCGATTTTAAGTCATTATAATTGGATTTTTTTGCCATTTTTTCACCCTAATCTAACATAATATATATCATTATACCACATAAAGTTGGAAAATGCAATACCCACCACAAAATTTTGGTGGGTATTTTTTCATAATCGGATTCCCTCGCCCTCAAGGCGGATTATGTAGAATTGCCTTAGCCATTCGGGTTCTTTGTCAACTTTATCAACAAGTTTCAACAATTGTCTTTTTCCAACACGTCTGTCAAGAATTGCCAACATTCTGACAATAGCATTTTCGCTGTTCAGACTTTCGGAAATTGAGTGAATGTTAAACTCCCGATATGCGCTGTAAAAGCACTTCTGATCGAAATGTCCATCGTGCAAAGCCGCATTATAAGCCATTTTCCAACGCTTATTGCCTTTGAATTTCCGCAGTTTAATGTCGTGCATATCGTATCCCGCGTAAAAGTCGGAATAATCGCTCTTGAAAATCTCGCGCCCGTCAAACCGCACCGCTACGCGCCCATTGTGGTCAAAGTACTTGCTGTAAGAGGTACAGAAATATTGTATCCGCCCGCGCAGACATTCTGCAAGTAAATCCTCCTCAAGACGTTTCCTGACACCGCTCCACGTCATTTTGAATCCCCTTTCCGCTTCAATCGCGCGTTCCCGCCGCAAACTCGCCGCAATTCACGTCCAAAACCACTCGAATCGGCTGTATAAGCGACTCCTCGTACTGTGTGCGCCACTGCGGCTCCCACTGCATATTTCCGTTCTCGTCCATACTGTCAACGGTGTCGCCCGCAGCAATCGGAAAGCCGTTGCTGAACTGGTAACTCGCGATATTGTAGACATATCTCACCGCATAGTTCGGGTTAATGCCGCGGAAGTGCAGCTGCACATCGGGCTCGCGGAACATATGAAAACCGATCGTGTCAACGATTGCGTCGTCCTCCGTACCTTGAATCGTAAAGAAACGTGCATTAACCGCAAGCCGTATGAATCTTCCCGCAAGGTCAAAACGCTTTGAATCCTCGAAATCCCTGGGAGTAGTCAGCTTTCCGCTGCCAATAACATAGATCCCCTCACATTTCGGGTAACACTTCAAAGCCGCGTCAACTTGCGCCAGCAGCAGCTCCGCCTGCTCTTGGTAATGCAGCGCCGAGCCGTAAAAATTGAAGATGTTCACGCAATATTTGAACTCATCAATTTTTTGCGCACCATCGGGGAAATCCCAGAATTGACTGCGTTGAAGTTCATCAATTCCATCGGATTTGAACTCGGTCGGCTCCATTATACACGCCAGCACCGGAATCCCTTGCGGAACGTCCTCAAACACAGCCTTGAGCTTCTGTACGGCAAACATCGCCGGACCATCGGATGTTTTACCGCCGACAATCTCAATCTTACCTAAATTGGCTTCCAGAGCCGATTTAAGTGCGTCCTCGCCTGCCAGATCTGGTTTCTCGCTAAACAGCAGCTGCGCCATAAGCATCTGTTGATCGGGGACGCGATCTTCCAGATTCTGGTTAAAAACTTTATCGCTCATAAACAATTCCTTTCTTTGTGCAAATTGCACAATCACTTTTTCGGATCAATAAACTCACGGTAATCATATACGTAAATCACGCCGGAAATAACTGTCAGCAATGCTGTGAGGTACATCAAAACATCGCGTATTATCTGAATCGGGAAGTCGCCGCCGATTATCCCAAAATCCTCGCAAAGCACTGCCAGAACAAGAATTACCGCCATCGAAACCATCGTTACAGCAGTCTTGAGCTTACCCCAGATGTTTGCCGGGATTACAGCTTTCTTGGGGCTGGAAGCGGCTACCAAACGAATCCCGGATACCAGAAATTCCCTCGTCAAAATGACGAAGACAACCCACGCGGAAGTCCACTTCAACTCAATAAAGCAGACCAGTGCCGCCGCCACGAGAACCTTGTCCGCAAGCGGGTCTAGGAACTTTCCGAAGTCGGTTATCAAATTGTATTTCCGCGCAATTTTTCCGTCCAACATATCGGTAAGACTTGCCAATCCGAACAGGATTGTTGCATATAGGAAACGATACGGAATCGCGGAAAAGCACATAAAAAAAACGAAAAAAGGTACGATAATCACGCGAAAAAGCGTCAATTTATTGGGCAAATTCACCAAAGCCACCTCACATTATCCAAAAAAAGTTAAAATTCACGGGGCAAAATTTTACAGTACCTCACCAATTAAATTGTTGTCAAGCACGTCCGTGAAACGGATTTGTACAAAATCACCAATGTTTAATTGCTTTTGCGAGGTAAAGTAAATCATTCCGTCAATCTCGGGCGCGAACATAGCCGAACGTCCAAAATAGTGCTCCAGATAGCGGTCATATCCCTCAACAACGACCTCTGTCTCCTCGCCAATCATCGACTCGTACAGCTCTGCCACACGCGTGTCCTGCTGCTCCTCAAGAATTTCCTTGCGGTGTTCACGAACCTCCTCGTCCACTTGGTCATCGAATGCCGCAGCGGGAGTGTTTTCCTCTTCGGAGTACGAGAAACAGCCCATACGCTCAAATTTCAACTCTTGTGCAAATTCACCAAGGCGATTGAACTGCTCCTCTGTTTCACCGGGGAAACCCGTGATGAACGTTGTTCGCAATGTTATTCCGGGTATTTTCGTTCTCAGTTTGTGGATCAGCTCGCGAAGAGATTGCTCGTCTCCGCGTCTGTTCATACGTTTCAGAATCGCGCCATCGCAGTGCTGAAGCGGAATATCAAGGTATTTTACAATTTTTTCCTGATTCGCGATACAGTCGATCAACTCGTCCGTGATTCGCTCGGGATACGCGTACAAAATACGTATCCACTTTAATTTGTCTATTTTGCACAACTCATTCAATAAATCCACAAGTGACAGCTTGTTGTACAAGTCAAGACCGTACCGTGTGGTGTCTTGGGCGATAATGACGATTTCTTTCACACCACGCTCTGCGAGCCACTTCGCCTCGCTTACAACATTTTCCATCGGTCTGCTGCGGTATCTTCCGCGAATTTGCGGAATTGCACAATAGGTGCAACAATTGTCGCAGCCGTCCGCGATTCGCAAATACGCGTAATGTGGCATAGTGGAGAGGATTCTCGCGCCCTCCATGGTGTGGTCCTCTTTCTTCCCAAACGCGCAGATACGATCGCCATTCGTCATTTTTACGAAAATCTCGGAGATCCTTTCATACTCGGCGATTCCGACAATCGCGTCCACCTCGGGATATTCCGCCGCAAACTCCTCACGATACCGCTCCGACAGACAGCCCGTAACCACGATATACTTTATTGTACCCTCGTTTTTCAGCGTTATTAACTCGTTAAGCCACTCGATTGCTTCCTCTTTTGCGGCTGTAATGAACCCACAGGTATTCAGCAGCACGATATCCGACAGTCCCGGCTCCTCCGCAAACTCGTATCCTGCCTTGTGAAGCCGCGCCATTATCATCTCTGCGTCAGCCTGATTCTTCGCGCAGCCAAGTGACACCACAGCCACTTTCAACTGATTATTTTCACTTTTTTCAGACATTAGATTTATTCATCCTCCCACAATTCGTCAATTTCACCAAATTCATCTTCGTCATTTTGCACAACAAATTCAATACACCGCTTTATCGCGCCAAAGTCGTAACCTCGCCGCGCCAGTGCGGCGACAGTTCTGCGGCGGTCGTCAAAATCCCGAATCTTATCGCTGTACTTCCGCTCTATAAGCGATGTTAGCTCCTCATCTAGCTCCTCGGTCGGAATATCCGCGAGAGTGTATTCTACAAGTTCCCTGTCAAGACCGCGATGGAGCATTTCCGCGCGTACCCGCCGAATCCCCCAATGCTTGCGTGTAATCAGATATTCCGCGAAACGAGGCGCGTAGTCCTCATCATTGACATAACCCCGCTCGCAGACGTAATCCACGGCGGTTTCGGCGATTTCCGCACCGTAGGTTTTCGTCAATTTGCACAAAAGCTCTCCTCGGCAGTATTGACGCTCACCAAGCAGATACAATGCGCGTTTTTTCGCTCTGCTTAGCGATTCTGCCGCGTCAAGCGGCTCTGCCTTGCGGCGGCGGTAATATGTTCCCATCACTCAAAATCCTCGGTAGAAAACTCCGAAAATTCATCGTCACCGCTATCGCTTTCAGCCTTTGCTTTCTTGGATTTCGTCTTTTTCTCCGGCTTAGCTGATTCCTCGGGCTTGGAATCCGAATTTTCGTCATTTTGCACAATATCGTTCTTGTCCTCTTCTTTTTGTTCGGCTTCAGACCTCTTCTGGAACTCATCACGAACCTTTTGTTCGATTTCATCGCAAACCTGAGCATTCTCCTTGAGGAAATCCTTTACCTTGTCCTTGCCCTGACCAATCCGCACGCCGTCATAGCTGAACCACGAGCCGCTTTTCTTGATGATATCGAACTCCACGGCGCAGTCGATAATCTCTCCGAGCTTGGAAATACCCTCGCCGAACAGCATATCGAACTCAGCTGTCTTGAACGGCGGTGCGACCTTATTCTTAACGACCTTACATTTCACGCGGTTTCCGATGACTTCACTGCCGCTCTTTATCGGCTCTCCCTTGCGCACGTCAATGCGCACGGACGCGTAAAATTTCAGTGCGCGTCCGCCCGGTGTGGTTTCGGGATTTCCGTACAGAACGCCAATCTTCTCACGAATTTGGTTTATAAAAATCGCTACGCAGTTGGTCTTGGAAACCGCTGCGGTGAGCTTGCGCATCGCTTGGGACATCAGACGCGCCTGAACGCCAACGTGCGCATCGCCCATATCGCCGTCGATTTCGGCTTGTGTTGCCATCGCCGCAACCGAGTCGAGCACCACGATATCCAACGCGCCCGAACGAACCAGCGTTTCGATGATTTCCAGAGCCTGCTCGCCGGTGTCGGGCTGAGATACAAGAAGATTGTCAACGTCAACGCCCAATGCCTTTGCGTACACAGGGTCGAGCGCGTGCTCCACATCAATGAATGCCGCCGCACCGCCCGCCTTCTGGCATTCCGCGACTGCGTGCAAACACAGAGTGGTCTTTCCGGAGCTTTCCGCACCATATACCTCAATGATGCGTCCCTTGGGCAAACCTCCGATTCCAAGCGCGAGGTCGAGCATCAACGAACCTGTGGAAACGTGCTCGATGTTCAGGTTCTGATTCGCGCCCATCAGCATTATTGTTCCCTCGCCGAACTGCTTCTCAATCTGCGCTATCGCGGCTTGCAGAGCGCGTTTCTTCTCCGCTGCGTCAACGATCCGCTCAGCCGTTTTGGTATTTTTTTCCTTTTTCTTATCCATTGCCATTGTCTTGTCCTCCAAAATAAATATGTACCCAAATTCCGTAAGGATTTACGGAGATTTTATTCCCCATACTACGCGCTCAATTTTGCACAAATCTTTAACAATACTTGTTTCAAATCCGCTCTCCGAGAGAATCCGTGCGACTTCGGAAGCTTGCCCCGCTCCGACTTCAAAAAATATCGCGCCGCCTGTTTTTACGCTTGCCGTATATTCACAAACAATCGACCAATAGAAATCCAGTCCGTCCAAACCGCCATACAGAGCCATTTTCGGTTCAAACGAAACCTCTTTCTGCAAATGTTGCATATCGAATTCGGAAAGATATGGCGGATTCGCGGCAATCAAATCAAACTCACCCAATCCGCGGCGAATTTCCGAATCAAAAATATCTCCCAAAATCGGCTTAACACGCTCCTCCGCATCATTTAACCGCACATTCTCCGCAAGATACCCAAATGCCGCTCCGGAAAGCTCCACACAAGAAACCTCGGCATTGGCAAGTTTTGCCAGCGTAATTCCGATACAACCCGTACCGGCGCATAAATCCAACACCCGCCGCTGTTCGGGCGGACGATTTTTCAGAAACTCAAGCGCGGTTTCCACAAGCGTTTCCGTATCCTGACGCGGAATCAGCACACCCTCGCCCACCTTGAAAGGCAGACCGTAAAATTGCCACTCGCCGATAATGTATTGAAGCGGCTCGCCATCCAAGCGCCTTCCCAACATCTCGGCGGCACGCCGCCGCACCTCTGTGGGGAGATCTCTGCTTGAAATAGGTTCGGTGTACAGCTTTGTCCTGTCCACACCCGCGCAGACCAACAACTCTATCGCCTCGAAGCGGGCATTTTCAATACCATCCATTTCAAGTCTTTGTGTAAAGAGATAAACAATATTTCTCTTTAACGAATAATTATGATTAATTTCGCGAACACTCAACAAAATCACCTCAAATCGCTGCTAATGCCCTTTCGCGCTCACCCAACGAATCTCTGTCAATCGGAACATTGTCAAGCACAATTCTGCTGAGCTTTGTCAGCCCGTCCGTATTCGGCAACATCGTGATATGCTTCAAATCCCGCAGCTTAAGCACCTCAAGATTCGTGAGCGATGACACAAAATCAATATTTTCCAGCTTCATAATTCGCCAAAGCTCAAGCTCTTTAAGGGTTTCAAGCCCCGCAAGTCCCGATAAATCGGAGCTTCCGCACCGCAATAACGCGAATTTCTCCAATCCAATTTCCCTAAGAAAGTCAAAATTATCAACCTTAATTCCGCACAGAGAAAGCGATTTCAATTGCGGAAGCTCCGCGATTAGCTCCAGGTGCTTTTTGGCTTTCTTTCCGAGCCACAACGAGCGCAGATTCTTAAACCGAAGGAGCTGTTCGCAGTCATATTTTGCCGAGCCGCTCATCACATCAATGTTGAGTATCAATTCCTCCAGATTCGGCGAAATACCGTCCAGAAAGCCATAATCGCGGCGGTCAAACAAATCCAGATGAAGTCCCGTCAGATTTGGCAACTTGCATAGATACTCAATGTTTACCGCGTCCTTATCGTCACGAAGATGCGCCTCAATCCGTACATTTGTAAGGTGCGGCATCGATCCCAGAACCGACAAATCAAAGTGATTGTTTCCGTCAATACCGAACACTCGGAAGTACAAATCCGGTCGCTGTTCAAGAATCCCGTCAATCGTATGGTACGCGGTCTCGGGCAGCGGCTTATCAATCTGAACCCATTTAACCCGCTTATCTTCGGCGATTCGGTTGAGTATTTCCGGAGTTAAATCGTTAAACCCAATGAATTTCAAAGGACCTAATTCATGCGTTATGTCTGAAATATGGATATGATTGGTAAAGCTGATTTCAGCACCCATCTCATCACCCCATCACCAGTTATCGTCCTCGCCTTCCTTGGGCAGACAAGGCATTACCGCCGCGATTGCGACCTCGATTTGTTCCGCGTTCGGCTCGCGTGTGGTGAGCCGCTGCATCCACATTCCGGGAGCGCTGAAAATCTTCGTGACTATGTTGGAATACCGCCCCGCAAGCCGTATCAGCTCGTAGGAGATACCCACCACGATCGGCAGGAACGGCAGCTTGATTCCCACGCGAACCAACGCCGCCAATGCGGTGTTGGAGATACCCCACCATTCGGCGGGTTTTATCGGAATCAGCGAGTAGACGATAATGCTGACCAGTAGCGTGATGATAATAAAGCTAGTGCCGCACCTTGGGTGGAATCGCCGCATCGGCTTGATGTTCTCCACCGTCAGCGGCTTTCCCGCCTCATAACACGCTATGGTCTTATGCTCCGCGCCGTGGTATTCGTAAACGCGCTTCATCGTTTTCATCTGCGCGACAATCGCCATATATGCCACAAACAGCAGCAGCTTCATAACACCCTCAAACGCGGATTTCCAAATCGCCGCGCCATCGCCCGCTGCTCTTTCGATAAGTCCGAACAAAAAGCTCGGCAAAAACAGGAAAATCCCAAGCATTGCGACAATCATCAGAAATGTGAGTATTCCCGCAATACCCTCCACGATTTTAGTGGCGGTCTTTTCGCCGAAGGTTTTTACCATCCAGCGGTCGAACGCGGTTTCTTCCTCATCATCGCCGATTCCGCTGATCTCCGCAGATTTATTCATACAAGAGTATCCCTCGCGGAGCGTCTGAATAAAATTAAAACACCCGCGGATAATCGGAGCTTTATTGTACCACTTCTTCTCGGGAAGCTCCCACTCCTCAAGGTAGATATCGCCATCGGGCTTCCGCACAGCCATCGCTGCCACCGAAACTCCGCGCATCATAATCCCCTCAATCAGCGCCTGACCGCCGACTGTGGTCTTTTTTCCGGTATCTTTTTTACTCATCGTCTGTCCTTTCTTTTTTGGAAGTCAACGGCAACACTATCGTAATACGCGTTCCCACGCCCGGCTTACTTTCCGCCTCCAGGGAGCCACCGTGCAGCGTGATTATCTCGTCCGCCACAGCAAGACCGATTCCCGAGCCGCGCTTGGTGGAATTTGCCTTGTAGAACTTCTGTTTGATTTTCGGCAAATCCTCGGGAGCAATTCCGCAGCCCGTATCCGTCACGATAACCACAACATTGGTGTCCGTTTTTTCCGCCATCACATCGATTTGTCCGCCCTCCTCGGTGTATTTCACCGCATTATCGAGGACATTTATGAACACCTGCCGCAATCGGCTTTTATCTCCCGTTACCGCGCACATAAACTCCGGGTTATTGTAAGAAAGCGTTTTATGCTCTTTCTTGGCTTTGTCATTATAAAGCAGAAGCGCGTCCTCCAGTTCGGCGATGACATCTATTGCAGCCATCTGAAGCGTGAAATGCCCGCTTTGAATCCGCGAGAAGTCCAGCAGTTCCTCAACCATTTGCTCCAGACGAAGTGTTTCTCCGGTGATCACTTTCATTCCCTTGGAGAATGTTTCGGGGTCGTAGCCCATCGCCAACGTTTCGCTCCACCCTTTGATAGCGGTAAGCGGTGTGCGCAGCTCGTGCGATACGGAGCTTATGAAGTCATTCTTTATCTGTTCGGAGTTCTCCAAATCGTTCGCCATATCGTTGAATGCCATTGAGAGCTGCCCGATTTCATCGCCAGATGTCACGGGGATTCGCTCGGAGAAGTCACCTTTAGCGAGTTTCTTTGCGGTAGAACTTATCCTCGCAAGCGGCACGCAGATTGACTTGACGAAATACAATCCCATCATTATGGCGATAAGCAGCACGAACACGCTTATTGCCAATGCGATAAACATAATCCGAGAGAGCTGACTGTCCAACAGCGTCAGCGATGACACCAACCGAAATGCGCCGTAGTTGCTGGTCGGTCGTGAAAGCATAACCGTCACCGCGATGATATTTTCGCCGCCCTCGCGGCCGATGAACACTCCGCGCCCGTCCTCTCCGTTTTTTGCCATTTCATAGTCCGGCATCTCCATAGGACCTTTGGGTGTGAATCCGCTTGACGACATCGATACCTCGCCGTTCTGATTTATGGACATCATCTCAATCTGGTCGCGTTTCTCGAAATTCTCAATCATCTGCCGCACGCCTGTTGACCAGTTGACGGTGGAATCATCGTAAAGCCTCGCCATAATCGTTTCCTCGGCGTTCGCCTCAGAGATGAGGTAGCTCTCCGCCGAGCCGTAAAAATACTGCTTGACGAGGTAATATATGCACACATTCACCGTGATAAGAACGATCACGATAACCAGCATAGTGTTCATCATCCAACGCCGCGCGATGGACTGTTTGCCGTGCGCGTGTAAAAAGCTGCTCAACCGTTCCATTTATAGCCAAAACCCCACACAGTCTGAATATACTTCGGCGTAGAGGGATCGTCCTCAATTTTCATACGCAGCCGCCGTATATTCACGTCAATCACCTTATCCTCGCCAACATAATTCTCGCCCCAGATGTGTTTGAGAATCGACAGTCTGTCCACCGGGGAGTTGCGGTTCTTCATCAGAAATTCCAGGATATGGTATTCAATCTGCGTCAAATCCACGGGTTTCCCGTGACTGTAAAGCGTCCGTTTCTGATAGTCAAGTGTAAACGGACCGGAGGAAATCACATTTGATTCCTCGCGGCGGGAACGGCTGACATTGACGCGCCGATAAATCGCGTCAACACGCGCCACCAACTCCGAGGGAGAAAAGGGCTTTGTAACATAATCGTCCGCGCCAATCATCAGACAATTAACCTTATCCATCTCCTGGCTCTTCGCGGAGAGCATTATAATCCCGATATCGCTGCTCTGCTCGCGAATCCAGCGGCACAGTTCGAAGCCGTCCATACCGGGCATCATAATATCCAACAGTGCGACATCGAAATTTCCGCCTTGCCTGCGATATTCCGCAACAGCGTCCTCTCCGCTTGCGACATCGGTTACATCGTATCCAGCGCGGCGGAGGTTAATCACCTCAAAATCACGAATGGAATTTTCGTCTTCAACCACTAATATTCGTTTCATGAAATCACCTACTTCAGCATTATGAAATTGTATTTAAGCTCGCTGTCGGTAAGAGCCAGTTTGCCCGTTCGATAGCCGGTAGTTTCGCTGATATAGTACGACATTACATCATTTTCGGCAAGCAGTCTGAATTCCTTTTGCGTTCTGATTGCCTCAACGGCGGAGGTATCGTCCTTATCAACCGCCCTAATGCGCATTAGCTCGGTGCTTGGTGTGATATTCAGCCCCGTTTTCTCGTCATACAAGATAAAAACGATCTCATTATCCGTGAAATTGGGAACGGCTGTAACAACTCCCTGCCATCGGTCGGGAAAGAACAGCGCGAATCGGTATTTTCCCGAGTAGTAGCTGTAATGGTCGAGCCTTACATCGCCGGTTTCAACCATTTCGCACTCGACCCACCTCACCACATAAAGCTGCTCCTCGGCGGGAAGCGTTTCATATCCGGGCAGCGTTCTTGTATTGGCTGTTTCAATGATTCCGTCATTGTCGATATCCATACTGTAAATTTCGGGTGTTAACTCATTTGTGTAACGTACATCGCACATCAGCCCCCCTAAATTGTTTCCGTAGCAGTAAAATATATCTGTACACGACACACCAATGACGCCGTTGCTTTTGCCCATTGAATAATCCAAAAAAATTCCCTCGGTATTTTGGTTGATTTTACCCTTGGTGACCCGAAGATATTCTGCCGCAATATGCGAAAGCTGCAGCTCAGACAGCTTCTTGAACCCCTCATCGGTATTTTTAAGCAGTGCTGCGGTGGATATTTGGTTTGTTTTGTCGTGATTTACAACAAACAGCTCGTCCTCGCCGTCCGCGTTTAGATCCGTGACCTCGAGAATGGAATACGGCGATGAATAAAGCTCCACGGGGATTTTATCCGCGTAGTTCAGCACCGAGAACACTTTCTCGGTCTTGCCGAGCAGCGTGTAGCAAATGATAATGTCAATACGCCGCGAGGAGTTCATATTCGCAAAGCTGATGCTTTCAACCTCGCTGCCCGGACAGGCGAGGTCATAGACTGCCTGCCATTTTCCGTTGCTCTTGTCAAGGATTTTGAGCCGCAGCGCGCTTTCTCCGGACTGAACATTCTTGCTTTCGTAGAACACCATAGCCTCATCGCCGGGATCGTTGTCAATATCACGAACCACAAACGCGGAACGATAGTCGCCGCTCTTCGGGTATTTCAGTTTAACGTTCTTCCCAGCGCTGTTTACAAGCACCTGATAAATTTCGTTCTGCTCCTCGGACATCTTCGGCGGCATAAGAAGGTTCTCCATTGAAGCCTCCGAACAGCCGCTCAGCAACAGACAGAACGCTATAACAATAAGCAGTTTCTTCATAATTTTTATGATAATTACGCTCCTTATATTTCCGTATACCCACCGGCAATCTCAATCGGATTACCGTCGGGATCCATAAACGTAAAATACCAATACGGCGAAAACACCTCAATATAACGAATCGGGGTCAATTGCTCCGCTATTCCCAAGCCCTTTATTCGCTCATACTCCGCACGGAGGTCTTCCACACACAGATTTATAAATACTTTTCGGTTATTTGCGCTGTCGGCGATTTTACTTTGATTGTCATACACTTCCCAATAATCACCCTTTGTGATTACCCGGGAGCGGTTTTGATCATCGTAATATCCGCTCATCAAACACGGATTCAGCCCCTCATTATTGAACATCGCGAAACGTTTTCCATTTACTGCGCTTACTTTCATATCCAGAACCTTTTCATAAAATGAAACGGATTTATCAAAGTCCCGAACCACCAAATAAACCGACCCAAACCTCATAAAGTTGAACCTCTTTCCTCAGCGTTGATGTTATCATCAACTTCCTTGGCGGTGTTCTCAGCTTTTTTACCGATCAGCAAGACTGTCACGGTAACCGCCGCGAAAGCTCCCAACAGAGTGTTCACGAGATATAAGCCTGTCATCATATACGCGTTATCGCCCGTGTGCGTCTGGAAGAACAGCTCCGCAGTGTTGTAACCGAAAGTAATCCGCTCGGAAAGCTCCGCCGCGCCGAAAATCTTCGCCGCTGCCGCTCCGATTGTGGGTGATATGCCAATTGCCGCAGTTGCCGTTCCCCAGAAACAGACCGCTTTTCCCGAGCCGCCGTTTCCCGTAAGGTATCTTGAAAGAATTACAAAGAATATTGCTCCGCAGACGATACAAAGCATATCCAACAGATACTCGGGAATGCTTGCGATTGCCATTCGTGAATTGAAAACGCAGATTCCGCGAATTGTAAAATAAATACCGACGAATGAGTACGAGAAACCGATACCCACTCCGATTTCCTTGCGTGCGAGGATTATGAACGCGATTATGGCAAACACCAACGCAAAAACAAAATCCATAATTGCGAGGAAAACAGACGGCGAGAGAGCATTCAGCTCCCGTATGCCCTCATATGCCGCTCCAAATGCCAGAATAAGCGTTGCGAAACCAACCGCGTTGGATTTCCAATTCGCAAATCCCGTGTATTCGAGAATTTCTCCGCGCTTTGCGGTAAGCATAACACCGACTGTAGTCAGGATCAGTATTCCGTAATACAACGCATTGCAGAGAACCGACTTTCCGTGAACGATAAAACCCGTGTTCATATCCGTTTGGAAAATCGCGAAAATCCTTGCCGCACAGCACAGCACAATCCCGCAAATCATTATCAAAAGTGGCATTTTGCCTTGTTTTTTCATTATCTTTCCTCCAGAGGAATATAGGTTTTATTGGTATTGATAGCCTTGTAAGCGGGGCGGATAATGCGCTTGCCGTTTATCATTTCCTCCATACGGTGAGCGCACCAACCCGCCATTCTCGAACAAGCGAACAGCGCGGTGTACATCTCCACGGGGATTCGCAGCATCTTGTACACCAAACCCGAATACATATCCACATTCGCGCATATATTTTTGATAGCGCCGCGCTCTTCGGCGAATACCGCGGGAGTCAGACGCTCAATGCTGTCAAGCAGCTTAAATTCCGCCTCAAACGCGGTGTCTTTCGCGAGCTTCATAGCGTTGTCTTTAAGGATCACCGCGCGCGGGTCGGACAGCGTATACACCGCGTGACCCATTCCGTAAATCAAGCCCGATTTGTCACCGACCTCCCGGCGAATGATTTTATGCAGATACGCGCTTACCTCGTCATCGTCCGCCCAGTCCTTGACGCCCGACTTGACGTGTTCGAGCATCTCCATAACCTTGATGTTCGCGCCGCCGTGACGTGGACCTTTAAGCGAACCGATTGCCGCCGCATACGCGGAATAAGCGTCCGTGCCGGATGAGGACACCGTGCGGCAAGTGAACGTGGAGTTGTTTCCGCCGCCGTGTTCCGCGTGGAGCATTAAGCACAGATCCAATAGCTTCGCCTCCTCGGGAGTATAAGCGCGGTCATCGCGCAGCGTGGACAAAATACTCTCGGCAAGGCTCTCTTCCTTGATAAGCTGGTGCATAACCATCGAATCGTTGTGATAAAACCGCCGCAGTGCCTGATATGACGCGACCATGATAGCGGGGAGTTTTGCGATAACCGAGATAGCCTTGATCATCTCGCTCTCCGCAGACTTGTCCTCGGGATTGCTGTCGCAGCTGTACAGCGTAAGTACCGCTTGCTGCATCTTGTTCATTATGTTCGGCGAGGGATTGCGCATAATCACATCCTCGGTGAAATAGCGCGGCAGCTCGCGATATTCGGAGATGAGCCTCGAAAAGCTCGTAAGGTCGCGCTCGTTAGGCAGCACGCCAAACAAAAGCAGATACGCGACCTCCTCATAGCCGAAGCGTCTGTCCGCAAGTACACCGCTTACCAAATCGCGGATATTATAGCCGCGGTAAATCAACTCGCCCTCGATGGGCTGCTTATCGCCCTCGCTCATTACATATCCGTGAACGCAGCAGACGTTGGTGATTCCCGCGACAACACCCGATCCATCGGAATTGCGCAGTCCGCGCTTCACCCCGAACTTCGAGTAAAGCGAGCTGTCGATCTCACTGTTTGCGCAGAAATCCTCGCACATCCTGCGAAGTCTGTCCGTTGGTTTCAGTTGTTCCATTTTGTCCATAATTATTCACCCCTAATATCCTCTTTGCAGTTAGACCGTATTTTATATATCTTTTGAAGATTCCGCCGGCTTGCAAATTTGATTATACATATTCTATTATACACCATAATTTCCCGGTTGTCAAGAGATAAATACAATTTGTTCCCGAGAAGGAGTCATTAATGAATAGAAAGTTCACTCCCAAAAAGCTCACGATCGTATCCGGAATCGCTCTGGTTCTGCTTGTCGCGCTGATCGTCATACTGATTTTTGTATCGCGTTCCGGTCGAGAATCCGCGATTCCAAGCCGTGTAACGCTTTACCGCCCCGAAACCTCGGAAATCGTCACGCTTTCTTATGAGGACTTCCTGTGTGGCTGTGTGGCGGGGTTATTGCCCGAGGGGCAATCGCAATACAACGCGGAGGCTCTGCGGGCAATCGCCATAGCGGAAAATTCACGAGCTTTATATGTATTAAACAATCGAGGAGCGGCATTTACCGCACCTTATGCAAAAGTCGAGGCAGTGAATTTCGGCGCGGACTTTGTGACAAACGCAGACTTTCCATATATTTCCACGGAAATAAGCGTCACTCTGCGAACCGCCGTCCAAAACGCGATGAACAGCGTTCTGAGGTTTAACGAAGAACCGATAAACGCTCCTATGTGCAAAATTTCCGCAGGGCGAACCGACGAGGACGCGCTCTCACCGTCCGTGGCACTGCCATGCGATATTGACGAAAAGGGCTTTGAAAGCCGGATGGCGTTCACCCCCGATGAGATTTTGTCCGCGCTGCACAACAAAGGCGTACTCTCGGCGGATTGCTCTAATTGGTTCGGCAAATCGGCTTACAGCGACAGCGGAACATTAATGTTCATAGAATTTGGCGAGATGAAATACACGGGCGCGGAGCTGAAGAGATTGCTTGGTCTGCGCAGTACGGCGATTACGATTCAGTTCGCCGAGGACAAGTTCTGCTTTATTTGCCGCGGATTCGGCGAAAATCGCGGAATGAGCATTTCCGCCGCGAATTTTCTCGCTAAAACGGGAAAAACCGCCGAGGAAATCCTGGCGGTTTTTTATCCGAATTGTGAAATTGTAAGAGAATAGCGGCTTTGCGTTTATGTGACATTTGACGCGAACCACGACATCAAATCCGCGATGAATTTCGGGGTGTTCGGAAATCTTGACATAACAGCCACGCGGAACTCCTCGGCGGTTACACCGGGACCGAACACAATTTCGCCGATCGTCCTGTCGTCTTTGCCAAACGCGATTATTCCGTCCGCCACTCCGCCGACCGCGACCTGACCCTTTGCGAAACCGCCGATTGCGTACACTCCGCAACTTACACCGCCGTAAGAGCACCAGCCGCACGCAACTCCGCCAAACGCGAACAATCCCGCTGCCACACCGCCGAGAGCAAACACTCCCGCAGCAATCATACCGTTGACGAACACACCAAGCGTCAGAAATCCAATGGCAATCACACCGAAAGAAAGCAATCCCAGCGAGATAATCCCCATTGACAACAGCCCGATTGAAACGATCCCCTTCGCACGAAATCCAATCGCGACAACGCCCTTTGCGTTCTTTGCGATGTGAACAAGCGGCATTCCGCGCCACGTTCTCTTGCTCCTGTACTCACCGTTGACAAATGGGGTCTTCTTGTGAATAACAACGGTCTGCTCGGTCGGAAACTCGTTTTGTGAGGTGCAACCCTTAATCAGCTCGTCCGTGGTGATTCCGAACAACTCGCTTATCGCCGCGAGCTTCTCCATTTCGGGAGTGGTCGCGCCCAGCTCCCACTTTGAAACAGTCTGCCGCGTAACCCCGAGCTTGTTTCCCAATTCCTCCTGCGACCAGCCGCGCGATTTTCGCATCTCCATAAGTTTCTCTGCAAAATTCATATTTACTCCTCCTGATCGAAATCAATTTTACATCTTTTGGGATTTTCCGAATTATAACGCACTATAACCTCCGTGCCCTTTAACGGCGGGTCGATTCTCCACGAAATGTAAAATCGTTTCGTAAACTCAACCCCATCAACCGCATATTTCACCGTAGCGAAATGCGGAAACCTCGCTCCGTCCAATGCGTGCCTTCGTATGGGCTTGGTGTTGATTTTAATCCACCAAATCTTTTTTACATCGGTAACAATGCCACTTGTTTCAGAACTCATTTTCATGTAATCACCCCCGCTAATCAAATTGTAGCATAAAACTCCAAAAATGTCTACCAATTTTCGTTGGAACTTTGTCAACCAAACTTAACATTGGCTTAACAGCGCGGTTTTACACTCATAAAAATTCTCCCCGCCGACCGGCGGGGAGAATTTTTATTAATTGGTAACGGGATTGTTCTTTTCCTCCATCAAATAGGAAAGCGTCATAAGACTGTCAGTAAGATGAACATTTTCCACGGAGGTTTCGGGATAATCCGCGTGAATATCATAATGTGAAAAATTCCAGAACGCAGTAACTCCGCAATTCACCAGCGTCTTGACTACATCAGCCGCTCCCTCGCGCGGAATGCACAGAATCGCCATATCGGGAGCGTTATCGGCGCAAAATTCCCGTAACGTTTCAGTATTGCGGACAGCGATCCCGGCAATTTTCTCACCATTCAAAGCGGGATCACGGTCGAAAATCCCTTTCAAGTCAAAGCCGTACCGCGTGAAGTCGATGTGCTGAGCAACTGCGCGACCGAGCTTACCCGCGCCGATAAGTATCAGACTGCGCGTGTCGGTAAGGTGCAGAATCGCGCCGATTTGCCCGCGAAGCTCCGCGACATTGTAGCCATAGCCCATCTGCCCGAATCCGCCGAAGCAGTTCAAATCCTGGCGTATCTGCGAGGCAGTCAGCCGCATACGCTCAGCCAACTGCCCCGAGGAGATTTTCTCCACGCCCTCGTTAAGCAGCTCGCCGAGGAATCGATAATACCGCGGCAGTCGTCGAATTACCGATTTCGATATGTTTTTATCTTGCATAAAACCCGCTCCAAAGGACTTTAAGCCATAAGCTCTTTCAATCTGTTGTTGATTTCAATCAGGAATGTTTCAGTGTCAACGACCTGCTTGTTCGGCAGCTTGCTCATTGCCGCGAGATTCTTATCCATAATGCCGTCCTCCATTGTCTGTACGGAAGCTTTTTCGAGCTTATCCGCATACGCGCACAGCTCGGGGATATTGTCCAGTTCGCCGCGCTTGCGGAGTGCGCCGCTCCACGCGAAAATGGTAGCGATCGGGTTTGTGGAGGTCTTTTCGCCCTTGAGGTGCGCGTAATAGTGGCGCGTAACCGTTCCGTGAGCCGCCTCGTACTCGTATTTTCCATCGGGAGAAACAAGAACGCTCGTCATCAGTCCGAGCGAACCGAACGCAGTCGCAAGCATATCGCTCATAACATCGCCGTCGTAATTCTTGCAAGCCCAGATAAATCCGCCATCGGAACGAATAACACGAGCCACAACATCGTCAATCAGCGTGTAGAAATACTCGATTCCCGCCGCCTCGAATTTTGCCTTGTACTCGGTTTCGTAAATCTCCGCGAAAATGTCCTTAAAGCGGTGGTCGTAGGTCTTGGATATGGTATCCTTGGACGCGAACCACAAATTCTCCTTAGCGTCCAGCGCGTAATTGAAGCACGCGCGCGCAAAGCTCGAAATGGAGCTGTCCAGATTGTGAACGCCCTGTACGATTCCATCGGAGTCCTTAAACTCCTGAATCAGCGCGCGGGTTTCCTTGCCGTCCTTGTCGGTAATGACAAGCTCCGCCTTGCTGCCTTGCGCTGCTTTCAGCTCGGTGTTCTTGTAGATGTCGCCGTAAGCGTGACGAGCGATGGTTATCGGCTTTGTCCAGGTTGGGATATACGGTGTGATTCCATTCACGAGAATCGGCTTTCTGAACACCGTTCCGTCCAGAATAGCGCGAATCGTGCCGTTCGGGGACTTCCACATCTCCTTGAGCTTGTACTCCTCTACACGCTGAGCATTGGGGGTGATGGTCGCGCACTTTACCGCAACGCCATACTTCTTGGTCGCGTTCGCGGAATCCACGGTGACCTGGTCGTTAGTTTCATTACGGTGAACCAGTCCCAAATCGTAGTAATCCGACTTCAGGTCTATGTACGGAAGAATCAGAATGTCCTTGATCATCTTCCAGATAATGCGTGTCATTTCATCGCCGTCCATCTCAACGAGCGGTGTTGTCATTTGAATTTTTGCCATAATTTACCTCCTGTTAATCCGGAATTGCGAAGATTATCTCCGCGCTTCCATCTGTATACTTGTTTATCGCGCGTTCAAATAAAGGCAGAACATCTTTCCGCCTGTTTCCGAACGCTCCGCAGCCAAACGCGCCGAGTATCATTACCTCCGGCACTCTCGACTGCATAAAAGAAACGATTTTCTCTATTCGACGCTCCATTATGCCATTCACGCGGGATTTCAGCCACGGCAATGTGAAGCTTCTATTCACCGCCGGGCAAGTGACAAAATCAACAGTAAACGGTTCAGAAAGCAGTTCCCCGCTGTCGTTTCTTATCACGGGAACGTTCTCCGACAATATCATTCCATCGGTGTAAAATGTCGAACAACGCAGACGATTTGTACGGTAAAACCGCTTTGCCCCGCGTATCGTGTAGTAAAGCAAAGACGCTCTGCATAGCGATTCCTCTTGCGCATCTGCGCCGAGAACATACGCTCCGCCCGCATAAAGTGCGTTTGCGAAATTCAGCGCGATAATTTTTCTGCCCCTGTTGCGCAGAATACATTCTATGGTTGTGAGGGATTGGATATTCTCGGACACCCTGTACTCATCGGCGCGTTCAAGCGGAGTTCCCCGAAAATCGGGGAAATATTCGCTATTCATCTCTCCATTATACCCCTTGAACAGCCTGTCATTATCCAACTTGATTTTTAGCGCTTTAGCTATGTTCATACATCACTCTCCTCCGTGTATATCAAGAAAGCCCTCGGTCGTGGATTGGAACAGCTCCTCGGTAAAATTCAGCCGCATCAGCTTGTTTACCTGGAACGCGTAATAGAACGTTCCCTTGTCGGTTATGAGCTTGAACAGTGCCTCCACACCGTGGTCCTCAATCTCGAACAGATAGCCGAACTCCGCCTTTGTGTTCTCAAGATTTTCGTATTCCTCACCCTCGACAAGCGTTCCGAGTGCCGCGTCCAAAAGCTGAATTTTCAGATTCTGGTCGTCAATCGCGTTACGCTCCTTGGGCTGTTTCTTTTTTCCAAATAAACTCATATACCCTCCTGTTCAGAAAGTCACAACGCTGTGACCGTTATCCTCGGCTATTTCGCTGATTTTCGCAAACACTTCGGGAGTCACGATAATCAGCACATAGCTATCCGAATCAATGTCGATGTAACCCAACCGCGCCCTATCTCCGAGTGCCGCGTTGAGCGCCTTTCCCCACGTTTCCACATCATCGTTCTTGTCCAATTCCAAATGGCTTATAACATCGGAAATCAAACCGTAGGGTTTCATCTGTTCAAGCGACCAGATGAAGTCCTCCAACCCGCACTTCCAGTCCACCTCAAACGCGTAGCCATGCTGATCCAGCTCGTCCACCATCGCAAGGAACAAAAGCTCCTCCGGCTCAAATTCATCTGTGAAATCCTCGTCCGAAAAGTCGATACTCCGATCGTCAAAACGCTCGGCATTCCGTTTCAGATACTTCTTCGGATTGTCAATCGCGAACTCCACCGCCTTGACGACCTCCGCGTCATTCTTGGAGATTAAAGCGGCAATCTCCGCGAGATACTTGCATTCTTCGCGTTCGTAGTCCTTGAGAAATTTGTTCAGACTACTCATCAATGTCCTCCCCCAAATGCAGGAATTTATGACCGTTCTCCTTGGCTATTTTGCTGACTTTCTCAAGCACTTCGGGAGTCACGATAATCAGCGGATAGAGTTCAATATCAAGCGAGCTGTCGACATATCCGACAATCGCCTTGCCGCCAAGCACTGCGTTAAGCTGCATACACCAGAAATCAACGCCCCACAGATCATCATCGTCCTCATCGAGGTTTAAGTCAATCTTGCCGAACAGACACTCCAGACCGTATAGCTCGTCCCTGTCCTCGTCAATCTGTGTGGGTACAGACCCGGAAATCAGCTCATAAGCCTTCATCTTCTGCAACTTGGAAATGAAATCCTCAAGTGCGTAATCCTCATACACCTCGGGAAGAAATCCGCCCTCCTCAGGCTCATATTCTCCATATGCCTCAAACAGATAACCGCCCGCGTTCAGCTCGTCAATCATCGCGACCCAAAGAACTTCGTCCATACTTCTGGCATAATCAAACGCTCGGTTTTTGGTGAACACATAATCATCGATTTCCATATCGTGCGCCCGAAAGCGTTTTGAGTTCTTCTTGAAATACTTTCTGGGAGCTTTGATCGCGTCCGCAAGGTTATTTATCACCTCTTGGTCGTTATTGGAAATCAACGCGGCTATTTCGGTGACAAACGTGAAATCCGTCTTTATGGGCGCGGCAAGCAAATCTCTGCACTTTTGGAGCTGCTCTGCGGAATCCTCATAGTCAATGATGGATTCAAACTCCTCTGCCGCTGTTTTAAGACCCTCTTCCCCGCCGACCTTGACTCGGAACAGCGCGGTTTTGTAAGTCATATGCCGCTGCCTTTCAAGGCACTGCTCCGCGAGTTCGGCGGAATCCTTGAAATCGCCGAGTTGGCGGAGCTTTTCCTCGACCGCCTTGAAGTTGGCAATGGACTTTGCAGCGTTCATCTCCTCGACAGCCGAGTTGTAGAGATTTTCAAAATCCGGGTTTTCCATTTTCTACCCTCCTCATATCTTTCCGCACGGGAAAACCGAGCGGCGGTAGCAATCAATTAGCTTATCGAGCCACGGGTCGCTGATTCCGAGCGTTTCTGCGTCGTACATCAACCCGAAGTCGTCCGATACATAAGCCGCAAGCTCGTCATCCTCGCGGGTATCGAATGCCTTCATATATGCCATTTCGCAAATATCGTCCAATTCCGCGCCGCTGTCCCCGCCCTCGTTTTTACGCTGTTCAACGAGGTTGTAGAGCCGCATCCACTCGCTGTCAAATTCCGGCACATCTCTCAAATCGAGCGACTTTTCAATATCAAGATTTTCAACCGCGCCGGGGATATTGTCAAGCATTTCGCGAATGTTCATATTATTTGCCCTCTTTGGTAAAGTTCAGCAAACCGCCCGCGAGAATCATTCCCTTGCCGCGCTCGGAAAGCTCACACTTCACCTCAAACGAGAAGCCCTTGGTTTTATCCTCGACAACAATTTTACCGCCGTTTTCCACGATTTCGCGGATATTCGCGATAACCAGATTGTCGCCCTGTTCCACCTTGTCGTAATCGGATTCATTCGCGAACTCCAACGGGAGGATACCGTTGTTGATGAGGTTCTGACGGTGGATTCTCGCAAAGCTCTTGCAGATAATCGCCTTAACTCCCAGATACAGCGGAGCAAGTGCCGCATGCTCTCTCGATGAGCCTTGACCGTAATTTACACCGCCGACAATGATAGATGTTCCCGCCTCTTTCGCGCGCTTGGGGAAGGTTTCATCGCATACCGCAAAGCAGTACTCCGAAATCGCGGGGATATTCGACCGCAGCGGCAGAATCTTCGCGCCTGCGGGCATAATGTGGTCGGTGGTGATATTGTCGCCGACCTTGAGGTTTACCGCGCTCTCGATGGAATCCGCGAGCGGCTTGTTCACGGGGAACGGCTTGATGTTCGGTCCGCGCAGAATCTCAACGTTCGGAGCGTCCTCAACGCTTGCGGGAGGAGTTACCATATTGTCGTTAATGAGGAACTTCTCGGGCATTACATACGGCGGCATTTCGCCGACTGTTCTCGGGTCGGTGAACACACCCGTAACTGCGGAGATAGCCGCTGTTTCGGGGGATACAAGGTAAATCTGACCGTCCTTTGTGCCGCTGCGTCCCTCGAAGTTGCGGTTGAACGTTCTCAAAGAAATGCCCTTGCTGTTCGGCGACTGACCCATACCAATGCACGGACCGCACGCCGATTCAAGGATTCTTGCGCCCGCGTCAATCAGAATCGACAGCTCTCCGCCGTCCGCAAGCATATTGAACACTTGCTTAGAGCCGCAGGCAATCGCCAACGAAACGTCCGGGTGAACGGTCTTGCCTTTGAGAATGTGCGCGACCTTGCGAAGGTCTTGCAGAGAACTGTTCGTGCAAGAGCCGATACAAACCTGGTCGATTTTGATTTTGCCGATTTCCTCAACGGTTTTAACGTTATCGGGAGAGTGCGGGCAAGCCGCCAGCGGAACAAGCTCCGAGAGGTTGATGTTCACTTCCTCATCGTAAACCGCGTCCGCGTCTGCGGAAAGTTCCACGTAGTCCTCTTCGCGGCCCTGCGCCTTGAGGAACTTCAGCGTGGTTTCATCGGACGGGAAAATCGAGGTTGTAGCTCCCAGCTCCGCGCCCATATTCGTGATTGTCGCGCGCTCGGGTACGGAGAGCGACTTTACGCCCTCGCCGCAATATTCCATAACCTTGCCGACACCGCCCTTTACGGTCAGACGGCGCAGAACTTCGAGGATTACGTCCTTCGCGGAAACCCAGTCGTTCAGCTTGCCCGTGAGGTTGATTTTAACCACCTTCGGCATTGTTATGTAGTACGCGCCGCCACCCATCGCAACCGCAACATCCAGACCGCCCGCGCCCATTGCCAGCATACCGATTCCGCCGCCCGTGGGAGTGTGCGAATCCGAGCCGATGAGCGTCTTTCCGGGCTTGCCAAATCTTTCCAAATGAACCTGATGGCAGATTCCGTTGCCGGGGCGAGAGAACCAGATTCCGTGCTTTTTGGCAACAGAGCCGATAAAGCGGTGATCGTCTGCGTTCTCAAAGCCGCTCTGGAGCGTGTTGTGGTCGATATACGCCACGGAACGCTCGGTCTTTACGCGGTCAACGCCCATCGCCTCAAACTGAAGATATGCCATTGTTCCGGTAGCGTCCTGAGTGAGGGTCTGGTCGATACGAAGCCCGATTTCCGTGCCCTTTACCATTTCGCCGTCCACAATGTGCGCCTTGATAATTTTTTCGGTTAATGTAAGTCCCATAGTTGATCTCCTTTGCATAATTAAAGTCCTATAATTACATTATACACTATATATTGCGGCTTGTCAAGAATTTAACATAAAAAAATCGGGCGGATTGTTAATCCGCCCGATTTTATGACCAGGTTACACATAATAGGGATTTGGCTTGTTAAGTATTGCGAACAGGTCAATAAACCACCCAACAAAGAACAATCCGCAGGTGAACATATACAGAAGCCCCGTACCGATTTTACCCTCGTAAAATTTGTGTCCGCCAAATAATCCGAGAAAAAACCACAAGCAAAGACACACCCACTTGCTCTTTTTCTTGCCGCCGTGAATCCCGACTGCCGCAACTGCTGTCGCGCTCGCGATGTTGGAATTTGTATTGGAGTTGTTTATCACAACTTGTGGCTGTGCGGAATTTGCTCCCTGAAGCTGTTCAACCTGCCGTCCGCACGAGGTGCAGAGAACCGCGTCCGCAGGTATCTGCGCCGCGCAGAATTTGCAAAACTTCATATTGTTTGCCGCCGAAGCGTTGTGGGTACTTTCAGTCTGCACTGCCTCCGTTGGCGAGTTGATCTCGCTATCCTTTTGTAAATCAATGCCATTGTTTTGATTTTCCATTTTATTTTCCTTTCGTATAATGAAATATTTTTTTACAACTCTATTATAGTCGATATGTGAACTAATGTCAAGTGTTTTTAGTCCACATATGATATACTTTGTACAAATGCACAAAAAGAGAGGTTGAATTTTATGAATTATGGCGAAAGATTAAGAATATTGCGTGAAAAGCACGAACTTACGCAAGCCGAGGTCGCGGAATACCTCAAAACCACCCAAAGCTACTACGCGCAATATGAAAACAACCGCCGCCCGATTCCGTTTGAGCGCGTGGTGGAGCTGGCGCGGATGTATAACGTGTCCATTGACTACATCGCGGGATTTACGGACGACATAAGCCGCAAGCCCAAATAAAAACGGCGGGATTTCTCCCGCCGTCTTATTATTTCGTTGTTGCGATTATTCCAACAACTCCATAGCGTCTTGTACTTTCTTTGTACACCGGTCAACGACCTCGGTGATGTAGTCCTTTTCTTCATCAGTCAAATTCTTCTCGGAAAGTTTTTGAACCTTTTCCTGAAGATCACCCAGCTTTGAAGCGATTTGCAAAATTTCAGACGCCGCCTCAAGAGAATTGCCGTCCGCAGCTTTCTTCGCAGCCGCGCAATACTCGTCGCACAGCGACTCGTATTCTTTCATAGTGTTCTTAACCTCTGCGCTGATTTTATCGCCGCAGCCTACCAAGGACACCACCATTACTACTACCATCAAGGCAGCCATAACTCTTTTCATTGTCTTACCTCCAAATATGTAATATTAACGCCACTATCACAATAATATCACATTTTAAGTCATTTGTCAAGGGGAATCCGCATAAATGTGATAAATTTGTGAAAATTCACAGTTTATCGTGTTATTTTTTATTAAAAATTATACTGTTATACAAATCCGCGCCGCCCCGGCAAAAAGGGCGGCGCAGAAAGAATTTCAATCGATGCTTTTATATACGCAAAACAATTGTGCAAGCGGAATCGCGGTGATTACTATGTCGCCAAATGTTAAATGCTTACCGATAATCACGATAATCAGCGAGAGAACCGACAATCCGGACGTGATAAGCGACCAGATAAACGCGTCCTTGGTCTTGCCGATAAACCCGAAAAATCCCGCCGCGCCGTAACTCGCCACGGTGAATATCATCACAAGGATATTTCCAAGTACACCCATAAATGTTCCGTTTTGGAACACCTTGAACATCGAATACCCGAACACAAACGAGCGGCTGCCTGCGCGCATTGCGACAAAACCGAATATAACCGCCGCTATCGCTACAATTACACACAGCACCGAGGTTATTTTTAAGGCTTTTTTCATCTGACAACTCCCCTCAAATACCAAGTGTTACGATCAGCCGTAATATTTTTTCTCCGCTTGTTCGATCCTTGTGTTCCATTGTTCCTCAACGGAAATGCAATATTTAAGCTCTTCCGTTGACATACTTTCGGCAAGGTCGGATAATTCCAACGATTTATTATCCTTTTCGTATTTGTAATCCCACACATCGAGAGCTAACTCTATCCTACGCTCCTCGTCAGCATTGGCGTTTTCCTCAAGGAGCTTGCAATATTTTTCGCAGATGGCTTCAAACTCATCTATCTCTTTCTTGATTTCGGGACGAATATTACCGTTCGCCGAATCGGATTCCGAATCGCTTTTATCATCGGAATTGCCGCCTACAACCGTGTTGTTTAGCGATGTTGTTGAGTTCGTGGAATTGTTCTTCTTATCATCGTCTCCGCACCCCGCCAAAGACATTACTACCGCAATCGACACCAAAGCCGCCAAAATTTTCTTCATAGGTTTTCCTCCAATATGCATACACTAAATAATTCGCTTCCAAGTTTATTATAGCAAATACTCCTCCGCTTGTCAAGATTTTTTGGGAAATTTGTCGAAAAATTCGTTTAAGTCAATAATCTATCGAGTTCTTGCTTCGCTTGATCAAGCTGCGGATATACGCAAATGTTTCCTCCTCGCCCTTTTCGGCAAGCATTCGCAGCAGCTTTTCCAGTAAATCGGAGGTTTCCGGGTGGATTATCCTATGCGACCTGCCCATCTCGAAATACTCCAACGGGTGCGATGATTTGTAATTCTTACCCTGGTATATCTTGCTTGCCGCGACCCTGTCGCAGAACATCTCCACGACAAACCGCAGCGGCATTTTCACGGGTTCAACGCGTTTAGCCTTGGGATTGTAATCCGTCCAGTACTCGAAATGGTGACGGTTTCTGCCCTTGTGGTGCATCCACGCTAGGGAGTATCCGTAAGCCTCTCGCTCGCCCTCATTCGGGGAGCGTGTTCCCGTGCAGAATTTCACCCCCGGAATGAACTCCGTGAGTGAGTATTTCGACAAATCGTGACGCAGCCCTTGCCACAAAATCCCCGCTTTGGCGCAGTGGGCTATCACCTTGTGACGGTGACGCATTATGGTTTTGAAGTGCAAAAACGCGGATTTTAGTGACATTAATCATTTTCCTTTCATTTCTCCCGATAAATTCCGCTGAATATCGGGCGGAGCTTCTTGTAAAGAATGATAGAAACCACCGCCGCGCAAAGTCCTTTCACGAATGTAAACGGCATATTGAAGATAATCAGACAGTCCAAAAGACCGTTCACACTCGGCAAAATCTTTTGAAACTCCCCGACAATCACATCCATCGGAAGATGATACGCCGCACTGTATGCCGGGAACACCAGAAAGTAGTTAGAAACAATGCTTATCAGCGCCATAATCACTGATCCCGATAGGCAGCCGATTACCGCACGGGAAATCTTTTCGCTCTTGTGGGCGATGATTCCCGCCGGGAGTACCAAGGACGCGCTTAGAATGAAGTTCGACAGTTCCCCAACGCAGCCGGTCGAGGTCGTAAAGCACCCGAAGATGTTCTTAATCAAGCATACTGCCACTCCCGAAACGGGACCCATCGTCAGCGACGCAAGCATTGCGGGGACATCCGAAAAATCGAATGTGATAAAGCCGGGCATAAACGGGGTTTTAAACTTCAGCAGCTCCGCCAGTACAATGGACAGCGCCCCCATAAGCGCGGTGAATACCAACCACCGCACATCAACCTTTTTTTTCTGTTTTACGTTTTCCATAATAGCTCCCTTTCCTCGGGGGAAAGCAGAAATCCCCTTTTCACCGTTAATACGATAAAAAGGGGCGACAAATACTTTCGATATTTGTTTTCTGATTCTTTCATCCGGACTATACCGTCGGTATCGGAATTTCACCGATTCAGCCGAAACGCATTTTCTCAAGCACTTGCTGCACTCTCGAATCAAACGCGCCCCGGGTCGCGGACTCTCACCGCCGGTGGGGAATCTCACCCCGCCCCGAAACAGATTAAATTTTATTTGAGCATTCCGCTCAATGATATTATACTACTTTCGCGGGAAAATGTCAATAGGTTTTGTAAAAAAGTTTTTGTCGTGTTTATACAATATCGTTCGCGTCAAACGGATCCCCGCATTCGGGGCAGAACTTCGGCGGCTTGGTCGGGTCTTCGGGCTGCCAGCCGCACTTGTCGCACTTGTACAGCGGAACTCCCGCCGGCTTGGGTTTGCCGCAATTCATGCAGAACTTGCCCTGATTCGATGTACCGCACGAGCAAGTCCATGCGCCGCCCTTCCGGGGCTTGGGCTTTCCGCAGTTCATACAGAAATTCGATGTGTTCTGCGTTCCGCATTCGCACGTCCATGCCCCCGCGGGAGCAGGTTGTGCCGCGGCAGCCTGAGCCTGCTGATTCTGCGCCGCCATATTGTACAGATTCCCGGCATTGATTCCGCCGGTCTGCTGAGCCATATTCATTCCCATAAAGCCCATAAACGCTCCGCCCGCGTTGCCCGCAGCGGTTTTCATTGCCTCGCCCTGAGCCTCGGTAAGATGCGCCGCCGCCATTCCGGGGTCGCGCATAACCGCAGTCTTTTGGAGGTTCTTGATAAGCTCCTCGTCCTCCTTGGACAGGCTCGGCGGATTCATATTGAATGAAGATACCGAAATTCCGCGTTTTTCGCCCCACTTTGTGGAAAGAACCTCGTTCAGCGCGTCACAAATTTCCTGAGCGTGTGACGGGAGCTGGCTCGGGCGCACGCCGCTGTCGGAGATTTTACCGAGCGCGGGCTGCAGCGCGGTAACGATTTCCGCCTTGAGGATACTGTCTATCTGCGTAGCCCTGTAAACATCGGCAACATTTCCGCAAACATTGGTGTAGAACAACACGGGATTGGTTATCGTGTACGAATACTCGCCGTTGCATCGCAGTGAAATATCCACGTCAAGACCGATGTTCTTGTCCAACACACGGAACGGAATCGGGCTTGGCGTACCGTACAGCCGCCCGGTGACTTCCTTGGTGTTGATGTAATACACGCGTTGGTCTGTGGTTTCCTGACCGCCGAACGCAAACCGCTTTCCGACCTCGGCAAAGCTCTTCGCGATACTGTCGCCAAGACTTCCGTAGAAAATTGACGGCTGCGAGGAGCTGTCATACACAAATTCGCCCGCCTCTGCGCAGACTTCGGCAACCTTGCCGCCGTCCACGATAAGCGCGCACTGACCCTCGTTTACGTTGATAATAGAGCCGTTGGAGATGATGTTGTCCGAACCCTTGCGGTTTGAGGACTTGCCGCCCACGCGCTTCAATCCGCGCGCCGCCAGGATTGAAGAATCCAGCGCGTCACAATAAAAATAATCTCTCCACGAATCCGCCAAAACGCCCGAAAGCGCACCAATACCCGCCTTAAGTAATCCCATAATTTCCTCCTTATTTGAATTTGCAAATCCGAAACCGTACAGACGAGCTACCGCTCGTCTGTACTCGCTGAGCGACCCGCAACACCACTTCGCGGTGTTGCGCGCCGCTCGCGTTTCGAATTTGCCTGCTCCGCTATTATTACGCCACTGATTATATTATACACTATACTTTGTGAAAAGTCAAGAACATTTTACCCTGTCATATGTTGTTGGTTGTCCAGAGTCTGTAATAATCGCCTTTTCTCTCCATCAGCTCATCGTGGGTTCCCGACTCGCTGATTCCCTTATCGGAAACATACATTATACTGTCACAAGAGCGAATCGTGGAGAGCCTATGCGCGATGATAAAGCTCGTGCGCCCTTTGAGAAGATGATTGATTCCGTTCTGGAGGTTGCGCTCGGTTTTCGCGTCAACGGAGCTTGTTGCCTCATCCAACACGAGAATCTTTGGGTCGGAAACTATCGTCCGCGCGAACGCGATCAACTGCTTCTGCCCTTGCGAAAGCCCGCCGCCGCGCTCGTTCACCGCAGTGTCGTAGCCGTCCTTAAGGTTCATAATAAACTCATCTATTCCGACAATTTGGCACGCCGCACGGCACTCATCAAGCGTTGCGTCAAGCCGCCCATACCGGATATTATCAAGTATCGTTCCGCTGAATATAAAGCTGTCCTGAAGCATAATTCCCATCTGAGAGCGCAGACTTTTCAGCGTAACAGCGGAAATATCCGCGCCGTCAATTTTTATCGCGCCCGAATTAAGATTATAGAAACGCGAAATCAGGCTTACAATAGTGGTTTTTCCCGCGCCCGTGGGACCTACCAGCGCGATACTCTGTCCCGACTTCACCTCAAACGACAGATTTTCGAGAATATTGATTCCGTCTTCATACGCGAACGTTACATTTTCAAAGCGCACATCTCCGCGTATCTCGGGCATTTCGGCGGCGTCCTCAATGTCGTCCACCGTTGCAGGTTCGTCCATAAGCTCGAAAATGCGTTCAAGGTATGCGGTTGCGTTCAACAGCGTTGTCATTACGTTTGAGATGTTCATCAGCGGCATCCAGAACCGCGAGGAGTAATCCGTCATCGCCAGAATCGTGCCGAGTGAGAACATTCCGTTCATCATCAGCAGTCCCACCGCGTAAATTCCGCATTGAGCGAACATCGCGATTACCTCCGCAGAGGGGTAAATGATGTTCACCCAACGCACCGCCTTTACCCAGCTTGAGGAGAAATCCTCGGACAGGCGGTCTTGAATATCCTCGTTTTCGTGCTCACGAACGAACATCTGTGTGATTTTCGCGCCGACAATATTCTCGTGATGATATGCTGCAAGATTGGAGCTTTTGTTGGAAAACCTCCGAATCGCCTTGCGGTGGAAGTTCTTTAAGACAAGCATTATTCCGAGGAAAATCGGCAGTCCTATCATTGTCACCAGCGCGAGCTGCCAGCACAGGATAAACATAAATATCGTGATGAAAATCAGGTTGAAAATTTCAAGTATAAAGTTTACCAGACCGTTCGTCATAAGGTCGGAAACGGAATTGATGTAGTTTATCACGCGGTTGAGAATCTTTCCGTGAGGGCGGCTGTCGTAATAATCAAAAGACAGCTTCTGCATATGCTCGAATAAGTCGCGGCGAATATCGTAAATAATGTCCTGCCCCGCCTCGGTCATCATCATCGAACGTTTGCGCGTTAAGAGCGCCGATACCGCGATACACATCAGTACTCCCGCGCCGCTTGCAATCAGCATCGGAATATCATCGCGGGAATCCATATAATTATCCACCGCGTTCTGGATTATCATCGGAGAAATCAGCGCGATAACCGAGCCGAGAACGCTCAAAATCAAAGCCGCAACGATTTTCCGCTTGTATTTCGCCGTATACCCCAACAGACGCTTTAAGTGACGTATGTCGAACGGGGTTTCAAGCTCCTCGTCAATATCGAATTTATTCCGCTTGTTCGCCATAGTGTCACCTCTGTAAATCGTAAACCTCGCGGTAATAGCCGTGATTTTGTATAAGCTCTTCATGAGTGCCCTGTTCGGCGATTTTCCCGTGATTCAGCACGATGATTTTATCCGCGCGTTTTGTGGTGGAGATACGCTGCGCAACGATAATCTTCGTGCAAGGGAAATCGAGGCTCGACAGTGATTGCTGAATGTTAAGCTCGGTTTCCGTATCCACTGCGGACGTGGTATCGTCAAGAATCAGAATCGCGGGTTTTACGGCAAGCGCCCTCGCAAGCGCGATTCGCTGCTTTTGACCGCCCGAAAGCCCCACGCCGCGCTCCCCGACTATCGTGTCATATCCGTCCGAAAGACGTTCGATAAAACCGTCCGCGTCCGCCAGCCGCGCGGATTCGCGCACCTCCTCATCGGGCAAGTTCGAATCACCGTAAGCAATGTTGCTGTCCACCGTGTCTGAGAATAAGAACACGTCCTGCGTTGCCGCGCCGATATTATGGCGGAGCTGCTCCACTTTCAGCATACGGATATCCACATCGTCTATTTTCACCGCGCCCTCGGAAACATCATAAATACGCGGTATCAGCTCGGTAAGCAGCGTCTTTCCCGAGCCTGTTTCGCCGATTATCGCCAGTGTTTCTCCGGGATCAACGGAAAAGCTGATGTTGTCCAATACCGTCTTGCCGTCAAATTTCAGCGTAACGTTTTGAAATTCCACCTTGCCGCTGAATCTTCCGGGCTTGTCAACCGCGTCCTCGCGAGAAATGATTTTCGGTGCGCTGTAATAAATCTCGATGATTTTCCATGCCGAGGCGGTAAAGCTCTGCCAATCGTTTACCAGTGTTCCAATGGAGCGCATGGGGTTTATCATCGTCCACAGCAGTCCCGAAAACGCAATATATTCGCCGAACGAGATACGTCCGAAAATCACGAACAATCCGCCGAAAATCAGCATTATGATTGTCAGGCTCTGCGCGGTGATTTCCAACAGCGGCAGAAAATTCAGCCACACTCTTGCCGCGTCCTTGGAGCTTTCGCAAAAGCCGCGGTTCATTCGGTCGAACTTTTCCTTTTCGTAATCCTCCCGCGCGAACGCTTTCACCACGCGGTTTCCCGAAATATTCTCCTCGGCGGCGGTGTTCAGATTGGACAGCCGCTCGCGCTTTTCCATAAACTTTGGACCTACCTTGCGCTTGAGCTGATATGTAATCACCAGGATAAGCGGAGTCAGCGCAACAAGGCACAGCGCGGTGAGCCAGTCGGTGCTGAAAAAGAAAAACAGCGACGCTGTATACAGCACCACACACTCCAACAGAGAGCGAATGATCCATGCGACGCAGTGCCGCACCATATCCAAATCTCCCGAAATACGCGTCATTATGTCGCCCGTGCGGAATTGATCGTGGAACGCCGCGTCCTGCTCCTCGATTTTACGGAACACGACCGTGCGAATCTGCTGTACCATAACTGTTCCCGTGCGCTCAAAGCCCATTGTCGACAGGTAGCGTATGACCTCGCGAATCAGCGCGACTGCTGCCATTGCGCTGATAAGCATTATCAGCCGCTTTGGGTTATCGCGAAGATTTGCCGCCGCAGATTCCCCAACGATGTATTCGTCTGTGATGGCGCTTGTGATATGCGGCGCGATTATCACCATCGCTTGGAACACAACCGCACCCAGAATGGCAAAAATGTACATTCCGTGTGTGCCCTTCATATTTTTCCACATCCAACGAATCAGAAACATAGCTATCTCCTAAATTAACTTGTAAAAAATTAATATATAAGCTGTCCTAAGAAACCACTGATATTAATAGATATACTACAATTTAGGTGGTTTTTGTTAAAAGACATTCCGGAACTGTGTTTTTTGGAGAAAAAACCTAAATACCTAAAAAGTCACATACCCATATTAATCCGATAAATATAATCGGAATCATCAAACACCCACCAATCATCATTGTTTTAAGACTCTTCTTGTTGCGTGTATTGACATAATCCACAAGTGCCGGGATAAACATTGAAAGTCCAACGATACCCACAATTATCACTATACTGAAAATCAGCCGCACAATGAGCGCAAGCATAGCCAGTCCTTCCATAATTTTTCCTTACTCAATATTCTGAATCTGTTCGCGGATTTTCTCTATCTCGCTTTTTTGGTCTACAACTATCTTCGTAACCTCGATATCCTGAACCTTAGAGCCGATCGTGTTGGTTTCGCGGTTCATCTCCTGAACCAAGAAATCCAGTTTGCGTCCAATTGGCTCGGAGCTTTCAAGCATCTCGCGGAATTGCGCAATATGCGAACGCAGCCGCACGGTTTCCTCGTCAACCGCGGTCTTTTCGGAGAATATCCCCGCCTCAAGGAGGATTCGGTTCTCGTCTATCCCCGTATCGCTCAGCACCTCTCTCATTCGTTCGTACAGACGCTTGCGGTAGCTCTCGACTATTATCGGCGAACGTTCCTCAACGAACGACACGTTTCCCTCAATGGTCTTCAGACGCGACAGAATGTCCTCTCTCATTCGTTCGCCCTCGGTCTCGCGCATTTTCAAGAAGCTCTCGAGAGCTTTCTCTGCGACTGCGCGCAAATCCGACCATAGCTGTTCCTCATCGGTATCCGCTTTCACCACCGTAAACGCGTCCGGCAGCCGCATAACCGCCGACAGCGACAAATCGTCCGTCAGCGAGAACTCGTCCTTAATCTCGCGCAGCGCGGAAACATAGCCGTTTATCACCTCTTTGTTGGCGGTGATTACCTCGGCAGCGGCGGTGATGTTCTGCACCGTCACGGAAACTTCCACCTTGCCGCGCGAAATCCTCCCTTGAAGCAAGGATTTCAGCCGCTCCTCGGTGAATGTCAGCGACCGAGGCAAACGGCTTGAAAACTCGTAATAGCGGTGATTGACCGCGCGAATCTCCACGGTGATTTCGCGACCGTTCAAAAGCTCGCGCGCGCGACCGAACCCTGTCATACTCTTTATCATTGTGTACCTCCGTAAATTACAATTCGCAAATCATTATGTATTCCTCATCGTTCTCACCGATGATTTCAAAGCCGACTTTCTTATACATCTTCACGGCATAGTTTTCTTTCTGAACCGCCAGTGATGCCTGATTATACCCTTGCTCCTTTAACAGTGCAAGCATATCCTTCATTAAGGCAGTGCCTATCCCCTTGTTTCTGAAATCCTTGCAAACGGAAATAGCGAATGATGGCGTTTGATTGTTAATATGCCCGTAATCGTTCATAATTCGTACCCACACCACGCCGATTATTTTGTTATCAATCTCCGCGACCAAACAATAATCGCTGTCCTGACTTCCGAAGTTCTTGATATACACCTGTAATTCCGGCTTGAATATTATTTCTCTCGGAGGGGCTTCCACTCCCTCGGGAATAAAAATCGCCTCGTATAGGAAATCTTCCAACACACTGTATTCAGATTCGACAATTTCACGTATATTATAATACCTCATCAGTTATATTTCCCCGTTGCGGCAATCCTCATCAGCCTTGGTCGATTAAACCTCTGAACCACAATAATAGCCAGATCGTATATCGCACCGAAAACGGCGGCGGCAAGATAAATCGTAAACGCGCCGAACCAGACCGTAAAAATCAGCGAAAGCAGTCCCACAAAAAAGCAGACTTTATGAATCATCTCCGCCTTGCAGCCCTCAAAAATCAGCTCGTCAATGCTGTAAAAGCGCAGGGAGAAATTGTTGGGGTCAAAACTCGAAAACGAGTTTTTCCAGCGCCGCACCCTGATTTTTCTGTAAAGTCCCTTTTCAAAGTCTTTCTGCTGAAACTGATGCTCGTTTGGATTAACAATTTCCGGTGTGCAGAACGCGTTGAACAATGTAGTTACCGCAATTCTCACAACAAGGTGATAACAAATGATCATCATCACGATCCCGAAAACCAGGATGTTATTCGACTTTGTATTAATATACATAATGAAGAAAATAAACATCAGCACCATGCTCGCAACGGAAACACCATACACAAATTTTTTCACAGCAGTCCCCTTTCCTCCATTCGGCGCGCGGCAAGCATAATCCCCGTCATACCCGTTGGGAACGTCAGCCCGCCTTGCAGCCACACTGCATACGGCTCACGCAGCGGCGCATCCGCGGAAAGCTCGATTGACGCACCCATCGTAAACGCTCCTGCCGCCATAATTACCTTGCTGTCATAACCGGGCATATCCCACGGTTCGGGAGCGGCGGAGCTATCTATCGGTGAGCCGCTTTGGATTCCCTCACAGAACGCTATCAGCTTTTCGGAACTCCCGAGCTTCAGTGCTGCGATAATGTCCGTTCGCTGCTCATCGTATCTCGGGAACACCTCATAACCCAACTGCTCGAAGAACGCCGCAGCGAACACCGAGGTTTTAAGTGCCGCGCAGACCGCTTCGGGCGCGTGGAACAGCCCCATATACATTCCGCGCGACTGATTCAGCGAACAGCCTACCTCTTTCCCCGCGCCGGGGCAAGTCAAACGATACGCGCACTGTTCAATCAAATCCGCTCTGCCTGCTATGTAGCCGCCCGTTTCCGCAATTCCGCCGCCAAGATTCTTAATAAGACTTCCAACAATCAAATCCGCGCCGACAGTGAGCGGCTCACGCTCCTCGACCAACTCCCCGTAGCAGTTGTCCACCATAATCACGCATTTTTGATTCCCCGCGCGAATTGCCTTGATTATCCGCTCAATAACGTCAATCGTCAACGACGGGCGGAGCGAATACCCGCGCGAACGCTGAATATACGCAATGGTCGCGGAGGACGCTTGCTTTGTGATTTCCGTATAATCCGGAGTTCCGTCCGAAAGCAGCGGAATCATTGCGAAATTCACCCCGAAATCACGTAGTGAACCGCACCCGTCACCAAGAATCACTTCTTGAAGCGTATCATATGGCATTCCCGTTACGGACATCAGTACATCGTGCGGGCGCAAAATTCCGAACAGCGCAGTGGTGAGCGCGTGTGTGCCGTTCACGAAGTTATGCCGCACGAGAGCGTCCTCTGCGCCCAACACTTGCGCGAATAACGCGTCCAGCTTGTCGCGTCCGTCATCTCCGTAGCCGTAGCCTGTTGTTCCTTTCAAGTGCATTTCACTGACTCCGTTGTCAATAAACGCTTTCAGAACACGCTGTCCGTTGTAGAATCCCAGTTCGTCAAGCCGCGAAAATTGAGGCTTGCAAAGCTCCAATGCCTTATCAGCCGCCGACTTTACCCTCTCCGAAAACCCAAAAAAATCCATAATTTACCTCTTTATTCCCATTCTGCTGATATATCAACCGATATTAGCTCACTTAAAATTTGCGCGTTTGTGCAGCCAATCATAATATCAGCGTAAAATCCGTTCTGACGAAACCAACCCAATGCGCCATTCTCATTATATAAGATTATATTGCCGTAGTTGCTGTATCCCTCAAGAACCTTAAACGTGTCTTCAAAAGCATTTTTAAGCTCCTTTTCGGGAGATATGGTGGTTTTAAGCGCACCCTTTATCTTTCCCAACCTTGTGAAAGGCATTTGGGCAATGCTTTTCACAACGATTCTGTTCATTGCAAAACACATAAAGCTCTCATCGCCCTTGCTGTATTCCCATTTCCTTTTGCGATACCCCATTAGTACGCCGTCACTCAACGATATAGCAATAGGGGTTCTCTTTATTTTATAAAAAACAAGATTTCCACTATCGATATACATTTCATCGGGTGACAGGAAACGTTCATCATCGGTCATAAGCATCGGCGTAAGATATTTATACAGTATCTTGACCGACTTCGGAAGTCCCGTTTCAAGCCGCTTTTCCGTTTCGGAAAGGTCGGTTTCGGGAAATTTGGCTATACCCATACACCTCATTATTTTACCGATTCCGTTATCCATATTAATAAGCTCTGCTTCGGTAAGGGCGTGATTATCCCAGAACCGCACCGCAAAATCGTTTTCCGAAAAAGGAACATCGGTTCTTATCTGCTCGGAATGCACAATTGACAGACTTTTTTTTCCCGAAACCTGTTCTATAGGATAATCTCCGAAATAGATCTTATTATCAATACAATAAAAGCCTTTTTTTGTTTTCATAATAACTACTCCGTTTATATTCTAAAATTACTATCCTTGTTGAAAAACGCCGCTCTCAAAATTTCAAGCTCCACGTTCAATTTTGCGGTATAACGCGGACACTTCAGACAATCGCTGCCACACAAGGTAATCAATGACTTCATAAATATGCTCCTTATTACAGTCTTCATTTTAATTATACATTGTTTTCCGCTCAATGTCAAGACAAATTTTTTTCCGACAATTTGTCCTCAATCATAATCGGGGGCAAATCCACATACATATTAACTGTAACAATCTAAGAGGGGGGAGAATCTTGAAGCAGTGCAGCGACAGCAACGAGGAAAGATGCGTAATATTGGGGAAATACATCATAGAGAACAATGCGACGGTCCGAGCAGCAGCGCGCGAGTTCGGAATCAGCAAAAGCACGGTCCATCAGGACATCACCGCAAAGCTCGAAAAAACCGACAAAGCGCTCTATGATGAGGTAAAAAACGTACTCGACCGCAACAAACAGGAGCGTCATATCCGCGGCGGCGAGGCAACCAAACGGAAATATCAAGAATTGTCCAAGAAAAGGTTTTCAAATACATAAGAAAATCCCCCTAGTCAATAGGGGGATTCGGACTGTAATATAAACCCGCGTTTCTCCCTGCCAGCCCGGCTCGGGTCGCCGTTTGGCGAGGAGAAACGCATTAATAAAGAAAATTTACGTGCGTAATTACTTGATCATAGACGCAACTTCATCAGCGAAGTTGTCTGCCTTCTTCTCAATACCCTCGCCGCGCTCATAGCGAACAAATCCCTCAATCTTGAGAGCTGCTCCCTGTGCCTTGGCAACGGAATCCAGATACTTACCAACGGAAGTGGTGTTGTCCTTGAAGTAGATCTGCTCAAGCAAGCAAACCTCCTCGGCAAACTTGCGCAGACGACCCTCAACGATCTTCTCGGCAACGTTAGCGGGCTTGCCCTCTTGCTCAACGAGCTTGGTCTGAACCTCTTTCTCGTTTGCCATAACATCGGCGGGGATATCCGCCTTTGCAACGTACTGAGCGTTCATCGCAGTGATCTGAAGAGCCGCGTTCTTAGCTGCCGCGAGAATCTCCGCGTCATCGGGCTTGTCGGTGGAGATCTTCAGCAGTGTACCGATTCTTCCGCCATCGTGCATATACTGAATCAGAGTGCCTTCCATTCTGTCAAAGCGGCGAATCTTGATATTCTCGCTGATAACGCCGATCTTCTCCGCAAGATACTCGGAAACGGTCTGAGAGGTTCCCTCCGCAGTAATGTTCATAAGCGCGTCAACATCGCTAACATCGCTCTTAAGAATCGTATCGGTGATGGTTTCCACCAATTCCAAAAATCTATCGGACTTAGCCGCGAAGTCGGTTTCGCAGTTGATCTCAACGATAATGCCCTTGTTGCCCTCTACCTTGGTCTTTACAATACCCTCAGCGGCGATTCTGCCCGCTTTCTTTGCGGACTTCGCAAGACCCATCTCACGCAGAATCTTTACAGCCTCATCGCGGTTGCCGTTGGCATCCTCAAGAGCCTTCTTGCAGTCGGAAAGCCCACAGCCCGTCATATCACGAAGCTCTTTAACATCCTGAATGCTTACATTAGCCATATAATTTATTCTCCTTATTTCAAACCGCTCAGCAACGGGCAAGCCTCGCTTCGCTCGTTTGCCCTCGCCGCCGAAGAATGCTCCGTTTCACTTTGCATCCTTCGGCGCGTGCTTCGCTATGCCTTAATCTTATTCAGCCGACTCAGCAGCCTGTTCGGTTGTTGCAGTACCCTGGTTTGCGGAAATAACAGCGTCCGCCATAGCGCCCGCAATCAGCTTAACTGCGCGGATCGCATCATCGTTTCCGGGGATTACATAGTCGATCTCATCGGGATCGCAGTTGGTGTCGACAATCGCAACGATCGGGATTCCGAGCTTCTTAGCCTCAGCAACTGCAATCTTCTCCTTGCGCGGGTCAACAACGAACAGCGCGCCGGGGAGCTTCTTCATATTCTTAATACCGCCGAGGAACTTTTCGAGCTTCTCGATTTCGAGGTTCAGCTTGATAACTTCCTTCTTGGGGAGCAGGTCGAACGTGCCGTCTGTTTCCATGGTGTGGAGCTGCTCAAGACGAGCGATACGTCTTTGAATGGTCTTGAAGTTGGTCATCATACCGCCGAGCCAACGCGCGTTTACGTAGTGAGCACCCGCACGAACAGCCTCCTCCTTGATGGAGTCCGCCGCCTGCTTCTTAGTGCCGACAAACAGAATCTCGCCACCGTTTGCTGCAACCTCGTGAACAAAGTTGTACGCCTCGTCCAACTTCTTAACGGTCTTTTGCAGGTCGATGATATAGATGCCGTTGCGCTCCGTGAAGATGTAGGGAGCCATTTTCGGGTTCCAGCGTCTTGTCTGGTGTCCGAAGTGAACGCCCGCTTCCAGAAGCTGTTTCATTGATACTACTGCCATTGTGTTTTCCTCCTGATTTTGGTTGATTTCGGATTTCTCCGTGTTTCCTCCACGGATTTGCCGCCCAGACGCGGGAATACTCACCGCGCACCCTAAGCCGCACCGTCCGTGTGTGTATTTGCGAATCCGCCGTTTTTCGGCGAATACACATTTACCATAGTATTATACCATATTTCGCCTTTTATTTCAAGTATTTTTTATTCGTCTATTTGAACAAACTTCCGCGACCTTTCTTCCGACAATTTGTGCAACTTGCCGGAGTATCGCATGAAACGAGAATTGTATCCTCGCCAATTACCTCAATATCACACCACTTAATGAACAGATCCTCCTCGCGCCCGAACAGCCCGAAGAACCTCGCTCTTCCGAACACGATAAGACGGCAGATTTTCGCGGTGCAGTTGTCGAACTCGATATCATCGGGATAACCGAGCCGCGCGCCCGTTTTGACGTTGATAATTTCCTTGCACCGCAAGTCGTTGAAGCTGTAAACCATTTTGTCACCCCCGATATTTCTTTGTAAAATTTATGCAAATCGAGGGCGCAAAATTCATCAGACTGTCGATAAACCCTCGCACCGCCCCGCCGCTTTGCGGCGGGGCTTACTTCGTCAAAGCCCTAACTTAGGGCTTTTCCTCGTCTGCGAGTGTTTCTCGACAGTCTGAGAAATATGAATTAAATGGGCTTTTTCTACAGTCTGAAATTCATATCAGCGACAAAATATCCTCACAAGCCCCATCGAGCGTGAATGCCTTAAATCCGCCGATGTCCACGCTGTCGGGATTCTCCAGAAATTCCGGAATCAGGTAGCTTCTGATACCAAGCGTCTTGGTCGGGATTATGTCCTCGGGGACGCTGTTGCCTATCATCACGCACTCATCTGCGGACTTTCCGCATTTTTCCAGAATCTCCGTGAAGTATTTCGGATTGGGCTTGGAGAAGCGGCTGTTCTCGTAACTTGTTATGTATGAAAAATCCTCTTTGGAAAGTTCGACCCATGCCAATCTCGTTTCCACGGCACACAACGGGAAAATCGGATTGGTTGCCAGAATCAAATCCAACCCCGCTGCACGGAGCCGCTCTATCAGCGACTTCCGCGAGATTTGGTATTTCAAGCAGCTTTTCACCGCGTCAAACTCGTGGGTGTAGAAATCATCGCAAAGCGGCTCTATATCGGGCTTTTCGAGATTGTTTGCCTTGAATGTTTCCCAGAACGCGTCGCGATTGATCCGTGAGCCGTCATTTTTCGCCATTGCAGCCGTACCGCGCCAAACGTCCTTGATGAGCGTTTTCGGGTCGTATCCGAGCGGCGCGACTTTCTTGCACAGCCCCTCGAAATACAGTTTCACGAAATCGTCCTGATTAAACGGCAGCAGAGTTCCGTCCAAATCAAACATTACCGTTGTTATCATTCTGAGTTTCCCTCCTTGCCTTAGATCGTGCAATTCGCTCTTCGCGCTTTTTCAGCTTTGCCGCAAAAATCTTTTCGTCTTCCTCGTTGGCATTATAGAGCGTCCTGAGTACCATATAATCCCCCTCGGAGATTTTGACTGCCTTGATTTTCAGGAGATATGCTCCACAATCCGCGCACCTCACGATAGACTTGCAGTTTTTTCCGTTGAAAATCCGATCATTAAAAGCCAACCTTGCGCCGCATTTCGGGCACTTCATCGCCGTTACGCGCGGGTAATTCATCATTTTCTTCGGGTCGGAAATCCCCTCAATGGCGTCCTTATAAACAGGCGCGGGATTTGTTGACGCGTATTGCGCGTACTCCGCGATTCCCAGTGCCATATCCAGCTTTTTGCACACCTCGTATGTTAGAAACGCGTCATTGAACGCATCGTGAACCTGCACGTCCAACGGTATCCCGAGCGATTCCGCGGCGGTGGACAGCGCGCACTGAAGATGCTCCGATTTCAATTGACGGTTGTAAATCAATTGCAGATTTATATAATCCGCGCCAAATCCCGTATCTAAGCCGTACAATGCGAGATTATCCGCCAAAATCCCCAAATCGTCAAATCCCCAGGTGATAAAGCGAAATTCACTTCCGCACCATTGCGAGAACCGCTTGAAAGCCGTTGGGAACGTTTCTCCCGTTTTGAGCTGTTCGCCGCTTATCCCCGTGATTTTTTCCACATGGGGATTCATAATTTTGTAGTATTTCGGACGAACATTGATCTTGATTTTGTCCAGATACTCAAACCGGGCATTCACCTTGATCGCGCCGATCTGGATTATCTCGCCGTACAGCATTACAGGACTGCGCACCATTTGCGCGTTGCTGAGCGCCTGATTCCATTCCATATCAAGGATAATGTAATTCATAAAACCATTCTTTCTTAAAAATCTTTCGCACGTCTGCCCTCATTTGGTTTTAGGTTTGGTCTTGGATAAAGGGTACGCTTTTGAATCAATTGTTTGTGTGATTCGTGTACCGAAAACTCATCTCCGAATATCCCTTCCATTCGTTTGATAACAAATTCGCACGCGTCATAGAAGTTATTTTTCTCCTTCTCATCGGCAAATCCGATAAACGGCTTGCTGTTCGGTGAAATATCCATTTCCCAAATTCGTGAGTATGTTTCAAAAATGAGTTTTACCTTTTCCTCAAGCTCAACCTCGCCCTTTAACCGCTCTTCGGGTATTCTTATTTCCGTTGTTTTCTCTTTCCACGTGCGGGCGTTGACCAAGATGTAACGGATTCCGATGAAATACCCGTCACTGCTTACCAAATAATCCCAATAATCGTCACCAATAAGCCAGATGGGAGCGCAATCGTAGTCAAACATAAACTTGATTTCACGTTTCATATTGATAGCGAGCCGCCCACATTTTCCTTGCGCCACTCCACATACTCGTCATAGTTGCCTTGACGGTCGAAGCAGCCGTCCTCGGTGATTTCAATAATGCGGTTCGGCACGGTGTCCAGAATCTCGTGGTCGTGACTTGCGAACAGCACATTCCCCTTGAACTCGGAAAGCCCGTTGTTTACTGCGGTAATGCTCTCCAAATCGAGGTGGTTTGTCGGTCTGTCGAGTATCAGACAGTTCGAGTGGAACAACATCATTCGTGAGAACATACAGCGCACCTTCTCGCCGCCCGAAAGCACGTTCACGGGCTTGTAAACATCATCGCCGCTGAACAGCATTCTGCCCAAAAATCCGCGCAGATAGCTCTCGGTTTCGTCCGTGGAATACTGCCGAATCCAGTCGATTATCGACAGCTCGCACTCGTTGAAAAACGCGGAGTTATCATTTGGGAAGTAGCTTGTGGTGATAGTTCCGCCCCATTTGAACGTTCCCTCGTCCGGTTCTATTTCCTCGGTTAAAATGCGGAACAGCGTTGTTACGGCGATTTCGTTCGCTCCGACAAACGCGATTTTATCACCCTTTGCCACGGTAAAGCTCACATTGTTCAGAACCTTTACGCCGTCCACCGTTTTGGAAAGACCCGTTACCTGCAAGATGTCCTTGCCTGCCTCGCGCTCCATATCGAATCCGATATACGGATATTTACGCGAGGACGCGGGCATTTCCTCCACCGTAAGCTTATCCAACAGCTTGCGGCGCGAGGTCGCTTGCTTGGACTTGGACTTGTTCGCCGAGAACCGCGCGATAAAGCTCTGAAGCTCCTTTATCTTCTCCTCGGCTTTTTTGTTCTGCTGTTTGATCATTCGCTGAATCAACTGCGAGGATTCATACCAGAACTCGTAGTTACCCACATACATCTTGATTTTTCCGTAGTCGATGTCCACGATGTGCGTGCAGACGTTATTCAGGAAGTGACGGTCGTGCGAAACCACGATTACCGTACCGAAATAATCCGCGAGGAAATCCTCCAACCACGAAACCGCCTCAACATCAAGGTGGTTGGTCGGCTCGTCCATCAGAATTATATCGGGGTTTCCGAACAGGCACTGCGCAAGGAGAATCTTGACCTTTTCGTTACCCGAAAGGCTTGACATCTGCCGCAGCATTATATCCTCGGGCAAGCCCAGTCCTTGAACCAGCTTAGACGCGTCCGACTCGGCTTCCCAGCCGTTAAGCTCCGCGAACTCACCCTCCAGAACGCTTGCGCGTTCGCCGTCCTCGTCCGAAAAGTCCTCTTTCGCGTAGAGCGCGTCCTTTTCCTGCATTATGTCATAGAGCTTTTTGTTGCCCATAATCACGGTATCCTGCACGGTGAACTCATCGAACGCGTAATGATCCTGACGCAGAACGCTCATACGCAGCTCGGGCGGGCGCGTAACCGTACCCTTGGAAGGCTCCAGTTCGCCGCACAAAACCTTCAGAAACGTGGATTTTCCTGCGCCGTTTGCACCGATAACTCCGTAGCAGTTACCCGGGTTGAACTGCAAATCCACGTCCTTAAACAAAACCTGTCCGCCGAAGCTGACGTTAACATCACTTACTGTAATCAATTGGTATTCTCCTATCCTAAATATAGCAATTAAAAATCACTTGTAAACTTTTCGGGAACCCCCTGTTCCATAAGCGATTTTCTCTCCTCCTCCGACAACGGAAAAGTGAAATGCCCGTCATCGTGCTTATACACCTCGTCCTCAATGTCCGCGTATAAACCGCCTATAAATTCAAGCCAGCTTGACGCGTATTTATCAGGATCAACGACATTGAAGAAGTCAAATCCGCCCGCCGCGTAGAACACATTCAGTGCATCGGCAAGACTGCTGTTCCCGTTAAGCAGAAGCTTATCCGGAATTACAAAACCGGCATTATCCCATTCTGCATAACCGACTTTATCCGGAGTTTCAATCATAAATTCACCTTCTCTTACAATCTCCGCGAATGTTTGTTTCATCATTAAGCCAAAGCCCGCATTGTTTCAGTAACTGCTCAATGTTTTCCCTATGCGGAATTATTATTTCTATATCTGTTTCCGGGTGAGCGTCCACATATCCCGTAAGCATATCCATCAAATTTTCCCCAGACTTCATATAATCATCAATGATTATTTCATCACTGAATCCGAGCCGTTTCAGAATAATCGCGGATACCACCCCGGTGCGGTCTTTGCCCGCCGTGCAGAAATACATCACATTGGATTGCGCGTTCATAATCGTATCAATGATTTTCTCCATTTGTTCGTCCACCATCTGCCGATATATTGTATGCAGGTGTTCGATAGACTTCGGAGTATCTCCGCCCCCGGTAACCGGAAGATGAAAATATCCGAACCCGTCCGAATCCTTAAGAACACACGGATTTTTGAGGACTTCCTCGTCCGAACGCAAATCCACAATTGTAGTTATATTATTGCCCAAAAGCCACTTGATCTCCTGTTCGGTCAGGCATTCGGGGAAATCGCTCCTGATGTACCTCATCGAGCCTGTCGGCAGCGCACGCGTATTTCTTGTCGATTGTAATAAGGAACTCATACGAAATTGCCCTCCCTGTTTGTATTATTCTATATCGTAATTCAGCGACAGTCCGATTTCGACATTTTTACAGTCATACCCGACCAGCTTGAACTTGTTCTCACCCTTGTTGAGGTATATTATTGTACCCTTGAGCATATCTTCCTCACCGGATGCCTCGGCAACCGTAAAAACATCTCCGTTATCATCAATCAGCACGAGTTTGGCTTTCCCCTTAGAAAGTCTGAACCACACTTGCGCCGCAGCATCGCAACCTGTTTCCTCCGTGATTGTCCAAAGCGTGTCACGCCCATCAAATTTTTTCGCTTTAACGTTGAATCCGTTATCGGCTGTTGTTAAGTTAAATCCCGTTTCGGCATAACGGTCGTCCGCCACAATAACCGAGGCTTGTTCGTACTCTTCCTTGGCAAATTCATTGCTTCCGCACCCAGCAAGCATTAAACACATCGCGGCAGTCAAAACTAACACAAACTTTTTCATACCAAACCTCCTTCAAATATTCGCGAATGCCAAAGCCGGCGTTTACATCACTTACTGTTATCAATTGTTGCCTATAATTTATAAACTCTTAATTGAAAAACACCAAAACGGCAGAAGTAACAGCCGCCAAAATCGGATATCCGATAATCGTTCCTACCCATTTGCTGATGAGGGTTTTCTTTGGAATATAGGGCATAAGATCCTCTGTTCCGGGTATAAGCCACGCCTTTGTATGACCGACCCAATACCAATCAATGAAAATTCTGTCAAACAGTCCCATTATCCACTGGACAGCGGAAATCTGCCAGAAGATATCCCAAAAACCTCTCGCGCCGTTGATAAAATAAACCATTGCCGGTACAAGGAATAGAACAGGAACAAACAACGCCACCGAAGAAATGATCTTATTTCTTTTAATTCTGTCTTTTGTGGTTAGCCCCAATTCCACGACCCGATTTTGAACGTCTTTTTCATAAAAAACCACCAATCCAACAGGACCGTTTGCTATCCCAATCACGCAGATGATCAGCAAAATAAAACACATTACCAAACCTTCCAATGCAATAATCATGGCTCACCACCTCAAATTCCGACTCGATTCAGATCTTCGCGAACGCGCCCTCAAGATCGGCGATAATATCCTCCACGTTCTCTAAACCTACCGAAAGTCTGATAAGTCCTCCGTCAATGCCCGCCGCTACTAACTGCTCATCGGTGAGCTGCCTGTGAGTCGCGCTCGCGGGGTGCAGAACGCAAGTTCTGATATCCGCAACGTGAACCTCGTTTGACGCGAGTTTCAAGCTGTCCATAAACTTCACTGCCGTGTTTCTGCCGCCCTTAATCGAAAACGAAATTACGCCGCTCGTGCCGTTCGGGAGATACTTCTTCGCCAACTCGTGACCCTTGCTTCCCTCCAGTGCGGGGTAGGTTACAAACTCGACCTTGCCCGTGTCTTTGATATACTTGGCGACTTTGAGAGCGTTTTCGCAATATTGTTTCATTCTCACAGGGAGAGTTTCAAGTCCCAGATTGAGCAAAAATGAAGAGTTCGCGGCGGGATAGCATCCGAAATCGCGCATAAGCTGCATTCTCGCCTTTACGATATACGGCGCGAAAGCGTATTTCTCGGTGTACACAATACCGTGATAGCTCTCGTCCGGTTCGGTCATACATGGGAATTTTCCGTTTGTCCAGTCGAATTTCCCCGAATCCACTATTACGCCGCCCACCTGCACCGCGTGGCCGTCCATATATTTCGAGGTGGAGTGAATCACGATATCCGCGCCCCACTCTATCGGACGGCACAGAATCGGTGTTGCGAACGTGTTGTCCACAATAAGCGGAACTCCGTGAGCGTGAGCCGCTTTCGCCCACATTTCGATATCAAGCACCGTCAGCGCGGGATTCGCGAGAGTTTCGCCGAAAACAGCCTTGGTGTTAGGCTTGAATGCGGCGTTCAACTCCTCCTCGGAGCAGCCGTTGTCCACCCAGATACACTCGATACCCATTCTTTTCAGCGTGAATCCAAACAGGTTAATTGTACCGCCGTAGATGGACGAGCTTGCGATAAAGCTGTCGCCCGCCTCGCAGATGTTCAGTATCGACAAAAGAGATGCCGCCTGTCCGCTTGACGTACACATAGCAGCCGCTCCGCCCTCAAGTGCCGCGATTTTCTTCTCCACGCAGTCGGTTGTCGGATTCTCAAATCTCGAATAAATCAAGCTCTTGGTAGGGTCGTCAAACACTGCCGCTACGTCGTCCGTGGAATCGTACACATAAGTCGTGCTTTGAACTATCGGCATAACGCGCGGTTCGCCGTTCTTGGGGGTGTAGCCCTCGTGTAAGCATTTGGTTTCGATTTTCATTGTTCTCTTCTCCTTGAATTAAAAATAATTTCAAATATACGGCATTTGCCGCGCAAAACAGATAATTATATCAAGTTTTGCCATTCTTCGCGTGTTATGGCATAGGCATATGAAATACCCTTCTTTTCATCGGGATATTCCTTTAACTTCTTCATACCGTTCGCAGCGGCAGTGGAATATGAGCCAACATTTGTGTATTTCATATAAGAATACAGGCAATTGTATTTCGTATTCCTAAAAGCCCAATCTCTGACCGCCCTTGCCGCTTCGCCCCCGAACCCTCTTCTCCAATATTTCTTATGAATATGGTAGCCAATCTCGGGAAGAAGTTCTCCGTCAATATTTTGTATTGTAAGACCGCAATCTCCTATAAATTCGCCTGTTTCCTTCAGTATAACAGCCCACAGTCCGAATCCGTATTCTTTATAGTTCTGAAGATTCCATTCAATCCAACCCTTGGTGCGTTCTTCATCAAACGGCTTGGGATAGTGCTGCATTGTTTCGGGGTCGGATAAAATCTCATATATTGCGTCAAAATCCCGCAGCGTATATTCCCTCAAAATCAATCTTTCCGTTTTGATTTTCATTTTATTCACCTATCCACCCGCTGTTAAGCGCGTGTTCTCTTTTTCGCCATCTTTCTTCGTAAATCAAATCACGCAACGCGTCTATCAGCGCGTCCGTTTCCTCGTCCGTGCCGATCGTTATCCGCAGATAATTGTCTATCCTCGGCTTGTTGAACCACCGCACATAGATGTCCTTATCCTTAAGATACCCGAATATCTCATGTGCGGGAATATCGGGGTGCGTGGCGAACACAAAGTTCGTCTGACTGTCGGGGAGCTTGAATCCAATCAAGCGCAGTTCCTTGGTGAGCCTGTCGCGTGTGGAAATCACCTTTTTCAGCGTGGCTTGGAAATACTCCTCGTCCTCAATGGACGCGATTCCCGCCGCCTGAGCAATGCTGTCCACGGGATAGCTGTTCATACTGTCCTTTGCCGCGTAAATCGCGGAAATGACCTCTGCGCCGCCCATCGCCCAACCGAGCCGCATTCCCGCCATAGAGCGCGACTTCGAGAACGTCCGCGTGATAACGAGGTTTTCGTAATCCTTTAGCAAAGGTAGCGCGGTCACGCCGCCGAAATCCACATATGCCTCGTCTATTATAACCACGGAATCGCGGTTATTTTCGAGTATCTCACGAATGAAATCTAAACCGCGCCCGATTGAGGTCGGTGCGTTGGGATTCGCAATTACCACACCGCCGTTCGAACGCGCGTAATCGGCGGGATTAATATTGAAATTCTCGTCAACAGGTATCGTTTCATACGGAATCCGCAGAATATCGCACCAAACAGTATTAAACGAGTAGGTTATATCGGGGAAGATAATAGGCTTATCGGAGTTGAAAAACGCGCGGAAACATAATGACAAAACATCGTCCGTTCCGTTTCCCGCGAACACGTTCTCGGGCTTTAAGCCCTCACGGTCGGCAATCGCTTTCACAAATTCGACAGCGTTCGCGCTTGGGTACTTTTTCAGCCGCGCCGCGTCAAACTCCCGAATTGCCGCCGCAACTTTCGGCGACGGCGGATACGGGTTTTCATTCGCGTTCAGCTTTATGAAATCCGTCTTGTTCGGCTGTTCTCCCGCGACATACGGCTCAATTTTAATCAGGTTATCTCTCCAATCCACGTAATTCCCCTCCACAAAATAATGGACAACGGACTCTAGGGAGAATCCCTGATTATCCATTGTCCATCACGAATTTCAATTAATTACAGTTCCTCGGAATCGTCATCGTCCATTACGAACTCCAGACGCTTTCCGCAATTCGGGCACTCCATACCGCCGCGATTCGCTTGCTCGTAATCAAAACGAATCGAGTTTCCGCAGTTTGGGCAGACGGTTTCGTACATACTGTCGATTTCGTCATCGAAATCATCATAGTCATCATAATCGTCTTCATCGCCGTAAAGATCGTCCTCGATATCCGCAACGCTCTCCTCAAGGTCGGTCATCACGGAAGCCACATCGTCAAGCTCCTCGTCAACCTCGTGAAGATTCTCTGCGATATCCGCCAGAACCTCCAGAATGCCGTTTACAATCTTATCCTCGGTGTTAAGCCCCTCGGCAAGCCCCTTCAAATAAGATACCTTTTCACCAATAGTCATCTTAAACTCCTATCTTGATAGCAAATTCAGCACCGCACGGACAAGCTGTGCTTGTCCGTGCTAGCCTCGCCGTAAAAGCTCCGCTGCGCTGCGCTTTTACGGCGGCTTGCTGAATTTGCATTAGTCACCGATTTGTTGTTGCTAGTTATAACGCGCCGCTTGCGTTTTGAATTTGCACTAATCACCGAACACTTGTTTCGGGTTATTACGCGCTAAACCCACGCACCTTATCAAAACTTAACATCGGTGTATTGCTCAACATTTTGTACATTCGAGGTTTCGTAAAACTCGCGGAAAATCTCCACGCACTCCTCCTCGGAAAGCCCGGTCTTTTCAACGAGTTTGATTCCGCCCTCAACCTCAACACCAAGCTGAACGATAATTCCGTCATCGTGATACCGTGACTGAACGTACCGCACATCGTGAGAAATATTCGCGAGAGTAAGAACCACAAACTCGTCCTCATACTCAAACATCTCATTGATGCCGTCCATGACATCATTCCAACTGTTCGCGGGACGTTCGCCGTCCTGAGTTTCGACAGTATTACCCTTCATATTTTGAAAAGTGTTCTTAAAAAGCATATAAATCTCCTTACTTCACGCGCTCCATATACTCGCCTGTGCGTGTGTCGATACGGATAATCTCACCCTCATTGATGAACAGCGGAACACGAATTTCCGCGCCCGTTTCAAGAGTTGCAGGCTTAGTCGCGTTGGTAGCCGTATTTCCCGCAAAACCGGGATCGGTCTGAGTGATCTGAAGCTCAACGAAGTTCGGCGGCTCAACACCGAATACCTTGCCCTTATATGACAGAATCTTGCAGATCATATTCTCCTTGACGAACTTGAAGTTGTCGCCAACGTCCTTAACGTTTACGGGAACATCCTCATAGGTTTCCTGATCCATAAAGTGGTACAAATCGCCGTCGGCGTAAGTGTACTCCATATCCTTTCTCTCGACAAACGCAGTCGGGAACTTTGCGGACGGGTTGTATGTCTTTTCAACCACCGAGCCTGTAATCACGTTCTTAACCTTAGTGCGGACAAATGCCGCGCCCTTACCCGGCTTAACGTGCTGGAACTCGATAATCTGCATTACGTTTCCGTCTTCCTCAAATGTCATACCGTTTCTGAAATCTCCCGCTGTAATCATAGCGAACCTCCATAGTTTTAATTAACATAAATTCCCAATTTTTCGGGAACATAATTCTCATTATATATTGTACCAAATTATTAAGGATTTTTCAACCCCTTTTTGAAATTTTTTTGAAATTTTTTACCAAACCGATCAAAAAGGAGTTATGCTCAGATATGCACCAGATTTCTTGAGGCAACGGTTAAATCCACGCAGCCGTCCGCCGTAACCACCGCCATATCTCCAATCAGCACGCCGAACCGCTCCGGAATACTCACTCCAACGTGCACTGCAAGCGCGGTCTTTGCTTTCAGCATTGCAGTGCTGTTCTGCCCGAGAAACGGCGGCTCGGAGGGTTCCAACCCTATACCCTCGGCAAAGCCCACGGAGCAATATTGATCCACGCCCCATGCGTTCAGTGTTGCGAGGGCTACGCTGTCCGCGACCTTTCCGCCTATCCCCGCGCGCAAGGTCTTAAGACCGTCCGCGATGGCGCAGGTTACCGCATTGTAGGCATTATCGCGGCGCGGATTTATCTCCCCGACAGCAACCGTTCGGCTCATTCTCGCGCAATATCCGCCATACTTCGCGCCAAAATCCAGAATCAGGAAATCCCCGTCACGGATTTGCCGCTCGGACGGCAGCGCCGCGAAATCCGCGGTGTTCTCTCCGGACAGCACTCTCACGGGAAATCCCGCCTCGTCCGCGCCGAAATCCGCCAAATAGAAACTCAACAGCGACGCAATCTGCCGCTCGGACATTCCTCGCCGAACCGTCCCAAGCAGCTTCTCATATGCCTTGTCGCAGATTTTCTGAGCTGTTGCCACCGCCGCCAGTTCCTCATCTGTCTTGACGGAACGCAGCGACAACAGCGCGTGCGTGAGCTTCGCTGTGGTGTCCATCTCGGCATAGTGGAGCTGCTCCTTATACACGTTAAAATCAGCAACGGAGAGCTTGTCCGATTCCACATAAATCGTCTTTACGGAGTACTTTACCAGGAAATCCAAAAGTAGCTGACCGCTTTCCAGTACGCGCACACCGAATCCGGCGGAGAGCTTTGCGGTTCGTTCATAGTCCCTCTCGGTAACAAACAAAACGCTCTCCTCTTTGGAAATCAACATAAATCCATCGCCGACAGAAAATCCGCACAAATATCTGAGCGACACCGCCGAGGTGATCAGCGCTGCGGAGTTCTCATCGGGAATCCGCGCTGCAAGCTGCTTTACACGGCTCATTGATTATCACCGAGCATATAAATCAGCGCGTTCGCCGCCAACAGATAGACGTGCTTGCCGAAGCCCGCGATCGTTCCCGCGCAGACCGGCGCAATCACGCTGTTCTTGCGAAATTCGTCACGGCTGTTTACATTGCTTAAATGTACCTCTACCACGGGGATTTTAATCGCCGCGATTGCGTCACGAATCGCGTAGCTGTAATGCGTGTACGCTCCCGCGTTGAGAATCACGCCGTCATATTTAAGGCGCGCGCTGTGCAGACGGTCGATAATCCCGCCCTCGGAGTTACTTTGGAAAAACGAAATATCCAACCCCATACTCTTCATTGTTCCGAGCAGCTCATCATTGATTGACTGGAGCGAATCATCGCCGTAAACGTCAGGCTCGCGCTCCCCCAAAAGATTCAAATTCGGACCGTTAATAACCAAAAATTTCATTCCATACTCCTTATTTTAATAGCAAATTCAAAACCGTGCGCGCTGAGCGTCACCTCACACCGCTTCGCGGTGCTCGGCAACGCTCGCGTTTTGAATTTGCACTAATCACCAATAACCTGTCGTGAGTTATAACGCGCCTTACCTGCGCTGTTATTGCCTTGATCGGAATTAAAACATGCTGAATTTACGCGCCGCTTACAAACTCTCATAATATTTCTTCATCGCCGCAGCGTCCTCCGCCTGAGTTCCATCGGATTCGCAGATTACTGACGGCGACAGATTCCGCGCGTGGATTTCCTCCATCAGCGGCTCAAACTGCGGTCCGAATTGCTCGTCCGCGAAGGTCAGGTGCTTTTTCTCGCCGCCCTTTGTGTATTCGATCTTGCTGAAGTGGATATGCATATTCGACAATCTCTCGTGCCCCAGCTCGTTCTCAATCAAATCCAGCATCTTTGCGTAATCCTCGCGGGATTTGATCTCGCCGAGAGTACGCGCGTTCAGATGCCCGAAATCCACGGTAGGCAAAAAACGCTCGTCGACCTTGCACAGCTCAAGAACCTCCTCAAGAGTGCCCAACTGGTTTATCTTGCCCATCGTTTCGGGACAGATGATTATCTCGGACAAGCCGTTCTCGTCCAAAGCCGCCTGAGCACTTTTCAGAGTTCCGCTTGCCAGATACAATGCCTCGGCGCGCGTCATTTTGGAGCATGAGCCGCTGTGAACCACGATTTTCCGCGCACCCACGGACTTCGCCGCCCGCGCGGACTCGAGGATATAATTCACGCTGTTTTGCCGCTTTTCCTCCTCCACCGAGGACAACGAAATAAAATACGGTGCGTGTAATGTGACGTATATTCCGTTTTCGGCGGCAATTCGCGGAAGCTCGTTTACGGTAGATTCGCTGATTCTCACGCCGCGTCCGCACTCGATTTCATAACCGTTCAGTCCCAACTCCGCGAGATAAGACGGCAAATCCGCAGGGAACTTGCGTTTTCCCCAACTAAGCGAATTTCCGCCCGGTCCGAATGTAATCATTTGATTATTTCAACTCCAAATCATCATAATTCCTATGGAACACAAGGCTCTCGACCCGCCGTTTCAAGCGGAATGTCCATGTGTTCTCCAGGTGAAACGGTTCCACAAGCACTGTCCGAATCCCGGCGAGGTTTCCTGCCATTACGTCCGTGAAAATCTGGTCGCCGACCACCAACGTTTCGGATTTTTTTACACCCATCGCTTTGATAGCGCAGTTTACACCGAATGTCAGCGGTTTTGCGCCGTTCGCGGTGAACTCCAGTCCCAACATTTCAGCCAGCGGAGTCACGCGCTTGTTCGTATTGTTGGACACCACGCGCATTTTGATTCCCAAGGCGCGCATTTTATCCAACCATTCGGGAATCCCCTCCTCGGCGGCGGGATTTCCGTGCATTGCCAAGGTATTGTCCATATCGAGCACCAACGCGCGGACGCGGTTTCTCCGAAGAAAATCCTCATCGATCGCCAACACGCTCGGCAGCCAGAAGGTAGGTTTGAAAAGCATCACAAATCCATCTCCATAAATCAATTAAAGCGGACAAAAATGTCCGCTTCAATCGTTGTTCTGTTTACAGCACAGATACATATCTTCCTCAAAGACAACCTCACCTAAGACATTGCCTCGAGAACGATATTAATACTTGCGCTTGCGAGCAGCTTCGGACTTCTTTTTACGTTTTACCGAAGGCTTTTCGTAATGCTCTCTTTTACGAACTTCAGCAAGAACGCCGTCCCTTGCACATGAACGCTTGAAACGCTTGAGAGCGGTATCAAGAGATTCATTTTTACCAAGACGAATTTCTGCCATCTATATTTCCCTCCCTTTGCCAATTGGCACAGGCTTTATACATACGAGTATATTCACATTATACACCGTATCTTCCCATTTGTCAAGCGTTTATTCGGGATTTCTCAAAAGTTTGGTGATTATTACCAAAAAACATTCAACTCAATCGGTAATAATCCCCGAAATATCTACCGATTCGCCGTCCGCCCACAGGTGTTCGAGCTTGTAAAACTCGCGCGACTCGTTAATAAACACGTGCACGATAATATCCACATAGTCAAGCACGATCCAATCGGCGCTCTGAATGCCCTCTACGCTCTTCGGGCGGATACCTTTCTGTTCAAGCTGATATTCCACCTCGTTCGCCAACGCTTTTACCTGTGTGGTGCTGGACGCTCCGGCGATAACGAAATAATTCGCGAGAATAGTCAAATCCTCGACCTTGATTGCCCTGATATTCTCGGCTTTTTTGGAATCCAGCGCCTTTACGGCGATTTCCAGTTCTTCTCTATCGGTTAATTTTGTCATAAGCTCTCCTTATTCTTATTGAATTTCAGATAGTAGTTGTATGCCTCAAACGTTGAAAGCGGCAGCAATCCGCCGCGTTTGCAGACGTGCGCAACGCTGTAAATCAGCGCAACGGACATTGCGAGATTCAGATCCTTATAACAATATTCGCGCATCTTCTCAACGCCCTTATAGCTTCGATCTTCGCCAATCATATCGGCAAGGTAGACGATTTTCTCCATTGTGCTCATACGCGCACAGGCAACCGTATGATATCTCACCGCGCGGATTATCTCGTCATCGGCGATTTTCAGCACCTCACGGATATAATACGCGCCCGCGATTCCGTGCCACAGCCCCTCGGTGGCAATTTCGGCGGGGTCGGGCGACAGACCGCTGTCCACCGTGTACTGTTTCAGACGGTCGGGGAGGTCCTCTTTCATCACATCGTGCAGCATTCCCGCAAGGTAGCACCGTTTCTTATCCGCGCCAAATTTCTCCGCGAGCTTGAAGCTCTCCTCGGCAACGTTCATACTGTGTGTGAAGCGTTTTTTCGACAAACGCTTTCTCAGCAGTTCCTCGTACTCGTCAAATTCCGCGTATTTGCTCATTTTGGCTCACCTCCATAAATTATTCTCCGAAATATACCGCGCAACCGCTTCGGGAACAAATTCGGAAATACTCTCTCCTCGGGCGGTTCTCTCGCGAATCTCGGTGGACGAAACGTCCACTATCCCCGTTGGCAGAACCTTTACTCGCCCCAACTCCGTGGCGAACTCCAGCATATCCGTAAAACTGTCGCCGCCGCGCGCAACGGCGCAGACCTTGCACTCTTTCAGCAGGCTTTCGTATTTGAACCACTCGCGGAACGTGTACAGCATATCCCCGCCGATAAGCAGGAAAAACTGCCGCTCGGGGAACATTCGTTTCAGTTCGCGAAGTGTGTTTATCGTGTAGCTGACTCCGCCCATTCTCTGCTCAATGTCGGTGATTTCGATGTCGCACTTGTCCGAAATACCTGCGAATGCCATCTCGCACATTTTCGCGCGGTGTTCATACGATACCAATTCCGTGTCCTTATGCGGGCTGTCGTATGTCGGGATTATCATCAGCTTGCGTAATTTAAGCTGTTCGACAGCCTCCCGCGCGAGGTTGATATGCCCGTTGTGTACGGGATTGAACGCGCCGCCGAAAACCCCCGTCTTTATCAATTCAGCCAAGCTCGATCACCCGCTTTTTAGGATCTTTGTTCTGCCGCCACAACACGAACTTCCGCCCGATTACCGCAACGACCTCCGCACCGAGCTTCGGGGCGATTAAGTCCGCCGCCTCGCGCGCCGTGTATTCGCAGCTCTCCTGAACGCCGATTTTTATCAGCTCCCGAGCGTTTATCGCATTGCCGAGCTGATTTATTATCTCGTCCGAGATTCCCTGTTTTCCGATAAAAAATATCGCGTCATAGCCCTGCGCTATCGAGCGCAGGTGCGCTCTCTGTTTACTTGTTATCATTAAACCTCTCCTTAATTGTATCCTTAAGTTTTTCCAACGCACGTGCGCGGTGCGATATGCGGTTCTTTTCGTCCTCGCCGATTGTCGCCATACTCTCGTTGTCGTTCAGCATAAAAATCGGGTCGTAGCCGAATCCGCCGTTTCCAACCGGCTCGCGCCCGATAAATCCGCTTACCGTGCCGTTTACGTGATATTCCTCGTCCTCGGAGAACTTCAGGCAAATCGAGCATACGAACCTTGCCCCGCGCTCCCCATCCGGAACGTTCTCCATTTCTCGCAGGACCTTATCGCAGCGATCCTTATCGGTGGCATTTTCGCCCGCGTATCTCGCGGAATACACTCCCGGCGCGCCGTTCAGGCTCTCGATTTCCAAGCCGCTGTCGTCCGCTATCACGGGAGATTTCGTTGCCGCGAACACCGCTTGCGCCTTGATTTGCGCGTTCCGCTCAAATGTGTCGCCGTCCTCGACTATCTCGTCCGTAAACCCCGCCTCGCGCATTGAAATTACATCGAATCCGAAACCGTCCAACAGTTCCTTAAACTCGCGGATCTTGCCCTTATTATTAGATGCGATTATTAACTGCATAACTACTCCTTATTTAGAAAGCAAATTCAAAACCGCACAGATAAAATTGCTCTGCAATTTCATCTGCGCTCGCTGAGCGACCCACAACACCGCGAAGCGGTGTTGTGCGCCACTCGCGTTTTGAATTTGCACTGCACCCCGGTCACCTGTTTTGAGTTATAATAATCCAAATTCACGGTTGTTTACTCGAACAACGCGTTTACGTAGTCCTCGGGAACAAACGGCTGCAAATCGTCAATCTGTTCGCCCACACCAACCAGCTTAACCGAAAGATTCAGTTCGTTCTTTATCGGGATTATAATTCCGCCCTTTGCCGTGCCATCGAGCTTTGTAAGCACGATTCCAGTAATATCCGCCGATTCGGAGAACAGCCGTGCTTGATTGACTGCGTTCTGACCCGTTGTAGCGTCCAACACGAGCAACGTTTCCACACTCGCGTCCGGTAATTCCCTCGCGATAACACGCGCGATTTTTTTCAGCTCCTCCATCAGGTTTTTCTTGTTGTGAAGCCGCCCTGCGGTATCGCATAGCACGATGTCCGCGCCGCGCGCTTTTGCCGCGGAGATCGCATCGAAAATCACCGCCGCCGGGTCGCTGCCCTCGGAGTGCTTGACGATTTCCACGTCTGCGCGTTCCGCCCACACATTGAGCTGATCGATCGCCGCCGCGCGGAACGTATCCGCCGCGGCTACGATCACCTTTTTGCCCGCGTTCTTGAAATTCGCCGCCATCTTTCCGATGGTAGTGGTTTTGCCCGCGCCGTTTACTCCAATCACCATAATCACGCTCGGCTTGCTTTCGAGTTTCAGCGCGTTATCGCCCGTGAGAATCTCCGAGATGATGTCCTTGAGGAGCTGCTTTACGCTCTCCGGCTCGGTCGTTCCTGTCTTCTTGACCGCCGCGCGAAGCTTGTCGCAGATGTCTGCGGAGGTTTCCGCGCCTATATCCGACAGGATAAGCGTTTCTTCAAGCTCCTCGAAGAAATCCTCATCGATTTTCGTGAACGAGTTTATCAACGTTTCCATTCGCGATACAAAGCCGTCCTTGGTCTTTTTCAGACCCTCTTTCAGCTTGTAGAAGCTCTCTTCCTTCTGCCGCGCCTCGTATTCCTCCTGGAACGCGATATCCGACTCGTGGTCTGTGAAAATCGGCTCGCCGCCGCTCAGTCTGTCAAGCAGCGATGCGCGAGGGAATTCCTCCTCCGTAACCTCCGCAGCGGTTTCGGGAGCATTCTCCTCAACCACCTCGGAATCGTTCTTCTTTTTCTTAAACTTGTCAAATAATCCCATTTAATCTCCTTATTTAGATGGCAAATCCAAAACCGTGCAAACGATTTGCGTTTGCACTCGCCTGAGCTTTACCTCACACCGCTGCGCGGTGTGAGGTAAAGCTCGCGTTTTGGGTTTGCACGGATTAACATAACCCACATTTTTCTTAGCTTGTCACCCCGTCCAAATCGTCCGACAGTTCTTGCCTTAAAAGCCTCGACACGCCCTTTTCCTGCATAAACACTCCGTAAAGCACCGAGCAGCCCTCAATCGTTCCGCGGCGGTGGGAGATTATCATAAGCTGCGTTCGGCGGCTGAACTGATTCAAGTACCGAATGTACTTCTCAACGTTCACCACGTCAAGCGGCGCGTCTACCTCGTCCAGCATACAGAACGGTGTGGGGCGGTGCATCAGAATCGCGAAGTAGATCGTTATCGCAACCATCGCCTGTTCGCCGCCCGACAGCGAAATCAGATTCTTGATTACCTTTCCGGGAGGTGCGGCTTTTATCTCGATGCCCGATTTCAGCACGTCCTCGGGGTTGGTAAGCTCCAGCTCCGCGTGCGCGCCGTCGCCGAAAATCTGCACGAAAACCTCCTTGAAATGGCGGTTGATGTCGGTAAAGCTCTCCAGAAAACGCGTTTTTATGTTCTCCGTCATATCGGCAATCAGCTTTTCAAGCTCGCGCTTGCTGTCCTCAATATCGCGAAGCTGCGCCGACTGGAACTCAAACCGTTCCGACACTGTGCGATACTCCTCGATCGACTCCATATTTATCGAGCCGAGCGCGTTGATACGCTTGGTAAGCTCGCTTAAATCATTTTCCGCAGCGAGGAGATTTTCGGGGATTTTAGCCTGCTCCGCCGCCTCGGAAACGGTCAATTGGTAACTGTCGTACAGCAGCGAAACTATTTTATCGTACTCCTTTTGGACAGTCACTTGCCGCTCCTCAAGGCGCGCCACTTCGCGCGAGAATTTCTCCTTATTCTGGTTCGTTTCCTTTATGTCGCGGTGCAGCTCGGTAATTTTACTCTCGAACCCGGTTATTTCGGCGGAGAGTGCTGTAATCTCATCGTTTTTCTCGGTGATTTCACCGCTGCTCCGTTCGATTTCGCGTTTCACACGCTCTATTTTTTCGCGTATCTCACGATCGGAGTTGTCGAGATCCGCCATTGCCTGTTTGAATCCGCCGCTGTTTTCCAACAGCATTTTGCGGTTGCCCTCGATGTTCTTTATCTGCTCTTTTAAGATGTCGATGTCGCGGATCATATTCATACGTTCTTCATTGGAACTCTTGATTTGTTCGGAAATTCCGCGGAGTTTGTTCTCAGCCTCATCGCGTTCGCCCGTTTGTTCGCGGTGGAGTTTTTCAAGCTCCTCGATTCGCTCGGAGAGCGCCCTTGCTGCCTTTTCCGCGCCGAGGATTATTTCGCCTTGCTGCTGTATCTGCGCGTCAAAGCGCGATATTGTCTGCCGCGCGGAATCGTCCTGTGTTTCGAGCTGCTCGATAAGGCTTTGCAGACGCGAGAGCTCCGCTGCGGACTTGATGTCCTCTTGTTCCAATTCGCGGATTCGGTCGCTCATACCCTCCATTTCGATGGTGAACTTCGCCGACTCCGCCTTATAACGCTCATACTCCTCGGACTGTTTTTTCGCCTGCTCACGCAGCTTGGAAATCTCCGAATACAGCGCGTCAAGCTCCTGTTTACGCGAGATTATTCCGCCCGATTTGTTGATTTTCGCGCCGCCCGTAAACGAACCTCCGGCGTTTACCACCTGTCCGTCCAATGTGACGATTCTGAATCGGTAGCCGTATTTTTTTCCGATAACCGTGGCGGTGTCGATGTCATCAACGATAGCGGTTGTTCCCAACAGATTAGAGATTATCTGCGCGTATTCGTCCGCGCACTCCACAAGCTCGGACGCCATACCCTCATAGCCTGACTCGGACTGCAATCTCGGCTCGTTCAGGTTTCTGCCCTTCATTGAGGTGAGCGGATAGAATGTCGCGCGTCCCGCGCCTGTTTCTTTCAGGAATCTGATACAGCGGGTCGCCGTTTCCTCGTTGTCAACGATGATGTTCTGCATTACCGAATTAAGTGCGGTTTCGATGGCAAGAACATACTTTTCGGGAACGGTGATCACATCCGCGACAATGCCGTGGATTCCCGTCAGTCGTCCTTGTTCGCCAGCCGCGAGGACCTCCTTTACCGAGCGGTAATAGCCCTCTTTTGAACGCTCGATGTCGTTCAGTACGCCATAGCGCTGCTGCCTTGCGCTCAACTCGGAGTTTGCCTGTTCGAGTGCTGTCCGCGCCTCGTTCAGACGCTTTTTCTTTCCCTCGGCAAGACGTTCCATTCCGGAGAGCTTGTTCTGCGCGGAGTTTCGCTCTGCGGAATTATTCTCCGCGGATTTTTTTACCTCCGCAAGCTCGTTTTTATATTCCTCCAGCTTGGATTTTCCCTCGTTCAGAGCCGAGAGAAATTCATTCTTTTGGGCGGTGATTTCGTCTGCGGTGCGTTTCGCAAGGGACGCGGCAAGCTCCTGTTTCGCCTCTTCGCTGCGCACTGCCGCGATTTCGCTCTCCAACGCGGAATACTTCTCACCTGCCGCGCTGCTCTGCTTGGAAATATTGTCCAATTCCGACTGCAATTGCGCGGATTTTTGCTCCAACTCCTCGGCAGCGGATTGCTTTTCCGCGATTTTTTCGTTTATTTCGGTTATTTGCTTATCGTACTCCACACTGCCGGATTCCGCGCTGCGGAGCTGTTCGGTAAGCTCCTCGCGGCGATTTTCGTTGTGACGCAGATCATTCTCCGCAACAGAAATCTCCGAACGCTTTTCGGCAAGCATATCGTTCGCCGACTGGATATTCAAACGTGTGCGTTCAAGCCGCCCCTGTGCAGCGAGTTTGTCCTCTCCGAGCCGCTCGATTTGCTGTTCAAAGCTCTTGATGTCGCGCTCGTAATGCTCGCATTCGCTCTTGTTGAGCAGCAGATCATCGGAGAGCTTTTCCAATTCCGCTCGTTTTTCATTTAACCGCGCCGTTGAAACGGAAATTTCCAGTTCCTTTTTCTCAGCCATCAATTCTGCGGCGAGAACCGCCTTTTCGGACTGCCGCTTTAGTATCGGCAAACGCTCCTCGTCAACGCGGATAAGGTCGCGCTGACGGATAATGTTCTCCTCCGCCTGCGCAAGGCTTTTCTCCGCGTCCGCTTTTTTGTGTAATGACAGCGAAACTCCCGCCGCCTCCTCGAAAATCTCACGGCGTTGGGTATCCTTTGCGCTGATTATCTCGGAAACTCGCCCCTGACCGATTATCGAATAGCCGTCACGTCCAAGACCCGTTCCCATCAACAATTCCTGAATGTCCTTCAGGCGCGATTTTTTTCCGTTTATCAGGTACTCGCTCTCGCCCGAGCGGTACAGCTTACGCGATATGCACACCTCGTCCGCGCCCACGGCAAGCGCCCTGTCGGAATTGTCGATAGTCAACGCGACCCTCGCGAATCCCATCGGCTTACGCTCTACCGTGCCGTGGAAGATTACGTCCTCCATTTTTTCGCCGCGCAGAGTTTTCGCGCCCTGCTCGCCCATTACCCACCGCAGTGCGTCCGAAATATTGCTTTTGCCGTTGCCGTTAGAGCCGACAACCGCCGTGGTTTTGGTATCGAACTCCAACACGGTTTTGTCCGCAAACGACTTGAATCCTTGAATTTCCAGCGTCTTAAATAACATCTGTTCCCAGCCTTTATTTTATAAGTAAGTATTCCCCGTCAAGAGGCAATACGTCGATTTCATAACCAAGCTCTGCAAGAGCCATAATGTTGCACCGTTTCTGCCCAATCAGCTTTGAGAGATTTTTCGTGTCGGTGTAAATGTGATAATATCCCTTTTCAAGACCTGTCAGCCGCGCTTTCATATCAATCAGGAATATTCGGCTTTCGACTATCTCACGAAGCGCGGGGTGATAAATTCCGCCGAGCATTTCACGCTCCACATCGGGACTTGCGTGCAGTCCCAGACGAATTACAGAGATTTTGTTTTCATTGAATTTTCGGAGCAACTCCGCGCATAAATCCACCGTTTCATCGAATGAGAAACTCGTAAATTCTCCGCGCTCAAACAGCTCCCCAAGGCGCGTATTCCGCAGAATCACGGTCGGGTAAATCCTCACGGTTTGCGGAGCGAGTTTTATGAACTCCTCGGCGGTGTAAAGACACTTTTCGGAAGTATCGCAATACAGCCCCGTCATCATCTGCAATCCCAATTCAATGCCGTAAGCCTTGATCAACTGTGCCGCTTTACGCACGTCCTCGGCGGAATGTCCGCGCTCGTTGGCTTTCAACACGTTATCGTCCATGGACTGCGCGCCAAGCTCTATCGCCGTGACTCCATAGAATTTCAGAGTATCCAGAATCTCCTCGGAGATACAGTCCGGACGCGTGGAGCAGCGGATTCCCGTATAAACGGGGAAATTTTTCACTGCACGGGCTGCGGTGCATAAAAGACTTTCCATATACCCGCGCTCTATCGCCGTAAAGCTCCCGCCGAAAAAAGCGATTTCCGCCGTTATTCCGCGTTCTTCAAGATGGGGAGCTTGACTTTTCAAAAGCTCGTAAACCTCCGCCGCCGTGGGAGCTTTCCGCGCCCCCGAGATGCTCCGTTGGTCGCAAAAGCTGCACTTATGCGGACAGCCCAAATGCGGAATAAAAATCGAGATATTAGTTCGTTTCATAACCCATAAGCTCGATGGCTTCCTTGGCGGCGGCTTGCTCGGCTTCCTTTTTGGACTTCCCAACACCGCTGCCGATTACTTGGTCGTTCAGCAGCACATTGGCGCTGAACTCCTTGTGATGATGATCGTCCTCGTTTTCGGTGACTTCATAGGAGATTTTTTCTTCTGGGTTCTGCTGAATTATCTCTTGCAAAATCGTCTTGTAATCGCCAAGACGCACCTTGCCCGATTTGATGTCCTCGATGTCCGGCACAAAGCGCATAATCATCGCCTGCGCTTCATCGAACCCGCCGTCGAGATACACTGCCGCGATCACCGCCTCGAACGCGTCCGCGAGTATGGAGCGGCGCTCTCTGCCGCCCGTCATTTCCTCGCCCTTTCCGAGATAGATGTATTTTCCGAGGTCGATTTTTTTCGCGAAATTGTACAGTGAATTTTCACACACAATAGACGCGCGGAGCTTTGTAAGTCCGCCCTCGGGAACAGTGGTCATATTCGTGAACAGATACCGCGAAACCGTAAGCTGCAGCACCGCGTCCCCAAGAAACTCCAACCGCTCGTTGGAGCCGTTGTTTTTGCCGCCCGAATAGCTTGAGTGTGTCAGTGCGCGTTTTAAGTACATTCGCGTTTTGAATGTGTATCCGATTGCGCGTTCAAGCTCTTCAAAATCCTCTGAGTTACGCATTTTCAGCCTCCCGGGGTTTAAGCTCGGCAATGGCGCGCGTCATTTGCGCGATCGCGTCCTTCTCCACGAACATTTTCGCCTGTCTGAACGCTCCGAAAAACGCTTTCGCGTCACTTGCGCCGTGCGCCTTGAACACGGGCTTTGCCGTACCCAAAAGCGGTGAACCGCCGATTTCCTTGTAATCCATTTGTCTGGTAAATTCGGTGAGCTGTTTTTTTACGCACAGCGCGCCGATTTTCGTTTTGAGATTAGCGAAGAACATTGATTTCAGCGCGTCCTTCATCAGCACGCCCATACCCTCGCACGCTTTCAGGAACACGTTTCCGGTAAAGCCGTCCGTTACCAGCACATCTACCGCGCCGAGGGGAACCTCGCGCGCCTCCACGTACCCCAGAAAATTCACGGGTATGCCCTCCAGCATTTTGCGGGTTTCGTGTTCCAATTCTCTGCCCTTTTCGTCCTCTGTTCCGATGTTGAGCAGCCCCACGCGCGGATTCTCCACGCCCATTGTGGTTTCCATAAAGCAGCTTCCCATAATCGCGAACTGCGTGAGCATTTCCGGCGTGCATACGAGATTCGCGCCGCCGTCCAATACGCAGTAACGCTTTCCGCCTGCACACGGCATCAGCGGCACAAGCGCGGTTTTCTTAACTCCCTTTATCCGCTTTGCAACGGTCGTTCCGCCCACCACGATTGCCGCGGTGCTGCCCGCGGAAATTGCCGCGTCGACCTCGCCGCGCGCCAGCATCGCAAACGCAACACCCATTGATGTTCCGCTTTTCTGACGCGCCACTGAGAGCGGCGGGTCTTCGGTGGTGATCACGCCCTCCGCCGGCACGAGAGTGATTCCGTTCTCCGACACGGAGAGCACTTTCATTCGACCTTTAAGTACCTCGACATCGCCTGTTATCGAAACCTCGATTCCAAGCTCCTTTACCGCCATTGCCGCGCCCTTGAGAATCTCATCGGGTGCATTGTCGCCGCCAAACCCATCAATAACTATTCGCATATTTTAATAGCAACTCCCGTTATCTTAAATGGCAATCTCCGCACCGCGCGAATGAGCTGCGCTCATTCACGCCGGCCTCGCCGAGAAAACTCCACTTCGTTCCGTTTCCTCGGCGGCTTGCGAAGATTGCATGTCACCCCTGTTGGTTGACCTAATTTCAACGCAAGCTGCACTTCACCCCTTTACGTTGTATTTTTATAACGCTCCAAACTGCGCACCTATATGCGGTTAAAAAAATTGTTTCAAATCGTTCAAAGAACGCTCCGCGAGAGCCTCGTACTTGCGCTGTTTTCCGTCCTTGCCGCGAAATTGTCCGTCTATCGGCGGGAGGATTCCCATATTGCTGCCCATCGGCTGGAAATTCGGTGAATAACAATTCGCCGCGTAATCCGCAAGCGCGCCCATCATTGTCGTTTTCGGGAGCGTTATCGGCTCTTTTCCGCTGAGTATGTCCGCGAGAGCGCGCCCCGCCATTATCCCGCTTGCCGCGCTTTCCACATATCCCTCGACTCCCGTTATCTGCCCGCCGAAAAACACGTTTCTCGAGCCTTTAAGCATAAAGTGCGCGTCCAATATTTTCGGGCTGTTGAGAAACGTATTGCGGTGCATTGCTCCGTATCGCGCAAATTCCGCGTTTTCAAGCCCCGGAATCATCGAAAATACGCGCTTCTGTTCGCCGAACTTCAGATTGGTCTGAAACCCCACAAGATTGAACAGCGTACCCTCTTTGTCCTCCTTGCGGAGCTGAACCGCCGCGTAAGGGCGATTTCCGGTGCGCGGGTCGGTAAGACCAACGGGCTTCATACACCCGTATCGAACGCTGTCATATCCGCGCTTTGCAAGCACCTCCACGGGCATACAGCCCTCGTAAACCTTAAGTCCCGCCGATTCCTCGGGGCAGTCGAACTCGTGCAGCGGCGCGCTTTCCGCGTTTATCAGCGCGTTGTAGAACGCGTCATACTCTTCCTTGTTCATCGGGCAATTCACGTAATCCGCGCCGTCCTTTTCATATCGCGATTGGTAAAATGCTATGGAAAAATCCACGCTTTCGGCGGTGACTATCGGCGCGGCGGCATCATAAAAGCTCAGATACTCGCCGCATTTTTCGCGGATCTTATCCGCCAACGCATCGCTTGTCAGCGGTCCCGTGCAGATTATCGCGTTCTCTTTGGGGAACTCGGTAACCTCCTCGCTTATCACCGTGATATTCGGGTGAGATTTCACGATTCGCGTTACCTCGTCCGAGAACTCCGCGCGATTTACGGCAAGCGCGCCGCCCGCGGGGACGGCGGTCTTGTCCGCCGCTTCGCAAATCACCGAACCGAACAGACGCATCTCCGCTTTGAGCAGTCCGCAAGCACTGTCCACGCGCGCGGACTTCAGCGAGTTTGAACAGACAAGCTCCGCGAAACCATCGTATTTATGCGCCGGCGAGAACTTTTTCGGCTTCATTTCGTACAGCTCCACTGCGAAACCGCGATTAGCAAGCTGCATTGCCGCTTCACAGCCCGCAAGTCCCGCGCCTATTACCTTGACCGTCATCTATACCTCATTTCTTGTCGTCCAACGGACGCTCGTATCCGCAGCCTTCCTTTGCGCAATAGATTTTGCCGAGCTTACCGGACTTTTTGAACAGGCTCGAACCGCACTGAGGACACTTCTCCTCCAGCGGCATATCCCACGTCATATAATTGCAGGTTTTGAAATCCTCACAGCCGTAGTAGGGTTTCCCCTTTTTGGACTTTTTAAGCAGCATTTTCGAGCCGCATTTCGGACAGAAACCGTTCGCCTCGGTGACGATTTTCTTGGTGAATTTGCAGTCGGGAAATCCCGAACAGCCGAGGAATTTTCCGTAAGGACCGATTTTGATAACCATCGGTTTTCCGCACTGCTCACACTTGATGTCCGTCATCTCATCGGGGACTTTCAAGTGTTTGCCATCCATATCCTTCTCTGCCTTTTCAAGCTCCTTCGCAAAACCGCCGTAAAATTTCCGAAGCATTTCTACCCAATCGGTATTTCCCTTTTCAACGCTGTCGAGGTCGCTTTCCATTTTCGCGGTGAATTTTACGTCCACGATGTTGTTGAACTTATCCTTGAGAAGCTGAGTGATTACCTCTCCAAGCGCGGTGGGTTTCAGTTGATTGCCCGTTTCGCGGTCCACATAATGACGGTCCAGAATGGTGGATATGGTCGGCGCGTAGGTGGACGGACGTCCGATTCCGTTCTCTTCAAGTGCCTTGATAAGCGACGCTTCGTTGTAACGCGCGGGCGGTTGTGTGAAGTGCTGATTTCCGAGCAGCTCCTCGCATTTCAGCTTCTCTCCGTTGGTGATTTTCGGGAGAGCGCCGCCTTGCTCCTCGCCGTCCTTTGATTCCTCATAGAGCTTGGTAAACCCGTCAAAGCGCACGGAATATCCGCCCGCCTTGAACAGGCAATTGGCGGCTGTGATGTCTACCGAAACGGTATCCATTATCGCGTTTGCCATCTGACTTGCCATAAAACGCTCCCAGATGAGCTTGTAGAGCTTGTATTGGTCGCTCGACAGCGAGCCTTTCACCTTTGCGGGAGTAAGCTCTATATTAGTCGGACGAATAGCCTCGTGCGCGTCCTGAGCGTTGTTTTTGGACTTGAACACTCTCGGCTTTTCGGGCAGATACTCCGCGCCGTATGTTGTCTTGATAAGCTCTGCGGCGGCGGTTTTCGCCTCGTCCGAAATTCGCAGCGAGTCGGTACGCATATACGTAATCAGACCCACCGAGCCTATTCCGTCAATGTCAATACCCTCGTACAGTTCCTGCGCGGCTTTCATTGTTCTTCGTGCCTGGAACGACAGCTTACGGCTTGCCTCCTGTTGTAATGTTGATGTTGTGAACGGCGGCGCGGGCTGTTTTTTGCGCTGCGATTTCTTGAGATTGGTAACGATAAATTCCGCGTTTTCAAGTCCCTTCAGAATCGCGTTCGCTTGCTCCTTATTGCCAATTTGCGCCTTTTCGCCGTTCACCTCGGCTAGCTTTGCCGGAAACGGTTTTTTAGACGCCGCCGCAGAGAGCTTAGCGTCAATACTCCAGTATTCGGTGGTTTTGAAAGCGCGTATCTCCTCCTCGCGGTCGACTATGATTCTGACCGCAACCGACTGCACTCGCCCCGCCGAAAGTCCTCTGCGAACCTTTTTCCAAAGGAACGGCGAGAGCTTATATCCCACGATTCTGTCAAGGATTCGGCGGGTCTGCTGAGCGTTCACGGTGTCGATATCGATGGTGCGCGGGTGGCTCATCCCATACTGAACACCAGTTTTTGTGATTTCGTTGAATGTTACGCGGACAGGCGCTTTTTCGTCAATGTTAAGCAAATGCGACAAATGCCACGCGATTGCCTCTCCCTCTCTATCCGGGTCGGTCGCGAGGTATACAATGTCCGCTGCTTTTGCGCGTTTTTTAAGCTCCTTGATTATGTCCGATTTATCCTTCATATTGACATACTGCGGCTCGAAATTGTTATCCACGTCAACGCCCAGTTTGGACTTCGGCAGGTCGATTATATGTCCCGTGGAAGCCATTACATCATATCCCACGCCGAGGTATTTCTTTACGGTTTTCGCCTTGGACGGCGACTCTAATATTACAAGGTTTGACATTGATTCTCCCCCAATTTTGTTTTTAATTTGCCGGGCGCAATCCCGGCGGAATTTCATAATAAGCACCACAAAACCGAAAGTCACGGCTTTGGGTTTTGTGATACTTACTTATCAATGTTATTCTTCAGCTCGCTGCGCATTTTATGCGTTTCCAAATCGGCATATCTTGTCGGTATCGGGATATGACTTTCCTCATCGGTAAGCGTCAACGCAAGTCTTGAAGCCGTGTCGATATCCATATGATTTCCAACCGAAACATAGACGGGTTTAACGCTACTTTGCGTTCTGATTGCTCTGCCGAGGATCTCTCCCGCTTTTGTGATGTCGGAAACGCTGCCATTTTCGATATCGGGCATTGTGTATTCCGCGCCGCCCACCTTAAAATAGTGCTTTGCAATTCCCATTGTCGGCGCGTCAAGATAAAAAGACGCGTGGGACGCTAACCCCATATGCCGAGGGTGCAGAATGCCGTTGCCGTCAAATATATAAACATCGGGCTTTTGATTCAGCTTTTCGGCGGTTTTGATCACCAATGGCAGTTCCCGAAATGCCAGACAACCCGGAATATACGGAAACCTCACTTCACTCGAAAACCACTGCTTTTCTGTTACGGCTCTGCTTTTGACGTCAATAACCACAATGCAGCATACCGCGTATTCCTCGCCGTTTTGACCGTTCCAATATGCCAAATCAACACCCGCGACCGTTTGAATCTCTTCAAAAGCGAACGGACAACGTTGTATAATCTTGCTCGAAAGTTCATTTTGGATTTCAACGCATTCTTTTTCGGAAAGTTCGGAAAAGTCACTTGGAAGCAAATTCATCATACTTTCCTCATCTCCCACATAATGACTGCGGCGGCAATTGCCGCGTTCAACGACTCAGCTCCGTTGATTGGGATATAGATTTTCTCGCCGCATATTTCGGCGACTTCCGGAGAAATTCCAGCACCCTCGCTGCCGATAACTATCGCCGTTTTTTCTGGGAACTTCACCTCGCCGAGCCGCTTTGCCGTATCATCAAGCATAGCTCCGTACACCGTGAAATCCTCAAGAAATTTCGGCACGGAATTCGGTGTTGGAATAAGGCTCGGCACTCTGAACACGCTGCCCATCGAAGCGCGGAGCGTTTTCGGTGAAAATCTGTCGGCACAGTTATTCAAATAAACTATTCCGTCTATCCCAAACGCTTCTGCTGTTCTGATGATTGTGCCAACGTTTCCGGGATCCTGAACCCCATCAAGAACCACAATACGCCTCGCGTCTTCGCGTATTGGACTGCCGAAACGTTCCGCCGCCGCAAACATTCCCTGCGGGGTCTTGGTATCGGATATATATTCCGACAGCTCATCGGTTATTACAGCCGCGGACAAAGCTCTTGACGCCGCCTTTTTTATAGTTGAGGGGTATTTTTGCTCCGCCTTCTCGGTGTACAGAAAACACTCTATTTGGGAGTGTTCCGCGAGTTCTCCGCACAGATGATCTCCCTCAACCGCGAACATATCGGTTTCACGGCGATATTCTGCGCTTTTTATCAACGACTTCATCATACGGACATCCGTATTTTTTCTTGATGTAATGCTCTCCATAACTACCGCTCCAAAACATACTTGCCATTGCTCCGTAAATTGCAAAATCTCACGCCCTGTTGCACAAGGCGTGAGAGAAAGTCAATTACAGAGCCGCTTTAGCCTTTTCGGTGAGAGCGGTAAAGCCTGCCGCGTCATTGATCGCGATCTCGGAAAGCATCTTTCTGTTAAGCGTGATGTTTGCTTTCTTCAAGCCGTTCATGAACGTGGAGTAATTCATACCGTTCGCCTTGCAAGCTGCGGAAATTCTTGTGATCCAAAGGCGGCGGAAATCTCTCTTCTTAAGCCGTCTGCCAATGTACGCGTACTGACCGGACTTCATTACCGCTTCCTTCGCGGTCTTGAAAAGTCTGCTCTTTCCGCCGAAGTAGCCCTTAGCGAGCTTTAATGTTCTATTTCTTCTCTTGCGAGTTGCAAGTGCGCCTTTAATTCTTGCCATTTCTGTATCCTCCTATTTGAATTTGCAAATTCCGCACCACGCAAACGCTGCGCGTTTGCGCTAGCCTCGCCGCGAAAGCTCCGCTTTACTCCGCTTTCGTGGCAGCTTGCGAAATTTGCTTATTTTAATTTGAAATTCCGAAACCGTTCGCTGTGCTCTCTATCCGAGCACCACGGCACACGCTGCGCGTATGCCGCAGTGCTCGATTTTCGGAATTTCCTGCGCTGCTATCGTGTTGCCGATAATCATAGCGTGCTAAAATGCGCTGTTATCGCGTTGTGCAACTTTCGATTATTTGTAAGGAATCAGGCTCTTAACCTGCTCTACATTGGTCACGTCCGCATACGCGCCCTGACGCAGACCTCTTTTACGCTTAGTGGATTTCTTGGTAAGTATGTGGCGCTTGTTGCAGTGCTGCATCTTAACCTTACCTGTTCCTGTCAGCTTAAAGCGCTTCTTCGCGCCGCTGTGTGTCTTAATCTTAGGCATTTTAGTTCCTCCTTAGTATTTCGGTTATGCTCACAAACCGCCTAAATCACTTCTTCGGGCTGAGTACAACCGCATAGTTCCGCCCCTCGAGCTTTGAGGGCTTGTCGGAGCCGCCGTACTCCGAAACCGCTTCGCAAAAACGCTTCATCAAATCCTCCGCGAGGTTGGCGTGCGTAAGCTCGCGCATACGTCTGAACCGAATGGTTACCTTTACCTTGTCGCCGTTCTGCAAGAACTTTATCGCGTTCTTCACCTTGATATTGAAATCATTAGTGTCGATGTTCAGCGACATCTTTACCTCTTTGACATCTGCGGTTTTCTGGTTCTTCTTGGCTTCCTTCTCCCGCTTTGTCTGCTCAAAACGATATTTGCCGTAATCCATAATGCGGCATACCGGAGGCTTTGCCGTGGGAGAGATCATTACCAGATCCAGATCCGCTTCGACCGCTTTCTGAAGAGCGTCGCGCGAGGACATTATCCCCAACTGTTCGCCATCCGCGCCGATAAGTCTTACCTCTTTCTCGCGAATATCCTCATTGATGAGCTGTTCTTTCGTGCCGATTTTGAAGCACCGCCTTTCTAACATAATAAATTAAGCGTGAGCACACGACTCACGCTTAACATAATAATCCTTACGGAATATTCACATTAAACAACCTCGCCTGACTGATTCTCGCTTGGAAGCACGATTTTTGCAAATCGCCCCTTGCGCCGCCGGCGGGTGAGAGTGTGGTGGCTCTGCTTTACTGTAATAGTATACCACATTCGTTTCGGTTTGTCAAGGGGTTTTTTGAAATTTTTTTCAAATTTTGTGCAAACCAATATAGGGAAACTATGACGATGTTCTACCTAATATACCTATGCCAATTGTGTTTAAGCATCGACCTTGGACAGATTGTCTGTATCGACATAGGTGTAGCTGCCAATAAGGTTCGCGTAGGATTTTTGAGCGTACTCAGCGGAATTTGCGTAATCATTGTCCACAATGTGAATAACCGCAATCTCATCAAATGCCGAACTGGAATCACCTCTGTACAAATAGAAATAAAGTGCCATCTCAACAAGTTTATCAGAACCGTTGTAAGTGGACCTTATCTCGGGAAGCTTACCTGTACCCGCGGGGTTAGTTCCTAGCTTAGTATATGTTTTGTCATTTTTGTCCTTATACGTGTACGAACCTGACAGTTCCTTATAATTAACCGAATAGCCGTTTTTATAATCCAGCCTGCCGCGCCCATTTAATAAAATATTGCAGTCCATATTGGTCGGCTCTCCAAATTTTGACGCAAACGCGGCAACATCGCTAACGATAAACCTGCCCGACCAAAGCGTGTAACCCGTTCCGTCCGATTCCTTATCATGCATCTTTGTAAGCTTGACTTCCGTAGACGGTGTAACCGAAGCCGCATCCACAATATAAGCGGGCAGAATCTCGTTGCTGTCGTTTATGGATTCCGCACCTATTGTCGCGGCAGATACAGGATCTGTCGGGCACTTACCATCCAACAGCGCGAGTTCAAAGTTCTCGAACCACTCATCATCTCGCATTTCCGCTGCCATCACAAATGTTGCTTCCTTGTCGACCACCGAACCGAATTTGTACTGCGGAGTGTATTCTTTGTTAATTGCCGTTGCAGCCGAAGCTACGACAGGCACTGATACCGCAGCCGCAAGTACACACGTTAATACCTTGAATTTTGTTTTCATTCTAACCAGTCCTTTCTGAGATAAAAGTAAAATTGTGTTACGGGAAATCACCATAATTTTCCTATTTTCATTATATCAAAAAAGGGAGCATTGTCAATAGTAAAACCCCACAAAATTGCGGGGTTTTATTTGTGTAAAACATAGATTTACCGCACATTAGGGTGGGTTGAAATTTTTTTTGGAAAATTTATTCCGACTCACTCTCAAGAAGTTCGCTTGTATCAACATAGGTATATTTATCAATGAGATTTGCGTAGGAATTTTGAGCATATGCCGCCGACTGAGCGTATGAACTGTTCACAACGTGTACCATAGCGGTTTCGTAAATCGGAGAGGTTTTTCCCGAACCGGCATACATTGTAAAGTAATATGTTGCCTCAATAAGTGTTGCATGCTTGCTTGAAGACTCTTCATCCCAGCAAACAACCTTATCTTGGTTTCCGCTGTTTTCGTACGGATAGGTGACAATAATCGGAATGCCTCTGTAATCCAAATCACGATATGTAAACACCGTTTTTATCTTTTTATAATTTCCGTCCATACCGATACCCGATTTTGTATAGAAAACCGGAGTACCGCCAATCTTGCACGAAAAGCATTGGGGTTCAGTAAATTTAACTTCAAAGTCTTTGACGCTGTCAACGACAAATCTTCCCTCCCACCTATTGTAACCGGAAGTTCCGACCAAAGTCAATTTAACATCCGTATACTCTTCCAAGGCAACATCAACGGGAGCGTCAACAAACTTGCCGTTGATATAACATTGAGGAAAGGGCGTGGCGGGCTTGCGCTCCAGAAGCTTCATTTCGAAATCGGTGTAAGCGTTTTCCGCGCCAATTCTCTGAATATCGGCGGGCAACTGTTCAAGCTCTTTTGCCAATGCATCATCAATCTCACTCAAATCCGACAGTTCCTCCGTAACGGCACTAGGTTCAGCCAACACATCTGAAAGTGTCTTCTCGGTTTCTTCCACACTTGACGATTCCTCCGACTTGACATTCGGTTTGACTGCTGTATCCGCCGTTGCCGCGGTTACGATTCCGAGAGACAATGCCGCCGTGACTGTCGCCGCGATGATTGCTTTGATACTTGTTTTCATAATAAATCTTCCTTTCTGAAACAAAAAGTAAAATTGTGTTACGGAAAATCACCATAAATTCCCTATTATCAGTATAACACACAAGGAAGCGGCTGTCAATAGTAAAACCCCACAAAATTGCGGGGTTGTTTCTGTGAAGATTCACGGCAAGCGCACTATTTGCGCACATTGAACGCGTCCATTGTGGGGTAAACCGCCAGCCCGGCTCGGGTCGCCGCCGCGCCAAGATCCTCCTCGATTCGGAGCAGGCGGTTGTACTTCTCCACGCGCTCGGAACGCGAGGGCGCGCCCGTCTTGATTTGGCAAGTATTCAGCGCAACGGCAAGGTCGGAAATCACCGTGTCCGCCGTTTCGCCCGAACGATGGCTTGAAATGGCGGTGTAATGCGCTTTATGCGCCATTTTGATTGCCTCCAGCGTTTCCGAAATCGAGCCTATCTGATTGAGCTTGATCAGCACGGAATTTCCGCAATTTTCGGCTATGCCCTTGGAAATCCGCGCGGTGTTGGTTACAAACAGGTCGTCTCCGACCAACTGAACTCGCTGACCGAGCCGCTCGGTGAGCTGTTTCCAGCCGCTCCAATCTTCCTCGTCCAATGCGTCCTCGATAGAGATTATCGGATACTTGCCGACAAGCGTTTCCCAGTGGGAAATCAGCTCGTCAGTGGTGAATTTCTTACCTGCCTTGGGAAGCAGATAAGTGCCTTGGGAATCCGTTTTCCACTCGGAAGCCGCCGCGTCCATAGCTATCATAAAATCGCTGCCGGGCTTATATCCCGCAGATTCCACGGCGGCGAGAATGCACTCTATCGCCGCCTCGTCCGAATCCAGATCGGGCGCGAATCCGCCCTCATCGCCTACCGCTGTGGAGAGCTTTTTGGATTTGAGCAGCGCTCCCAACGCATGAAATACCTCGGCGCACTGCCGCAGCGCGTCCTTAAAGCTCTTCGCGCCGACAGGCATTATCATAAATTCCTGAACGTCCACCGTGTTGCCCGCGTGCGCACCTCCGTTGAGGATATTCATCATCGGCACGGGCAGACGGTTTCCGTTTACGCCGCCGAGGAATCTGTACAGGGGAATCTCCAACGATGCCGCTGCGGCACGTGCGGCGGCAATTGAAACCGCAAGAATCGCGTTCGCGCCGAGATTTGATTTATCGGACGTGCCGTCCGCCTTAATCATTGCCGCGTCCACCGCGTAGGTGTCGCGCGCGTCCAGTCCAGAAACCGCCTTGCACAATGCGTCCGAGATGTTCTCGGCGGCTTTTTGTGTTCCCTTGCCACCGTATCGCGACTTATCGCCGTCACGCAGCTCCAGTGCCTCAAACTGACCTGTGGACGCGCCGCTCGGAGCCGCTCCGAATCCCACAGTTCCGTCCGCGAGGTGAACCTCGGCTTCAACGGTCGGATTGCCGCGCGAGTCAAGAATCTCGCGACCGATTACCTTTTCAATGCCCGTGTAATACATAAAAATACCTCCAAAATGATTTTGGAAATATTATGGCACGTTTTTTCAAAATTATGCCGCGATAGGTTTACATTTGTAAGACACCACCGCACAAAGCCATTGCAAATGCGTGAAAATGCAGTATGACAAATTTGTTGCGTTTAGGGGTGATTTTGTGCCCAAAAAGATTTGGACATTCACTTAACATCGAAACACTAATAACCTTGAATGATACAATATAACATACTGAAATCCGCCGCTTTTTCATACCTTTCAATATTGCTACTTTTATTAGTCAATGCGTAAAACATCTCCCTATTTTAATATCTGCCATTTAAAAGAAAGTCTGCCAAATGCACAATCTTCACGCCGTTGATGCTCCCTCACGCAAGCTCGTCTAATGTTACTGATGATTACCAAGTTGTAAATTCCCTCAACGATCTGATAAGCGGCGCGTTCATCAAAAATAACCAGTGCGACTATCCATATTCGCGCTTTCAAATAAAATGTTGACAGACTTTTCCCAACCGTGAATCTCCTGTACCTCGTCAAGCAGGAGATAATGCCGCTCACCGTCTGTAATTTTCGACTGGATGGAACCGTACATATCCTTGTCAGTCATATCGAAATCTAGCTCCTTCGGGATATATCTCATATGAATTATACGGTTATTGGAAATTCCGCTCCCAATCAAATCACCTTGCAGCATTTCAAGAATTATGGATTTTCCTCAACGTCGGACTTCCACCAATACTTTTACCAGCGGAACATCATGGTGTGCTTTCAGGATTTCCATAATGTGATCCATCAATCAATTCATCGCTATAGTATGCCAAAAAGTTTGAAAACGTTAAGGGCTTTTGCCGGAAAGCCGAAAAAACGTATTAAATTTATATAGAGCCTAACGATATTATGGAATTTGCAGCTCTTTTCTCATTACCAACAACAGTAGTATAGAAGCGTTGCTCTATTCCCCATAATAAATGCTTTAGTTCCTCTTCGTTTCCAATATTAAACATATTATGCGCTGAATCATATATGTTGGAGTATTTTGCAATATACTTGAAAATCTTCTTTTTGTCACTTTCGCTGTAACTATTTAAAGTATCCATCGCCATTGCAATTCGCTTTCGATTGGGTGTTTTAACGTGTGACGAATCGAAAGTGTCAGAGCAGCAAATAAATTCGCTGCTTAAAAACTTTTGTGTTTCCTCATCGGTCGCCTCTCTATATAGCTCGCCAATCCCTTTGAAAATTGGCGCAATTTTTGATAAACTTATAAAATAAAGCGTATCCTCGTCTTGAATATATATGGCGTCAGCATATTTGTTTATATTAATAACCAAACCGTCTTCAACAAACTTATAATCATCGCCAAAGTGAAGCATGTTCTTAGGTTGCAAGTTTGATTTGCTTATATTTTGAAAATGGCACACGTTTTCCTGAAACGAGCACAAATAGTCGATCTTTTGAAATTCCGTTCTGTCTAATATATCATAATTAACGGACGAAAAATCAGATTTCATTATTTCCAAGAAATATGTCATTTCGGAAAAATTCTCAATTTTATACCATTCATCTTCCTCTAATAATGTTGATGGGTTATAGTTAACGGCAACGCTTAAATTCTCCGGCAATTTATATATTTCCCTGTTGCTAAGAACCTTTCTGAATGTAGGCGCTCTTAATCCGGTTTTCACTTTAGCTAAAAGACAATTCATTTGATTTACCTCCTAATTTCAATATATGACATATTGTTTATCCGTCTTAAATTATCAAATTCAACTTCATTAGGTATTCGCAGGTTCCTCCTTGTTACAACAAATACTTTTGTACCTTCTGATGTTATTACATCATAATACTTATATCCAAAAATCAGTAGCACAGGATTAAAACATTTGCTTTGTGCAGCGAAAGTCAAAACAAATATAATCAAATAAACCATAACAAGCACGAGGATGTCATCCACACCAATGCCTATGAAAACATATCCCAAGTAATTTGCAAGAAAATCATTTTGTGCCTCTTCAATATCTCCGCAACCGCCTATATTATCAACAGAAAACAACCTTGCTGAAAAAAGCCAAACGGCAGTAAGTAAAAATGGAGCTGAAACCATAGCTATGGAAGTAATTATAATGCTGTTGCATATAAAAGAGCATTTTTGTTCAATGCCATAAACCACCCATATCCATGATGTGGATAAAAATGTAAAAACAAATCTATTTATCACAATATCCTCCGTATATGAATTCTTGCAAAGGAAGCTTTTTAACTTTTTCTACTAATATTATACAATATTTCGCACGAAATATCAATCCCATTTAGCGAAATTATGTATAATTCTTCATCTCCTAAATCTCAACGCATGATAACTATAAATTATC
>JAAVIC010000013.1 GCA_014799385.1 Oscillospiraceae bacterium
CACAAGCCCAAGGAGAATTACGTCAATCCAATTACTGCTTCCATTATAGCTTAAACTTTGAGTACCGTCTACCACCTTTATTTCGGGTGGATCTGCCGGTAATTATATTATAACAGGAGGATCAATTACAGACAGTCCGGAATTGCAAATCCGATTCACAGGTACGGCAAATGCGGATTGGAAAATTCGACATTCAAGAACAACAGGCTTTACAATATTTTTATCACTAAGGAGGTAATAGTTATGAAAAAAATCACGAAAGTTACATCGGCATTGGTTGGCGTTACTATGTGCGCCGGAATTATCGGAATGTTAGCGACAAATGCTTCGGAAACAACTCCCGAACCGGAACAGGAAGTAAGTGCGGTAACGTATAATACTTCCAATCCTTCCAAGATGTCTATCGAAGAGTTTGACAAAATGGTTGAGGAGATGGGTATTATTGATGTGAGCGTACCGAAAACTCCCTCGCAGAAATTAGTTGAGGACGCATACTCGGTCGGCGAATGCAACATCTCGGAATATGTCGATAAGGTTTTGGAAAACCTTGAAGCAGCATTGGGTTTCCCCGCATATCCCACAAGTGCTCCGATACCCATTGAGGATCTGGAATCACCAGAGAGGTCATATGGTTTCTTCCCGACATCTTCCACAACATTGCCTTACCCCATTTACTTGGGAGAAACTTCCAAAGGAGAAGCGGTTGCATCAAAGTATTACTTCCGTGTAACCGGCAAGCCCATTGAATTAGACTTTGCCCTGCAGGTAAGGGGCAACAACGGCAAAGAAGCAGTGCTTAAAACAACCTTGTACAGGGAGCGAAAAGAATGGGCAGGATTAGACTCGTGGCAGACTGTCAAGTCGTGGAATCAGAAATTAGGCACAACATTCGGCACAGAGTATGAAATATCGGATGTAGACAGCGACTATGTTTACTGCCTTGTCTTTGAAAACATTTCCGACATTAATTGTACGATTTCCGGTTGTATTACCGTTTGCGAATGATTGTGGACGCAACCGGCTAATTGAATAGATTTCGCTCCGCCGTTTTTTCGGCGGGGCGATTTTTTTCTTTATCGATATTGCACAAAGCAGATAAAAATTTCTTGTTAAATTCGTACAACTAGCATATTGACAAAATCGGATTTTAGATTTATAATAAATTAAGCTAACTTTTTTCGAACTGTATGTGGCTCTTTTTCGTTTTGCCGATAGTGAGATGAAAAAGAAGAGATAAGGCTTATATTAAAGTGTTTTCTCGTAGTTCGGCTTTGCAGATGTGTGTTAGCTGTATCGGAGAAAGGAATTAAAGATGATTTGTACTAAATGCAACAGCATAGTCCCGGATGAGGCAAAATTTTGCCCATCCTGCGGAGCAGACTGTAAGCCCGCTCCCGCAGCACAGAACACTTCGGAGAAAAAGCAGTGCGTAAAATGCGGACTGGAGCTTGAAAATAATGCCAAGTTCTGCCCCGTTTGCGGTACGGCGGTGAATGCCGTATCTCTTGACAAGCAGCCCGATTCGGACAGCCTTGTTTCGGCAATGCCCGGCTCTGTACCCACACCGACAGCGGTTGCCGCTCCGTCTATGGGAACAGCTCCTTACACGCCCTCCGCAGACGCAACGCCGAGCGGATTCGGCGAACCTGCTCCAATGCCGCAGTACGCGCCTCCCGCAGGCGGATTCGGCGAGCCTGCTCCAATGCCCCAGTATGCGCCTCCCACGGGCGGATTCGGCGATATGGGCAATATGGGTGCCGTAAGCTCCGCAGCGGCGGCAACGGCAGCTCCCGTAAAGAAGAAAAACGGCGCGAAAATCGCTATCATCGTTATCGCTGCGACACTGGTTGCTCTGCTCGCGGCAGCGGCGATTTTCTTCTTCACCAACAGAGCGGCATTCCTCAGCACGTTTATGGGCAAGTCCAGATATGCGGCAATGGTTGAGGGCAACTCCGTAAAGGAAGCAGCCCAAAAGATTGACGCGTCCGCGATTTCCAACGGCATAAAGTCCGCTTCTCAACTCTATACGTCCTCGGCAGGTTCGTCGCTTGGCGATATTATGCCGATGTCGTACAACACAAGCGGCGTATCCCTGCCCTCGGTTTCCGCAACGGATTTCAGCGCCCTGATCGAAACATACAGCAAGGTTCTTACCGAGACTTACGGTGTGGACGCCATCAAGATAACGGGCGGCGCAAATATTAACCTCACCGATTCGGCAATTTCCGCTATCGGTAATGCCTCGGACGTAAAAGAGATCATCGACATCATAAACGGCACGACCTTTACATACGACCTCGCGGCGAACGATTCCATGGTAGGCGCGTATGTTGGCGCAGAGGGCAAAATCACGGTCAATGCCAAGGTTCTGGTAAACGAGGACGGCACATGCTATCTGGCTCTCCCGTTCGCATCGGATAAGGCGTTGATGTTCAAGGTGGACAGCGATTCCTATAATACTCCGTCCGCTTCCGAAACAGTAGCTCTGGAGTTGGACGAAAAGGAAATCTCCCGTCTTATTGAAGAGCTTATCAAGATTTACCTCAAGCACTACGAAAAAGCCGTAACCGAAATGGAAAACGGTTCTCTCACAATTAACGGCGAACCGATTTCCGGCAAGCTCATCACCGCCGACTTCAACGGAGAAATCCTCTCCGATATGATGAGTGATATGATTAACCACATCGGCGAGGATAAGTATCTCTCCACTCAAATCGTTGATTTTGTAAACAAAAACGGCGGCGAGATCACACTCAGCGAATATCAGGCGGCATTCTCGATCGTAGCAAATACCGTTTCTCTCCCCGATTCCGTGGGCTTCTCCATCAAGACCGTTATCAATAAAAACGGCGACATTCTCGCGAAGTCCTACACAGCGGGTCCGAATAACGAAATCGAGTTTACATACAAGAACAGCGAAAAGAGCTTTAACGCTCAGCTTATCTTCAACGCAGACGGCGAAAAGTTTACCGCAAAGGTTGACTGCGTAAAGATTGACGACAAGAGCGGCACAGTTGAGCTTTCGTTCCAGGAGAACGATGATGGCGAGTACAAGTTCACCATTGCGTACAGCGGCGTTGAAACCGTAAAGAGCTTTAACAGAGATGTTACCGTAGGCACATTTACCGTAACCGTTAATATGCCCAAGGGCTTTAACGCAATTGACGATGAGCTGCTCACCGTTCTCGATGGTTTGCAGGTTACCGTTTCAAGCTCCGCAACCGCAGATTCTCAGACCGTTGACCTCAGCGTAAAGACTCCCGTTTACGGCAATGCGGCGATTACCCTTACGGTAAGCAAGTCCTCTTCCAATGAGATTCTGGCAGTTCCGAGCAATGTAATCGACTTCAACGGCGATATGGATTCAAATACCGAGAAAAAGTTCGAGGAATTTGAACAGGAAGTAGAAGACGCTCTCAAGAACATTGACGTTTTCAAGGGCATCATCGGGGAAATTGAGCCTTCCGTACCCGTTACTCCTGTTACACCAAATCCTCCGAGCATCTTCACTCCCGGCGCTTCTCACGCGAACGATGACTTCTCCTCAATGAGCTTTGACGAGCTTGACGAACTTTTCGATGAGTACATCGACCGCAGATATGATGTGTCCGCTTACTCCGGCGACAGCGAATTTTACAGCAAGCTGGTGGATGTCAACGAGACATACTTAACAGCACACAACTACTGGTTTGATTATTGTTATGAATATGATTACAATGATGAAGCAACTCTTAACGAATTTAGAAACAGCTTGCGTGATTTCGTAATTGCCGTTGAAGCGTGCGAGGCACTTATTGACTAACAGCACGCGATCCCAAAATAAAAAGCTCCCCCTGCGGATAACCGCAGGGGGAATTTTATGAAAGGAGGTACACAAAATGTGTATGAAGACATCAAAGGTTAAACTACTCCGCCCTTGGAGATATACACGGGGAAGTCCACAGAGCCTGTAATGGTGCGGTTTTTCGTAATCGTTACGCTCTTGTCGGCGATCGCGTCAATAAACGATGCCTTTTCCTCGATTACCGCGCCGTGCATTACGATACTGTTCTTGACAATCGCGCCCTTGCCGACCTTAACGCCGCGGAACAGCACAGAGTTCTCGACCGTTCCTTCGATTATGCAGCCGTCCGCAATCAGCGAATTTTTCACGGAGCAATCGATTCCGTACTTTGCGGGAGCAACATCGCGAACCTTGGTGTAAATCGGTGTATCAAGCGAGAACATCTCGTGCGAGATTTCGCGGTTCATCATATCCATGGTCGCCTTGTAGTAGGTTTTCATCGAGTCGATAACCTCGTAATACTTATTGTACTTATAACCCATGATTTTGAAATCGTGCAGCTTGTGCTGGAGAATATCCGTTTCAAAGCTGTACAGGCTGCGGCATTCGCTCTCGCGAATAAGCTCCTCAAGGAACTTTCGGCGCATAACATAGATGTTCAGCGCTATGTTCATCTCGCCGCCGATCGACGGTCTTGCCAACACATCATACACGGTGTTGTTCTCGTCAACGCACAGCACGGTCTGGGTCTGCGCGCGTTCGGGGATGTAAAATCCCGTTCCGTAAACGCAGGTAATATCCGCGCCGTTTTTCTCGTGGAAATCCACCATCGGCTTGATGTCCATATTCGTCACAACGTTGCTGTCCGTCATTACAACATACTCGCAATTGCTTTCGTGGATAAACTCCGCCGCGCCCGCGAGAGCCTCCAGTCTTCCACGGTACATTCCCGCGTTTTCGCGCCCATACGGGGGCAGAATGTGCAGTCCGCCCGTCTTACGCGCCAAATCCCATTCGGAACCCATTCCGAGGTGGTTCATCAGGGAGTAATAATTTGTCTTAGTAATAATTCCCACTTGGGTGATTCCGGAATTGACCATTCCCGACAGCGGAAAATCAATCAGCCGATACTTGCTTCCGAACGGAACGCTCGCCATCGCTCTTGCCTTGGTAAGCTCGGGTAAGGTTTGTTCGTGCATATTAGCAAAAATCAAGCCCAAAACGTTAGCCATACTTGCCATATCAAACAATCCTCCTCATTATATATCTTTGGAAATCATAGCCTTGGGCGGAGCAACGGCATTTGCCGAAACGTCCACGTGATGCCCGATTACGGCAACGCCCCACTGCGACTTGTCCTCAATAAGCTCGGGACGCTCGCCGATGTGCGCGCCCTCTCCGATTACGCAGTCCTCGCCGACAATCGCGTATTCGATAACCGCGCCTTTCTTGATAACGGTATTGGGCATAATAATCGAATCGCGGACAATTGCGCCCTCTTCAACGGTAACTCCCGCGAACAGCACGGAGAAGTCAACCATTCCGTTGATTTCGCAGCCCTCGGCAATCATCGAGTTCTCGATACGCGACTGAGGACCTACATAATGCGGCGGCATAACGGGGTTGCGCGAGTAAATCTTCCAACTGTCGTCCAACAGATCCAACGGCACTTTGGGGTCGAGAACGTCCATATTCGCCTCCCACAAGGAGTCGATCGTTCCAACGTCTTTCCAATATCCATCAAAGTGGTATGCAACCATCTTTTCCTTATTATCCAGCATTGCGGGGATTATGTTCTTTCCGAAGTCCTTGGTCGCGTTTTCATCGTTCTCGTTGTCAATAAGGTATTGACGCAGCTTAGACCACGAGAATACGTAAATTCCCATTGACGCGAGGTTGGACTTAGGCTCTTTTGGTTTCTCCGCGAACTCGGTGATAGTGCCGTCCTCTTTGGCGGTCATAATTCCGAATCGCGAAGCCTCCTCCCACGGAACTTCCAACACGGCGATAGTAGCGTCCGCCTGCTTTTCCTTGTGGAAGTCCACCATTTTGGAGTAGTCCATCTTGTATATGTGGTCGCCCGACAGAATAACCACGTATTCGGGGTTATAGCGGTCGACAAAGCTGATGTTCTGATAGATAGCGTTTGCCGTGCCGGAATACCAGCTCTTTCCGAGAGCGGTTTCATACGGCGGCAGAACGTGCACTCCGCCGTGCGCTCTGTCAAGTCCCCACGGCTGACCGTTGCCGATGTACTCATTAAGCACCATCGGCTGATATTGGGTCAGAACGCCCACCGTGTCAATTCCGGAATTCACGCAATTGGACAGCGGGAAATCAATGATTCTGTACTTGCCGCCGTAAGGCACGGCAGGCTTTGCCATATCCTGCGTCAAAGCATACAAGCGGCTGCCCTGTCCGCCTGCGAGAAGCATAGCGACGCATTCCTTTTTAATATGGTTCATAATGCATCCTCCAATATACGTTTTAGCTCCTATGGAGCTGTAATTTACTTTACCGATTTATTGGACTTCGCGGATTCCGTCTTGCCGGATTTTTCCTCCGCTTTCACGTCCTTTACTTCCTCAGCGGAAACCTCGGCAAACTCCACCTCGACCGCCGCTTGCGGGTCGCGAATATTCTTCGGCTTGAAGAACAGCACCGACATCGGCGGAACATCAATCGAAATGCTGTACTGTTCGCCGTGCATTGGTGTTTCCACAGCGGAGATCGTGCCGTTCTTAATGCCGCTGCCGCCGAACTCAACATCGTCCGAGCTTAAAATCTCCTCGTAATCCGCGAAGTACGGAACGCCGATTTCATACACCTCATGGCGCACGGGCTGGAAGTTGCAGACAACAATTATCTCGTCCTTGTTCTTACCGATTCTGCGGAACGCTATAACGGAGTTTTGGCTGTCGTCCGCGCAAATCCAGTGGAAGCCCTCCCAGCTTGTGTCGCACTCCCACAGCGCGGGGGTATCCTTATAGAACTTGTTCAGCACCTTTACATACTCGTGATACTTGTAATGAGGCTCAAACTCCAGAACTTCCCAGTCGAGCTGAGTCTGGAAGTTCCACTCTTTGTACTGAGCAAACTCCTGACCCATAAACATCAGTTTCTTGCCGGGGTGAGCCATCATATATCCGAGGAACGTCCGCATAGAGTTGAATCTGAACTCGCGCGGACCGCCCATCTTATCGAGCATCGAGCATTTTCCGTAAACCACCTCATCGTGGCTTATCGGCAGCACGAAGTTCTCCGAGAACGCGTAATAGAACGAGAATGTAACTAGATTATGGTTATACGGACGTCCGAGCGGGTCCATACTCATATACCGCAGCATATCGTTCATCCAACCCATATTCCACTTGAAGTTGAACCCGAGTCCGCCAATGTCTGCGGGCTTTGTAACCATCGGCCACGCGGTGGATTCCTCGGCAACCATCAAGAGGTTGGGGTGTTCCTTGAATAAAGCGGCGTTCAGCTTTTGCAGGAACGCGATCGCCTCAAGGTTCTCCTTGCCGCCCTTGTTGTTAGGACGCCACTCGCCGTCACGGCGGTCATAGTCGAGGTACAGCATAGACGCAACCGCGTCAACGCGCAGTCCGTCAACGTGGTACTTTTCAACCCAGTAATTCGCGTTGGAAACAAGGTAGCTCTGCACCTCGGGAAGTCCCCAGTTGAAGATGTGCGTCCCCCAGCTCTTATGCTCGCGGCGGAACGGGTCGGAATACTCATAACAGCTTTCGCCGTCCCATTCGTACAGACCCGCCGCGTCTTTCGGGAAGTGCGCCGGCACCCAGTCCACAATAACGCCGATTCCCGCCTGATGGCATTTATCCACAAATTCCATAAATTCGTGCGGAGTGCCGAAACGAGATGTCGGAGCGAAATAGCCGATCTGCTGATACCCCCACGAGCCGTCAAAGGGATACTCGCCGATAGGCATAAGCTCTATATGGGTATAGCCCATATCTTTGATATACGGAATAAGCTCATCGGCAAGCTCGAGATAACTCAGCTCTCTGCCGTCCTTGTGTTTCCACGAGCCGCAATTCACCTCATATATATTGATGGGGCTTTCGTAGATGTTCTTTTCCGCCAACTCGTCCAGGTATTTCTTGTCTTTCCAAGTGTAACCGTCAAGGTCGTAGAACTTGGTCGCGGTGTTCGGGCGAAGCTCCATATGATAGCCGTACGGGTCGGCTTTCAGCTTGATAAGCCCGTCGGGAGCCTCAACGCTGTACTTGTAATTATCGAACTGCTTGATTCCGGGAACAAATACCTCCCAGATTCCGCCGTCGCTGATTTTATTCATGAAGCATTGTGTTCTGTCCCAGTGATTGAAGTCGCCAACAACGCTCACGGATTTAGCGTGAGGAGCCCAGCATCTGAATACTACGCCGGACTTACCGTTTTCGGTTTCCTTGTGTGAGCCGAAAAAATCAAACGCGTGCGCATTCTCGCCCTGATGAAACAGGTACAGCGGAACGTTGTATTTTTCGGGAACTGTTATTGCCATTTTGCGTTTACCTCCATCTTAAATTCGCGGATTTAGCACCGCTTGTTTCGCTGCGCTGCGCCTTTATGCCTCATGCAAAAAGCCGCACCATGTAAAAACACGTCATTATTTTTTTGATTATTATCACCAAAAATTCTCGATTCAAAACGTGTTTCTTTAATCATATTGTAACATACATTGTAAAATTTTGCAAGTACCTTGTTAATAATTTATGAATAATGTCATTTTTTTCTTTTGGATTTGTGAAATTTGCACAAAGATTTTTATGAAAACGGTATACATTTGGTTTACATATGCATAATTTACTGATTATTTTGTTGAAAATCCGTTGATTTTGTGCAAAACATCAAAACAGTTGTCCAAGCATTCGCATTTCCCGCAAAGCGAGAAATGCCGGCTTGTATAAAAAGTATTTTTCAGACTGTCGAGAAGCCACCGGATACGAGGAAGTCGCACCGCGGCTAGCCTTAAAGGCTGCCGCGCGTGCGGCTGACGAAGTAGATGGTGGTTTATCGACAGTCTGATGCAATTACTCAGACAACTGTCGGTTATTGTTATCTGCCAACGGCAACGGTGATAACGCTGATGTCATCGTCACGGACATCGGAGCGCCGCGCGGCTTTGGCTACGCGCTCGGAAAACTCGCACGGCTCGCACGGCTTGGAAAGCTCAAGAGAGAGCCACTGCTCATCGGGAACAACGCCGTCCGTCATCATCAGGATAACGTCCCCCGCGCCGACAGTGAAACGCTGAACCGGCACGGTGAGCTTTCCGCCGACCCCCGCGGGCGGCGAGGACAGAACGGCGCGCACCAGCTTATCCGCGGACTTTATGTAGGTCGTTGCCGCTCCGGCTTTATAAACCGCGCATTCGCCGGTATTCAGGTCGATTTTGCAGATGTCGAGAGTGGCAAAGCTCTCGTCTGCGGACTTCACCATCATCACCGTGTTGACGATCTCCAGAGCCGCAGGCAGCGAGATTCCGCTTTTCAACAGCTTGGACAGCACCATACACGCCATAGCGGAATCCACCCGCGCGCGGCTGCCCGTGCCCATACCGTCCGAGAGGACTATGTACAAATCTCCGTGCGGGTCTGTGAAGGTATCGTAGCAATCGCCGCAGACGTTGTTTTTTCCGCGCGGAATCTGATACGCGCCCACCCTCGCAGAGAGAGCCGTTCGTTCTGTCGCGGTGATACGGCAGCGTCCGCTGCCCGCCGAAATCTCGGGTAGCTCCAGATTTCGTCCCAGTGCTTTCTCCAGTATATCGCCAAGCCGCTCACGCGGAATATTGGGTTCGCTTGAACCGTATGCCTCAAAGCGCAGCTTTCCGCGTCTGTCGAACATCACAAACGCTTGCGGATATTCCACGCCGCTCTCACGCAGCAGCTTTTCGGCGCGCCGCTCGGCGGATTTGTTGCGCGACGCGGAGTTTACATCGGACTTAATGTTCCCCATATCACGCAGAATATCCTTTATACCCTCAAGCTGGTCGACATAGATTCTTCTCATCTCGCGGATACGCTGCTCGTCCTGTTTCGCGGATATGTAACGCGAATATTCCGCCGTAATCGCTTTCGCCACGCCGCCCGGATTCACACACTCCTCGGCGCATTCGGCGGAGAGCGAGAACTCCGTCAGCTCAAACCCGGTGCGGAGCTGCGTCACAAGCCGCCCGAACTCCTCGCGGAACTGCTCGTATTTCCGTCCCCAACAAACCATCGAATTTGGACAGGAGCGGCAAACGCGGTCGGCGGCGCGATCCGCTATTTGGTCGAAATTGGTGTTGTAGCGGCGGTCGAGCGTTTCGGCAGCGGCGGAGATCCCCGAGCCGATACCGGAGATCGCCTCCGCGGCAAAATTCAAACGTTCGCGGAGCATCATAGCCACTGTGCTGTCCGAAAAATCCCCCTCGGACGCGCCGATTTTCTCAATCGGAACGAACGAAAATGCCGCCGCGGAAATCGCGCATTCCAGCAGAATCCGCCACGAGCCCTCATCAATACCAGTGATAACCGTGGAGAGAACCGCCGCGAACACGAATCCCACGGCGCGAGCGGACTTCCCGAATCGCGTAAACGCGCAGCTTGCCGCCGCCGAAAACGCGATAACGGCACCCCCCGCTCCGATTCGGGGATCGGCAGCGCATAAACCCAACAGCGCGGGAATCCCGACTACGGCGAACCACGACAATCCGCGCCGTGCCGTCAACGTCAACAGTGCGAATCCGAGCAGAGTCCGCCCGATGTTCATCACGTGATAGTCCAAAGCGCCCAATGCCGAAAACGCAAGCGCGATGACTATACAGCCAAGCGCACAGTCGCGCGGTTCGGTGATGTCAAATCCGCCGAGCTTGGCGGAATCGCGCAGTATACATACGCACAGCGCAAAAATCGCCGAAGAGAGAGCCGCCACGATTACCGAAAGAAGTTCGGCGGTATTTGAGGTTTCGGCAATACGGGAGAAGAGAACCGCCGCGCCTGCCGCCACGCAGCGTTCCGCCGCGCGGAGTTTTGGCTTGCCCAAATCGGGAACAATTCGCGCCACAAGGACGATTGCCAACGCTCCAAGTCCGATCATCGCGTTCGGAAATCCGAAAATCAACGCGCCGACAGCACCGCCCACAAACGCGCAAACCGCGCCCAGCCCCGACAATCCCGCCGCCAGAGCCGCCGCGTCCGGAGCCGCTGAAAATGTCGACGCTCCAAGCTCCATTGCCAGCGCCAGAATCCCCCATACCGCGCCGTTTTTCGCAAAATCGATCCAGTGCGAAAATGCCGTTTCACGCGTGAATCCTCCGACCTTCAATCTTAACTTCTCCATTTTTAATTTCCTTTCCCCATTTACGTCTTTTTATATCCTTGCAGAATACTGCTTTATTTATATTACCATATTCTTTCTGTGGATTATGTCGCATTTGGAAAGGATTTTATGAAAACTTTTCGCGGATAATTGACAAATCTGTTTTTTCGTGGTATAATAAAAGTTGAAAGTTGATAGTTGACAGTGTACAGTTAATTCGGGTTATAACTGAAATCCACTGTTCAGGGCGCAAAATTAATGCGCTGTAATTCAAAGCAAGTAACCGGGAAGAAGTGCAGATTCAAAACGCGAGCGGGGCGCAACACCACAAAGTGGTGTTGCGGCTTGCTCAGCGAACGCAGACGCAAAGCGTCTGCGTGGTTTTGAATTTGCTATTAAAATAAGAAAGGGGTGAAGTGCAAATTCAAAACGCTTGGCGGCATTTCAAAAGCGCGTTTTTGAATTTGCTATTAAAAATGAACATTCATTTTGATATGGCGATCCAGTTTATCAATCTTGAGAGTTACGACAACGCGGTAAGGGAGCTTAACGAGGCAATCGCGGAGGAGAAAGCGGAGGGCAACGAGAATTTCGCTATTCAGTTTACTTGCGTATTGGGCGAGCTGTTGGCTAATCTCGGTCGGGTAGAGGAATCCCGCGCGGAGTTCAATAAGGTTATCGAGTACTGCCGCCGCGAAAATTCGCTGCCGAAACAGCTCAACATCGCGGAAACGTATATCGCGGCATTTGACGGAAGGATTCAGATGACTTCCGCTCCCGCGAAAAGACCCGGTGACGCGCCGCTTGTCGGCAAGCCGATACAAAACAAATCGTTCATCTCAAAGCAGATGAACAAACGCAGAAAAAAATAAAGAAGGGCGAAACGCAAATTATGCGGGTTGACAAAAATAACTACTATCTGGATATCGCGCAGACGGTCGCCGAACGCGGAACTTGTCTGCGGCGGAATTTCGGCGCGATAATCGTGCACAATGACGAGATTATTGCCACGGGCTACAACGGCGCACCGCGCGGCAGAATCAACTGCTCGGACAGCGGCGTATGTACGCGCGAAAAATTGAACGTTCCGCGCGGGCAGCGGTATGAGCTGTGCCGCTCGGTACACGCGGAGGCGAATTGTATCATCTCCGCGCCGCGCTCCGAGATGATAGGCTCCACATTGTTCCTCGCCTGCCTTGACGCGGCGACAAACACACTTGACGGCAACGTAGAGCCGTGTTCGATGTGCAAACGAATGATCATCAACGCGGGTATCGAGCAAGTGGTTGTACGCGTTTCACCTGCGGAATATAAGATCTTCTCCGTAAATGACTGGGTCGAAAATGACGACAGCTTGAACTTAAGCGAGGGCTACTGATGGAGCTTACAAATATCGGCGTGATTCGGGATTTGTTCGAGCGTCACGGATTTTCGTTCACGAAATCGCTGGGGCAGAACTTCCTTATAAATCCCGCAATCTGCCCGAAAATCGCCGAGCTTGGCGGCTGCGGAGAGGGAATCTGCGCGTTGGAAATCGGCACGGGCGTGGGAGTTCTCACCACCGAGCTTGCCCGCCGCTGCGACAAAGTGGTTGCGGTGGAAATAGATACCTCCCTGAAACCGATTCTGGAGGAAACGCTCGCGGAATTTGACAATGTTGAGGTGGTTTTCGCGGACGTTATGGAAACCGACCTCGCGAAACTTATCGCGGAGAAGTTCGGCGACAGGGAAGTGGTAGTCTGCGCAAATCTGCCGTATTACATCACCTCGCCCGTGATTATGCGCGTGTTGGAGAGCCGCCTCCCCGTGAAAGCGATGACGGTTATGGTTCAAAAGGAAGCCGCGGACAGGCTCTGCGCCGCTCCCGGAACGCGCGAATGCGGTGCGATTACCTACGCGGTGAATTATTACAGCAAACCCAAACTTCTGTTCCGCGTGAACCGCGGCAGCTTTATGCCCAGTCCGAATGTGGACAGCGCGGTTATTCGTCTGGATATTGACAGCACGAAAAAGCTCCCCGAAGCCGAGGAGCAGATGTTGTTCAAAATTATCCGCGCGGGATTTTCCCAACGGAGAAAGCAGCTTGTAAATCCTTTATCCGCAGAACTTGGACGCTCAAAAGCGGAGCTTGCCGAAACGCTCTCCTCTCTCGGAATCAAACCCACAGCGCGCCCCGAGGAGCTGTCCCTTGATGACTATGTGAAACTCGCCGAATGTGTAAAATAAAAACGAATCCCCCGAAACGTTTCGGGGGTTTGGCTTATATATTCTCTCTCGCGTCGTTCATTATTTTCGCGATATTCTCCATACGCGAGCGGGAGAGAACCTCTCCGCGGTCGTAATTTTCCAGGAAGTGCATAAGCTCCTTGCTGCCGAGGCAAACATAATCAATTTCGCGGAGGTTCAGTTTCAGCTTAACATTATCTCCCGAAAAGTACAGCACCGTATCGATCCAGACGTCCTCGCCCGCCGCATTGAGAATACTCTTGACAATATCGCGCTGACGGCGCATTTGTTTAATGGGATTGTCCATCTGCTGGACGGTGTTTTTGTCGCGGTAGTATTTCCGCTGCTCCCATTTGTCCGCTTTCCAGCTTCCTTGAATCGTACCGCCGTGGTTCTTGACCTCCACGATAATAACGCCCTTGTGACTGATAATCAACATATCCAGCTCGGAGCGTCCGCGCTTATACCGCACGGGAAGATTACAGAACACGATGTTGTTTCCGCTCAGTCGCTTTACCGCTCTGAATAGCTGCTTCTCGCCGCGCCGACCGCTGTTGAGGATATTATACCGCCGCCCGACAATAACATATGCCGCGTTGGACAGGAAAATCAATCCGATAAACACAACCGCGAGGATCTGCTGCTCAAACAAACGGAAAAACACAAATGCCAACAGCATAAGTACCGGAAAAACCCCCAAAAGCACCTGAACCACCAATAACGCTGCGATTTTACGGTTGTTGGTGTTTCTGCAACGAATAACCTTGTTCATTTCATCTCCTAAACATTGAATCTAAACAGCGTAACATCGCCGTCACGCATTACATAATCCTTACCCTCAAGGCGAATTAAGCCCTTTTCCTTAGCGGCAGCCATCGAGCCGCAGCTTATCAAATCCTCAAAGGAAACGATTTCCGCGCGGATAAAGCCTTTCTCGAAATCCGTATGGATCTTGCCCGCCGCCTGCGGAGCTTTAGTGCCGTCCTTTATCGTCCACGCGCGAACCTCGGGAGTACCCGCCGTGAGGTACGAAATCAATCCCAGCAGTCGATAGCCCGTCTTGATAATACGGGAAAGTCCCGAGCTTTCGAGACCCATTTCTTCAAGAAACATCGCCTTATCCTCATCGGACATATCGGAAATTTCCGCCTCGATCTGCGCGCAAATCGGCAGAACCTCGGCGTTCTCCTCCTTGGCGATTTCGCAGACCGCCTTATATTCGGGATTAGAATTAATATCTCCGGTGAAATCCGCCTCGGACATATTCGCCGCATAGATCACGGGCTTGTTGGAGAGCAATGGTGTATCCTTAAGCATTGCCAGCTCGTCCTCGGTATAATTGTAGCTCCGCGCGGACTTTCCGTTTTCGAGATGAGATTTCAGACTCTCGAAAAAGTCCACCTCCGCCTGTGCGGATTTATCGCCTTTAAGAGCCTTTTTTGCGCGGTCGATGCGTCTTTCGAGAATTTCCAAATCCGAGAAAATCAGCTCCAGATTGATTGTTTCAATATCACGTGCCGCGCCGATAGAGCCGTCCACGTGGATTATATTGTCGTCCTTAAAGCAGCGGACAACGTGCACGATAGCGTCCACCTCGCGGATATTCGACAAGAACTTGTTGCCCAGTCCCTCGCCTTTGGACGCGCCCTTTACCAGTCCCGCGATGTCCACAAACTCCAGTGTCGCGGGGGTGAACTTCTCGGGATTGTACATTTTCGCCAGTGCATCAAGCCGCTCATCGGGCACGGAAACGATTCCCACATTCGGCTCGATAGTGCAGAACGGATAATTCGCGGACTCCGCGCCCGCGTTGGTTAATGCGTTAAACAGGGTGCTTTTGCCGACATTCGGCAGACCCACCATTCCTAATTTCATATTTCATTTCTCCATCAATTATTAAGTTGTACGTTTAAGGCTTTTTATGCAGCCTATGTATATTATACCACATTTGTTGCCAAAAGTCAATAGAAAAACCCCTCCCGATTTCTCGGGAGGGGTGGCTGCTTGGCAGGCGTCCGAATCTCCTGCATCTCTCAAAGCGTTTAACCGCTTTTGTCTAACCATCGGCGTGTGGACCGTACGAAATCTTCCACCTCAAACAGCTCCTACTTAGCCTACTCTTATTATAGCATATTTATTCGTGTTTGTCAATTTTCCAAAAAGAAAACCCTCCCGATTTCTCGGAAGGGTTTAGCTCAGGCTGCTTGGCAGGCGTCCCATTCTCCTGCATCTCTCAAAGCGGTTTCCCGCCTTTGTCAAGCCGGCGGCGTGTGGACGGGGACGAAATCTTCCACCTCAAACAGCTCTTATTTAGCCTACTCTTATTATAGCACATTTATTCGCGTTTGTAAAGTACTTTTTTGTTTTTTAACACCCTTTTCCATTCTTTTTCATTTATATTCATAAATGTAATGATTGAATTTTTGAAATCAGGGTCATCATATGAAGTTTTTAGTCTTAATACGGTCTTAAACAATTCTTCACCATTAGAAAATGGATTCAAAATCAAAGCGGAATATGGCTTATTTGCTTCAACAATATAACAAGGATTTTCGACAATCTCCCGCAAATATCCAAGATATTTGCGTGCAGCGTCCGGGTGTCCGTTTGCGATATGCGCAATCCGCTCTTCGGTAATGATTACCTCGTCCGTTTGAATATCCTCGGTAATGACCTTGAATATTTCAACATTGATTTTCCCTACAAAGTGTATGTCTTTCATTGGCTTCCTACTTCCAGTTTCGAGTAAAGCTCGGGGCTTCGAGCGCGGGATTTGACGTCTTGGGCTTGGGCTTTTGGCGCGCGCGGACGAATTGTGAAATATCAAACGGCTTTTTCTCGGGAGTGTTCTTGAACTCCTCCCAATAGAACAAAACCGCGCGCTCGATTCGCTTGGTATTACCCAGGCGGTTCTTCACGGTTACCTCCGTAATCTCGGAGAAATAACCGTATTCCAGGATTTCGGTATCAAGCCGGATATTTCCGTCCGGGTCAACATGATAGCCCAGTCTGTCGGTCTCGAGGAAGTACTCGCGTATTTTGCCCTTAAACTTGATATTGTGAGGGGCTTGCTTTGGATCGCGCGAAACGCTCTCCAAATCCGCGAACGGGATTATATACAGCCGCCGCAGGATTATCAGCTCTCCGTACCGAACAAATTCCCCGGCATACTCGCTGTAAATCACCGCGCTTGGGATAATATCCATAAACGTATACCGTGCGTGCCTGCGAATACGCTTGTCGGTAAAATACACCGCTGCGAACGCAAACAGGATACCGAACAGCACACTCCCGACAACCACCGCGAACAATAATACCGCCAACGGCGAATTGAACCGCAGCACGATATTCACCGTGCAGAACACGCACAACGCGATTATCGGAATAATGACAATGATTAAGATATGACGAAGTCTGTCGGAATATTTGTCGAGGTCGGCGTGAAAGTAGTAGTATTTTTCGGCTCTCATTGTGTCATTCCTCCTGTTCGGTTTTGGGAATCGCCGCGTAACCATAATCATAGGTGATTACAGGGCGGCAGTCGGGGAACTTCAACCGCAGAAAGCGAGTTATCTCCTCGGTAAGGGTGTGTTCCTCTATCCCACAGTCACTCGGCACAACACAGTCGAAAATCACCTTTTTCTCATCGGAGCAAGTCACTGTACGCACATCGTGCACCGAAATCCGCTCATCGATTTCTCGGACGATTCGTCCCAGCTCGGCATTTATCTGCCCGGTTTCACTGTCATCGCCGACAATCGGGTCGGGGTGAACCAACATGTTAAGTCCCTCCGCAAGGAAGTCCCGCTCGATTCTGTCAATTATCTCGTGGCACTCGATAAGCGTCATATCCGCAGAAACCTCCACGTGCGCCGAGGCGAACTGCCGCCCCGGACCGTAATCGTGGATCATCAGGTCGTGAGTTCCCAACACTCCGTCATAGGACATAATCCGCACGCGGATCCGCTCAACAGTTTCCTCATCGGGAGCTTTTCCGAGCAAAGGACTCATCGCCTCGCGAATCAGCCCTATTCCGCTGAATATGATAAACAGTGCCACCAACGCGCCCATAATTCCGTCTAACTGCAATCCGCTGAAGTGCGCGATTACAAATGCCGCCAACACTGCCGCCGTGGAGATTACGTCATTACGGCTGTCGGCAGCGGCGGCTTTCAGGGTTTCCGAACCGATTTTTCGGCTGATTTTCCCGTAGAAAAGCATCATCCACAGCTTAACAACAATCGAGATTCCCAGTGCCGCGACCGAAATCACCCCGAACTCCACCTCGGTGGGAGCGATGATTTTGGCAACACTATCGCGGAACAGCTCCGCTCCGATTACGATAATCAGCGCAGCCACCATAAACCCCGCGAGGTACTCATATCTCCCATGACCGTAGGGGTGCTCGCGGTCGGCGGTTTTCTCCGAGAGCTTGAACCCGATAAGACTGATTATGCTTGATGACGCGTCCGAGAGGTTGTTTACCGCATCCGCCGTAATGGAAACGCTCCCCGAAATCAATCCCGCGAAGAATTTCCCCGCGCACAACAGCAGATTGCAGGCAATTCCCACATATCCCGCCATCTTTCCGTAAGCTGCCCGAACCATCGGACTTGCCGTGTTTTCGCTGTCCTTTATAAATAAACGTGATAATAGCTTAAGCATTGTAATCACTCCCGTGCATTATATACCCCATTATATCATATTTTTGTTCCCACTATTATGTTAACTTTAATTGAACGCGGTTTTCTGTAAGGATATTGGGCTGTTTTTATTATATCATAGCGGCAAGTTGCCGCCACTATTCCCAATATTACGTTGACATTGGTCAAACGTTATTTCTGTAAGGATATTGCGCTGTTTTTATTATATCATATTTGTTTACGTTTGTAAACCCCATTAATTTTCCACCAATCCCTCAAAATCGAAGATGGGCGTGTATTCCTCTTTTGCGGAGGATTTTTCCTGCATATAACCCTCCAACCCTGCGTCAATCACCGCGTCCAGAACTTTCCGATACTCGAATGTCGTGATTCGCCGATTGTATTTCGCAAGAGAGGAATCGGACTTCACAAGACCGAACGGTGTGTACTGGCTCATCAGGCTGAACAAAATCTCCCCACCGAAACGCTCCCCAAACTGCTTGACAACTTCTATGCTGTCCTTATACCCGCCCGGGAGAACCAAATGACGGACAACTGTTCCGCGCAGCAAAATGCCGTCCCCGCCGAACTGCGGCTTTCCCGTTTGTTTGACCATCTCCGCGACCGCGTTTATCGCCGTATCGAAATAACCCGGGGCTTTCGAGAGCCGTACCGCCAATTCATCGCTGTAATATTTCACATCGGGGAGGTAAATATCCACGATTCCATCAAGCATTCGCAGCGTTTCCACTCGCTCATATCCGCCCGAGTTGTACACGATAGGGAGCGTCAAACCGTTTTTCCGAGCCATTTCCACAGCATTGATTATCTTCGGCACGAAATGCGTGGGATTTACAAGGTTGATGTTATGCGCGCCTTTTCCCTGTAATTCAATGAAAATCTCCGCGAGCCGCTCCTCGGAGATTTCGCGGTGCTTGCGCTCCGCGCTGATTTCGTAATTCTGACAAAACGCGCACTTCAGCACACACCCCGAAAAGAACACCGCGCCGCTGCCTCTCGTCCCGGAGATACACGGCTCTTCCCACCGGTGGAGCATAGCCTTTGCGGCGGCGATTTGTTCGCCCATTCCGCAGAAACCCGTTGCTGTTGCTCTGTCAACGCCGCATTTTCGCGGGCATAATTCGCACTTCATAGATTCCTCCGCTAAAAAACCGCCTTGTCGGGACTTCCCGACAAGGCGGTTTTATACTAATTATGAATTTCTGTTAAATGACTGACCCGTTGCCTTGCCGACAACCGCGCTGTTGTAGTAACCGATTTTCTGCTTGGTCTGTTTAAGCTGCTCCAACTCGCGGCGAGAATCAACGTGGCGATCCTTAAACTGATTGGAAACGACCTTATCCTTGTCGAGGATACGCTGCTTGGCAACCGCCATTGTCTTTTGGAGCAGTTGCAGCTTTTTGTGCGCCTCGTCCAACGGAACCGAAACATAGCTGCCATTAATCAAAGCCCTCAGCAATGTTTGCTCCTCGGGCAGCTCACAGTCCACCACGGATTCGAGGTCGCCCTTCAGATCCTCGAGGGTGTCAATAAGCTCGTTTCTGGCAATCAGCCCCTGCTGAACGATCTCCAACTCGGCATTGATCATACTGTCGGTCTGTTTTTCATATTCCTGGAGCGTTTCGATGATCCGCGTAATGATCTCCGACGCTTTTTCACAACCAAAAATCTCAGCCATATTTCCCCCCTTATCTAAATAGAAAATTCAAAACCACACATACGAGCTTTGCTCGTCTGTGTTCGCTAAGCGAGCCGCAACACCGTTTCACGGTGTGTCGCCGGCAACACGATGTTGCCAGCGACTGCCCAAAACGCAGCACGGATGCTGCGCAATTAAGGCAGTCGCTATAGCTTGCGTTTTGAATTTGCACTTGACTCACGAACGTTGATATAAATCATAGCGTGGAGTTAAAACAGGCTCTTCTTTTGGTTCGCTTTCTCCTGAGCCTCGATTTCCTCTCTTGTCATCTGGCTTATCTGTGTGAATGCGTCACGCAGTTCGCCAATCATCGGAATAATCTTCTTTACCTCGTCAAGCTCCTTGCTGACATTCGCCTTGACTATCACCTTGTAAAAGAACACATACAGATCCTCAAGGTTTTTGGAAATCGGCACGGACATATCCAATGCCTCACGCAGAGCGTCAATGCAGTCCTCTGCCTTGATAAAAGCCTCGTTGGACTTGGCGAAATTCTTCTTCTCGATGAAATCAATGCCGATTGCAAGCTGACGCTCGATTTCACTGTACAGCTTTATAACAACTTCAACCGGAGTCATAGTCGTTACAGACTGCTTTTTGTACTGCGAATAGGGGTTAACCATAAGACATCAATCCTTTGTTATCATTGAGTTGTACCAAAGTTATTCAAGAATCCCGACATATAGCTCGACTGGCTGTTGAGGTCGGACATCATCTTTTCGAGATTCGTGAATACGCTCCACCAGTACTCTTCCTTGGAATCGTAACGATCCTGCAAAGTCGCGATACGCTTGTTGATCTGCTCCATCTCGCGGTAGATCGCGTTGTTCTTGGCGGTCGTACCCGATTCCAGACCCGCCTTGCGGATAAGCGAACCCTTTACAACGTCACCCGACAGTCTTGAAGTGCTGACCGCGTCGTCAATAACGTTGCTGATTTGCTTCATTACACCGCTGTTGGGGTCGGTAAACAGCTTTGTAACCGCCTCGGGATTCTCGGCAAACGCCTTATCGAGAGCTTCCTCGTCAATCGCCAGCTTGCCGCGCTTTGCGCCCTCGGAGTCTGTAATCCCGCTTACGGTCTTGATGCCCATATTGAACAAGCCGAACTTCGAGCCGTCGTCCAATGTTACGGTATTGTAAATGCAAATACGCATCTTGGACATAATGGACGAAACAGTGGAATCGTTGTACAGAACGCCCGCCTTCGCCATATTTTCCCACTTCTCGATTTCCTTGTCGTCCATCTCTTCCTTTTCCGCGTCCGTAAGCGGCTCGTAGAGATTGTTCTTGGAATCGCGCTTGGGAGCGGTGCCGACATAATTATATATATCGTCAATCAACTGATTGTAGTCATTGACAAAATCCTTGATGGACTGCTTGATATCCGTGTAGTCCTTGGAAATGCCCACGGTAAGCTCGGTATCCAGCTCTGCCTCGCTGAAATCAAAGGTCGTTCCGTCCGTGGTGTAAGAGTTGGAGTTGTGGTAAACCGTGATTCCGTTCAGCTCAAACTTCGCGTTCTGACCGATTTCATAATTTGAACCCGCGCCAACCAGTCCGAGCGCGCCCGCGAGAGCGTCCGAGGAGTCAATATCCACATCGCCGCCGTTGCCGAGGTCGTTTGCGGTAATGATGAACTTATTCTCCATCTTGGAGTAGGTCATCGTAACACCCGCGCCGCTGTTGTTCACTGCGCTTACCAAATCCGAAATAGTAGCCTTCGCATCTACGGAAATCTTCTTGCCGTTGACGGTCATTTCGTACTTTCCGTCCGCGTTTGTGGGGATTCCAAGCGACTTAAGGGTATCCTTGTCGGTGAATCTGTTCGTAACGGTACCCTTTTGCAGACCGAGAGTTCCGCCGCTTGTCGCGGTAAGCGAAAACTCGATATTCTCGCCGCCCTTTGTGGCTGAGATGTACGAGCCGTCAATATTGAAAGTAACACCCTCGCTTGAATAAGCGGAATTAAGCGCGGAGGAAATTGCCGCCGCGTTCTTATCCTTAGCCGCCTGAGTGGAGGTGTAGGTGTAGTTGTCCAATTGCTCCTGAGTTACCGTTGCGTCTGCGCTGAGCTTGTTATCCTTGCGGTAAGCCGCAGCTTTAAGCTGATTGTATTCATTGAGAATCGCGCCGTTGCCCGCTTGGTTTCGGCTGTCAAAATATTTTTCCGAAACGCCTTGGAAGTTGACATTCTTTACCGTACCGTTAATGTTTACAGCGATGGAGTTCGTACCGGTAACTGCTGCCTGCGTCGCAATCGCGATTTTCTCGGAAGGACGGGACAATCCGAAGTTACCCGTCTTTTCGGTGAGGATAACTGCCGCGTTGCCGCTTGTTTCAAAACCGAATGTTCCGTCACCGTTATCCTTCGCCTTAATAAACTGATTGGTGCCGTCTGATGTGCCGAACGAATCATTGAACTTAGTGTTCAGCGTATCCAACAAGTCGGTCTTGAAGGTCGCGTCATCAAACGTGCCGTCTCCGTTGCTTTTGAGAGTTGCACCAAACTCGATAGTCTTGGTGACATCGCCTACCCTTACATCCATCTCGAACTTATATTCACGGTCGCCGTCTGCGTTTGTGGTGTACTCCGAGCTGCTTATCGCCTTGTCAATATCCAGCGAAAAGCCTGCGGGTTCGAGAACCTTGCCCGTGCGTGTAGAGGCGGTCGCAAGCTGCTCCACCTTGAGCTTGTAATTTCCCTCAACAGAGCTTGAGGTCGTGGAAACCTTAAGCCCCGAAGTACGGTCGGGATTTGCCTTATTCGTGATGGTCGACTTGAACTTCGAGAACGAAGTCGGACTCATCAGATAGCTGTCGCGTTTGAGAATATCAAAATACTTGCTCTTAAACGCAGTCAGCTTGGACGTAATATCGCGGTAAGCCTCCTGCTTCCACTGGAGCTTTTGGAGCTTCTTGTTCTGATTGTCGATTTTTGTCTGATAAGACGACATCATCTTCTCAATCATCGACTCGGTATCATAACCGGAGTTGATACCGCTAAGACGCATTATATCATTAGCCATAATTATTTCTCCTCCCGTTTCTGTGTATCATTCAGAAGCTGCTTTATTCCGCGTGTGGAAGCCGCCGCTTGTTCGTTTGTCTGACGCAGCGTTTTAAGCTCGCTTCTTACAATCTTTACCTCTTTTGGAGCGTTAATTCCGATTTTCACCTTGTCCTTAGAAATCTCCAGTACCGAAATCTCAATATTGTCGGAAACCAGAATGCTTTCGCCGGGCTTACGAGTAACAACAAGCATATTACGCCCCCTTATCGAAATTGTTTGAGGAATAAACGGGATACTTGAAATCGTAATCCTCAAGCATTATCTGCGCGGCAATATTGTCACGCGTGTTGATGACGATAGGGCAGCGAAGGTTTATTGTGGTTTCCTTGTAATTGTCGGGAACTATTGCCACGGCAATACAGCGGTGGGGAGTGTTCTCGTCAATTTTAAGCTCCGCCTGCTCCTCATCGCTTATCTCGAAACAATAGTCGGGATAAATCAGCATGGGGTCATAAACCACAAAGCACGGCTCTGTGCTGTCCACCGCCTGAAGCCACATCGGAAACGTATCCTCGCCCAACGGACTTAACAGCGTATAGCGCTTTACGTCCTCAAATCCAAGAATCCCGCTTGGAACGGTGATTATCGTGCTTTCGTCAATCTCAACTTCGCCAAAATCTCTTGTTTCAATATTCATTTTATCAACCCTTTATATCCAATAACGGCGGCTCATAATTCGGATTCGCGCTTGGCGGAACATAAATCGGGTCGCCTATGTACTCGATTTCCACGCGCGGTCTGTCATGAATAATAAGCTCCACGCTGCCGGGGATAAACTCCATCGGAAGCTGGCTTGTAACGTCCCAGTCGATGTCTTGCTCTCCCATCTGATATTCGATGTTGAGCTTACCCGCGTCAAAGGTTACATCTGCGCCCTCTTTGGGTAGAAACTCCATAATGGTTTCCACCGTTGCGCCAGCTCTGGCATTGTTTATCGCGATTTCGCTCGGCGATACCCCGCGTGCAAGCTGGTCGCCCTCGGACGCAATTTTCGCCGTACCCTGAAACGCGATCTTCCACCCCTCGGAAGCCTTTTGCGCCATAACATCGCCGTCCGTCATATTGCCATAGCCCAGACTGCTTCTTGCGCGGTAGGTGTCAATATTGAGCTTTAACGGCTCAGCCTGCATAACAAAACCGCCGTTTTTGGTGGTAATGTTGACCTTCGGCTGATGGTCGCCCTCAACGGGCTGATATTTGGCATTTGTTACCTTGATCTCGATTTGAATCGGGATCGTGGTGATCTGAAGTAAATTGGGAATCATCAAAACACCTCCTGTGTATCAATCCTAGAGCCGCGGCAATCCATTTCAAATACGGAATTTTCAAATTCCGCAAATTCTACGCAGCTCCATTTAATTTACTTTATATAATTGAAAATGCTGTTCGGAACTACCGAGCTTGACATCTGCAAGCACGCGTTATACATTGCCTCATAGGTTTTCCACAGCGTGATTTCCTTTTTCGCGTCCGTAACCTCGAGGTCGTTCTGACGCTCGCTGAGGTTCTCGGAGCGGGTGGTGATACGCGTGAGATTGAAGTCGATAAATTCTTCGTTGCAGCCCATATCCGCAATCTCAGCCAACAGACCTTCCTTTGCTACGGCGATTCTGTCGAGGCAGCCGTTCGCGTAAGCAATATCGCCGTTGCGGAGCGCTCTCGCAGCGTCCAATGTAAGCTGAATGTAGTTGTTCGAGTAGATTCTCTCACGCTCGACAACAGATTTTCCCGAATCGATGGAATTAGACAAAATCACCGCCGTATCTCCAGCAGTAACCTTGCCGTCAGCCGCAACAGTCGGAGCGCCCGTACCGAACGCGTCCTCCAGAGCCTTGTTGATATTCGCGATAGTCGCGTTATTATCCGCGCCGCCTGCGAACTCTATATCTCTTACGGAAGTGCCGTACATTACTTTGAGCTTATATGTTGTACCCTCACTAATGCTGTTTGTATCAATGGAGTAAGTAGGGAAGCTCGATACGGAAACGGAATTGTTGTCGCTTGTCTTTGCAATCGAAACAGAAGTTCCGTCCGCCAACGAGATAGTACCCGCCTTGTCGCCGTCCTTTGAAACATCAAAAGTCATTCCCGTGAAAGCGTCGCTTGCTTGCAATGCTGCCTTGATATTTGCTGCTGTCACGTCCACGTCTGCGCCCGCCGTAAACTCTATATCCGCAGACTTTCCGTTGACTGTTGCGCGGAGTGTGTACTTTTCGCCGTCTTTCAAAGCCTTGAGGTTGATCTTGTCCTGTGATGTGGAACTTATGGATACGGTGTTTCCGACTGTATCCCCCGCAGGGTCATGAACTATAACGTCCACGTTTTTTCCCTCTGCGGAAATGATACCCTTCGTGATTCCCGACTTGGAAACGGAAACCTCGCCCGCACCAAATGCAGCGTCCAGCGCGCTTTGAATACTCTCAATCGTCAGCTTGTCGCGTTCTTCGGCATCGCTTTCCGTACCTGCAACAAAGCTGATGGTCTTTTTCGTGTCGCCTACGGTAACATCAAGCGTGTAGGTCTGACCCTCTGCCAGAGACTCGACATTCACCTTAAACTTGTTGGTATATCCCGAATCGTTATCTATAACCGCCTTGCTGGTGCGTTTTGCGTATTCGTTGTTTACCACACTGCAAATGCCGCCCTCAACGGGGGTGAAGTTGCCGTTGTCATAATCGGCAAGATAAATCACGCCCTGTTCGTCCATATGCGGAACAGGCAGACCGTAAGCCTTTGTCTTGGCAAACTCCTTGTCCAGCTCTGCGTTTATCTGATCCATTTTTTCGGTGTTGGTATCACCGTTGCACACGAAATTGATCGTCTTTTTGACGTTGCCCGCGTATACGTCCAGGCTGTATGTTCTGTTCTTCTGAATACTCGAAAGGTCGATATCCGCCACACCGTATTCCGCGCCGCAACCCGAAACCTTTGCTCCATTGAACGAAATACGCAGCACGGACGCTTCATCGGTTTCGTGGCTGCTCTGGTTGGTGACCATTCCCAGTCCGATATCGAGGTTAACGTTCGCAGAATAGGGAAATTCCTTGTAATCGTTCATCGCGTTCACCGGGATTCCGTGATATGTAACCGTAGCGGGATAGCCCGTTGAGTCATCGAGAATCGCAAACGGCATCGAGTCATTGCTCTCGCCGCCGAAAATTACGCGCCCCGCGGAATCGGTGTTGAAAATCGCGCAAAGCTCACGTGCGCTGGTCTCCAACTGCTGCGCATAAATATTGTAATCCACAATATCCTTAGTGGTATTGCAAGCCGCAACGATAGTTTCGCTTATCTGCGCCATCTTCTCGGATACCTGCAACAGCGAGGTTTCCGCCTCGGTGTAGAACTCGTTCGCGGTCTTGAGGTTTTCGGTGTACTGCTCGTTGTAGTAAAGCGACTTGCGCACGGTAAGCGCCTTAGCCGCCGCCAACGGAGACTCCGAAGCGCGAGAGAAGCGTCTGTTTGTGGTAATCCGATGCTCGGTCGCATTTTTAAGACTAAGTATACGGTTCAAATCGCGGTTATATCCGCGTAAAATAGTAGAATTTGTAATTCTCATAAGTTACCCCTTATTTCAATTTGAAATTCGCGAAACGTCTCACTCCGCTGCGCTCCGTTCGCCTAGCCGAGCCGCCTTGCCTCCGCTTCACTGCGGCAAGGCATCTCGCTTTCGCAAATTTCTTATTTCAATTTGAAATTCGCGAAACATATCACTCCGCTGCGCTCCGTTCGCCTAGCCGAGCCGCCTTGCCTCCGCTTCACTGCGGCAAGGCGGCTCGCTTTCGCGAATTTCCTTAGATACCATAACGATGATTTAAGTTATAACCCCACTCTTCCGGTGCCGTTGATGAGCTTGTCAAGCAAATCGTCCAGCGCCGTTACCAGACGCGAGGAAGCGTTATACCACTTCTGATAGTTCAGCATATTTATGCCCTCTTCGTCAATCTGCACCGCCGAAATGTCATCGCGAGCGTCCAACAGTCCGTCCACGGTATTTATAGCCGTATCGTTGCGCCCCGACTCATATTGGATTTTCTGCCCCAGACGATTGGAGATAAACGAAATATATTCGTTAATGCTGCCCTCGAAATCGTGAGCGTTGCCGAACTTGATATTGCTGTTATCAAACTGCGAAATGAGGTACAGAACATTAGTATTCTGCAGCGTAACCTTGCCGTTTATTACTTGCTCTTTCTGGTCGTAACCATAAACGTAAAGTCCCGTTTCATCATCGAGCTTGCGCACCTTTCCAATCATTGTCGGGTCTTCCTGCCACGCTTTCGACACGCGGATATTTCCCGCCGTGATGAGCGCGTCCTCGGTTGCCGGCTCGAACATCTTGCGGAAATCGTCAAACTCCGCGCCGTTCGCCTCGTTAAACGTCTTGGCAATCGTCCGTGCGAACTCGTTTATTGCCGAACGGAAATACGCGATTCCGTATTCGCTGTTCTGATGTCCCGTAGCGTAAACGCCGTTTCCGTTAATCATATCGAAATAAGCCTTCAGCGAACCTGACTGCAAATTCAAATCGTGACCGCTTTCAAATCCGAGAATTGCCTGACCGTAATTGTTATAATCCTTCATTATAAGGCGGTTCGTCTTGTTCGCCTCTCCATCGAGAACCGTAACTCCGCCCATCTTTATGGAGTATGAGCCGTCATTGAAGTGCTGCACCTCGATATTTCCGTAAGTCGCAAGCTCATCGATATAAAGATTCATCTGGTCGTTCAGCTCGTTGGGACCGTATTCATCGGGATAGTGGAACTTCTCCTTGACGATTTTCTGATTCAGCGTATTCATCTCATCGAGGAGCTTGTTCACATAGTCCACGGTATCTTGAAGTTCCGCCACATAGGTATCCTCAACCTGCTTGAGTTCTGTGTCGTAAGTATTTAATAACTGGCAAAGATTCACTGCGGAATTTACGCAGATAATCGCCACATCCTTGGAGTCGGGCTTTTTACCCGAATAATCCTGGAGAGCGTTGAAGAACTGCTGCGTGTAATACTGCAAGCCGTCCGATTCAAAGTTATCGAGAATATCCTCTATATCGGTAAGGATTCCGACCTTTGTTTCGGTTTCCGCCTCAACCGCAACGTTCTCGCGGTAACGCTTATCAATGAACTGATCGCGGATCTGCGACACGCCGTAAGCGTTTACGCCCTGACCCGCCATACAGAGCTGGCTGCGCTTGGAAGTCCAGTTCGGGTCGCCCTGGGCGGAGATATAATCCGCGTACAAATCAACTCTCTGCCGCGTGTAACCCGGCGTATTGATATTGGAAACGTTGTTTCCGGTAATGTCGATATTTTTCTGCGCGATTTGCAGCGTGCGCTTTTGGACTTCAAATCCCATAAATGTAGGTCGCATATTTCCTCCTAAATGTGCTTAAACGCTTTTGCGGCGGATTGTCCCCCCGCGACCTTTGACGCGTTTTTATTGTAAGTTTCCGGCTTGTCGATGATCCCGGCGCGGGCGACAAGCTCCTTTTGATTATCAAGTTTTCGCTTGACCATCTCTGTGGTTTCCGCGTTCAGATTGGTGATATTTTCCACAAGCTCGGTAAGCTGCCCACTGAGCATTTTGATTTTCGCGCGATACTCCTCGGGTGACATCTCGGCAAGCTCGGAAAGCCGCTTATCCTCGATACCAAGCCCACGAAACAGCTCCAGCCGCTTATCTTCGAGAGACTTGCTTTTCATCAGGAACGCTTGTTCATCGTTAAGCGAGTCGGTAAGCCAATCCAGATCGTCCGCGATGATTTTGGAGTGTTTTTTCAGCAGAAACACATACAAATCGCGGTAGAAATCCACGTCTATCTCCAGACACCGCATAACGGCTCGCGCCGTAATCTCGTCCATAAGCTCCACAAAATCACCCCATGAAAATCATAGCCGCGATAACGCTGCTGTCGATGCCGCTTTGCGCCGTTTCGCCCGCCTCAAGAAGCTCCCTGGGGGCAGCGTCCGCGCGTACTTCCTGCGCGATCGCGGCTTTTTCCGCGTCAATCAGTGCGGAAAACCCGAATTCAACTCTGTCGGTATTTTTAGGCGATGCGGCAACATTGGATTTTTTTGTTGTACCAACCTTATTGTTCTTATAAGCGGGGATAATTCCGCCGATACGTTTAATCTCCATAATGCCACCACCTTACAGTTATTTGTCATTGATTGATAGCTCTGCACACTATCCACTGTATATATTATCGTCCGAAATTTGAAAAACTTTAGCGCATTTACGAATTTTGACGATTTTTTTTAGGCAATACCGCACAATTATTGTCGTACGATTGCGTTAAGCAAATTTTTCGTCAGGTTGCCGAAAACGACGCAGGAATACTGTCGTATTTCAAGGAGTTTTTGGCAAAAATGACGGAAAATTTGTAAGCAAGCGTGCGGCAAAAGCGTTAGCCGGTAATTGTGCGGTGTTGCCTTTATAATAATTTTGCGCCCTTGGTTTTCCAAAGGCGCAAAAGCGTTTTATAACAATGTTGTTCCGCCGAATCCGATTTTCGCGATGATGTTTCCGTTCCTGTCTGTGGAGGGCGCGGCAGTACCGCATATCTCGCCGTTCAGCAAAATATTGTCTTCACCACTGAACGTATAATCGCTTGTATCGCTGCCGCCGAGTCTGTCATAAGAAAACGCGGTATAGTCAACGATTACAGTATCCATTTTCTCAATTTGATTTGTCATAGCGTTGTATTGGGGATTACACGAGATTTTTGCGTAGTAATATCCATTCTGGTACTCTACTCTCTTCTCGATCTCCATTTTAAGCAGCCGCCCGAACTCGCTTCCGTCATCGGAATCATTTTTTGAGACCACGTTTGTTATAGATCCGTTTTCGCAGTTGACATATACAACCTTGTTCCCCTCTACCTTTACCTCAATGCACAAGGTGCACGGCGAGGGATAATTATCGTTGGTAGTCGGAATGCCCGCTCCCAATGACGACGCGTCAAACGGATAATTTCCGTTTGCACCCTTGTAGTATTTTATATACGGAGTTGCGGGGTTATCGCGGAAAACCGGCGAAAGCTGCCCCGGATAGGTCATATAACGCGTAAACGCCGATTGAACCGCCACATAGAAATTGGTGGCATTTGTATTCGCCGTTTTCAAACGCGTTCTCCTGTTGTCTATATTCAGCAGGATAACCGTTGCCATCACCGCCAAAATCGCGATAACGACAATCAGCTCCACCAATGTAAAGCCCTTTTTCCGCTTCATTTTCTGAAGATATTTTATCATTTTCCCGTACCTCCTCATTTCTCTCAAGACCTTGTTTTTACAAAGCCTCCGCGTTGCAAAAACAAAACCCCGATAAAATACACATAATTCCTCGGCGGTTTTATCTCCGCCGAGGAATATTGTGTTTAAGCTTTACGCTTTTACGTACATCAGATTAGCCGATGTCTACCTTAGGAGAAGTACCTACAATGTAGCCATCAGTCGGGCTGATGCCTGCATTCTTGCCATCCCACTCATACGCAGTAGAGTCCCATTCGCCATTAGTACCCAACTTAGGGAGATTAGTGCCAAGAGTAATAGCAGCGCTTGTATCAGCAGTGTAAGCAAGTGCTACACAGTTCGCATCGCCTCTCAAAGAAGCTGCGATAGAAGCTGTCTTCATATCGGGGAAACGGTTTGCAAGCTTAGAAGCAAGCAATTTTTCTGCGCTCTTGTTGCCAGAAAGAGTTGTAGAAGTGTCTACAGCACCAGATGCAGTACCCCACTCAATATCTGTACCATTGCCCTTCTTGAAATTAGCTTTATCAGCAGCAGCTACAGTCCACTTACCGCCGTCTACCTGAATGCTCAGCGTCTGAGTTACAGAAGCAGAAGACTTCATTCCATAGCCAGCAGTGTCAGCATCGGTCAAGAACTCAGTGATTGTATCTCTGATGCTCTTTGCGGTAGAGTCAGCAGATGTAACTCTGGACTTGGTAACTACACCCAACAGGGTAGGAACGAGGATCGCAGCAAGTACGCCGATGATAGCGATTACAACGATCAACTCAACGAGCGTGAAGCCCTTTTTGGCTTTGAGAGCCTGAAGTTTCTTTATCATAGTAAAGACCTCCTAAAAAAATTAATATGTATAGCCCCAACGGGACTATATCCAATGGTATTACGGATTGGGCGAACCGCCCGGGTCAGCCGACTTAAACTTCCAACTCGCTTCTCAAACCTTCACCGCTTTTTCGGTATGTTCTCTTGAAGTTTGTTTTCGGTTTTTATCGTCTTTCCCTTTCCGTGATTTTATTATACTACATCTGTTTTGAAATTGCAAGGGGTTTTTTATAAAAAAATTGCCAAAAGTCACATTTTTGTTAAAATCACTCCTTTTTGAGAAAAGTTTTTGTGCATTTTAACGAAAATGGAATCGTTTTCACTTATGTAACGCCCGAAATTTTCATAAAACGCAGAAAAATTTTTTCTTCTGCCCTCAAAAATAGACAAGAAAATTGTGCGCATTCTTTGCAAATCGTATAAAAATATCCTCGATTCGGGAAAAATAATATGATATTTTATACCAAAAACACTCCCCAAAAGGAAGCGATTATTTTCGTTTCTCCGTGGAAAGGGGGTTGACAAATCGGAGATGATGTGCTATAATATAAGTGCAATAAAGGTAAAGGCGTTCATAACGTCTGCACAAAATCGAGCGCCCTCCGCAGTCGTCACTTTGCGGAGGGCGCTCTTTTGGGATTGTGCGCTAGGCTCGCCTGTTACTTTTTACCGTCGAGCCATTTGCTTATGTAATCAGAGACCACATTAGCCATAACGGTAACAATAAAGGTTATAAGGACATTCATCTATCTGCACCTCCTTTCGTAAAAACGTCCGGAGTTGTAACCGGCAAGTACATTATACCACATCCGACAAAGATTGTCAATATCTGCTAGGAAATAAAAAATCTCCCAAAAAATGGGAGATTTTTTTGTTAATTTTGTTAATTTAGAATCAACCAATCGGAATCACCGGAGAAGTACCCACGGTAAGTCCTGTCGGCGAGATTCCGGGGATTTTTCCGTCCCACACAAAGAAATCGGCGGGTCTGCCATCAGTCACCGGCGGATAATCACCCGCGCCCATCACTGCGGATTGGTCGACAGTATATGCCACGAAGGTGCAAACCCCACCGCGGAATGCCGCCACGATAGCACCACACTCTAACATCGGAAGTCGGTCTGCCAACCACACGCACAAATATTTCTCACCGCTTGTAATACCCGCGCGCGGGTCGCCGGACACACCTTGGCTTGCGGCGCCGCCATTACCCCATTCGATTTCAGTTCCCCCGCGCTTGTTGAAGTTGTTTGGGTCGGAAGCAGAGCTGCATTCCCATACGCCGCCGTTAATGGTGATGTCAAACACCTCCACAACACCGTCCGCCTGCTTCATACAAAAACCATCGATTTCTGCGTCAGTCATAAAATTATTAAGCGTCTTGCGAATTTCGGCGGCGGTCGAATTTGCCGATGTCACCCGCGCTTTCGTCACCACTCCGATAAGGGTAGGCACGAGAATCGCCGCCAAAACACCTATTATGGCAATAACCACAATAAGCTCAACCAGCGTAAAACCTTTTTTCTTCATCATTTTGTGGATTAGCTTGATCATAATAAGCCTCCTTTCGGCGCGTTCTGCCGCGTCTTAACCCATTTCAAGGAATCTTCTGTACTCGGAAACGTCCTTGCAGCGTGATCTCGCCACTTCATCGGTGATTTTGCCCATTCTTACCAAACGCGCCAGATCCTGGTCAAGTGTGAACATTCCGTCCTTTTTACCTGTCGCGATAGTCGAGGGAATCTGGTGGATCTTACCCTCACGAATCATCGCGCCGATAGCGTCTGTTCTTGCCATAATCTCCAAAGCCGCGCATCTGCCCTTGCCGTCCGCCGTGGGAACAAGCGTCTGCGAGATAACGCCAACCAAGTTACCGCCGAGCTGCGCGCGAATCTGTCCCTGCGAGTGCGGCGGGAATACGTCTATGATACGGTCGATAGTCTCAGCCGCGCCCGTTGTATGCAGAGTCGAGAACACCAAGTGTCCTGTTTCTGCCGCCGTTACCGCCGCGCTGATGGTCTCGAAGTCACGCATCTCTCCGACGAGGATAACGTCCGGGTCTTCACGAAGTGCCGCACGCAGCGACCCGGAGAACGAGTCGACATCCTGTCCGATTTCACGCTGATTCACCATTGCCTGTTTATGAGTATGAACATACTCGATAGGGTCCTCGACTGTCAGAATATGACAGTTTCTCTGACGATTGATGTAGTCAATCATCGCCGCCAATGTTGTGGATTTACCCGAACCCGTAGGTCCCGTAACAAGCACCAATCCACGGGGTTTCATCGCAAAATCGGCGATTATCTGCGGATGATTCAGATCCTGCAAAGTCGGAATATCATCGCGCAGCAGACGGATCGCAACAGCGTGGTATCCGCGCTGGCGATACACGTTAACTCTGTGACGGAATCCCGCCGCGGAGGTATACGAAAAGTCCGTGTCCAGTCCTTTTGAAATCTGGTTCTTATGCTTGATTGACGTAATCTGATTGATAATATTCACGATAATCGGCTCGGTGCAGTCGGGATACCCCGAGAGCTTTCTCAGCGAACCGTGCAAGCGCACAATCGGCGGAAGTCCCGCAGTGAAGTGCAAGTCCGAACAGCCCAAGTCGCGCGACTCGTCCAGAATGCGGTTAATGTCCATAATGTTGGCGTTTTCCATGTCATTTCTCCTTATTTTTAATTGAAATTCCGAAAACGTGCGGACTTCGTCCGCACTAGCTGAGCAACCCGAAACACCGCTACGCGGTGTTTCGCGCTGCTCGCTTTTCGGAATTTCCCTCGATTACCGTAAGTTACTCCAAATCAACGCGTCACGGTATCCCGCGCCGCTTGCATTTTGGATTTACCTTCGATACCCGTAACCTGCTGCGGATTATAACGTGCAATTTTGCAGCACCATTGCGTTTATTGGGATTGTTTGATTTGAAATCCCAAAACTCGTCCGCAATTTGGATTATACTGTGTATGTAGCCTTGATAAGCTCATCAAGGGTGGTTTTACCCTGTTCCACCATCTGCGTTACGTTGTCACGCAGCAGCTTTGTGCCGTTTTTGGTCGCCTGTTCGCCGATTGCCTCGGCAGACGCTCCCTCGGAAACCATCACCTTAAGATCAGGCGTCATTACAATAATCTCGTGAATCGCGGTACGTCCGTGATAGCCCGTTCCGCGGCAAGCTCGGCAGCCGCCCGAATGTACCCTGTAAATATCGATCGGTTCTTTACGGTGCATAAGCTCCAGCATTTCGGGGTCTGACAGCGTGTATTTCTCCTTGCACTGATCACACAACAGCTTTACAAGTCGTTGAGCGATAATTCCGACAACCGAGCTTGCAACCATGTATGGAGCAACGCCCATATCCACCAGACGGACGATAGTTCCCGCCGCATCGTTGGTATGCAGTGTGGACAATACAAAGTGTCCTGTGATAGCGGCGCGAATCGCAATATCAGCGGTTTCGCCGTCACGAATCTCTCCGACCATTATGATATCCGGGTCCTGACGCAGAATCGAACGCAGCGCCGCTCCGAACGTCATACCCGCCTTGTCGTTGATCTGACACTGATTGATACCGTCGATTTTCTTCTCGACAGGGTCCTCAACCGTTACGATGTTTACGTTCGGCTGCGCAAGCTCTCCCAATGTCGCATAAAGCGTTGTGGATTTACCGGAACCGGTAGGTCCCGTAACCAACATAACTCCGTTCGGGCAGCGGATTATCTGCTTGAACATCTGATAGTTATAGTCGGTCATACCAAGGTCGGTAATTTTACGTGCCGCCGCGTCCGCCGTAGACAACAAACGTATAACGCACTTTTCGCCGTATACGCAAGGAATCGTGGACACACGCATATCCAGATTAGTTCCGTCAATACGCGTTCCGAAACGTCCGTCCAACGGAATACGCTTTTCGGCGATGTTCATACCAGCCAGAATCTTGATACGCGTGATCAGCGAATTGTGGAATGACGGCGGAATCTTCATATCCTGCTCCACCAACTCACCATCGATTCTGAAACGGATTTTCGTTCTGTCCTTGAATGCCTCGATGTGAATATCCGTACACTGCATACGGAATGCGGTTTCAACCATCATATTAACGAGCTTTACGATGGGCGCGTTATCGATGCGTCCCTCGGACTCGGCATTCGCCAGATCCTGTTCGAGCTTGGAATTGTCCACCTGCTCGCTTTCCAGCTCATTCATCGTGCTGTCGATAGCTTGCGATGAGTAATATTTATTGATGGCGGCTTCGATCTGTGTCTTGGTTGCCAGCTTGGGGATGATCTCCATGCCGGTCTGAACCTTCAAGTCCTCGAAGATGTAGAAATTTACGGGGTCGTTTGTCGCAACCATAAGTCTTCCGTGATTGATTTGATACGCGAAGACCAGCTTATCCTTTGCGACAGATTGCGGAATTTTTCCGACCGCCTCGGTGCTTACCTTTTCTGTCACCAAATCCACAACCGGAACCTTAAGCCGAATTGATAACGCCTGAGCGAGCTGTGTTTCGGAAACCAATCCCATTTCAAGGATTATCTCACCCAACATCTTGCCCTTGCCGCTCTGCTGTTGTTTGTTCAGCGCCTCTTTGAGCTGCTGCTCGTTGATAAAGCCGCTTTCCAGCAAGACATCGCCAATTCGTATGTTGTTCATTGGACCTGCCATATATAATTCATTCCTTTCGTATAGTTTAACAGAGAATAGCTGTGGTTATCGGAACAATACAACTGCCAATAACTATTTTCTAAAAACTATCTTGCAATATCTGCAATTTTATGGTAAAATATCATTAACGGATATTGAACCTGTCCACACAGCCGCTCAACGCCTGTCTTGCGGCAAATTTTCCCGATTTCTGCGTCAAAAATTCTTGACGAGACAACGGAACGTTGTCTGATACATTACGACTGCGAATTTTTTCCTTGAACTCGGAAAAATTTGTAAAGACTCGCGAAGCGTTTCTGGCGCAATCCAAGCATTTCGGGCTATGTAGACAGGTTCTAAATCCGACTCATTATAATTAAGGAGGGTCATCAAAATGCCCATAGCTGTTCACATTGTATACGCGGTATTTGCGTTTCTGTTCGGCTCCGTTATCGGCAGCTTTTTGAACGTGGTAATACTGCGTACTCCGCTGAAACAATCGATAATCACCGAGCCGTCACATTGCTTTTCGTGCAGTCACAAACTCGCGTGGTACGATATGTTCCCGATTTTCAGTTGGATTTTCCTCAAGGGAAAATGCCGTTACTGCGGCGCGAAAATCTCACCAAGGTATATGATCGTTGAAGCAACGACCGCCGTTGTCTACTGCGCGGCATATCTCGTCTTTGGATTCAAATGGGAGCTTGCATATGCCGCAGTGCTTTTCGCAGTACTTATCGTCCTCTCCGGGATAGACCTCGACCACTTTGAGATTCCCTATTGGTGCAGCATCACAGTTGCTGTCCTCGGAATCGCCGCGTTTTTCGTATTTCCCGAAATGCCGTGGTATGAGCGTCTGATTTCGTTCGGAATAATCGCGGTACTGTTCGTAATTCTGGTGCTTACCGGAGGTATGGGCGGCGGAGATCTGCAGCTTATGCTCGGAGCCTCGCTGCTTCTGGGATACAGAGTCTTTGTCGCTCTGCTTATCGGAATAGTCCTTGGCTCGATATACGGAATCATCAAGAAAATCCGCGATAAAGAAGTCGAAAAGGAAATATCCGAAAAAATCAAAAAATTGGTGTGCGAATGGTATCAAAATCAGCTTGACCGTGGCTCAGGATATGTCGAGAACGATCAAACCGATATAATTGTCGGTGGAATAAGCGAGGGAAACCCCGATATTGAATGGGAGTTCCTCGAAGAAAAGGTCTGGAACGGCTTGCCCGACAAAGCGGCATTAAGTCAAACCCTTCGTGAAAACATTTCGGACGAACGCGAAGGCGCGTTCAGGATTTTCATAAACGGCAACAAGGTCGCCAAAGTAAAATATCAGCGGCGAATGGCATTCGGACCGTTCCTGGCGATTGGCATCGCTGCGGCGTGGCTGTTCGGCACACCGATCCTGAATTGGTATTACGGTCTTATCGGTCCGTTCAATACCCATTAAGCAATCGACAAATATTTCGGGGCGAGCGAATCGCCCCGAATTTTTATTTGCCGTGAACATTTACAGATTACGGTGTTGTAATCGTGTCAAACTTTCTCGCCACGTAATAGATGTAGGTTTCGGGATAATACAAAGTCATACCGGTATCTTCATCTATCTGAGTAGTAACGCCGGTCGCATCGTATACGCCCTCATTGATTTCATAAATCTTGTATTTGTACCCTCCGGCAGTCGGTTTGTTGGTATAATTGCTTGCGATAGTGGTGCATGATGTAAAGCTCTCGCCCACATACGCCAAAGAGCTTTCGATTCTGTTGGCAGCATCGGTGCTGTAACACCAATTATCTCTATATACCTGAGTAACATTCTGGAATCCGATATAATGCAGATTGATGTCGCCGTCCGCGTATTTCGGAGTTGTTATTGACGGGTCTGCCGGATTGGGAACATCATAGTTGTTGTCGATCAGCTTAAACTGCGGAACGATATACAGATCGTCATAAATGCAGTCGCCCATAACGCTTATCGCATCGGGCTTTCCGTTCGCGAGCTGCGCGATCTTGAAAGTGCTCTGATCAACAACATTCTGACGGAGTACGAGCTTGTATTGACCCTTTATCCCGGTTTCCATCCAGCTAAACGAAATGCACCGCAGCTCATGCGAAGCGTTGACATATCCCGTCATCTCGGTGAAATCTGCGTCCCCGTCTGTCGGGTCTGTGCCTTGCTTGACGTTCGTGTAAATCTTAACATACTCCGCATATCGCAGGCTGTTGGTGATATAGGAATCGATCGCCTCCATCAGCATTACGCCGCGGGCGTTCTTTTCGCCGTCAGCAACGATCGACATAACCGGAGCCATAAAGCCCAACACACCGAGCATCATAATTCCCAGCAGGGCAATGGAAACGATTACCTCAACCATCGTAAATCCTGCGTTATTTCGTCTGCCGAAAAGCCGTTTTATGTGCTTTAACACGTTAAAGCCTCCCTTCTGAGGTTACGAATCCCCGGTATTGCTCTCAGCGTTTCCTCCGTTGTTGCCGTTCACGATATTCATTTGATACGGATATGCTCCGTAAATGTTTATATTATCATATTGAATACCGAACGGAGACGCTGTAAAGTCTAACAAAGAATATCGTGTACCGCCGCCGGCAGCAGCACTGCCGTTGGTGCCGAACGAATCCGTGGTGAGGTTGCCAGGATCCGCCTCGAAATCGACAAAGAACGTAATTGTGCTGCTATATTTGAAACCATCGGAAACATAGTTCGTCATAATTCCGCCCTCTTTCTTGAACGGAACGCCGACTCTAACGGAATTTGAACCGCCGCCTCTTACGGTATAGTTGTGTGTGCCGTTATTGCGGTTGATTTCGCTGCCCGAAGCGTCGCAATAGCCTACGTTGATGACCTTAGCCGCCAACGGAACCGTTTGGGTGTATTGATAATCCGCCCCGGTGTTGGGGTCAACACCGGTATTAACGATCGCGCTCTTTACCGGGTCGATCTGCCCGTCCATATAGAAGTACAGTACATACTCGGAATACGGCTTGTCAACCGCCGCCATAGTAGCGCTGCTTGCGGAGCATGTAAACACATATCTTACTTGTGTTCCGGTAAGCCCAATCGGATAAACCTTCTGCACGCTTCTTACTTGAACATATTCCAAACCCTTAGAGCCGGAAATTCTTATGTTGGCAACACCTGCGTTGCGGCTCTCCGCGAGAGCCATTTCTCCGCCTGCTTGCGAACCTCCGCCGCCAAGGCTTCCGCCTCCCGAGCCGCCGTCACCGAATGTGCCGTCATAGTTTACGGGAGAAACGAAATAGTTGATGCCAACTGCGGTATTTCCGCCGCCCGAATCTTTGATCTGATATGCCAGTGAAACATCATACTGATCCGATCCGTCTACGGAATTGAACTTCATACCGTAATCGGCTGTCTTGGTCTGAAAGTCGCTCGCACTCTTGGAAACCTTAGCGAGCTGCTGCTCTTGTACAGCAAGCTCCTTGCCATAATCGTTGATGTCTTTGCGGGTTTTCAGGGATAACTGCAGAATCTGCGATATCATGGTAGACATAAACGCGAAAATGACCATCGCGACGATAATCTCCACCAATGTAAAACCGCTGCGGTTTGAAAAAAATCTTTTAATCATGGTCATTCCTCCCCAAAGCTCTTCTTCCACGACTTGTCATCAATGCCGACCAACGGGTGCGCTCTGCACTCATCGATCATCAGTTCGCTCGGAAGTTTGTCGGGATACAGTCCTATGTATTGGTGCATACCCGCGAGATTGAAGTCCGCGCAGGCAATACCGCCCAAGAAGTTGATTCTCTTACCGGAGGACTGCTTACCATCGAAGTGAATAGACGCATAAGGAGCGTAAATATAACCCCAGAATACGCTGAACGCTTCCTTGTTCGGCTCTGTGAACTTAATGGATGAATTTGCGCCGCACATGGTAAGATAGATATTGGTTGTCGGGTTTTTGCTGCCTGTTGCGTTGTAATCTATGCGGTTTGAGCACGTACCAATAGAATATACCTTGCCGTTTTCCTCAACGGTCTTGTAATAATCCCCCTCGCAATCCCTACAGATAACCTTGCTGAAGTGGTGTCTCGTGCATGTGATCTCGTATTTGCGATTATTACAGATTTCACATTCTTCAGTCACCTGAACTGCCTCGTTCTTGCACTGAGTGCAATTATCGCCGCAATCCCAGTGGATATATTGCTTCAAGGATCTTTCATCGGATCTGTTGTTTTGCGAGTTGAATCCATAACTCAACCAGTCCTCATGCATAACGAACGTTCTGCCGCTCCAGTTTTCGTAGTTCACACCGTTCGGAACCTCGAATCTGACCGATCCTTTGCCCCTCAGCAGAATCCACATATTGGTTTCATCTTCTTTTCTCGGGAACCAGGAGAACGTCTTGCCGCCGTCAAGATAACCCGTCAGCTTGATGGTATACAAATTGTCGGGATTATCGCCGGTATCGATAATGATCTTGAAACCGTTGTCTGTATCGGTGCTGCTCCATCCACTGCCTCCCGCAGTTATATTTCTGATAGTGCAGCCTTGGTTGGTGGGACTCCATGTGATTACTGTCGGGAGATCCCATACGAGGTTGATATCTCTCTCCGTATCGATCCCGGGTATCGCGTTTTCACCCGTATAATAAGCGGTGTTCCAATCGTAGTAGGTTACGGAAGTGGTGGTCTCGCGGATTATTCTTATGCACTCGTTTGTGTCGATAACCTTATGAGGATTGCTCGAAGCGGTATTCCAGCTGGAAACGCCCTTGTATGTATGCTGGAAGCCCGAGTGAGGATTGCCGTTCTCATCGGTAATATTTCCGACAACGAACAATCTTACGCTCGTACCGAATTTGCTTGCCGCGTCGCCCTTAATGATAACATTTCCGAGAACATAAATATCCACGTTGGTCATACCCCGAGAGTCCGACTCAACAATAAAGTCTCCGCCGACAATAACGCGGTTGGTCTTATCCTCATAGGTAACGCCGCCAAGCACATCATCGCCAGGGAACGGAGTGCAATGTTTCTCATTACTGAGCTTGAAGTTGTTTCTTATAACCCATTGAATGGGTTTTACACCTGCCCACTCATTTTTCTCATACGTTTTCTCAACGCCATAGTCCAATTCCATAGAACCGGCTGCGTATACGTTGCCCATATACTGCAGCTTCGCTTCGTTATCCTGATCGCCCTTTGCCAAATCGCCGTAAGGCATCATAAACGCGTACTCGGTATCATAGAAGACATCGCAGTACATAGCGCCCATACCGATAGCGCTGTTTGTGGGAGTGAATCCCGAGGAGGTAAACAGCTTATCGGGAACACCACCGCCACCTGCCGGTTGACTGGACAACTTCGGAATAATAACATATTGGTGAACCGTGGACTCGGTGCCGTTAATCATTGAAGTAACGGCAAAGTCGAACAGTCTTCCCTCAGCGTCATCGCAAAGGAACGTAATGTCCGCGATATACGCGCCCACTTGATCCTCATCATCTCTCGAAGCTCCCGCAAACGAGGTAAAATCGTTGTTGCTTGTGGTAATGGTTTGACCCACCTGCATCTGGTCGATAGCCTGTGAAAGCGCGGTAAATCCGGATTTGTTCGCATCGTCCGTTCTTGCGATAATACCGCCAAGCAAGCTCTCGTTCAGAGAAAGCGCCGACTGATACGATTGTTGTTGGTTAAATATTGCGTATTGCGTCTTTCTGGACGAAACAACTGAAAAATACATAGCCATGCTTGTAACGATCAGTGCCGTCATAACGCTCAGCACCATAAACAGCGCGCTTCCGCGCTTGCTTATGTACTTCCTGAATTTGTGCCGCATAAGGTCCTCCTTTCAAGTCGGTAGATGTGAAAATCACTCTTCGGACGAAACAATGCCATCCTGTTCGTCAAGAATAGGCTTGGGGTTCTGCATACGCTCAACGCTGTAAAGCGTCAGTGTATTCTCCCACGAACACAAGTAATCCGAAACATCGCCCTTATTGTTATTGTTGTTGCCGGCAGCATCGGGGTTAGGCGTCAGAACATTTGAACCGGAAGAACTGCTGCCGCTTAACGCACCCGGGAAATCACGCTCAAATGCCGCCTTGCCATTAGCCTCAGCTTCTTTAAGAATATCTTCGACCATTTCATCGTACTTTCTTGTAATATCATTATAAGTAAGCTCGATATTCTGTGTTTTCATTGCCTTTCGTACAACATTTCCGTTCTCCTCACGGACAAAGTTGTTGATCTCGTCCGCAAATTTGATAAGCTCATCGTTGGAGAGCGACTTAGCGGTGAACGAGATAGTAGTCGCGCCGATAGTCTGATCTCCGCCGAGCGCTGCTTGCAAAGCCGCCTTTCTGAGCTGCTCTGCCTGCTCCTCCTTGGAGAGCGTCACGCCGCCCTGCGTTGCGAATTGCTTAAGCGGATACGATATAGGACTGAGACTTGTAAACGAAGGAGAAAGTGTGTCCGTGTCAAGATTGCCGATCTTCAACTCCTCAATCAAGATTTTGGATTGTTCCTCCGGCTTATTGGCATCCTTGGTGTACTTCCTGTTCTCGAGAAATTCTCTGAACATATCGTCAACCTCATACCCGTCCATCTCCGAAAAGAACATATCCGCCGTGTCCTCGCCCTTTTCATAAGCCTCCTCGATCTGCTTTCTCAAATCAGCCTTGGTATCGGCTTTTGCCTTTTTCTCATCAAATTCTTTCTGCTTGGTTTCCATTGTTTCCTTGTTACGATTCATTTCTTCCAGCTTGGGCTTGAACATCAAAAATCCACCAAGCGCTATAATAACCACCGCTATAATGATCATAAGTCCAATGCGTTCCTGCTTACTTAACTTCATTATTCAGTCACCCCCGAAGTATCGTTGTCTTCATTCTCGGCAAAATCCTCTGTGCCGAGCGTTGCGTGATCCTCATCATTGCCCATTGGCAGCGTCATTGTGACACTGAACGAGAACATTGTGTCGTAAGGCTTGCCATCCGAAGAGAGCATCTCGTATACGCCATAGTCGCTTGCGTTCAGCTTGGTGAAGCCCTCGTATTGTATGTTCTCGAAATATGGCTCATTGTACTTATTCAGTACTTTCTCGTTCATATATCTGACAAGATTAGCCGGAACAGGCGAGGGATCGCCGTTTGAGCAGCCCTTGTAAACTACAGTGACCTCATTCCCCTCAATAACTATGGACTCTATGTCAAGCTGCTGATTATTATTCTTATCCAAAAGTCCGCTGTTCTCTGCAAGCGGTTCGCGCAGCTTGTCAAACACTTGACCCGTAATCTTCGGGGTATAGTTAAAGAGGTTCTTAACCGATTCAATCGTGTTATTGTAGCTGTTAAAGCCCTCAAGCATTGTAGTACGCGCGTCAACAATCGCCAGAGCCGGCTCAAGCGCCTTGATGTCGGTTTCCAGCTTTTGTGCCTTATTTACGTAGTTGTTGCTGATTACGCTTACAACACCAACCGCCGCGCCGACAACAGCTGCGGAAGCCGCCATAACGCCCACCAGTCCCAACAGGAACTTATCCGAGCCCTTGGAAGCCTTTGCCGATGTTGCCTCAAGCAGGTTGATGTGGTCGGTTTCCTTATTACGCTGATACAGCGCACCGATAGCATTCGCGAATTTCGAGAAGTCGAACTGCACCGATGCCTGAATATTGCTCGGCATGGAAAGCATATTTGATGAGATATTGAACTGCGCTATGGCGTTTGAAATCTCCATAAAGCTGTCGATTTCGCCATAGAACAGAATCTCCTGAAGCCCGCGCGTATTCTTTCTGCTGCGAATGAACTGAATCATACGGAACAGATTGTCATAAACCGCATGGGTAACGTAATCGGGCGCGTCGTCATAGTCTGCGGGGTCGATGTTGGAATACCGCGAGAACGCCAAGCGATTGTCCTCATACAGATTCATATTCAAAAAGCTCTTGTCGATCTGGATAAGCAGAACCGGCATTCTGTCGGAGAGCTTTGGGGTGTTTGTGATAAGCCGTGTAATGGAGTTGTTCGAGATGTTAACAGCCTTAAGCGAAAGCCCGATGTGCTGAAACAGTCTTACATAGCCGTCAACCAATCTCTGAGGACAAGCCGCCGCCATAACCTTAAGCATCTTATTGTGCTCGGCGTCCTCGGTTTCTCCCGCGATAGTAAAGGATATGTTATAATCCGTGGAAACGTTCATTTCCGACTGGATCATAGCCTCGATGATCGCGGTGTTTTTCATACTCTTGGGTTTTGCGACAGTCAATTCCTTATACACAATGTTGCTGGAGGTAATCGAAACAACAGCCTCCTTCTCCTTGATGTCCCTGGACTTGATGATGTCATTCAGCTCTGAAGCCACCATGGGAACATCGGTGATGAATCCGTTGGTAACCATACCAAGCGTAAGCTCACGCAAATCCGCGTCCTGAATCTTAATCTTATTGCCGCTGTGCACACCTCTGACAAGCTTTATTTGTCTGTCGGTAATATCAATAGAAAGCATAAATTCACCTCATAGTTTTTATTTTCAAACCGCAAACGGGGAATTTCCTGTGTAAAGCCGCGCTTGCGGTTTGTTTTGCTCTCCGTATAATTTCGCAACCTGCGGAGAGCGGTATTCCGAATTTCTCCGAGAACCTCGGTCTGTTATGCGATGTTCATCATTCCGCCGTACAGCAACGGGAACATACCCGCAAGGAAGAAACCGATGGCGATACCCATGATGATAATCATCAACGGCTCCATCATACTAACCAGCTTTCCGATCGCGCTGTCCGCCTCTTCTTCATAATATTCCGCCGCCTTGCGCAAAATCGTATCCAAAGTACCCGATTCCTCGCCGACGTAGATAATTGAGGTAAACATACCTTCAAATATTCCCGTTTTTTCGATGGCGTTCGACATTCCCTCACCGAGCTTTATCGAATCCACAACCTCTTCAAAACGTTTTCTTACATACATATTGTTGACTACCGAAATGGATTTTTCGATACATTCAACCATCTGCAGACCCGCTCCGTAAAGGTTGGACATATTTCTTGCGAACGTGCCGGTATAAACGGTCGCAACGAGCTTTCCGACCTTGGGGATCTTCAGCAGGTATTCGTCCATTTTCAAGCGCGTCTTGGGAGTTTTCATAAGCATCATAAAGACCACAATGATTGCAACGATTACAATGACATAAACATACCATTGATTAACCAGCGAATCCGAAAAGGCAAGAAGTGCTTTTGAAAGCCCCGACATTTCTTCTTCCGGCATCATACCTGCAAACGACGGCAAAACCGCCACGAACAGCAGTATGATAACCGCAATCAGCAGCACGAACAGGATAACGGGATAAACCATCGCAGACTTGACTTTATTTGCGGTCTTGTTGCTGTTTGCAAAGTGGTCTGACAAACGAGCGAACATATCGTCCAACGTACCAGAAGCCTCACCTGCGGCAACCATGCTGACAAACATTTCCGGGAAGACGCCGGGCTTGGATCTGAGAACGTCCGAAAACGCCTTACCTTTTTGCACCTCTTCGTAGATGTCCAGCAAAACAGCCTTTGCCTTTTTGTTTTCCTGCTGATCCTGAAGTATGTACAGCGCCCTTACAAGGGACAGACCGGCGGCAGACATAGACGCCAACTGACGCGAGATGAAGGAAACCTCCTTGACCTTGAACTTGTACTTCACATCGTTTCCGCCCTGACCCAAGTCGCGGTAGCTGGTGACGTACAACTTCCGTTCTTTCAGTTTTACCTGCAGGTCTTTGTAGTCCTCCGCCATTTCCGAACCACGGATCGTTTTACCGCTGGTGTCGGTGGCAACAAAAGAGAATTTATTCACCTGAAAACCTCCGTTCCACGACAAACGCGAATTTGCCGTTTTTTTCAGCGGATCATCTCAAGCCGACACCGCGCAGCCTCCGCGTTCCCGCGGCACAGCCCGGCTGTGCGGTATCAGCTTATTTTTGGGCGCAATTTGCCCATAAGCCGCTGTGTATTTACTTTAATTATAACATAACCGTTTTTTTTTTTCAAGTATTCTTTTACAACTTTTTTGATTTTTTTGCCATTTTGTGGGAATTAGAATGTAGAAATTTTAGCCTAACTTATGTGCAATTTCACCAAAAATTAATCTTTTCGGTTAAAAACTGTCATATTTTCAACTCCACTCTTGATTTTGTCGGAAAAATATGGTACAATAGTTGTGTAAAGAATAGCTGTTAGTTATTGGGGTTAAACCACAATTCGCTGCTTGAAGTGCAATTCAGGCACATTATAACTTACAGCAAGTTATTGGTGATTAGTGCAAATTGCGAAAGCGAGCGTTGCAGCATACCGCGAAGCGGTGTGCTGTGACGCTCGGCTAGTGCAGATGAGCGAAGCTCATCTGCACGGTTCGCAATTTGCTCTTCAAATCAACCAACTACACGCCACGCTTTGGGGGCGCAAGTTTAGAGCGTTATAACAAAAACAAGTTATTGGTGATTAGCGCAAATTCAAAACGCAAGCGGCGCGTTACACCGCACAGCGGTGTAACGGGTCGCTTAGCGAACGCAGACGCTTTGCGTCTGCGTGGTTTTGAATTTGCCATTAAAAATAAGGAGTAAAGATATGATTGATAAGACTTTGTTGAAGAACGATTTTGAGGACATTCTGCGTGAGGGCAGCGCGGATGGCAAAAAGCACACCCCCGCTCAGCTTCATGACGCGCTCTCGCGGGCGATAATGAAGCAGGCAGTGCCGATGATGAACTGCTCCGCGCCGCAGGGCAGGGGAGCTTCGTACCTGTCTATGGAGTTTCTCGTAGGGCGCGCGGTGTACAACAACATCTTGTGTCTGGGACTTGCGGACTATGCGGAGGAACTGCTTCAAAGCGCGGGCGGCTCGCTGTCCGACCTTGAAGAAATCGAGGACGCCGCTCTCGGAAACGGCGGTCTGGGACGGCTTGCGGCTTGCTTTCTTGACAGTGCCGCGACAATGAAGCTGCCGTTGACGGGTTACGGAATCCGATACAAGTACGGACTGTTCAAGCAAGCTATTGAGAACGGTTTCCAGCGCGAATATGCGGACGACTGGACAAAATACGGCGACCCGTGGAGCAGACGCGTGGACGATGACGAGGTCATTATTCACTTCACTACCGGCGATGTAAAGGCTGTTCCTTATGATATGCCGATTTTCGGTTACAAGAACGATTTCGCGGGAACATTGCGCCTGTGGCAGGCAGAGCCGGTCTGCGCGTTCGATTTCGATGCGTTCAACCGCGGGGATTACTTTGCGGCAACAACGGGGCAAATCCAGGCGGAGAATATCTCCAGAACGCTTTACCCGAACGATGAATCTCACGAGGGCAAGGTTCTGCGCCTGAAACAGGAGTATTTCTTTAGCGCGGCGTCAATGGCGGACTTGGTGAAAAAACACCTCGCCGCAGGTCGCGATTTAAGCACCTTCGCGGAGTACAACACGATTCAGCTTAACGACACTCACCCCGTAATCTCTATCCCCGAGCTTATCAGAATCTTTGTGAACGTTCACGGAATGCCGTTTGAACAGGCATTTGAGATTGTAAAGAATACGTTTAATTACACCAACCACACGATTATGTCCGAAGCGCTTGAAAAGTGGGGAAGCGGTATCATCGCGGAACTGCTGCCCGAGGTTTACGCGTTCATTCTGCGTATCAACGAAACGTTCATCTCGGATATGTACCGCCGCAATATTGCGCGCGAAAAAATCGAGAGTATGATGCCCGTACGCGACAACACGGTGCATATGGCGCGTATCGCGATCTACTGCTCACGCTATGTAAACGGCGTTGCGAAAATCCACACCGAAATTCTCAAGAACACCGCGCTGCATGACTGGTACGAGCTGTTCCCCGAGAGATTCCAGAACAAGACCAACGGAATCACCCCGCGCCGCTGGCTCGCATTGTGCAACCCCGAACTGAAAAAGCTCATTAACGAACTGTTGGACGGCGAAGGCTGGATCACGGATTTGTCAAAGCTCAGCTCGCTGCGCTCATTCGCTGACGACAAGTCCGTATTGGCGCGGTTCAGCGGAATCAAGCGCGCGAACAAAGCCGCTCTCGCGAAATATATCAAGGAACACGAGGGCGTGGAGCTTAATCCCGATTCGATGTTCGATATTCAAGTAAAGCGTCTGCACGAATATAAGCGTCAACTGCTGAACGCGTTCTCGATTCTGTACATCTATTTCGGAATCAAAGACGGAAGTATCTCAAGAGATAACCTCGCTCCCATCACGTTTATCTTTGGCGCGAAGTCCGCTCCGGGATACGCGCGCGCAAAGGGCATTATCAAGTTTATCAACGAAATCGGCAACCTTGTAAACAACGACCCGTCCATCAACGGTCTGCTTAAAGTTGTGTTCGTGCAGAATTACAACGTATCTTACGCGGAAAAGCTGGTTATCGCGGCGGATATTTCCGAGCAAATATCCACTGCGGGAACGGAGGCTTCCGGCACGGGCAATATGAAGTTTATGCTCAACGGAACAATGACTCTCGGCACTTATGACGGCGCGAACGTTGAGATCTGCGAGGAGGCGGGCGAGGAGAACAACTACATCTTCGGCGCGCGTGTTGAGGATCTGGCGCGTATCATGCCGAATTACGACCCGCGTAAAATCTACTCCGAAAACACCCGCGTGGCACGCGTTCTTAACACGCTGATCGATGGCACGTTCAACGACGGCGGCACGGGAACATTCCGCGAGCTGTACTACTCGCTGCTGGACGGTGCGTCATGGCACAGACCCGACCATTACTACATTCTCGGCGATTTGGAGAACTACGTTCAGGCAAAGCTCAAAGCAAACAGCGATTTCAAGTTCAACCACGCGGAATTTATCAAGAAGTGCTGGCTGAATATGGCGGCAGCGGGCAAGTTCAGCTCCGACCGCACCATTGCCGACTACGCAAAGGAAATCTGGAACATCACTCCGCAGAATTGACCGTGTTCCGTATTTTAACCGGGAGGAATCTTTATGCCGCGGCCTTTGGCAAATGAACATTACACCTATGCCGATTATTTGGAATGGGACAACGATGAGAGATATGAGCTTATTAACGGAGAAGCTGTTATGATGGCTAGTCCGACATTTGCTCATCAATTGGTTTCCGCAGAGCTTGTACGACAATTCGGAAACTTTTTATCCGACAAACCATGTCAAGTCCTTCACGCTCCGTTAGACGTTCGTTTGTTCGAAAAGGACGAGGACAGTGCCGATTACGTTGATACTGTTGTTCAACCTGATTTACTGGTGTTATGCGATAAAAGAAAACGTGACAATCATGGCATAAAAGGCGCTCCCGATCTCATTATCGAGATATTGTCGCCGTCAAATTTCCGCAATGATTGTCTAGTTAAACTTAATCTCTATCAGCAAGCCGGTGTGCGTGAATATTGGATAGTTGACCCGGAAGAAAAAACAGTCCATGTATTCCTTCTCAGCGAAGATACCACATATCGTCATTTGAAACCTTACGGACAAAATGATACTGTTAAGGTCAACGTCCTTGAAGGATGCTTTATAGAGCTTGATAAAGTATTCTCCGAAATCTGACAAATCAAACGTCCCGAACGAAAGCGTTTCGGGACGTTCTTTTGCCGATAAAGGCAAAAACTGGTTTATATACAGCACGACCCCCGCCCTCTCCGGCAGGGATTTTTCGTTTTCTGTAATATTTCCACAAAACAACCATCAAAAACTTTACTAACTTTGTTTATTTTATACCTTGCAAAACATAATACTTTGTGGTAAAATTATATATGACAGGGAGAGATTTATCCCATGTAAACTATGAATTATTGAAAGGACAAAAGATCATGAAGAAATTTTTAACGTTTTTTGTATGTTTGGCGGCGGTTTTGAGCCTGACTGCGTGTTCGGGCGGAAATAACGATTCCGATTCCAACTCAAGCACAAGCACACAGACAAGCGAACAATCCACCACACAAAGCGAGCAGTCCACACCCGTCAGCACTCCCGAAAGCACTCCGGGAAGCACAAGCGAAGAACCCCCGATAAATGTGCCCACCACTTCCGAATTGGGCTTTGAGGGGTATTACGATGATGACGGTAATATTGTGGTCTCCAAATATAACGGAAATGATTCGGACGTTGTTATCCCCTCGGAAGTCAACGGACATTCCGTGGTAAAAATTGACGAATGGGCTTTTGAAGAATGCAAAATCCTCAAAAGTATAACCATACCCGAAAGCATAACCGAAATTGGCGACTGCGCTTTCAGCGACTGCGAAAATCTTGAGACCGTAAATATCCCGAAAAGCATGACAAAAATCGGCGAGTATGCGTTCAGCAACTGCGTAAGCCTCAAAATCGCGGAAATCCCCTCCGGTGTAACCAAAATCGAACACGGCAGCTTTGACGGATGTACAAGTCTTACGAGCGTAACCATTTCCGAAGGAGTTGTCGAAATTGGCGAATATGCGTTTCATAATTGCGAAAAGCTCACAAGTGTGAATATTCCCGACAGCGTTACGGTAATCGCCGGGGACGCTTTCACCAGCTGCACAAGGCTCACATATGTGAAACTACCCTCCGGATTGACTTCGATCGACGATATGACCTTCCTTTTCTGCGAGAACATCGAAGTCGAGTACAAGGGCGCGACCTACGATTACGACCATCTTGACGAACTGACTGCGGCAGTGAACGGCTGACAGCAAAACCGCTCTTTCGAGAGCGTGTGATATAGAAGTATTGCGGTGTCGAGCGAAAACGCTTGACGCCGCGATTTTCTCCGAAACGGACTAAAAAAGGGGATCGGTTTTCCCTGCCGGCTCGGCTCTGTTGACTTGACGCAACGGAACAGAACGACAGGATAACCGATTATTCGACAAAGAAAAGCCCCTCTTCGAGTTCTCCCGGAGAGGGGCTGATTTCTCACTCAATTTCGCAGTTGTCGAGACCAAATACAAGAATAATGTTGATCAGCTCATTTCGAGAACGGTTTGTGTTTTTGGATAGCTCATCAAGGCGTTCGACAACGCTATCCTTTATACGAACAGAAAAAACTTTGTATCCGTCCTCGCCTTTCAAATTGGCTCGCTTGGTAATTTTCAACTTATCCACAATATCACCTCTAACATATATTATAACTTGACATTTACATATTGTATATGTTATAATTTATGTTATAGATATGTTAAAAAGAGGGGGCTATGCTATGACAGTGGCTTGTTTTGGGCATAAAGATACTCCAAGCGACATCAAACTGCGCTTAGAGCGAGAGATTGTACGTCTGATAGAGGAAAACGAGGATATAACCATTCTTGTCGGAACGCACGGCTCGTTCGATGGAATGGTACAGAAAATGCTGAAAAACCTTGCGCCGCGATATCCGAATATGAATTATCATATCGTTCTCGTGTATTATATGACAAAAACAACCAATCATCACGATTGGCTGCCTTCTCATTCAATTTCTTGGTCGAGATTGTCAAATACTTCTGCGGAGAAAAACTCGCCAAGGGACATATCCAAACCGTCACACAAAATTTTTATTGTAGTGATTGATACTTGTCCGCGCCGCTCATCAAATAAACTGTAAACGGTTGAGGGAGTAATACCCGAAATGTTTGCTAATTCGTTAGGCTTTATGTTTCTCTCGGCGCATATATCTCTAAACCGTGCCACAACCGCGTTTTTCACTTTAGACATTCCCTCACCCCACTCAATTAAGTATAACTTAATTATAATATTTTATTCGCGTCCGCGTATACGCACTTGCGTAATTTGAAAAATGATGTTATACTATTGTTGAGGTGATGTTTTATGACAGTGGCTTGTTTTGGGCATAAAGATACTCCAAGCGACATCAAACCGCGCTTAGAGCAAGAGATTGTACATCTGATAGAGGAAAATGAAGATATAACAATTCTTGTCGGAACGCACGGCTCGTTCGATGGAATGGTACAGAAAATGCTGAAAAACCTTGCGCCGCGATATCCGAATATGAATTATCATATCGTTCTCGCGTATTTACCGGTCAAAAGGGAAGAAAATAACTTTGAGGGGCTGCCGACAATGCTCCCCGAGGGCATTGAGAATGTGCCTAAAAAGTTAGCTATCAGCTATCGGAATGACTTTATGGTCAGGGAATGTGATGCCGTTATCTGCTATATCACGCACGATTGGGGCGGGGCGGCACGATTTGTTGAAAAAGCGCGACGGCAAGGAAAGCGTATCATTAACCTATAGCAAACGACAAAAATATTTGTCGTTTGCTAAGCTTGTAGAAAAAGTAAGCAATTCAGTGTGGGGACAACTGATACACCCCAGCCAAAGGGACGGTTTTTTGGATTCCGTTATTGACAAATTCCCCCCGATATGTTATAATGTAATCACCGTTGGAAAATGATTCCGGCGAGGAAATTCAATATTCGGGAGAGATTTATTATGAAATGGTATGAAAACGCAGTATTTTATCACATTTATCCGTTGGGTTATATGGGCTGTCCGTTACGGAATGACGGAACAAGCGAGCCTTCCCATAAGATTCTCAAGGTGATTGACGATATTCCGCATATCAAGGAACTGGGCTGTAACGCGATTTACTTCGGACCGGTTTTCGAGAGCGTTGCGCACGGCTATGACACAATCGACTACACGACAATCGACCGCCGTCTCGGCACAAACGAGGACTTCAAAAAGGTCTGCGAAGCGCTGCACGAAAACGGTATCCGCGTGATTCTGGACGGTGTGTTCAACCACGTTGGACGCGATTTCACACACTTTATGGACGTTCGCCAAAACAAGCTCGGCAGCTCCAAAAAGGACTGGTTCCACGTTCGCGAGGGCAACTCCAACTACAATGACGGCTTTTACTATGAGGGCTGGGAGGGGCATTATGACCTTGTAAAGCTCAACCTCTACAATCCCGAGGTAAAGCGGTATATTTTCGAATGCGTTTCGGGCTGGAGAAACGAATTTGGTATTGACGGTCTGCGTCTTGACGTAGCATACTGTCTTGAGCCGAACTTCCTTAAAGAGCTTCACAACCACTGCAAGGGAATTTCGGACGACTTCTTCCTGTTGGGTGAAACGCTCCACGGCGATTATAATCAGTGGTGCAACGGCGAAATGCTGGATTCCGTGACGAATTATGAGTGCTATAAGGGCTTGTTCTCCAGCTTCAACGATATGAATATGTTCGAGATCGCGCACTCCATTAACCGTCAGTTTGGCAGCGAGAACTGGTGCATTTATCGTGGAAAGCACTTGTATACATTCGTGGACAACCACGACGTATCCCGCGTGGCAACGATCCTCAAAACCAAGGAGCACTTGCCGCTGATTTACACGCTGATGTTTATGATGCCGGGCATTCCCGCAGTGTATTACGGAAGCGAGTTCGGCGTATTGGCTGATAAGAAGGACGGCGACCCTGGTCTGCGTGTGGAGTTTGACCTTGAGAAGATGAAGTCCGAGGGACTGAACGACCTCACCGCTCATATCGGTAAGCTCGCTGAAATCGAAAAGAACCACCCCGCCGCTGCCGAGGGCGATTACAAGCAGGTTCAGCTTACCAACCGCCAGTACGCGTTCTCCAGAAGTACGGGCGAGGAAACGCTGATTGCCGTGATAAACGCGGACGGCGCGCCGTTTACGTTCAATCTTAACCGCGGCGGACAGGCGGAGAACCTACTCACGGGCGAGAAACAGGAGCTTGGCGGACTGACTCTGCCGGCATTTACGAGCGCGGTGTTTAAGGTTTAATCGAAGGCGGTACCAAGGAAAGGGCGGTGATTATCGTGACAGTAATTCTGCTTGGTTTTTTCGGCAGCATTCTTACATTATGCGTTATGGCTGTCGAGGTGGGAATCATCGCGCTTGTCGGAGATGACTACGGAGCTGCGGCGGCAGTGCTTGCCGCTGTAATCCCCGTGGTATGCCACATTGCTGTGTCCGCCTTAGTGTATAATCGTTTTAGAAAAAATCATGGGCTTTCCGCGCTGAAGTTCGTTATGCTTAACGCGCTGTTCCCCTTCATCATCGGCGCGTTGGGTTATTTGGTATTTGATACGATACGCAGATTTAACGGCTATGGTTGGGATGGTCTTATGGAAGAGTTTTTGTCACTTTGCGCGGTCGGATACTCGTTGGTGTATGCCGCCTTTCTTTCGGCTGTACTTGGGATAAGGATTGCAATTGGCAAGAAAAAGGAACAACAATAAATCCGGTAAAAGACAATCATAACAAAGTTGACGAAAGGAGCAGCTCATGAAAGAACCGCTCGCGGTAACGCTTCTGCTAATACTGGGCGCTGTTGTGAATTTAATCGCCGCGTTTTGCTGCGCGGCTTTGATGGCATGGACAGACTTAAGCGGAGCAGTGAAGTTCACTGTTATTATTGCGGTGTTTGTGCTGAATATCGCGGTTTTGACGCGTGCGCGCAAGCGGTTTTATTGGGAATACGCACTCTCCGCGCCGAAATTTGTGCTGCTTGGCACAGCACCCTCCGTTTTGCTTTCCCTCGCGGGATTCGTGGTCGTTGATGTGATGACGAGCTTCGGGGCTTTCGGTGCGCCGCCCTCGGGAGCGTTTGATTTCAGAGGTCTGGACGAGTTTGCGTTTGCGGCGTATATAACGTTTTATGTTGTGTCCGTTGCGGTTGGGCTGTCCGTGACTTTGGGAATATCACACGTCCTTAACCGACAATAACTGTCAACTTTCAAAAGGGGGGATTCTCGTGGCAAAAAGCTCCGTGGAGGTCTGGCTGTGGCTGCTGATGGTTATGCAGCCGTTCAATTCCAAAACGAACTACATTCTGTCGCAGTGCGGAAATGACGCAACTCGGGCTTGCCGTGATATTCGCGACGGGAGATTTCCGTTTCTGAGCGACGGCGAAAAGCGGCGCGCCGCCGAGGTGCGCAACGGCGCGGTTTACGAGATTATGCGGACGTGCGCGGAACATAATGTCCGTATAATCACCCTCGATGACGATGAATATCCCGTGCTGCTGAAATGCACCGAAAAGCCGCCCGTAGTGTTGTTTGTCGCGGGGAGTCTTGCGGGGCTGAACGACAGACTGTCTATTGCGGCAGTGGGAGCGCGAGAGGTGACGGATTACAGCGTAAAAGCCGCGAATTACCTTTGCGGACCGCTTGCCCGCGCCGGAGCGGCTATCGTCAGCGGATTGGCGGTCGGCTCGGATACAGCCGCTCACCGCGCTTGTCTTAACGCAGGCGGAAGAACTATCGGTGTTGCGGGCTGCGGAATACTCGTGAATTACCCCAAGGAGAGCGCGGGGTTAAAGCGCGAGATCGTGGAAAGCGGCGGCGCGATAATCAGCGAGCTTATGCCCACCGCGCGGAGCTTTGGCGCGTACTTCCACGAGCGGAATCGAATCATTTCGGGGCTTGCCAACGGCACACTGGTGATTCAGGCGGCGGAGAGCAGCGGTTCTCTCTTGACGGCTTCGCACGCGATTCGTCAGGAACGCGCTCTGTTCGCCGTTCCGCCGCACGACATCAGCTCTCCCGTTTATCGCGGAAACGCGAATCTTATCCGCGAGGGCGCGTTATCCGCCGCCGACCCGCGCGACATCACTGATTGGTTCAGAAAGCACTCCATTGATGACGAGGAGCTGCTGCGCAAGGTCGCGGAGCTAACCGCCAAAATCGCCGCCAAAAAGCAGCCCGTTCCGCGTAAGAAAAAGAATCCCGAAAAGTCCTCAGAGGAGAATGATTCCGTTGTGGACGAAACGGTTCTTGAATCGCTTTCGGAGAGCGAGGCGGCTTTGTTAAAGCTGATTTCCGCCGCTCCCGCAGACAGTGATACGCTGATGGACAAGTCGGATATGGACTTCGGCGAACTTTCCGAGGCACTTACCAATCTTGAGATTGACGGTTGCATTACACGTACTCCCGAGGGGTTGTACGCGAGAGCATAAAAAATCCGCGGTACGTTTTGTACCGCGGGATTTTTTCGCCAAAAAATTACCAAACCCACTTGCATTTTCCGAAAAAGTGTGTTATAATGAAAACACATAAACATTCACTTTTTATGGATTATTTGAAGGAGGACACACTAATGGACGAAAATGCAGCAGAGCTGTTCAAGAACAGCATAAAACACGCAGATGTTCCCGAGGAGATTATCGAAAAGTATCGGGGCAAGGTGTCGGACGACATCATTTCCCTGTGGAGAGAATACGGCTTTTGTACCACCGAGGACGGATATTACAAGCTGGTGAATCCGGACGATTATATTGACATTATCGGCGAAATTTACGGTGGCGAACATGATAATGTTGCGGTTACTGATGAGGCGGCGGTTGTATTCGCAACAGGCATGGCTGATGTTATATTATACGATAATGATGGGTTCTTTATTTATGTTAATGTCAGACATGAAAAGTGCGGTGCAATAGGCAAAAATTTTACGGTGACGATGAGAAGAATGAGAACTGCGGATTTCAGGCACACGGTATTGTCGTGGGAGCCGTATGAGGACGCTGTGAAAAAGCTGGGCACTCCCGCGTATGATGAGTGCTTTGCATATGAGCCGTTGTTAAGTCTTGGCGGGGCGGAAAAGGTCGAAAATCTCCGCAAGGTTAATCTCATGGTTCATCTTGATATTGTCAGCCAAATGCAAGACCCTGCTGAGTGGTGATAAATCGAATATTTAACCCCCGCTTCATGATGAGGCGGGGATTATTTGCTCTTCTCCAAAAAACAGCATAAAAAACCCTTGCATTTTCCAAAAAAGTATGTTATAATAAAAGAGAGTAGATTAAAGCGGGGGGAATGCTTATGACATACAAAGAGAGTTTCATAAAGTTTATGGTGGACAGCGGTGTGCTGAAATTCGGCGAGTTCACGCTGAAAAGCGGCAGAATCGCTCCGTATTTCATCAACTGCGGCAACTACAAGACAGGAGCGCAGTTGGCGCGGCTCGGCGAATATTACGCGGAGTGCATAAATGAACACAGACTGAAACCCGATACGCTGTTCGGACCTGCGTATAAGGGAATCCCGCTGTCAGTGGCGGCTTGCACCGCGCTGTTCAATAAGTTCGGTGTGGACTGCAACTACTGCTTTGACCGTAAGGAAGTCAAAGACCACGGCGAGGGCGGAATGTTCGTTGGAAAAACCCTTGAGGACGGCGAAAAGGTGGTTATCATCGAGGACGTTATGACCAGCGGAAAGGCTCTTCGCGAGGTTCTGCCCAAGCTCCAAGGCGCGGCGAAAATCGACATCGAGGGTATGATCATCACCGTTGACCGCGCAGAAAAGGGGCTTGAATCCGACAAGTCCGCCGTGCAAGAGGTGTATGATGAGTTCGGCGTAAAGGTGTATTCCATCGTGAATATCGAGGATATTATCGCGGCACTCGAAAACGGAATTATCCCCGGCGCGGAATATGTCGGCAAAATGAAAGAATACCGCGAAAAATATGGCGCATAGCAACAGCGAAAGGATTTTGGGCGTTATGACTAAAGGCAAGTGTTCGGTGATTCGTGAAATCCAAAAAGAGTCAAAATTTCCTGCGGAAATTTTGACCGGTTTCGGAATGTTGACAGAGTGAGCGCAGCGAACGGAGCCTAAGCATTCCGAAATTTTGGATTTCTATTAAAATAAGGGGTGAAGTTAATGCTCATTAAAATCAAAGCGGTTGTTCTTGCGTTAGGCGCGGCTTTGGCATTGAGCGGCTGCGCGAGTACCGCTCATCGGGACGACCTCGCAGGGAAAGGCTTCGTTTATGAGAAAGGCGGCTTCCCCGACAGGTTCGGAATACAGTTGTACGATGATAACAGCTTTACTTATTATGCCGGATCGTTCAGCAGTTACGTTGGATACGGAGCTTGGGAGCTTGACGGTGATACACTGATTCTCCGTGAGAATGCCAACACGACCGGAGATTCAAACATATTCAAGTTTAAGGTCGGCGAGGATTCGTTGAGCTATATCGCTGAAGGGTCGGACAAATTTATGTATGTTGACGTTGGCGATGGTGAGAAATTCACGGAGGAAAAGTTAAACGGGTTTCCGTTTTGAGTTGGGCATTATAGCCAAAAGCAAGTGATTGGTGATTCGTGCAAATTCAAAACGCGAGCGGGACATATCACCGCCCGGCGGTGATATGGCTCGCTCGGCGAGCGCAAACGCACAGCGTTTGCGCGGTTTTGAATTTGCTATTTAGATAAGGAGTGATTTTTATGACAGTTGGAAGAACGGCAAGATTACAGTTTAATATGGCAAAGGTTCAAACCCAATACGGGTCGGCTCTGGATAAACTCCAAGGGCAGTACCTTGCGGGCAAATTCAACAATTACGGCAAGTTTTCAAGCTCCACGCAATCGCTGAACGACCTGCTTAAGAGCAACGCGCTCAAGAATAAGAGCGATATTTACCGCGAGAAGTTCAGTGAGCTGTATAAGAGCATCTACGGGATTGATGATTCCTCGGAGAGCGAAAGCACGGTTGCTTCCTCGCAGTCGATCAAGACCGCTTCGGCGAATGCGGGCGGCGCGGCAGAGAGTATCAAGTCTTTCGCCAATGATTTGAAATACGGCGGCGAGGTGGACATTGACGCGTATAAGGCACAAGCACAGAGCTTTGTGGATAACTACAACGCGATGATCGACAAGGTTGGAAATTCCGACAATCAGAACGTTCTGCAAAAGGGTGTACTGATGGTAAACACGGGAAAGGTCTACACAAGCTCCCTCAAACGCGCGGGGATTACCGTGGGCGCGGATAACAAGCTCACGCTGAGTGACGACCTGTCCAAAATCAAGGCGTCGGATATCAAAACGGCATTCGGCACGAATGGATTCTCGGATAAGGTAATTCAGAAGTCGCGTCAAATCAACACTTTGACGGGCGGTTCGGGGCTGTTCACCAAGAACGTGACAAGCTCCAACAAGACCGATTCCACCGAGAAAACCGATAATTCAGGTACTCTCAAGGAGATGACAAACGCAGTCAAGGAAGCGGCGACCGCAGTTAAATCCTACATACACGGGCTTGGTTCGGAGGAGAACTCGTTCTCCGCGACCGACTTCACCAATACCGCAAAGGACTTTGTGAATAAGTACAACTCGTTTATGGACGAAATGGAAAAGTCCGATAAATCGACAATTCAGCAAAAGGGAACTACCCTTGCGGGTACGGCTCGCGCATACAAGCATATGTTAGGACGCGCGGGGATTTCCGTGGACGAAAACGGCAGACTGTCCATCACGGACGCAATCAAGGACATCACCGAAAATGACGCGAAGTACACTTTCGGCAACGGCGCATTCCTTGATAAAGTCACCGAAAAGGCGAACCAAGTCAACTCTCTTGTAAGCAGCGCAAAGGCTATGGGCTACAACTCCGACAGAACCGCGAACTATGCGTACACAAGCGGCGCGCTTTATTCCGTTTACGCGTAAAGGAGCGTCTGAAATGAAAAGCAAAACATTAAAGAAAACTTTAATCATAGCCGGAGCGGTTTTGCTTGTCACGTATCTCTCCTTTTGTATCATGGACTGCGTTCGGTTAAGGAAGTCCGCGAAATATACTCAGCCGCTTATCACGCTTTCAACCGTAAGCGATTCCCAAGAGGGATATTCCTATTACTACGGATTGGGGTATAAGGTAAAGTATTCAATCCCGAAGTTCGCGGGGGAGAAGAACGGTATTACCCGTTATGACTCAACAGTTGACGGCGCGGAATTTTCGTGGCTCGGTATTCCGATATGGGGCTGGTGGCTGTAATACGGTTTTAGCAAAATAAAAAAAATCCCTCGCCGATGGCGGGGGATTTCTTAGTTTTCTTTCGGAAAAGGGTTGACAAATCAAAGCAGATGTGATATAATATAAGTGTGAAGAATGTCAGTAAATCTTAAACATGCAATGCACAAGAAATTGTCCCCCCGCGAGGTTAGGCTCTCGCGAGGGGACAGTTCTTTTGCTAGTGCTTTTGCCGGTTACTCATTACCGTCAAGCCACTTGCTAACGAGGTTTGCAACAACGCTAGCTACGACGGAGAGGACGAATGTCAACAAATCCATGCACTGCACCCCCTTTCCATATGTAAGTCCAGTGGGGATACACCGGCAAGTATATTATAATACCACATTCGGCAAAGTTTGTCAATATCCGCAAGAAAACGAAAAAATCCCCCGCCATCGCGGGGGATTTGCTTATATATTCAACATTTTTTAACATTTGAATGTTGAAAACTCTGTGGAATATGTTGAAAACTCGTTGACAATCCGTTGAAGAATGTCACTCCTTGGCTTTTTCGCGGTGTTTGCGGGTCTGGGCGGCGAGCAGCTCCTCAAACTCATCGTGCGGCATCGGGCGGTAATAGAAGAATCCCTGAATCATATCGCAGCCGAGACCGCGGAGGAAGTCCACCTGAACCTGGGTTTCCACGCCCTCGGAAACCGTTTCGACGTTAAGACTCTTGGCGAGCGTCACCACCGAGGAGATTACCTTCTTGCTCTTGTCGGTGAGGTCGTTTCTGAGGAAAAATCCGCCGTCAATCTTCAGCGTATCGAACGGTAACTGCGTGATCAGATTCAGCGAGGAATATCCCGAGCCGAAGTCGTCCACCGAAATGTGGAATCCGCGGTCTTTGAACCACGAAACCGTGTCAATCAGTTTTTCAATGTGGTCGGTAAGCAGCGTTTCGGTGATTTCCAGCTCTATATACTCGTGCGGAACGCCGATTGCGTTCACAAGGGAGTTCAGCTTGGTGCAGAAATTATCATCGCCGAGATGATAACGTGATACGTTCATCGAAATCAACGGCACTTCGATTCCCTTGCGGAGCCATTTTGCGATGTCGGCAACGGCATTGCGGTAGATGGCGAAATCCATATCGTTAATGAAACCGTTCTCCTCGAAAATCGGAATGAACTTACCCGGAGAGATGATCTCTCCATTGGGACGAATCCAGCGCACAAGTGCCTCCGCGCCGACAATATCACCCGTTTCAATGCTGACCTTGGGCTGATAGTAGACCTTAAATTCGTTGTTTTGAAGAGCCTGTTCCATATTGGATTCAATAAACAGGCGTTCTTTGATTTTATCACGCAGCGCGCCGTCATAATACACAACAAAGTTTTCATTGTATATCGTGCGTGAACGTACGGTGTGCTGAGCGGTAATCGCGCGGTCGAGCGCAGTCATTACACTGACATTGTCCTCATCGAGCGTGCAGACCCCTACCAACAGGTAAACCTGTATATTAAATTTGTCATGGATCTGCTTTTGGACGCTGCCGAGCATATGGTGGATCCGGGTGTCGAACTCCTCACTGTCGGAGCCTTTGAACAACCCGACAAACCGCGAACCCTCCGAGCGGCACAACAGCTCGTCTTGAACGGTGCATCGCTGAAGAATATCCGCAGCGGCAATCAGCAGGGAGTTCCCCGCTTCAAAGCCGTGAATATCATTCAACTTGCGAAATTCGGCGATGTTTAACACGACCACGCGGTATCCTGCGCTGTCCTCCGAGGTCATTCGCAGGGCTTCGGCGGCGAACGCGTCAAACGTGATAAGCCCCGTCAGACCATCAGTCATCTGAATCTGCCCCAGACAGTCGGTAATGTCCGTAGAACTGATAACATACCGTTTTTCGCCGTTTTCGTTCTCCTCGGCGGAGGCGGTGATGTTCAGCCAACGATGATCTTTTTCACAATACAGCGCGTTAGAGGCATAGGTTTTGCCTGTTTCGTCCAGTAAAAGCGCGGGACAGCCGACACAAGGACTGTCGCGGTGGCGCATTTTTTCGTAACAGATGTCACCCGGGCACAAATCGTAATGTTCGGCGGCATTGTCGCCGAAAAGCTCGATCTTAAACTCACCCGGAATAATGGTGAATCCTTCTATATGGTGGTCGTTTATAATCGTTCCGTGAAGCTGTTTCATTGTGCCTACGGATTTCTCCTCGAAGTAATTCGCGTAAATCTCCGTCAGCGCGTTTTCGAGCGAGTCGATAATCTGCAAATCGCAGTCTGTAAGCTCGAAGCTGCTGTTAAAGACAATAACGAAATACCCGTTGATTTCGCCCCCATAGCGAATCGCGCGGCACTCGGCGCACACCGCTCCGTTGACAAGCGACAGCCCGTCAATGTGCTTGCCGCCGCTGTGTATCCTGATACCGTTTTTAGACCCGAACGCGCGGGCAACATCCTCGTCTGAGCATGTGCGTTTTACCGCAGGACATTCCTCGGGCGGCAGACCGGTGGCATTATAGGTCATAGTGCCGATCGTGGTGTTTTTTACGCGGTTGTATATGTAAATATTGGAAGCGCCTATGCACTCTCCCGCCGCCTTAAACGCGGCTTTAAGCATTGCGCCGGGGTTATCCCCGCTGCAAAACGCGCGGACAAGCAGCTCGTAGACTTTCGCCGCACCCGCCGACATCGCGGAGGTATCCACATTGGCGGTCAAATCTTCGGGAGTGCTGTACATACGCATCGTCATACCGCTTGTATAGTGCATATAGCACCCTCCGCCGCTCTTTCGCGACTCGGCAAGGGCAATGGCGGACTCGCTGTACACCTGTTCGAGCTTTCTTCCGTTGCGGAACACCGAAATCCCCACCGAAACCGTAACCGGCTCTCCATCATACGGATAGGAATTTACCGTACTGAGAATTTTCCTTGCAACCGCGTTCAGGTTAGAGGTCTCTCCGAATGTCACATACATCAAGAATTCGCCGCCGCGTACTCTTGCCACGGCGCTGGTGTGCTCACAAGAGCTGATTCCCATAAGGATCTTGGCGATGGCCTTTTCGATATAATCGGAATATTCCGCGCCAAGACGCGGCAAGATCCCGCGGAAATTATCGATTCCGACCGCCAGCAGAGCCGCATTGGTATAGCGGTTCACGCCAATGCGTTTTTCCTTGACAAAGCTCTTGAACAGCTCTGCCGAGTATGTCCCGGTAAGGCTGTCGCGCCGTCCGAAGATTCCGTCGTCGCTGCTGCCCTTTTCGGCGGTAACGTCAAGGGTTCTTCCAACGATTTTTGTCGGATTATCATTGTCATCGTAAACGGCTCTGCCCTCATAACGCTGCCAGATAATATCGCAGTTTTCATTTATCACGCGTATCTCGCAGGATACCTCGCGGTCGCCGCGCTTCATTGCATCACAGAATCGGTTAAATTCGGGCTGATCTTCGGCGCAGACGCTGCCCGAACCGAGCATTGACTCACGAAAGCGCACAATCGGTTCAAGGTTGTTTTCATACCTCCCGCCGAGCTTCTTGTATTGATAGAACACATCGGTCGCGATATCGTACTCCCACAAACCGAAGTAAGTATACTCCGAGGAGATTTTTGTGCGCAGCTTTTCCGCGCGAAGTGATATTTCAAGACGCTTGATTTCTTGCTGCGCCTGTTTGATTTCGTTAAGTAAATTGTCGGACATAATTATCCCCCTTGGAGTTATCGGAAAAACCTATTAATGAAGATTGAACCAAGTAAAAGCATTAATACCTATTTTAATTATAACATCTGACAATCGTCTTGTCAAGTGCTTGAAAAAATTTGGGCATTTTCAACAATTTTTTTGTGATTAATTTGTTATATGTTGAATTATTCGAAATGTATGATTCTCTTCGCCGAAATCAGCGAGGAGAAATTTTTCTGCAAAACCACTTGACAATCACGGAAAAATCTGTTATAATATATAGGTATCGGCAAATGCCGGACAAATCCTTTCCCGCACGAAAAATTGTGGGATATATATCCATAAGGAGGTGCTACAAAATGGCAAAGTTAAGCGAAAAGTATGAGGCAGTCATCGTTTTCTCCCTCAAAAAGGACGAGGAGCAGGTCAAGGCTCTGACCGCTAAGTTCACCGAGCTTATCAAGACAAACGCAACTCTCGACAGCGTTGAGGAGTGGGGCAAGAAGAAGCTTGCTTACGAAATCAACTACGAGGGCGAGGGTTATTACGTTCTGTATAAGTTCGAGTCCAAGCCCGACTTCCCCGCAGAGCTTGAGCGTATCATCAACATTACCGATGGCATTCTGCGCTCGGCAGTTGTACTGGCTAAGTGATTCCCAAAGGGGAAGAACGGATAGAAAGACGGAGGTGTTTTCGTGAACAAGGTATTTATGATGGGAAGGCTTGTCAATGAGCCTGAGCTTAAAACAACACCGAATGGTATTACAACTTGCAGATTCAGAATTGCCGTTGACAGAAATTACCAGAAAAAGGGTGAGGAGAAGAAATCCGACTTTTTCAATGTGATTGCATGGCGCGGAACAGCCGAATTTATCAATCGTTTCTTTTCAAAGGGACGTATGATAATGATCGAAGGCGAAATGCAGGTAAGTCAATTTACCGACAAGAACGGAAACCCCTCAACGTGGTATGAAATCGTGGTGGAGAACGCGTTCTTCACCGGCGAGAAGTCCAATGGCGGCGGAAACTATGGCGGATATAACGATGCGCCGCCTATCACCGAGCCGCCCGCAGGATACGGCGGAGGATACGGAAGCTCCGACAGTTACGGAAATTCCGCGCCCGCGTCTGCTCCTGCGCCGACACCCGCTCCCGATTTCGCAGCCGCTGACAAGGACGACTATCCGTTCTGACAATCGATTCTCAATTAAAATAGGAGGAAATGTATTATGGCTGAAAAGAATGAACGTGCCGCTCATCCTGTTAAGCGCCCGCGCAAGAAAGTTTGCCAGTTCTGCGCTGACAGGTCTGAGTTTATCGACTACAAGGATATTGCAAAGCTCAAGAAGTTTATGACCGAGCGCTCCAAGATTCTGCCCCGCAGAGTTACAGGCTGCTGCGCTTATCACCAGAGAGAGCTTACAACAGCTATCAAGCTGGCAAGACAGCTTGCGCTTATTCCTTACGTTTCGGACTAAACACAAATCAAGAGCCGCGGCACTTGCCACGGCTTTTTGTTTATTCACCACTCACTTTAATGGAGGTATCATATGACAGCTAAGGAGCAATTCATTCAAATCTACACCGAAAATATCAAGCGAGAGGGCGCGGATAAACTGTTGGAATTTCTTGAAAAGAGCGACTTCTTCACCGCACCCGCCTCAACCCGCTTCCACGGAGCATATGAGGGCGGTCTGCTTCAACACTCGCTGAATGTCTATGAGTGCTTGGTGGATTTTCTCTCCCGTCCGCGCGTCAAGGAACGCTACAAGCTCGAACCGACCGCCGAAACCGCAGCAATTATCGCGCTGCTCCATGATGTGTGCAAGGTGAATTTCTACACAGTTCAAATGCGCAATGCCAAAAACGAACAAACCGGGCAATGGGAAAAAGTCCCTTTCTACGCGATAGACGACCGACTCCCTTACGGTCACGGCGAAAAAAGCGTCTATATGATAAGCGGGTTTATGCGTCTTTCGCGTGAAGAGGCAATGGCTATCCGCTGGCATATGGGCTTCTCCGGGATAGAGGACAAGAACACCATCGGCAAAGCGCTGGAGATGTTCCCGCTGGCGTTCGCTCTGTCCGTTGCCGATATGGAGGCGAGCTACTTCTTAGAGGGAAGGGAAGAGAAATAATAACATCAATATGAAATAACAATGTCATAAGTAATTTGATGAGGTGTAATATGAACAAAATTATCATTACAGACGAAACCCGCGAGAAATATCACGATATTGCTCAAATTGTGATTTCCGACTTAATAAGTCTGTTTTGTAAATATACAGAAGTAACCGGATATTATATGAAGCAGCTAAATGAACTGCAAGCGCAAAATAAGGGAATAGTCCGAACTGCCGAAAATTGGAATGATTTTGACGATTACTACGCTCTTATGGATAAATTAGCCCGGGATTGCAAAGATAGTAAGATGAAACTTCTATCCGATCATATTACAGATAAAATATATATAACCCCATACGATCTGTATCCAAGCAGATTTGATTTTTTCAATACCGGCTGTAAACTGAATTTTATTATGAAATCAGATAAGAAAATTACAATTGACGCTATAACCGAAGCTGACGAATATATACGGTACAGGTTTATTCTTCGTCCGATAAATGATAAATGGCTGATTGATTGGGTTGGATATAGCTATGAAGAAGAAGGAAGTTTAAGAAAAATGGACTTGTAAATAATCCATAATACTATAAAAATTAAACCTTGCCGTTGATATTTTCCGCAGAATATGATATAATAAATACAGCTCAATATCCATACAGAGAACCACGTTTGACTAAAGTCAATGTAATAGTGGGAACTGAAAAAAGATATAATAGTATCACAATTAATTATGTTTCGGTAAAGGAGTATCATTATGGCAGTTTTGGAAATTAAGCAAGAGAACTTTAAGACGGACGTACTTGACAGCGAGAAGCCCGTACTGTTGGACTTCTGGGCGACTTGGTGTCCGCCGTGCCGAATGCAGTCGCCGATAGTGGACAAAATCGCCGCCGAACGCTCGGACATTGTGGTCGGCAAGGTGAATACTGATGACCAGCCCGAGCTTTCCGAGATGTTTGAGGTGGAGAATATTCCCACATTGGTGATTATCAAGAACGGCAAGCCCACCGCGCGGTTAGTCGGTCTGCACTCAAAAGAACAGATTCTCGCCGAGATGTAAAAGAACGCTCCCCGGAAACGGGGAGCGTTCTTTATATATAATTCCCTTCCTCGGGCAAATCATCGGGAGTGATCCAATCTATCTCTTCGCTTACATTGCCTGTTTCGATAAATTCGCATATACATCGCCATGCCTGCTGCGGAGAAATAAACAAACCCTCCGATACATATAAGCCGTCACCCCATACGTCCACAACAGTATCCAACCTGTTTCTGTCGGATATGGACAGGCTATCCCGGTTTTCATCGGAAAATCCGATATAAACACCGTATCCGTTTACGGCGGCTATCGATAAGCGGGATTCCTTATCATTTTCCGTGTAGGTTATTGTTCCGCAGCAATCCTTAAACTCTTGATTCGGATATAAAAACGACTCCAACTCTTGAATTGTTTGACCTTCAAATTCAATATAATCGTTTTCTGTTTTGTCGAGATTAAATGTTATTGTCGCCATTTATATTCCTTATCACACTCTAAATGTCTATTTTCCCGTAAAGAGTTGCGTTCTTCTCCGCCTCAACGGTTTCATCGGAGAAGTCACCCGCATTGGCATTCTCATCGGGCTGATACTGGCTGCGCTTGTATTCGCGCTCAAAGCTGGTGGAGAACCCGCCCGAACGGCGGTAATTCCGCGTGGACGCTCCATCGCGGCTTCCGTGTGTATCTCGATTTCCGGTGCGGCGGCGATTGTCAAACTTGGGCTTATCGGCATAAATCACCACGCGTCTGTACGGCTCAATGCCGGTGGAACGACTGGAAACACCCTCAATCTCAGCAACGCAGCTATGGATTATTCTGCGCTCATACGGATTCATCGGGTCGAGAGAAATCTTCCGCCCTTGCTTGATTACCTTCGCGCTGGTCTTTTTCGCAAGGCTTTCCAATGTATCGCGCCGCTTACTTCTGTAATCGTTGCAATCGAGAGAGATTCGGCAGAAACTCTCCTCCGATTTGCGCGCCGACGCGAGAATCGCGAGATATTGCAGACTGTCAAGCGTTTCGCCGCGCTTGCCGATAACCGCTCCGAGCTTTTCGCCGGCGATGTCGAGGACGATATTGTTTTTCCCTTTTTCGGAGATTTTCGGGGTGATTGTAAAGTTCTCAACGCCCAAGCCCCGAATCACTTCGGTTAGGAACTCTATCGCGGTTTTTACCTTAACGCTTTTGTTTACGTCAAAGTCTTTGGGCATCTCGCCGACAGGTTCTTCATCTTCATTGATGTCATAATCCGCATAATCATCGGAAACCGCAGCGGCAGTTTGCGCAACAGGCTCGGAAGATTCCGCCGGCTGCTCGTAAATTGCCTTGACCCTCGCCTCGCCCTTAAGAACGCCAAAAATTCCCTTTTTGGGCTGCTCAAGAATTTCAAAGTCAATGTCATCGGCGCTTACGCCGAAATCGGCGGCTGCAAGCGCTTTCGCCTCGTCAACGGTTTTTGCCTTGAATTCCTTTTCCATAGTTTCCCCTTTCCAACGGCGGGGTTACGCGCCGTGTATTAAACCTTTCGTATGGAGATACGGAGAGATCATTCTCCGTCCTCGCGGTACTCCTCGCCGTATTTTTCCGCCTGAGCCTTGCGTGCCTCGGCGAGCCTGCGGCGGTTCAATTCCTTTTGAGAGACGGTTTCTTCCTTGCCGTCCTCATTAACGACCTTGACGGCTTCTGCTTCAACCATCTTTTTTTCCTTTGCTGCTTTCTTGCTTGCTTCCTTAAACTCCGCAAGTGCCTGCTCACGCAGCTTTACGGGATTGTACAGCTTATTGAGCAGCAGGGTCTGAAGAATGCCGAATCCGTAACTGATCGCCCAATAGAAGCCCGCGCCGGCGGGAACGGTAAACGCGATCCACAAAGAGAACAACGGCATAATGTACATTGTTATCTTCATAGGACCCATCATAGGCGGCATATCGGGATTGGATTTTTTCATTGTCCACTGGCTGAGGAACGTCTGCCCCAATGCCAACAGGAACGAGATGATCGGTACGAAAATCATCGGGAAACTCATATTGGGAACCCGACCGAGCGGGATTCCTATGAAGTTCAGATTTTCGTACAGCTCGGTAAGCTCGGCTTTGCGTTCCGCAGAAATTACCGACTCGCTGTAACCGTCCTTGCACGAATACTCATCGGTGGTCGTTCCGAAACGCTCCAAAGCGTACAGCTCGCGCTGCATACTGCTTGTGGAAACGAAGTTCGCTCCGTCTTCGCCGCTGCTGTAATACCCGAAATGTGCGTTCGCAGTGCCGACAATGCTTGTGAAGTCGGAGGAGAAACTGTGCTCGGCGCGGTAAACCGCTTTCTCCTCATCGGACATTTCGGACATCTCCGCCTCTTCCGCCTCGGTAATTCTGTACAAATCGGTATCGCCGATGGTCTTAGCCTTTTTCTTTTCGGAGGCATCGTTCAGATACTCATTGGTTATCGCGGATTTTATGGTTTGCTTTACGACCTTGACGCTTTTGAAGTTCAACGTTTCAAACACGGAAATATCGAGCTTTTCATCGCCCTCTTTAAGACAGTGTTCGTTATAATAGTTCAGAATATTCTCTGCGTCATGCAGAATATTTTCGTGCTTTGTCATCTCGGACTCGGGAACGTCTTTTCTCGCGACTTCTCCAACGATTACGGAGGTAAGCTCCACATCATAGGATTCCTCCACCATCGCGGTCACGCTGTCCTTGTTCATACGAACAATATGCGTCAGCGGTTTGTACACAACGTCAATGACGCCGAACAGAATCAGGAACGACAGCAGCATGGGTCCGCAGCCGGACATAGGCTTAAAGCCCTGCTGTTGGAGCTTATACAGCTCCTCCTGCTGTTTTTGTTGATTGTTCTTGTATTTCCGCTGAATTTCCTGAACCATTGGCTGGAAAATCGCGGACTTAGCGGTACTTTTCTGCTGCTTGATGTAAATCGGCAGCAAGGCGAGCTTCACGATAAACGTAAAGATAATGATCGCAATGCCGACATTGGAGCAGATGAAGTTATAGATAAAATACAGAATATATCCCAACGGAAACCCGGGGATAGAATATAGAAACTGGATAAAAATCAAACCCTTCTAATTTAGATTGCCGAATTTGCAATCTATATGTTATTGTCTTCCTCCCACGAATTAAAATCCGCGGGGATCTTTGCCGAAACGGTGTATTTCTCCGGTCGGAACATGAACTTTTCGGGTACGGGGTCATGCCCGCAATTACAGAACGGATTGCACCGCAAAATCCGCCATAATGTCAAATAACCGCCCCTAACCGCCCCAAAACGCCGAATGGCTTCAAAACCGTATTCGGAACAGGTTGGAGTAAAGCGGCAGCACGGCGGTAGAATCTTTGATAATGTCAGCTTGTACAGCTTTATTAATCCCATTAAAATATATTTCATTGCAGTTTCGGAAGGACATTCCTTTTCATAAGGTTTAACACCTGCTGCATTTTCATCGATGGGGTTACGACACGCGCCACAAACACGAAATCGAACCGCCTGTCGGTTTTTTCCTTGATAACCGGGTCTAAAAGGCGGAATGATTCTCTGATTATCCGCCTTGCCCGATTGCGCTTCACCGCGTTTCCAATCTTCTTTCCCGTGACGATCCCAACGCGGTTTTTCCCCGCGCGGCGCGGCTTTATGTAGCACACAAAGCCCTTGCACACTATGGATTCGCCCTTTTTGAACATAAAGCTGAAATCGCGGTTGCTCTTGATTACGACATATCGTTTCTTAAAATCCGGCATGCGAATCAGTGAGAGAGTCTTTTTCTGCCCTTTGCGCGGCGGCGTGCGAGAACCTTTCTGCCGTTCTTGGTAGCCATTCTCTTCATAAAGCCGTGCTCGTGCTTTCTCTGGAGCTTCTTGGGCTGGTAAGTTCTTTTCATTTCTTCCTCCTTACTTTAATGGCAAATTTGGCAACGTTCACTTACAAATGGAATTTCATTCCATTTGTAAGTGAACTCGCTAAGCATTCCCTCGCACCTACGGTGCTTCGGCAACGCTTGCGTGCCAAATTTGCACTTCATCCCGGTCGGTTGACAAGAATTTCTGCGCTTCACCTCGAAAAGTTGGCGCGGAATTTGACACACCAATTCGGGAATCTCCGCGTTTAGGCACAACTATCCCAACGCAGCTACTCATACTTAATTATTATACCTCATAAACCACAACTTGTCAAGGGGTTTTTGCAAATTATTCATATTTTTTAGGATTTCGATATACTACCGGTAATTTTTATCGATAATATTGCAGATTGGGCGGTTGATTTTTTGAGGAATCCGTGTTATAATATATTGGGGAAGGGGTGAACACCTTGAACATCGAATCCATCGTGACGATATGCACATTCGCCGTTATGATTATGTTTTTTATCGTCCGCGCGGTTGTGGCTGTTGTTCGGGCGAAAAAGGCGGGAATCGTGCGCTTTATACGTCCGCATGAAACGGATTTTTTCGTGTTTGGGGTGATTATGCTTGCGGTTGCGGCAAGCGTTGCGATAAGTGAATTGACTCTCGCGTCACGTTATAACGCATACATAACGGAATACCGCGAAACCGCTATTGACACCAACTCCGATTCGGATACCGAAATCGCGGATTTCACAAAAAAGAAACGCTCCGCAGGCGCGAACGGATTGCTGTACTCGGGAATGTTTACGATGATTCTTCTGATGACACTTACAAGCGGCGCTTTTATCACAAAAACAGGCATTCAGACGCTGCACAGCTTTTCACAAGATGCATTTTCCGTAATGCTGAACGGCAAGCGGATTATCCTGTTTAATCCCAAAACAAAGCGGATATTGTTCAAGATTCGCGCGAACAGCGAGAATCTGCAATTTTTTCAACCGGGGGAGTTACCTTTATGATACTTACGATAGATGTCGGCAATACCAATACCCAATTCGGAGGATTTAATGACGGCGGCGAGCTGGTTTTCGAGTCGAGAATCGCCACCGACCGTTTCCGTATGGCGGACGAATACGCGATTATGCTTGCGGATATTCTGCGGCTGTATAACGTTTCGGCGAACGATATTTCCGGGGCAATTTTGGCTTCCGTGGTTATGCCCGTTACGGGGCAGCTTAAATCCGCCGTGGAGAAGGTGTGCGGCTGCCGTGTAATGACGGTAGGGCCCGGGCTGAAAACGGGTCTTAACATCAAAATCGAAGAACCCGCCTCGCTTGGCGCGGATCTTGCTGCCGTGGCGGTGGGCGCAAAAGAGAATTACCCGCTCCCCGCGATTGTGATTGATTTAGGCACGGCTACTAAAATTCTCGCGGTGGACAAATCCGGCGCGTTTATCGGCGGAATCATCGCTCCGGGCGTGAAAATCTCCGCCGAGGCTCTCGCCGCAAAGACCGCCACACTCCCGCTCATCTCCGTTACGGACGAGCCGATAAAACGCGTGATCGGCACAAACACCATTGACTGTATGCGTTCGGGACTGCTGTACGGCGCGGCATTTATGCTTGACGGATTTGTAAAGCACTTCGAGCGTGAAATCGGCGAAAAGTGCACGGTTGTCGCCACAGGCGGATTTTCGACCGCCATCAAGCCGCTCTGCGGAACGGATTTTATCCTTGACGAATACCTTATATTAAAGGGGCTGTACGCAATGTACAAGAAAAACAGTTAAATTCAGGGGTCTGCGGGGGCTAACCCTCGTAAATATATACCCGCGGTACATCGGTACAGAACCGAGTGCCAGCAAAGGAGTTTCTTATGGAGGAAACAAAAAAGACTTCGCGTTGGAACGCGAACAAGACACAGGCGGTCGTTATGCTCGGTCTGCTTACGGCAATCGTGATTGTGCTGCAAGCATTTTCGGTCGGCATACAGTTTGGGTATTTTAACGTGACATTCACGCTTATCCCAATCATCGTCGGTGCAGCACTATACGGCTGGAAAGCGGGGGCATGGCTTGGCGGCGTGTTCGGCGCAACAGTACTGATTTCCGGTCAAGCTGCGGGATTTATGACGCTTAATCCTGCGGGAACAATTATCACCGTCCTTCTTAAAGGCATTTTGGCGGGACTTGTTGCAGGACTTGTGTACAAGCTCATCTCGCGAAAGTCCGAATTAGCAGCAGTAATCACGGCAGGAATCGCAGCTCCCATCGTCAACACAGGAATTTTCCTCTTGGGCTGCGTGGTGTTCTTCTTTAACGCTATGGCAGCAGGAGCCGCCGCCGAAGGATATTCCGGTGTGTTCTCTTACCTAATTCTTTTTATGGTAGGCGGAAACTTCCCATTTGAGCTTGGTATAAATCTTGTTCTAAGCTCTGCCGCTGTTTACATCATTAAACTTGGCAAAAAGCTGATACGCTCCTCGGCAAAGTAATAACAAAATAAAACAAATCGGCATTTCCGCTTTGGAAATGCCGATTTTTTGTCGCATAAATAAAGGTTTATATTCCATGATTACTGTAACTTCCTTACTCGTCAAGGAACTTATAAGGCGGCACGTCCAGAACCTTGGCAATATCAAATAACGTGTCAAGCGAGATTGTGCGGTTTATATTCGGTGCTTCGACCGCGCCGATAAACGCGGTGCTTTTTCCTATTTTCTCAGCGAGCTGATCCTGTGTAAGCTCACGCAGCTTACGATAATATCCTATTTTCAAACCTACTCTTCTGTACAGTCCGTAATACTCTTCTTTCATAATTTTTCGTATTTCACTATATCCTCAATTTTACAGTCCAATATCCCGCATAGGTCATCAAGCAACTGGGTAGTAACGCCCAGATTATGCCGCAAACGGTGGATTGTACTGCTGCTGATGTGGTATTTATTTATCAGGGTGTATGTCGAAATACCCTTTTGTTTCATCGTTTCCCATAACGGGGTATATACAATCATTATTTATCACCTGATTATATTATAAAATATAATTGACTACTTGAAAATAGTCGTATTTTAGACTATAATATTTATAAGGAGATGATAATTATGGATATTTTTACGGTTAGCCTGTTCGGTCATCGGCAAATAACAAAGCCGCTCGATATAGAGGCGGCTCTTGTTAAGGAAGTTAGTTTGCTTATCCGCACAAAGGAGTATGTTGAGTTCCTTATCGGAAGAAACGGGGAATTTGACTTTCTTGCGGCGTCATTGATACGGCAAACACAAAAGGAACTTGATTTCGGCAACAGCGCGTTGGTTCTTGTTTTACCGAACGCAGTCAAAAAAATCACCGACCTTGAGCGGTATTATGATGAGATTGAGTTTCTCCGTGGGGACTGCCATTTCAAAGCCGCTCTCCAATCGCGAAACCGCATAATGGTTGACCGCTCGGACTTGGTAATTTGCTGTATCGAACATCAGAGCGGGGGAGCGTTTCAAACAATTAAATACGCGAAAAATCAACATAAAACGATTATAAATCTCGCAGAGGGAAAATAAAAATCCCGCTCCAATCGGAGCGGGATTTATGTACATCTCCGGCTGCTGAAAAGCCGGACATTTTGCTTATTCGCTTTCGGGGAGAGATGTGCCGCAGTAGATGTAAAAGGGCGGCTCTGTGCCAATTGTGTTTTCGTCTTTCATATGAGGACCAAGGGCGGAACCATCAAATCCGTTTGAAGCAATTTCTTCAGGCGAAGGCAATGTTACTAACTTAACATAAATATCCAGCCGATCGTATTTCACAGGGGTAAACGGAGTATTGGTACGTTCTTCAATAGCGTCCTCAACCGAGCGGCTAATAAACTCCTCATACTCAGATGTCCCCTTTTCTGGATATGATACACCTTCAATCGGCTCACGGCTGCGAAAATCCTTCTCCCAGTCATATCCCACAAGGGTGAATTTACCGTCTTTTATAAAGTAGTAGCTCCCATCGCCCGAATCGGAGAGGTAGTAGCCCTCCTTAACCACGCTGTAATCAACAATTTGGTAGTCGGGTGTGTTTATTTCGTCAAGTTTGCCATTATTTCCGAATATACCCGAACAGCCGCATAGACAGGAGATTCCAAGAATAATTGCTAAAAATTTTGCTTGTTTTTTCATTATATTACCTCCATAAGCCTATAAATTCATAGATCTTTCCAGTATGTAAAATTATATGCAGTAATGTAACGTCTTAGCGGCGCATAAGGTTCATCTCTTTCATCTACCTCCCCGGTTACTACCAGTGGATCATCTCTTGCCGGTAGTTTTGTTGCACCGTTGGCGTTTACATAAACGTATTGCGTTGGGGTATAGTCAACAGTAAATTTTGATATGTTGATGCTACACACTTGAGTATAGCTTGTGGTGACATATGGATGGGTTCTTAAGGGTTTCTCATGATAAAAATTCTCCAATTTGCACCCACTACTGTCAATTATAATCTTGCCATCACTCGGATTATAGTTTTTATATGTGCCATAATAGCGCGGATTCACAACATCGCCGGTACCTTGCGTTGAAATCGGCGCAGTTGCCATATTGACCGCCATAAATCCCGACAAAGCTCTTAAAACCAATGAATTTAACATAGTAACACATTCCTTTCTAAAATTGTTTTGTATTTTCATTATAGGCAAAACCGAGCATATGATTGTCCGCCATTAAACAATCTCACCTATTAATTTAGTATAGCATTCTTGAATATATTTGTCAATACCATTTTCGCGTGCTTTGCGCAAGATGTAGAAATCCTGCGTGAACGGTAAGAAAATCTGGTTTTTCACCAAAATACAGCACTATTTTTTGTGTAATTTCACAATTGTACGGTGTTGCCATAACACGCTTAGAACAAAAACCGAATATAAAACAATTATAAATCTCGCAGAGGGAAAATAAAAATCCCGCTCCAATCGGAGCGGGATTTTGTATTGCATAGAATAGAAATCAACGCTTGGAGAACTGGGGAGCACGTCTTGCAGCCTTCAAGCCGTACTTCTTTCTTTCCTTCATTCTCGGGTCACGAGTGAGGAATCCCGCCTTCTTGAGAACGGGGCGAAGCTCGTCGGAGTACTGGAGCAGCGCTCTGGACAAACCGTGACGGATCGCGCCCGCCTGACCGGTAACACCGCCGCCCTCAACAGTGCAAACGATGTCGAACTTCTCCATCAAATCGGTAAGAGCCAGCGGCTGACGAACGATCAGCTTGAGGGTATCAAGACCGAAATATTCATCGATATTTCTTCCGTTGATGGTGATAGAGCCGGAACCGGGGTAAACTCTTACACGAGCGACAGAGTGCTTTCTTCTGCCCGTGCCATAGTAGTAAGGTTTAGATTCGTACATAAAAAGCCCTCCTTAAAACTTGTATTCAACGGGCTTCTGAGCCGCGTTGTTATGCTCTGCACCCGCATAGCAGCGAAGTCTTGTGAGAGCCTTTCTTCCCAAAGTGTTGTTAGGCAGCATTCCGTTGATTGCGAGAGTCATCGCCTTCTCGGGATTTTCGCGCATCAGCTTGTCGTAGCCTACCTCTTTGAGGTGACCGATCCAGCCGGTGTGCCATCTGTAAACCTTGTTCTGCAGCTTCTTGCCGGTGAGAACAGCCTTAGAGCAGTTGATGATGATTACATGATCGCCGCAGTCCACATGAGGAGTGAACGTAGGCTTGTGCTTGCCTCTGAGCAGGTGAGCCGCCATTGCAGCCACGCGTCCGAGCGGCTTGTCAGCAGCGTCAAGGACGTACCATGTGCGCTCAACTTCTGCGGGCTTTGCCATATAAGTTGACATATTTTTATCCTCCTGTTAGTTTTGGAATTTCGCGTTCCGATAAAACGCAAAATATAAATTATTAACAACATTTGTTATTATACCACGATTTTTCCGATTTGTCAAGGGATTTTTACGCCGAATTTGAAATATATCCCGATTTCTCACCGATTCTCTGTAAATCGCTCTGTTTTTCTCATTTTCTTGAAGTTCATTTCATTTTCTGACACAGCGTTACAAAACGGAGAATACGCGAGAAAACTAATGAACATGTCATAATAGCGGAGATATTTTACCGATTCGGCGGTTTTTAGCATTATCGGAAACAACAATTTATTGCATCTTGACAAAAGCGGTCATCAGATGTATAATATAACAAGGAAAACGATTGGCAAGAACTGCGAGGGAGACATATGAAAGTCATAATATTTATTGCCGCGGTTTTGGCGGCTTTGATGTTGTTTGTGCACCCTATGGAATGCGCGGCTTCCACGGCAAGTACATCACTGCCGGAAAAATATCTTAAGGGAAACGAGCTGGAGCTTTACCGCGAGGTACTGAAAAATATTACCGCGATAGCCGAGGGCAGACAAAATGCGGAAGCGTTTTACATAAACGTATCCAAACCTTTCGCCAATATGCAGAGCTATGAAGAGGCTATTGAAAAGGTTATGTTTTTTATACACAACTACGCTCCCGAATATATTTATTGGAGCGACAGCAAAGGATACCTCGTTTATGATAATACATTATGCGGGATAGTTTACGGTGTTTCCCCTGCGTTTCAGGAGAGCGGAAGCGAATACAAAATCAAGAAGAATATCATTAATGACGCCAAAGAAGCGTTATCAAACGCAAAAGAAATCGTTGAAAAATATCAAGAAAAGAGCGACTATGAAAAGGTTTTCGGCTATGCCGAGGAGATATGCGCCCTTACCGATTACAATTACGCGGCGGTGGAGGGCGATGCCAGATTGGAAAACTACGGTCCGTGGAATATGGTGTATGTTTTCGACCGCGACACTTCAACCAACGTTGTCTGCGCCGGATATGCCAGAGCTTTTCAGTATCTTTGCAGCCTGGGCGGGATTGAGTGCCATTATGTTACGGGGACTGTATCCGATGGGGGAGGTCACGCGTGGAATATCGTTGTGATTGACGGAGAAAATTACTTTGTTGACCTGACCGCGTGCGACAGCTACTCCGACCGCGATATAGCGCGGTATCACCCGTATGTTATGAACAGCGTAAAATCCAGCACGGAGAAAGGCTTTGTAAGGTACTTTTCTCAAGCCGGAAATCAAAGTATCCGCTCATATACATATCACGAGGGCGAGATGAAATACCTCCCGGAGAGCTTGCGTATTCTCACTACAAAAGAGTATTCCGGAGTGTCGCTCTATGTTGTTATTGTTACTGCTTTTACTCTGGCAGCGGGAACGGCGCTTTTTCTCATTAAGCTGAAAATATAATGATGCTGATATTATGTACAAAAAACGTCCGACTTTTCAGCCGGACGTTTCAGACTGTTGATAAACCCTCGCACCGCCCCACCGCAAAGCGGCGGGGCTTACTTCGTCAACCGCACGGCGGCAGCCACAAAGGCTAGCCGCCGTGCGTAGGTTGACCGCAAAGCGGTCATTCGTCCTCGTCTGCGAGTGTTTCTCGACAGTCTGAGAAATGCGAGTAAAAAAGGCTTTTTCTACAAAATGAAAGACCGTAAATACGGTCTAATATTATTTTCTTACCACATTCCCACAGCAAACAAAATCCTTGTGCATGCTGTATTCGCCAATCAGCACGATATGCTTCAACCCATTATCGTCCACATAAACAAGCTGCCATTCGCCGAAGTCGCCCTGAGCCGAGTACGAATAGAACTCCCATCTTTTATGGAGAAAATCAAGAGTTAAATCGAACCCGTATCCGACTGTATCGGTCATTTCCACAAGCGGATAATGCTTGTGCAAATCCTCAATCGGAATAACGCCCTCAATAGAAACCTCTATCCAAGCGCGGTATTTATCGGACTGAACAATCCCTTCAAACTTACAAACCACAACGGCGGAATCGAAAAGCTCCTCCGGGTAGTCCTCCCAGCCGTTAAGCGCGGAGAGGGCGGGCGAAAACAGCATATTAAAGCGATCGCCGATGTCTTGGTCAAACGGTGCGGAAACTTTCAGAAAACGTTTCTCGCCGACTTTCGGAACACTCTCCGAACGAGTCCATATTTTTTCATCAAGGTTCGGGACGCTCTCTCCGACCTCAAGCCATTCAAAATCGTCATAAACAAGCTCGCAAAAACCGTTTACGAGTTGTGGTTTTTCATCAACAATCTCATTACAACACATGCACTTAAAGACCATATCAAACCTCTCCTACAGTTATACCACTCAATATGTAAAAATTTATGCAATTCCCCCGCCAAAGGCGGGGGAATTGCGCAGGCTGTTGCCTATACAGCCGCAACTTTATACACTTTCTTGAGGTTTGCCTTATCGACATACATTGCCTCGTCCGCGGTTTTGATTGCGGCATCGACCCTCTCCTTGGAAAGCTCGGTGCAAACACAGAACCCATGCGCGATATGAATCTCCAAATTATTTTCATTGTTGGCATTGGATTCTTCAACGAGCTTCTCAAATTTCTCTTTTGCTGTGTTGTAATCCGCCTCGGGGGATTCGGACTTTATCAAAGCGCAGAACTCATCTCCGCCGATTCGGAACACTCCTCCGACCTTGCCGAAGCTCTCGGAAATTATACGCGCGGCTTCCTTTATCAGCGCATCGCCCATATCGTGTCCGAGGTTATCGTTGACGTACTTCAGGTTGTTGATATCAAGAAAGACGATTCCCAGCTTGGAAACGCGGGTTTTCGTGCATACGTCCAGAAATTCAAGATATGCCGTGCGGTTGCCCATACCCGTCAGTCCGTCGCGATAGGCAAGCTTGCTTACAATGTCATATTCATGACCTTGCCTTATCAAACGATTAGTGTTTATCTGCGTGCCGATTCCGCAGCATACGATAAAAATCAATATCCCAACGCGCAAGTGACCCGCTCGATCCATAGAGTCTATTTGCGAATACCTTGTGTATTCCAATATACCCGAAAAGAAAATCGCGCTTATCCCAAATGTCTGAAGTATCAGCGATACACGTCTTACTTTATCCTTTAGAGCCAGCTTAAACAGCTTTATGGCAATATACAGATACAATATATTCCCGACAAGCAGAGCGATTTGCGAACCAAGCAGAATATCGTGCAAATCCTTTATGCCCGTAAGCTGCATAACCACGCAGAAAACAATATACACGGCGTCCGCAGCGCACAGCCACCTTGGGATTCGCGATTTAAGGATTCCCTGCTCGCAGTCAAGGTATAAAAACAGCGGAAGCGTATCGATAATCATTACAATGTTGTTTAAGAGTTGAATCAGTCTTCCGTCCGCGACAAAAAATTGAAGAACGCTCGTTTCGAGAATGCTCCATATTCCAATCAGCAGCGAGTATAACCCGAGGTAGAACATACCCTTGGTTCTGGTAAGATTATCATCATGATTTTGAATGTCCTTTTTCGTCAGAAGCTCCATAACCATAAGAACTATGCCGATAAGAATCATAAACAGGCTCAGCAAAATCGCCCACATTTTTTTGTGAACCATATCCGAAACAATGCACAGCTTGTCGCCAAGATAGGTGTGGTCAATGGTAAAGGCGCTTTTGTCATACACCATTGTTATTTCAAGGCGCAAGGTCTGACCCGCGTACTTCTCACTAATATCCGCTACATTCCAAAGATTTCCGGGTGAGCGGTTATAGAACCGCGAATCGGGGCGCGCGGTTTCGCACAACAGCTCCTCGCCGACAAACAGCTTTGAATAGGTATCCTTGGTGCGGTAAATAAGCGCCGTCGAGCCGGAAATCTCCTGCGGAAGCGTGTAGTACAGATAAAGTGTGGTTTCTCCCTCGCCAAGATATTGGGATGGCTTAGCAAGCGAAACCTCCTCATCGCCGCCCGGGGTCAGATGCCAGTCGCCGCTGATGTCGGCATAGCTGTTCGTGCCGTTAAGCGGCGGAACATTGGTTCTGGTGCAGAGAGTCAAAATAACCAACACAACCATTCCAACAAGCCCAAGCAAATAAATTGCGTGAACACGTCCTCTCTTGGTCGTAAACAATTCCTTCACAACATCGCCCCCTTGAGATTTGGATTTAGCCGAGTATCGCCGGATTACATCTTACAGTACACCACCGCGTAATCAAACGGCGCAACGGTGATTTTCCCATCGTGGATTCCGCTGCCGTGACGTTCAAACGCGAGCTTGAAATCGTACATCATCGAGGTGTGCTCGCTGTGAAGGTCAAACGAATGTCCGCGCGTGGACTTGTTCAAAAAGATGATCGCCGCCTCACGCGTGATTTTGTCCAAACGCGAGAATACGCACACCTTGTCATCGCATTCGATAAAACGCATTTCGCCGCGCTCGAACGCGCGAGTTCCGTGGCGAACACGTCCCAACTCGCGAACAAAATCAACAAGGTCGAGATTCTCCTCGCCCCACGGATAGCAGCGGCGGTTGAACGGGTCGCGATAGCCCTCCATACCCGCCTCATCGCCGTAGTAAACACACGGGATTCCCGGCAGGAAGAACTGCAATACCATTGCGCACTTCAACAGCGCGATTCCATAAAGATACTGCGCGCCGTCCAGGAATCTCTCCGCTTGCCAATCCTTGTCATGCCAACCCACATCTTCGCCGCCCAGACGCGTCAGCGCGCGCTCGGTATCGTGAGTTGACAAAAAGTTCATCAGCATATCTATCGAGGGCTTGGGGTAATGATCGAGAATGGACATAATGCTGTCCACAAAAAGACGTCCGTCCGCGTATTTCACATAGTTCAAAATAGCTTCCTTGAACGGGTAATTCATCACTGAATCCAACTGCCCGCCGATGAGATACCGTCTGCGGACGCCGTAGCTCTCCTTATTTGAAGCGTCCTCCCAGACTTCTCCGTAGATTATCTTATCATTGCCGAGCTTCTTTACCGACTGATTCAGATTGTCAAGGAACTCATCGGGCAGCTCGTCCGCAACGTCCAATCTCCAGCCGCGCGCGCCCAGCTTGATCCACTTCTGTAAAATTCCGTCATCGCCGCAAATGTAGTTGGTAAATTCGGGGTTGTTTTCGTTGACATTCGGCAATGTGGAAATTCCCCACCAACTGTCATATTTATCGGGATACCCTATGAACGAATACCACGGAAAGTACGGGCTGTTGCGGTCACGATAAGCGCCGGTGTTCTCGCCGTAACGTCCGAACTTGTTGAAATATATCGAATCCGCGCCGGTATGCGAAAATACGCCGTCCAGAATGATGTCGATACCCATCTCGTGGGCTTTGTCGCACAACTCGACAAAATCCTCTTCCGTGCCGAGCATCGGGTCGATTTTCTCATAGTTCGCCGTGTTGTAGCGGTGGTTTTCGTGTGACTCGAAAATCGGATTCAGATAGATGATAGTTACACCCAGCGACTTTATGTACGGCAGCTTTTCGATGATTCCACGCAAATCTCCACCGAAATAGTCATTGTTGCGCACAATGCCTCTCTCATCGGGGCGGTAAAGAGGAGTTCCGTACCAATCGTCCCGAATAACTCTGTCCTCCGGGACATTTTCGTGCTTTTCTCCGCTTTTCGCGAAACGGTCGGGGAAAATCTGATACATAATTCCGCCGCGGATAAAGGACGGCATAAACATATTTTCATCGAATACGGTAAGCTGAAACAGCTCCTCGCCCTCAAAAACGCCCTCGGAAGCTCCTCTGCGCTTTATGTACCGCCGTCTGCCGTCGATAATTCCCGTGAAGTAGTAGTGATGAAGTCCGACATAATTCGGCGCATAAACGCAGGAATAGATCTTGTCCTCGCTCGTTTCGTCCTGAAGCTCCAATTCGGTGAACCGCTCCTTAAATCCCGGTCGGAACATCACCAACGTAAGCCCCGAAACCTGCATAGATTTCGGAATCCTTACATTAAACATAGACGGCTGACCGCGCCGCAGCGCCCCGAAAGGGTGTTTATATTCGGTATTGAAGCAATCAAATAAGGGCATACTCATTACTGCTTTTCTCCTTTATAACAAATATAAATGGATAATGAACAATTGAAAATGTATAATGGATAATTTCGGAATCGGCTTTGCCGATTTATTTGATTGTATTAAACGAACAATCAAAATCCGCGCCGAAAGCGCACCGAAATTATCCATCATCAATTCTACATTATATATTATTTAAGATTCCAGATGTCGCGCGCATAGTCCTCAACCGCTCTGTCGGCAGAGAAGCGTCCCGCGCCCGCAATGTTCATCAGCGACTTTCTGTTCCACTCCTCGGCATTCTTGTAAACCTGGCTGATATAATCCTGTGTGCCGCGATAGCTGTCGAAATCCGCAAGAGCCATATAGAAATCCTTATTGCGGATAGTGTCGGCAAGCTCGTTGAAGGTCGCGCCGTTTATGCCGTTGTACAAGCGCTGCATTGCGTTCTGCAAAACGGGGCTGTTGTCGATATAGCTCTGAGGATTGTATCCGCGCATACGCAAATCGTTTACTTCGTTGGTGCGCATACCGAAAATGAAAATATTGTCCGTGCCCACCGCCTCGTGAATCTCGACATTCGCGCCGTCATAAGTTCCGAGGGTAAGCGCGCCGTTCAGCATCAGTTTCATATTACCCGTACCCGATGCCTCTGTACCCGCAAGGGAAATCTGCTCGGAAATTTCAGCCGCCGGCATAAGGATCTCGGAGAGCGTCACGCGGTAATCCTCAAGGAATACAACGGACAACTTCTCGCGAAGAACCGGATCGTGCTTGATCTCTTCGCCAATGCACCAGATGAGCTTGATGATCTGCTTTGCGATATAGTAACCCGGAGCCGCCTTGGACGCGAAAATATACGTCTTGGGAACAAACGGCGCGTTGGGATTTTGCTTGAGGAAGTTGTAATCCGCGATGATATTCAGCGCGTTGAGCTGCTGACGCTTGTACTCGTGCAAACGCTTTACCTGAACGTCAAAAATACTGTCGAGGTTGAGCTTTGTGCCCGTAGACTTCTCGACATATTCCGCAAAGCGCTCTTTATTCAGGCGCTTGATTTTGCCCAAACGCTCCAATACGGACTTGTCATTCGCGAATACCTGGAATTTAACAAGCTCCGAGGCGTCCTTCTTGAAGCCCTCGCCGATACACTCGGACAGCAGATCCGTAAGCCCCTTATTGGACTGAAGCAACCATCTTCTGTAAGCGATACCGTTGGTAACGTTCTTGAACTGCGAGGGGCGGTCGAGATATTGCGAACGGAACACATCGTCCTTGATGATCTCGCTGTGCAGTCTGGATACGCCGTTTACGCTGTGAGAAGCCACAACGCACAGGTAAGCCATATGAATTTTACCGTCCTGAATGATGGACATATTGTGAACCTTGTCATAATCGCCCGTTCTGTTTTGCAAATCCTCGCAGTAACGGCGGTTGATCTCGCAGATAAGCTGATAAATACGCGGCAGAATGCGGCGAACCAGATCCTCGTCCCACTTTTCGAGAGCCTCCGCCATAACGGTGTGATTGGTATAAGCAAACGTATTTGTAACAATGTGCCATGCCTGCTCCCAACCATAGCCGCACTCATCGAGCAGTATTCTCATAAGCTCGGGAATAGCGAGCGTGGGGTGAGTATCATTAATGTGAATAGCAACCTTCTCATGGAAGTTGTTCATAGTGCCGTAAACGTTCATGTGGCGCATTACAATATCACCGATGGAAGCCGCGCACATAAAGTACTGCTGACGCAGACGCAGAGCCTTGCCCTCAGCGTGATTATCGTTCGGGTACAGCACCTTAGAGATAGAGTGCGCGATGTCGTTCGCGCCCAGAGCTGTCGCGTAATCGCCCGTATTGAACGCGTTCATATCGAACGACATACTCTCCGCGTTCCACAAACGGAGCTTGGAAACGCCCTTGGAATCGTAACCCGAAACATACATATCGTACGGAACAGCGTTTACGCTCTTATAGTTCGTGTATTCAAGGCGGTGATAGTCGCCGTCCCAGTATTCGTTAAGCTGACCGTCAAAGCGCACCTCTACCGCCTGGTCGGGTACGGGCACAAGCCACGCGCCGCCGCCGGGAAGCCAGTTATCCGGAAGCTCGGTCTGCCAGCCGTCAACGATCTTCTGCTTGAAGATTCCGTACTCATAGCGGATAGAGTATCCCGTTGCGGGATAATCGCAAGTCGCCAGACCGTCCATATAGCACGCCGCCAGACGTCCCAGACCGCCGTTTCCGAGACCCGCGTCCGGCTCTTCATCATAGACCTTGTCTATCTTTACGCCGATGTCACCCAACACATTCTCAACAACATCCTGAAGACCCAGATTGTACAGGGAGGTTTTGAGGGAGCGTCCCATCAGAAACTCCATCGACAGATAGTACACTTGCTTTCTGCCCTGAGAGTTGCACTCGTGCATAAAGTTGTGGCGCTTTTCTTTCATATAGTTCACCACAATAGACGACAGAGCGCGGTAGATCTGCTTAACAGACGCGTTCTTCAGGTCGGTTCTGAAGTCATAATCGAGGATATTTTTCAACTGCTTAAGCAGTTCCTCTTTTGATATCGGTGAATTCATCGTTTTAATTTCCCCTTTCCTTGGATAAAAACATAATTATACTCTTATATTATACACCTTTTTTCGCTGAATTTCAAGACGTATTTAACATATATGTTAAAACAAAACAAATTCAACAGCGCGATTTTGGCTATTTTGCCGAAATTACTGCTTTCTCGCAAGAAGGTATTCATCGTCCCTATCGTAGTAGGGGCAGTCATAATTTGCGCCTTGAAGGAAGCGAAACATTTCGTCCTCATCGAGGTTCACAAGGCAGGTGTAGCAGTCGTAATCCTCGTCATATACATAGTTTACGCATTCATCGCAATTAGTCAAGCGGATTCTCCTCTTTAAGTATACTTGTGTAAAACTCGTCCCACATCTCCAGAACGTGCTTTTTCTCATAGAACGCGTTTCCGCGCGCGGAATTTTCCACTCCCGCCGCATAGTATTCTGAATCATCGCGGAGGCGGGTAAGCTCCTTTACAAAGCCCTCAACGCTTGTTTCCCGATAGTAGAAATCGAACAGGATATTGTTGTAAATCGGCAGGTCGCGCAGCAGAATCGGTGTATGCACGCACATCGCCTCAAGAATCGTCATCGGGAAAAGCTCGTCATACGATAGCAGAGCCATCACGTCTGCGGCATTGTAGACCTTGTTCATATCCTCGCGCTCGATTATTCCGAGGAACTTCACATTCGACGGCGGATTTTTAACCACCTTGGCAAGCTCGCTGTATCCGTCCGACATACGTCCGAAGCTGAATCCGCCCGCCCATACAAACTGCACATCGGGCATAAGCTCAGCGCACTTCAGAAAATCGAACGCGCCCTTGCGCACCTGTAATTGTCCGGCGCACATTACGACAAACGCGTTCTCGTCTATCCCGAGTTTTTTGCGCACTTTGGCTTTCTTTTCGGCGGAAATCGGGTGGAACTGCTCGGTATCCACAAAATTCGGGATATATGTTACCTTTTCGCGCGAAATCCCATACTTTTCCAGAACATCAATAAAATACGGATTTACCACCACAAGGTGATCCATACTCTTGTAGAATTTCAGCATATACGAATAGAAAATCTTCCGCGCGGACTTGGGAATCTTCAGGCTCTGCTCAACGGTTTCGGGCACAAAATGCACATAGCATACCGATGTGCCCTTGCGTGTGCGCCACTTCTTCTGCATAAGATACTGCGGATTTATTGTATGATAATGTGTAATATCCGCCGCCATATGCGCGTTTTCGTACACCTCAAACTTATCGCCGAGTCCCTCTCGTACGAGCTTTACCTGCTCCATATATGCCGAACCCACGCCCTGCCCCTTGACGCTTGTCGCCTGCGACACCATATTAATTGTTTTCTTTTCCATAACTTCCCCCACTTTGACCTCCAAAATGTAGATTACCACATACACCTTTATTATACTACACTTTACCGGAAAAGTCAATAGTCGGGATTTATATAACAAAATTCTTCTTATTTGGCGCTTTACTGCCCGTAATCGATTTGCTCCACTTTGTATTTATCCGGCAAGACCGTTATCAATGTGCCGCCGCGCTGTTCGGTGAGATTTGATATTCCCGCATACGCTATGTAATCAATGGATTTTGAATATATCAAATCAACGCCCATATATTTTATGCCCATATTGTTCAAATGGTCATGCCCCACGAATACCGCTTCGGTGCTGTTTTTGTTCAAAATCACATCAAAAAAGCCGCTGTTGTGGTCGGGGCAGGAGGTTTTTTCTCCGTTTTTCCCGAACAGATACTCCGCCTTGGTGCTTCCCGCGTCCAACGCCGCCTTTGCGTCCGCAAATTCCCGGAACGGTATATGCATAAAAACAAACGATTTTACCGGCTCACCCTGTTCCTCCGAAACCGCGTCAATGGTTTCGGAATACCATTCTATTTGGTCTTTATGTATGGAATCATAATCGTTTACCGTAATAGAATCCCGCACATAGTCGTTTGTGTCCATTAAAAAGACAATACGGTTCAGACTTCCGTCGGAATTTTCAAGTCTAAGATACTGATTATATCTCCCATAGACTGCAGGCTGACGCTCCGCATAGAGCATGGGGCAATTATCGTCCGCCATAAAATGTCTGAAAATACCCTCAAACGATTTCTCATCGTATGTCGCTATTGCCTCGGTATCGTGATTGCCGTAAACCATTGCCCACGGGATTCCGATGTTGTTCATAAAAGTGCAGAACTGATAAATCGGATTTAGATTATCTTTGCTGAACGTCTTTGTAGGGGACGTATACACCACATCTCCCGTTACTATTATCAAATCAGGGCGGGCGGACTTTATTATCTCATAGCACGCTTTCAGTGCTTTTTGGTCTAATCCTATGGTCGTTATGCTCGAACAGATGTGAATGTCCGTAAGCTGAAGTATCCTCAATTCATCGCTTTCGGCGCGGATAGTATAAACGCCGTTCTCGCGGTTATATGTTACGGTGCTGTTATGGTCGAACACGGAATAATCAAGCGAGTCGATATAACTTTCATTATATTGTACACCACTCCGAATGATCATATTAAAAACGTATACGGTCGCGGCAATCGACAAGAGATTTGCCGTTAACTTCATCCAAAAAAGCACCCGCTCGTTCTTCATTTTTATCATCGGAAGCCCTATGATAATCCGAACCGTGAAATTAAACGCCGCTAAAAGCGGGATAGGACAAAATACAGAAAACGACCGCCAAATTATACTTAACACCACATATACGGATAAAATCAACACCCAATACGCTGTCCATTTTATAATCGTTTTCTTTTTATTTGCGATTTTCATATTTGGCTCCCCTATTCAAAAATATTGTCGAACTCGTGTATATTTTATCACAAACCGTGAAAAAAGTCAAGGAATGCCACAAAATCCCCCGTCCGAACGGACGAGGGATTGTTTGTTATGCTTTTGCGGGCTTTGCGGATTTATCAACCTTTTTCCTGCCCTTACGCTTCTGCCGCCAGATCCACAACGGACCGGTGAGGCAAAGAATCCGATGGAAACTATTTCATTCTCAGTCGCGACCTGCTTCTACTTGACGGTCGATTTCGTCAAGGGAGTCCAAAAGGTTATCCAGAAACTCCAACGAAATAGGCTCGTCACCCTGATATATCGAAACTTGCGCTCCGGCACTGCCAAGAGATTCTATCATTCCACGAAAAAGACGTGGTCTGTCAACACCGCTTAAATCTTCCAATACATCAAAATATTCCAAATCAAATTCCACAACAAAGTCACCGGACTCAATCCTGCTCTTGATGTCGCCCATAGACAACGAGCTGTCAAATTCCCTAATAATTTTGACATATTTTATTATCGAGCTATCCTTGGCAATTTTCAGTTGTATAGGTTCCATAATTTAATGTTCCTTCTTGATGGTTTAGGCTTTCGCAGGCTTCGCGGATTTCTCCGCCTTTTTCTTGACCTTGCGCTCCTGCCACCAGATCCACAACGGACCGGCAAGGCAGAGAGACGAATAGAATCCGACAAGCATACCGATCGCAAGAGGAATCGCAAACGAGAGAATCGACGTAACGCCCATCATCGTGCACACAACCGCTATCGAAATCATTGCGGTAACGGTTGTCGCGGTGGTAATGACAGAACGCGAGAGCGTCTGATTAATGGAAAGATTAACAAGCTCTCTGTCGGACTGCTTGCCTCCGAGCTTGGAGCGATTCTCACGCAGACGGTCATAAATGATGATCGTGTTGTTAATGGAGTAGCCCAACAGTGTCAGAATAACCGCCATAAAGTTGGAATCCAGCGACATTCCGCAGAATACATACACCGCGTAGGTGAGGACAACATCGTGCAGCAGACAGCAAATCGCTATGATACCCGCACTCCAGCCGCCGATTTTCTTGAATCTGAACGCAATATAGATTACCAACAGCACGAATGCCGCCGCAACCGCGATAACGCACGAAATCAAGAACTGCGAACCCGCCGAGGCGGAGACGTTGGTGGTGTCCATATTTTCGATTTTGTTGTCGGGATATGCCTTTTCAAGCTCGTTCGATACATTTAACAGCATATCCTCGTCCATCTTCTCGTCAGCCGCAAAGGATACCACAATCGTTTTCAGACTTCCCGTAAAGCTCGTTCCCGTGGTAACGGTCGCGCGGGGAGTTCCGAGAGCCTCCACCGTGGACTTGATGTCATTGGTGTTTACCTCACCCTCATACGAGTAGGTGATGATAGTACCGCCCTTGAAACGGATATCCACGTTCACGCCCAGCACGAACGAGAAAATTACCGTGAGCGCGATTGCCGCCGCAGAAATGATAACGAAAATCTTCCGCTTTCCAACGAAATCGGCATTGGTTTTTGCTTGTACGTCAATGGTCTGAACGGTTTCCTTGCCCTTTTCAACGTCCGCGGGGAGCTCCTTCTTGGATACCCCGAAGAACGAGGGCTTTCTAAAACACTTGAATTTGGAGAGTGAAACCGTCATCAAGCGCGTTGCCCAGCAGGCCATAATGAAGTTCATAATTACGCCAGCCAACAGCGTGTAACCGAACGAATAAACCGTACCCTCGGTAGACGCGCCGAACCATGTTCCGAACACCGCCATCAAGATAAGAGCCACGATGATTACCGTGAGGTTAGAGTCGAGAATCGCCGTAAATCCGCGCGCGAATCCGTTCTTTACCGCGCCGTCAATGGTGCGCCCCGCTTTCAGCTCCTCTTTGATTCTCTCCGCCGAGATAACGTTCGCGTCTACACCCATACCGATGGAGAGGATAATACCCGCGATACCCGGCAGCGTCAGCGAGGACGCGTTGTTAAATCCAAAGAATCCGGTAATCGCCGCAAACATACCCGCTACTTGTCCGGTAAGCGCGATAACCGCGACAAATCCCGGCAAGCGGTAGTAAACGATCATAAAAATCGCGATAAGACCAAACGCGATAAGTCCCGCAAGAGCCATTGCGTCACGCGCGCCGATACCCAGAATGGGGGAGATGGTGGAAAGGCTCTTCTGTTCAAGCTTGAACGGCAGGGCGCCGCCGTTTATCTTGTCTGCAAGAGCCCTTGCCTCTTCAACGGTAAAGCTGCCCGAAATCTGGCACGAACCGTCCGTAATCGCGGTGCTTACATTCGGATAGCTTATGCACACATCGTCCATCCAGATAGAAATGGGCTGACCGACAAGGCGCGTTGTCGCCTCGGCGAAAGCGTCTTTTCCCGACTCCTTGAACTCAAGGCTTACAATATATTGACCTTCCTGTTGGTTATACATAGCCTGAGCCTTTTCGACATCGGCGCCGGTAAGGATGATCTTGTCCTTGGTGTCGCCTTTCGGCAAGCCGTTTTCGTCAACCTCGTGAAGCTCGCGGAACGTCAACAGAGCGGTTTCTCCGATTTCTTTGACCGCCTGCTCGGGGTCGAAAGAAGCGTCGCCGCTTTGCCACGGGAACTGCACGATAATTGCGTTTGTCGCGCTGTCAACATACACTTCGTAGTCGTTGATATTTTTATTGACCAGACGCGTTTCGATTATCGACTTTGCCGCGTTAAGGTCGTTTTCGGTAATGTTGTGCTCAGCCGCGTAGTCTGCGGGCACGCCGAACGTGACGTTTACGCCGCCGCGGATATCTATTCCCCATCTGATGTCGTCTATTCCCCAGATATACGATGTCTTAATGTCGCCCTTATAGCTTGCCACGCCCATTGTGGACAGCAGCGTGAATATTATAATAAGGAAAAAGACAACGAAGAAGACGGGTTTTCTGATTTTGCTCTTCAAATGTATTCACTCCGTTTCCGATTTTTAGAATCCTCAGCCTGTAACGGCAACACCGCACAAAGATTGTGCGCTGATTGCGCCGTCAGAAATTTCGTCAGATTGCCCAAAACGACGAAGTAATACTGACGTATTTCGAGGAGTTTTGGGCAAAAATGACGGAATTTATGCAAGCAAACAGTGCGCAAAGCGCGTAGCGCGGTCTTTGCGTGGTGTTGCCGTAGCCTTTTACAGCCTGCTATCTTTCTATTATACTACAAAAAACACGATTAGTCAAGTATTATTTGGTGAAAATTAAGGAATATTTTACAAGGGTACTTGAAAACGCAAGTAATATGTGGTATACTTAATATTAATGGGCAGCGTATAATCGATAATTCAATCAATCGAAAGGAGCTATCTTAATGAACTATCCCAACAACCCCAATAATCAAAACAACGTTTCGGGAAGGGAGCTTTTTGTAGGGCTGAACGTATTGTCGAAAATCGGTGTGATTTTCCTTATTTTGGGAGTTATTGCGTTTTCGGCGGCTTCCAAGGGCTATATTCCTGAATGGGTGCGGCTTGCGCTGGTGTTCGCGGTGGGTGTGATTATGCTTGTCGTTGGAGAGCTGTTTTACCGCAAGGGAAGCTCCAAAATCTTTTCGCTGGCGCTGATTTACGGAGGTATGGCGGAGCTGTTTATAAGCTCGCTTATCGGATATTACGGATTCCCGGTTTTCGGAGAGTTTGCCGTTCTGGGGACATTCCTTGGCGCGTCAATTGTCGGATTTGTGCTTTCCGAAAGGTATAGATCCCAGTTTTTGTCAATACTTACGGTCATTGCCTCAATCATTCCCTTCTTTATGTTTTACGTGAAACACGGATTTGTGTACTTTTTCGCGGCGGCGGTCATTATGGGCGTACATTGCGCAAACGCCGTTATCGCGCGGAAAAAGAATTACAATGTTTCGTTCATCACGGGAATTATTTTGCTCATCACGCAGATTCCTATGCTTTGCGACCTGCTCAAACAAAATCTCGATTACAATGAAAGAGAGCCGTGGACGATCCAGCTCTTCCCGGTGATTTTCGCGGCTTGCGGAGCGTTTATCTACACCGCCGGGGCGGTTCTGAACGCGATTCAGAACAACGGAAAAGCAAGCGGGTTGGATCTGACCGTCGCGGCGATAACTCAAGCGATTGCAATGATGTATTCGTGGAATTACATCGGCGGAATCGCCGACGGAATCGTTATGTTCGTATTGGCAATATTTTACGCTCTGGCGGCGGCTTGCTTTATACTCGGGTTCGGCGGAAGAACGGAGCTTCGCGCGGCAAGGTCGGCAAGGGGCAAGAATAATTTCGCCAATCTGCTGCTGAATCTGGCTCTTATCGCGGCTGTTTCCGGAATATTCCTTTCAATGAATGCGGGGTATATTCGGTACATTGTGCTGCATTTGTTTGCGGCGGCAATATTCGCAGCGGGAGCGTTTTTTGAAAGCAAGCTGCCGCGCGTCTGGGGAGTCGTGCTGTTGGTGATGTCGGAGGTAATGTTCCGGTCGCTGTACTCGCGGTATGAGGGCATTGGAATAAAGCTGTTCATGACGATCGTGAATATCGTTATATGGCTTGCTATTCTGATTCCGTTTGTCGCGCGCAAAAAGCACAATGCAACGCTGTTCCGTATATACACCGCAATAGCTGTATTAAACGCGGGATTTCTCGGCGCGAGCATAATTGTCACGAATGTTGTTCCGGCTCTGGGTGTTTTTTCCATATGGGAGGACAAGGCGGGACAAGCGGCATTTGCGGCGATGTGCGCCGCCGTACTGTGGATGTTGATCGGGTTTATTTTCGGCAAGCTGAAATATATGAAAACCGCGGGAATCGTTCTCTCGATCATCAGCTATGCAATCGGGCTGTTTAACTTAATGATGTCGTCAATCTCGGCTGCGGCAAGCCGAAATTACGGGAACTCCGCAGGACCCGTGATGATTATCGTGACGATTATAATAAACGCGGTTTCGGTACTGGCGGTGCTGGATATTACGCTGCAAATACGCGAACGCGCGCCGAGGTTCGCCAAGGCGGTCGGTCTTGTCGTTTCGGGATACGCGCTGATTGTGCTTACATCGGTGCTTGGCACAAACGATTTCGTCAAGTTTACCAGTTTTATAATAAGTATAATCTACATTGTAACGGCGGCATTGTGGATTGTTATCGGATTCAAGCGCAAAAACACCATTCTGCGCAGGTTCGGGCTGGCATTGGCGCTGCTTTCCTCTACAAAGCTGTTTTTGTTCGATTTCAGAGGAATTAACAATATGGGCAGGGCGCTCCTGTTTATCGGTTTCGCACTGACGCTGCTGGGGATTTCGTTCGGTTACGGCATCGCCGAAAAATCCTTGAAAAAGTAGTTGACAACAAGGGGAAAAAGTGCTAAAATAAAAGTTGGATAGAGAGCAGTTATTATTTGGTGGTTATTGTAATTATAACCAAAGCCCGCTGTTTGGGGCGCGAGTTTAGCGCGCTATAACAAAAACGAGTTACAGGTGATTAGTGCAAATCCGAAATGCGAGCGTTGCCGAGCACCGCGAAGCGGTGAGAGGTAACGCTCGGCAAGCACAGATGAAAATCCGCAAAGCGGATTTTCATCTGTGCGGTTTCGGATTTGCCATTAAAATAAGGAGAAGATTATGGAAATCAGGATTGAAAAGACAACTACACCAAAGGAAAAGCCCGTTGACGAAAGCAAGCTGGGCTTCGGACACGTATTCACGGATCATATGTTCGTGATGAACTATGACGCGGGACAGGGCTGGCATGACGCGAGAATCGTGCCTTACGGCGAGATTTCGCTGTCCCCGGCGTCTATGTGCCTGCACTACGGTCAGGAGATATTCGAGGGACTGAAGGCTTACCGCACCGCAGACGGCTCCGTTCAGCTTTTCAGACCGGACGAGAACTTCAAGAGAATGAACGTTTCCGCGGAAAGAATGGTAATCCCTCCGATTGACGAGGAGTTTGTTCTCAAAGCGTTGAAACAGCTTGTTGAAATGGAAAAGGACTGGGTTCCGCATTCCGAGGGAGCCTCGCTGTACATTCGCCCGTTCATCTTCGCGGTTGACCCGTATGTCGGTGTAAAGCCCGCAGACCATTATCTGTTTATGATAATCCTCTCCCCGTCGGGAGCGTATTACTCCACGGGCTTGAACCCCGTAAAGATTTACGTTGAGGAGAAGTATGTAAGAGCCGTAAGAGGCGGCACGGGCTTTGCCAAGACCGCCGCGAACTACGCGATCTCCCTCAAGGGACAGGACGAGGCTCACAATCAGGACTACGAACAGGTTCTTTGGCTGGACGGAGTAGAGCAGAAGTACATCGAGGAAGTCGGCTCTATGAACATCTTCTTCGTGATTGACGGGGAAGTAATCACTCCCGAGCTTACAGGCTCGGTTCTTCCGGGAATCACGAGAAAGTCCGCGATTGAGATCTGCCGCAAGAAAGGCTTCAAAGTCACCGAACGCAGAATCACCATTGAAGAGGTCGCAAAGGCATATGACGAGGGCAAGCTGGACGAGGTATTCGGCACGGGTACTGCGGCGGTTATCTCCCCGGTTGGACACCTCAAATGGGGCAGCAAGATTATGGAGATAAACAACAATCAAATCGGAAAGATTTCTCATATGTTGTACGAAACCCTCACGGGAATCCAGTGGGGTACTCTCCCCGATGAGTTCGGCTGGATCGTGAAGGTCTGATGGAAGGCAAACAGATTTACAATCAGATTCTGCTGATTTTCGCGGAGATTCTGCGGAGAATCACCGATAAATATGTAATGCACGATTTGCCGATTCCCGAAGAGGTTCTCGCGCTGAAAGACGAGGCTTGCCGTGTTGCGTCAAAAGCCGCCGATGAACGGAATCCCGATACCCTCGCGGAATATGAGCGGCGGTTGTCCGAGATTAGGAGTGATTTGAAATGATGAAACGAATTATGGCGGTGGTAATCGCGGTAATAATTCCGATTTCGCTTTTAAGCGGCTGCGGCAAGAGTCTTACCGTTGAGGAATACAAAACCGAGATTGAGAAGTGTTGGAAAGGCTTTCTCACCTCTATATCGTCTCTTTCCGCCGATATGCAATATTTCGAAAAGAACGAGGTTCTTGAAGATTCCAACAAATTTGAGAATGACTGCAAGAATTTTGAAAATGCTTTGAAGGATTTTGAAAAAATAAATCCGCCTTCCGAATATAAGGAAAAGCACAAGCAAATGATAAAAGCCCTTGATAACGAACGTTATTGGCTTACCACCGTGCGTAAGTACGTTTCTGCAACAACCCCCGAGGAAATTAAAGCAGCGGAAGAAAAAGTGGAGGACGCTGCAAGCTACGAAAACAGTCTTCCACATCAGTGCTTTCAGATAATTTTAGAGCTGAATAAGGAAATCGATGACGACTAATATGAGCAGTTCAACAAAAAGCCGCAAGCCGATTATGATAGGCTCGGGATTTGTTACCGCGGCGGTAATTGCTTTCGCGTTGTTCTCGGTGCTTATGACGTCGCATCACGTTGACGAATCCGAGCGGTACAGCGAACAGTACAAAAAAGCGAATCTTTCGGTTATGTTCTACGTAACGACAGTTTTGAACGGCACTTCCTCCGAGGGATTAAGCTATGTAACGTTGAACAGGTATAACGCGCTGAAAAGCATTGAACAGTCCCGCGAAGCGGTGGATTACTTTGCGAAGATACACCCGCCGTTAAGGCTCAGTTCGGCAATTGGCTTGGTACGGGACGCAGCGGATTCCGAGCGCGCGTTTTTGGACGCGGCTGAAAAGCTGTTCCGCGCCGAAACAGAATCACAGCTTGAAGACGGGATTTCCTCCGTAAAACAATCGAGTGCCGGAAAAACTTCCGAATACGGGTTTTCAAACTCGGTCGCGAAATTTATGGAGCAGCTAGATAAATATACCAATCCGCGTTACAGTCACGAGGGAGATTTCTTCATCTGGCTGTAATTAAACCGGCGCATTTTGAGCTTGCCGCGATAAGGAGATGATTCATTGGATAATCCGATAAAAAGGAAAAAGCATAAGTCGATTATAATAGGATTAATTCTTGTATTCCTTTTTGTGGCGGGAACGGTTCTTGCGTTTCTTGCGGTGTATATCACACAGAATCATATCAGCGAGACCAAGCGGTACAACGAGCAGTATAAGAGCGCCGATAATGCGGTTATGCTCCACCTTGCCGCTGTTATGGACGGCACTTCGTCCGACGGTTTGAGCTATGTGGCGAAAAACAGAAATACCGCGCTTAAAGAGATTGAACAATCCCGCGAGGCAGTGGATTATTTCGCCGGGATCGACCCTCCCCGAAGGCTCAGCTCGGAGATGTACGCAATCAAAAAGTCAGAGGATTCCGAGCGCGCATATTTGAACGCGGCTGAAAAGGTATTCCGCGCCGAAACCGAATCACAGCTTGAAGACGGTCTTTCCGCCGTAAAACAATCGGATACTGCCAAAAACCCAAGAAACAGGTTTTCAAATGCGGTTGCGGACTTTATGAAACGGTTGGAACAGCTTACAAGCAGTAAATACAAAGATGAAGACGACCCCGTTTTTATCTGGTTATAACCAAAAAGCAAAAGAGAGGTATTTATGAATAACACCGAAAAATCATTGGAAACAATCAAGAACCTTTGTATTCACAGAGGGTTTGTGTATCCCGGAAGCGAGATATATGGCGGCTTGGCGAATACATGGGATTACGGTCCTTTGGGTGTGGAGCTTAAAGAGAACATAAAAAAAGCGTGGCGCAAAAAGTTCATTCAAGAAAATAAGTACAATGTCGGACTGGATTCCGCGATTCTGATGAACCCGCAGACATGGGTTGCGTCGGGACACGTTGGAGGATTCTCCGACCCGCTGATGGACTGCAAGGACTGCAAGACCCGTCACCGCGCCGACAAGCTGATTGAGGACTTCGGCGAAACCACGGCTGACGGTTGGTCAAACGATAAGATGATGGAGTACATCCGCGAAAAGGGCATTAAATGCCCGAACTGCGGAGGAACAAACTTCACGGACATCAGACAGTTCAACCTTATGTTCAAGACCGCGCAAGGCACTGTTGAGGACAACAAGAGCGACTTGTATCTCCGCCCCGAGACCGCGCAGGGTATCTTCGTAAACTTCGCGAATATCCAGCGCACATCACGCAAAAAAGTGCCGTTTGGCGTGGCTCAAATCGGAAAATCATTCCGTAACGAGATTACTCCGGGACAGTTTATCTTCCGCGTCCGCGAGTTCGAGCAGATGGAGCTTGAATTCTTCTGCAAGCCCGGAACGGATTTGGAATGGTTTGAATATTGGAGAACATACTGCAAGAACTTCCTGCTGTCGTTGGGACTTAAAGAGGAAAATATCCAATTGCGCGACCACTCGCCCGAGGAGTTGTGTTTCTATTCCAAGGCAACAACCGACTTCGAGTTCAGATTCCCGTTTGGTTGGGGCGAGTTGTGGGGTGTTGCGGACAGAACCGACTACGACCTAACTCAGCACCAGAATACCAGCGGCAAATCGCTTGAATATTTCGACCCCGAAACCAACGAGAAGTACATTCCGTATGTAATCGAGCCATCGCTCGGCGTGGAGCGTTTGTTCCTCGCGGTAGTCTGCGATGCTTATGATGAAGAAACACTTGAGGATGGCACAAGCCGCACGGTTATGCACTTCCACCCCGCGCTTGCTCCCGTAAAGGCGGCAATTCTGCCGTTGTCTAAGAAGCTCTCCGAAAAAGCAACTGAGCTGTATGAGGAGCTTGGAAAATACTTCACCGTGGACTTTGACGAGGCAGGCGCAATCGGTAAGCGGTACCGCCGCCAGGACGAAATCGGAACACCGTTCTGCATTACCTACGATTTCGACACCGAAACCGACAACTGCGTGACCGTCCGTGAGCGCGACAGTATGCAGCAGGTAAGAATCCCCATCGCCGATGTAAAAGCCTACATTGAGGAGAGAGTCTCCTTTTAAGGGAGCTTAGACTGGGGCGCTGACCCCAGACCCCCGCTTAAGGGACTAGCCCCTTAAGAATCCCGGTTTCAATATATTGTGATTTTTGATTGAGCGTTTTAGTTGTTGGAAAATGTGGTTGTGAATTTTGTTATACGTACCACACTCTCCAATAGGTAAAATTAGCCCCCTCCAATTCGGAGGGGGCTTGAATTTATATTGTGTGTTTCTTTCCGAATGTGTGGCACATAGAATCAAATCCCATATTACCCTATCTAACAGCGAAAAGCTTTGACTAAAAAACACACTATATTGGTATCGGGATTCCAAAGGGTTAGTTCTCGGGCTAACGCACGAGAACTTGGCGTTTTTTTGCTTGGAATTGCCCTAATGGCAATTCCATTTCGCGCTCTGCGCGAAACCGCAAAAAGCCGCAGGTTGCTTGGCGTGTGGGGGGCAGAGCCCCCACAATAAACCTACAACAGCTGCGCTGCATAGTCGAGAGCGTCCTGACCCGGGGCGCGAATATCCAGAAAATCGAACTTCTCCCCGGTAATAGTAGATGGAACGTTCCGACAGAGCAAGTTGATATAGACGAGGTAGACCTTGCACAATGCCGCGGCGGCATTCGCGCGGGCTACAATATCATCGCTGAGTTCGGGAGTAATCAGTACAAGCGCCGAAAGACCGCACAAATCCGTATTGTCGATTCGCGAAACAAAATCCTCTGGGGCGGTGTTTACGGGAATAACCGACATCAACTCGTAAAACTGTTCGAACTCACTTGAATCGGATACCTTACAGATATTCTCTCCCTCATAGTCCACATATGAACCGACATTCTTTTTAAGCAATGCCGAAGCGAACGCTATTGCCGTTTCAATCACGGTATCGGTGCGCATAAGAATATCTCCGTCGCCGCGCCAGCCGCACAGAATCGCGGCGCGCTGCTCGGTTAAGCTGTCATACTGCTTTATCATAATATCATCTGTTTTTGCCGTGAGTTTCCAGTGTACCATCTGATACAAATCCCCGTCACGGTAATCGCGGACGTGTGAAAAATCATCGCGCTCGGCGGTGATGATGTTCTGGGTGTAGCTCTGGTCGCCGTGAGTGGGCTTGAGAACATCTTCCAGCTCAAGTCTGCGCGGCAGAAATACAGCGGAGAGCTCAATATTCTTTTTGCGGGAGATTCTGATTATCCGCAGCGGGTCATAGACGCAAATCTTTCGGATACGGCAAGAATAACTTCCGCGATAGATGTGACGGCAATTAACAGAAAGCCTAGCCGAACCGAGCGGCGGAAGAGTCGCGAAAATCCGCTTTTCCACGAATAAGCCCGAATCACTGTCGGGCAGGGTACACTGAATCTCCGCAGGTACGCAAGGAAAAATCGAGCTGTTTTTGACGTTCAGAAACATCTCGAACAGCGTGTCTTTTTCGGAAACAACGCGCTTTTCGTTAAATTCCGCGCGAAACAGAAATGCCTGAATCAATGTGCAGATCGTCCCGACAATGGGATAAGCCGCAACCGTGATCAGCAGCACGGCGGAAACCTTACTGGTATATGCCATCGAAAATCCCAGGCATGCCAATATCGCCAACGCGTAAAAAATGCGATTCTTAACCATAATTAGCTCCGTGTTATGGGGGGCGTTACAGAGGATACCACGTCCTCGAGGACGCTGCGCACGGTTCTTTTGCTGAGCCGCGTTTCCTGGCGGAGCGTGATTCGGTGCTCGAATACGGGAATCAACAGACGAACGATGTCCTCCGGGGTAACGTAATCCCGACCGCGAAGGTAAGCAAACGCGCGCGAAGCCTGCATAATAGCGATAGAGGCACGCGGCGAAACTCCCAACGCAACGGTCGGGTGATTCCGCGTGGCGGCGGCAAGCTCGGCTATGTAGCGGCAAAGGCTCTCGGCGAAATTTATCTCCTTGATATCCTCCATACACTCGCAAAGTTGCTCGACAGTCATTACATTGTCAACGGAATTTGCGGGATTGTCCGTAAGTCTGTCCATCATAATACGCGTTTCCTCGGCAATGGTGGGATAACCCATGCTTATCTTAAGCATAAAGCGGTCGAGCTGAGCCTCGGGCAAGGGGAATGTTCCAACGTAGCCTTGTGAGTTCTGTGTGGCGATTACCATAAACGGATTCGGCAGTCTGTGGACAACGCCGTCCACGGTAACTCTCTTTTCCTCCATTGCCTCCAACAGCGCGGACTGCGTTTTCGGAGAGGTACGGTTGATTTCGTCAGCGAGGAGAATGTTCGTCATAGCCATTCCCGCGCGGTATTCAAACTTGCCCGTGTCCTTGTTGAACATAGTGAACCCCGTGATGTCGGACGCCATAACGTCGGGAGTGAACTGCGCGCGCCTGAACGACAGACCCGTGGCTTTTCCGAGAGCCATCGCAAGTGTGGTCTTTCCGACGCCGGGAACGTCCTCGATAAGAACGTGTCCGCCCGACAACAGACCCGTCAGTACGATCAGCAGCGCCTCGTCCTTGCCCTTGATGACCTTGGAAATCTCCTTGGCAAGCGCGCCCATAAGATATTGATTGGTAAATCTTTCCGGCATAGTGTTTCCTCTTTTTTAATATTTTGAAAAATTATTACAATTTGTATAATACACGGATTGGAAATCCATGCAAACCAATATATAATAATTTTACCATATTTTTGTTCAAAAATCAACACATTTTTATAGAAAATGCCTTAAAATAAACAAAAATTGGCGGAAATTACCGTTTTTTGTTCTGAATTAAGTGTGTTTGTCCACAAAGTTGACAAATCAGACTGCCGATAAACCCTCGCACCGCCCCGCCGCATTGCGGCGGGGCTTACTTCGTCAAAGCCCTAACGGCAGAGGCATAAAGCCTAGCCGTTTGGGCTTTTCCTCGTCTGCGAGTGTTTCTTGACAGTCTGAGAAATGCGAGTAGAAAATTCTTTTTCTACAAACTGAAATAATTTTACATATAAGGCTTGACAATTTGGTAAAAATGTAGTAAAATAGAAATAGGCTATTTATACAAGGATTGCCGAGAAACACTTTCAGACGAGGAAGCCTCACGGCGGAGCAATGCAAGTGTTTATCGGCAATCCGATAAAATGGCTATGACGTTTATGATGCTATGTTTATATAACGTTGTGGCGGCATAATGTACGATTTACGGAGAAATCCTTATAAATTTACATTCTTAATTTTATCTCTGCGCGTTTGCGCTTTATTTTATGCTGAACCCAAGGTCGATTGGTTTTGTTTTTTATGGGTTTGTCGAATCAGACAAATTTCCCGATATATTTTTGCTGAGGGTTCAAAATACTATAACGAATAACCGCATTTGGAAGGGTATATTGGCAAGAGGGGAATTCTGTCTTTGCACGGATTCGCCGTGTTTGCCGTATAAACGTGTTCCGTACAGGGAACGTATGTCGAAAATCGTATAATTATTCCGCCGAATTATTTACTGTCCGCGATAGCGGAGGGATTAAAATAAGGAGGGGAAGCACAATGCCAATCTGGGTTGGAATCATCTTAGGCATTGCAGGATTGATTATCGGCGCGGTTGCGGCGGGTTTTATCTGCTTTCAGCAGGGAATAAAGCACCGCATCAAGACCGCCGAGGCGCAGTTTGAATCCGCCGAGAAAGAAGCCGCGCGAATCGTTGAGGAAGCCGGCGAAAAAGCGGAACAAGTCAAGAAAACCGCACTGGTCGAGGCAAAGGACGAAATCTATGCGCTGAGAACCAATGCCGAAAAGGAAATCGGCAGAATGAAATCCGATGCTGAAAAAGAGCTTAAAGAACGCCGCGGCGAGGTTTCGCGAAACGAACGCAGAATCGCTCAAAAAGAGGAAACCCTTGACCGCAAGACCGACAAGATGGAGAAGTTGGAGGAACAGCTCCAGCAAAAGCACAAGAAAGCCGATGAGAAAATCGCCGAGGCTGAAAAACTGAAAAACGGGCAGATGGAGATTCTCGAAAGGATTTCCGGGTTTACACAGGAGCAGGCAAAAGAGCACCTGTTGAATATGCTCGACAGCGAGTTGAACCACGAAAAGGCGGTGAAAATCGCCGCGTATGAACAGAAAATCAAGGACGAGTGCGACGATAAGGCGCGCAAGTACATTTCGCTGGCGATTTCGCGTCTGGCTGCGGATACCGTGTCCGAGTCGGCGGTATCGGTTGTCGCTATTCCGAATGACGAAATGAAGGGCAGAATCATCGGGCGCGAGGGTCGCAATATCCGCGCGTTGGAAACATTAACGGGCGTTGACCTGATTATTGACGATACTCCCGAGGCAATTACGCTGTCTTGCTTTGACCACGTTCGCCGTGAGATTGCGCGAATCGCTTTGGAACGTTTGATTCAAGACGGGCGCATTCACCCGGCAAGAATCGAGGAAACCGTTGAAAAGGCTCGCCGCGAGGTGGAACTGCGAATCAAGCAAGAGGGCGAACGCGCCGTTATGGAAACAAATGTCAACGGTCTGAACCACGAGCTGGTACGTCTTATCGGACGGCTTAAATACAGAACTTCGTTCCGTCAAAACGTACTCGACCACTCCATCGAGGTGGCTCACCTCGCGGGGATTATGGCAAGCGAGCTTGGCGTGGACGCGGCTCTCGCAAGAAGAGCGGGTCTGCTGCACGATATTGGAAAGTCGCTGGATCACGAAATTGAGGGTTCTCACGTTCAGATTGGCGTTGACGTCTGCAAAAAGTACAAGGAAAACCCCGAAGTTGTTCACGCGATAGAGGCTCACCACGGCGATGTGGAATGCCGCACGGTAATCGCGTGCCTGGTTCAGGCGGCGGACGCAATCAGCGCGGCTCGTCCCGCGGCACGCTCCGAGAACTACGAGAACTACATCAAGCGTCTTGAAAAGCTCGAAGAGATCTGCAACTCTTACAGCGGAGTTGATAAGTCCTTTGCGATTCAGGCGGGTCGTGAAATCCGCATAATGGTCAAGCCCGAGCAAGTCAACGATGACACTATGAAAGTTCTCACGCGGGAGATCGCCAAGCGAATCGAAAACGAGATGGACTATCCCGGTCAGATCAAGGTCAATATGATAAGAGAAAGCAGAACCGTGGATTACGCAAAATAATTTCTATCCGCCGCGCAAGGTACACTTGTGCGGCGATGTTTGCAGAAAACGCGGGAAATGTGGGGGACGGAGTCCCCCACACCCCCTGCCAAAGGGGCATTGCCCCTTTGGAATCCCGGTTCCCAATATCGTGTGATTTTAGATTTAGAGTTGTCGCTGCATGGTTATGAACCTTATGGGGTGCGAGTTTTGCGCGTTATAATCCCAAGCAAGTTATCAGTGATTAGTGAAAATTCAAAACGCAAGCTATAGCGACCGCCCAAAGCGCGGCATCCTTGCCGCGCTTTGGGCGGTCGCCAGCAACATCGTGTTGCCGGCGAACACCGTGAAACAGTGTTGCGGCTCGCTTAGCGAACACAGACGAGCTTCGCTCGTTTGTGTGGTTTTGAATTTGCCATTTAGATAAGGAGTAATTATGCACTTACTTTGCAAATGCGGGAAAGATATGTGGAACGGGGAAATCCCGAATGACATTGAGTTTTCCGTCTATTCCGACAGACGTATGAACGAGATTCTCGAAGAGGACACAATAGACACTATCGACCTTGCGCAGATGAATGACTACAATGTCTGGAGATGTCCGAAGTGCGGACGATTGTATGTTTTCAGGAATGAAAGCGGCGAGGCGGGGAATAGGGTCGCTTGTGTGTATAGGTTGGAAGATGTCTAGTATGCAGTGGAATCCGTGGCACGGCTGTCATCGGTGCAGTCCCGGCTGCAAGAATTGTTACGTTTACTATCTGGACGCGTTGCGTGACAGAAACGCAAGCGTGGTAGTCAAAAACAAAACGAGCTTTAACAATCCGATAAAAAAAGACCGTCACGGGCAATACAAAATTCCGCCCGGAACGGTTCTCGGCTCATGCTTTACGTCCGACTTCTTTATTGAGGAGGCGGACGAATGGCGAGGCGAAGCGTGGGATATGATTCGACAGCGCGGCGATGTTACGTTCCTGATTCCGACAAAGCGGATAGAGCGGTTCGCGGAGTGCGTTCCCGAGGATTGGGGCGAGGGCTGGGACAATGTGGTAATAGCGGTAAGCTGCGAGAATCAGGAGATGGCGGACAAGCGGCTGCCGATTCTCCTAAACGCGAAAATCCGCCACAAACTGATTTTTGTCGCTCCGATTCTGGAATATGTGGAGCTTGACGGTTATCTGCAAAGCGGAGAAATCGAGCAGGTTTCCGTTGGCGGCGAATCCTACGAAAACGCTAGAATCTGCGACTTCGATTGGGTTCGGAGAATCTGCGGGGTGTGTCTGAAAAACAATGTGGAATTTGACTTCCACCAGACAGGCGGAAGATTTGTAAAGGACGGCAAATTGTATCGGATAAAACATTGTGACGAGCATTCCCAGGCAAAAAAGGGAATGGCGTTTCTGGAGGGCTTGGAGAAAAAATGAACAAATCAAGAAAACCAAAAAAATGATTTAATTTTCAAAGAACTACACAAGTTAGGCGTGCGGGTGACAAGCCACAGCAATCTCCTTTTGCGTTTTAATCCATTATCGCGAAAAACCATACGTACCGAAAAAGATAAAGTCTTTTTATGGCGGAATCCGTGAACGTTACACCCACGCACGGTGTCACACATACGTGGTTTACGGGCTATTCGACGCTGACAGGTCCCGTTGATTCTTGGAGAGGTTTCGAGAAGCCTTACCACTTCTATCCGAGATGATTCCCGTTTCCGAGCGTGTTACTACAGCCGCCGTCTTGACTTTCGGCAAGACAGACAAGTTCACGGTTTCATTATGGAGTTACATTGTTTCTTCTTGTGCCGATTTTAGTTTAACATTCCGACAACTGCAAAACAATGAAATATTGTTGCGATTTGGAGCATAACGAACAAAATCAAGTTTCCCGAGACGAAACAGGAAAAAGGGGGTTGATCAGCTCTCGGGCTGCGCCCGAGAGCTTAGCGTTTTTGGCGGTTGCCGATAGGCACAACTTTCCCCAGATGACACAGGAAAAAGGGGGTGGGGGAGAGGGGAAAAGGGGGGCGGGGGCTTTTCCGTCCCGAGGGTTTGAAATCCCCCGCCCCCGAAGGGTTGTCCCCCCGCAGAAACGCGGGGGTTCGGGGCACCCTCCCCGAAGGGTTGTCCCTCGCACTGAGTTACTGACTTTTTCCACAAACTGAAGCAGGGAGGTAAGAAATCTTACCTCCCTTGTTTCTGTATTCAGACAATCTCCAAAGACGAGAAATCGAATTGTTTTGAACGCAGAATTATTGTATTTTTGTCAAAAAACATCTCAATAATTCTGTGTTCCAATGCTCTTCTTCGCTCAAGATGTGTGATAAGTCCGTCCAATCCGTTCAGGCTATGCTTTTTGCTGTAAGGAGCGTTTTCGATATACCGAATCATAGCCGAATACCACACCTCATTCCCATCATTATCGATGCGCTCCCGTTTTATTGTGTCAATACAGGAAGTGATATTCTCCGCATCAAGGTAGATTATTTTGTAATTTTTATCGGAAAGGGTTTCGGCAATATTTGAGTAAAACCGCACTATTTCTTCATCTGTCAGTTCCAGATATAGCATTAGATTTTCAATGATATTCTGAAATACAGCGCACTCAAATACTTGATTATTGCCGTTCCATTTCTTAAATCTTGAAAGGACGACACCCTCAAATTCCGTAATTCCGAGATTCCCATTATAAATCTCATATTTTTCCAAATCCTTGTAAAATGCGGTATTATCCGTCCTTATTCGCGTGTAACAAATAATTTTACGGTCTTGCTCCGAAAACGTATTCGCCTTGATTTCGTTTTCGATATCCGAATACTTCCTCAATATTTCTTCGTATTGATTTGTTGTCACGAATGCGCACCAAGCCAATTCCACGGGCGAATAATCACCCTCACGGAACACCTTTAGCTTTGGATATTTATCGCTTAATTGCTGAACCAAGGTGCTTTTGCCCGCACCCTGCAATCCCTCAATAAAATAATTCATTTTTCTTGAATCTCCTGTTATGCCGTTGTAAACCACAGGAACAAAACATAGCCATTCCCCAAATGCGGGCAGTTAATTCAGACCTCCGCAGTCTTTTCAGCCGTTCTGCGTGTAGAACCAATAATCCGCATAAACGCGTGATTCCGCTCAAGAATGAACTTGAAAACCACCGTGCCGAGGATTCCGATAACCACAAGCTCCCCAAGGGCTACCGTGCCCATACTGAACCAAAGCGGCTCACCGCAAAGGAACAAATCAAATCCCACGATTATGCCATTGCTTACGATTGGCAGGATCGCCGCTAACCATATGTTCTTGGTGTAGTACATAGGGAATACCGCAATTGCCGTTGCAAGGGTTCCGAGAATGATGTCAAGCACTCCATACGGACTGAACATATTGGCAATCAGACAGCCCACGGTCAGCGAAACGGCATAGTCCTTACGGTAGAAGCACAGCAGAACCAGAATCTCCGAGAATCGGAGCTGAATTGGTCCGTACTCCAATGGGTATACCATGAGAGTTAATGCCACGTATGCCGCCGCCACAAGGGCGAGTCTTGTCAGGTTTTTGACGTTGAAAATTTCGTTTTTCTGCATAAAAAATCTCCTTGTTTTTTTACGATGGTTAAGCAAAGAAAACATCGTATTAAATTGTATCTCTGTAAGAGACATATATATTTTACCACATTTCCTTGGAAATGTCAAGCGGTTTATTGACAAAATTTGCTGAATACAACATAATGGATTTTTCAAAAAATTTCCAAAACCATTTGCTTTTTCCGAAAAAGTGTGTTATTAGGCAAAAATTTTACGGTGACGATGAGAAGAATGAAAACCGTGGATTTCAGGCACACGGTATTGTCGTGGGATTTGTACGAAAAAGCGGTGAAGAAGCTCGGTGTTCCCGCGTATGAGGAATGTTTCGCGTATGAGCCGCTGTTGAGCCTTGGCAGTAAGGAAAAGGTTGAAAATCTGCGTAAAGTGAATTTGTTGGTTCATCTGGATATTGTAAGCCAAATGCAAGACCCTGCCGAGTGGTGATAAATCGAATATTTAACCCCCGCGGCTGCCATCGCGGGGGCTCTCTTTTGTGAACGTGGTTTATTTACAAAATTTGTTGAATGTGGTATAATAAAATCATAAATGCTTTTATTATACGTTTTTGTCTACGCGCATACGCTCGCTTCTTTGGTTTTTGAACTCTAGCTGTATCTCTGTTTTAGATTCCTCTGAATAACAATTGCAAGCCAACCGGCAGCAGCGAATACGATAGCACCTCTTACGCATTCAGCAATCAACAGCGTACTTCCATTCATCACAACAATTTTTGTTTCAAAATCAAATAAAAAATGCAACATAATAATGGGAATAATGTTTTTCGATATAATTTCCATTTCTATTGCCAACCAACCAAAAAGAAAAGCATTAAGTACCGTCAAGAAAATCTCCCAACCGTTGCTTGTAGTAAAAGCAGTTGCAATATGTCCTATTCCGAAAATAAGTGTTGAAAAAATGATTATCCATTTAGCGGAAAATGCCTTACTTAAATATTTTGGAATGATACCACGAAAATATATTTCTTCCGCAATCCCTACCGTCAAGTATAAAAACAAATTACCAAATAAATAAATTTTAGATTTAAAATAAAAACCTTGAATTGCTGCAGGAATAAAAATAGCAATGAGGGGAAGAAAATGATATGCTTTTCTGCTGCACTTAGCATCATACTTGCTAAAACCAATTTCTTCCCATTTCCACTTGCCGATTAAAACAAAAATCAAAGGAACAACGAGAGATGCAAGCATAAATGAGCCTTGCAAAAATAATGTCTCAATAGTTCCCAGAGAAAGAATTTCCGATAGAACACCCGAAAGAATTGGAAATAGCAAAATGTAAATGCCCCATAAAAAGGACTTACGCAAAGCATGTATTTTTCCTTTATTCATTTTATTTTTCTCCTGCTTTATCCAAAGGAACACCTACTTGTATTAGAAAGTTGCTCCCTGCCTGATTTATTAATGCCATTATTTCTTCCTCCGACAAACACATCATACCCGTTGCAATAAAGGTCGCCAATCCATGTGTATAGATGATAGTATTTTGAAGATATTTCCCTGCGTTTTGTTCCGATATTTGAAATTCGTTAGCAATCATCTCAATCAATTCTGCGTGGTCAGCGTCCTTTGTAAGCATTTCAGCATTGCCCTTAGGGTAGCAGCCACTCCCATTGAGAAACACAAACTGAAAAAGATTGGGTTCATTCAAAGCCATTTTTATATAAGCCCGTCCAACTTGCTCAAAAGCATTCACCGCACCTTCTGCAGACGGACACATTTTTTTATTTGCATATGATAACGCATAATCAGCCAATGCCTTGCGAAGTCCGTCCATATTATCAAAGTGCCAAACTAAAGGTTGCGTAGAACAGCCTATTTCTTTTGATAATGTTTTGATATTGATAGCTGAATATCCATCGCGAATAAGCATTTCTAATGCCGTCTGCAAAATAACGTCTTTGGAAACTTGTGTTTTTCGACCCAAATTATTTCGTTCCTTTTTTATAATTTAATTTATATAAATATAATTATATTATATCATAATAAAATGGATTTGTCAACCCATTTTTACGCATATATTGACAAATTTCCATAAATACAGTATAATAAAAAGTACGCAATATCATTACAGCGGAAACTTTCAACTCAAATGAACATTTCATTGGGAACTAAAAATATGGTATAATATAGAAAACACTATATCCTTACAGCGAATTGTGTTCGACTTAAATCAACATAATATTGGGAACTAAAAATACGGACAAAAATAAGCACACAAAGTCGGGACGATTTGCAATTCATATGGTATACTTGAATTACAGCAGGAGGCGATGAAATGGAATGGACAAAGGCAATAAGCACGGCAATCGAGTATATCGAGCGAAATTTAACCGAGGATATTTCCGTTGAGGAAATCGCGCGGCAGGTAAACATCTCCCCGTTTTATTTTCAGAAGGGATTTGGAATGCTTTGCGGATTCACGATCGGCGAATATATCCGAAACCGAAGGCTGGCTCTCGCCGCGGAGGAGCTTGCCGAGGGAAACTTAAAGGTAATTGACGCAGCGGTAAAGTATTGCTACGATTCTCCCGACAGCTTTGCGAAAGCGTTTTACCGATTCCATGGAGTTATGCCCTCTATGGTGCAAAAAAATTCTACAATGCTAAAGGCTTTTGCGCCGCTGAAAATCAAACTATCTTTGAAAGGCGGTTATGTTATGGATTACAAAATAGTCAAGAAAGAGAGCTTTTCGGTTCTTGGTGTGGCAAAGAGCTTCACCTACGAAAACGCAAAACAGGGAATCACCCAATTCTGGACCGAGCTTGGACACTACAAGAACGGAAACCTTGTCTGCGGAATGTTCGGTGTGAATATTCACGAGGACGCAATCAAATGCGATGGCGACAGCGAAAGCGAGTTTGAATATCTGGTTGCCGACCTGTATAACCCGTCTGCGGATATTCCCGAGGGGCTGACCGTGCGGACGATTCCCGCGCTGACTTGGGCGGTTTTCCCGATTAAAGGACCTGCTCCCGAGGCTCTTCAGGACGTGAACACCAAAATCTTCTCGGAGTGGCTGCCCGCGTTGACCAACTATGAAATTGCCGCAGGTATCTGTATAGAGATGTACGATTTGCCAAGCAATTACCCCAACGGAATAAGCGATGAGAACTATTACACCGAAATCTGGATTCCCGTTAAGAAGAAGTAAAACAATCCCCGTCCGCAGCGTTTGCGGGCGGGGATTTTCTTGCATTTCACGGATATTGACAAATTTTGTTGAATGTGGTATAATTGACTTGCCGGCATCTCCCGTAGTAACGCGAAAGGAGGTGAATTCCTGTGTGGGAGTTGGCAAAATCCATTATAGCTCTTCTGAATTCCGTCGGAGCGGGTGTTATTGCAAATTACATAAGCAATAACATCGGCAAGTGGCTTGACGGTTCAACCGGCAACAAAAAGCACTAGCACATACTCGACCCCCCGCGAGCGGCATCTCGCGGGGGGTCATTCCTGTGTGGGAAATTTTTAATTTAGTCTTTCGACATTTTCATTATATCACACTCAAATCGTTTTGTCAACCCCTTTTCATTACGAATATTGACAAATTATGTTGAATGTGGTATAATTCAGTGTATGATTATGATACTTAAAGGGAGCTTACCAATGAAAAATCCGCTGAAATCGTTTACGAAAACCGAAATCCTTTTGTGGAGCATATCCTCGGGACTGATAATCGCCGCGTTCCTTATATTCGACCGTGGGAGTTTCCTGAACCTCGCCGCCTCGCTGGTCGGCGTAACATCGCTGATTTTCTGCGCCAAGGGCAGACCAACGGGAATGGTGCTGATGATCGTGTTCAGTATTCTGTATGGGATCATCTCGTTTTTTACCGCATATTACGGCGAAATGATAACCTACCTCGGAATGTCCATGCCGATGTCGATAATCTCGCTTATCTCGTGGATTAAAAACCCATACAGCAAAAATGAGGTTCGCGTAAACCGAATCCGCCGTCGGGAAATCGGATTAGCACTCGCGCTCACTGCCGTTATAACTGTGGGGTTCTTCTTCATATTAAAATATTTTGGCACGGCGAACCTCATTCCAAGCACGTTTTCTGTGGCAACGAGCTTCTTCGCGGTGTATCTGACGTTCCGCAGAAGTCCGCTGTTCGCCGCCGCATACGCCGCTAATGACGTTGTTCTGATTGTCCTCTGGAGCTTGGCTGCAATGAACAATATGAAATACATCTCGGTTGTTGTATGCTTTGCCGCGTTTCTTGCCAATGACATCTACGGATTCGTCAACTGGCGGAGAATGCAGAAAAAACAATGCGGAGGATAATACTCACCTATTATTTTCTCTTATTAACATAGTTATTAAGCCGACGCGTCAACAAATCCCTCATCATATCCGAATTGCATTGCTCAATCAGTTTTCTGAACGATTCTATATTTTCGGAATTGAAAACGCTTTCTATACAGTGCAGCAGCGCCCATTCAACTTCAGCCATAGGCTCTGTCGGACAACATTTGATAAGTATCTCGGCTTCCTCCCATGTTATCGGTCTTTCTATGGAGTCGACCGCATCAATCCAATCATCCCATATCTGAGCAACCTCATCGGTTTGAGGTTCATTACTCTCAAATCCCTTAGGCGGTACACCCAATTCCCGTAATCTTAAAACAGACTCCTGCATTTGTCCTCCTACAAATTTCAAAAATCCCGATTGTCAAGATTTTTACTTTCCGTTTCTCATCTTATCGGACGTATACACCACCTCGGCATAAATCGCGGCAACGATTTGATACAGCTCCTTGGGGATAGTTTCGCCCGCGTTCAGCATTACCAACAGCGCGGCAACGCTGTCGTCACGATACACAGGAACTCCCGCCTCGTCCGCGATGTTGACGATTCTCTGCGCCAACTCTCCCAATCCCGAGGCTACCACCACGGGCGCGTAATTCATATCGGGATTGTACTTCAAAGCCACCGCCGCGTTGTGTCCATACAGACGCTTGTTATTTGCGGGGGGCATAGGATGTTTCTGTTTAGGCATAATATTCTCCTTATTCAAATTCAACTATCATCATACTCTTGTGTTTAATGACGTTCTCTTATCGGTGATTTTCGGGAACACCTCAACAAGGTTATGCGGCTTTTTCAAAGGCGCGGTTTCAAATGTCCGCGCGGAGTAGCCGCTGCCTCGGATAATCTTGGTTACTCTGTCCTTCATCGGCTCGATTTCCTTTTCAAACCGCGGCGGATAGAGCAGCGACAGATTGACTTCCTCACCGAGAGCGTACATATCCAATTCAAAGCGTCCGATACTCTCCACATCAAACGTCAGGAATAAATGATAATTTCGCTGAGTGCCGGGGGTATTATTGGGATTGTTCTCGTCATTATCCACCCAAAGTTCTCCGAACGCGCGTGTTCCGCCGACATCGAGCGGTAAGATATAATGCGCAAGCGGAGTGAATACTCCCGGAGCGTTAAGCAGACTTTGCAGCAGATTCGCGGCATTAAAGCTGTCCAGTGACTTCAACGCGGGATTGTTGATATTCTGCTGAATGAAATCCGTGAGGTTATCCAATGTGGAGCTTACAGGCGGACGGATTCCATGCTGGGGAAGCTCGTTTTTAACCGCCATTTTTTCGATTATGTCAACAAACACTCCGAAAAGACGCTCTCTGAGCGGAATATCGGGCATATCGCGGAGCATTCCGTTCAGTTGGTCGATAAGCTCCTGCATAGTGTTTATCTTGGAAAAATCCGCCAACATCGCGTTTGCCGCTTCATTATAATCGGGATTCTCCAAAAACAGCCCTTCGGCAAGCTCTTTCAACGCGTCCATTCCGCTGATTCTCCCGCGGTTATATGCCGACAAAATATGCTCGACATTGTACCCCGACGATTTGAGCTGATTCATATATCCGTTTTCGCTCATAGTTTCGTTCAGAACCTTATGCCAACCTGAAAGTTCTGCGTTCTCTTCCTTGGATTCGGACTGATTTTGTTCAACACCCTCCAAATCCGATTTATTATTTTCTACATTTTCAACAAAATCTTCATCTGAATTTTTGACATTTTGCCGAAATTCATCATTTTCCCCATCAAAATCTAAAAATTTCCCATTAGAATCGGGTGAAAGTGGTTGATTTTGTGAAGAATTTGTAGTATAATTATTAGTAGGAGATTGTTCGGGCATATTCTCGACATCTTCCATAGTCCGAACATTGGGATTTTGCATCGGATTCTTGTCGAAAATCGCCGAATACAGGCGGTTGAAGGAGTTTCGGAGTGATTCGCGCAGAGTTCCCGAGGAGATTTGCGTCAACAGGAGATTAAAATACTCCTTGCACATATACGGGCTGTTGTTATAACGCGACAGGTTGTGCGTAATCAGCGGAATAAGCATCTGAGTCTTATCATCGTTCAGCAGACTTCCGCTTACCTCCTTGAGGATTCCCAGGGTTTCTCCCTTTAGGTAGTCGAAGTACTGCTCGGCATCGTCCGCGCCCCACTCCTGCGACAGATTCAGCAGCTTTTCGGAGAGCTTCTCGTTCGGAGAGTAATACTCCGACAGGAACTTGAGGTTTGCGCGCAGCGCACCGAGAATTTCGTTTCTGTTCTGAGCGAAGTTTATCGATTTCAGCAGATTTCCAACAAGCTCCTTGGTATTCGGATCGGTGGTGGTCTGAGCCACCTCGCGCAGAACATCGTAAAACTCGTGACCCGAGAACATCGTGTTCTGCTGCTCTTGGTTCTGAATCTCCTGTACAAGCTGTTCCGGGGTTACGTACAGCTCTTTGGCAAGATTTTCCAAACTGCCGTACAGCTCGGTGTGACCGGTGATAAGGGCTTGATTCAGCACCTCTACGTTAAGTAAATCCTTAAGCATCTCCACCGCGAGAGTGGGATCCTTGGCGACCTGAACCTGCAGCGGGATAAGCTCGCGGTTGCCCATTTCAAGCCGGCTTCTGGAAGCCGCGTCGGAGTTTACGCCCGCCGCGCCCACGCCCGTCAGCTTTACGATGTCAAACGGTTCGGTATTAGCGTCCTGTTGGCGCGGACTGTAATTATAGTTCTTTGAGGTTATGGGGTTATTTATCTGTGGAATTTGTGCCATGGTATATTCCTCCCAAACGGAATTTATTCGTTACCTCTATTTTAACATATTCTGACGAAATAATAAAGGGCTTTTTTGAAAAAAATTCAGAATCTTTGCTAAAAATTCTACGGAGCATATAAAAATTTGTTTTTATACGATCCGTAAAAACGGCGGATTCTTAATATATAATTAAATTAAACAAATAAACGCCTTGCGCGTATTCGGAAAGGAAATGAAATTATGGCAAAAATTGAATCCGGCATGGAAGCTATGCTTGATATGTATTTCTACGAAACCAACTCTTTGCTTGAACAGTTGGACGAAATACTTTTGCGTACAGAGCAGGCAAACGCCTTTGAAAGCGATGATATCAAGGAGATTTTCCGCATAATGCACACCATCAAGGGTTCTTCCGCGATGATGGGCTTTGATAATCTCTCGGTATTGGCGCATAAAGCGGAGGATATGTTCTTCGTAATTCGCGAGAATCCCGATGTTATCACGGACGTTAGCTTTGTGTACGACCTCGTATTCCAGGTTTCCGACTCCTATAAGGCGCAGATTGAGGCGATTCAGAATAATATAGGCGGCGAATACGAACTGATGAACTTTGACGACCTTATCGACAAGCTGATCAAGGCTCGCGATAAGCTGAACTCCGAGGCGTCGGGAGAAGCAGCTCCCGCGTCCGAGGCAGCTCCCGCCGCGGCAAAAAGCGAGTCTGCGCCCGTAAGCGACGGAAAGATCTCCGTACGCGTATTCTTCGATGACGGCTGCCAGATGGAAAATCTTCGCGCGTTCTTGTTGATCAACACCATTCGCGATGAGTGTTCATTCCTCGAATTTTATCCGAGCGATGTTGAAACCAACGGCGAAAGCTCCAAGGAAATCGTTGAGAACGGATTCCTTATTACATTCACAGCAAATGACGGCAAGGACAGCTATGTACTTAACCTTATAGAAACCGCGCTTAACGTGCAGTCCTACGAGATACTGAACGAGCCGGCAGATACCGCACCCAAGGCTGAGGAGACCGCACCCAAGGCGGAAATCCCGCCCGAACCGACAAAGACCGAGCTTAAGGTGGAAAAACCCGCGCCTAAGCCCGAACCCAAGCCCGCGACTCCCACGGACGCTTCCATTGAAAAGGCGCAGGCGGCTGTCGCAAACGCGAATGCACAAGCGCAGGGCGGCGCACAAAAGCAAAGCCTTATCAGCGTAAATCTGGCAAAGCTGGACGCGCTGCATGATATTGTCGGAGAGATCATCACCACCGAGTCGATGGTTATCTCCAATCCCGACCTCGAGGGTCTGGAGCTGGAGAGCTTCAACAAGGCGGCGCGCGACCTGAAAAAGCTGACCAACGAGCTTCAGGATACCGTAATGTCCATCAGAATGGTTCCGCTTGCGGGCGTATTCCAGAAGATGAACCGTATCGTCCGCGATATGCGTAAGAAACTCAATAAAGATGTTGATTTTCTGCTTGAAGGAGAGGATACCGAGGTTGATAAGTCCATAGTTGACAGCCTCCAGGATCCGCTGATGCACCTTGTCCGCAACTGTATGGATCACGGCATCGAGGACAACGTTCAGGACAGAATATATGCGGGCAAACCCGAAAAGGGCACTCTCAAACTGACCGCTCAGAACGCTTCGGGAGAGGTTATCATTACCGTATCCGATGACGGAGCGGGTATTGATCCCGATAAGATTATGGCAAAGGCACGCAAGATGAACTTGCTTACCAAACCCGAAAACGAGTATTCCATAAAGGAAATTCAGAACCTGATTCTCTTGCCGGGATTCTCCACCAACGAACAGGTTACCGAGTTCTCGGGACGCGGCGTTGGTATGGATGTTGTAAAGGCGAACATCGAGAAGTGTAATGGTACAATTATCGTGGATTCCAAGAAGGGCGAGGGCACGAGCTTTATCATCAAGATTCCGCTGACGCTGGCAATTATCGACGGTATGGAAATTACAGTCGGCGATTTGGTATTTACAGTGCCGATCTCTACCATTAAGGAGAGTTTCAAAATTGAGGAATCGCAGATTCTCCGTGACACAGGCGGAAACGAAATGATTATGATTCGCGGTATCTGCTATCCGATTTTGCGTCTGCACGAGAAATTCAACATCGATACAGATGTCACCAAGCTCGAAGACGGCATTCTGCTGTTGGTTGAAACCGACAATAAGAGTATGTGCATCTTCGCGGATAAATTGATTGGCGAGCAGCAGGTAGTTGTAAAGCCGTTCCCGAAATATCTGTCACGCTACAACATCAAGGGCGAGGGACTTTCGGGCTGCACTATTATGGGTGATGGCAGCATTTCGCTTATCATTGATACCAACACACTTATTGGTTAATGCTGTGCGCAAGCCGACAGAACCGAAGCAGGGGAGCGAAGCAGCCCAAATCTGAAACGTAAGTGCGAACGAAAATTAGTAAAATTGAGTTCGCACTTAGCGAGCGCAAACGAGCAAAGCGAGGCTTGCGCGTTTTCAGATTTTCAAATTGCGAGGTTCTGCGAGGATTTGTGAACGAAGTGAAACGGAGAGAACAAATCCGACGGCTGAGTGCAGCAAATTAAAATCGGGGGGATAAATAGAAATGACTAATGATGTTATAAAAGAGGCTGTCGCGAAACAGCAGTCGGGCGACAGAAAACTCGCGGCAGACAACAGCATTCTCGGAAAGGTTATGACCTTTAATATCGGCGACCAGATTTACGGAATCGAGATTCAGTATATTCTCGAAATTATCGGAATGTCGCACATTACCAAGGTTCCGCATGTGCCAGACTATATTAAAGGTATAATCAACGTGCGTTCAAAGGTTGTGCCCATTGTTGATATCCGCACACGTTTCGGCAAGCCCGAAATTCCGTATACGCCGCGTACATGCATTATTACATTGGATTTCAACGATACCTCTATCGGTATTATCGTTGACAGTGTTGAGGACGTTGAGGATATTCACACTGGCGATATTTCGGCAGCTCCCGAAAACAAGAATGTAAATGTCAACGACTTTATACAATATATGATAAGAGGGGAAAATGGAGAAACCAAGCTCATCCTCGATGTGGCAAAATTGCTTGACGAACAGGAGGCATAAGTCGTGAGCCTGGAAATTACCGAAGCCGAATTTCAGCGTCTTGTTAAGTATATGTACGATAATTTCGGGATAAATCTGTCCGCAAAGAAGGTATTGGTTCAGGGCAGACTCGGAAATATGCTGAAGGACCGCGGTTTCAAGGATTACAATGCATATCTGGACGCGGTCGCTGCCGATAAATCGGGCGCGGAAGTCACTACTATATTAAATAAGCTCACGACAAACCATACGTTCTTTATGCGTGAGCCGGAGCATTATACCTTTTTGAAGAACACGATTCTGCCGTATATGACAGAAACCTGCAAAAAGGATCACACAATCAGAATCTGGAGCGCGGCTTGTTCGTCCGGCGAGGAATGCTATACCACCGCTATGCTTATCGACCAGTATTTCGGCGCTGATAAGGGCAAGTGGGATACGCGTATTCTGGCAACCGATATTTCCCAGAATGTAATCGGCAAGGCTAAGATGGGAATCTATACCGAGGAGGGAATGAAAGGTCTTTCCAATGATTGGAAAACTCGGTATTTCAATAACCTTGGCAACGGAAAATACGAGATTTGTCAAGGGATAAAAGACGAGGTTATCTTCAAGACGTTCAACCTGATGGATCAGATGCCCGAAAAATACAAGGCAAAACCATTTGATCTGATTTTCTGCCGCAATGTAATGATTTACTTCGACCAACCCACCAAAGAAGCACTTGTAGAGCGGTTCTATGATGTAGTTAAGCCCGGCGGGTATTTCTACATCGGTCACGCGGAAAGCGTAAACCGTAACGCAACCAGATTCAACTATATCCAGCCCGCGATTTACCGCAAACCGGAGTAATAATTCCGCGTTAAATTTTGATTTCTCCCTGCAACCGGCGGGGAGAAATCAAAATTTATTATACAATCCGTATAAAAGTAAGGTGATTTTATGGATAGAATTAAATTGTTAGTAGTTGACGATTCTATACTTTTCAGGGAAGTTCTGACGCGCTATATCCGTCAAGACGATATGATCGAAATCGTGGGGAAAGCGGGCGACGCTTACTCCGCGCGGGATATGATCCTCAAATTTGAGCCGGATGTTATGACTCTCGACCTGGAAATGCCGCGAATGGACGGTGTGGCATTCCTCAAGCGTCTGCTGCCGCAGTATTATATTCCAACCATTGTGGTTTCAAGCTCAGACGAGCGTAAATCCGCGTGCAAAGAGGCAGGAGCCGTGGAATTTCTTGCCAAGCCCGCCGCACGTACCAACAAGGATATGGAAGCGTTTGCGCAAGAACTGTGCGGAGCGATTCGCCGCGCATATAAAACCAATCATCCAAACGCTAAAATTGACATAAATCCGCCAAAGCCCGCTTCATCAACTGCATCGAACACGATTACCAGTGCCGCGAAAACGGCAGCTATGGCGGAAAAGGTAGTATCGCAAAGCGCGCAATATATTGCCGCGTCAAACGCTCCCAAGCCAAGTGAAGAACCGGCAGCACCCGTTTCAACACCTGTAAAGCACACAAAACTGAAAAAATCCGAGGCTATTATAGCGTTGGGCGCGTCTACCGGCGGCACCGAAGCACTTGAACAGGTAATTCGCCAGTTCCCGGCAGATACTCCACCCGTGATTATTGTGCAGCATATGCCCGCGGGATTCACAAAGCTATATGCCGAGCGTCTTAACCGCTCCTGCAAGATGGAGGTCAAAGAGGCAATAGACGGCGAACGTCTGCGCAGAGGACTGATCGTAGTAGGCGCGGGCGAGCGTCATCTGCGCCTGTGTAAGGACGTTAACGGCTGGTATATATCCTCCAAGCCCGGTGAGAAGGTTTCGGGGCATTGTCCCTCCGTGGACGTGATGTTCGACTCCGTTGCGGACGTTGCCGGACCGCTTGCCATAGGCGCAATTCTTACGGGTATGGGTCGCGATGGAGCGGACGGTCTGCTTAAAATGCGCCAGCGCGGAGCGTTCACCATTGGTCAGAACAAAGAAACCTGTGTTGTGTACGGTATGCCGATGGAGGCTTACAAGTGCGGAGCGGTAGAGGTTCAAGCCCCTCTGTATAAAATCGCCGAGATCATTCTCAATAATCTATATTAAGAGAACCATAGAAAAAGTTAATTTTCATATTGTCGATAAACCCCGAATCAATTGCTTCGGGGTTTCAGTTTGTATATAAACCACATCTCGGGGAGCTGCGCCCTCGGCGCGGATAGCGGGGGACAACCCTTCGGGGAGCGGGCTAAGTCTTGGACAACGTTAACTGCGCCTGCAGCGCAGAGCGTTGTTGCCAAGCCTTGACATTTCTCGCTTCGCGAGAAATGCTCAGCAATCCGGCAAAAATGGGGGACTCCCCCACTCCCCTACGGGTTTTCCCCCCACACCTTGGGGCGCAGGGCTTCTACCTGCATTATGGGTTCGGGGCTGCTCCCCCTGACCCCGAATCAATTCGGGGTTTTTGTTTTATAATGATAGAAAAAACTCTAAAATTTGAAATAAAATTTTCAACATTTAACAGTCAGATGTTGAAAACTCTGTTCTCCACAGAAATTTAACGGGGTATTCAACATTGTTTATAACTTATCCACATAATTTCGGTTTGGTTAAATAATCACGTTTTTTAACACTTTTAACCGAGTTTTCAACCAAATTCACAAGCTTTCCACACTTTCATTGTTGAAAAGTGTCTGTTTTTGAAGAAAAAATGGCAATTTTTTCTCCTCGTTAATAAGTTTTCAACATAGTAACTTGATATGCATTGTTTGATTCACGTAAAATCGTAAGTGAAATTTTTAACAAAGTGTATAATTCCGGGTTTGTGAAGTTAATTTTAACCAATTTCAACCGAGTTTTCAACAATTATGTGAAAAAATTATCCGAAAAAATACGGAAAAGAGCGACTTATTCACACTTTTAACCGAGTTTTCAACAATATAAAATAATTTTTCCAACTGTAATATATTTTTTTAGGTTTTCATCATTATAATGTTGAAAACTTTTGAAAATTTCTTTAATACAAGAAAATTATGTTAAAAATTCATTTTTTTTGTTGAAAATTCACAGATTATATAAATAAAATCTGTTGCTATTTCTGCTTGCATTTCATTATTATATATGTTATAATTAAAATATAACATTTTGCATTAGACTGGTGGAGAAAAAATGAACTCTTTGACATCTCTTTCGGATATTTACAGATGCGTTGTGGAAAATTGTGTCAACGCTTATGACATTTCCAACAACGCGCGAGAATTATGGCTAGATCCGCTGATTCCCGTGAAAATGGAGGATAATTCTTTCATTTTTGCAACAGATATGGAATTTAAGCGCGATACCTTGAACTCGCTTTATCGTCCCTATATTGAGGAGCAGCTTAAAACTATTCTCGGTGTACCGGTGAAAGTGAAAATAATAATAGATGAAAAGCTCACCTCGCCGAAGACCTCCATTGCGGATATGATCAATGCCGAACCCGTCAATGAAACGGTCGATATTATTGATAAAAAGGTTACATATACGTTCGACAACTTTATTGTCGGACCGTCAAATAACCTTGCGTTTGCTGCGGCAAAGGCGGTGTCCAAAAAGCAACATGAGAAATACAATCCGCTGTTTATCTACGGGGATTCCGGTCTGGGAAAGACGCATCTGCTTTCGGCGATTCAATTTGAAATGCAGAAAAACTTCCCCGGTATCAATATTATATATATCCCGGCGGAAACGTTTACAAACGAGTTTCTGCACTCCATTTCGTCAAACAGCGTGGAAACGTTTGATGACAGATACAGAAGTGCCGACGCGCTTTTAATTGACGATATACAGTTTATCGCGGGAAAGGACCAGACTGAGGAGAAGTTCTTCCATATATTTAATGAGCTGTACAAGCAGAACAAGGTTATCGTTCTGACGTCTGACCGCCCCGCAAAAGAGATCAAGTCTATCTCCGACCGCTTGAAAACCCGCTTTTCCAGCGGACTTATCGCCGATGTAAAACCGCCGGAGTACGAAACAAGAATCGCAATTATTCAGCGTAAAGCAGAACTGCTGAATTTTAATATCTCCGAGGAAGTAATTGATTACATTGCCACCAAGCTGAAGTCCAATATCCGTCAGATTGAGGGTGTTGTCACCAAGCTGAACGCGCTTTATATGGTTTCTCAGATGAAGCCGACAATTGCGGTTGCGCAAAACGTGATCAAGGACATCGTAACGGAACATCAGCCTATCCCCATAACCGTTGAGAAGATAATCAGCGAGGTCGGGAAAATCTACAACGTTGACCCGGACGAGATGCGTTCTCAACGGAGAACCGCAAACATCTCCCAGGCAAGAAAGGTCGCTATCTACGTGATTCAGGACGTTACCGGGCTTCCGTATGAGGCAATCGGACAGAAGTTCAACGGCAGAGATCACTCAACGGTGGTATACGCGATAAAATCCATAAAAGCGGAAATGGACCGCGACAGCAGTTTCAAATCTGTGGTGGAGGACATCATCAAGAACATCAAGACCAATCAATAACGATGTTGAAAATTTCAGAGAATTTTGCAATAATTCAACAAACATTTCAACTGTATTCAACCGTAAGTTGAAATCCAAAAACTTTTCAACTTAATCCACTTTTACTCAACAGTACGATGTTGAATAAAAAATGCTTTTAAGGCGGCTTGGACAAACATTTTGCAAAATATTCCACAGATTTCACCGACATTATTATGATTATTATAAATAAATAATAATTATAATTATAATAAATTATCGAGATTTTAAAACCCACTCATAACCGTACAGCGAAAAGGTGTGAATCATAATTACCGCAGTATTGGGAATTGGGATTCCAAAGGGGCATGCCCCTTTGGCGGGGAGTCTGGGGACAGAGCCCCCAGCATAATCTCTATTATATAAGGAGAAAATTATGAAATTCAGTTGTGACAAGAGTATAATATTGGAGGCGGTGACAACAACGTCAAAAGCGGCTGCCTCCAAATCAACGATAGCGGCACTTGAAGGCGTGCTGATGGAGCTTAACGAGGGATTGTTGTCCATTACGGGATACAATCTTGAGATTGGAATCCGCACGGAGATCGCAGTTCAGGGCGAGGTAAACGGTAGCACGGTTGTAAACGCGAGAATGCTGTGCGATATAATTCGAAAAATGCCAACCACTGTAATTGATTTTGATATTGAGGACGGCAAGGCGGCAACAATCTCTGCGGGGAGAACCGAGATGTCGGTTATGTGTATGCGCGCGGACGAGTATCCTCCCGTGCCGCAGGCGAGTGGAGAGCAAGGCTTTATCATATCGCAAAAAACGCTGAAAAATATGATAATGCAGACGAAATACGCATGCGCGGTGGCAAATGACACCAAACCCGCGCTTACCGGGTGTATGTTTGAAATTTGCGACAACGTGCTGAATGTCGTGGGAGTGGACGGAATCCGTATTGCGCTTCGCCGTGAGCCGATGAATTATGAGAACATTCAGTTTATTGTTCCGGCAAAGACATTGGAGGAACTGATTCATTTACTTTCAGACGAAGATGATAAAACTATTACTATCTGTATAGATAAGAATCAGATTACCTTTAAGATTGACAACTACACAATGATTTCCCGCTTGATAAACGGCGAATTTCTGGACTATAAAAAGCATCTTGAGTACAATGAAACGGTTTTCGCGGAAATCAACTGCCGCGAGATTATCGAGGTTCTCGACCGTTCGATGCTGTTTATCAATGAGAAAAACAAGACCTCGCTGCGGTGTGAGTTCAGCGGCGACTCACTGAATATAAGCTGTAAGACGGCGCTTGGTAAAATCAACGACACTATCAATATTAAGTATAATGGTGAGCCGATAGCAATCGGTTTTAACGCGAGATTTTTGCTGGAGGCATTCAAAGCCGCCGAGGGCGATACCGTGAAGATGGTTCTTACTTCGTCTGCGGTCGCGCCGGTTTTCATTGTTCCGATGGAGGGCAACGATTTTACGTTTTTGCTGCTTCCGATGCGGCTTAAATAATCTGCAAAATAGCTTTATCCGAGTAAGATAGCTTACCGGGTTGCAAATTTAGATAAGAGGTGGAAAAATATGGATGAAATCAAGGAAATTGTAATTACAACTCCCTCGATTAAGCTCGACCAACTGGTTAAGTTTGCGGGATTTGCGGAAACAGGTGCCCGCGCGAAGATTCTGGTCGATCTGGGCGAATTTAATGTTAATGGTGAGTGCTGCGTCAAGCGCGGCAAGAAAATCAAGCCGGGAGATATTATCGAGTACAAAAATAAGAAGTACAAGGTAATTTATGATGAAAGCGCCGCTGAAGCCGAAAAATCCGAAAGCTGATAATGTATATTACCAAAATATATATTAGCAATTTTCGGAATATCCGTGAAACGGAGCTTTCCTTTAATAAGGATCTGAATATTTTCGTCGGGCGCAACGCTCAAGGCAAGACCAATCTCTGTGAGGCTATTTCGGTTTGCCTGGGGGGGAGCTTCCGGCGTGTTCGTTTTTCACAGTATATTCCCGCGGACGATCCCAAAGCTGAGGTTCGTATCAAGTTGTATTTCCGTGACGATATTACGGAGCGTGAAAATCTGATAGATTATACGATTCGTAAAAATAATGTCATTATATCTTACAACGGAATCAAGATGAAGGACGCTGCGGAATTATACGGAGTGTTAAAATACGTTATTTTTATACCGGAACATTTGAATTTGATTAAAGGTTCTCCGGAGCTGCGGCGGGATTATCTGGATAATGTGGCTTTAATGCAGACGCAAACACATCTAAAGAAGCTGTCGAGGTATAACAAAGGATTAAAGCAGCGGAATATTCTATTGTCCAATCACGATGGCAATGAGAAAACACTGGCGGCGCAGCTTGAACCGTGGAACGATGTCCTCACTACCGAGGGAATTAACGTGACTTACGGGCGGCTGAAGTATTTTTCATTTCTGAAGAAGTGCGCGGCAGACGTGTATTCCGAGCTGACAAACGGAGTGGAAACGCTTAAAATGGAGTATCAAAGCTCTGCGTTCAAGTCTGATAGTATAAACTTTAATGATTTAGACAAACTGTATATTATGTATCTTGCGGAATTGCGAAAGAATCTGCGCTCGGAAATGAAGCTGCATTACACATTGACGGGGATTCACCGTGATGACGTAAACTTTTTTGTAAATGAAATGCCCGCGCGTGATTTTGCCTCACAGGGACAGTTACGCAGTGTAGCCCTTGCGCTCAAGCTCTCCGAGGCGGAAATTATTCGTCGGAGGAACAAGACCAATCCGGTGGTGATTCTGGACGATATTTTAAGCGAGCTGGACTCTGTTCGGCGGGATTATGTAATTCACCATATTGAAAATTCTCAGGTATTTATTACCTGCTGTAATATTAATGACCTTTCATCGTTACAGAGCGGCAAAGCATGGAATACCGAAAACGGGGTTTTTACCGAGATAAAATCCATATAAATCGTAATAAATTTGAAATTTATTACTTTATGTATTAATTTTCAGTATAATAGGGGGAGAAGTTTTATGACGATACAACAGCAATGTTTTGAACTTGAAAAGCAAAATAAAGCGATTTTCAAGTCCATATTGGACGCACGCGGGTTAAAATCATTAAAGGACATTCCAAATTATGGACCGAATGTTTTGGATACCGAGATAGCATATGATTTGGCTAGGATTGCTCATAACGGTGCTGTGGATAAGGGAGGAAATCCGTATATCAATCACCCGACAGCGGTGGCTTCTCAATTTTCGTGTACCTATCGGATTTGTACGGCATATTTGCATGATGTGGTCGAGGATACGGATTATACGGTTGATATGCTGATTGATAAGGGCATAGATCCGCGGGTTGCCGAGTCTGTTCGGCTGATTACGCACAGCAAATCGGTAGATTATTCCGAATATCTTGAGATTTTGTCTTCGGATCCCATAGCGGTTGATGTAAAAATCGCAGATATGCTGCATAACAGCGATTTAAGTCGAATTAAGTCTTATGATGAGAAAACATTATCTCGTATGCGGCGTTACAACAATGGTTTGAGATTTTTGGCGGAGCGTAATTTCGGTGTGGATACTTCCGTTTTTGAAAAGATTTGACGGAGGGTATTATGTTTTTGCATTTGGGCGGCGATTTTACCGTCAGAGATGACGATATAGTCGGGATTTTTGATATTGAAGAATGCTCCGTGAGTAAAATCACCGCGGAGTATCTTAATTTGTGCCAGAAATCGGGAAAAATCGTCAACGTTTCGGAGGATATGCCGAAGAGCTTTATCGTTACCGAACGGAATACCTATATTTCCAATGTTTCAAACAGCACAATCTGCAAGCGGAATAAGGGTGGTAAATCGGGGTAAATTGTCACTAAATAACGATAAAAATATGAATTATGCAAGTAAAATACTTGCAATTTTTTGAATTTTGTGGTATACTATATATAATATAGGTGATTTGCGTTTAGAGCCTGTTTAGTATCTCGAGGTGTGCAGATTTCGCAGCAGATTTTGCGGATTTTGAGGCGTTTTTTCGCAGACATACTTGATGTATTTCAAGAAAAAACAACGAAGAAATACGCAAAAGATGCAAGAAAGATGCGTGCGGAGAGATACTAAACAGGCTCTTAGGGAGGAAAAAATGGCAGAAGATGAAAAGGTTTTAGACGCCAACTACGGCGCGGACGATATACAAGCACTGAAAGGACTGGAGCCTGTTCGGCAGACTCCGGGTATGTATATAGGCTCTACGGGTGAGGGCGGACTGCATCACCTTGTGTATGAGATCGTTGATAATGCCGTAGACGAGGCGCTTGCGGGGTTCTGTACCGAGATTGATGTTTCGATTCTTCCGGGGGATATTATCCGCGTTATTGACAACGGACGCGGCATTCCCACGGGAATTAACCGTGCCGAGGGTATTTCTGCGGCAACAATGGTGTTTACGATACTCCACGCGGGCGGTAAATTCGGCGGCGGCGGATACAAGGTTTCGGGAGGTCTGCACGGCGTTGGCGCGTCTGTTGTAAACGCTCTTTCCGAGTGGTTGGAGTTTGAGATCCACGATGGCGAGAACGTTCATTTTCAGCATTTTGAGCGCGGAAAGTACTCCGAGCCTATCAAAATCATAGGTAATACCGACCACACGGGGACTACCGTTACATTCAAGCCCGATGGAACAATTTTCCATACAACAATTTTCAGTTATGAAATATTAAATGAACGTCTGCGTGAAAAGGCATTTCTGAACGCGGGACTTAAAATCAATCTTCATGATTTGCGCGACGAGAACAATATCCGCGAGGAATCAATGCAATACGAGGGCGGAATCCGTTCTTATATTGAGTGGCTTAACAAAAAGCGCGGCGCGGAGGTGCTTCACCCCGATATAATCTATCTGAGCGATAAAGTGGATGATATTATGGTGGAGATCGCGTTTCAATATACCACCGATTTCAACAGCGAGGTGTTCCGTTCGTTCGCGAACGATATTCACACCGGGGAGGGCGGTTCGCACGAACTGGGATTCAAGCGCGCTCTCGGCAAGGTTGTAAACGACTTCGCAAAGCAGATATACGAACAGAATCCCAAAAACAAGAAGAAAAAAACCGCCAATAAAAAGGGCGAAGAGGAAAAGCAGTTTACGGGGTACAGCGGAGAGGCAATCCGAGAGGCAATCAACGCCGTAATTGCCGTGAAGCTCCATAAATGTGAGTTTGAGGGGCAGACAAAGGGAAAGCTCGGAAACCCCGAGGTTCAGCCTGCGGTATACAAGGTTGTGACGGAGCAGCTTACCTATTATTTCGAGGAACACCCCGAAACAATGCAGATCATTGTCAACAAGGCGGCAAATTCTCAGGCGGCTCGTGACGCAGCGAAAAAAGCTATGGAGGCAAAACGCAAGTCCGTTATGGACAGCAACGGATTGCCGGGTAAGCTGGCGGACTGCTCCGAAAACGACCCCACGCATACCGAGATTTACATTGTCGAGGGAGATTCTGCGGGCGGTTCTGCGAAGGAAGGTCGCGACAGACGGTTTCAGGCTATTCTTCCACTTTGGGGTAAAATGCTGAACGTTGAGAAGGCAAGAGCCGACAAAGTGTATAATAACGATAAATTATTACCCGTTGTAAAGGCATTGGGCACGGGTATCGCAGAGGATTTTGACCTTGAAAAGCTCCGCTATGGGCGTGTAATTATTATGGCGGATGCCGATGTGGACGGTCTGCATATTCGCACGCTGTTACTGACGTTCTTTTTCCGTTTTATGCGTCCGCTGCTTGAGGCGGGGCACGTTTACTGCGCGCAGCCGCCGCTGTTCAAGGTTTCGCGCGGAAAGCAGGTGCGGTACGCGTTCTCGGACGAGGAGCGTGACGGATACATTGCCGAATTGGGCGCGGACGGCGGAAAAACCGATGTTCAGCGGTATAAAGGCTTGGGTGAGATGGACCCGATTCAGTTGTGGGAAACCACGATGAATCCCGAAACGCGAACAATGCTGCGCGTTTCCGTTGAGGACGCGGCAAAGGCGGACGAGATTATGACCATTTTGATGGGTGATAAGGTCGAGCCGCGGCGGCAGTTTATCGAAGAGAACGCGAAGATGGCGGAGAATCTGGATATTTGATAACGATCGATAAACAACTATCAACTGTTTATGAGGGGTGATTCATATTTCAAGCAGTCTTTTGCCCGATTTGGAAAAGGAACAGAAATCGGGCGCTAACGAGCCGATCGTTCGGTTCAGTTATGATAATACTAATGAAGAAACAGACGGCGCGTTGAAGTCATTTCAGCAGCGTTTTCAATCCAAGCGCGGAAAACTGTGGATCGCGGCATATTCGCTGTTTGCGGTGGCGATAATTACGGCGATCGTGTTTAATCCAACGTCAATTGTTTTGTATTTTGCGTTGGCGTTCTGTTTGTTCGGGCTGGTGTACAACATCACCGACAAAAAACGCACGCGCAAGAAGATTCTTGAAGCGTTAAGCGATATGAATCCCGAGGAATATGTCTGCACGATTTATCCCGATAAAATAGAGCTGGAAACCATTATCAAGCCGAAAATCAACGAGGTGGATTTCAAGATCGATGAAGAAGCGGACGATGAGATCATTAACCCCCTGAAAACTGTGTTTAAGTTCGGCGATGATTTGCTGAATTTTTCGGAGAACGCCGATTCGTTGTTGTTGTTTTTCAATCGGCGGCAGATTTATTGTTTCCCGAAACGTTGTATGACGAAAGACCAGGAGGACACGGTGAGGGATTTTCTTGCCGAAAAGCTGGAGCGGGATATTTTTGACTACACGGAGAGTGAGGACGAATAATGGAGATAGATTTTAGCCAGGAGAAGCTGTATAACATAGACCTTGAGGACACAATGAAGAAATCCTTTATTGAGTACTCAATGGCGGTTATTACGTCCAGAGCACTGCCCGATGTGCGTGACGGATTTAAGCCCGTTCACCGCCGTATCATCTACACGATGAACGAGGCGGGAAATACCTCGGACAAGCCTTTCCGCAAGTGCGCGTACACGGTCGGAGAGGTGCTCGGTAAATATCACCCGCACGGTGACGCTTCCGTGTATGACGCGTTGGTTCGACTGGCGCAGACGTTTTCAATGCGTTATCCGCTGATTGACGGTCACGGAAACTTCGGTTCGGTTGACGGAGACCCGCCTGCGGCTTACCGTTATACAGAGGCTCGTTTGGCGCGGCTTTCCAACGAAATGACGGCGGATATCAACAAAAAAGTCGTGGATTTCAAGACCAACTATGATGATAAACTGCTTGAGCCGGTGGTTTTGCCATCGAGATTTCCAAATTTGCTGGTGAACGGCTCAAACGGAATCGCGGTCGGAATGGCGACAAATATCCCGCCGCATAACCTCGGCGAGGTTGTTGACGCGCTTTTGCTGATGATCGACAATCCCGAGGCGACTATCGAGGATGTTCTGACTTGTATTAAGGGTCCCGATTTTCCTACGGGCGGTATTATTATGGGTTACAGCGGGATTCGCTCGGCGTATTACACGGGCCGCGGAAAAATTATTCTGCGCGGCAGAGCAGCTATCGAAGAGGAGAAAACTCACACGCGAATCGTTGTTACCGAGATTCCGTATATGGTGAATAAGGCGCGGCTGCTGCAAAACATCGGAGAATTGATACGCGATAAGCGTATTGATGGAATTTCTCTGGTGCGCGATGAATCCGACAGAGATGGTATGCGGATTGTTGTTGAGCTCAAACGCGAGGCTAACGCGAATGTTGTTCTCAACAAGCTGTATACCTATACGCAGCTTCAGGATACCGTGGGTGCGATTATGATTGCCCTTGTGGATGGGCAGCCGAAGACGCTTACGCTGATGGAGATGCTGCAATACTATCTCAATCACCAGATGGACGTGGTGACGCGGCGCACCAAGTTCGACCTTCAAAAGGCAAAGGAGCGCGAGCATATCCTCGAGGGCTTGATGCTTGCGATTGACTTCATTGACGAGGTTATTGCGATTCTGATGGCGAGTAAGAATCCCACCGAGGGTAAACAGCGTTTGATTGAGCGATTTAAGGATATTGATGTGTCGAAGACCGGGCTGTTCAGCGTTGATACCTACTCGCTTTCGGAGGAGCAGGCGGACGCTATCGTAAAGATGACGCTCGGCGCGCTCACCGGAACGGAAAAGAGCAAGGTAGAGGAGGAACTTCTCGAAAAGCGCGAGATTATCCGCGATATGGAGGAGCTGCTTGGAGACAGAAACAAGATGCTGCACCTTATCGGCGAGGAGCTGGGAACGATCAGGAAGAAATTCGCCGATGAGCGGCGCACGTCTATCGAGCCGGTAAGCGGCGAGGTCGATATTGAGGACTTGATTCCCGAGGAGGACTGCGTTGTTACCTTTACAAATTTGGGTTACATCAAGCGCCAGCCCGCGGAGGTGTACAATATCCAGAAACGCGGCGGTCGCGGCGTTTCCGGAATGAAGCAGCGTGACGAGGATTTTGTGGACAGTATGTTCATTGCATCGTCGCACGAGAATATTCTGTTTGTTACCAATAAGGGAAATATGTTCCGTTTGAAGTGCTATCAGATTCCCGAGGGGAGCAAGCAGTCACGCGGAATGAATATTGTGAACCTTTTGCAGCTTTCCGAGGACGAAAAGGTTGCCGCGATGATGACCACAAAGGATTTCGCGGAGCATAAGTTCTTTATTTGCATTACCAAAAACGGACTTGTCAAGCGCACAAAGCTGTCCGAATTTAAGAATATCCGCAAGGGCGGTTTGCGCGCGATAACACTGGTGGACGGTGATGAAATTGCCGCCGGATTCCTTACCGAGGGCGACTGCACGATGATCGTTGCCACGAGAAACGGCGCGGCGATTCGGTTTGATGAAACAAATATCCGTTCAATGGGAAGAATCGCACGCGGTGTTAGAGCGATAAAGTTCCGCGGGGAGGACTATGTTGTCGGCGCGACCAAGATTTTCGATGAGAGCGCGACAATTCTCACCGTTACCGAAAAGGGTATGGGCAGACGCTGCGCGGTTTCGAGCTATCGTCTGCAAAAGCGCGGCGGTATGGGTCTTAAGAACTACCCTGTAAGCGATGAAAAGGGTTATGTTGTCGGAATCAGAACTCTCGGTCCCGATGATGATGTTATTCTCATCAGCGCGGACGGCGTTATTATCCGAATCCGCGCGAACGATTTGCGCGTGATGGGCAGACCCGCCTCGGGTGTGCGCGTTATGCGTCTTGCCGATGAGGACAGAGTTGTGACGTTCTCGCGTACTCCGCACGATGATTCCGAGGAAACCGAGGAGGTCGAAAAGGCAAGCGAAGAGGAAATTGCCGCGTCACTTGCCGAGGAGGCTACCGAGGTGGTCGAACCCGATGACGGCGACGATTCGGACGATGACGGAAATGATGAATCGGAGGATAATTCCGAGGAGTAATTTAATAGGTTTTCCCGAACATTGTTCGGGAAAATTTTATTATGTATGTGGACACTTTGAGATAAATTGTGTACCATTGCAAATTGTGTACCATTGCAAATTGTGTACCATTGCAAATTGTGTACCATTACAAATTGTTCCACGTGGAACAATTTGTAATGGTACAGTCCACAGTGGAACAATTTGTAATGGTACAGTCCACAGTGGAACAATTTGTAATGGTACAGTCCACAGTGGAACAATTCGTAATGGTACAGTCCACAGCGGAACAATTGAAAGGTTGATTATGATAAATTACACACTTGAGGAATATGATGTCTGCGTGATCGGCGCGGGTCACGCGGGTTGCGAGGCAGCTCTGGCTGTGGCACGGCTTGGACTGAAAACCGCCGTTTTCACGCTGTCGTTGGATTGTATCGCGAATATGCCGTGCAATCCGTGTATCGGCGGGTCGGCGAAAGGTCAAATCGTCTGTGAGATTGACGCGTTAGGCGGCGAGATGGGAAAAGCCGCGGACGCTACCTTTATTCAGTCGCGGGTGTTGAACAGGGGAAAAGGTCCTGCTGTACACAGTCTGCGTGTGCAGAGCGACCGAGTGAAATACCACGCGTATATGAAACAGGTACTTGAAAATACGCCGAATCTGTACATAAAACAGGGCGAAGTTACGGCGGTGGATATTGAAAACGGGCGAGTTACGGCGGTTCGGACTAAGCTCGGTGCGGTTTATCCGTGCAAGGCGGCGATTATCACCACGGGAACGTATCTCGGAGGCAAAATCCATATCGGCGAGGTAAACTATAACTCGGGTCCGGATAACGTTCTGCCGTCTACGGAGCTTACCGAGTGTTTGAAAAGTCTCGGAATTTCAATGAGGAGATTCAAGACAGGAACTCCCGCGCGGGTTCACAAGCGTTCGGTTGATTTTTCCGTGATGGAAAAACAGCTCGGCGATGAGGAGATCATCCCTTTTGCGTTCGATAACGAGCAGGAATTGAAAAACATCGCGGAATGCTACGTTACGTATACCAATTCCGAAACTCACCGCGTGATTCTTGATAATCTCGACCGTTCACCGTTGTATTCCGGGAGAATTGAGGGTGTTGGACCGCGATATTGCCCGAGTATTGAAGATAAAATCGTACGTTTTCCCGATAGAGAACGTCACCAGCTGTTTGTCGAACCTATGGGTTTGGATACGGACGAATGCTATCTTCAGGGAATGAGCAGCAGTCTGCCCGAGGATGTGCAATTAAAGTTTCTGCGGACTATCAAGGGACTTGAAAACGTAGAGATTATGCGCCCCGCGTATGCGATTGAGTATGATTGTTGTGACCCGTTGGAGCTGCTGCCTACACTTGAATTTAAGCGTTTTTCGGGATTGTACGGCGCAGGGCAGTTCAACTGCACCTCCGGGTATGAGGAGGCTGCGGCGCAAGGAATTGTTGCGGGAATTAACGCGGCGCGGAAAATTCGCGGGGAGAGCGGGATAATTCTTGACCGCGCAAGCTCCTATATCGGGACGCTGATTGACGATTTGGTGACAAAGGGCTGCTCCGAGCCGTACCGTATGATGACTTCGCGGAGTGAATATCGCTTGATTTTGCGGCAGGATAACGCTCCCGAAAGGTTACTTCACATCGGACACGAGGTCGGGCTTGTTTCGGACGAGCGATTTGCGCGGTATAATGCGGATTGCGAATTGATTCGGAATGAGCTTGAGCGCATAGAAAACGTGACGATTCGCCCCTCCGAGGAGCTGAACCGAATGCTTGTCGAGCGCGGCACTACGCCAATCAGCTCGGGGGTCAAGCTGTATGAGCTGTTGAAGCGTCCGCAGCTTTCGTATGCCGATTTTGAGCCGTTTGATACCGAGCGAAAGCCCATAAAATTTTCGCTGATAAATCGGCTGGAAATTGAAATAAAGTACGAGGGTTACATTAAAATCCAGATGCAGCAAATCGAGAAAATGCGAAAGCTGGAGCAAAAGCTGCTGCCGCCGGACGCGGATTATAAGCAGATCAAGGGCTTGCGGCTGGAGGCACAGGAAAAGCTGAATAAGTTCAAGCCGCTGAATGTCGGGCAGGCTGGGCGAATTTCGGGAGTTAATCCCGCTGACGTCTCGGTGCTGTTGATTTGGCTTGCGGGGAGGGATAATCGTGATTGACAAGATAATCGAGATGTTCAAATCCGCGGGGATCGACATTGATTCATCACAAGCGGAAAAGTTTTCAACACTTTTTGAGTTTATGGTTGAATATAATCGGAATGTTAATCTCACGGCGATAACGGAATTTTCGGAGGTCGTGATGAAACATTTTATCGACTCGGTTCTTCCGTTTACGATGATTGAAATTCCCGATGGGTCGAGGTTTATCGACGTCGGAACGGGCGCGGGATTCCCATCGCTGCCGCTGCTGATTCTTCGTCCCGACCTTCGCGGAACGCTTTGTGACAGCCTTCTGAAGCGGTGCGCATATCTGGAGCTTGTGTGCGCGAAAATCGGTATAAAAGCGGAAATAATTCACGCGCGCAGCGAGGAGCTTGGAAGAAAACGCCGCGAAAAGTACGACTTCGCAACGGCAAGGGCAGTCGCGGCAATGCCCGTTTTGACGGAGCTATGCTTGCCGTTCGTCCGTGTCGGGGGAGAGTTTATCGCACTGAAATCCGTGAATGAGGACTTGAAATGCGCCGAATCGGCGGTAAAAACTCTCGGCGGAGAAATCGGGAAAATCACCGATTACAAGCTCCCGAACGGCGATGATAGGCGAATGGCGGTTGTGAAAAAAATATCGCAAACACCGACAAAATACCCGCGAAGCTACGCAAATATCACAAAAAAGCCCCTGTAAAACGGGGTTTTTTCGTATTTTTGGGCGGATTATGCGATATTTCCCTCTGGAAATTATGAATAAAAAATGGTAACATATAGGAAAGGGGGAATGAAAAATGAACGGATTTTTCAAAACAAAGGAAAAGACAGCGGGACAGATCGTTATGGTGAACATCGCGGAAATCGTGCCGAATCGGTCTCAGCCACGCACAGAATGGAACACTGCGGCACTGGAATCACTGTCGGAGAGCATTCGCGAGAATGGAATTTTACAGCCGATTTGCGTGCGGAAATGCGGAGCACTGTACGAAATTATCAGCGGTGAGCGGCGCACTCGCGCGGCTAAGCTGGCGGGGCTTACGGAAGTTCCGTGCATTGTGATGAGCGTTGACGATGAGCAATCGGCGGTGCTTGCGCTTATCGAGAACATTCAGCGCAAGGATTTGAGTTATTTTGAGGAGGCGCTCGCGATTGAAAAGCTGATTTCTTTCTATGGGCTGACTCAGGAGGAGGCTGCGTCCAGGCTTGGAAAGGCGCAGTCCACAATTGCGAACAAGCTGCGGCTGTTGAGGTTTTCGGACAGCGAACGGCGAATGCTGATTACCGGGAATCTCTCGGAACGTCAGGCGCGGGCATTGATACGCATCGATGACGTGAATCTCCGCGAACGGACACTAGAAAAAATTATTCGCGGTAATCTCAATCTTGAGCAGACCGAACAACTTGTTAATCTCACGTTGGAGGGCGCACCGCCGCGTAAGCCTAAGTCAAAGCCTAAGGCAAAGGCAATATTCTCCGCGCCGCCGAAGATCTATATGAACTCGCTGAATGCGCTGATAAAGCGTATCCGCGAGGATAATGTTCCGTGTGAGTGCGAAACGGCGCGGTCTGGGAATTTCTACGAATATACAATCAGATTCCCAATTGGCACGTAATACTAATTTACAATCTACGTATAGACATCTTTGCGCGAACGAACGCTGTGCGTTCGACCTATCTCGCGCCTATTGCCGCGTCAACGCTCCTTGCAAGAGGACGGAACGTCCTCTGATACATACAGTACGCCTGCGCCGCTAGGTTGAACGCGCAGCGTTCATTCGTCCTTGCGTTAGACGCGACCTTGCCGCAAATCATGTCTATACTACGATTGTAAATTAGTATAAGTATGTTTTCGGATTGTTCCACGTGGAACAATCCGAGATAGGGACATTTTACTACTCGGCAATAATTACATATTTTTAAGTTCCGCGTGGATTTTTTCGGTGATTTTGCCGAAAAAATGTTCCACGTGGAACATTTTGTATAAAAGTACTTTATTTTTGCTAAAAATAATGTTATAATAAGTATAAACCTACCGGGCTGCATACAAATTCAAAACGCGTCCGAGATTCCGCACCTGTGGTGCGGAATCTCGGACAGGCGAGTGTGCACCGAAGGTGCACACGGTTTTGAATTTGATTTGAAGATAAGGGGGATGTAAATTGGGAATTATTATTGGAGTCGTCAACCAGAAGGGCGGCGTTGGAAAGACCACTACTGCCGTCAATATTGCCGCGGGTCTTGGCGCGCTCGGCAAAAAGGTTCTAATAATCGATTTTGACCCGCAAGGCAACAGTACAACGGGCTTTGGAATCAAGAAAAAAACGCTGGATATGACTACATATGAGGTCGTTACGGGAAAATGCCGACCGCAGGACGCGATTATCGAAACGCGCTACAAAAACATCAGCATTATGCCCGCAAGCTCAAAGCTCAGCGAAGCAGAGCCGCAGCTCACCAATATGGAGCAGAAACATCTGCAAATGCGTAAGGCAGTGCTGCAAATCCGCGACAGCTATGACGTTGTTATAATCGACACACTGCCGTCACTCGGAATTTTAGCGGTAAACGCGTTAGTGGCGTGCGATACGATAATTATTCCGATGGTGTGCGAACACTTTGCCCGCGAGGGTCTGGCACAGCTTATGTACACCATAAAGAGCGTCAAGCAGAAGTCCAATCGTTCGCTTACGATTATGGGAATTGTGTTCACGATGGTGGACAAGCGATTGACGTCCGGCGCGGAAATCAAGAACGACATCAAGGGCGCGTTTGATAAAAAATCCGTGTTTAAGACGGAAATTCCGCGTAATGTAAAGATCTCGGAGGCGCAAAGCCATGGCGAGCCGGTTTTGAATTATGACAAAGGCTCTAAAGGCTCTGAGGCGTATATGAAGCTATCAAAAGAAATTCTGGCGAGATGCCGTGAAATGGAGAAGTTAAATGGCACGAAAAACTGAAGGCAGCTTTAGCGACCTGTTTATGGACAACAGCCTTTCCGATGAGGAGAGTTTAACCACATTGCGTTTGTCCGAGATCGAACCCAATAAGAATCAGCCGCGAAAGAGCTTTGACAGTGACGCGCTGAAACAGCTTGCGGATTCGATTGTCGAACACGGAGTGATTCAGCCGCTGCTCGTGCGGTCACTGCCGAGCGGAAATTATGTGATCATTGCCGGGGAGCGCCGTTGGAGAGCCTCAAAAATGGCGGGATTGTCCGAGATTCCCGTGGTGATTCGCGATGATATTACCGATGAACAGGCGGCGCAGATCGCGATGATCGAGAACCTCCAGCGTGAGAATCTCAATCCCATAGAGGAGGCTCTCGGTTACAAAGAAATTATCGACAAGCACGGATTGACGCAGGATAAGCTCGCGAGGGCGCTCGGAAAAGCGCGTTCGTCAATCGCAAACTCGCTTGGGTTGTTGACAATGCCGAACGGAGTTCAGGAGCTGCTGCGGCAAGGTTTGCTTTCGGCGGGACACTGCAAGGCATTGAAAAAGGTCAAGGACGATGCTCTGATGACTGAGCTTGCGCACAAGGCGGCAAATGGGGAGCTATCCGTGCGGCAGGTGGAGCAAATTGCCAAGCGTGAGTCGGAGAATGCCAAGGTGGCGGAGAAGTCGCGTGAAATCAAGCCGCGATTGTCTTATTACACCGAGGTTGAGGCAAGCCTTACCGAGCAGTTCGGCACAAAGGTGCGTATTTCCGAAGGAAAGAAAGGCAATGTGCTGCAAATCAACTTCAAGGATAAAGAGGAGCTTGAGAATATTCTGGCTCATTTTCAAGAAAACTAGAGTACGAGTACCGGGGGGCGCTGCCCCCCAGACCCCCCGCCAAAGGGGCTAGCCCCTTTGGAATCCCGATTCCCATTACAGTTTGATTATGATTTATGAGTTGTCGCTGTAAGGTTATAAGTGGATTTTGGTTTTTTACAGATTAACAGCTCCATCAATGGAGCTAAAATTAATGATTAATGAGGTAACTTGAAATGATTGACATTAAGTTTTTACGGGAGAATCCCGATGTTGTTAAAGAGAACATCAAGAAGAAGTTCCAGGACAAAAAGCTGCCGCTCGTTGATGAAGTCATCGAGCTGGACGCGGAGTACCGCAAGATAATTCAGCGCGCCGAAACGCTGAGAGCAGACAGAAACCGTATTTCCAAGGAAATAGGCGGTTTTATGGCAAAGGGTATGAAGGACGAGGCTGAAAAGGCTAAGGCTCAGGTTGCGGCTTTCTCTAAGGAGCAGGAGGAGTTGGAGGCTAAAGAGGCAGAATACTCCGAGAAAATCACCAAGATTATGATGACGATTCCGAACATCATTGATCCGTCTGTTCCGATTGGAAAGGACGATACCGAGAACGTGGAAATCAAGCGTTACGGTGAGCCGGTTGTGCCGGATTTCGAGATTCCGTATCACAGCGAGATTATGGAGAAATTTAACGGTATTGATTTGGATTCCGCGCGTAAGGTTGCGGGCAACGGGTTCTATTATCTGATGGGCGACATTGCGCGTCTGCATTCGGCAGTGATTTCCTACGCGCGCGACTTTATGATTGACAGGGGATTTACTTACTGCGTTCCGCCGTTTATGATTCGCTCTAATGTTGTTACGGGTGTTATGAGCTTTGAGGAAATGGACGCTATGATGTATAAAATCGAGGGCGAGGATTTGTACCTTATAGGAACCTCCGAGCATTCGATGATTGGAAAATTCATAGATACTATTATAGATGAAGATACACTTCCGAGAACCTTGACGAGCTACTCTCCGTGCTTCCGTAAGGAAAAGGGCGCGCATGGAATCGAGGAACGCGGCGTTTACCGTATCCACCAGTTTGAAAAGCAGGAGATGATTGTAGTTTGTCACCCGGACGAATCTAAAATGTGGTTTGAAAAGCTGTGGCAGAATACCGTTGATTTGTTCCGTTCGATGGATATTCCCGTGCGGACGATTGAGTGCTGTTCGGGCGATTTGGCAGATTTGAAAGTCAAGAGCTATGACGTGGAGGCTTGGTCGCCGCGTCAAAAGAAGTATTTTGAGGTCGGAAGCTGCTCGAACCTCGGTGACGCTCAGGCTCGCCGTCTGAAAATCCGTGTGAAAGGCAAGGACGGCAAGAAGTACTTCGCGCACACGCTGAACAATACTGTTGTTGCGCCGCCGAGAATGCTTATTGCGTTCCTTGAGAATAATCTTCAGGCGGATGGCTCGGTAAGGATTCCCGAGGTGCTCAGACCCTATATGGGCGGAAAAAGTCAGTTGACAGTATAATTTTAACCCGATGTTCTCCCCACCGTAAGGTGGGGAGAACATCATAAAATTAAGACTTATACGCGGAGGATTAAATATGGCTTTCGTAACTCTTAAGGACGTTTACAAACGCTATCACGTCGGTGAAGTGACTATCAATGCCGCCGATGGAATGACATTCGACATTGAAAAGGGCGAGCTTGCGGTAATTGTCGGACCGTCGGGTTCGGGGAAAACCACCGTGCTGAATATGCTGGGCGGAATGGATTCCTGTGACGAGGGAATAATCTCCGTGGACGGCGCGCGTGTGGACGGTTACACCCGAAAGCAGCTGACGCTGTATCGGAGATTCGACATCGGGTTTATCTTCCAGTTTTATAATCTTCTGCCGAATCTCACCGCCAAAGAGAACGTGGAAATCGCCGCGCAGACCAAAAAGGACTACATACCCGCTGACGAGATTCTCAAAAAAGTCGGACTTGGCGAGCGTCTGAACAACTTCCCCGCGCAGCTTTCCGGCGGCGAGCAGCAGCGCGTATCCATTGCCCGCGCGCTCTCCAAAAGACCGAAGCTGCTTCTATGTGATGAGCCTACCGGCGCGTTGGATTACAACACCGGCAAGATGATACTCAAGCTCTTACAGGATACCTGCCGCAATGACGGAATGACAGTAATTCTTGTTACGCACAACACCGCAATTACACCAATGGCGGATAGGGTAATCAAAATCAAGAACAGCAAGGCAAGCGAGATAATTCATAATGATAATCCTATTCCCGTTGAAAATATCGAGTGGTAAGTCGGGGGAGCAATGTTATGAGGGCTGTTAGTAAAAATACGATCCGTGAGATTATCAAAAGCAAAAGCCGATTTATGTCGATTTTGCTGATTTGCGCGATTGGCGTTGGTTTTTTCAGCGGCGTCCGCGCCACTTGCGGAATTATGAAAACCTCAGCGGACGATTATTATGATGATAATAATTTGTTCGATTTGCGTGTGGTTTCAACATTCGGGCTTACGGAAAATGACGCGGCGGCGATTACGGAAATTCCCGATGTGGACGGAGTGTACACCTCGAAATATACCGACCTTGCAATGTCGGTCGGCAACGACCAGTATCTGACACGGGTATATTCCAAAGCTCCCGATGAGATAAACACGGTGACTATCATCGAGGGGGCTGCTCCCCAAGCGGAAGATGAGTGTATGGTGAGCTACAATATAGTCCACGGCGGAATCAATGTCGGTGATAAGGTCACTATGAGCGACCTTACGGACGCGGAGGATTTCCCGCTCGTTCGCCGTGAATACACGGTTACGGGAATCTACAAAACGCCGATGTTTATAGCAATGACGCAGCGCGGAACCACCAATGTCGGCGATGGTGTAATTGACGCGTTTATGATCGTCCCGGAGGAGCATTTTACGCAAGAGCCGTTCACCGAGATTTACATAAAATCCGACAAGCTCAAAGGAGCGGCTTGCTATTCGGACGAATACGAAAATCTGCGTGATGAGATTTCCGATAAACTGGAGTCTTTGGGAAAAGACCGCAGCGCGATTCGTTATGATGAGGTTATCGGCGAGGCGGTGCGCGACATCGAACAGGGCGAAAAGGATTTAGAAAAGGCAAAAATCGATGGGCAAAAAGAACTCGATGATGCAAAAGCCGAGCTTGATGATGCTGCGCAAAAAATCGCGGACGGCGAACGAGAGCTTGATGACGCAAAAAAGGAGCTTGATGACGGAAAAGCCGAACTCGCCGCGAATACTCCCGATTTTGACAGTATAAAAGAAGAGCTTGATAATGCAGTATCAGTGATTGAAGAGGGAGAAAAACAGCTTGCCGAGGGGCAGAGCGTTCTCGATGAATCAAAGGCGCAGCTTGACGCGGCTCAGGCACAGCTTGATTTGCAGAGGACAGAGCTGGAATCCGCGAAAGCGCAGCTTGCGGGCTTGATACAGATGATGGGTGAGGACAGCTTGGAGGTTGTCGCGTTAAAGGCACAGATAAACGAGGGTGAACAGCAGTTGACCGCAGCGCAAACTCAGGTTGACGAGGGATTTAATCAATACGAGTCGGGAGCGGCTGAAATCGCGGGGAAATCCGAAGAACTGAAACAGGGCAGAGCGGAGTACGAAAAAGGTCTTGCGGATTATAACAAGGGTCTGGCAGACTATAATGCCGCCGTTAAGAAAATCGAGGACGGCGAAAATCAGTACGAGGAGGGTCTTGCCGAGCTTGCGGACGCGCGTAAAAAGTACGAGGACGGTCTTGTTGAATACAATGACGGAGTAAACACGTTCAATACCGAAATCGCGGACGCGGAAAAAGAGCTTGCGGACGCGCGGCAGAAAATCGCGGACGCGGGCAGCGCGGAGTGGTACATATTCAAGCGCGATGATAACGCGGGCTATGCCGAGTACGAATCCAATGCCGAGAGAATCGGAAAGATAGCGGTGGTGTTCCCCGTGTTTTTCCTGTTGGTGGCGGGATTGGTATGCCTTACCACAATGTCAAGAATGGTGGAGGAGCAGCGCACCCAAATCGGTACGCTGAAAGCGTTGGGTTATTCAAGCGGCGCGATTATGAAACACTATATGACTTACGCGGTTTCGGGCGCGGCGGTCGGAGGAATAATAGGCGCAATCGGCGGCTGTTTCCTGTTTCCGGGGGTTATCGTATATGCGTATTCGATGATGTATGACGTCAAGAAGATACACTTTATGTTCACCCCGGAAAATATGATAGTTTCAATCGGCTCGATGATTCTGGCGATTGCACTAACGGTATTTTTCAGTTGTCGGAAAGCACTTCGGGAAACTCCCGCCTCGCTTATGCGCCCGAAAGCGCCTAAAGCGGGAAAGCGCGTGTTTATTGAGAAAATATCGTTTTTCTGGAATCATCTGAATTTCTTTGGAAAGGTAAGCGCACGGAATCTGATTCGCTATAAGCGCAGAATGTTTATGACGATTGTCGGAATCGCGGGTTGTACGGCGCTGTCGCTTACGGGATTCGGGCTTAAAGATTCCATAAACGATGTTGTCGCGCTGCAATATAATGAAATCTACCGTTACAGCGGATACGCGGCATATGACGAGGACGCAAAGCCCTCGGAGGTGCAGAGTATTTACGACACTCTGCTTGATTATAATAAGGATACCGAATACACCCGTGCGAGAATCAAGCAGTACACACTGGAAAACAGTGGAAGGAACGCACTGGTTTATGTGACGGCGGTGGAAAACTCCGAAACGTTTGAGCGGATGATCAATTTGCGCGAACGCAAATCGGGTGAGAAGATTTCTTTAAGCTTCGGCGCGGTAATAACCGAGAAAGCTGCAAAGCTGCTGGACGTTAAAGTTGGCGATGAGATCACCATAAAGATAAGCGATGGAGTAACCAAAACCGTCAGAATCGGCTGCATTACCGAGCATTATATCAGCCATTATCTGTACTTGCCAGAGAGCGTTTATACGGAGGTTTTCGGAGAAACTCCCAAGTACAATATGGTGTATTTCGACAACGGAATCTCCCGCGATAAGAATGTGCAGGACGAGTTCACCGCGAAAATGCTCGCGAATGACAATGTTCTTGCCGTGATTATGAACGCGTCTTCCATAACTTCCATTTCGGAAACGCTTTCCATTATGGATTTGGTAACGGTGGTATTGATAGTTTCCGCTATGGCTCTGGCATTTGTGGTTTTGTACAACCTCACGAACGTCAACATTACCGAGCGAATCCGCGAAATTGCCACGCTTAAAGTATTGGGATTCTATGACGCGGAGGTTTCAAGCTACGTTTTTCGTGAAAATATAATCCTGTCGCTGATGGGCGGCGTGGTCGGACTTGGTTTGGGTTACGCGTTGTGTATGTTCGTGGTCAACACCGCCGAGCTGGATGAAATGATGTTCGGGCGGAGTATTCACGTGCCGTCATATCTGTGGGCATTTCTGGCAACTGCGGCATTTTCGATGTTCGTGAATATCATAATGACAAGGGCATTAAAGAGAATCAGTATGGTGGAATCACTGAAATCTGTGGAGTAATACGATGGTTGAAGATATTTTGAAAGTAAATCTGAATGTTGATGAGGAGCTTACAATCAAGCGAAACGTTCTGCGTCCGATGAGCGGCGATTGCGGCAACACGGATGTTGCCGCAGTCGCAACTGAGGCGCAAACAGGATGTTTGCGCCCAAAAGCGACAGGCGGCGGACGCGCGGTAATCGTTACCGGGATTCACGGCGATGAGCTTGAGGGGCAGTACATCTGCTATAACCTCATACGGAAAATTACGGCGAATATGGCAAATCTTACGGGTACGGTGGAGATTTATCCGTCAATAAACCCGTTGGGTATGGAGTCGGTTTCAAGGGCATTCCCGATGACGGGACTGGATATGAATCGGGTGTTCCCCGGAACACAGGTAGGCTCTATCGCGGAAAATATCGCGCGGGCAGTGGTGGAGAGCATAAAGGGCGCGGATATTTGCGTGGATATTCACGCAAGCAACATTTTTATCCGCGAGATTCCCCAGGTACGGATACGTCCCGAAAACAGCGACCGCCTTATGCGTTACGCGAAGATGCTTAACACCGATATGGTGTGGGTGCATGAATCGGGCGCGGTGGGCAGCGGTTCGCTTGCCGAGTCGCTGATTGCCGAGGACGTTCCGACATTGGTGGTGGAAATGGGAGTAGGTCAGCGGATAGACCGTGAGTATTGCGACCAACTCCTCCACGGAATTTTCAATTTGTTGAATCACCTCGGAATATGGGCTGAGGAGGAACACGGGATCTCCCACCCGATGGTTTCCTCGGACGGCTCGGTAAATGTGATTCATTCCAGCGGCAGCGGAATCTTTATTCCGTGCGTGGAGCATAATATGTGGCTTGCCAAGGGCACGCTTATCGGCGAAATCGTAACTCCCATAACCGGTACGGTGGAGCAGGAAATCACCGCGCCGGTTGACGGAGTGATTTTCTCGCTGCGGGAGTATCCGATAGTTTATGAGGGAAGCGTGATTGCGAGAATGCTTTCGATGAATCAGTCTTGACAAATTTATCGGATTATTGTATAATATAGGTAATCCCGGTTAAAAAATCTTTTGGAAAATATGTAATCCCGACATGGTTTTTGCGTTAATATTAAGTGAGGGAGTAATTTCATATTAACGCTGAGGAAAGCAGTGCAAATTGCGAAATCAAGCGATATGACGCACCGAAGGTGAGTCATATCGCTTAGATAGTTCACTTCTCGCCGCAAAGCGGTGAGAAGTGAACGGTTCGCAATTTGCCATTTGAATGAGGTTTTTATGAAAAACAGAATTGAAGAGAGCAAGGAAGACTATCTGGAAACCATACTGATTTTGCAGAATCGCAACGGTTCGGTTCGCGCAATAGATATTGCGGCGGAATTGGATTTTTCCAAGCCCTCTGTCAGCGTGGCAATGAAAAAGCTCCGTCAGGACGAATGTATTTCCGTGGACGGAAACGGTCTTATTACGCTCACCGAACGCGGCAGAAAACTCGCGGAGTTGGTTTATAACCGCCATCTGCTGTTTTCCGAGTGGCTGATTTCTTTGGGTGTTGACAAAGAAACCGCCACACAGGACGCGTGCCGTATCGAACACGTTATCAGCACCGAGAGCTTTGCCGCCATACGGAAATACGTTGAAAAGCACGGCTATGGGCTATAATTTATGGAGGGATTAACATGAAAAAACGTATTTTGACTTCCGCGATGGCAATGATTATCACACTGTTGGCAGGTTGTTCCAACGCAAATCCGGGCAGTGAAAATCCCGGAACATCGGATTCAAGCACAACATCACAGCAAACCTCAAGCGGGGTTACAAGCAGCTCCGAGAATGAATCGTCAAGCGATTCGGAGAGCAGCACCGATAATACAAGCACAGCCTCAAATCCCACGGAATCAGATGTAGGAGTTACGCAAACAATGATGGGTTCTATCAAACTTACGAGTGACAATGTTGTAAATTCCGCGCGGCTGTTTGACGCTATGAGCAAGGATAAGGACAACAGTATGTTCAGTCCGCTGTCGCTGAATATGGTTCTCGGGATGCTGGAGAGCGGCGCGGGCGGAAGCACTAAATCGGCAATTCAGCAGTATCTGCAAAAGAATAATTACGCGGATTTCGCAGAGGATTATATGGCTCACGTCCGCGATGACCTCAACCGCGAGGAAGGTTGGTTCTTTGACAAGTACAAGGACGTTTTCGAGATCGCGAACTCCTTGTGGGCGGGCAAGGCTTTTCCGATAAGCGCGGATTACAACAAAACCGTTTCCGATAAGTTCGGAGCGGAGGTTCAAAATGTCGATTTCGGCAATGCGAAAAACGCGGCGAAATCCATCAATAAATGGACGAGTGACAAGACCCATAAAATGATTCCCGAAATCGTCAAGGAAGAGCAGCTCAATGCCGATACGGCGGCGGTGTTGGTGAATACCGTGTATTTTGAGTCGGGCTGGGTGGACGAATGGTCAATCAACGAGGATAACAAGCAGAGTTTCACACTGCTTGACGGCAGTGCGAAAGAAATTCCGCTGATGTTCAACGGCGGCGATGTTTATTACGAGAACGACAAGGCAACGGCGTTCGGGTGCTATTACAAAAACGGAATGCAGTTTATAGGAATACTTCCGAAAGAGAGCGGCGAGTTTTCGTTGGAGGGTCTGGATATTCCATCGCTGTTGGCGAGCGCGAACAGCAAGGATTACAATGTAGGGGCGAAAATGCCCAGGCTGAATTTCGAGAGCGATTTTCCGCTTGCCGAAGCGCTGAAGGCGGCGGGTCTTGAGGTTATGTTCGACCCCAACTCAGCGGATTTCACAAAAATGCAGGGGATAGACGGCGATGATGTTCGTCTGTTCTATGTGTCGGATATATTCCAGAAAACCAAGCTGGAGCTTGACGAATACGGCACTAAAGCCGCAGCCGTTACGGCGGCGATTGTAGCCGGAAACGCAATGCCCGAACCGAAAGAAATTCGCAGGGTCACGCTTGACCGCCCGTTTGCGTTCCTGATTTATGATGAGCAGCAAGGGCAGATCGCGTTTATGGGTAAAGTGACTAATCCGTAATTCTATATAAACTTGCGGTTTTGAGCGTTATAATTCCAAAGGACGTTTGGGAGACGCACGCAAATTTCGCAAGTGAGCGTTGCATTGCACGCGAAGCGTGCGATGTAACGCTCAGCTAGTCCACATTGCCGCAAAGCGGTAATGTGGACGGTGCGGAATTTGCAAATTCAAATAAGGAGTGGTAGATTGAAAATCATATGCTTGATTGATGATACGGCGGTGAATGAAAACCTCTATGCCGAGGAGGGAATGTCGCTGTTTGTCGAGTTTAACGGTCGTAATTACATCATTGACGCGGGGCTTACGGGCAAGGCGGTGGACAACGCGCGCCGAATGAAACTACCGATTGACGATATAAGCGCGGTGTTTTTGACGCATAACTCCCTCGCGCATACGGGCGGAATCGACAGAATAATGCATATGAACCCCAACGCGGAAATCTATCTGCGCGCGGGAGCAAAACAAGAGGTGTTCCGCAAGAACGGTCTGTTCAAGTCTGCCGCCGGACAGGGAAAGGGCTTTTTCCGTAAATACGCGAAGAACTTGATTTTGTTCAACAGCTTTTCCGAGGTGTGCGAGGGGTTCTATCTCGCAAGCTGCGAGAAGTTTGACGAGAAAATGATTAATCCCGACCGTGGATATTTCGTGAATAATCCCGATGAGAAAAAGCCTGTGCCGTTTGATTTTTCGGACGAGAGCTTTGCGGTGATCTTCCCGAAAAAGCGCAAGGCGGACGGGTTGATTTTGATTGGCGGCTGCTTCCATTGCGGAGCGGCGAATATGCTTGATACCGTGGAGGAGCGTTGGCACGGAATCCCGATTCTGGCGGTTATCGGCGGATTCCATCTGACGGGGAGCAATCCCAAGTCGCTGGGCGTTCCAGCGGAGTATGTCACCGCAACTGCGAGGGCATTGAAGCTCTCGGGCGCGGAGAAAATCTACGCGTGCCACTGCACGGGGTTCAAGGGCTTTGATACGCTGGACGAGGTTCTCGGCGACAGGATTCTCTACCTCGGCGGCGGGGAGGCATTGGAATTCTAATAAAAACGAAAAAGAAAAGCGGACCGATTTTTCAGTCCGCTTTTTGTTATTTCACCAGAATTTTACAGCAATTTCAATCAACTCGGAAGTTTTCCGTTGCTGATTACATAAATGGGATTGTAATAAGTTACGCCTGAATAAGTGGTCTTATTTCCAGAGAATGCCGAAGCATATCCATAGTATGCGCCGTTAGACCAAAGTTTGTCTGTTATGGCAAAATGCAAGTGTACTGTTCCGTTTGCGCTGCTTCCGGACTTTCCGATGACACCGATTTTAGAACCAGCACTAACCTTATCCCCTGCTTTTACGCAGTAAGAATTTAAATGCGCATAAAAGCTGTAAACCGTTTTTCCGCTTATTGTGTGCTGAATTATAGCGTAATTACCGTTTGCACCGTTATAACCAACACTCTTTACCGTTCCGGAGGTTATGCTGTAAATATTTTTGTCGTTTCTGTAACCATAATCCACACCAATGTGGTAGCGACGGTTTGTCGGCATATAATTAACTGCTTTGCCCCATGTGGTATATGATGTTGTGGGGTTATTCATGGGCAAACGGAACGATACTGAAGTACTGTTATTGGTATTGCTGCTATTACCGCTATTTGTGCCGTTGCAGTATTTATTGTAATTCGTTTTAGAAACCCACGCGAGTCTCCAACCACCGGACACGCTGTACATGATTTGGCAGTAGTCTCCGGAGGTGCTTATCAGATACACGGTATCGCCTTTTTCAACATATGTAGTTTTAGTGGCAGATGCGCCAGCTCTTTTGGAGGTGTAGACAGTTCCGGTAGCAGTGGTCTTGGTATGTTTTGCATTATTAGAGGTGATTGCACTTAAAGGAATGTATGCCATTGCACGCTTGGATCCGATTGGATATGACACATAAGCATAATATTTACCATCGACGTTTTTGCCGATCTTGTTAACATACAATTCGTCGGAACCGGAAATATAGGCTGTTTTGGAAGCACCGTATGTAACGCTTCCTCTTGTTTTAAGCATGTTTGATGTGTAGCAGACCGTGTTGGAGGTTTTGATCGTATAAACCTTCATAATCTTGCTTGAGTTAATCTGCGAAAAAGCAGAAGTCGATGCAGCTGAAGCAGGGATTGACAATAATGACAGCGCTATTATAGCAACCATCAATGCTCCTAAGATTCGCCAAATTGATATTTTTTTACAATTTGTCATAATAAATTCCTCCTATTTCCTTAAAAAATGATTTAGCCAAATGAATTTTCATTTAACTAATTCAATTATAAGTTAAATTAATAAAAAAGTCAAGCACTTTTATGCAAATTCGTTAATTTATATAAACGAATTATGATGTATTTGTCTATTTTTCACATTTTTGATATATAATATCAATGAGGAAGTGGGAAAATGGCGACTTATTACGAAAATCTGCGGGTGATTCGCGAGGACAGGGGCTATACTCAAAGGCAAATCGCGGAGGTTCTTGAAACCACTCAGCAATATTATTCCGATTATGAAAACGGCAAGCGCGAAATTCCCATCAGGGTTTACATTGTCTTGTCCAGGTTTTATAATGTAAGCATTGATTATCTCGCCGGCGAGATTGACGATCCCACGGCTTACAGTGGGTCGAACGAAAAAGCGGGTGTCGGATAGCGGCACTCTGACCGAAGAACACAAAAAATACGGGCTGCCATTGAATTGACAGCCCGTTTGTTTATCATAGGGAAAAATTACTTTCTCTTGCGTGCGATTACCATAGCCGCGCCCGCGAGAGCAACAGTTCCCGCCAGAACAGCGATTCCGCCGACGCCTGTATCGGAGTTGTCGGAGCTGCCGGGAGTGGTGGGAGTAGGCTCGGTAGTTCCGGGTTCGGTGGGGAGTTCAAAACCAATATCGGGAGTGAACTCGGTATTTTCGTCAAATATGCCGGGAATATTCTCTTCGGCGTATGCCTTTTCCGCTTCGTTCAGTGTGTCCTTCATATCGGCGATTTCTTGAATCGGTTCAACCAACTCCAAAATTGCGGCAAAGATTCCCAAAGCCTCTTCGAGAGCGGCTTCCTGCTGATCCTCGGGGAGCGCGGAAATGTCCTCGCCGTACTTGGCGGTCAAATCCTCGGACTGTTTTTTGAGATCTTCAATCTTTGACGCAAGATCGTCAACCTTTGCTTTGAAATCCGCGTTGATCTCGTCATCTGCGAATGCTGTAACTGCTGTACCCGTCATCATAACAGCCGCCAGAGCAGCCGCGCTTATTTTTCTGAGATTCATAATCAATTCTCCTTTTCATATGTATCAGCAAACGGATTTTCGTTTACTTAGATTTATTATACAATAAATCGGTATGATAGTCAATAGAATGTATGGATTTTCGTCAATATGCACAAATTGGTAATTGTATAATTGGTAATTTATACGGACTGTCAAGGAGTTGACAGTCCGTTTTGGTGTTTATGAGGATTTAAGCACCGCGTTAAAATTACGCAAGACCCACAACCATCTTGAGGACTTGTGTAGCGTCCCTTGCGGAGGGTGTTTTGCCGCCGGTGAGCAGAGCATTTTTCAGAGAGTTGCCCTCGAACTCGGCTAGACCGACAACGTATTTCAAAATTGCGGTCGCATCTCTTGCGCTCACCTTGCCGTCGCCGTCAACATCGCCCAATATGTCCGTTTCGGATTTGTAGATGACATTTTGATTGGTAGCTACATTCGAATCGAAGTGCATAATAATATTATTTTTCGTACAGTAATCAATAGCGGATTCGGTTTTATTGTTCCAGAAATCAATACCTACCTTAATTTTGCTGAACTGCTCTTTGCTTTCGGCATAATAAATCTCAAGATTGGAGCAATTTTCAAATACTCCGTATCCCCAAGATGTAACACTTGTTGTCATCATAACAGAATTAAGAGATGTGCAGTCTTTGAAAGCATCCATACCAATTGAGGTCACGCTGTTGGGAATAGTTATGTTTTTAAGGCTTGTGCAGCCCGTGAAAGAACCACCGCCAATTGATGTCACGTTGTTGCCAAGAGTTACGTTTTTAAGGTTTGTGCAGCCCTCGAAAGCCTTACCGGAAATAGAAGTCACAACGTTTGGAATATTAATGCTTGTAAGGCTTGTACAGTTTTGGAAAGTACCAATATTAATTGAGGTTATCCTGTCACCAAAAGTTACATTTGTAAGACTTGAGCAGCCTTCGAAAACAAATGTACCCATCTCAGTAACACCGTTGCCGATAGTTACGCTTGTAAGGCTTGTGCAGCCCTCGAAAGCCCAATTGTTAATTAAGGTAACACTGTCAGGAATATTTACGCTTTTAAGGCTTTGGCAGTTGACAAAAGCACTATATAGTCAATTTCGGTCACGCTGTTGGGGATAGTTACGCTTGTAAGGCTTGTACAGCCATAGAAAGCATCCATACCAATTGAGGTCACGCTGTCGGGGATAGTTACATCTGTTACATCTTCAGACGCGCTGACTAATACGCCATCTTCAATACACAAGCCGTTTTCATCATACTCATAAGCGCTTGCCGTCACGCTCATAACATCGGGCAATACCTCCGTAATAGGTGCCGTAACCGCCAGAATTGCCGCCGCTGTAATAGCCGCTGTCATTTTCTTAAAGTTCATAATTTGTTCTCCATGTGTTTGTAGAATTTGGCATTTTTCAACACCTTACCAATATTATACCATTATTGATGTGGCTTGTCAATACATATTTTCAAAGTTCTTATAAAAAACACAACTTTTGATATTTTTTTACAATATCTAACGATGATTTTCTATTTCGCTTGAATGGTTTATACTATATCTAAAGGAGTGATTTTATGAACAACGACAATATAGAGGTAGGTAAAAGGATACACGACACGCGAAAATGCAGAGGTTACACACGGGAAAAGCTCTCGGAGCTTGCGGACGTTTCCGTGCAGTTTATCGCCGATATAGAAAAAGGTCGGAAATCAATGACTGTTGCCACATTACGAAAAATCGCCGCCGCTTTGAAAGTCACTACCGATTATGTAGTAAACGGCTCCGAGCCTTTTGCGGAGAATGCCGGGATAAATACAATGCTCTCCACTTTGTCGCCTTATCACATAAAGCAAGTCGAAAAGCTGATTACCGTATTCATAGAAACAATTAACGAGGAAGATTAATTTTGACAAATTTTTTTCAAAAACCCCTTGACAAATCCGAAAAAGGGGTGTATAATATAATCAAACAGTTGAACAGTTGTTCAACTGATGAACCATACAGGCGGTGAAAATCACCGAAATGCGAACAGGAGTGCTTATGGTAAACGATATTCCGCATTGCGAATATATGCATGCTCACCCGGATTCTATCGAGAAAATCAAGTCGCTTATGCCCGATGAGGACGTGCTGATTGACTTGGCAGAGCTTTTCAAGGTGTTCGGGGATTCCACGCGAATCAAGATTTTAAGCGTGTTGTCGGGCGGGGAGTTGTGCGTGTGTGATATTTCCACCGCCGTGGGAATGACAAACTCCGCCGTTTCACACCAGTTGAAAATTCTCAAGAACGCGGACTTGGTGCAGTTCCGCCGCGAGGGGAAAACGGTGTTCTACTCCCTCGCGGACGGGCACGTGAACACCATTCTCAAACAGGGTTTGGAGCACGTCAACGAATAATTCCGCTTTTTTTAAGATAAGGAGATGATTTAATTGGACTTCTGGAGCAAAATCGCGGGAGTGTATGACATCGCTGAGCGGCTGAACGACAAGGTTTACCGCAAGATGTGCGAAATAACGACCGAGCTTACGCCGTTTGGAGCGAGGGTTCTGGACTGCGCGGCGGGTACGGGGGAGCTGTCGATTGCGGCGGCGCGAAAGGCTGAGAGCGTTCTGTGTACGGATTATTCCGAGAAGATGCTGGACGTTGCGCGGAGAAAGGTTCATAAGGGATTTTTCGACAACATTTCGTTTGAACGGAGAAACATCTTTAGTTTGGACGACCCGAACGAAACCTATGACGTTGTAATTGCGGGGAACGTCCTGCATTTACTGGAGAATCCCGAAAAAGCCGTGAGGGAGCTTTGCCGCGTTACCAAAAAGGGCGGAAAAATCCTGCTTCCGACTTTTATGACGCGGAATAAGTCCGATATTTCGCGGCTGCTGCTTAAGGTATACGGCAAGCTCGGATTCTCGCCGTCTACCGAATACACACCGAAAAGCTATGTGGAAATGCTGAAAAGCTGTAATCTCGGCAAGGTGAAATTCAAAACAATAAAGGGCAGAATCCCGTGTTGTTACGCGGTTATTACTAAAGAATAGGGGCGTTTTACGGAGGGTTCGACAAATGTATTTAGTGGAATTTTTTGGATTAAAGATAAAGCCCAAAATAACGAAGGGAAAGGGAATGTGGAATCCGCTGCCGACACACAAGAGAGCCGATGGCATTGCGGTAATTCGAGATAAAGATGTGAATTTGTTTTTGATACCATCCGATAACGGCTATATTGCGATTGACAGTGGTTATAAAAACAGTTTTTCTGTAGAAAATGGCTTGAAGATGCTCGGTATCAAGCCGGAAAGCGTAAAAGCGGTTTTTTTAACTCATCTCGATATTGACCACGCAGGTGGCGTAGACGCAAAATCTAAAGATGTATTTCCGAATGCGCAAGTTTGGCTTGGCGCGGAAGAAGAAAAGTACTTAAATGGTCAATATGCCCGAAAGAAAATAATCGGTTTGCGGTGTAAAAGTCCAATAACATTGAGAAGCGATTATGTTTCTATTTACGGTATTGAAGAAGTGACAATAGACGGAATAACAATTGGTATCGTGCCTTGTTACGGACACACAAAAGGGCACATAGCCTACCGTTTCAACAATATTTTGTTTTCAGGCGACTGCATTATCTCCGACGGAAATAATGGATATATGTTTTATGACTTTTGGAATGCTGACAGCAATCAACTTCACGAAAGTTTGAAAGCGTTAAAGGAATATTGCGAAACAAACGGTGTGGAAGAAATAGTTACTTCTCATTCGGGTACGCTGAAAACAGTGCAAGCGTTCGACGGAATAAACGAAAAGATAAATTGGCGGAAAAAAGGTTTTGTCTTTAACAAAAATGCGCCCTATAACGCTTATAAAGAGTAGATGGACAAATAATGAACACGTTCTTAAAATAATAGGGGGCAGAATTTCGTGTTGCTATATGGTTATAACAAAAGGGTGAGGGAACTATGGAAAACTACATATGGCTATTCCCGATTATCTTTATATTTCATGATATGGAAGAGGTAATTGGTTTTGGGCTGTGGCTTAAGGGCAACAAGAAAACATTGGGTGAAAAATATCCGCGTATTTTGAATACATATAAGAATTTTTCCACCGAAGGGTTTTCTTTGGCTGTTTTTGAAGAATTGGTTTTGTGCATTTTCTTTTCGCTGCTTGCGCTTGTGTCGGATATAAATGCTTTTCGGTTTTTGTGGCTGGGCGGTTTTATTGGCTGCACGTTGCATTTTATTATCCATATTGGGCAGTCGGCTGTAATGAAACAGTATATTCCGGCAACAATCACAAGCGTTATATGTCTTCCCGTAAGCGTGTGGATTATATATAAATGCTTTTTGACAATTCAAGGCGAATGGTGGTATGTTGCCGCGCTTATTATTGTCGGGATCGTAACGGTCGCGGTGAATTTGAAATTTGCGCAAAAACTGATTGGGTGGTTTACCGTAAAATTCGGACTGAATCCGATTGTGTGAATTGAATACCTATACGCTGAAAACGGCGTTAGGTGTACAAATAACAAGAAAGAATGAGAGGTAATCAAAATGAAAAAGACATTCAAGCTAATCGATCTGGACTGCGCAAATTGCGCCGCTAAGATGGAATCCGCCATCAAGAAGATTGACGGAGTGACCGACGCGTCCGTCAGCTTTATGAGTCAAAAAATGACTATCGAGGCGGACGACGCGCGCTTTGACGACATCGTAAAAGAGGCGGTGAAAATCTGCAAAAAGGTAGAGCCGGACTGCGAGATAGTGCTGAAATAACCAACGAGATAAACGCAATATCCTTACAGAAATTTGCGTTAAATTAAATTCAACGCCGAATGGGAACTAAAAACATGGACAGATATTTACGGGAGACCGTTATGCTGGATTATTCAAGCAGCGCGATTCAACGTTTGATCGTTTCGAGAAAATGGAATGAATTGCCCGAATTTGAACGAATAAAGGCGATTTATAATTTCGTGCGCGATGAGATATTGTTTGGGTACAATGTTGACGACAATATTTCCGCATCGCGGGTATTGTCAGACGGATATGGTCAATGCAATACAAAAGGAACGCTGTTTATGGCATTGCTGAGAGCCTGCGGAATTCCTTGCAGGATTCACGGATTTACAATCGACAAGAAACTGCAAAAGGGCGCAATGACGGGAATCGTATATAAAAACGCTCCTCAAAACGTGTTTCACAGTTGGGTAGAGGTGTTGCATAACGATAAGTGGTTCGAGCTGGAAGCATTTATCTTGGACAAAACATATCTTGAGAAGTTGCAACAAGCCAACAGTGACTGCACGGGCGCATTTTGCGGATATGGTGTGGCGGTGAGGGATTTCAAAAATCCTGTGGTAGATTTTAACGGAAACAATACCTATATACAAAGCGAGGGTATTAATCGGGACTTTGGAGTTTACGACTGTCCCGACGATCTGTTAAGGGAACACAGACAGGAAATTTCCCGAATAAAAGCATTTGCTTACAGACATTTGGGAAGACATTTAATGAATCGAAACGTGCGCAAAATCAGGGATTTGAAATAGCAAATTGTTCCTGTGAGAATAGCCTTGTGTTACAAAGAGAGGGAACCTATGAGCAAAAAACAAAAGAAAATGCTTATCCGTATAATTATCGCGGCAGTTATTTTCGCGGCGGGAATGTTTATTCCCGAATCGGAGGAAATGCTCTCCGTGATGTGGTTCGTCCGTTTGGCGGTGTTTCTCGGCGCGTACTTCACGGCGGGCTGGGATATTTTGTGGAAAGCGATTCGCAACATCGCCCACGGACAGGTGTTCGATGAAAACTTTCTGATGACGGTCGCGTCAATTGGCGCAATGGTTATCGGGGAGTATTCCGAGGGTGTTGCCGTGTTGATTTTCTATCAGGTCGGCGAGCTGTTTCAGTCGGTGGCTGTCGGGAAGTCCCGAAAGTCCATCTCCGATATGATGGACATCAACCCCGAATTCGCTAACGTAGAACGTAACGGCGAGATAAACGAGGTTGAACCCGATGAGGTTGAGGTCGGCGAAACGGTGGTGATAAAGCCCGGTGAGCGTGTTCCGCTGGACGGCGAAGTCATCTTCGGTTCAAGCGGACTGAACACCGCCGCGCTGACAGGCGAGAGCGCGCTGCGCGAAGTGACGGTCGGCGATGAGGTAATAAGTGGCAGCGTGAACGCCAACGGGCTGTTGAAGATACGCGTTTCCAAGCCGTATTCGGATTCCACCGTGGCGAAGATTCTGGAGCTTGTCGAAAACTCCTCCGAAAACAAGGCAAAAACCGAGAGTTTTATTACGCGGTTCGCGCGTGTCTACACTCCGATAGTTGTAATTGCGGCGGTGGTTCTGGCGGTAGTTCCGTCATTGATATTCGGGAATTGGAGCGACTGGATTTACCGTGCGCTGACATTTCTTGTGGTAAGCTGTCCGTGCGCGTTGGTGATTTCCGTGCCGCTGTCCTATTTCGGCGGAATCGGCGGAGCGTCGCGCCACGGTATAATGATTAAGGGCGCGAATTACCTCGAAACGCTCGCAAAAGCGAAAACCTTTGTGTTCGACAAGACGGGAACGCTCACCAAGGGTACATTTTCGGTTACGGAAATTTCCCCGGTAGGAATTTCGGAATCCGAGCTGTTGGGATTCTGCGCCGCCGCGGAGAGCATTTCCAATCACCCGATTGCTCTCTCCGTGTGCAGAAAGGCGGGGGAGTTCCCCAAGGCGGAGAATGCCGAGGAGATCGCGGGATTCGGTGTAAAAGCTGAGGTTTCCGGGCGGAAAGTCGCGGTCGGGAACGCGCGTCTGATGGAGCAGGTCGGCGCGAAAATCCCCGGGGAAATTAAATCCTCGGGAACGGTCGTTCTTTGCGCGGTTGACGGAGAATATTGCGGCTGTCTTATCGTGTCGGACGAGGTAAAGAGCGGCAGTAAGTCCGCGCTTGCGGAGTTGAAACGGCTCGGCGCGGAAAAGACCGTAATGCTTACCGGGGACAGAAAAATCACTGCCGAGGAAATCGCATTGAAAATCGGTCTGGACGAGGTTCGCTCGCAGCTTTTGCCCGATGGAAAGGTGAAAGCCCTTGAGGAGATTTACTCCCAAAAGCCGCCAAAATCCACACTCGCGTATGTGGGGGACGGAATGAATGACGCGCCGTCACTCGCGCGCGCGGACGTTGGAATCGCCATGGGCGCGCTCGGCTCGGACGCGGCAATCGAGGCAGCGGACATTGTGCTGATGAACGACAACATTGAAAATCTTCCGTTGTGCGTGCGAATCTCGCGGAAAACCCGCCGAATCGTCACGGAGAACATCGTGTTCGCGTTGGGCATAAAGGTCGCCGTTCTGGTGATGGCGGCTCTCGGAATCAGCAATATGTGGGCGGCGGTTTTCGCGGACGTGGGCGTTTCGGTAATCGCGATAATCAATGCCATGCGGTGTATGCGGATAAAAGCAGGATAACGAAATCCCCCCCGATTTGGGGGGATTTTCGCGTATTGACAAATCCTGTCGAATGTGGTATAATATGATTGCCGGTTACTTCCCGGACGTTTTACGAAAGGGGGTGGACGAAAGTGCTGCAATTCATAACCTTTTTGTATACCATCATGGCAAATGTGATCTCTGATTACATAGGCAAATGGCTCGATGGTAGAAAGTAACAGGCGAGCCTAAAAAGGATTGTAAAAATCGCCCCGCGTGAGTTGAGCATCTCACGCGGGGAAATTTTTTGTGAACGTAGTTTGCCACAATCTATCCTTTTTGCACTTTTATTATATCACATAAAAATTGTTTTGTCAATACTTTTTACAAAATTTATACGAAAAATCCTGTTGAATGTGTTAGGGCTTACGAAAGCGAATGCCTTTACTTGACAAGCAGGGCGAGGTAGGCGGGGGAGAGCATTTTATTACCTCGAAGGGCTTCCATGATCAATTCATCGATCTTGGTGTTTTGGCAAAGCGCACGGCTTATCATTGCGGCTGACCTAATGATAAATTCCTCCATCTTAAAAGCCGCACGTTGTTTTTCGGCAACACGGTTTTTCAGCTCTGCGATAGCTATTGTATTTAATTTGAGCAAGGCGAATGTTGTTACAAAAATCGCGTAGTTTTCAAAAATCGTATAATTGTTATTTTTAAATGGAACGGTAAGATCAAAAAGCAAATTCAACGCGATGTTTTTCATTGCAAACGGTTTATCATCAAGATAACCTTGAAGAGCATGCTCCCCCGCATTATATAAATCAATATTGAATTTTCCGTCACTGTCTGTGAGCGATACCATTGAGTTCATACGATGATAAACTTCGCAAATCAGTTTCAGAAGTTGTCCGAGAATTCCGAGTTTGACATTATAATTTGGCTTGATATTTTCAATGCCTTTCAGAAGCTCACCGTCATGTATTTGCATTCTTAGTTTTTTTATTATTTCGGGAATGCTTTCGACTTCTCCGCATTCTGCACTTTTGGTGAGTGCTTGGGCTGCAAGAGCGCCGAGTACAAGTGAATTCTCCACATCACGTTTCTTATCGGAAATTATCTCATAAAAAAACTCAAATACTTCAGAAAAATATTTGAGTTCGGGGCGTTTTCCTTTCAGAGTTGTATCTACCCCTCTTGAAACGATCATCTCCTCTTTGGGCTCTATATTTATCAAATCCATTGACTTTTCACTGTTTAGAAGCTTTTTCATTACCTCACCGCAAGTGAGACGGCAAAAGCGATACACTGCTGATGAAGCAACAATATAAGATCTCGGATAACTCATACAAGTTTCCGAAAGATATTCCGTGCCAAGCTCCTTTTGTATTCTGCAAAGTCCTTCCTCTGTTACATAGGGGCATCTCCCGGATTTGTCAAATTCTATTTTAAACGGGAATTCATCTACATCTTGCGGAACAAACACTTTCTCAATAAGAGCTTTAAGTTCCGGTGACATTTTTTCCTTGGCACTTTTGAGCTTGTCGACTTCTTCCGATTTCCAATCAATGCGCCAGCTGTGACAGCAGTTGTCGGGGCAAGCTCCGCCGATACAATGAAAATCTCTAAAATATCTGGGTTGTCTGTAATACATATTTTATACCTCCATAATAATCTCACAAAAACGCCCTCCCCTTGCGGAGAGGGCGCAATTGTCAAACTATCATGCCGCTAAGCGGCTGAAGTTATCGGGCAAATTAGCCGAGGGGTTATCAACCCAAGAGCTGCAGAATGGACTGCGGCTGCTGATTTGCCTGAGCGAGCATCGACTGAGCTGCCTGCTGGAGAATGTTGAACTTGGTGTAGTTCATCATCTCGGAAGCCATATCGGTGTCGCGGATCGAAGACTCAGCTTCCTGCAAGTTCTCGGAAGTTGTAGTCAGGTTGGTGATCTTGTGCTCGAGACGGTTCTGAGTAGCACCGAATGTTGCACGAACCATAGATACCTTGTTGATAGCGTTATCGATTCTGTCAATAGCGTAGTTAGCATCTTCCTGAGTGTTCAGGGAGAGGTTAGCGGTGTTCAAACCATCAGCTCTGGAGGAGATGTTCAGGTTAGCCTTAAGCTCGCCCATACCATCAGTAGCGTAGTTGAATGTAAAGTCAACGCTGTCCTTGGTTCTAGCACCGGTCTGGAGAACGAGGTGGTCAGTGTAAGTCATAGGAGCGGTTGCCGCGCTGTTGGAGTTAGCGTTGGAAACCTTGGACTTATCCTCAACGATTTCAACAGTAGGAACCTTGCTATTATCATAAGCGTGCTCAGCAAGCTTGATGTTCCAAGTTACATCGCCGCTCGCGCCTTCGCCTGCAGTAGTTCCGGTTTGCTTAGTCATAGAAAGCTTAGCAATAATCGTAGTGCCTGCCTTGATAGTTACACCATCATCAGCCGCAGTAAAGGTAAACTCTGTTGTTCCTACTGTTCTCGTTACATCGTCAGCATTGTTTACTGCTGCTACACCGGGGTCAGAGAAGTTGATTGTCATGTCACCCTTAGCAGTAGCAGTTCCGTCAACATAGTGACCGGTTACGGTTGCACCTTCCAACAGCTTGAACAAATCCTCAATATCTTGAGTCATTGTAACACTCTTATTAACATCAACAATAAGGTTGGCATCGTTTACACCAAGAGCGGCTTGAGAACCAGCAGAACCAGCAGTACCTGCTCCGGTAGGAGCGGTTACAGTTGAGCCGGCAGCAGTAGGAGTAGGAGCACCCTTCAATGTGCTGTTAGCAACCTCTGCGGTAGCATTCGAAGGAGCCTTTGTAACAGTAGCAGGGTTGTTATATTTAAGTGTGATTGTATCGCCGTTCATAAGCGACGACTTGTTCATAGTCACATTAGACATCTGAACACCGCCTGCTGTTACAGTGAAACCACCATTATCAGTAGTTGCTACGGTCAAGTCACCCTTGTCAACACCGTTTGTTGCTTTGATTGCACTCCATGTATTTGTAGATGCATCATACTGATAAGTTGCCTCGAAGAAATCGGGACCGTCATCACTTGCAGGAGCATTTGTTCTGTCAGAACTGAACAGAGCTTTCCACGCTGTATCAGCCTTGGTAGCACCCGTAGCGGCAGTAACCTTTGTATCGTCAAACTGCTGATAATCGAGCATTTTAACATCAGCCTTGCCAAGCTGCTTTGCATCTCTTGTGCCGTTTGCATAGTCAAACTTACCATTGATAGCCTTTGTGCCGTCAGCGGTCTGACCGCCGTTGAGCATTACAACGCCGTTGAAGTCAGTATCAGCGATCTGGTTAAGTTCGTCGTTGAGCTGGTCGAACTCGAGCTGGATAGCGTCACGGTCAACCTCGTTCTGGTATGTACCGTTAGAAGCCTCGGAAGCAAGCTCCTTCATTCTCTGCAGAATGGAGTGAGACTCCTGAGCAGCACCCTCGTAGGTCTGGATCATGTTGATACCGTCCTGAGAGTTACGAACTGCCTGGTTCAAGCCGCGGATCTGAGATCTCATCTTCTCGGAAATAGCCAGACCTGCAGCGTCATCGCCTGCGCGATTGATTCTGTAGCCGGAAGAAAGCTTCTCAGAGCTCTTCTTAAGACCTGCTACGTTAGCATTGAGCTTGTTGTACGCGTTCAACGCGTTCATGTTGTGTTGTACTACCATTCCCATAGTAAAAATCCTCCTTGAATTTGGTTGCCCTGTTGTTGGAATCATTCCAAAGGGCATTTTGAAAGTAATGGATTCCTTGTGTCGACCCAAGGAATTTCAGCTTTTCAGCTGTCACAATTATTATATCGGACGGAATTCCAAAAACTTTAGCCCTTTTCTGAAAATTTTTGTGAAATTTTTTATAATTCCCATTTTCGGTGGATTTTGTGTATTTTCGCGGAAAGTTGTATAAAATAGTTGACAATTAAAGTTGTTTATGATATAATATAAGTGTCAGATAAAATCCAGTAGTGCTTTATCGCGACACCATAAAAAAATGCCCCCGAGCGGTCACTCGGGGGACTTTTTTGTGCTGTTACCGACGGTTGTCGCCGTTCAGCCACGTGCGAATAAGATCAAGAATCAAACCCGCTTCAACGGCTATAAGTAACTCCAGTAGTGTATGCATACCCGACACCTCCCTTCACATAAGCTCGGGGTCGCCGGCAAGTACATTATACCACATTCGGCAAGATATGTCAGTATTTTTACGAAAAGGGGTTGACATTTTAAGTTGGGGGTGGTATAATGTAAGTGTGAAAGATATAAGTGGTAGCAGCTTAATCCATGAACGTTCACAAAAAATGCCCCGGAGGGTTCAGCTCCGGGGACTTTTTTACCGGTCGTTTCCGCTGAATATATTGCGGATAATCTCAACGATCAAACCCGCCTCAACGGAAATAAGTAATGATAGTAGCAGCTCCATAAAACGCTCACTCCCTTCCGTAAAAACGTCCGGAGTGACCGGCGGGTATATTATAGCACACCTGTCGAATTTTGTCAATATTCGGGTGATTCTTATTTTCGGGGGTGTGTATTATTTCAAAAATAATAGACCGTGTTTTTATTATGAAAAAACACGGTTAATTTTCGTTAGGCTTATTAAAAAAGTTATTAGTCAGACATTCCGCCATTTCGCTTATCATTTCGCAGCGGTCGGAAGTGTTGTATTTCGTATTGTCCACGAACGCATAATAGCCGCCTTTTATAATGTAGCTCAATAGGAAGTCCGTTTGCGGATTATTTTTGAGCTGCGGATAATTCTCGAAAAGAAACGCACGTATTTTTGTTTCAAGACGATCTACGAATATCCCCCGGCGGTCGTTGGAAAATATGATATCAATAAGCGACTGATTCGATACCAGCCCATCCGTCAGTTCGCGGATAAAGAGCTTCGGTTCCGAGAATACTGTATCGGGATGACAAAGCCCCGAGAAAACGTCATCGAGCAGCTCGTTTTCGAGCGTCTTTGAGAGATCGTAAATATCCGTGTAGTGCAGATAGAAAGTAGCCTTGTTTATCTCGGCAAGGTCAGACAGCTCCTTTACCGTTATGCGCTCAAGCGGCTTTTTTGCGCGAAGCTGTAAAAACGCATTAATAATCGCACTTTTGGTTTTCTTTACTCTTAAGTCCATGTTTCTGCCTCCGAAAATCAACAATTTTCGACTTGTGTTGCATATTCTACGGTATGCAAAAAATGCCGATTGAAAGCCGATGCTTTCTTTGCTAAAATAAATTTATGGATAACGATTTGTGACGCTTATTGTTTCGGCGTTCTAATCAAATGTTCCATAAATAGATTATAGCATAATATGCGACGACAGTCAAGGGGGCATTGTCATGGATTTTTACAGCTTCTATACGGGAAATAATTTTGATGTGTATCAATATCTCGGTGCGCACCGCGATGGAGGCGGCTGGGTGTTTCGGGTGTTTGCTCCGGGTGCGGCTCGGGTAACGCTGTTCGGCGAGTTTACGGACGGATATGAGTATGAGATGAATCGCGTCGGCGATGGGAACTTCTTCGAGGTGCGCGCCGAGAATGCTCGCGAGGGTATGAGTTACTTCCACAAAATTTACGCCAAAAACGGCGGAGTGGTCGATCATTGCGATCCTTACGGGTTCGGTATGCAGCTCCGCCCGGAGTGGCACTCGGTTCTTCGCGATTTGTCAGCGTACAAGTTCAACGACAACAAGTGGATGAGCACTCGCACCGACTGTAAAAACAAGCCGCTTAATATTTATGAAATGCATCTCGGTTCATGGTGCCGCGGCAAAAACGGCGAGTGGCTCTCCTACACCGAGATAGCCGATAAACTTATCGATTACCTTAAGAAAAGCGGCTATAACTATGTCGAGTTTCTGCCGCTGTCGGAGCACCCTTGTGATGAGTCGTGGGGTTATCAGAACACCGGATTTTTCGCGCCGACTTCACGCTACGGCACCGCAGCGCAGCTTATGGAGCTTATCGATAGGCTCCATCAAAGCAATATTGGCGCGATAATAGATTTTGTACCGGTTCACTTTGCGGTGGACGGCTATGGTATGTCGAGGTATGATGGTACGTCCCTCTACGAGTATCCGAGCAGTGACGTTGGCGTGAGCGAATGGGGCAGCTGCAACTTTATGCACTCGCGCGGCGAGGTAAGGAGCTTTCTTCAATCCTGCGCGCATTATTGGTTGCGCGAGTTCCACTTTGACGGCATACGTATGGACGCTATCAGCAGAATTATTTATTGGCAAGGCGAGGAAAACCGCGGCGTAAACGGAAATGCCGTTGATTTCATCAAAACGATGAATAGAGGGCTTAAGGAGCGTCTGCCCTCGTGTATGCTGATTGCCGAGGATTCAACGAGCTTTCCGAATGTGACTAAACCCGTTGATCAAGGCGGGCTGGGCTATGATTACAAATGGGATATGGGATTTATGAACGACACGCTGAACTACTTTCGCACTGCGCCGGAGTATCGTTCGGAGAATTATCACAAGCTCACATTTTCGATGATGTATTACTATAACGAGCGCTACTTGCTTCCCTTTTCTCATGATGAGAACGTTCACGGAAAGGCGACTATACTCCAGAAAATGAACGGCGGGTACGATGAGAAATTTCCACAGGGGCGCGCCCTCTATCTGTATATGTACATACATCCCGGCAAGAAGCTGAATTTCATGGGCGGCGAGATCGGACAGCTCCGCGAGTGGGACGAGAGCCGCGAGCAGGATTGGGATTTAAGAAAATTCCCCAAACACAACAGCTTCTATCACTTCATGACGGAGCTGAATAGGCTTTACCTTTCGCACCCCGCGTTTTGGGAACACGATCACGAAAACGAGGGCTTTCGCTGGATCGATTGCAACAATACCGAGAATTGTATTTACGCGATAGAGCGGCGCGGCGGGGACGGAGAAACATTAGCGGCAGTGTTCAATTTCGGTAATTCCCCGAAGAAATACGCGCTCGGCGAGTATTCCAATCGTGATGTGACCGTGCTGCTTCACACCGATTGGAACGATTTCGGCGGCGACACTCCGAACAATGCAAAACTCGATATCAGTGAGCTGACGCTCCCGCCTTTCTCCGGAATTTTGTTTGAGATCAAATGAAAAAACGACATAGAAAATCCCCTTGCGATAATCCTCGGGCAATCGCCCCGGTTGAGGTAAATTCAAAGGCATTTCGCGCTACGCGCGAAACTGCCAAAAGCCGCGCGTTGATTAACACCTATAAGAAACCGGCAATTATACCACATTCGACAGGATTTGTCAATATCCGCGGAAAAAGGGGTTGACAAAACAAAATGAATGTGGTATAATATAGTTGCAGGAAGTTTAGGATAACCCAAACTACGTTCACAAAAAATTCCCCGCGTGAGATGCTCAACTCACGCGGGGCGATTTTTACAATCCTTTTTTGGCTCACCAAGTTACTTTCTACCGTCGAGCCATTGGTTTATGTATCGCGAGATAACATTCGCCATGACGGTATACAGGAAATTAATAAAATACCCCACTTGCGTTCACCCCCTTCCGTAAAACGTCCGGGGTTGTAACCGGCAAGTATATTATACTACAATCGACAGTATTTGTCAATATCTGCGGAAAAAGGGGTTGACAAATCGTGATTGGTGTGGTATAATATACTCTAGATGCCGCTGTGGCGAAATCGGCAGACGCAAGGGACTTAAAATCCCTCGGTGGCAACACCATACCGGTTCAAGTCCGGTCAGCGGCACCATGATATTGTGACAAAAAAGATATTATGCCCGCAAACGGCTCTGTTAAGCCAAATGCGGGCATAATATTTTGCAAAATCAAGATTCACGCCCCACGAATATTTTCGACAGAAAAGTGGACTCGAACCCTCCCCTACAAAATTTTTACGGTTGAATTTGGGCAAAATGCCGAATCCACCTAAAAGAACGCCTGTAAATTATCTCCCTAAATGAGAGGTAATTTACAGGCGTTTTTTTGTTTTCAGAATCTTGACAAAAAAGATTTGGACGGGACTTGAACCCTTTTAGCAACAAAATTTTTACGGTTGA
>JAAVIC010000014.1 GCA_014799385.1 Oscillospiraceae bacterium
AAAAAGGTGGGAGTATTGACAATGGCTAAGATAATCAAAGGTGCGGTTGTAATCTCGGACGAAGAGCTTGAGTCTCTGCTTAAAGTTGATAAGGTCATTGACAAATTCATCGAATTTTACGATTTGATGAAATCATTAACCGAGAAAGAGCAGAAAATGCTCGTAAAATCGCTTGAAATGACGGATGAGGAGATGAAAGATAATGGCTGAACATAGTAAAAATATAAAAACGCTCCTTGAGCTTATCAAGGAAAATCCCGAGCTTCCCATACTGCCTATGGTGGATTCCGAAATAGTCGGAGACGGCTATGGGCGATGGAGCGGAACGTGGGGAGCGGCAAGGGTCGACAGGTACTTGACTACCAACGATGATTGGGAGCCCCAAATAATTCTTGAACGCGACTATGAGATGTTGGAGGTATTGGAAAGGTATATGACCGATGACGAGTTTGAAAGACTTCCCGATGATGAAACCGAATGGCGAAAAGTCTATGATAGTCTCCCGTGGACAAAGGCTATCATTGTCAACATTGATGTCTGATTTAGATTGGAGGTATTAAAATGGCTGAATACATAGAGCGCACGAAAGCGATAACCAAAGTTAAACGCCGCAAATTTTCAGGGAAAAACCTTGCTGGTCACGAGTTGTCTTTTAACGATGGAATTTCCGAGACCGTTACTGTTCTTGAAAGCATTCCCGCCGCCGACGTTCGCCCCGAAAGGCACGGGCGGTGGTTGTATTGCGGAGATGGATATGAATGTTCAGAATGCGGAGGGGATTCGAGGGTAAGCTCACATCCGTTTTGTTGGAGGTGCAGCGCGAAGATGGACGGAAAGGATGTGCGAAAATGAAAATATATAATTGCCGCAAAAAAATATTGATTCCGCCTAAAGGATTGATAAAGTATAACTGCTTCGACAAATTCAAAGAACGTGTAGCGGTAGATGAGTGTCTCGCTGATGAAATAGAAAATCTTTGGGACAACGGAATAAAAACAACTGGATGTTGTTGCGGTCACGGAAGGCTTTTGGGGTATATTGGTGTTACCGAGGATAGTATTCCGATAATGGAAAAAATGGGATATGTACATCATATTAATGAATCCGAGTTTGGAGGCATTATCAGAAAAGATGAGTTTATTCCTAAAACCTATGGGCACATTTATAATGGATTTTCGGACGGCTATCAAGGCTAAACGGGCAAAGAAGGTGTTGAGAATATGATCGATTTATATTTGGACGATATAGTGTTAAGCAAAATACAAGAGAAACATAATGAGCAGATTTTAATTTTTCGTAACAACGAAAAAGATGAAACGATTGCGCTTAATGTTTCCAACGCCGAGCTTTTGAACATTTTTCTCAAGGTGAAAATGCGTTGCGAAGCCTTGAATTTAACGCCTATAACAGACTTCAAGATGGACGGAAAGGACGGTGAAAACGAATGTTAAAACCGGCACAACTTTACAAGGAACAGTTAAGCGCAGCATTAATCAAGACGTGGTATGATCCCAGATACCAATTCTATAACGCTGATGAATACTGCGGTGTTCCCGATTTTCAAAACAATAACGAACGGTATTGGCAATTCGTTTCTGTCGACAATGACGATAATTTGCTTGGGTACATATCATTCTGTGCTGACAGAAAAACGATGACAGCCAATTGGTGGGGAGCATTGAGCTTCCACATTGGCGATATTCGCTTTATTCGAGATTTGTTTGATATGGTTCATGATGTGTTCTATAAATACGGCTTCGAAAGGATTTCTTGGATATGCGTTGCCGATAATCCCGCAGTTAATGGATACTGGAAATTTATCAAGCGACACGGCGGCAGAGAATGCGGCTATTACAGACAAAACACTCGTTTAATGGACGGCAAACTGCACGACGAGGTGTGTTTTGAAATACTCAAATCCGAGTTTAGCGCAAAGCAGCGTTTTTTTGTGGAAAAGGACGGTGAGAGCGATGGATAGGCTGACTGTAAAAGTTTTTCAGAACGATAAAGATTTCGTGCTGAAGTGTATGTGCGGTTTTGCACGAGACGGAAAGGTAGATGATGTTAACAGCTGCGAGGAAATTTGTTCCATACGCGAGGGCGAATGCGAGGGGTGCGGATTTCAAGAGGCGTTTAACCGCCTCGCCGCCTACGAGGACACGGGTCTTACTCCTGACCGCATTATAAGCGATTTGCCGGAGGATGTCTGGGTGATTTGAGGAAATGAGAAAAATTGAAAGGGTGAAAAGTAATGGGTGTAACAGTTAAGTGCAGAAAGACAGGTAAGGGCTACGATTTGAGCTATAATGGCTTTCGCCGTTTTAGAGAAAGAGTCGCACACCTGTTAAATGAGGAGTTTGGAACGCATTATGCGAAGCTCCCTAGTTTGGCGGAGAAGTTCGCTTTCGATAATGGGAGCGATAGATGCAAACTAGCTTTTGACGAATTTGACCGGGAAACAGAAAAGTTGATTGCGAAACACAAAATCAACAAGCGCGCAGTAAATTTTCTGTTTCAGCCAGACACAGATGGCAAGATTCCGCCATCTGTTTGCAAAATTATTTATGCAGTCATAAAAGATTATGACGACAACATTTGTTATGGCTATGCAGGGAGAAGTGACTGCGCTATGTTCTCCGACTTGAAAGCTGTGTTCAAGGACTGCTGCGATACAAATTCGTGTTTGATTTGGCGGTGATTAAAATGCAAATCCGATGCAACGAATGCGGAGCAACACAACTGTTCAAGTATTCGGAGATGAACGTGAATAGCCTAATCGCATTCGGGTGGAGCAGCTACGGCGGCAAGCTGTACTACCCCGAATGCGTCGAGAAAACCGATGATGTCACAGGGCTAGTATTCCTCGGAGCGGAAAACACACGGGCGGTTATAGACCTCATATGGGAGGAGAGCGGCGATGAATGAAACAAGAGGGCTTTGGCGCGGACGGTCTACGGCGAACTTTGAGGAGACTGGAGAAAACGGAGAATGGGTAACTGGTTTGCTAGCATATCTGAGCCATGACCATTTATCGGCACAAATTTACGATAGACTTCTTCAAAAATGTTTTGAAGTTGATCCTTTAACTCTCGGCGAGTGCACCGGTGTTCCTGCAATGAATGATATGACTATTTTCGAGGGAGATATCGTTAAAACCGAATATGGATCTGAAATTGTTGTCGGGGTTGTCGAATACGACAAATATTCCGGGGCATTTATTCTCAACGACGGAGTGTATGATTATATGTTCGGCAGCGATATTACTGGCGATGAGTGTGAAATCATCGGCAATATCCACGATAACCCTGAACTGTTGAATTGTCGATGAGGAAATATGAGGAGGCATTTTCGTGAAAGGTAGCATAAAGGTCAGCGATGATAGTGGATACTCAAAAGACAAAAGCGGGCGGCAAATCCGCTACGGCGGCAAGCTATACTGCCCCACGTGCGTGACGGAGCGGAAAGGCGAACCTGACGGAATCGCGGCAACAGCGGCGGTTATAGACCGCATATGGAAGGAGAACGACGATGACTAAAAACGCACATAAGGCTATGGTAATGACAATGGCTTGCGCAATGAGCGCGGGATTGGGACTGTCCGCCCCCGAATCAGTCCCGTATGACGATAATCCCGACCGCTCCAAAGGCGCGAAAAATTTCAAGCGGAGAAAGAATCGGCGCAAAACTGCCAACAGCTCCAGAAGAATGAACAGGAGGAAACAGTGATGAATAACGAGCGTGATGAGCAATGGGTGAAACCGAAAATCAAATTAAAGCCTTGTCCGTTCTGCGGCTGCAAAATTCATATGGAAGCCGTGGAAATGTGTGATGGAAAAACACTTAGATTTTTTCCGGTTGGACATCACAAGCGTGGCTGCCAGCTTGAATATGCGAGTTTTGTTGGGAATCCGACAACTTTTAGAGTGGCAGCACAGAAATGGAACAGGAGGGCTAACGATGAATGAAACAAGAGGACTTTGGCGCGGGAAAACAACGCCTAAGTGCAATAATGAGGGATTTAACAGCATATGGGTCGAGGGTGATTTGATACACTCAGAAGAATTGTGCTACATACACCCGTTTGCGAATGCTGTTAAAGTACAGGGTGAATTGGGGCGACTAATAGTAATGCACAAGGTTGACCCCTCAACCCTCGGCGAGTGTACGGGCTTGCGCGACAAGAATGGCAAGTTCGTTTTTGAGGGGGATATTTTAAGAACAAATACAGGCGATACAAACGAACGGTTCTGTTATTATGCAATTATCTGGAACCACGCTGGCTTTTACTGTAATTGTGACGATACTCCAATTACTGCTTTATTCGTTTCGCAAGATGAAGTTGTCGGCAATATCCACGACAACCCGGAGCTGCTAAAAAGCAAGAACAAGGAGGACAAATGACAAAACAACTACTTGAACAAATCTACTACATCAACCGTGAGCTGAAAATGTGGGAGCGCGAATTGGAGCGTCTGAAACTGCGTTCGCCCGTCAATTCGCCGATTCCGCGAAACGGAAGCGGCAGCGGCTTTTCCGACCCAACGGCACGAAATGCCGAACGGATTATCGAGGTTGAGAGTTACATCAAGCACAAAGCGCAGCAGCTCCAAGACGCGCGCGATGAGGCAATGAGACTTATCTGGGAGATTCCCGACAGCTTAACGCGAATGATTGTGTTCTATCGCTGCGTATCTCTGATGAGTTGGCGGCGCGTGGCTTACGAGGTAGGCGGCGGGAATACCGAAAACGGTGTACGAATGATTTACAACCGATTTATGGCGAATCTGTAAACTTGTTCGTTTTGTTCGTTTTAGGTGTGGTATAATGGTAGTATGAGGTGATGTGGAATGAAGCACTATTGCACGGTGTGTCATAAAATTCACGAGGGGAAATGTTCGCGACCGATAGGGATTCGACATCGTAACGCAGACGCGGACAAATTCCGCAGCACACAAGCATGGAAACGCAAGGCAGCGGCGATTCTCGAACGGGATTTCCACTGCTGCCGCGTGTGTCTGGCGGCGGGGATTCTGACCAACCGCGATTTATCCGTGCATCATATAATTCCACTGAACGCGGATTTTGACAAACGGTTGGACGATGACAACCTCATCACGCTTTGTCGATTTCATCACGAGCAAGCTGAGCGTGGAGCAATCCTCAAGCGGGAGCTGTTAAATCTCGCGAGTAGTCCCCCCTACCATCTCAAAATTTTTTCTGAGGTGAAATGACACCCACATCGCCCCTTTGTTCACAAAATATTCCCAAAATGGGGAATTTGAATTTTAGCGCGCTCCTTTGGGGGCGCTTTTTCAATCGAGGTGACTGTTTTGAACATTTTTAACCGCCTTTTCAACCGCGAAAAGCGAGCGTCTCTGGATACCGAAATTGTCCCCGAGGTGGACGCTCCGCTGCTTCGCGCACTTGTGGGAACAACGGAGATCACTCCCGAAACCGCTATGGAGATTCCCGCGTTTTCGGCGGCGGTGGACTTCATCGCGAACACAGCGGCAATGCTCCCAATCAAGCTCTACCGCGAGATTCCCGAGCAGCGTAAGACCGAGGAAATCACGGACGACAGGCGGCTGTTTCTGCTTAACGACGAGGCGAACTCCGTAATGAACGCGTTTGACGCAAAGCGCGCGCAAATCCGCGATATGCTGGTAAACGGCGCGGGGTATCTGTACATAAACGGCGGAGAATCGCTCCATTATGTCAAATGTGGTGATATTTCGGTGACGGGAAATTCCGACCCGATTTTTCGGGATTTTGACATCTTCGTGGGCGGTCGGCGGTGCTACCCGTTTGATTTCGTGATCCTTACGCGCGGAAGCTCGGACGGAGTTACGGGAATCGGCGCGGTAAAGGAACACAAGACGCTGTTGTCGGCGATGTTCAACACGATGAAATATGAGAACGGAATCTCGCGCACGGGCGGTAACAAAAAGGGATTTTTACAGGCGGAACACAAGCTCTCCAAAGAAGCGTTTGAAACGATGAAGCGCGCTTGGGAGGAACTTTACGCGAACAACGGCAATAATATGATGCTGCTGAATGACGGTGTGAAGTACGTTCCGAGCGCGTCCACGTCCGTGGAAATGCAGCTCAACGAGAACAAACGCACCAATTCCGAGCAGATAGCCGCGATATTCGGATTATCGCCCGAAATCATCAGCGGAACAGCGGATACACAGCAGTATATGTCGGCAGTCCGCACGGCGGTGATTCCCGTTGTGGAGGCGTATCAAGCGGCACTCAATAAGTCCTTGCTTAGGGAATCCGAAAAGGGTCGGTATTACTTCACGCTGGACACCACGGAGCTTCTCAAGGGTGACACGCTCTCACGGTATCAGGCATATGCGCTCGGACTTCGGAACAACTTTCTGCAAATCGATGAGGTGCGTTACCTTGAGGACAAAGAGCCGCTTGGATTCAACTACATCAAGCTGGGACTTCAGGACGTTCTCCTCGACCCGAAAACTGGTTCGATTTACACTCCAAACACCAACCAGACCGCGCAGATGACTTCCTTGACAAGCGGCGCGAAATGTGGTATAATGGAATCGGAGGAAACGCGCGGCGAGTGGACAAAGGGCGAACACGGATATTTCACCGGAAGCAAGCCGGGTGGAGGAAGCGGCGGCGCAAAAAAGGGGTTGACAAATTCCGAAAACGGTGGTATAATAGGGGTAGGAAGTGATTACGTGACAGACGTGACAGAAACGACAATTTCAGGTATCGACAGTCCTATCGAGCAAAAACACACAGGAAAAGGGAATCCAAACGCGGTATTGATTTTTGATGTTCCGCTGAACAACCGCCAACAAGCCCTACTTGATTCCTTGCCAAATTATGACAGCCGAATTACAGTTCCGCGTGATTCTGTGAATATGACGGACTTGTCCGTACTGACAGCTAAAACCGGCGATGAGTTCGCGATGTTTACCAAAGGCGGTGAAAGGCTTGTTATCCGCGGAAACGAGCGTAGGGTTAATATCGACATTGAACAGGCAAAAACGCTTGCTGCTCAAGGCTATAAGTGGAGTGGACATACACACCCGGGTGTCGGACATCTTTGTTTGGCTTCATCCGATGGTGATAAGGCAATTTTGAAGGCTTTTGGTCAAGAAACGAGTGTAATTTACAATTCTCAAGGACAGTTTTCAACATTTAGCGCAAAGGAGTGATAATTATGTGTAAACTTTTTGAAGAATGGTCTATGGAGATTCAAGCGTTTTGCTTGAAGAATAATTATAGCTTTGAAAAGGCTAAAAAGTTATCCAAGAATTGGGGTAAGGATTTCTTGCTGTTAGGCTACCACGACCCTGAAAAGGGAAAAACGGGGCTGCTTGATGATACACCTATGCCCGTGGTTTTGCACATTTATAAGGACGCCGGCGGACATCTCGTTTTCGAGCAGACCGAGCATACTGAAAAATACCTCCGCGATACCGAAGATTTTGTTTCCGAATTAAACCGCAAAATTAGCTGATTAGCAAATAATTTAATATTTAAGCGTTTTGCACGCGAGTGTAAGGCGCTTTTTCTATGCCCGAAAGGAGGTGATAAAATGCAAATTGAATTTAGGAGCGCGAGGGAAATCCACATCAGCGGGTATGTGAACGCGGTGGAGCGCGATTCGCGGGTATTGCCCGCGGTGATGAATCCGTCGGCGCAGTCGGACTTTGTGGAATGCGTTGCCGCAGGAGCGTTCCGCCGCGCGATTGAACGCAATCCGAATGTGCGAATGCTGTTCAATCACGGGCGGCAAATCGGCTCTACCAAAGGCGGCGAGTTGAAGCTCACCGAGGACAATATCGGACTCCGCGCCGAGGCGACAATCACCGACAATGAGGTCGTGAACGCGGCAAAGCGCGGCGAATTGCGCGGCTGGAGTTTCGGCTTTTCGGGCGCGCGTGACAAGTGGGGAACGCTCCGCGAGGGGATTGCGCACCGTACACTTGAGGATTTCGACCTCTACGAGGTTTCGATTCTCACCAAAACTCCCGCGTACTTTGGAACGAGTGTTGAATTACGCGGCGAGGATACGCAAATCCGTGAAACAAGGGCGCAGGACGACACGCCCGAAATCACAAATACGGAAATTTCCTCCGATTGTCGGGGCACCACCCCGGCTCGGGGGTTTTTCACTAAGCAAATCGAACTTTTGAAACTGAAAGGAGAAGTTTTATGAACAAGTTGAAGGAACTGATTGAAAAGCGCAGCGCGCTTATTTCCGAGATGGAGGAAATGGTTTCCGCGTTGGACAATGACGGCGAAATCCGCGCATTTACCGACGAGGAGCAGTCCGCGTATGACGGCAAGAAAGCCGAGGTTGAACGTATGACGAAAACCATTAACACGCTCCGCGAGCAGCGTTCGGCGGACATTAACGAGCCTGTCAATGACGACAAATCCGCCGAGGAAATCGAGGAGCGCGCGTTTGTGGAGTATCTGCGTTCGGGCAAGCCAATGGAAGTCGAAACCCGCGCGGACAGCAACTGGACGACTGCCGCGAACGGCGCGGTTATTCCGTCAAGTATCGCGAACAAAATCATCGAGAAAATCACCGAGATTTCGCCGATTTACGGACTTGCGACCAAGTACAACGTGGGCGGCTCGCTGTCGATTCCGTACTATGATGAGTCCACGGGCGCGGTTACAATGACGTATGCGGACGAGTTTACCGAGGGTGAGGCGACCTCGGGCAAGCTGCTCTCCATCACGCTGACGGGATTCCTCGGACGCGCAATTTGCAAGGTGTCCAAAAAGCTGATGAACAACAGCAATTTCGACATTCTGAGCTTTGTAATCAACAAGGTTGCAGAGGCGTGTGTGAAGTGGATTGATGAGCAGTTGATCAACGGAACATCGGGCAAAATCGAGGGACTTTCCGCCGCCAAGCAGGTTGTCACGGCGGCTTCCGCGACCGCGATTACCGCGGACGAGCTGATGGACTTGCAGGATACAATCCCGGACGCGTATCAGGCGGGGGCAATCTGGATTATGAGCCGCGCCGCGCGTTCCGCAATCCGCAAGCTGAAGGACAGTGACGGAAATTATCTGCTGAACAAGGACGTGACCTCGAAATGGGGATATTCGCTGTTTGGCAAGCCCGTTTACATCGCGGATTGTATCGCTAAGCCCGCCGCCGGAAAAGCGGCGGTTTATTACGGCGATTTCAGCGGACTGGCGGTTAAAACGTCCGAGGCGGTGAATATCGAGGTGTTGCGCGAAAAGTACGCGGAACAGCACGCCGTGGGTATTGTCGCGTGGCTCGAAATGGACGCAAAAATCGAGAACGATGAGAAAATCGCGGTGCTGAAGATGAAAGGAGCAAGCGCGTAATTATGAAAATCAGCGAGGTAACACGGGAAATTATCAAAGACCATTGCGGAATTTCGGGTGATGATTCCGACGGACTGCTGGACGTATACGGCGAGGCGGCTAAAACGCAAATTTGCGGATACACGGGGCTTTCGCTTGAGGAACTTGACGATTTCCCCGACCTCGTTTACGCATACCTTGCGATAGTCGGGGAGATGTTTTCCGCGCGTGAAATCACCGTGGAATCCGACAAAATCAACCCGATGGCAAAGCAGATCATGGACTTGCATAGGGTGAATCTTTTATGAGTACAAGACGTAAAATCACGTTTAACAAGCGGATCACGCTGCTTGCGCTGAAACCCTCTCCGGGGCGCGGAGAACCAACCGAAACAGCCCGCGCAATCGTGTGGGCAGACGTTTCGGATGTGGGAGTTACCACGAAATTCTCCGCGTTACAGGCGGGGGCGGAGGTGAGTTTTTCGGTGATTATGTGGCGGAAAGAGTTTAAGGATTACACGCATTGCGATTTTGACGGAATCCGTTATAAAATCATTGAAACGGGAGCGGCGGCGAATCCGCTTCATATAAGGCTCTTGCTGAATCGGGGGTGATTGCGTTGAATATCGCGGACAAGGTTGAAAAAGCACTCGCAAACGTGATAAAATTGTATGCGGACGTTCCCGAATTTGGTCGCGATCCTCCCGAAAAATACGCAATTTACACCATTGCCGAAACGCCCGCGGACTTCTCCGAGGGTGAAAACCGCGTGAATCAATATTACATTTCGGTGAACGTTTTCACTCCGCAGTATGACTTTGATTTGTACGAACAAATCAAGTCGGCGATGTACCGCGAGGGGCTTTGTTACGCGGAGGGCGGCAATGTCGCGGACGATAAATTATATCCGTTTACACGGCATTATTACCTTGATTTTATAGGAGTTGAGGAGCGATGAGTGACATTTTCGGAATGAACGACTTGTCCACGCAGATTATGGATTTAATCGGCGATGATCAGCGGCTTATTTCCGAGGTAGAGGCGGCTTCTCCCGAGGCGGCGCGGCAATCGGCTGAAATTATCGCTCAAGAGCAGCGGAGAATCCTTTCACAAGCGAATTTCAAGCGTGACAAGCCCAAACACAAATACAATCATGTTAATGGCAACGCAATCAGCGTGATGAACGCACGCTCCAACGGTAAAAGGGTTTCCGCTTTTGACGTCGGATTCTCGGCGGATTCGTTGCGGTTATACCCCGAACTGATTGAAATCGAATTTGGACGACCGGGAAAATCGCCGCGTTATTCGGGTATAACCGACAAAAAGGGACGAAAAAAGGGGAATTTCCCCGCGCAGGTAATGCCCGTGAGAATGGGATTCCAAGCGGCTAAAGAAAAGGCTTTCAAGCATTATTCGGAATTACTTTTGAACAAGGTTTCCGAGATTTATAGGAGGTAAATTTATGGAAAACAACGGCAGATCAAGTATTAACGTAAAGCGACTTGTGATGTGGGGGCTGACGGCGGATTCGTCGAACGGAACAACTTACAGTACGGAGTCGCGGGAATTTACAAATCAGCTTAATTCCGCGAAATATATGCCGAAAGTTCAGACAGCCGAGCAGTACGGCGACGGCGTTAAGGTGGAGGATTACGTTGCAAAGGACGGCGGCGATCTGGACATTACGATTCGCGGCTTCTCTGAGGGCGATAACGAGTTTCTGTTCGGCGAAACGAGTAAAAACGGCACGTCCGTTTCCAATTCGGAGGACATTGTTCCGTATGTTTGCGTGGCTTACGCAACCGAGCGACCCGACGGAAAGCTGAATCTGTTCAAGTTCCCCAAGGTGAAATTTATGCCCCAGGGCGAGGACAGCCAGCAGCGTGAGGGCAGCTCCGTAAAGTACGGCACGGCGAACATCAAAGGCACTTATTCTCCGCTGTTGTCCACCAAGGACGACTGTTACAAGCGTCTGGGTGTTGACCCGAAAACGGATTCGGAGATTGTCGAAAAGTGGTTCTCTGAGGCGGATTATATCGGGGCGCCTGCGGATAATACCAATGAGCAGGACGCGGATAATACCAATGAGCAGGACGGCGAATAATGCTTGCGGATTTAATCCCGAAATCGTATGAAATCCCGTTCGGCGAGGCGCGGTTATATCTGAGGTACGATATGACCGCGCTGTTATCGCTGGAGCGCGAGGGGTTGACATACGAGGATATTTTCGCGGACGAAATTTCGGGTTCTGTTCTGTTGAAATTCCTCCGCGCGGGGCTTACCGAAGACATCGGCGAGGAGCGCGAAATCGGCGTTCTGAACACGCTCGGAATCCACGCATTATGGGAGCATTTACGCGCGGCGGTTGCGTTATCACTGCCCGAATACGACCCGCTGATAATCCCAGACACTTCCGATTCGCCGAGCGATGGGGAGCTTGATTACGCGCGCTTGCGGACGCTGATTTGCGATGTGATGAAAAAGCCCGACGAGATTTTCTGGCAGTCTACTTTGAGGGAATTGCTGGCGCGGTGGCATTCGTTCGCGGTTGTCAAGGGTTACGCGAAAGAGACGGAGAGAATGCAGTTGTATGATACGGAGGGAATGATGTGAGTGAGATAACTGCCAGCCGGGCTCCGGTCGACAGCCGCGCGTACAAATACGCGGAATTCGCGGCGGCGGATAATCCGAAAATCGGAAAATATGTCCGTCTGCAAGCGCGGCAGTGGCTGAATATCTGCGATGGGAAAGTTTTGGGCGTGTATGTGGACGAAAAGAGATTCCGTAAAATCTGCCGTCTGCTGAAAATCATCAATCACCCGGACTTGAATTGTTCAATGTATGACGGTATCGAGGACTATGCAATGTTCTTTATAGTCGCCGTGTTTTGCACCAGAACCCAAACGGAGAACGGCTCTCGTCCGTATTACACAACGGGACTGCTCGAAATCGCGCGTAAGAATTTTAAGACGTTCACGTCCGCTGTGATTTTCATCATCGGACTGCTGATTTCGCCGCAATTCTCGCGGTTATTCTCGGTAGCTCCCGACTTGAAATTATCCAGTGAGCTGCAAGTTGCAATCCGCAAAATCATTAAATCCTCGCCCGCGTTGGAGAAGCATTTCAAGCTAATGCGCTCGGAGATTCGCTGCGCAATCGCGGATACAAATTTCACGCCGCTTGCGTACTCCAAGGACAGACTGGACGGTAAACTGGCGCATATGTTCCTCGCGGACGAGGCGGGCGCAATGGACAGCTATCCCGTGGAGGCAATGCGCTCTTCGCAAATCACGCTGACGGAAAAGCTCGGAATCATCATTTCTACGCAGTATCCCAACGATGATAACGGCTTTGATGATGAAATTGACTTCGCGAAAAAGCAGCTTGACGGCGTTTATGAGGGGCGGCAGAGGTATTTCTCGCTGCTGTTCGAGCCGGATTCCGAGCTTGTCAAGGACTGGCAGACAGACGACCGCGTAATTTATCAGGCAAATCCCGTGGCGGCCAGCAACCCCAACATTTTCGAGGAACTGCTTGAAAAACGCGCGCTGGCGATTCTGTACGAAAACCGCCGCGAGAATTTTCTCTGTAAGCATTGCAACATCAAGTATCAATCGGTCGGCGCGGAAGGGTTTGTGGACGTTATCAAGCTCCGCGAGTGCGCCATTGTCGAGGATTTGGACTTCTGGCGAGGGCGGCGCGTATGGCTCGGTCTGGACTTGTCACTCACCGAAGATAACACTGCCGTTGCTATGGTTACTTTTGACGAGGAGCGGATTTACGCAAAGGTTTGGGGATTCCTCCCCGCAGACGCGGTGGAGCGAAAATCCCAAAAGGAGAACGTGAATTACAAGCGTCATATCACCGCGGGAGAGTGTTTCGCGTGCGGCGATGAGGTGGTGGATTACGGCTTTGTGGAGCGGTTTATCCTCGGTTTGCGTGACAAATACGGCGTGGAAATCGTTCAGTGCGGTTATGACCGATACAACGCAGTATCCTCGGTTCAGAAGCTGGAATCGGACGAAATAAATCCGATTGAATGCGTGGAAATAAGACAGCATTCAAGCGTTCTCCACCCCGCTACAAAGCTCCTTAAAGAGAAGATTTTAAGCGGCGAGTTCCGCTATGATGAAAACAAGTTGCTCGAAATCAACTTTCAGAACGCGCGCTGTACCGAGGACACCAACCTCAACAAGTACGTCAACAAGAAACGTTCCGCCGGCAAGGTGGATATGGTCGTTGCGCTTATTAATGCGGTGTTCCTCGCGCAGCTTGAAATGCTGAACGAGGCAAGGGATTTCGGGGCGCAATATTGATTTTAATCCGGAGGTGATATTATGGCGCGACCGTCCAAGCCTGCGGCGGTGCTGGAGAGCGAAAAGAAGTCCCACCGCACAAAGGCTGAACTGGAGCAGCGCGGGAAAAGCGAGGCGGCTCTGCTTTCGGGGCTGAAATGCTTTGAGCGAGCGTCCGTTAAGGCGAATCCCGTGGCGGACAAGGAGTACCGCCGAATCATAAAGCTAATGCGCGCCATCGGAAAAGATGACGCGCTTTATGCGCCCGAATACAACCGTTATGCGGAATTATTCGCCGAGGAGGAATTTTACAAGTCCGAGATTTCCGCGCTTCAAGCGGAGCTGGTATCGCTCCGCGCATTAACCGTGAATGCCGCAGCCGCCGCGGATAAAATCTCCGCCGAAATCGAAACGGGGAATGTTTGCGAGGAGCTTGTGTCCTTGCTGGCTCAACTCCTCGAAAAGATTGACGAGTTGCACAACGATCGCGGGAAGCTGTTTAAGCAGCTCTCGGATCTGGACTTGAAAGTCAAGCAAAAACGCGAGGCAATGCTCGCACTCGAAAAAGAGAACTGTATGACCGTTTCGGCAGCACTGAGGACTATCCCGAAGGAAGTCCAAAAGCCCGAAGAGGACGCGCTGTTGGCGGCATTAAGGGGGGATTGAAATGCTTAATTTTGAAAATCTGGACAAGGCGGCGTATCCGGGAACGGGCGATTTCGACATTCCCGAAATACCGTCGTTTGGGTTTTCGGGGGAGCTTGCCAAAACGGAGTTTATTCCATACAACTACGCGCGGACTTGTGGCACGCCCGAAAATAAGGGCGTTCACTTTTTTGTGGACGACTACCAATTTGCGCGCCTGTGGAACAAGCCGGATATTTATCTTGAGAAACTGCGTCAGTTCAAATTCGTTTTAGCTCCCGATTTCTCGACTTACAGTGATATGCCGCGCGCTATGCAGATATACAACCATTACCGCAAGCACTGGATTGCGCGGTATCTAACCGTGCACAATATCGCGGTTATTCCCACAATTTCGTGGAGTACTCCCGACAGCTTTGAATGGTGCTTTGATGGCGAACCGCGCGGCTCGGTCGTTGCAATCTCGAATGTAAGCTGCTTGAGAAATCCGACGGCAAGGCGGCTTTTCGACTTGGGATTCAAGAAAATGAAAGAGGTTTTACAGCCGTCCGCGATTCTGTGTTACGGCGCGGAATTGGACGGCACAATCAATATTAAGCCGCATTACACACGAATTAAGGAGGCACGAGAAAATGGGCGGACGAGGAGCTAGCAGCGGTGGCAAGTACGGCAAGAGAGGTCTTACTTATGGTTCGGAGTATACAACGCTTTATAAATCGGGGAATATAAAATATATCAAATACAAAGGCGGTTCGGCGACAGCTCCTTTGGAAACAATGAGCAAAGGTCGGATTTATGCCCTTGTTAACGACAAATATGAGATAAAATCAATCTCTTATTATGATAAACACAATAAGCGTTATAAGCAGATTGATTTGGATCACCCTCATAAAGTTGACGGTAAATGGATTCAGCCACATACTCATTATGGTTATTTGCACGATGAAAAGGGCTCGAAAAAACTTACCCCAAATCAGGAAAAAATGGTTGACAGAATTATAAAAACATGGTATAATAGGTTAGACGGCAAGTAAAAGTGTTGTGAGGAACACGCACAGCAATGTGAATGTCCGGTGCAAATCCGGATGCTTGCTGTTAAACGGCAAGTTGTGGTGTAAGGGCAGCACGCGTTGATAGACGAAGTCCTCGTTCGATTCGAAGCCTTGCCGTTATTTTTGAATATTGTTAAGCGTTTTGCACTCGCGTGCAAGACGCTTTTTGTTTCCCCGAAAGGAGCAGAAAATGGCAGACGAACGCAGCATAACCGCCCGATTTACGGCGGACACGAGCGGATTTTCTCCGAAGGTGAACGAGTTAATTCAGCATTTGAAGTCGCTGAACTCGGAGTACGCGGCAAACGAGCAGGAAATCAAGCGGTTAAACACCGAGATGAAGTCCTACCAAAAGGAGCTGCAAGCACTTGAACAAAAGCAGCGCAGCGAACAGGGGCTTACGGAAAAGGAAACCGCGCAAATGCAGTCGCTCAGGGACAGTATCGCTCGTTGTGCGACAGAGCTTGGAACTTACCGCTCCGCGCAGTCCACATTAAGGAGCGATATTAATCAGACCAGCCGCGAACTCAATGAGCAGCGCGACGCGATGAATGGTGTTTCCAATGCCGCCGCGAGTTTCGGAGATGTTCTCAAGGCGAATATCATCTCGGACGCGATTCACACTGGACTTCAGAAAACCTTAGAGCTGTTGAAATCTGCGGCGGCATACTGCTACGATGTAGGCACGTCCTTTGAGTCGGCAATGTCGCAGGTGGAGGCTATTTCGGGCGCATCGGGAAGTCAGCTTGAGGCACTGACAAACAAGGCGAAACAGCTTGGAAGCACCACGAAATTCACCGCTACTCAAGCCGCCGAGGCTATGAATTATATGGCAATGGCAGGTTGGGACGCGAATCAAATGCTTTCGGGTATTGACGGTGTTCTGAGCCTTGCGGCGGCAAGCGGCGAGGACTTGGGAACTACCTCGGATATTGTCACGGACGCGCTTACAGCGTTCGGTTTGAAAGCGGACGATGTGGGGCATTTCTCGGACGTTCTGGCGGCTGCGTCGGCAAGCGCGAACACCAACGTCTCAATGCTCGGCGAATCGTTTAAGTACGTTGCTCCGCTTGCGGGAACGATGGGTTACACCATTGATGAGGTCGCGGAAAGCCTCGGCATTATGGCTAACAGCGGAATCAAAGCGTCCACCGCCGGTACGTCAATGCGCACAATGCTGACTAACCTTACATCGGGTGTTACCATTACGTCAAAGGCGTTCGGCGAGATGAAGATAAGCGCGGCAAACGCGGACGGTTCTATGAAGTCGCTGAACACGGTTCTTGGCGAGCTGAGAACCGCGTTTTCGCAGATGACGGACGCTGAGAAAACCGCCAATGCAAACGCGATTGCGGGAGAACGTGCGATGAGCGGATTCCTCGCGCTGATGAACGCGGGCGCGGACGATGTTGACAAGCTCCGCGGCGCGATTGAAAACTGTGACGGCGCGGCGGCGAAAATGGCGGAAACTATGCAGGACAACCTCGCCGGAAAGGTTACGATTTTCCAGTCCGCGCTTGAGGGACTGGGAATTTCGGTTTATGACAAGTTCGGCGGCGCGCTGCGCGATGTGGTGGATATTTTCACGGACTGCATTTCCGATATGACCGCCAGCGTGGAGGGCGGCGAGCTGAACGAAAGCATTTCGCACCTCGCGGATAGTTTTCACAGCGCGGCGGTGGAAATCGCCGATTTAGTTTCGGATAATCTCCCCGATTTCGTTGACGGGTTGGCGAAAACGCTCGATTTTGTAATCACATTCCGAAAGGAGATCGCCTCGGCGGTTAAAGGGTTTGTAGCATTTAAGGCGGCAATGGCGATTGGGAATACCGTTCAATCGGCAGTGAACTCATTCAAAAGTTTAACTAGCGCGATTACGGGCGCTAACACCGCGCAAACTGCGTTAAACGGCACAATGGCGGCTAGCACCGGTCCGCTTGGTATTGCCGCAGCGGCGATCAGCACGTTAGTTTTTGTTTTTTCCGAGTTTGCCGCACATGCAGACGATTGCAACGAGAGAATACGCGATTTGCAAAGAAGCTCCGAAGAGGCAATGGACACCGCAGAGGAGTATCGGGAACAAGCCAATGGTTTAGATGATGTCAAAGAGCGATATGACAAAATTACGGCAAGTGCTGATGACGCGGCGACAAAAACCGCGAATCTAAAGACACTACAAGATGAGCTGATTGCTCAATATCCGAGCCTAAAGGACGAAATCGACCTTGTAACGGGTGCTTATGATGAGCAAGCGGCGGCTTTGGAACGTCTGGCGCAGAAAAATCGAGAGGCTGCTATTGCTGACGCGGAAATGGCTGTGGAAAATGCTGAAGCGGCTGAAAAACAAGAAATCGCGGTTCACCTTGATTCTACAGTTTATTACGATTTGGACGATGACGAATACAAAGACTTATTAGAAGAAAAAATTCAAAGTCTGTCCACATTTGCAGGTGGCAGCGCACACGGAAGAGCATTGTTTGGGGGAACTTATGAACAGCGCGCAAAAGACTTCCGCGAGTTGTATGACTTCGTTAAGGAATACGAAAAAAATCACCCCGAGGGCGAGGAAAAATTCCGAGAGTTAAAGAGCACTCTTAACGAGCAGGCTAAAGAAATGGAGAAAGCCGCCGAACAATTAACAAACGCAAGAAAGCTTTATGACGACTTAACGAATCCCATTACTCCCATAACCCCCGACTTTTCCGGTGTAGATGACCGAGGCATTCCGTGGAGTGCGTACATAGACCCCAATAACAGAGATTTGGGCTTTAAGACCATTGGCGACTCCATTTCAGCGACTGCCAAAACGACCGCCGACAATGTTAAAAACTCACTTGATGATGTAAAATCCGCGTACAAATCCACGCTGGACGCGATTGACGCGGAATTGGAACGTCACAACCGCGGCAAACAGGACGAGGCGTACCAAACCAAGATTGACGCGCTGAACGCTCGGCTCAAGTATGAGCAATTGGACGATTTTTCGCGAATCGCGCTTGAAAAGCAGCTTGCGGACGTTCGCGAAGAGTGGGACGAGGTAAAATACAAGCGCAACGCGGCGGATAAAAAGGCACTCCTGAACACGGTTTATACGCAGGCACAGAGCGCGGCGGATTACGTTCCGCAGGAGAGCATGAATCAGTGGAGTTCCGCGATTTCGGCGGCGATGGAGCAAATCGGCGGCGCGGCGGGTAATACCAAGGCGGCTTCCTCCGCAAATTCGGCGGTGTACAATATCGTAATAAATGCCCAGAACAAGACCACCGACCAGATTGTTCGCGAGGTTACGGCAGCGATTTCCAAAAACACAGTTTAGGGGATTGACATTTGCTGAAAGGTGTGGTATAATGTAAAAAAATGACATTTGGAGGACTTGCTATGGACTTTTGGATATGGATAATCTTTGGCGTAATTTTTATGGCGGCTGTGATTGTCGCTATTTATGCATCACAAGCTAAAAACGTCAAAAACCACGATAGCAAACTATCTCAAAACGGTTTTAAGACAACACGAAGAGCTGGTGTGCTTCGCGTTGATGATAATAATAAAAAATGGTGTATCAATGATGGAATCAGAGCGATACAAATATACAATTTTTCTGATGTTGTTGATTGCAAAATTGACGAAAATTCCGTTCTCAACAAGGTTAATAAATTAGGAGTTTATATATACACACTTAACGGAGGTGCGATTTACATTCCAATTTACAACGGGGAATTAAAACGGGACAGCTTTTTATATAAATCCAGTATTGACCTAGCTCAGCAAATATGTTCATTATTGGAGTCAATCAAGGTCTTGAAGAATACGGAATCGTTGGATATTGTACAAACTCCAACTAATTCAAGTGCCCCCGTTGATGACATTGAGGAACAGCTTAAAAAATTTAAGGGTATGGTTGACAGCGGACTAATCACACAAGAAGATTATGAAGCAAAGAAGAAACAACTTTTGGGAATTTAATTAAAGATAGCGTTCTGTGAAAAAAGGGCGCTTTTTTGTACCCAAAATCCGTGAAAGGAGGTGATACAATGCGAAAAATAACATTCACAAACGAGGTAAACGGGCTTTCCGTGACGTTGGCAAGCGACAATCCGAAAATGCTTTTGGAAACATTTGACGGCTGCTCCTGCGGCGCGGAGGCGATAACATACAGACCGCTGAACTATAATGGACAGCGGTTTGTTTCGTCAACGCTCACAGCGCGGACAATCCCGTTTACTGCGAGCTTTGGCGGAATCCGAAATGACAGATACTCCCGCGAGGAGGCAATCCGCCGATTTGAGGACGTGCAGCGCGTTTTCGTACCGGGGCAGATAGGTACGCTGACTTGGACGGACGGTATAAACACGCGGTTTATCAAGTGCCGCGCGGAATCCGTGCCAATGCCGACAGAGGTGCTGCCGTTTCTGCTCCGCGCGGATTTTTCGCTCGTGGCAGATAATCCGCTGTGGTTTGACATCGAGGAGCACAGCGCGGTGGGCGGAGGGGGCGCGGGCAATGTAAACCTGACCATAAATAACACCTGCGGACTGGCGGTGCCGTTCATTATGGAGGTGGAGGGAAACGACAGCGGATTAGCAGTGATTGCAGAATTTGCGTCCGATAACAAATGGTTGAGTCACGATCGCGGATTATCGTATAATTACGACCCAACGAAATATCCCGGGAGTTTTACGGTCGATACGGGAGCCGCCACGGTGACGTATGAGGACGGCACTTTGTGTAACCAACTGCTTACGGCAAGCAGTACGTTTTTCCCGTTAGAGCCGGGCGAGAACAAGCTGCGAATTGTGGGACACAAAGCAAAATTTATCTGGCATGACGCGTATTTGAGCGTTTACTGAAAATCCAAAAAAACAAGTTATTGGTGACTGGTGCAAATCCGAAACGCGAGCTTTGCCGAATACCGAAGGTGTGAGGTAAAGCCTGTCGCCCTTTGTTGCGCGGCATCCGTGCCGCGCTTTGGGGCGACTGCGCAAACATCCTGTTTGCGCTCAGCGAGTGCGCGCGGAGTGCGCACGGTTTCGGATTTGCTTTTAAGATAAGGTGTAATAATATAGGAAACATTATATCCTTACAGAAAGCAACGTTCGACTGAAGTCAACGTAACATTGGGAGCTGAATATAAGGAGGGAAAAATGACGCTTGCTTTATACAGTCCGCCGCCCGAAGGGCAAACTTTAGGTAAACGCAGACTCGGCGACATCAACGACGCGATTTCGTTTGAGTACGAGAAGTTTTTCTGCGGTGTGGGAACATTCACGCTTGAGATTTCTCCCGCGTCGGTTTTCGCGGATAAAATCGCTGTGAACACGCTGATTTACTCGAATGATGATGAAATGTGCTGGGTTGTGAAAAACGTCAAAACCGAATCCGATAAAATCACCGTCACGGGGTATGACCTGAATTGTCTGCTGCTTGACCGCCTGACAATGCCCACTGAAACGGGTGAGGCGGGCACTGAAAACAAGGACGCAGTTATGGGTTCAACAGAGTACTGCGTTAAGCATTTTGTGGAGTACAATCTTATCGATTCCGAGATGGAGGAGCGCAATATTCCGCATTTGTGTGCGGCGGAAAATCTCGACCGTGGGATTCCTGACGATACTTATCTCGCGTCTAAGGAGTGCCTTGAGGACGTTGTGCGAACGATGTGCGCACGTGCGGAGCTGGGTTATCGGATAAGCCTGGATTTTAACACAGACGGTCCGGGAGCAAATTATCTCGTGTTTGATGTGATGGAACAACGCGATTGCACCGTTGAACAGAACGAGCGCAACCGCGTTGTTTTTTCTGCGGGTATGCGCAATATCGGCGGAATCGAACGGGAAATCGGGGTAACGGCGGAAAAGAACGCGTTGTGGTGTGATGTAAGCGGTTTGAACGGGTTCATTAATGCCGATGATGATATTCCCTCGGGCTGGGAACGGCGCGAGGAATATGTGTCGCTGTCGGTGACAGATCCGTATAATCAGCAATTTGTTACGGACGCGGCGCGGCAGGAAATGGCGGACAAGTTCGCACTTACCGACAGTTTGACGGTTGACGCGGGGAATCCGCTTGATTACGGGACTGTGTACAATGTAGGCGATGTGGTGACGGTGTACGACAACGAGCGATCCGCACAGCTCAATTCCGTGATTTCCGCTGCCGCTGTCAAGCGCACCGCCACGGAGTATACCGTTAAACTCACGCTCGGCGAAGCCAAGCCCAAGCTGTTGGACGGGCTGGCGCGCAAATCCGACTTGGCATCGAAATACCAGCGTGATTTTCCCGCAACAGACCGCGACAAACTGGTATCCAACGGCGGGTATGCGAAGTATAGCTGCAATTCGTATCAAAATTTTTTAAGAATGAAAAGTAAAAAAGGCGGAATGCTTAATGTGACTTCCGGCGACTACTTCGATGGTTGCCGCTTTGAGGCAATAAACAGCGAAAACAGGTCGGTATCGGCACTTGATGTTTTGCATGTCGAACTAAGGGCAAATATCGCAGGACTTTTTGTAAATGGCGATGCCGGAATAAACAACGACAAAATTATCGGAATATCGCGCGGAAATGACGAAAGTGGACCGTTTGTTTTTGTAAAAGATAACCAAAATGTAGAACATGTTCTTTATTTCGACAGTGTGGTCACCGAGGAATACGTCACCAACGCAATTTCGTCCCATAACACGGACGAATCCGCACACGCCTTTATCCAAAACAAGATACGCAGCGTCCAAAACAGTATTCACGTGGTTGAGAACAGGGTTTCGGAGTTGGAATCGGGCGGCACGAGCAACCCGAGCGGCGGGTATTACACCACCAAAATCGCGTTCAATGAGAGAGGATTTGACTTGACGTTCGCAGACAGAAACGGAAAGGAAACTGTTAATTCGTTCACAGTGACGGAGAAAAACGGTAAAATCACGAAAATCACCAATACCACGGCGGGAAGGGAGATTGAGGTTACATATGAATAATGATTTCAAACAAGGGTTTATAATAGGTTCGGCAATGCAGCCGTTGTACGTTGTTGAGGGCGGCGGAGAACAAATTCACGAGAATTTTTGCGGCGATACGGTTCTCCCCGGTATAATGTCCGATGAGGGCTATTGCGAGAATATCGAATTTTAAGGAGGTACGCAAATGAAAACAATTTCTATATCCGCGCAAGAATCTGCAGCGGCATTGGCGCAGGCGTTCGCGGACGCATTAGCGGCGGAAATCGGCTGGACGGCGGACGAAAACGGGAACGTGAAAAAGGACGGAATCAGCGTTTATTTTAAGTTTGCTGCTTCCGGCAGCACTAATGTCAAACTAACCGTTTCAAACGGATACAAGGACAGTGACGGCGGTGTAACTTGCGCATTTTCGGCAACGAATACGTACAAGCTGTATCTTTTGGAAACCGCGGGCGGCTCGATTGCAGTGGGGGTTAGCGTAGCAACCGGAACACCGATTTTGGGAACGCTTATAGTTTGCAACACGGCGGGGGGCTATGTGGGAATAACTTTCAACACCAATACCATCTATACGCTTCATGGTATCGAGTCCGCAACCAGAACAGTGTCGTTATCAATGAACACCACAGCGGGCGTGAGTACGTCAATCGTCAAAATGCCCGATATTTGGGGCGCGGCGATATTTAACGACTTGTATTATGTCATGTCGTGCCCGTACAAGTCCACAGACCGTGTGTTTTTCATAGACGGAAAGAAATTCCGCTCTGTGGGAGCGACTGATAATTATATGTATTTCGCGTTGCCGGAAGAGTAAGGGGGTGATGAAATGGCAGACAACAAATTTGTTGACGAGGCTATGTGCTTAGAGCGGTGCAGGCGGCTCGAAGAGGAGGACAAGCGGCAAAATGAGCGTTTAAGGCAGTTGGAAACGATGGTCGACAGGATTCACGCGCTTGCGGCGAACACCGAAAAGCTGGCGACCGCTATGGAGCAGATGTGCGTTGAGCAAAGAGAGCAAGGGTCGCGTATCTCAAAACTTGAAGAACGTGACGGCGAGAAGTGGCGAAGTGTAGTTAAAACAGCACTGACGGTTATTGTCAGCGCG
>JAAVIC010000015.1 GCA_014799385.1 Oscillospiraceae bacterium
CTAATGACTTTGAAAATATGTACAATTTTTCCCCTCATTCCGCCTTCAATTTTGTAGGGTGATCCAATCTTTTGCTTTTTGGTCTGTTTATTTTGTGTTTTTTATTGACATAAGAGCAGTTCAATTCTCTGCGAAGAAATAAAGTTCACCGATTTAAGCTCATTTTTGTACTACGATTTCTTCCGTGGGATTGCTCGGAACTATCTGCCGAACCGTTGCAAGAACTGTGGAAAGTATTTTTTGATTCGCGGAGCGTGGTATTATACATACTGCGACAATTCGCTTGCTGATGCTCCCGACAAGACTTGCCGTGGCGTGGGTTCTAAGCGTCGTTACGATGACAAATGCAAAAATAATCCTATATGGCAGACCTATAATCGTGCTTATAAAGCTCACTATGCAAGGTATATGAAAAAGAAAATGACGGTTGCGGAGTTTGAAGGAGTGGTCGCGGTTTGCGTCCGAAATTCGGGATAAAGCGCTTGCCGGAGAGATTCCGTTTGAACAATATTATACTGATATCCGGAAGTAAAACAATGGGGTGGCGAATCACCACTCCGGATAAATTTTTTATGCCTATTCTTTGCTTTATGTGGTGCAAATTTTGACACAAACCGATGATAATAGAAAATCAAGCTGTTCAATTTTGCAGTATCATTTTGGTCTAACAAGGAACTGTGGTTCACGGTGGGCTGCGTGGAGTACGGTCGTTTTGGCGGAATTTCCGCAATGGACAAAGCAGAGATGCACACTCACGACATTTTGGGCAATCCGAATGCCCGGATTTGCGGCAGTATTGATTGGAATCTAATTATTGATGCCAAGGGCGGTCCGAACCACATGGGAAATTATTACGAGTTACCTGTCATGCTGATTGAGGACGGCACGGATTTTGTTCTGCAAAGCGAATACTATTACATCGGTCATTTCAGCCGATATATACGTCCCGGTGCGATTTGCCTGGGAACGTCTTCGTGGAATTCAAATGTTGAGGTAACTGCGTTTGAAAATACGGACAGCAGCCGAGTGCTTGTCGCACTCAATTGTACAGATACACCATTCCCGCTCTCTGTTACCGAAACCGACGACACCACCGTTGATTTTGAACTTCCAAAGCATGCCATTGCTACGATACTTTTCTCCTAATAGGATAGATATACCCTCAAAAAGCAATAAGACCGTCATATGACAATGGCGATCCTATTGTTTTATAGCAGGGGAGATGAAGAGCTTACCGTCAAAATATTGGGATTCCCTAAGCATTTAAATATTCTATATATGAAAATCGCGATCTTATTTTGGATGTATGCCGCCGTATTCTTTGTTTAATGCAAACCATTTTTTGATCCGCAAGGAAATTCTGTTGTGTGATCTGCAATTTGGTGGTCAAATAAAAAGGCTCGCCGCTTTTTTTATTTGTTTGCTACCTTGGATTTCCCGTGCTTTTTCTTTCGCACTGCCACCAATATAACGATTACGATTATTAATATCACCGACAAGCCCGCTATCAGCAATATTGGCAGCCAAGCTATTTCCATCGGTTGAATACAGAAGGTTCCACTCATGCCGTTCATCTCCAACAGCAGATACTTTCCGCTGACAGTGCTGTCGACCCGCGTCCAGCTGCCGTTATCAAGTCGCCAGACCGCGGCGTTCTTTCCTCCTGTATTCAGCAGCCTTATCGGCACGGTTCCCATTTCCGCGTCCGCTCCCGTGAGCGTGATATTCAGAACGCGTGCGTCTCCACGCACGGGAGGCTCGACAGTGCTGTCCTCCGCGTGAAGAACCGTTTCATCGGTAAATCTGCCCTCCGCGAGAGCAAGCGCAAGCTTATCTTGTGTTTCCTCACTCGCGACTATCGTTATCCACGGCGCGTACACCGCTTCAAGCGTAATGTCCGACATCACTCCGGACTTATCAAATTCGTTCCATCTGCCGAAGCAGCCCTCAAAAACGGGAACTTCGGGCAATTCGATATTAGACAGATCATCGCCGTATCTAAACGGTATTTTTCCGATAACTTTACCGTCCGCCGTAAGCGTAATTCCAAATTCCGTAAATTCCTTGGGAACGCCCCCGAGCTTCTCCAGTTCGGAAAATTCTATCGGCTCTGCGCGACCCTCGTAACTTATGCCGTCAATGCCCGCTGTTCCCGTATCGACAAATCGGTTTTCTCTCAGTGTACCGTCCTTTGCTATACTGCCCGCAACAGCCCCGACATATTCTCCGCCGTCCTTTACGGTAACTATCGCGAAATTATTGCGCAGATCGTTCGCTCTTCCTGTGATACCGCCTATGTAGCTTCCGCCCGAAAGCACGCTCTTGGCGTAACAATTTCGCACTACTGCGTCGGAATATCCCGCGATACCGCCGACATAACTGCCGCCGCTGCTCGATATTTCGCCGTAGCCGCCGCACGAAATGACCGTTCCGAGATCCATACGTCCGGCTATGCCGCCCGCGCAGTCCTTTTTCGCGGTTATCATGCCGAAGTTTTTACTGTTCTGCAATACCGCCTTGGTCTCGTATGTAGCACCGAAACGGACGTTTTCGGAAAGGTCGCTCTCGGGGTCGAGGTCGAATTCAACAGCCATCGCGCCGACAATGCCGCCGATATTGTGGTCGCCCGACACCGTGCCGCTGTTAACGCAATCCGTGACTTTGCCCTGTCTTGTCGCGGCGATATCCTCATCGGAAGTATCAAGAAATCCGTCCCCGATAGTTGGTGTCGACGCTGTATCCAACAACTCGGAAACCGCGTCTATAACCATATCCGAGACAACCTCGAGCTGAGCGTTAATGGCGCGCAGGTCGTCCGCGACCACTCCGCTGTTCGCGTTAAGCTGTCTGTTCAGTGCCTCCATATCGTCCGTCATTGCGGTAACAGAGCCGTGCAGCCTGTTCCCCGCGCTGCGGAAATCATCGCCAAGCCGCCTGAAACTTTCGGGACCGTCCTCCGTAAGCACGCGCACCGCGTCCCCTATATCGGTAAACGAACGCTGAAGCGTTTTCCCTATCGCCGAAGCCGCGTCCGCAGCTCCCTCAAAGCGGTCAAGTGCTTTATTAAACCCGTTCGAAACACCGTCAAGCTTTTCTGCCGCGTTTTGCAGCTTCGAGAACGCGCTGCTCAAACTTTCCGCCGCATCGAGCATAGCCTCGGAGGCATTTTTCAGCGGAGTTTTTGCTTTATTCCAGTTATCCTCGATTGTTTTCAGTATATCCGATATATCGCCGATGTCAAAATCATCGTTGTCCTCGGGAGTTTCGGGCGCGTTATTCTCATCGCCCGAGCCGCCTTCACGGGTAATGCCGCCGACAGTCACCTCATCGATAAGACCCGCGTTGGCGAGTGCTCCGCCGAGAGCGTCCGCCGCTTCCGCAACGTCCTCCAATGCGCTGCTCAACGAATCCGCCGCGTTTTCAATATCCTTGGCGGCAGACGACTGCTGCTCCTTATCGCTCGAAACAACGCCGTCCGTCATTGCGTCAATGGCGGTTCTGAAATACTCCGCCGCGTCCGAGAGACTGTCCGAAGCGTTTTTCAGGTCGTCAAGCGCAGCCCGTATATCGCGCATAGCCGCGTCACCGATGTCCGCAACGTCTTTGAGCGACTCAAACGCCGCGCCGAGGTCATCGGACATATCGCTCAGACTTCCGCCCGCCGCCGCGATTTCATCAATTGCGGGAGCTATCTTGTCAAGCGCGTTGGTTATATCCGCGACCATAGTGTTGACGGTATCAACGTTTTCATCGACAAAACCCGTTACTTCGTCAAGCATTTCCTTGCAGCTGTTTTCGGCTGTGTCGGTGTACTTCTTCATTGCGGTAAGCCGCTCGGAAACGTCATCGCCCGTGCCCTGAACATCGTTAAGAGCCTTGTCGATAAGGTCGTTCAGCGTGTGCAGTTCGGCGCGTAGCTCCTCAAGCGTCTCTTTGCCCGGGTCAATCGTAAGGTACGGCTCTGCCTGACCAACGATACCGCCAACGTCCTTTCTGCCGTTTATCGTGCCGCTGTTGGTGCAGCCCGCCAGATATCCGCTCTGCCGCCCCGCAATGCCGCCGATATTGTATCCAACGTGCGGATATCCCACGTTGCCCGTATTGTCACAGCTCTGCACTATTCCGCCCGTATAGCCGACAATACCGCCCACATCGGTATGGCTGTTGAGGAGGTCCGGCTCGCTTCCGTCCGGGCTGATGTAGCTCTCGGGATCAAATTCTATCATATTCTCCGAATTATCGGGAATCGTAAGGTTTATACCCGCTGAATTGGTACATTTCAGCAGAGTACCCTCGCTTCGCCCCGCAATACCGCCTGCGGCACTCTTTCCGATAACCGTGCCCGAGGCGGAACATTCGATAATGCTTCCCGTCTCGCTGTTTGCTCCGGCGATTCCGCCAACCGCGCTCTCGCCGCGCACGGTACCTCGGAATGTGCAGTTTCTTATCGTTCCCGCGTTCTCGCCGACGATACCGCCGACCTCCGAACGGCTTCCGCTCGGAACTATCACGCCTATAACGTTCAAATCTCTGACAACGGCGCTTTTTTCAAGATATCTGAATAATCCTTGATGTGAGCCTGTCTCATCAATTCTCACACCCGAGACGGTATGTCCGCCGCCGTCAAATGTTCCTCCAAAGATAGGCACGGGTGTAAAGTCCATGCCCGACAGACTGATATCGGCGGTAAGCGTCACGGTTTTTCCGTGCGACCATTTGTCAAGAGAACAGCTTTTCGCGAAGTCAATAAATTCCTCGGCGGAGGATATCGTAACGGAATCATTCTGCGGTTCTTGCGCGAACGCGGGCGCGGCAAGCGTTATAAACAGACTTGTAGCCGCAATCAGCGAGGTTATCTTATAAAACAGGCGATTCTTCATTCTGCGTCTCCTCTCCCATAAATTCGGCGGGCAGTGCTTCCGTTTGCTCCCGTAATACCGCGCCCGACTCCACACGCGCGTTCAGCGTGCCATTGATAAGTCCGCTGAAATCACCGTCCACAACGCCCGCGATATATCCGCGAACATGTCCGTCAAGCCGCATAACTCCCGAATGATTTTGCAGCGGAAGACGGCGTTTGAGCGTAATCGCGGTCTTTTCAATGATTACGTCGCCCAGCAGCAGTATCTGCGGGAGTATTCCCATAACAAGGAATATCGAGATGAGCGTTCCGCGACCGAGACATACGCCGATAGATGCGATAGACGGCGTAGTTGACAGAAAGCCTATCAGAACACCCGCGGACGCAAGTATCGTACCCGAGGTGACGATAGTCGGAAACGCTTGGTTGAGCGATTCGATGACCGCTTTTTTCCGAGGCATTATCTGTCTTAGCTCCACGTAACGGTTTGCTATAACTATTGCGTAGTCGATATTGGCTCCCATCTGAATGGAACTTACCACCAGATAGCTCAGGAAGAACAGCGGCTCCTGCTGCAAATAAGGGAACGAGAAGTTTATCCATACCGAGCCCTGAATAACCAATATAAGTAATATCGGCAGTCCCGAGGATTTGAACGTGAACACCAGAACCAACACAACAAATACGATAGTCAGCACACCTATCAGCAGATTGTCGTTGCCGAATGAGGTGGACAGATCGAAGTCGCTGGTGGAGTTTCCGACAAGGAAGCTGTTCTCGGGATAATATTTCGCGGCAGTTTTGTGCAGAGTATCGAGGAACGCGAAGGTTTCCTCGCTCTCCTCGGGAAGATTGAGCGTGAGCACAAGGCGGCTGTAATTCTCGCCGAGGAGCTGCAATTTCGCATCGGAAAGCTGCTCGTGCAGATCCTCAATTGTCTCGGTCATTTCATCGTCAAGCGTGACATAGCCCTCCTGCATTTGGTCATACAGGAACATAAACATATCTATAAGCGGCACGCCATAGCTGTCCACTCCCGATACGAGCTGCCCGTAGGTCTCATGGTTTACCGCGTAAGCGGAATACAGCAGCCGCGCGACTTCAACGTCGAGATCGGTCATCTCGGCAAACTGCCGCGGCGTTAGCCTGTCGGTGAGCACATAGTCGTCCATTGCGTCAACATTAGCCAGTCCGAGGACGGTATCGGTCTCGGACATACGCTCCAGTTCGCGTAAAAGCTGTCCCTCCCTTTCGTAGTCGCCGTTAGGCACCAGAATCGCCAGCGTATTGACACTGCCGAAGGTATCGTTGACGCGCTCAACAGCGATCTGCGATTCGTTCTTGCGCGTAGTCGTAAGTCCCGTCTGTCCATAGGCATAGGGGCATTTGTTCGATAATATGAAGCCCGCGATTATCAGCACCACAAACAGCGGCGGCATTATAAAACGCGTTCTCACCGCCAGCTTGCCCCAGCCCGTAATCTGCGGGACGAAGTTCTTGTGGTGGGTCTTGTCGATAAGACCGCTGAAGCTCATCAGCAGCCCCGGCATAAGCGTAAATACCGCCAACAGGCTGAGTATGATAGCCTTTATCAGCACCAAGCCCAAGTCCTTGCCGATACCGAAGCGCATAAAGCACATCGCTCCGAGACCCGAAAGCGTTGTCATGGAACTGCCCGCAATCTCGGGTATTGCCTTTGAAAGTGCGATAACGACAGCCTCATGTGCCTCAAGATGAGTACGCTCTTCGGTGTATCGGTGACAGAGGATTATCGCGTAGTCGATAGCGAGCGCGAGCTGAAGCACTACCGCAACGGAATCCGAAACAAATGATATTTCGCCGAAAATGAAATTCGTGCCCTTATTCATAAGTGCCGCCATACCAAACGTAGCTATCAGTACGGGTATCTCCATATATGTATGGGAGGTAAACAGCAGCACCAACAGTATAATGACCACCGCGATCACCATTACAACCTGCATTTCCGCCGCAAGCCCCGCCGACGCGGAGTCGCCCGTATCGCCCGTGACATACACGTCGTAGCCGTCGAGTAGGTTTTCTACCTCAGCGAGCGCGTTTATGCTCACCTCGTCGGTCGCGGTGCCGTTGTAGGTTATCGAGAATAGCGCCGCGCCGTTCTTGAAGTGATCCTCCGTGCCGTCAAATTCCACGGATTTTACGCCGCCGATTCCTTCGATTTGCTCCGAAAGCTCCTCCGCCTTGGCAAGCGAGATATTGTCGACCATTATACGACTCGTGCCGAAGGTCACAAATTCGTCCTCCATTATTGTGAGTCCCTGACGCGTTTCGGTGGTATCGGGCAGATAGCTTGTAAGGTCGTCGTTGACCCTCGTCCAACCGCTCGAAAAAATACAGAAAATTGCAACGCCGATATACAGCAGATAAAACGCCTTGCGCTTATCCACTATAAAAGCCGCCACGCGTTCAAGCGGGCTTTGCTTTTCGGAGTCGCTGTTATATTGATCATTCACAAGCATCGCATCCTTTCACAGCGAGATAATTCTCGGTTTGTTGCTTACAAAGCCTTTAAGCACAAGCGTCCGCACTGTGCTGTCGTAAAAAACGGATATTGGTGAGGACTTCTTGTTGAGATATTATACCACATTTGTGCATTATTTGTCAATACCTTTGGAATATAAACAACAAAAAAGCAAAAAAATGATGTTTAGACAACGTTTTGCGATACACTGTTGATGTATGCCGCCGTATTCTTTGTTTAATGCAAACCTTTTTTGAATCACAAAGAAATTTTGTTGAGTAATCTACAGTATCTCAATATTGCATTCAAGCCAGCTGCTGTTCATTATATCCAGCTTGATTCTTGTTTACTTTTACGCTATAATAATATCATAAATCGGTGGTAATGCTCTCGCTGCCTTTATCAAAAATGACCACATATCTGACCATAGACAGAGTTGGAGCACACGGAAACAACGGATACAAGACCGCCAAAGAGCATTTCTCACGGAACGGAAACGGCTATAAAAAGCCATTCGTAACGAAGAGGGCTTTTCTCCTACTCTTCGGGACGCAGAGGCCGTGGGTTCGAATCCCGTCGCCTCGACCACACATAAACCGTCTTGTAGAGCCGTTTTGCAGCTTGCAAGGCGGTTTTTAATTTTACAAGAAATTAACGCTTTGTGCGCTGTTTGTGCGCTATTTCCATTAAACAATATGAAACAATACGGACTGCACTCTATTGAGGTACAGTCCGTTTCTTTATGCCAATTTAATGTGCTTGCTGCTTTGAGGTGCTGGGTTCAGCATATCACCGAGAATATTTACGGTGCTTCAATCCATTCCGCGCGAGAAACTTGCTGAATTGTTTCGTAGGTGTCATTGGGTTCATCATCTTGCCGTTCCATTGAGTAAAGACCCAATTGCCGCAGGGTAACCTTTGGTTATTCGTCCATTGAGAACCGAGACGCTGTGCGTTCTCAATTTTCTCGACTTTGAGCATTTTCAAGAGTTCAACACAGCCTTCGTTGATGGTAACGGTTCGCGTTTCATTGTCCTTAGGGGGCTTGGTAGCGAGCGGCTGACCTTTGTCTCAATCGTGATTTTGTGTTGATCGAAATCAATATCCGAGAATTTCAGCGAGACCAGCTCCCCGCGCCGCGCATTGCGCCTATCCCGTTTCGTTGAAGTTTTCAGTAAATTGCAGTTACGGATGTGATATACTGGAAAAAGAAAGGAAGTGGTGCTTATGGGTTTTGTACAGCTTTCGGACGACTTGACAAACTGGGAGTGGCTAGAAGATAAGAACACTGTTTACGTTTATATTCGTCTGCTCTTGGCGGCAAGCTGGGGCGAGAAAGATTATAAGGGTGTACACTTACAGCGCGGACAGCTGATAATCTCACAGCGCGAATTTGCCGAAAAATGCGGTATGTCACGGCAAGAGTTGAGGACAATTTTAGACCGTTTGATAGCAACCCACAAGATAACCCAGACATCAACCCACAAATTCAGCTTAATAACGCTGATTGAGTATGATTGTGCAACCCAGCCGCCAACCCGTAGCGCACCCGAAAAGCAACCCACTATCAACCCACCTACTTTATTAAGAACAAACATACAGAATATCAAACAACCAAACAACGCGCTTGCGCGCGAGGGCGGCGGATTAAACAGCAGCTTTGAAAAATTCTGGGCTGCTTATCCGAAGAAAACCGCAAAACAGAACGCTCTTAAATGCTGGATAAAGCTGAATCCCAATGAGGAATTAACCGCTAAAATCCTTGCGTCTTTGGAACAGCAAAAACGCTCCGTTCAGTGGACGAAGGACAACGGGCAATTCATTCCTTATCCAGCGACTTGGCTCAACGGCAAACGTTGGGAAGACGAATTACAGGAGGTAAACGAAAATGGAAAACATAACCGAGATATTAGCAGCCGTTCAAAATCGGATTGGCTTGCAGGTTTCGAATAACAGCGAAACTCAAGGGAATTTTGTTGATTCCGAGAGCTTTGCGCCCCCGCCCGAATCGCCCAAACAGCTGCGGGAGCGTTTAATCGCAAGCGGATTCCCGGAGGACTACATAGACCGCTCCCCCGCCGAATATCAGGTGGACGATAACAATCGCGAGGCAATGGAGAAAGCAAAGGAATTTGTGAATGAGCCAAACGGCGCGAAAGGACTGTACATCTGCGGACCGTATGGAACGGGCAAAACGTGGCTCGCCGTACTTATCGGGCGAAAAATGGCGGAGCGCGGGAAGTGGGTCGCTTTCGGAACGTTCAGCCAAATCACAAACAATTTGCAGCGTGCGCTTAAATCCAACGGCGAATACGAACGGCTGTGGGCGCGTTACACCGAAAAAGCCGAATTGCTTATTATTGACGATATGGGCAAGGAAAAGCCCTCGGAGTGGAAATTACAGACCCTGTTTGACATTATCGACGCTCGCGAACATAAAAAACTATTCACGGTTTTTACGTCCAATTACAACCTTGCGGAGCTTTGCGAACGTATAGCCCCCTCCGATAGCGACAATATCACAGCGGGAGCTATTCGTTCACGTCTTGGAGGAAAGCATTCCTCCGAAAAATACGTGCCGCTTGTTTTGGGCGGCGAGGACAGGCGTTAAACGAGAAACGCGCTTAAAGTGCTTTGTGCCGCTGATGTTGGGCGGAGGTAGCAGGCGCGGAAAATAATACATGGCTTGACGACATAAGCACACGTCTTATTTACATTGCTGCTGTTTGTATGAAATAAAAATGCTCCGAAAGCCAATGCAGCCCCCGAAGCGAAAACTTGTCCCAATTTTATTATACACGAAAATCGGGGGGGCTGTCAAGTGACTTGCGAAACTATTGCGGAATTGATTAATGAAGCTAAATCCCTAAAGCACACAAGCCCCATAAAACGCAAATTTGAGCGTCTGCGGCGGTGAGCAATAAAAGCCGCTCCCCAATCCGGAGAGCGGCTTGTGTTATTCAATTCCTAATTCTTTCTTCAATGACTTAATGAGTACTTCGGAAAGATCGATACCCAATTCATCAACTTTATCCGCTAACCATTTCGGCAGTTCGACCTCGACAGTCACAAGCTCCTCGCTGAATACCGTTTTATCCCCAACGAGCGGCTTGAAAAGTGTAACAAAGGCTTCAAGCTGTTCTTCTGAAAAGTTATCAATAATAATCCGTGCTTCTTCTCTGATGTTCATTAAAATCACTCTTTCTTACGAAATCGCTCGGAACTGTTCCGTAACATCTGTGCAGCTTTCAATTGTGAACGGATCTATATCAATACATTCCGATGGGTCGCAGTTTCCCGACATATCCCAAGCAACGGTATCATTCAAAACCGTAAGCCGCTCGGCAAAAAACTCTTTATCACGCAATTTCTCAAAAATGCCGCCTTTGCTTATCAGCGGCTTAGCGTCATATCGCTTTATTGTGCCGTTTGCCATATATGCGAATACGATGTAATCTTCACCGGCAACAGCTTGAACAACAGCAGGGAAAATATTCTCCATAATAAATCCTCCTTACTTCAAGGGCTGTATTTTGAATAAAGGCTGTCCGCGTTTTGCAAGCTCCCAATCGTCCATTAGCTCGGTTTGGCGAAGTACACACCAACCCAAGACAAGTTTCAACTGACTGTTTGGGAGTGCGCCGCGCAGCACAACCGCGTTTTTGATATCAATCAACGCTTTATTTCCCGCATATTCAACGTGGAAATGCGGCGGGTTATGGTCATCATAGTACATTGTACATCTTATTCCGTGAAAGGAACTTATTTCGGGCATTATTATCACTCCCTATTCTCTCTTTCTGCGCTTTGTATGTCCTGCTCCAAGAGGTCAACTATGAGCCCTGTGAGGCTTTTGCCACGCTTCTGGGCGTGTGTCTTGTAACGGTCCTTATCCCCGAGCGGAAGATTTAATGTTAGTTTATCACGCTTTTCACGCATATATTTCATTGTTGCTTGTTTTGCACTATCATTATACACACCATTCACCACCTTACTGCTTTTATTATAGCATTTTTTTATAAACACGTCTATATACAAAATGCACAAATACACGGCTATATTTTTGTTAATATTTTTTCAAAACCCTCTCGAAATATAGCCGTGTATATGTTATAATATAATTACAGAAAGGGAAAGGAAAATCCCAAACACCAGAAAGGCTAACGCAATGAGTATGAACGAACTTACCAAGAAGGTGCGCGAGTTGAAAGAACTCAAAACTCGCCGCCGAAATCACTGCCATAGAGGACAACCTCAAGGCGGAAATGACGGCTCAGGGAGTGGAGGAAATGCAAGTAGATGTTTTCAAGCTCCGCTACAAGACCGTAGTTTCCGGCCGCTTTGGCAGCAAGGCTTTCAAGGCAACACACAAGGAACTCTACAAGCAGTACAGCAAACCCACAGAGTGCCGCCGCTTCACGGCTTGATGAATGCTCTTTGCTAGCGCATTTTTGCGCGTTCCGCACTGAAAATGCAGCTTTCAGCTTGTATGTGTCTGAGCCAACAATGATAATCTTCCAGACTGTAAAAAAGTCAATTTAATTCGCATTTCTCGACAGTCCGGATAATCTTCTTTAGCTTTTCTTAATACATCGACCGATTTTACTTACAGCAACACAGAGTACAATCGTGATCACCATATCCGGTAAAGTGTTGCCTACAACAATATCGACTCTCATCAGCAGTCGGTAGATAATAAATCCCACAATCCAGATAATCAGATTTTGTATGTTGAACTTTCTCTCGCCGCTGTCCTTCTTCAAAATAAAAAAGTCCGCGATCTGAATAGCGATCATAGGCGCAAATACCGAGCCGATAAAATACAAGAAATCGGTAATATCGGTAAGCGGCAAAAATATAGCGCCGACAGTGCCGATGACTGCCGCTGCGATTGCCACCCATTTTCCAGTGTTGGGATTATCGATACGCTTGCCCTCAAACCAATGATATTCACCGTTTGCATACAAAAGGTCATTGGCATCATTGACGCTGTGTCCGCCCTTCAACAGAACCGCGCAGCCGTAATCGTCACCGATTCGCTTGGCGGCTGCAAGCATATCCTCCTCCGTTTTAATTTCAAGCTCCGAGAGAATCTGCGCCTCGGGAATATTCGGCGTAATGAGTGCGGCAATGGGCAGAAGTTCGTCGATAAGGGTCTGCACTGCGTCTGTCTTCATAAGAGAAGAGCCGCTGGTTGCCACCATAACGGGGTCTACTACCACATTTTTTGCCTTATGGTATCTCAGTCTTTCCGCAATTACACGGATAAGTTTATCGGAGGATACCATACCTATCTTGACCGCGTCGGGGAAAATATCCTCAAATACCGCGTCAATTTTGCGTTTGCGGGAATGGGAACGGCACTGCATATGTCTCTCAGCGTATCGACAGATGTAAGTACGGTTTTTACCTTTGTGGTTGTGGGAAAAATCGCTCCCACGCCGAGATAATCCGCGCCTTGTTCATAAGCGTCTTTCGCCCACGGAACGGTCTTGGCAGTTGCACCGACTATTTTATTATCGCCCATCAGCTTTCGAGCCGCAGAAACAGGCATATCGCTTGTTCCCACGTGAACCCCCTCTGCGTCAACGGCAAGCGCAACGTCCACGCGGTCGTCTATAATAAGCGGAACATTATACCTCGTGGAAATTGCGTGAACCTTTTCTGCGAGGTCGATATATTCACGGGTGCTTTTCTCCTTTTCGCGGAGCTGTAACAGCGTTACGCCGCCCGTTAATGCCTGTTCCACGCGAAACAGAAATTCCTCCTCGCCGTAATTCGTGCTGTCGGTTATAAAATATAAACTTGAATCAAACTTTTTCATTTTGTTCCCTCACAAATAAAGATAGTCGTTCAGGACGGGCTGCAAGCCCTCGCTCTCGATATCCTTGTACATTTTATCAAGGCTGCGGCTGTCATCTATCTCAAACTGCTCGCCGCCCTGAACTTCGTCCGATTCTTTTCCCGTGTATTTGCTTTCGTGGTCGCCGATTCCGGTGGAAACGCCTGCGGAAACCTTGGTCGCCGCTATTTTTACAATACCGTTTCGGAACTCGGCGCTTTCGCGGGAGGATACCGTAATTCCGACAAAGGGGAGGAAAATGCGATATGCGCAAAGCACCTGACAAAGCTGTTTTTCGTGAACGTCAAGAGGATTTATCTTGTCGTTGTTGATGATAGGTCTTAACCTTGGACAAGAAAGCGACATCTCCGCGTGAGGATATTTCCGTTGAAGATAATAAACGTGCAAGGCACTCGCCAAAGCGTCCTTGCGGAAATCGGAAAGTCCCAAAAGCGCCGAGAACGCAACTCCGCGCATTCCGCCCATCAAAGCGCGCTCCTGTGCGTCAAAACGGTACGGTCACACACGCTTATGCCCCAATAGATGTAACTGTTCATATCTGTCGGAATCATAGGTTTCTTGAAAAACGGTGACATAATCCGCGCCGCATTCGTGAAGATACTTGTATTCGTCCGTATTGACGGGATATATCTCAAGCCCCACCATACGGAAATATTTCCTCGCCAATTTACAAGCCTCGCCGATGTATTCCACATTGCTCTGACATCTGCTCTCGCCGGTTAGGATAAGTATCTCTTCCATTCCGCTGTCGGCAATGACCTTCATCTCTTTTTCGATTTGCTCCGGCGAGAGCTTCATACGGCTGATGTGATTATAGCAGTTAAAGCCGCAATAAACGCAGTAGTTCTCGCAATAATTCGCTATGTAAAGCGGAGTAAAAAGGTACACCGTATTTCCGAAATGTCTGCTTGTTTCAAGCCTTGCCCTCTGCGCCATTTCCTCAAGAAAAGGCTCCGCCGCCGGAGAAAGAAGCGCCTTGAAGTCCTCAATTGTACAGATGTCGTGCTCCAATGCCGCTTTTACATCTTTGGCAGTGTATTTTGAATAGTCGTAGGAGTTTATCTGCTCCATAACGCTGGCGCACACGTTTGATTCGATTTTTTCCATTCCGGGCAGATATTCCATATGGTTTTTGCGCGCGGACGGGTCGGTTTCAAGCCGGTGGTTTCTTTTGAAGTGCTTCGGGAGATAAATGCTCCGAATCCACGAAAAACTGATTTTCCATATATCCCCCTCATACTAATTTACAATCTACGTATAGACATCTTTGCGTCAATCTTGCGCCTACCACTGCGTCAACGCTCCTTAACGTACATACAGTACGCTTGCGTCGCGTTTTCTTGCGCTAGACGCAATCTTGCCGCAAATCTTGTCTATACTACGATTGCAAATTAGTATTAATCACGTAAAAATCCCGTAAGCGGGTCGGACGCGGACGCGCCGCGCGTGAGAACTCTTCCAAGCCCCGCAAGGTACGCCTTGCGCCCCGCCTCAATCGCGCTTTTGAACGCGGCAGCCATCATAGGAAGGTCGCCTGCTGTAGCAAGCGCGGTATTTGCCATAATAGCGGCAGCTCCCATTTCCATAGCCTCGCAAGCCTGAGAGGGTCTGCCGATACCCGCGTCCACAATAATGGGCAGGTCGATTTCGTCAATGAGGATTTGGATAAACTCTTTTGTTGCCAGTCCCTTATTTGAACCAATCGGCGAGGCAAGCGGCATAACGGCGGCTGCTCCCGCGTTTACAAGGTCGCGCGCGGTATTCAGGTCGGGATACATATACGGCATTACCACAAAGCCGTCCTTGGCAAGGGTTTCCGTGGCTTTAATCGTTTCCTGATTGTCGGGGAGCAGATACTTGGAATCTCTCATAATTTCGATCTTCACGAAGTTTCCGCAGCCAAGCTCACGCGCCAGACGCGCAATGCGGACAGCCTCATCGGCTGTTCTTGCGCCGCTGGTATTGGGGAGCAGCGTCACACCCTCGGGGATAAAGTCCAGAATGTTCTCCTGCTCCTTGGTGTTGGCGCGGCGGACGGCAAGCGTAATGATCTCCGCGCCCGCGTCCTTTACCGCTGCTTCAATGAGCTTCATTGAATATTTCCCCGAACCGAGAATAAAGCGGGAATCAAATTCATGACCGCCTATGATAAGTTTATCGTTGTTCATTGATTTTCCTTCTTTCTTCATAGATAGCTTTATTTTATGCGGTTTTCCCCGCCTCCGGCGGAGAAAACCGACATTAAATCAGTGCTTCCTTAAGGCAACACCGCACAAAGACCGCCTAACGGCTTTGCACGCATCTTGCTTGCATATTTTCCGTCATTTTCGCCCAAAACTCCTCGTAATACGTCAGTATTACTTCGTCGTTTTGGGCAATCCTGGGGGCAGCTTCTGCCTGACGAAAAATCTGACTGCGCAATATGCGCACAATCTTTGTGCGGTGTTGCCTTAAGTTTCAAATTCACCTGCTAAAATTCGCAAAACCATGTGAGCCTGATGCGCGGCGCAGAGCATAACGCGCGAGGATACAAGTCTTCCCGTTTCCGCAACATCGCTTACCTCATCGCCGCACAGGTAAAAACGGTTTGTTACTTTTCGGGTCTTTATAGCGTTTGCGCTGCCAAGCCCCGCCATACCCGAAGCGGCGATGAGATACTTGTCCGGCAGCCGTTCCGGCACGATATTCGTGAGCATCGCCTTGCATTCGGCGTTGTCAAAAGCCTCGCATATGATGTCGGCATTTTGCAGCAGAGCGGTTGCATTATCCTCCGTTATTTTGACATTATAAGTCTCAAACTCAATGTACGGCGCAATCTCTTTAAGGTTTTCGGGCAGAGCCTTTGACTTGTATTCACCGATCTGTGATGCCTTATATTGCTGACGGTGCAGATTCGTAACGTCAACGCGGTCAAAATCAATGAGGATCAGCTTGCCGATTCCCGCACGGGCGAGAGAAACGGCGATATTGGAGCCAAGCCCTCCAAGTCCACACACGGCGACCGCCGCGGACGAAAACCTTTTTTGAAGCTCCTTGCCGTGCCGCTGTTCCAGAGCGGAGAGCCATTCTTCTTTTGTAGGAATCAATTTAACCGCCTCCCACAAAGCTGACGATTTCAATAATGTCGCCGTCTTTCAGAACTGTTTCGCCGTACTGTGATTTCGGAACAATATCTCCGTTGCGTTCTACCGCAATTCTCTTTGGGTCGTAATTTGTGTCTGCAAGATAATAGGCAAGCGTCTTATCTGCAATATCAAATTCTTTTCCGTTGATTTTTATCATTGCGTTCACCTCCATATAAAATAAAAACGGGAAATCACCCATTCGGTAATTTCCCGTTAAAAATACGCTTTATGTTCAGGTATTCCCTACGTTGGCATTATCCAAATCAGGTTATCGGTCGAAGGTCATACCTTCCTCTCAGCCTGTCATACAAGCTCCCGTCTGTTAAATTGTCAATAATATTAAAGTCAAGTGGTTTTGGAAAAATAATATGTTCTTTGCGTTTAACAAAATCCCCTCGGCACAGTCGAGGAGATTTTGTTAAACTGTGATGTTGTGACCAAAAAGATTTTTATAAGAGAAGATTAACCCCGCGCAGTTTTTGCGGCATTTTGCGCGAAGCGCAAAATCGAATTGCCGTTAGGGCAATTCGCGCAAATGCCTTTACATCGAGCAAAAATCCCCTTGCGTAAGCAAGGGGATTTTCCTCGACTGGTGCCCCCAATATCGTCAAAGGAGAAACATCACCCTTTAAATTGCGAGGAATCACCTCGGATTCCTCGCGGCAATTAAAGTTCATAACAAATTTATCGTCATAAACATGAATTGAATTTACAAAAGTGTTAATAACGCGCTGTTTGTTATCGGTATTCGATAAATCCAGCTTCTCCATATTTTTAAGCCAGAACTCGACCTGTTCTTTTGTCAAAATCTGCGTTTGGATTTCTTCCCTTGCGATTTTGACCTCCAAGTCGGTTTGTAAGGTTTCCAATTCCGTCAAGCGTTTTTTAGTCGTTGAAGTGATAATACCCTGTTCTATTGCTGCCATAACATTGGCAATATTTTTCTCCACATCAGCCAATTCTCGTTGGTAGATAAGAACGGTTGTGTTCTCTTTCTCCTGCCAATCCGTCACGCGTTTGGATATTTCGGATATAACCTCGTCAACAAAAACGTATTTTACTATTGTATTGAAAATCGTTTTTTCAACGGAGTCTTTCTTTATAGCCTTTTTGTTACAGCCATCAAACTTTTTAGCCTTTACACATTTGTAGTAATGGTACTTGCTGCCTGTTCGACCTGTGCCGCTCTCACCCGCATAAACCGAGCCGCAATTTCCGCACATCAACTTGCCCGTCAATAAGTACTTGACCTCAGACCGTGACGCGGACGGAGCGTATTTATTCTGTGCTATACGCTGCTGCACAAGCGCGAACAATTCCTTTGAGATTATTGAGGGTATTCCGTCCGGTATGATTATATCACGAAAATGATATTCGCCTATGTACTTTCGATTTTGTAAAACCGTATTCATCGAAGTTTTAGTAAGCTTCTTTCCTCGTGAAGAAACAATACCGTTATCGCTGAGGTACTCTACAATATCTTTGATCTTCTTTCCGCTCGCATACATAAGGAACGCTTCTTTAACGAACGGCGCGACCAGCTCGTCAACTTTAAAGTGGTGGTCTTTGTCGATCTTGTAGCCAACGGGAATAGACCCACCATTGTACTTACATTTGAGCGCGTTCTCGGTCATACCTCTTATGACTTTCTCGGATAACTCAGCGGAGTAATATTCCGCATACCCCTCAAGCACCGATTCGAGGATAATTCCCTCAGCACCCTCGGATATGACCTCCGTAGCAGAAACAACTTTCACTCCATTTTTGCGGAGTGCTGCTTTGTAGTGTGCGCTGTCGTAGCGGTTGCGAGCAAAACGGTCGAGTTTCCAAACGATAACCATATCGAAAAGCCCGCCGGAACTCTCCTTGACCATTCTCTGAAATTCGGGACGATTGTCGGTCTTTGCCGACACCGCTCTGTCAATGTACGAGTCGACGAGCGTGTAACCCTTACGGGTAGCAAACTCGCGGCACTCACGCAACTGCCCCTCGATACTTTCCTCGCGTTGGTTATCGCAGGAGTACCGCGCATAAATTACTGCCCTCACATTAACGACCTCCTTGTTATACATTATAATTATATAGTCTGTCAAAAACTTTTCCATCATTCTTTAATATGATTATACCACACCCGAAAGCGGTTGTCAACACTTTAAAGCAATAAATCCAAAAGTGTTATGCGATTACGATTTAGATTTCAATTATAAATTGCTCACACATACCCCCTTATATATTACGGTCAATTGTACCCCAATTTTTTAACCCCCGGTTGGATATTTTATATAAATTTATAAATATTTTTTGATAGGATAACCCATACAGACAAAATTTTTTAAAATATAGAATTCGTATTTTTTGGTTTTTTCTCATCATAGCAAGCACAGAAAGTTGACCATACTTTGTCAACTTTTCCTAATTTGAGTGGACACCCCCTCTAAATTTTTTAGTGATCCCCAGCCCTAAAATTCTTTCCGTATCAAAAATGATAGCAGACCCCAATTTATCACTACATAACCTCCGATAAAAAGCAATGAATAACTATTCGTTTTGAACTATCAGCAAGCCATAGAAAGTCCCGTATACTTTGGGACTTTTTTACAATTTAAGCGAACACCCATCAAATTTGTTCTAGAGACCTCGCCGCTCTAAAACACCACTATGGTAAAAGACGCAATAAAAAATTTTTGACCGCTCCAAAGCCTAAACTAAAGAGCGGTCAACTTTATTCAGATCACATTTGCAAGGTGCTATCTATTCAGAACTCGTTCTTGTACAATTCTGTCATAACCCTCTTGAATTTGACAATGCTTTTATGAACTGCTGTTGCTGAAACTCCCTCGATATCAGCTATCTCGCATTGTGTTATTCCATTAAGATAGTACATTATTCCACGATTATAAACTTTGTCGTCAAAGAAACGCTTGATGTATTCAAGATACAGTTTATCCTCGACAGCTTCATCGGGCGCGTTTGTTACAAGACCAAGCGCTGCATCGAAACTCTCACTCTCTCCAAGATAGATGTTGCTGCCATGTCTGCGCCTGCGCGACCTCTCGCGTTCCCGCTCACGATTCGACTGCCTAAAAACTTCCAGCACATCATCGTCCACGATAACGGTTTTCCGAGCTGAACAGTTATGCTGATAAACGCTGGAAAGCACGAGAAGAATTTTCCCGTCCTCGGTCTTGCTGTATTCAAGCTTGATTTCCTTGTCTGCCATAATAAACCTCCGAAAATTTGAATTGAGTTATAGGGATCAAATTTTCGGAGGGCGGGGAACGGCAGCGTTTTACCCTATTTTGTGTAAAATAAAATATCCCCTTATGTTGCAAAATCCATTGCAACATAAGGGGATAAAATTGTACACTTGCACTATTGAGAACCAAAAGTTCATCATCGTAATAAGAAAATCACGTCACATACAACGGGATTTTTTTGATGATATATTTGACTTATAGGTCTTGCCGCAAATAAGCAGCAAAACTTGAAATCCACTACAACGCAAAAAAATCCCTCCAATCCAAACGGATTAGAGGGATAGGCATAACGAAAACACCCTTCGCTAAAATCGCGTTTTTTTAAAGGGCATATTTCTATGCGAACAATACGTTCTATTTTTTGAAATTTTATGCCATTACACTAAGGACAGTATATGGTATATAATTTGAAAAGGGAGGTGAACCCATAATGCAAAAAACTGCACCTGATAACCTCGGAGCGATAGTCAAGGAGGCACGGGAAAACGCAAAGATTACAGTGGAAAGCCTTGCAGAGCAACTTAATGTAACAGAACGTTACATATACAGAATTGAAAACGAGGGCAAAAAGCCGAGTTTTGAAATTTTGTACAAGCTCATTAGAATACTTTCAATAAATCCGGATGCGATCTTCTACCCCGAAAAACCGTCTAAAGAACTCGAAGTAGAAAATCTCACCCGTTTGCTACACAACTGCGATGAACGTAAACTTGAAATTATCAAAGCCGCCGTATATGCCTCAATCAGAACAGCTCCAGAAAAGCTAGCTGTCACATAACAAAAAAGAGCCGATGAACTTCGGAATTATCCCGTTTGTTCATCGGCTCTGCGTCTTTGCATCCGGCTCTTTGATGACTGTTATTTGTAAATGCTTTGCTTCAATCAGCGTTGTCTTTTTACACTTAGGACAATAAAGAGGAAGATTTTTTAGTTCCGTGTCCTCTCTTATTTGCAACCTGGTTTTATTGCCGCAAACAGGGCATAATACCCATTCTGTTGTCATATCATATCTCCTTTTCAAATAGTGCTGTCACAAAAATTTATGAGGTCATTGATTTTTCCATTTCAATAAGCCTCTTGTGAAGCGGCACCGCCATAAAAGCCGTCACTATAACAGCCAATATATCCGCAATCGGTTGCGCATACAATATCCCGTCAATTTTCATTATTATTGGAAGAATAAGTATTAGAGGAATAAAGCAAATCCCCTGTCGGCAAGCGCCGAGAATAAATCCTTCTCTACCCTTTCCGAGGGCGAGAAACAGCGATGAGTACACAGTATGGAAGCCGAAAAGCATAAATGAAATTCCGTTCGCGCGGAGTGCTTTTGCTCCGATCTCGATCATTTGCAGATCGTCTTTGGTGAATTTTGAAATTATTTGCGAGGGAAAAATTATAAATAGCGTTCCAACTATAACGCAGAATATCGTAGACCAAAGCACGGATATTTTTATCGAATTCCGCAGCCTATCAAACTTTTTCGCGCCGAAGCTGAAACCCGCGATAGGCTGAAAACCCTTGATAAATCCGAAAACCGATAAGCTGCCCATTGAAACAAGCCGCGTTACCGCGCCCATTCCGGCAATTGCGGGATCTCCGTATGGGTTTATAGCGTTATTTGTAAGAGTTATTGAAACGCTTGTGAGCATTTGAAAAACAAATACCGGAATACCGATTTTGAATATTTCGGAGAAAATTTCTATGGAAAATTTGCAATCATTTAATTTGAAAGTGAAATTGCTCTTTTTACCGAAAATGTAAAACAGATACACAACAGCCGAGGCAGCTTGCGAGATCGCTGTTGCTATCGCCGCTCCCGAAATCCCCAGATCAAACACATATATGAAAAGCGGATTTAATACGCAATTCAGAACAGCTCCCAAAAGCAAAGCAAGCATTGATATTTTCGCCGCACCCTCGCTTGTGATAATGCTGCTCACGGAAACGTTAAACACATTAAGAATACAGGATATCACATAAATTCGTGAATACCGGAGAGCAAACGGCAAAATGCTTTCGCTTGCTCCGAGAAGTGACAATATGGGCTTTAAGAAAATTACCGAAAACAGTATAAATACCGCTCCGACCGCTAAGCCGCTGTATAATGCGGTGCTTGCCGCTTTGTTGGCTGTTTCTTTATCGCCGCGTCCGAGAAGTCTGGATATGTACGAACCTGATCCGTTTCCGAATAAAAGTCCAAGCCCGACAATAAGCTGTCCGAGCGGAAACACTACCGAGATCGCGCCCATTTGACTTTCGCCCAGTCCGCCGACAAAGTACGCGTCAACAAGATTGTACAGCGCGTTTATCAGCATACCGATCATTGTCGGTATTCCCATTGCGAGAAGTGCTTTCGGGATTGGTGCGTTGCCTAAAAGTTCCGTTTTTTTGTTCATTTTTAGCCCCTTCCTCTTGACAAATCAAGAAAAATATAGTAGTATAATATATAGCAGTATTCACTTCATTAACTATAATACTATAAATTATAGTACTTGTCAATATAGTATAGGAGCATTTCGTTTAATTTGAACAAATAAATTTTAAACAGCATTAGTTTTTTGTGCAAAAAGGAGGAACTATGGCAACGATTGATCTTATCGTTCTCGGTATGCTGAAAAAAGAAAGTATGGGAGCATACGATATTCAAAAGCAAGTGGAGTATCGTCAAATTTCAAAATGGGTGAAAATCAGTACGCCCTCGATCTATAAAAAGGTCATTCAGCTTGAGGAAAAAGGGTTTATAACGAGCCGCACCGAAAAAGACGGAAAAATGCCCGAAAAATCGGTGTATACGCTTACCAAAGCCGGCGAACGGGAATTTGAGAGGCTTATGGAAGAAACTTCGCTTGCTCCGGTGAATGTTTTTCTTGATTTTAACGCGGTGATCGTTAATCTCGACAGCGTTTCCGATGATCTAAAAGCAGAGTATATCGGGAATATTGAGAACAGTGTGAAATCATTGCTGGCGACTATTGAGGAAAATATCTCCGCGAAAGAAAACGATGAAAAAATCCCCGAAACTGGCAAGACCGTTCTACGGCAGCAGTATGCGCTTGTAAAGGCGATTGAGGATTGGATAGCGGAACTGAAAAAAGGGATAAAGCCATAACAAATGTGCTAAAATTTTATTCACCTTGACAGATCAGAAATATACTTAATGATATAAATATAACCTATCCAATTACCGAAAAAATATTTCATCTTAACGGTTGATTTTTTCAGCGGTTCTGCCGTTTTCCAATGTATACACTTTGTCACAAATTTCGACTGTCGAGGGATCGTGTGTGACTATTATGCAGATGTTATCGTGTGACAGTTTTTTTACTGTCGATTTAAACATTTCAACAGACGCTTGATCAAGATTTGCGGTAGGTTCATCAAAAACAAACACACCGCTATCCTTGTAGATCGCTCTCGCAATTGCAATACGCTGAGCTTGTCCGCTTGATACGGTGTTTCCACCCTCTCCGAGAACGGAATTAAATCCGTCAGCCAGAGATTGAATATAATCGGATATGTTTGCGCCTGCGGCAGCCATATTGATTTTATCGTTGTCACATTTGTTATCGGACATTATGATATTCTCCGCAATTGTTCCCGAAAACAAGTAATCCTCCGGCGGAACATAAGCGACTTGCGATATTATATCCTCTCCCGAAAAAGCTTCCGCTCCACATTTTAGCTTAACATTACCGCCCGTTGGTGAATACAATCCCATAAGCAATTTCAACAGCGTACTCTTTCCGCTGCCGCTTTTTCCCACAATTCCCGTTATCTCGCCTTTTTGGAATGACAAATTTATTCCGGTCAGAATATCCTCCTGTGGCAAGTATGAAAAGCAGAGATTTTCCGCAACAAGTTCGCTCGGTTTTGACGGCTTTGATTTGCTTGCGGTTTCTTCCGGCAGATCATATATACTTCCAATTCGTTCTGCCGAAGCCGATGCTTGACCTATCTGCGCGACCGCCGCCGGGAACTTGGCAATAGGTGTTACAATATAATTTAAAAGCTGCACTATCATTATAAGGCTGCCGACGGTTGTTTCACCTTTAAGGACAAAGTAAGACCCCAAGCCCAATGTGACTAATGACATAACGTTTCCCGAAAGCGCGCCAAGAAAAGCACCAAAGCCCTCTAACACGCCTAACCGCATTCCGCTCTTTAATTTATCTTTATAAGAACTCTCAACCTTATCGACCGTTGCGGTCTGCATTGAATATGCTTTTATCAGAGTGAGCCTGTTCAGGTTTTCCTGCATTATGTTTCGGTTTGCTTCGTCATTTGTTTTGTCAATAACACTTATTTTTTGTATTTTGGGAGTAAGCGCACCCATTAAAAACATCATCAGCGGAGTAAGTATAAGGAGTATTATCGCAATCTTCCAATTCAAGAAAAACAATGCCGCTGCCGCAAACAGAGCAGATGCCAGACCGCCTATAATGTTATCGGAGATTACCGAATAACACGAACTAACCGTTTGAACGTCTGCGGTAAGTCTGGTCATCAGCTCGCCGCTATGCTGTTTGGATATGTCAAGCAGTTTTCTTGTTGTGATAACGCTCATAAGTTCGGTTCTTATCTCGCGTTCGGTCGTGCCGTAGATGAACTTCGCAAGCACAGAATTTATCATTGTTACGATGCCGCCCGCTATGATCGCTGCGATACTGAACAAGGCAGCATTAAGCAATGAATTTTCCGAATTACCGGTAGCAATATCAATAAACATCTTCATAAAGTATGCAAAAAGCAACTGAATGACCGGCATACAAAGTGACAAAAAAGTATAGACGATCATCTGCGGTCTGCATTTTTGGGTATTCGCCATTATCCACTTAATTCCGTACTTATTATTTTTCATCGGTATCACCTCCGGCAGTTTTTTTGGAAACATCCGCGATGAAAGCCTCGGCGTTTCCTTTTATTTCATCATCCATCAATACCAAGCCCATTTTTGCGAGTGCCTCAACGATAAATTCAAACTTGTGCGCTATTTCTTCGGCAGTCGCGGGAAATATTGACGGCATTAACCAGAAATTGATAAGCGGGAGCAGTTCGGCGATCTCTTTTGCGTATTCCGTTTTAATTGAACCGTCGCGCTGTCCTTCTTCAATAAGTTCAAGCCATTTTGGGGTAAGGTATTCCCTGTTTGACTTGATCGCGTTCATAAGAATATGCGGGTCTTTCAAGATAGGAATTGCCTGCATATTGAATTGATTGCGTTCGGTATCGGAGCCGTTGATTTTCAGAAGTTCCTTGATTTTCTGCAAGCCGTTCAGATCAGATCGTTTCTCTACTGCTTCAAAAGGATTGTTTTCAAAGAACATACGGTCGCCCAATGTCTGCATAATTTCTTCCTTGGACTTGAAGTGATGATAGATCGCGCCTTTGGAAAGACCGCATTTTTCCATAATATCCTGCATAGTAGCCGCATCGTAACCCTTCTGGGCAAATACCTCGCTTGCTGCTGTAAGGATTTTATTCTTAGCTAATAGTGATTTTTCTTCTTGTTTCATCTATTTTCCTCCACAATTAAAACAAACCGACTATCGGTTTGTTTTAATTGTACAATATTTTATTTAAAATGTCAAGAGTAAAATTAAAAAAATTGCTTGTGTTTTTTTACCACAAACAGCAACAATTATATTCGTTGAACAAACACAGCTCTTTCGGGAAAACAAATAAAGGAGAACCGCCTTGGCAGTTCTCCTTTGTTCGGTATGTCAAACACTACAAAAAATTTTTCTTTTACCCCCACAATTAGCTGTTTAAAGCGGATTCGATAATTTCGACGATTTTTGCTTCTTTTTCGGCAAGTTGGTTTTGCTCAATTATAAAGCAATCTAATTCCTTGATTATTTCATCAAATTCATATTCAATTTCATCGTTTGCACCATCAGAAACACCACCATCCTCATCGAAATCCAGATAACCAACTAATAATTTGACATAACCGCCTATTTTGTCGCCTTGATTGTTCGTCAAATTGATATTGATGAATTCTTCGTTCCCTTCAATGGGGCATATCTTGATTTCGTCAATAGTAAAAATTAGTTCACTACCATCTATTCCTTTGATAACAACACTTTCCCCATAATTGAGAGTATCAGTTAAAGAATCTTCTTCAGAAATTTCAGATGCTTTTTCATATTTGTCGTTTAACCATTTTTTTATTTCTTCCACTTCGGAATCTTTAATGTTATCTACATTGACAATATGGGGAATATCTGATATATCTGACAAATTCTCATATATGGATTTGATTGTTTTTTGAGAATTGGAATTATTAAGTTCATCTAATAACAAATCGTAAATATTGCAAAAATCTTCAAATTTACGATGTAGCTCATTAACGGTTTCAAATCTTTCAAGTATTTCGCTGGAAAGTTCTGAATCAGGCAGGGCATCCTCCAAATATGACTCGTAGCTTCCAAGTGGAATAAATCCAAGATATTCTCTATCCATATCATGAATTTCCTGCTCATAATTATCGACAGAATTCCCTTTAATTTCATATCTATCTTTTCTTGAATCTCCACCCAAAATAATTGTGAACGGTAATATTTTAAATGATTTTGTTGCACGCTCAAGATCAATTCTACATCCAAAGTATGCGCAGTGTTCTTCTCTCATTTGGATATTCTCAACAAACAAATAGTCTTTTGTTTCAGAATCCCAAGGAGCATTCTCATAATCTTCGTAATAACAATCAACAGAAATGTTAGCATTACATAACAGAGTGACTTTCGATGTATCTTTTGATATTTCGTCTACAGAATGAACCCTAAATGTTATATCCGAAATGTTATTTAGATAGAACTCATCGTAATCAAAACCGGAAACAATCCCGTCCTTATCATATGAGAGCCCTCTAACATCAATGTTTTCGTTAAGTTTGATATATTCTAATACAGCGGCGCTGATACGGAATTGCAACTCTTTTATTTGGTTCATTGTTTCCGTATATGCTGCATCTTCTTTATTTAATGAATCAAATAACTCACCTAACGAATTAAAGAAGATGTGGTTTTTGGTTTGGCAGCAAGCCTTTTTAAATCCTTCATCGTTACTTACTATAACCACGTCTTCGGTTTCACCAAAACGTTTTTTTATCTGATCGGCAATAAAGGCATCAGGAAATTCTTTTCTCTTTTTCTCTCCCTCTTCAAATGGCGGATTAATTTCAAAATAATCATCTATTATTCTTTCCAAGTTTATTAAATCCGTGCCAAGAATTTCCGCATTGATTTCATGAGTGAAATCATCAAATAGTTCCTCGCTTTTTTTGACAAGAGTATCTTTATCTTTTGAAATCTCCAGCAATCTGTTTAAACCTATATAGTTTACTAAATGCTCTGTGGATTCCTGCAATACTTCTGTCCTTAATTTCCTCGCAATGCTACATACTTTTTTTACTTGCTTAGCAATGTGCTTTTTTGATTCTCTAACTACAATGTTGCTTAAAACTACTTTGATCAATCCCTTGTCAACATAATTTTTGAGAAGTCTAAGTGTGCTGCCTTCACTTAAATCATATTTGGCAGCATCAAATATATTTGTATCAATAGTAACTGCTATCGGATATTTGAACATTTTCAGCACTCCTTTGCCATAAGTTTCTTGATATGTACACAATATGTTTTATAAGTTCCCCAAAGCTATGCGAATTTTCAGCATCCAAATCTGGCTTTGGGTAATTCGGTTTCTGCCGCTTTTTATTTTTAGTATTGCTTTTGAGCAGTTTTATTTTGGTATCTAGTTTGAAATCTAGACCAATCACTGTAAAACCGTATTTAAAAAGCAATTATAACAAAATGCTTGCGATTATCGCACCTGCATTAGTAAGATATCGACAAAAGATTAACCTTTAAGGAATTACTTCGGTATCATAAATTTCGGCGTGAAAGTTGGACAAGTCCATATTTTGGTTAGAAACAATTTGTTCAATTTTTTCAATAGATTCCACAACCATATCAACTAATATTCGTGTGAGCTTACAATATACCCTAATATTATTCTGCGGCTGAGTTTCTAACATTTTTCTGCACCTTCCCAGGCAAATTGATGCTATACGGCACTGCGAACAATCACCGAATAAATTAAAATGATTTTTGTGACTTATTAAGTTGTGGTTGTCATCATATATTGTTCCCAGAGAATTATTGGCATTCTCTATATATTCATCGCACAGATAAATATTTCCATCAACATCAATAGCTTGAATCGTAGATCCGCATCCACATCTAAATGAAGCTAAAGCCTCATTCGATAAAAGTGAAAGCACAATTCTGTTGAAAGGAATAATATTTAAAACAACACCAGATGAAAGAGCGTCAATCCAATCTCTAAACAAACGCTGTAAATTTTGCTTATATTCTGCAATAAATTTTTCAGGGTTGTTAAAATTCTCTTTGTTTACAATTTGCCAATGCACAAAATCAAACGAATTCAACAAGTTTTTGACAGAATAATAAAGATTTGAATTTTCCTCAAGTGTTATTCTCCCAATAACTTGGGCTTTAGTCTTGCCCTTAATTGCCCTTACGTTATTCAGTATTGTTTCATAACTTCCGACAGGTTTGAATTTCTCATGATTTTCTTTATCTCCATCAACGGCAACTAATATTGTCTGCAATTTTTTCAAAATAAAATCTGGAAGCCTGTCAAGTAGCAAACCATTAGAGTAAATTGAATAATTCAATCTCAAATGCTCAGTTCGTTTGATTATTTCCTCAATAATATTCGGAACCAAGCTTGGTTCTCCACCAAAAAAAACAATACTGTTATTTTCGCAGTGATTAATTTTTATATCTCTCTCAATATATTTGCATATACTTATTATTTTATCTTGTGTAATTGATAATGTGTTTTTTTCCCTATTATGTACTAGATTTTTGGCAAAACAATATTCACAATTTAGATTGCAACGATATGTGAGAAATATAATATATTCCACCCTTAATTTCCGCCTTTCTTCAATGATATTGGGTCTTCTGGATCCTTAGGATTTCCAAAATTCTTTCCTTCATACTGCCCATAGAAATTGTACACTTTTAATGTTTCACCATGTTTAATTTCAAATTCCTTACCAGGCAAGGCATGAATCTCACTATGATCTCGTTGCCTTAATATTTCATTTGCAAAATCTTCATGTATTAATATTTGATTTTCCCGAGCAAGCCCCATAACACGATTGGCCAAATTAATACCATAACCAAAAACATTGTTTTTTTCGTTTTGATCTCGATAGACTTGGCAGGGCCCTTTAGCAAGCCCCATACGAATTTTAAAATCAATTTTATCTACAAGGCGACAATAGAACTTCTTGACAATATCAAGAATCTCATCGTTCCTGATTTGCGGATTAAACGCAAAGGAATATCCATCCCCAGTAGGGATAAGTATTAAATCATTTTTATCATTCACTTCATTCCAGTTGTAATTATCCCATAACTCATCTACAATCGATGCCTCAATACCACGAATACAATCTTTCATTTGATCATTTGTAGTATTTTTAGTAAATCCTACAATATCAAAAAACATAATGACCAAATTTGCTGACTTATATATTCCCTTATTCTCGTTAGGAATAAATGCGAATGGATCTCTATTCTTTTTCGACATCTTTTACACCCCACATTAAATTGGTATAGTTGAGATAATATAACAATTATCATCATTGTATTTATAATAATTATACCATATGCTAACTAAAAAAACAATCCGTTTTCTAACTGGAAATTGCCAATCTACAACGTCTTTGCGTAAGATGTCGATATTTTGCGTGAAATGCACGATTTTTGTATTTTTTGTCATATTTTCATCTAAAACTTTGTTAATTTTAAATATAACAAAAGCCCCTGAAAATTACCAATTTTGACACATTTAGTTACAGCTAATCATGCAGTAATGAATTTTGCCACAAAACAAAAAAACGCCCGCAGCTTCATCACGCCGCAGACGATTTTAAAGGTAGACCACCACGAACACAGTGTTACCGGGATAAAATATCAACAAATTCACATCCTCGTGATTGTTTGTATTTATCCGATTTGGATTACGCTATACTCTTGGAACTACCACACCAAACACAGCTTTTCCGGGATAAAAAACAAACAAAGGAGAGCCATCCAAGTGGTTCTCCTTTGTTCGATATGGTCGAGGCGACGGGATTCGAACCCACGACCTCTGCGTCCCGAACGCAGCGCTCTACCAAGCTGAGCCACGCCTCGACATACGAAACCAACGGAACGATTCCCTGAAGTTTCCAAATCGTGGAAAATCATAGCATTCCGTCAACAATAAACATTATAACATATCTTTTTGAAAAAATCAAGTACTTTTTCAAAATTTTTTTATTTTTCTAAATGTTCTTGACAAAATGAATATTATGTGATATAATAAAACTGCATATATTCCGTTTTTCGCGCGCTTGACCGCGGGCGGAGCGGTGGGCTGCGCACCAATAGGTAAGCGTATCGCTTTTATATGTGCGACAGGGATTACTCATTCAGGGTCCCCTATGGGTTACGTGCAGGTCTGACCACCTGTTACCTCGGTTCGAATCCGAATTGTATCTCTCAAAAGGATACAGACATCGATAGCCTGAAAAACTATCACTTTCGTGGAAGAAAGCAATGAATTTCCGCTCTCGGCGGTGGGGTTCGCTCCGCCGCAATACCGCGTGCGCCTTGTCGGTTCGGGGATACCGCGTGGGGACGCGTTCCGCCATTCTCGGGATTATCTCCGCAGAACCGCGCTTCGCCGACCCGCGCTTAACCGTGCCGCCGCCCGCGCGGTATGGGAGCGGAATCCGTAAATTACGCGCAAATGCGCTTGAATATATGAATAACGGACAATTACCGTATATGAACTTGCAATTTATCACAGCGCGGAGGGCTTGTGCAGACCCTTGAAAATCAAATGAATCACCGATTGAGCACTTCGCGTTCAATCGGCGATTTACAAGTAAGAGGGCAAACCCGGAAAAAGAGAGGATAATTTCATGGGCAAATGGGTTATTTTTATCGGAGATGAGAAGTTCACTCCGCAAGTAATAAAGGAAATGACTTTTGAAGGGAACACGGTCACGAGGGATTACGGAGAAAAACAGTTTGACGTTTTATATGATGAGGATTATGTGAGTTTCCAATTTGATTATGACGGAATGCTTGCTGCCGATTATCCGCCCGAATTTGTTAAAACTCTTCCCTTTGACAGCCCGAATTTCATTCTGGCGAAATATTCCAAACAAAGTCTGTTGGAGAGGGTAATATCGTCAAAGGATTTTCCGAAAGACGTTTTAATTGACTGCGATGGAGTTGAACTCGGATTGGAGCGGCTTGTTGACGAGTCGCGGCTGGTGCATTGGGACGAAGACGATTACCTTAATCATATTATAATCGGTTTATAACGATGTCCGTAATGTTGAACAATACTAGGGGGTTCGGTTCTGATGACGCCTGATAAAATCTCGGATTCCGCACAAGAATCCGATTGGAGAATTAACGGTCAGGAAGAATTTTTAATGAACAAAACCCTTGTCAGGGCATATTACACCAAGAGCGGTCACGAGCATTGCACGTTTTGCTGGCAGAAATTTATGAGCGAAAGCGAACGTCCGTTTTATCCCGATGTGGATTTCGTGAGCGAGGGTTACATAACGCTTGACAGCAAATATTGGATTTGCGGGAAATGCTGTGACGATTTCAAGGAACGGTTCAATTGGAAGATATTGTGACGCGGTGAATTATCCGCACCGGAGTGAAACTCAGAGGCGCAAAACCCAAAACAACCTGTCGGCGACCGGTGCAAATCCAAAATGCGAGCAGCTCAAAACTCAAAACAACCTACCGGCGACCAGTGCAAGTTCGGCAAGCCGCCGTGGAAGCGCAGCGCAGCGGAGCTTTCACGGCGAGGCTAGTGCAAGCGCAAAGCGCTTGCACGGTGCCGAATTTGCTATTAAAATAAGGAGATATTATGAAGGTAATTATTAACGACAATCAAAAGGGCTTGCTGTTCAAAAACGGCATATTGACGGAATTGCTCAATGCGGGAAAGTACAGCGTGAATAAAGCGAAAACCATTGAAACCATCAACATCGATGATGAAATCAAGTCTGAAAAGGCGGTTCTCGCGAAGATTCTGGAAATTCCCGGGGTGAGGGAATCGGTAAGCGAAGTCACCGTAAAAGACGGCGAAATCGGTCTGCATTATCTGGACGGAATCTTCAAGGGTGTGTTGACGGCGGGTCGTCACGCGTTCTGGAATGAGGCAGGCAGTCACGAGTTTAAGATTTACAACACCGCCGAACCTCGCGTTTCGGATATTCCTATGCAGATAATGAAGCAAATAATCGGCGGGGAATATGCCGAAAGTCTGACTATTGGCTCCAACAAACGCGGAATCGTGTACTATAACGGAAAGCCCACGGAATACCTCTCCGAGGGTACGTATTATTACTGGAAAGGCGGCGTTTCGGTTACTTACCGCCCGTATGATATGTCGGTTCAGGAGCTGCGGATAAACAATCAGGAGATACTCACTAAGGATAAGGTGGGGGTTCGCGTTAATTTTGCGATGAACTGGAAAATTCTGGACTATAAGAAGATTGCCGAGGAATACGGTTCAATTGATGACGCCTTGTACACGGCGGCACAGCTTGCTTTACGGGATTATCTCGGCGGCAAGACGATGGACGAGTTGTTGTCTGAACGGGAAAATCTCGGAAATGAGATGCTGGAGATACTAAAAAACCGCACGGAGAAAATGCATGTCGAGGTGATTTCGGCGGGTATCAGGGACGTAATTCTCCCGGGAGAGATCTCCGCGATTATGAACAGCGTCCTTGCGGCGGAGAAACGCGCTCAGGCGAACGTTATCACGCGCCGCGAGGAGGTAGCGTCCACGCGGTCGCTGCTGAACACCGCCAAGCTGATGGACGAAAACGCAACTCTCCGCCGTTTGAAGGAGCTGGAGTACATCGAGCGAATCTGCGAGAATGTCGGCGAAATCACCGTAGACGCGCGCAGCAGCCTTTTGACGCAGCTCAGCGGTATTCTGGGCGGCGGAAAGGACGATTAAATGAGAACGGTTTTTCAAGGCGAACATTTCACGGACGAGGTTCGCTCCGCGCAGAGAAAGCCGCACCCGCTGCTGATGATCCTAATATTTATCGTGATATTGGCGGTGTCGCAGCTTGTTCCGATGGCTATCGAGATTCCGCTCGGCCGTGTGATGTCTCGCGTGTTTGAGGATTCTCAGGCACTGTACAGCGGCTTTATGACGGGAATCAGCCTGATTCTCACGGCAGTGGGAATAATCACGGCGATTCTCTATTGTCGGCTGATCGAGCGGCGTTCCCTTGCAGGTATGGGGCTGGTTCGCGGCAAATGCGTTCGGTATTACGTATTGGGAGCGGCTCTCGGAACGATGATGTTCTCCGCGTCTGTTGGAATCTGCGTAATCACGGGAGCGGTGCGCTATATCGGCACGGATGTGTACAGTGCGCCGATTTTCGTCCTGATATGCGTTGGGTGGCTGATTCAGGGCGCGGAGGAGGAGATTCTCTGCCGAGGGCTGCTTATGGGGAGCCTTTGTGCTTACAATTCTTCAAGGAAGGATATATCCTTACAGCAAGCATCGTTAGATTCAAATCAAGGCGATATTGGGGACAAGCAGCGGCAGCTTGCCGCAGCGCGAATGCCCTTGTGGGGAGCGGTGTTGATAAATTCCGTGTTTTTCGCGGTTCTGCACGTATTCAACGGCGGGTTCAATCCGATCGCGTTCGTGAATCTGACTCTGTTCAGGCTGTTTATGTCGGTTATGGCACTGCGGTTCAACAGCATTATTCCGTGCTGCGCGGCGCATTCGCTGTGGAATCTCGCGCAAGGAAACATCTTCGGCTTGCCAGTAAGCGGCGCGACATCGGGTCCATCGGTGTGGCGGTTCGAGCTGCTGCCGGATATGGCGCTGTGGACGGGCGGCGAGTTCGGCATAGAGGGCGGCTTGGGCACGACTGCCGTGCTTGCAGTTATGACGGCGTGCTTGATGTTCTCGCCCGCAAAGAATGATAAGCAATAATAACGGAAATCCGCCGATTTGGCGGATTCAGACTGTCGATAAACCCTCGCACCGCCCCGCCGCAAAGCGGCGGGGCTTACTTCGTCAAGCGGCTTGCGTCAGGCATAAAGCCTAGCCGCAAGCCGCAGGGTGTCCGCAAAGCGGACATTCGTCCTCGTCTGCGAGTGTTTCTCGACAGTCTGGGAAATACGAATTAAATTGACTTTTTATACAGCCTGAAATCCGCCTTTTGGCGGATTTTTTGTCGAAAAATCCCATTACCCCCTTGAAAAACGTGGAAAAATGTGTTATAATAAAAACAGCGGCAAAACCGCAAGCGGTTTTGTGACGGTGCTTTGCACCTCGGCGGCTTCGCCGCCCGCCGTTTTTATTGAAACATTAAATTGTTTTCGCTTCGCGAAAACGCGGTGCTTCGCACCGTAGCGGCTTTGCCGCTTGAATTTGTGTTATAATAACAATATATGTAATAAAAAACCGAATCGAGGTATACGATATGGATAATATGAAGGGTATGAAGCGAACCTGCTATTGCGGCGAGGTCACGCTTGAAATGTCGGAGGTTACCGTTGGCGGCTGGACTGCGCGTGTGCGCGACAAGGGCGGAATCATTTTCATTGATTTGCGCGACAGAACGGGTCTGGTGCAGCTCGTATTTGATGAAACCACGGAGAAGTCCGTGTTTGAAAAGGCGAAAACTATCCGCAGCGAGGACGTGCTGATGGTTCGCGGCGCGGTTCGCGCCCGTGAGAGCGTCAATAACGAGATCAAGACGGGCGGGCTGGAAATTCTTGTCAGCGAGTTGAGAGTCCTCGGAAAGTCGGAAACTCCGCCGTTCGAGATCGTTCCCAACTCCAAGACCAACGAGGAACTGCGCTTGAAATACCGTTATCTGGATTTGCGCCGCAAGCCGCTTCAGGACAACCTGATTATGCGTCACAATATCGCGAGAGTAGCGCGCGAGTATTTCTACGAGAACGGATTCCTCGAAATCGAAACCCCGATGATGATGAAATCCACGCCCGAGGGCGCGAGAGATTACCTCGTGCCGTCAAGAATCCACAACGGCAAGTTCTACGCGCTGCCGCAGTCGCCGCAGATGTACAAGCAGCTTTTGATGATTTCGGGGTTTGACAAATATATCCAGATTGCGCGGTGCTTCCGTGACGAAGATTTACGCGCCGACCGTCAGCCCGAGTTCACTCAAATCGACCTCGAGATGAGCTTTGTTGATACGGACGACATTCTTGAGGTGCTTGAGGGCTTTATCCACCGCCTGTATAAGGAGATTCTGAACGTGGATATTGCCGTTCCGCTGCCCAGACTTACCTATGACGAGGCTATGCGGAGATTCGGTTCGGACAAGCCCGACACCCGTTTCGGAATGGAGATTACGGATATTTCCGATGTTGTTCGCGATACCGATTTCGTGGTGTTCAAGAGCGCATTAGAGAATGGCTCGGTTCGCGGAATCGTGGCGAAAAACGCGGCGGGAACGCTCACGCGTAAGGAAATCGACAAGCTCACCGAATATGTCAAGGGAATCGGCGCAAAGGGGCTTGCTTACGTGCGTTGGGTCGATGACGCTCCGTCTTGCTCGTTCGCGAAGTTCCTTAAAGAGGGCGAGCTGGAGAAAATCCTCGGCGCGCTCGGTTGCGAAAAGGGCGATGTCGCGCTGATCGTTGCCGATAAGGATAAGGTTACGCTGCCGACTCTCGGAGCGTTGCGCTTAAAGGTCGCGAAACAGCTTGATATAATACCGGAGGGTTGGGATTTCCTTTGGATTACGGAGTTCCCGTTCTTTGAGTACGATGACGAAAAGGGCGAATGGCTTGCAATGCACCACCCGTTCACTATGCCGCTTGACGAGCATATTCAGTATCTCGACACGGACAAATCCAAGGTTCGCGCGAAGTGCTACGATTTGGTGCTGAACGGCACGGAGCTGCTTTCGGGTTCGATTCGTATCACCGACCCCGAGCTGCAGCAGCATATGTTCGAGATGTTGGGAATGACGGAAGAGGAGATTGCCGCGAAGTTCGGATTCCTTGTGGACGCGTACAAGTATGCCGCTCCTCCGCACGGCGGCGCGGGAATCGGTCTGGACAGACTGGCTATGCTGATGTGCGGCTCGGATAATCTGCGCGATGTGGTTGCATTCCCGAAAGTTCAGAACGCGTCCGAGCTGATGAGCGAGGCACCGTCCACCGTTTCCGAGGAGCAGCTTGCCGAGCTTGGGATAAGGATAGTTGAAAATGATTAAGTTAATTAAGCCGTCTGCCGATTACGCGGAGGATATAATGGCTTTCCGGGCGGAAGAGCAATGAAAAGATTTTGGATAAATATGCAGTTCTAGTTTTTGCAATTAAGGAGTAGTATGAACAAGAAGGAATACAAGGAGCTTAGTTCTTTGGCAGCGAACGGCGATGCTAAGGCGTTTTCGCGGCTGTATGAAACGGTTTACGGCGCGATGTACTACACCGCGTTCTACTCGCTTGCGTCCGAGGCGGATTCTATTGAGGTAGTTCTGGGAACGGCGCGCGATGCATTTAACACGATAAATCGACTTCACAATGAGGAATCGTTCCGCGTGTTTATTCTCAAGACGCTCTGCGCGCGTATTCGCACGTTCTTTAAGGACTACGGCGACACGATGAACGACAGGGATTACGGAAGCGAGATTAAGAACGCGCTGTTCACGTTGGATAACCTCGACAGAATGTGTGTTGTGATGAGTATCGCCGCGAAGTTCACTCCCGAAGAGATTTCGTTCTATTCGGGAATGTCAAAACGCGCCGTGAAAAAGCGTATCACACGCGCGTTAAACTCCGCCGAGATTCTGAACCACAAGGACACCCGCCGCGAAATGCTCCATAAGGTAGTGCCCGAGGACGTTCTGCCGCAGAACATCATCAATCTGATGATTGACGAAACCGCAGAACCGCCCGAGCCCGATGCGTTCACGTTTTTGATGCGTTTGCGTGATTTGGGTATCGGAAGCACGGATTTTCTGTATCTGTTGGAGGGATGCGGCGCTCCCGAGTCTGCGGTGGAGCGGATTCGTTCCAATCCCGCGATGAGTCTTCAGGGTCTTATTCTGACGTTGGAAAATTCCGGATTGACCGGCGAGGACTACACGCGTATGCTGTACACTGCGCGCCAAATCTGGGAGAGAACGCTGACTATGCGGTTGGAGCGCACCGAACAGATCTCCGAGGGGGAATATCCCGATGAAATCGACGATGTGGACGAATCCGATGAAATCGCCGATGAGGAGCAGTTTGACGAGGCTTCTTTTACCGAGGTGTTCGACAAAATAAACGGCGAGCTGTGCGAGCCTGTCGGCGAATCTGCCGCGTCTGAGGCTGATGAACCCGCAGAACAAGGATTCATCGAATATGAGGAACGGGAATCCGCTACCGAATACGAGGCTGCAGAGCCGTTGGCGGAGCAAAGAGGGAGCTTTACCGAAACGTTTGACAGAATCACCGTTGAGGCGGCGGAATCCGTTTCAAATCCTGTTCCTGCTGCTGCGGAGGAAATTCCCGAAACAGCAGGGGAGAGCTTTACAGAAGCGTTTGACAGAGTTACCGAGGAAGTGATGGGGTCTGCGCCGAGCGGATATAGCGGCGATACAACAATGATTGTGAAAATCGACCCCGAACAGATTCGCGAGGAGCTTGCAAGGCTTACGGAGGGCGGAGAGGAAGAGGAATACGAGGATTCGCCGCTGCCCGAGGAGTTTGAGGAGCGCACTCCGTCGCCCTATCATAAACGCGCGCTGTTTATCGGAGCGGCGGGCGCGGCGGCGGTTATCGCGTGCGGCGCGGCTGCGGGAATGCTCTTTGCGCCGCGCGGCACGGTTTCCTATGCGGCGGACGAGCGCGAGGTCTTTGCGGATATTTACGATTCCTACTATGCGGGTGTTGCGGGCGGAGAGAACGTCTGCGCGTTTCCCGAGGGGAATTGCGAGGTCTTTGGTGATTTGCTGATAAGTTCCGAAGGGCTGGGCGTCTTTACCGATGGGAATTGCATATATGATGTTGGGTATGAAACTATCTCCGTGAACTTGTTCGCGGACGGAAATCTCACTGTCAGCGAGGATTTGATTCCGCCCGAAAACTCGCGGTTTGTCGCCGCGTTTGATGACAACGGCGCGCTTATTGCCGTGTTTAGCGGCAAGCAGAGCGGCTTTATGCGTATCGATGACGGAAAAACGCAATACATAGCGCGGCAGGACGGTGTTCTTACGGATTACCGTGCCGAGAACGGAAAAATCACGCTTGCGACCGTCTACACACCGACATTCACGCACTCGTTTACGGCGAACGATACTAATGTGTATCTGCCGTGCTTCGGGTTGGACGAGGTAAAGCCGATTCCCGCGAAAAACGTTATCCTGAGCGGTACGGCGGGTTACTCCTATGCGGTGAACGCTGCTTATAAGACGGCGGACGGCGCGGTAGAATCCTCGGCGGCAGCACTCGGAAATCCGCTTTTCGCAAGCGCGGACGGGCGCTGCGTGATGATCGGCGATGACGGTATGATCCTCGAAATGGGCGATAAACCGTCTTTTGTGAAGTGCGGCAAGGCGACTCTTGCGGCATTTTGCGAAAACGGTTCTGCCACTCTTGAGGACGGAACTGTTTACATTCGCGACAAAAAAGGAAAAACCACCGCGAAAGTTGAGAATCTCGCGGAAGCTCCGCAATCGCTGTGGTTCTCGGGGGATTTCTTGATTATAAGCGGCAAAGAAAAGGTGATTTTGTCGTTGGATTGCTCGGATATTAAAAATCCCAAAACCGCTGAGCTGAGGGCGGTTCAAGGTAAGGTGAGCGGGGATTCCGCAGTGGTGTTGGAATCCGCAGACTCGTCCGTGACTTTAACGCGTTACGCTTCGGAAAACGGGAAACCCAAGGCGGTGGCAAATGTTACCAAAAACATATCCGGCGATACGGATTCAAAGCCAAGGGTTATCGCGAACACGGTTGTTTTCACCGAGGATTCCTGCATTGCGGCATTTGACTACTTTGACGGAGTTTCGGTGGTTTCGCAGCTTGAGCTGTTCGGCAAGGAGCAAAAGTCCTTAACGCTGTATGACGACAAGACGGGTTTTGCTTTCGCATTCGTTCAAAACGGCAAGTTTTATGCGGTTAGTTCGAGCGGAATAAACGACATTTTGAAATAGCTCTTGACAAACGGCATATTAATGTGGTATAATAAAAAATGGGGTTGCCGTGTTTGGCTTTGCTATCAAAATCAGGAGGACAAAAGATGGGTTCAAAGGTTATTGTCGGCTCGCAATGGGGCGATGAGGGCAAGGGAAAGATTATCGACATAATGGCGGCTAAGGCGGATCTGGTGGTGCGTTCAAGCGGCGGAAACAACGCGGGGCACACTGTGGTTCACGGCGATGAGGTATATAAGCTGCATCTGCTGCCTTCGGGGATTCTTTACCCCGATACGGTTTGCTTGATTGGAAGCGGCGTGGTGGTCGACCCGGCGGTGCTTCTCGGTGAGATTACGGAGATGAACAAACGCGGCGTTACCTGTGATAATCTGCGGATCGACGCACGTGCGGACATCATTATGCCGTGGCATCGCGAGCTTGATAAGCTCGAAGAGGAGTTCAAGCAGCGTCAAACGGGCGTAAACGTGGGAACTACCGGTCGCGGAATCGGTCCGTGCTACACCGATAAGGCGCAGCGAATCGGAATCCGTATGTACGACCTTGTTCACCCCGAGTGTCTGAAAAAGCTCATCAAGAACACGGGTGAGCTTAAAAATCTGATGATAGAAAAGGTATACGGCGGTAAGCCGTTGGATTTGGACGCGATTTTCGAGGAGTACAAGGCATACGGCGAGAAACTCGCGAAATATATGGCGGACGGCTCGGTTATCACGTTTGATATGTATAAAGATGGAAAAGAAGTCTTGTTTGAGGGCGCGCAGGCGACTTTGCTTGACATCGACTTCGGAACATATCCGTTCGTAACCTCCAGTCACCCGATTGCGGGCGGCGCGTGCGTGGGTACGGGCGTAGGTCCCAAGATGATCGATGAGGTTATCGGTGTGGCGAAAAGCTACACCACGCGCGTGGGCAACGGTCCGTTCCCGACTGAGCTTAATGACGAATTGGGCGACACTATCCGCAACCGCGGCGGGGAGTTCGGCACTACCACGGGCAGACCCCGCAGAACGGGCTGGTTTGACACGGTGATTATGCGGCACGCTGTTCGTGTAAACGGGCTTACCGCAATCGCGATAAACAAGTTCGACACTCTGGCGGATATTGGAACTCTGAAGGTATGCACGGCATATCAAAAGTCGGACGGCACTGTGCTGAAGGACTTCCCCGTGACGCTGGAGGAGCTTGAGGACTGTAAGCCCATTTATGAGGAGATTGAGGGATACAGCGGCGATTTGTCCGGCTGCCGCAGCTTTGACGAGCTGCCCGAAAAGTGCCGCGCTTACATCTCACGTCTTGAGGAGCTGTGTGGATGCCCGATTACGATAATCGGCGTTGGTCCGGGCCGCGACCAGGTGATTTTCAGATAATGAACATCGTATTTATCGGTGATGTGGTCGGGTCTGCCGGGGTAAACGCGCTGGCAGAGCACCTCCGCGAAATCAAGCGCGAATTTGGCGCGGATATGGTGATAGTCAACGGCGAGAACTCCGCCGAGGGCAACGGAATAGACGCGCGCTCCGCAGAGGCGATTTACAACGCTGGCGCGGACGTTATCACCACAGGGAATCACTCGTTCCGCAAGCATTCAATCGAGGCGGAATATGAGCGGCGCGATACGCTGCTGCGTCCCGCGAATTTCGGCGAGAATCTGCCCGGCAAAGGTGTGTGCGAACTGGATTTCGGCGCGTACAGCGTTGCGGTTGTGAATCTGATCGGTACGGCATTTATGCAGCCCGTTGATAACCCGTTTAAGTGCGTTGAACGGCTGTTGGAGGGAATTTCCGCGAGAGTGATAATCGTGGACTTCCATGCCGAGGCGACCAGCGAGAAACGCGCGATGGGATATTTCCTCGCGGGGAGGGTTTCGGCAGTTCTCGGAACACATACACACGTCCAGACCGCCGATGAGCAGATCATTGACGGCACGGGGTATATCACCGATGTGGGTATGACAGGTCCGCGCGAATCCGTATTGGGCGTGGAAAAAGATATAATAATCGAAAAGTTTGTGACTTATTATCCGCGAAGGCACGTTTTCGCGAGCGGCGAGTGCGACATCTGCGGCTGCTGCGTGACGGTTGACCCAAAGAGCGGAAAATGTACGGAAATCAGGCGGTTTTGCAAACGTTGTGGCAAATGAGGGCAATCCGCGTGAATTATATATTTATACTATATATAGAAAGGCGAAAACGTTTTTAACGATGCGAAAGGTGAGGAAAATGGAAGTAGTTAAGGTTTCGGCACACTCTATACCTAAGTCGGTAGCAGGTGCAATTGCGGCGGTTATCCGCGAAAACAGAGAGGTTGAGGTTCAGGCGGTCGGCGCGGGCGCGGCAAATCAGGCTGTAAAGTCCATCGCTATCGCGCGCAGCTATATGGCTCTTGTCGGCGTGGATCTGATCTGCATTCCCGCATTTACGACCGTTATCATTGACGGCGAGGAACGCACGGCAATGAAGTTCATTGTTGAGCCGAGATAATCGGGATAGAATGAGGAAAATTCTCGTTATCGGCACGGGCGGAACTATCTCTTGTGCGAAAGGCGAAAACGGTCTTGAACCCGCGCTTTCGGTGAGCGAGCTGCTGCGCGGTGTGGAAATTCCTGTGGAGCTTCATACAGAGCAGCCGTTCAATCTGGACAGCACGAATATTCTCCCGCGCCACTGGGAAACCTTGGCGCGGCTTATTCGCACGCGTTATGACGAATTTGACGGGTTTGTGATTCTCCACGGCACGGATACTATGGCTTATGCCGCCGCGTCCTTGTCTTGTCTGATTCAAAATTCGCGTAAGCCAATCGTGTTTACGGGGAGTATGAAGCCGATGACGGCAGAGGACTCGGACGCTTCGATAAATTTGCGTGACGCAATAAAATTCGCTGCGGACGAACGCTCGTTCGGCGTGCGTGTGGTATTTGACGGCGCGATTATTGACGGCAGGTGTGCTCACAAGTACGAAACGGAAGATATTGACTCGTTTGACAGTGTTAACAATGACGATTACGGATTTTTCAATGTTGACGGAGCGATATACTTTTCTGAGGAATATTCGGGCGAAACCCGATTTTACGAGCGTTTGTCTGATGAGGTTTTCCTTGTCAAGCTGATTCCGGGGCAGGTGCTGTGCGTTCCAAGCAATGTGAGAGCGCTGATTCTTGAGAGCTATGGCGCGGGAGGGATTCCCGATTACTTGACGGGGGAGATTTCCAAACTCGCGGAATCGGGAGTTTATATCATCGTGACTACGCAATGCGCATACGGCGGCACGAATCTCGGCGAATACGCGGTCGGTCATACGAATTTCCCCGTGACAGAGGCGGGGAAGTACACCGTGGAATATGCCGTGGCACGGGCGCGGTGGGCGCTTACCGAGTCACACAATTACCAAGAGTTTACAGATTTATTCAGAGGAGCGGACAACATATGAAATGCGTTTCGATTGAACAGCTTAACAACGCGGTAAGCAATCCGCAAAAGTTCATAAGTGAGAGCGAGAAGGTCTACGGAGAGCAGATTTCCGCAGTTGCGGAGAAGATTTACGAACAGCGCAGCGAGCGTCCGATCGTGCTGATTTCGGGACCGTCCGGCTCGGGAAAGACCACCTCGGCGGCATGGCTGGCGAGCTGTCTGCGTGAAAAAGGCTGCAAGGCGCACACCATCTCGATGGACAACTATTTCTTGCCGATGGAGATGAACGAGGCGGCGCGCGACAAGGACGGCAAAATCGACTTTGAAAGCCCTTATCGTATGGATATTGAGCTGTTTAAGGAACATCTTGAAAAGCTGTTTCACGAGGTCGAAATTGAGATTCCGACATTTGATTTCGCCGAGCAGGCGCGTCACGCGGGTTATCCGCTGAAACGCGAGGACGGCGATTTGGTCATCATTGAAGGAATCCACGCGCTGAATCCGCTGTTGACAGGGGAGTGCGAGGTTTTTACGCAAGGCGTTTATGTCAGCGTTCGTACGCGAATCCAAAGCGGTGAGGAGCTGCTCCACCCATCGAAAATCCGTCTTATGCGGCGGCTGATGCGCGATAAGCTGTATCGCGGACGTTCTCTTTCCGAAACGTTTGAGTTTTTCAAGTCGGTGGAGCGCGGCGAGAATCTGTATATAATGCCGTACAAGGATCGCGCGGATTTCGATATCGACACGTTTATCGAGTACGAGGCTCCTGTTTACCGTGATATTCTGCTGCCCGAGCTGGAGAGTGCCTCCAAGGAGTATGCGGATTACGCGCAGTATGCGGACATTGAGAAGTTCTTGAAATTGCTTAAACCGATTGATAGGGAATTTGTTCCCAAGGACGCGCTTGTTCGCGAGTTTATTGGGTAAAAAACCTCTTGACAACGCCTAGAATTTGTGTTAAACTATATAAAAGGCTTATGTTTTTGGAGGTGTTATAATGTCAAGTGAAATTGAAATCAGAGATCGGCTTATTGACGATTATAAGCGGTTTAGGGACTTGCGAAAAATCGCCGAGAAGGAAGGCGCGGTTGAAACGGTTAAGAAAATTGACGAGGAGATTCGCTTTATAAAGCTGAAGCTTCAGCCGTTGGAATTACCCGAAGATTAAGAAAATTAAGCCCCCTCAATTAGAGGGGACTTTTTTGTTGTTTGTTTATTCCAGCTCGAACGCGCCTGTGTAGAGCCTGTAATACTGACCCTTTTCGGAAATCAGTTTTTCGTGGCTGCCACGCTCTATGATTCTGCCTTGTTCGAGAACCATAATTACATCGGAGTTTTTGACCGTAGAGAGACGGTGTGCAATAACGAATACCGTGCGCCCTTTCATCAGCGCGTCCATTCCCGCTTGTACTATGGATTCCGTGCGTGTATCAATAGAGCTTGTCGCCTCGTCCAGAATCATTACGGGCGGGTCGGCAACCGCCGCGCGCGCTATCGAAATAAGCTGCCGCTGACCTTGCGAAAGTCCGCTGCCGTCACCCTTGAGAACGGTGTTGTAGCCGTTGGGCAGCATTCGGATAAAGCCGTCCGCGTTGGCGAGTTTTGCCGCCGCAACGCATTCCTCATCGGTCGCATCGGGTTTGCCGTAACGGAGATTGTCCATAACCGTACCCGTGAAAAGGTTTACGTCCTGAAGAACGATTCCGAGGGAGCGGCGCAAATCCGCTTTTTTTATCTTGTTGATGTTGATTCCGTCATAGCGAATTTTACCGTCCGCGATGTCATAGAAACGGTTTATCAAGTTGGTGATGGTGGTTTTGCCCGCGCCTGTTGCACCGACAAACGCGACTTTCTGTCCCGGTTCGGCGTAGAGCTTGATATTGTGGAGCACCGTTTTTTCGGGAACATAGCCGAAATCCACATCGTCAAGCACGACATTGCCTGTAAGCTCGGTGTAGGTGACAGAGCCGTCTGCGGTGTGGGGGTGTTTCCAAGCCCAGAGGTGGGTGCGTTCCTCGGTTTCGACCAACTCGCCGTTGACGCGTTTTGCGTTTACAAGCGTTACATAGCCGTCATCGGTTTCGGGCTGCTCGTCAAGCAGCGTGAAGATTCGCTCCGCGCCCGCCATTGCCATAGCTACCGAGTTGAGCTGCTGCGATACCTGACCTATCGGACCTACCAGACTTCTCGAAAGCTGGAGGAAGGATACGATAGAACCGAGAGAAAGAACATTCATCGTAAAGCAGGCAACGTTCGGAATTTCCTTTATTGCAAAGAATGCGCCGACTACCGCGAGTATGACATACAGCAAGTATCCGAGAAAGTTGTTAATCGGCATGAGCGCGTTGGCAAACGAGTTCGCCATATAAATGTCCTCGCACAGCGCGGAGTTTTTGCCGTCAAATCCCGCTTTCGCCTTTTCCTCGTGGCAGAACACCTTGACAACCTTTTGACCGTTGATCATTTCCTCGATGTAGCCGTTTACGTCCGCAAGGGATTTCTGCTGGCGCATAAAGAACGCGCCGGATTTTCCCGCGACTTTTGCGGTAACGATCATCATCAGACCGAGAACGACAATTACAATCAGCGTCATCCATACAGACAGGGCGAGCATAGAGCAGAACACCGCGATTATCGTAACTCCAGAGGACATTACGCTGGGAATCGCCTGTGAGAGCATTTGCTGCATTGCGTCAGCGTCGTTGGTGTAAAAGCTCATTACATCGCCGTGGGTGTGGGTGTCGAAATATCCGATAGGCAGCGACTGCATATGCGTGAACATTTCGTCACGGATTTTTTTGATCATTCCCTGTGATACGACCGCCATAATCCGTTGGGAAAACAGTGCGCTTAACGCGCCTATCAAGAAAAGCCCAGCCATAAAAATGATGGCTCTCAGCAGACCGCTGTAATCGGGATTTGCCGCCGCGACAAGCGGAAGAATGTAATCATCTATCAACTTTTTGAGGAACAGTGATGAACTTACAGACGCGCCAGCCGTCAGGAGAGTGCAGACGGCAACTATTATCATTCTGCCGCGATAGGGCTTCATATAGCCTAAAAGCCGCTTGATGACGTTCGCGTCGAACTTCATCGGCATACGCGCGCCGCGCGGCGGCTTGTTCATTGGCATTTTGTTGTTACTCATCGTTATCCGCCCCCTTTGTCTGGCTGTCATAGATTTCGGTGTAGATTCCGCCGCGAGCGTACAACTCGTCATGAGTGCCCATATCGGCGATTTTACCATCGTCCATAATGATTATTTTGTCCGCGTCGCAGACAGAGCTTACACGCTGGGCAATGATGATTTTGGTAGTGTTCGGAATCTCCTCGCGGAACGCCTTGCGAATCATCGCGTCCGTATGTGTATCAACCGCGCTGGTGGAATCGTCCAGAATCAGTATTTTCGGGTGCTTTAAGAGAGCGCGCGCAATGCACAGACGCTGCTTTTGTCCGCCCGAAACATTTGAGCCGCCCTGTTCTATATAAGTATCGTACTTGTCGGGGAACTTCTGAACAAATTCGTCCGCGCAAGCGAGCTTGCAGGCGTGGTGAACCTGTTCGTCGGTTGCGTTTTCATCGCCCCAACGAATGTTCTCGTAAATCGTTCCGCTGAACAGCGTGTTTTTCTGCAATACCACCGCAACATTGTTTCGCAGAGACTCAAGATTGTAATCGCGGACGTTCTCGCCGCCAACCAGAACCTCGCCATCTGTAACGTCATACAGGCGCGGAATCATCTGCACCAATGTGGATTTGGAAGAACCCGTTCCGCCGATGATTCCCACGGTTTCGCCGGACTTTATCGTGAGATTTATGGAATCAAGCGCGTTGCTTTCCGCCTTATCCGAGTATTTGAACGAAACGTTTCTGAACTCTATCGAGCCGTCTTTAAGCTCGGTAAGGTTGCGTTCGCCATCGTTTATATCGCTTGTTTCGTTAAGAACCTCCGCAACGCGGTCGCCGCTTGCTTTACTCATAGTCATCATTACGAAGATCATCGAAATCATCATAAGACTGATGAGGATCTGCATAGTGTAGCTGAACATTGAGGTAAGTCCGCCGGTGGTAAGTCCGAGAGCTTCGTTGTTGCCCGATGCAACAACAGCATGCGCACCCAACCACGAAATCGCAATAATGCACGCGTAAACAGTCACTTGCATTGCGGGGGCATTAAACGCAACGGTTTTCTCCGCCTTGGTGAACAGACCGTAAATCTTTTTGGAGATTTTATTAAACTTGGAAATCTCGTGCTCCTCTTGAACAAAGCTCTTAACCACGCGGATTCCGCGAACGTTTTCCTCAACGACCTCGTTCAGCTCGTCATACGCGGTGAATGTTTTTGTAAATACCGGGAAAGCGAGCCTTATGATGACCACCAACACTATCGCCAAGAACGGAATCGCGTACAGGAACACAGTCGCCAATTGACGGTTGGTGTTGAAAGAGAACACAAACGCGAAGATAAGCATTGCGGGCGCGCGGAAGGTGATTCTCGTAATCATCTGGAATGCCATCTGAACACGCGTTACGTCTGTGGTAAGACGTGTTACAAGGCTGGCGGGCGAGAATTTGTCAATGCTTGTAAATGTAAAATGCTGGATATTGTAATACATATCCTGCCGCAGATTCCGCGAGAACCGCGAGCTTGCGCGAGAGGCGGTAACTCCCGACATTACGCCGAAGAATACCGCGCATAGCGTCAATACAAGCAGAATCGCGCCGTATTTCACCACTACGTCTACATTTCCGGGTGTGATTCCCTCGTCTATCATGTTAGCCATCACCGTAGGAATGGACACCTCAATAAGTGCCTCAATCAACACCAGAATCGGCGTTAAAATTGCGGGAACAGCCGCATCGCGAATACATCGCGCCAAGGTTTTAATCATTAGTATCTCTCCTTATCTTAAAATCAAATTCAAAATCGTGCACGCTTCGCGCGCACTCGCCTGCGTGACGCGACCCACCGCTTCGCAGTGTGCCGCGTCACGCGCGTTTTGAATTTGCATATGATTTTATTGTGTTTATGGAAATTACTCGGAATCCTCAAGATTCTCCATAATGCGGTTTAGGAAGCCATAGAACATCTCCAGTTCGATTTCTGAGAATCCCTTTTTGAGGTGACGTTCCATTTCGGCGGAACGTTCGCCGATTTCACGGCTCAGCTTGCGCGATTTATCGGTAAGCACTATCTTCTTCATTCGCCCGTCATGCTCCGCTTGTGTGCGCTTTAGCAGCTCCTTTTTCTCCAACAGCGTGAGAACCTTTGACGCTGTGGAGCGCGTGATTCCGAAATCCTTTTCAAAGTCGCGCTGATACACGGTCTTACCCTGTGTTTCCATTTCATACAAATACGCGATGATCCAGCCATTCGAGCAGGTAAGGTGCTTGATTTCGTCCATTCGGGTCTTAAACTCCGCGTTGCGGTCGATCCATCGCCGAACAGCGTTGTTTACCATTCTAAGGTGCATTCCGATTCCTCGGTTGTCCATAAATTCACCCCCGCTCAAATATTTTGTTGGATATAAAACATTATATAGCAAATTATATAATTTGTCAAGGGGCTTTTTGTGAAAAATTTATGAATAAATCCGCCAAAATTTAGTTGATTTGCACAAACCGGAATTTTCGCGCCCCGAGGAGTGGGGGACAAGCTCTCGGGGGGGTTGCCCCGAACCCCCGCGTTTCAGCAGTGGGACAACCCTTCGGGGGTAAAGGCTCACTCTTCGCGATGGGATAGTTATTAAGTTTTCACTCTCGGGAGCGATGTTTATGTACACTAAGCAGTTGTTACGTTCCTTCGCTGTGGGAGCGTACTGCCCGATGGTAAGACGAGTTGCGGATAGGCGCGCTGTAACTAACATCAACTTCCCCGAAACAACACAGGAAAAAGGGGGTGGGTCAGCTCTCGGGCTGCGCCCGAGAGCTTAGCGTTTTTGGCTGATTCGCGCTACGCGCGAAACCGCCAAAAGCCGCAACCGCGCCCAATGGGGCGGGCTTTTCCGTCCCGAGGGTTTGCTGAGCATTTTTCGCGCAGCGAAAAATGCAAAAGCTTGGCAACAACGCTCTGCGCCGTAGGCGCAGTAAGCATTGTCCAAGACTTAGCCCGCCCCCGAAGGGTTGTCCCCCCGCTAAAACGCGGCGGGAGTCCCCGCATTGGGTCGCAGGGATTGTCCCCCGCTAAAACGCGGCGAGAGTTCCCGCATTGGGTCGCAGGGATTGTCCCCCGCTAAAACGCGGCGAGAGTTCCCCGCATTGGGTCGTAGGGGTTCGCCCCAATGCGGGGTTCGGGGCAACTCCCCGAGCGGACATATACAGTTTAAGGTAATTAAAATTTTTTGTCAAGTAGTTTTTTGTGAAAAATTTATGAATAATCCCCCCGAAATTTGGGTCGATTTGCACAAAAAAGCTATTGAAATTTCCTCCGTGATGTGATAAAATATAAATGTTGATGTTTGTAATAATATCGGGAGGATATATTATAATGTATAAAATTGTAAGAAAGCAAGTACTTAATCCCACCGTCACTCTGATGGAGGTGGACGCTCCGCTTATCGCAAAGAAAGCAGAGCCGGGACAGTTCATTATTCTTCGAGTTGATGAAGAGGGCGAGCGTATTCCGCTGACTGTGGCGGATTTCGACCGCGAAAAGGGAACAATTACCATTATTTTCCAGATTGTGGGGGCAACTACCGAAAAGCTCAATCATTTGAATGAGGGCGAGTTTATCCACGATTTCGTGGGTCCTTTGGGCACTCCGTCACACACCGAGGGACTGAAAAAGGTTGCTGTGGTCGGCGGCGGCGTGGGCTGCGCGATTGCGTATCCGATTGCCAAAAAGCTCCATAACAACGGTTGTGAGGTTCACTCTATTGTTGGATTCAGGAACAAAGACCTTGTGATTCTTGAGGACGAGTTTAAGGCGGCATCAAACGTGATGAAGATGATGACGGACGATGGCTCTTACGGCGAGAAGGGCTTGGTTACAGACGCGCTGAAATCTTTGATCGACGCGGGGAATCAGTATGACGAGGTAATCGCTATCGGTCCGCTTGTAATGATGAAGTTCGTCTGCAAGCTCACCAAGGAATACGGAATAAAAACGGTGGTTTCGATGAACCCCATTATGATTGACGGCACGGGAATGTGCGGCGGCTGCCGCTTGACGGTCGGCGGCGAAACGAAGTTCGCGTGCGTGGACGGTCCCGATTTTGACGGTCATCTGGTAGACTTTGACGAGGCTCTCGAACGCGGCGCGATGTACAAGGAGTTTGAAACCGCCAAGCGTGAGGAAGTTTGCAACTTGTTCAAGTCCGTTTAACCTACCGGTAGCTAATGCAAATTCAAAACGCAAGCGGCGCGCAACATCACGAAGTTATGTTGCGGGTCGCTTAGCGAATGCTCTCGAAATGCCGCGCAGCGGAATTTCGAGAGCGTGGTTTTGAATTTGCCATTTAGATAAGGAGAAGATTATGCCTAATATGAGTTTGAAAAAGAACGAAATGCCCGTTCAGAAGCCGAACGTCCGCAACAAGAATTTCAGCGAGGTTGCGCTCGGTTATACCGAAGAACAGGCAGTTGACGAGGCGGAACGCTGCCTGAATTGCAAGAACAAGCCTTGCACCGGCGGCTGCCCCGTGTCTATCGATATTCCTGCGTTTATCGCGAAAATCAAGGAGCGCGACTTTGAGGGCGCATATCAAGTGATTTCCAAGAGCAGCTCGCTGCCCGCAGTCTGCGGACGCGTTTGCCCTCAGGAAACGCAATGTGAATCAAAGTGCGTTCGCGGAATTAAGGGTGAGCCTGTCGCAATCGGCAGACTGGAGCGTTTTGTGGCTGACTGGCACAACGCGCATTCCACCGAGGCATCCGCCGTTCTCGCGAAAAACGGTCACAAGTGCGCGGTTATCGGCGCAGGTCCTTCGGGTCTGACTTGCGCGGGAGATCTCGCGAAGATGGGCTATGACGTGACGGTTTTTGAGGCTCTGCACCTCGCGGGCGGAGTTCTTGTATACGGAATCCCCGAGTTCAGGCTGCCGAAGTCTATCGTTCAGCACGAGGTGGACAACCTGAAAGCTCTCGGAGTTAAGGTGGAAACCAACGTTGTAATCGGGCGGACTATCGAGGTTGACGAGCTGTTCGAGCAGGGGTTCGAGGCGATTTTCATCGGTTCGGGCGCGGGTCTGCCGAGATTTATGAATATCCCCGGTGAGAATTTCAAGGGCGTGTACTCCGCGAATGAGTTCCTCACGCGCGTTAATCTGATGAAAGCTTACAAAGAGGGCAGCGACACACCTATTAAAAAGAATACCTCCGTGGCGGTTGTCGGCGGCGGAAATGTCGCAATGGACGCGGCGCGCTGCGCGAAGCGCCTGGGTGCGGAGAACGTCTACATAGTTTACCGCAGAGGCGAGGAGGAGATGCCCGCGCGTAACGAGGAAATCGAGCACGCGAAAGAAGAGGGTATCATCTTTAAGACGCTGAACAATCCCGTAGAGATTCTCGGTAACGAGCATAAATTTGTTACAGGAATGAAGTGCATAGAGATGGAGCTTGGTGAACCCGATGCAAGCGGTCGCCGCAGACCCGTGGAAAAGCCCGGCAGCGAGTTCGTTCTGGACGTGGACTGTGTGGTTATGTCTATCGGAACTTCACCGAATCCGTTGATTCGTAACACCACAGAGGGTTTGGATACCAACAAGCACGGCTGCTTTATCGCGGACGAGAACGGCGCGACCTCGCGCGAGGGCGTGTTCGCGGGCGGTGACGCGGTTACCGGCGCGGCAACGGTAATCCTTGCGATGGGCGCGGGCAAGACCGCAGCCAAGGCGATGGACGAATACATCAAGAATAAAAAGTAACATTTTTTAGACTGTATATAAATTTCGGATTATTACTGCGGGTTTATATACAGTCTGAATTTTTTTCGTATTGTGTTAAGAGGCTTTCTATGTATGGTTGTCAACCTGGTTTTGACAATCTGTCATATTTTTCAACAAAATGCCGCATTGTAATCACAATGCGGCACGTTGCTATCTTCCCAAAAAATCTTCAACCAGATCATAGGCGTGTAATTCCGATGCGTCAAGGCGGTTTAACAACTCGACAAATTTTTCTGTTTCTTCCTTGTCGAGCGAGATGTCATCAATTACGGTCGAATTTATCTTGATTCCGTAGCTCTCGAACACCTCACCGCTCTCGGACCGCACACGGGCTGTTGTCATCTGCCACACGTCATAATCCTCCGGGTGTAAAAATTTGATAGCGGTTTCCCGCTCCAAAAATAATTATAACATTTTTGCAGTCCGATTTACAGAAAGGATAATAACAGATTTCAAATTTCTGTCAACAAATTGCAAAATATGTAGAAAAATATACCTATGGTAATTGATTTGTGTTGCAATCTAACGTTATTTTCCTCCCCATTTATGGCGGAGAAAAATCACAAATCTATATGTGTTATGGGCGGGAGAGAAACTAATATTTGTAAATAGTCCGATAATATGTCAACAAGTTGCAAATTATGAGAGAAATTATACTTTTGGTAATTCAACCCGTAATCATTTTTGCACAAAAGGGCTTGACTTTTTTGCTTTATTGTGGTAAAATAAAATCAAAGGGGGCGTTTTTATGAAAGCAAATGTTGGTATGGATCTGCTTTACAAGGCAATTTTATCGCTGAAAAACGAGGACGAGTGCGCGAAATTTCTTGAAGATTTGTGCACTCCGCAAGAGCTTCAGTCAATCTCACAGCGGCTTAAAGTTGCTGAAATGCTTCGCGGCGGGAAAAATTATAACGCCATCGTTGAGGAGACAAGCGCGTCAACCGCAACGATTTCGCGCGTTAACAAGACGTTGACTTATCAGACCGCGGGCGGGTACGAAATCGTGTTCGAGCGTCTCGAGAGCGGCAAGTAATGGCGGGTTACGAGATTTTCGCGAATTGCTACGATGCGCTTACGTTCAATGTGCCGTATGACGAAATAGCCAAATACTATGCGTCTATTTTGTCTAAAATGACGGACGGAAAGCAGGTTCTCGATATGGGGTGCGGCACGGGAAATCTTACCGTGCGGCTGGAGAAGCTCGGTTTTGAGATGATAGGTCAGGAAGCATCGGTGAATATGCTGACGTATGCGGCTGAAAAGTCGAACAAGGTGACGTGGATATGTCAGAAAATGGAAAACACTGATCTGCCTTATCCTGTTGACGCGGTAATTTCCACGCTGGACAGCATAAATCATCTTGAAAGCCGAGAGGATATTTCCAAATGCTTCCAACGCGTGTCTAAGAATTTGAAACGCGGGGGAGCGTTCGTTTTTGACGTGAATACTCCGTTTAAGCATCGTGAAATTCTCGGTGAAAACACGTTTGTTTACGATGTTGACGGGGTTTACTGCGTTTGGCAGAACACCTTCTGCGCCGAGGATTGCGGCGTGGACATTGATTTGGACTTGTTTTTCGAGGACGAGGACGGGCGGTATTCGCGCGGCGAGGAGCACTTCCGTGAGATTGCGCTTTCGAATGGAGAAATTTGCCGCTTGCTTGAAGAAACTGGATTTGAGGTTGTCAATATCTGGGAGTACCTGACGTTTGATGATCCGAAATTCGACAGCGAAAAGTTGCTTGTTTCGGCAAAAAGACTGTGAATATTACAAATTGTATAAGGAAATAAAGCGAAATGGGAAAAATTGTTAGAGCTTTGTCCGAGGACGGGAGTATGCTGTGCTCGGCTGTGGATTCGACCGATATGGTGCGCGAAATGGCGCGAATGCACGATTTGTCTCAAGCGGTGACGGCTGCGTTGGGGCGCGTGGTGACGGCGGCGGCGATTATGGGCGCTATGCTGAAATATGAGGGGGACCTTTTAACACTGCGGATCAACGGCGGCGGTCCGTGCGGAACGCTGACGGCGGTGGCGGACTATCGCGGAAATGTCAAGTGTTATGCGGGTAATCCCAAAGCCGATGCGGCAAGCGTTGAGGAGCTGGTTGGGCGGGACGGCTCACTGACCGTCATCAAGGATATGGGGCTTAAAGAGCCGTACTGCGGGCAAATTCCGTTGGTTTCCGGGAATATCGCGCAAGATATTACCGCTTATTATTCAAACTCCGAGCAGCTCCCTACTGTATTTAATATGGGTATACTGTTCGATGAATGCGGCGGAATCAAGGCGGCAGTGGGGTATATGGTGCAGATCGTTCCACCTGTTTCGGAAAAATCATTGCAGGTTTTGGAGGATAACCTTGCGAAAATGGATAAAATCTCCGATATGCTGAAGCAGAAGTTTGAGCCGGAACATATTGCTTTGGCGGCGCTTGCAGGACTGGGCGGAGAGGTTCTCGACAGTTGGGACGCGCAATACTTTTGTAATTGCTCACGGGAGAGAACCGAGGGGATTTTGATGTCCTTAGGCAAGTCAGAGCTGAAAAAACTTGCCGAAGAGCAGGAAATCACCGAGGTTTGTTGTCACTTTTGCAATAAAAAGTATAAATTTTCCACCGAGGATTTGTTAAAAATGCTGAAAGATTAAAAATTTCAAAAAAACTATTGACAAATCGAGATAAACGGTGTATAATATAATAGTCGCTTGAAGAAAGCGGTTCGGAAGTTTAGCTCAGCTGGGAGAGCATCTGCCTTACAAGCAGAGGGTCACAGGTTCGAGCCCTGTAACTTCCACCATATTTCGCGTCTTTCGGGACGCGTTTCGGCCCGGTAGTTCAGTTGGTTAGAACGCCGCCCTGTCACGGCGGAGGTCGAGAGTTCGAGTCTCTTCCGGGTCGCCAAATGCCTTTATAGCTCAGTTGGTAGAGCAAGGGACTGAAAATCCCTGTGTCGCTGGTTCGATTCCGGCTGAAGGCACCATTGCGGATTTAGCTCATCTGGTAGAGCGCCACCTTGCCAAGGTGGAGGTAGCGAGTTCGAGCCTCGTAATCCGCTCCATTCGGCGCTATAGCCAAGTGGTAAGGCAAGGGTCTGCAACACCCTGATCCCCAGTTCAAATCTGGGTGGCGCCTCCACCCGAAAGGGTCGCATTGATTCGGAGGATGTTGAAATTTTTTGAAAAAATTTCAAAAAACTACTTGACAAGCTCGAAATAATGTGGTATAATGTAAAAGTTGTCGGAAGCGACGGCGAACAAGCTCCTTGAAAATTGAACAATACTAAAAAGAACGAATTAACATAACCTTGTCGATTCCGGCTTGGAGGAATTCAAGCGGGAGAGATAAAGAAAATAATTCTGGATAAGCGAAAAGTA
>JAAVIC010000016.1 GCA_014799385.1 Oscillospiraceae bacterium
CGTTCGTATTCACAGTCATTGCGATTTCTGCTCGCCTAATGACTTTGAAAATATGTACAATTTTTCCCCTCATTCCGCCTTCAATTTTGTAGGGTGATCCAATCTTTTGCTTTTTGGTCTGTTTATTTTGTGTTTTTTATTGACATAAGAGCAAAATTCCGAGGGCTAAAGAACAGGCAAGGGTAGATACCCTACCGCCAGATTTCGAGCCGTATAAGCCCAAATGTCGCAAATCCGGCACAGGTTGTGTGACGATGATAAATGACCACCTCTATGAGGGCAGATACAGTCTGAGAAATGCCTATGGCAAGCGTGAATCTCACAATATCTATGCCAAAACAAGAGAGGAATGTGAGGAAAAGCTGGCGGCGATGATAGCACAAGTCAAGGCTGATATTAAAGCCGAGAAAGAACGGTTGAAAACGGTGAACGAATCGTTCAGCCTTGATATTCGATAACAAAACGTTATTGAGTATTTTCAAAAATCGAGCCGCAGTAAACAAAGAATACGGCGAACCCCCTACTCCATGAAACGAGGAGTAGGGGTCTAAATTTCAAAGCTGTCGTTTTGACAGAATTGGATTCTAAAACTTGGGAGCATTTTGTCCCCGAGCTGCTCGGTGTTTCATGTTTCACGGAATATCTTATAGATGGGGATACAGATGCGTACCCCATCTCATAAAAACACAACTGAATCCCAACACAGGACACAGTTGTTATATTTTCAAAAATTGAGCCGCATTAAACAAAGAATACGGCAAGGCAGAACCTCCGCACTGAAACAGTGCACTCTTTCGAGTTACCACATATTTCTCAAGTACCGAATCGGTAGTCGAGGATGTAACAAAACATTACTAAATTAAAAAACAAACCCACACAGCAAGCCACAAACGGCTTTGCTGTGCGGGTTTGAACCCTGTGTGTGAAACGTTGACAAAAAAGATTTTTTCTTTCACACAAACAAAAACGCCCTTGCTTCCTATTTATATATTATAATATATTGCCATATGAATGTCAAGACCTTTCTTGACTGCCTAATGAAATTCACCTGCTGAAGTTCTATTTGAACTCCAGCAGGCAACTCATTATATATTGGTTTCACATCCCCATAGACATTCCCATATCTTCGGCCTCGTCCTGATCCTCGCTTTCATCCAAATCCTCGTCCTCATCGGGATTTTCAGATTCATCGCTCTCGCTGTCAAAATCGTCCGAAAAATCGGGGCTTTCCTGTTCTTCGGGTTGTTCCCTGACCTCCTCGGAAACGCTCTCAAAATCGCTTACAGCGGCTGTTTCTTGCTGCTCGGTGTGTTCCTCTGCGGTTTCCTCAGACGATGTAGGTGTCTCGCCCATATCTGCGCGTTGGCGCAAATCACGCTCAATCTCGTTTTCAATCAGCCCAATCACAAACTGCTTCTGCGTCATGTTGTTGCGCTGCAGATAGTCCTTGATCTTTTGAAACAGTTCTTCCGGCACCTGAAATGCCATTGTTCTCATATTTCCCATATTCTTATCCTCCCGAACAGTGAGTTTGGGGTGGAGTTCGTCCTGAAGTGCCAGGGTCACGAACTCCGCCATTGTCATTTCATGATCTTCAATGTACTGTCTGACCTCTGCGTGAAGTTCCGCGTCGATCTTGACAGTAACGCCTTTCTTTTCATTAGTTGCCAATGTTTTCATTCCTTTCGAGAAAATTTCTGAAAGCAGATTCCGCGATTTCCTCAACCGCGGAATCCGTTTCTGCCGCTTCTATCAGAAGCAATTCGTAAAGCCATGCCGGAATCTCAATCTCCATTTAAGTCCTTTCTCACCTCAAGTCCACCCTTAAATGTCACCGTTATGGTGTCCTTGCTCTCGACCGTGACCTTTTCAATCAGCTGCCGTACCGCAACATCATCGTATTCGGTCATGGTGAAGTCCTCATTTTCAAGGCGTTCCAACACCGCATTGAGCTCATCGGAGCCTCTTTGCGCCGTCACCTGTTTCGCTTTTTCGGTTTCGATGAACTCTCGGAGTGTTTTCATTTCCTCGCTGAATTTTTCGATATCCGCCATAGCTGTTGCAGCGGTTTCAGGTGCGGTTGCCAGCTTTATTAGTTCATCTATGTTGTGTGCCAGTTCGTCGATCCGCTGCTGTGCCGCCTGTACGCTGCCGTTGAGATTCGGGTCAAGCACCTCGGTTATGCTTTCCCAAAGAACATTTGCCACATCGTCCTTGACCTCGCAGAACTCGTTTATTGCGCTCACAATTGCTCTGTGAAGCGACTGTTCGTCAACAGTAGGGGAATTGTGGCACTTTTTCTTGCCATATTGGATTCGGTTGATACAGCGCCACTTTATTTCCTTGAAGCCCTTTGCCGTCCATGTCACTCGGCGATAGTGCGTTCCGCATTCTCCACAGATAAGCAGCTCCGACAGCGCATACTTTGCGCTGTATTTGCCTTGCTCGGTCTTGGTGAGCTTGTCAGCGATTGCCCGCTTTGCGCCACGTCGCGCCATTTCTTCCTGCACTCGGTTGAAATCGGCTCGGGATATGATCGGCTCATGATGGTTCTTGACCAGATACATCGGCAGTTCGCCGTTGTTCTTGCGGCTCTTTTTAGTAATGCAGTCGGTTATGTAGGTCTTTTGCAGAAGCGCGTCACCCGTATATTTTTCATTTACAAGAATGCTCTTGACGATCTCGGACTGCCATGTGGTTTGTTTGTGCTTTGTTTTTACCCCTCGGGAGTTGAGCGAATCGGCAATCTGCTTGAGGCTCATTCCGTCAAGGTAGCTGCGGAATATTTCCTTTACGATCTCCGCTTCCTCGGGTATGATTTCGGGGAGATCGTTCTCGCCCTTTTTATACCCAAGTAGCTTTGCGTACTGCATCGGCACATTTCCGCTTTTGAAGCTCTGCCGCACTCCCCAGGCTACGTTTTTGCTGATGGATTCGGATTCCGCTTGGGCGAAGCAGCTCATGATAGTGATCAGCATTTCGCTCTCCGCTGTCAGCGTATTTATATTTTCCTTTTCCGAAATAACCGCGATTTCGAGCGTTCTCAGCTCTCGGATATAATTCAAGCTGTCTACCGTGTTTCGGGCGAATCGAGAGAGCGATTTGGTTAAGATGACATCAATTTTGCCTTGTCTGCACAGCCTGATCATTTTGAGGAATTGGGGACGTTTTTTGGCTTGCGTTCCCGTAATGCCCTCATCCGCAAAAATGCCAGCCATCTGCCATTCGGGGTTCTTGTTGATTTTGTCGGTGTAGTATTCGATCTGCGCCTGATAACTGGTTTTCTGTTCTTCCTCATCGGTGCTGACTCTGCAGTATGCCGCCACTTTTAAGCATTTTGTCGCTTGCTTGATCTCCTCGCGGGATTTTGCGGGAATAACCACGATCCGCATATCGTTCTGTGCTGTTGCTATCATGTTCTCACCTCGCATATTGTCGTATATTTTAATTGAGCGCACTTTATTATAAGCGCCTCAATCTTGTCTCTATCGGCATTTTCCGAATCGAGCAGCCGATTTATTTCATTGGTCATGCGCTGAATCTCATCGGTTGGCTTGTATTCCGTAATTGTCACCTCTGCTTGATGCTGCTCGTCCTGCGGGACGGGTTTGCGGTATGTGTTCCGCTCCGCCTTTATGCGAGCCGCTTGCTCAAAGTCCTCGGGGGTAATGATCTCCGGATATCCGTTTTCGCCAATGTATTTCTTGTTTTCAAGCACTCGGCAGACCATATTCTTATTCCATTGTGCCTTGCCCATATTATACGGTATCTGCATTTCTGTGGCTATGGTTTTCAGCGATTTGCCGCCTATGTAGTCTGCGAAGATTTTTCGTACCACCTCGGCTTCAGGAGCGTTCAGCGCATATTTTCCGTTTACCATGCAGTAGCCGAACGGTATGTTTCTGTTTTTCAGCATTTTCTCACCTCACGATCCGCTCTGTAAAGCCTATTCCACCGATTATGTCAATGCGGATTTCCGTTTCGGACAGCACCGTAATCTTATCAACTATCTGCCCGAACTTGATTTCATCGAAATCCGTTATCTGCTCTGCTCTCTCGAATATGCCAATTAGTTTCCGCAGTTCGTCAAACCGTTCGCTGTCCTTATCGTCAAGGTTTGCGTGAAGTTGTTTTTGTGCGGTTATTAGCTTTCGGTCAAGTTCTTGGGTTCGCTCTTTGAAGTATGCTCCGTCAAGAGTTCCTTGTGAGTTCAGCATGGTCAGCAAGTAGGTCTGCTGCTTGATATCGGATATTTCCTTGCAAAGTTCTGCAAGTTGTGTGTTGCCCGACTTTTCCTTTTCAGAGAGTGTTTCAAATTGGCGGAGCATTGGTGCGAGAATTGCTTTGCCATGTGCTTGAAGTTTGTTCCATAATTTTATGAACGCGGCTTGAAATTCAGTTTCCCTTATCTGCCGAATGTTGCAATTGTCAGCCGATTCGTCATGTTTTCGGCATACCCAGCATACGCAGCCTTTTCGCGGCTTTCGTCTGAATGCAGTTCCGCAGTTTCCACAGATGATCTTTCTGCTGAACGGAGAGCGTTCTTTTGCTAATCCGCTTGGCTTATCTTTACCCGAAAGCATTCGTTGGGCATTGTCGAAAACCGCTTTTTCAATTATCGGCTCATGCGTTCCCTTGACATAATACTGTTCTTTCTCACCGCGGTTTCTGACTGCCTTGAACGGAAGCGTATCTGTGGTAAAGCGCTTTTGCAACAGACTGTCGCCGATATACCTTTCATTTGTAAGTATACACCGAATCGTACCGTGCCGCCAAACCTCTTTGCGAACGCCGAGTGAATTCAGCCTCACCGCAATTTCATTCAATCCAATTCCGCTGACATACCATGAGAAAATCTGCTTGACAATCTCTGCTTTTTCGGGATTGATTTTGAGTTCACCATTAACATAATCGTATCCAAATGGGGTAGAGGCAGTTTTGTAAGTGCCATCCATCATTCGTTTGTGAACTCCCATTCGACAGTTGCGCGATATCGACATGGACTCCTCTTGTGCGAACTGACTGTATATAGCCAGCATCATTTCCGAGCTTATCTCCCCCGTATCGATATTCTCTTTTTCAAAGTATACCGATATTCCAAGCGTTTTCAGCTCGCGTACCGCTTCAAGGCTGTCTTTGGTATTTCGTGCAAACCGTGATATTGATTTGGCGAGTATCCTGTCGATTTTTCCTTTTCGGCAGTCGTTCATCATTCTTTGGAACTCCGTGCGCTTTGCCGCAGAAGTCCCGGATATGCCTTCGTCCGCGTACATATCCACGAATACCGCGTCGGTGCTATTTTGGAGCAGCTCGGTGTAGTACCGAATCTGTGCTGCGAATGAATTTAGCTGATCCTCGCTGCTGCTTGATACTCGGGCGTAGGCGGCTGTTCTGACAACTTCGTCGGAACGGTTTTTTGCAGGTATAATCGTGATTTCAGCCATTTCATCAGCTCCTTTCACAACACAGTATACCGAAACGGCTCGGGTTTATCTATCACCAAACCGAACGAAATATCTACGGCTATTTGTATCACAATCGACAAAAGCGGACAGAGGTTCAAACCTCCGCGATCCGCTTTATGACAGCTTTTTCGATCTTTCTGCGCTGCGCCTCGGTTATGAGATTCTCGCTCAAAAGCTTGTCCAGAAAATTTCTGCACAAGTAGAATTTGTATCGAATGATTGCTTCGTTATCCATTTTTTCCCTCCATTTTTCTTATATAAAAAAATGTGCAAATTTCAATTCCGACGGTTACGGCGAAACTGAAATTTGCACACCTTTCAGTGTGCAAACGGTAGTGGCTCCGTGTAATTACAGAGCCGCTTCCTTATATTTAACAGCGAATTTCTTCGCTTGTTTGCCTGTAAATACTGTCGTATTTGCCCCGCACCCCCGACATTGGGAATATTTCAGACCGTAATTGGCATTACGTCATAGGACTCTCACCTCGGCATGGTTCTCATGCCGCCGCCCCCATTACGTGCAGTTGTGGCTGGACGGAAGTATCATTATCCCCATGTGCAGGTCATCGCGCACCGATTGCCACATCGGTTTCGGGAGCTGCTATTTATCGCTCGGTTACGGATCATCTTTCGGAATAATGTTGAGCCGAGGCTCGTCCGGCAAAGTGCCGTGCTTGTCCAATCTGTGATTCGGGGAACGTCTTGGCGTAGCGCTCCTTTCGCTTTCAACCGTAAAGGCTGCACAAGGGAAGGTATCTGAAATACTGCTATTAAATTTTCAATGAGCAACAGAGGGTAAAATTTAACCCTCTATATATAAGCCACGAAAAAAGCAAAAAACAAGGATTTATTTAAAAATTTTTTTAATTTTTTTAAAATTGTTTTCATACGGCTTGCTATCGCCTGCGGTGACACGCCTTCCTCGGCAGCGATATCCTTTTGGAGCTCCTTGTTCCAGTACACGCGAATCAACAACTCTTTTTGCTGCGGCTGCAGCTTTTCAATTGCTGCCATGAGTTCCTTAATCCGTTCTTCCTTGAGAACATCCTCCAACGGGTCGCTGTCGTCGAATATGTAACGCCCTTTTTCCTCCAGCTCCGATATATAATCGTGTCGGCGGGTTTCTTTGCGGTTGAGGTTGTAGTCAGCCTCATCCATCTCAGTAATGCGCTTGCCGAGTTCGTCATCGACCTCCGCTTCGGAAGTCGTATTGTCCAAAAACTTGTATTTGATAACCATTGTGTTATCCTCCAATCTTGAAATATGTTGAGTTTTTTCAAAGATTGGAGAAGGCGGGGCGCGTGAGGGGTAATATGTCAAATATCTACATTTTTTGACATAAAAAAGGTGCATTTGCTGTAAGGCAAACGCACACATCATTTTTATTTTGAAAAATAATTTCTTTTTTCGGTGTTTGTGTAGATAATAGCGGAATTTTGTCGATAAAAAAAGCCCCGCAGTCTTAGGTAAGACTGCGGGGCAAACTTGAAAATAGGTTAATGATGATTCGGGACATAAAAGGCTTGTCCCGGGAAATGTTTTCATTGTACTTTCCTCTCCGGGTATTGCCTTTCTACTTCCTTTAGGAGTTTATATTCTAAAATAAGGCACTACTTTTATAATGATACCATATGCACAAATGATTAAAACGGTTTTTTTCAAAGCATAATGGGCGACTGTCTGTTTGAATGGAAACTTTTTATTTGTGTCAAAAACTATTTGTTAGTATTTTTTATCGTTTTAACACCGAAAATAAAGTATATGATATGGAAAACCCAAACGCAAGCAAGCACTATCCTCCCGACAACCACCTGATTCATCATAATAAACCCAATCGTCATCAGCACTGTAACGGTTATCATAATTTTGATCTTGGTTTTCCATGTCATACCTTGACCCTTTAC